>JBAQOL010000022.1:0-8403 GCA_049304775.1 Ferribacterium limneticum
TCGTCGTCCATCACGACGCCACGCAAGACGTCAAAAAGATCGTCGACCGCCTCAAAGCCGACAAACGCAGCATCGCCCAATGGCACCGCAAGGTCTATCGCCCCTGGGGCTGGTACGACGGCGTCGACGCCGGCGAACGCTTCCAGGTCAAACGCATCGGCGTCAAACCCGGCGGCACCCTGTCCCTGCAAATGCACCACCACCGCGCCGAACACTGGATCGTCGTCAGCGGCACGGCCCGCGTGACCAAGGGCGAAGAAACCTTCCTCGTCTCCGAGAACCAGTCAACCTACATCCCGCTCGGCGTCACCCACCGCCTGGAAAACCCCGGCATCGTCCCGCTCGAAATGATCGAGGTGCAGTCCGGCAGCTACCTCGGCGAGGACGATATCGTGCGCTTTGAGGATACTTACGGGCGGAGTTGAGGGGCGGCCGCTCAGGCTGGCGGCGAGGAATGGGTTTGCTACGGTCAACCGGAATTTTCGACTGATTTTTAAATTTCTTCGTTGCTATGGTGGTGAGTGAAGCCGCTGGTTTTTTGGTTGTAGTGGCATAGAATGGCAATGTCTGACATAACTTTGGAGTCTGCAATGTCCCTCAACGTATCTTTGCCGCCTGAGCTTGAAAACCGTGTGCGCCAGCATGTCGAGTCAGGACTTTATAGTTCTGCCAGTGAAGTGATCCGGGAGGCGCTGCGCTTGTTCGAGGCTTATCAGAGCGTTCAGGCCGCGAATTTGTCGGCGCTCAAGGGGGATATTGCCCAGGGTGTCGCCGACATAAACGCCGGGCGTGTGCGTGAGATCGATATGTCCAGTATCAAGGCGCGCGGCAGGGCGATCATGGCTACACCGAAAGCAGGCTAATGGCGAGTCTGTCTTATTCTGCAAGTGCCGAGAATGACTTGCTGGAGGCTTGGCTGTACGTTGCCGAAGATAGCGTTTCGGCCGCAGATCGCATGCTTGACCAAATTGAAGCAGAGGCGGTCCGCTTGCTTGATCAGCCACTGATGGGGCGGGAAAGAAACGAACTCGCGCCTGGGATACGGAGCTGGCCAACTTCTACTCCGTATATCCTGTTCTACTTTCCGGGGGAACATGGGGTTGTGGTCGCAAGAGTGCTGCATCATGCCCGAGATATTCCGGCAATTGATCTCTGGCCAGCTCACTGACATGGCTGGCGGCGCTAAATAGGCTTGCTACGGTCAACCGGAAATTTGGGCTGATTTTGAAATGCGGTGTTGATGATGTTCAGTGCGGAGAATAGTTCGTTTATTCTCCGCATTTTTTGCGGGTAATGGTTTGCCTTGACGAAGAGTGGGCTCCATAATCTGCACATGACTAGCGGCGACAACACTTACATCTGGCAGGCCGGTGACTGGCCGGACTGGCGCTATGATCTGGCCGCTCTGGCTGAGCCACTGGCTGACGTCAGTCGTGCCCAGGGCTTGTTGCTTGGCCGTTTGGCCGACGTTGGCATGGCCTTGCGCGATCAGGCGAGCTTGGCGGCGTTGACAGAGGATGTGATCAGGACGAGCGAGATTGAGGGCGAGCGACTTGATGCCGAGTCGGTTAGTTCGTCGATTGCTCGACGCCTGGGCGTGGATATCGGCGCCCTGGCGCCGATCGATAGTCATGTTGAAGGTGTCGTTGAGCTGGTATTGGACGCGACGGCTCGGTGCGCGGCTGAGCTGACCATCGACAGGTTGTTTGGCTGGCATGCGGCTTTGTTCCCCACCGGTTACAGCGGGCTTTCCCAAATCCATGTCGGCACCTTTCGTGACGATGCCAATGGTCCCATGCAAGTGGTGTCCGGCCCGATCGGGCGGCAGCGGGTTCATTTTGAGGCGCCGCCGGCCGGTCAATTGGCGGTGGAGGTGGCGCGTTTTATCGCGTGGGCGAATGGCAGCTCAAAAGATCACCCGATCCTGAAGGCTGGTCTTGGCCACTTGTGGTTTGTGACGCTGCATCCGTTCGACGATGGCAATGGCCGCATCGCCCGGGCGATTGGTGATTTGTTGCTGGCGCGTGCCGATGGCAGTCCGCAGCGTTTTTACAGTTTGTCGGCGCAGATCCAGCGCGAGCGCCGTGATTACTACGCCATCCTGGAGCAGACGCAAAAGGGTTCGCTCGACGTGACGTCGTGGCTCAAGTGGTTTCTGGAAAATCTGGCGACGGCGGTTAACACTGCGCAGCACACGCTGGATGCTGTTCTGGTCAAGACGCGCTTTTGGCAACGCTGGGCGACTGCACCCTTGAACGAGCGTCAGGTAAAGCTGCTCAATCGGCTGCTGGATGGCTTTGATGGCAAGCTCAACAGTAGCAAGTGGGCGGCTATTGCCAAATGCTCGCCTGACACCGCGCTGCGCGACATCACCGACTTGCTGGCCCGCGGGGTTTTGCGCAAGTCGGCGGCGGGTGGGCGTAGTACCAGTTATGAGTTGAATGAGTGAGCGATGCGCGAATTGGGCGCGATGCTGTGGGCGATCGGCAGAAGGATCGTGAAATAATTGCCAAATGAATATTTATTTTTGATGGAGCAGTCATGATTTTAGTTACCGGTGCAGCAGGTTTTATTGGCAGTAATTTCGTGTTGGATTGGCTGGCCCAGTCAGACGAGCCGGTCATCAACCTTGATGACCTGACCTATGCGGGCAACCTTGAGAACCTCGCTTCGCTCGATGGCGATGCGCGGCATATTTTCGTCAAGGGCAGCATTGGCGACTTCGATCTGGTTTCGAAGCTGCTGGCCGAGCACCAGCCGCGGGCGGTGGTCAATTTTGCTGCCGAATCGCACGTCGACCGCAGCATTCATGGCCCGGAAGACTTCATCCAGACCAATATCGTCGGCACCTTCCGTTTGCTTGAGGCGGTGCGGGCTTTCCACGGTCAACTGGAAAAAACGGCCAAAAATGAATTCCGTTTTCTCCATGTGTCGACCGACGAAGTCTATGGTTCGCTGGCCAAGGATGATCCGGCCTTTACCGAAACCCACCAGTACGAGCCGAACAGCCCGTATTCGGCGAGCAAGGCAGCGAGCGACCATCTGGTGCGCGCCTACCACCACACCTACGGCCTGCCGGTGCTGACCACCAACTGCTCCAACAACTACGGTCCCTACCACTTCCCGGAAAAGCTCATCCCGCTCGTCATCCACAACGCCCTGGCCGGCAAGCCGCTGCCGATCTACGGCGATGGCCAGCAGATTCGTGACTGGCTCTACGTCAAGGATCACTGCAGCGCCATCCGCCGCGTGCTCGAAGCTGGAAAGGTCGGCGAGACCTACAACGTCGGCGGCTGGAACGAGAAGCCGAATCTGGATGTCGTGCATACGCTGTGCGCCATCCTCGACGAACTTAGCCCGCGGGCTGACGGCAAGCCGTACGTCGAACAGATCACCTACGTCACCGACCGCCCGGGGCATGATCGCCGCTACGCCATCGACGCGACCAAGATCGAACGCGAACTCGGCTGGAAGCCGGCTGAAACCTTCGAGACTGGCATCAAGAAGACAGTGCAGTGGTATCTCGATAACCAGGCCTGGGTGACCAATGTGACCAGTGGCGCTTACCAGAACTGGGTTGGCAAGCAGTACAGCGCCTGATCATGAAAATTCTTCTGACAGGCAGCAACGGCCAGGTTGGTTTTGAACTGCAGGGGGCTTTGGCGCCACTGGGCAATGTTGAATGCATCTGCGCGTTTGTTATACTCGAATAAATTTTTATTGAGTATAACCGGATGATGTTCCAGCCCCTTTCGATGACTGCCCAGACGGCCTTTTCACAGGTCGTAGAGGTTGCGCTTTCTATTGAGCACATGCGCTCGGTGGCCGATCTTCCGGGGTCTTTTGTCGCGAAATCGGTCAAGGGTCACAAGTACTGGTACTACCAATATACCGAGCCAGCCGGGGTTCGCCGGCAGGTTTTTGTCGGCCCCGAAGGCGAGGCGGTTCAGGCCTTGATCGCGCGGGCGGGGGAGCCAGCCGCGGCAGAGTCGTTGGGTCCTTTGGTGCGTTCGGCTGCGGTGCTCGGGTGTGCGGAGATTCTGCCGCGCCATTACCGGGTGCTACGGCGCCTTGCCGAGTATGGGTTTTTCAAGGCAGGCGGCGTGTTGATCGGGACGCATGCTTTCGTGGTGTACGGCAACATGCTTGGCGTACGCTGGGGTGGAGCCGATGCGGCGCGAACGCAGGATATTGATTTTGCGCATGCGGGAAAAAGCATTTCACTGGCCTTGGCGCCTAATTGCCAGGTCCAGACGCATGAGGCGATTCAGTCCTTGAATATGGGGTTCTTGCCGATTGCCGGGTTGTCTGGCAAGACCGGGGGGGCGTACCTGATTCCGAACGAGAAGGAGTTCCGGCTTGATTTCCTGACGACAGTCGGACGTTCGGGGGAGGTGCCATTTGAGCATCCTGACTTGCATGTGACGCTTCAGCCGCTGCGTTTCATGGAGTTTTCGCTGGAAAACGTGCAGCAGACGGCCTTGCTTTGCGGGGATAGCGCTACCACGGTCAATGTCCCTCATCCCGCACGCTACGCCTTGCACAAACTGATCGTCGCCGGTGAGCGGGAGGGCGCGTTTCAGTCCAAGTCGAGCAAGGATCTGATGCAGGCCGGACTATTGCTGTCGGCGCTGAAGGAGGTGCGTCCATGGGAGGTGGAGGAGGCGTGGGCCGATCTTCTGAGGCGTGGCAAGGGGTGGGCTACGCGAGCGCAACGCGGCTTGGTCGCGCTTGGGCGGCAGTTTCCGGATGAGGGTTTTGGCGATTGGCTCAAGGTGGAAAATTCCTTTTGAATATTCGTGTTTCCTTAGCCGTAGTGGGCTATTTCTGGGTAAAGGTTCGTTGATGCGAAAAATTGAATTCGGATGCTGTACATGCCCTGAGCTGGGTAGCAGGAGTGCACCGTGAGAATCCTTCTGACAGGCAAGAACGGCCAGGTTGGTTTTGAGTTGCAGCGGGCTTTGGCGCCGCTCGGCGAGGTGGTTGTGGTTGATCTGGCGGACTGTGATCTGTCCAATCCGGACGCCATCCGTCGGCTGGTAGCCGAGGTCAAGCCGCAGGTGATCATCAATCCGGCTGCCTACACGGCGGTGGACAAGGCGGAAGCCGAGCCGGCGCTGGCCCGAGCCATCAACGGCACGGCGCCCGGTGTCTTCGGTGAGGAGGCAGCCCGTCTTGGCGCGCTGGTCATCCATTACTCGACGGACTATGTCTTCGACGGCAGCAAGCCCGGCGCTTACCTCGAAAGCGATGCGCCCAACCCGCAAAGCGTTTATGGCCAGACCAAGCTGGCCGGTGAGCAGGCTTTGCAGGCGAGCGGGGCGGATTGCCTGATCTTTCGCACGAGTTGGGTTTTTGGCGCACACGGCGGCAATTTTGCCAAGACCATGCTGCGTCTGGCGGCCGAGCGCGATGGCTTGAAGATCGTCGCCGACCAGTTCGGCGCGCCGACTTCGGCTGCGCTGCTGGCGGACGTGACGGCGCAGGTGCTCGGGCGCTACCAGCGCGAGGGCAGGGTGGGCTTCCCGTTCGGCCTTTATCACCTGGTCGCCGGTGGTTGCACGACGTGGCACGAATACGCGCAGACGGTGGTGCGCGCTGCGCAGGCCGCGGGCAAGCCGCTCAAGCTGACGGCCGACGAGATTCTGCCGATCACCACCGCCGATTACCCGCTACCGGCCCCCCGGCCGAGCAATTCCCGACTCGACACGAGCCACCTGCGCCAGACCTTCGGGCTGGAACTGCCTGATTGGCGGAGCGGGCTGGATCATGTTTTGCAGCAGATTCTCTAGAAACTGTTCGTGGTCTGCTTGCCGATCAAACCCCTCCCGGCCTCCCCTTATCAGGGGAGGAGCAACCCAAATCGCGCGCGATCAGGCTCCCTCCCCTGTCAAGGGGAGGGCTGGGGAGGGGTTTCGGTTTTACCAACCAGAACCCGAATTCATCATTACATCTCCAAATTAGGAAAGCATCATGCGTAAAGGCATCATCCTGGCCGGCGGTTCCGGCACCCGTCTCTACCCGGTCACCCTGGCCGTTTCCAAGCAGCTGCTGCCGATCCACGACAAGCCGATGATCTACTATCCGCTGACGACGCTGATGCTGGCCGGGATTCGGGACATCCTGATCATCTCGACGCCGCAGGACACGCCACGCTTTCAGCAGTTGCTCGGCGACGGCAGCCAGTGGGGCCTCAATCTGCAATACGCCATCCAGCCCAGCCCGGATGGCCTGGCCCAGGCGTTCATCATCGGTCGCGATTTTGTCGGCAATGGCGACAGCGCGCTGGTCCTCGGTGACAACATTTTCTACGGCCATGAGTTTGCCAATGATCTCGGTGAAGCCGGTGCCCAGACAAGCGGCGCCACGGTCTTCGCCTACCACGTGCATGATCCGGAACGTTACGGTGTGGTTGAGTTCGATAAGGCAGGGCAGGCGATCAGCCTCGAAGAAAAGCCGACGGTGCCGAAGTCCAATTACGCGGTGACTGGCCTTTATTTCTACGACAACCAGGTGCTCGACATTTCGCGTGACCTCAAGCCGTCGCCCCGTGGCGAGCTGGAAATCACCGACGTCAATCGCGTCTATCTCGAGCGCCAGCAGTTGAACGTTCAGGTCATGGGCCGCGGCCATGCCTGGCTCGACACCGGCACCCATGAAAGCCTGCTCGACGCCAGCCAGTTCATCGCCACCATCGAAAAGCGCCAAGGCCTCAAAGTAGCTTGTCCGGAAGAGATTTCATTCCGCAAGGGTTGGGTCGATGCCGGCCAGCTCGAAAAACTGGCCCAGCCGATGATCAAGAACCTTTACGGCCAGTACCTGATGGGCTTGCTCAAGGAACGGGTGTTCTGATGCGCGCGATACCCACCGCCATTCCGGATGTGATCGCGCTCTATCCCAAGGTTTTTGGTGACGACCGCGGCTTTTTCTATGAGAGCTACAACCAGAAGGTCTTTCAGGAGGCCACCGGGCTGGATGTGACCTTCGTCCAGGACAACCACTCCAAATCTGCCCGCAACGTGCTGCGCGGCCTGCACTATCAAGTGCAACATCCGCAAGGCAAACTGGTGCGCGTGGTGCAGGGCGAAGTCTTCGATGTTGCGGTCGACATCCGCAAAGGGTCGAAAACCTACGGCCAGTGGGTTGGTGAATTGCTGTCGGCGGACAACAAACGCCAATTGTGGATTCCGCCCGGCCTGGCGCACGGCTTTGTTGTGCTCTCCGAAACGGCCGAGTTTCTCTACAAAACCACCGATTACTACGCGCCAGCGTATGAGCGCTGCATCGCGTGGAACGACCCGGATCTGGCGATTGACTGGCAGCTTGAAGGCGAACCGCTGCTGTCGGCGAAGGATGCGGCG
The DNA here is from genome assembly GCA_049304775.1 of Ferribacterium limneticum. Lineage (GTDB taxonomy): Bacteria > Pseudomonadota > Gammaproteobacteria > Burkholderiales > Rhodocyclaceae > Azonexus > Azonexus limneticus_C. The sequence goes on from JBAQOL010000022.1 coordinate 7,362, forward strand.
GGGCAGCGGTTTCGTGATGCGGTTGGGGAGTGATCTGAGGCTTACTTCAGGCCATGATGGAACCGTGGCTTATTGATGGATATCTAAGTGCTTGTATGGTTCACTTTATGAAATCGCTTTGCTTGGTTAGCTCGACTTGAAGACATCGAACTGGCAGCAAAGCGATACAAGCAGATTGGAGGTTGATATGAGCAAGCTTACCGAATCAAGCGGCAATGTTTTCACGGATATCGGCTTCTCGGATGAGGAAGCTGTGCTTCTGAAACTGCGGGCTGATCTGATGGCCAGTTTGCGTAAAGAAATTGCCGATCAAGGCTGGACACAGCAGCAGGCTGCCGAGCGATTAGGCGTTGGTCAGTCACGTATTTCTGATTTGGTTCGCGGCAAGTGGGAAAAATTCAGTATCGACATGCTGATTACGCTGGCAGCGAGGGCTGGGCGCAAGGTCGAGCTGGCTTTGGGTTGAGTGCCAGATGCTGGCTTCTTCAGGGTGGTTTTAGCAAGATCGGAAAAGTGCGGCGCTTTTGGTGCCTGGGCAGATTTTATTTTTAGCCAATTTTTCCGGTTGACCGTAGCAATCAACGTTTTTTATAGGTGTGGATGTTCATGACCCAGATTCTCCCCGTCGTACTCTCCGGTGGTTCCGGCACGCGTCTATGGCCCTTGTCCCGCGAGAAATACCCGAAGCAGTTGTTGCCGCTGGTCGGCGAACAATCGATGCTGCAAGCCACGGTAGCCCGCCTCGGCGGCCTGGCCGACATGGCGGGGCCGCTGCTCGTCTGCAACGAAGAACACCGCTTCGTCGTCGCCGAACAAGTCCGCACCCTCGGTCTGCACGGCTCGGTCCTGCTTGAACCCTTCGGCCGCAACACCGCCCCGGCCCTCGCCCTGGCTGCCCTGTGGGCGGTGCGTGATGGCGAAGACCCGGTCCTCGTCGTCATGCCGGCCGACCACGACATCGCCGACGGCGCCGCCTTCCGTGACGCCGTCAGCCGCGCCGTCACCCTGGCCGAAACCGGCGTCACCGTCACCTTCGGCATCA
>JBAQOL010000023.1:0-121898 GCA_049304775.1 Ferribacterium limneticum
TTTAATACTTTTTGCGACTTGCGTCGCTTCGCATCAAGGCACCCACACCTATCGGTTGTCCAAATTGTTAAAGAGCTTCTTACTTCACTGCGCCGTCGCTTTCGCTTCGTCTGCAGCGGAGAGGCAAGATTATGAAGAACTTCTCACCACCCGTCAAGCTTTTCAGAAACAATCCTGAAATTTTTTCTTTCGGCCCAGCAAGCGAGAAATACTTAAAAACTCACTTGCTTGGTTGCGGGAGCAGGACTTGAACCTGCGACCTTCGGGTTATGAGCCCGACGAGCTGCCAACTGCTCCATCCCGCGTCCGTCAGAAGAGGGCGCATTATCCAGAGGATGTAGCAGTGCGTCAAGAACAATTGAAAAAAAGGGGACTATTTCTTTTCGACCCACTCAACTAGGGAGGACCACTGATCAACATCCCTTCGATGCTTCGCCCGTGGCGGATCAAATACTGTTGCCCCGGCCGCCGCCACATTTACGTAGTTCTGTGTATTTCTCAAGTAGGCAACGATAGGAATATCGAAGTGCTTCAGGAATTCTTCAAGCATCCCAGCTGCCCGGGTACGCGGATCAACCCGCATCGCCACGATTCCAACCTTTACCCGCTGGCCACGCATTTCACTACGGATTGAATTCAGGAAATCTTCCGTAGCGGCCATATCAAAAACTGAAGGTACTAACGGCACAATCACCTTGTCGACCGTCCTTAGATAGTCAGACAACTTGTACCCCTGCAAACCGGCCGGTGCATCAACCACGACCCAGTCTGCCTCCTTGGGCAAATTCAGGGAAATCTGGTTCCCGGCAAAGTAACCTGTAATTGCCGGCAATACTGGATCTCGAAACGCCATCCAACGCAGCGAGGACTGTTGGCGATCCAGGTCGCACAAGGTCGTCTTCTTACCTTTATTAGCAAAGTAGCCCGACAGATTCGTCGCCAGCGTTGTCTTGCCAGCCCCACCCTTCGGATTTGCAACCAGCACTGCCCGCATATGACCTCCCCTTATATATTTGCGGGGTCATTATATTCGCCACCTCAAAGGGCTCATAGATGCATAAAATGGATACTTTCCTTCGATCAAAATCACCATGGCCACAAAAGTAGCAAGCGACCGTCAGGGAATTCAGTCCATTGAAGTTGGATTTCGACTTTTGAATGTGCTGGCAGCAACCAATCGCCCAATGATGTTGCGCGACATCGCGAAAGGGGCCGGGATGCCTGCCGCCAAAGCGCATCGATACATGGTCAGCTTTCTGCGCATTGGCATCGTGGAGCAAGATAACAGTAGCGGCCGGTACGACCTGGGAGCATACGCACTTGAACTGGGACTTTCAGGACTCGGGCGTCTCGATCCTGTCCGCCTGGCCGGTCCAATCCTTGAAACCCTCTGCGAAGACATTCAGGAGACCGTTGCTCTCGCCGTATGGGGAAACCACGGGGCAACCATTGTTCGAATCGTTGATGCCGGCGGCCCGATAACAATCACCCTTCGTGCCGGAACCATTTTGCCGCTGTGCAACTCGGCAACAGGAAGAGCCTTCGCTGCCTTCTACCGTTCGCCATTTCTAAAGAAAATGCTGGACGAAGAGTTAAAGGAAATCTCTGACATAAGTAAAACGGCAATTACGACCGTTCGCCGGCAGTTGGAGAAAAACCTGACTGAAATTCGCTCACATGGGATTAGTCGCGCGTCAGGCAGCCTGACGCCAGGCATCAACGGCTTCAGCGCCCCGGTCTACGATCACACCGGCAGTATGGTTGCAGCGATTACCTCTCTGGGTTCAATCGGTGAATTTAACGTGGAATGGGACAGTCCCGTAGCCAAGGCTATGCTCGAAGCCTCAAAACAGCTATCGCACCGCCTTGGCCATGGCAGCATGACGGAATGACCACTTCCGGCACCCGAGGCCAAGTGGGCCAGCAACGCAGGACTTAGCGGCAGTTCGCTCCCACGGTCAACCGGAAAAAACGGCCAAAATTGAAATTCCCAGTGGATGCGCGATTCAACTCAACCACTGACCACGGATGCGCCCAAGCCCTAAACAAGAATGTAGCGATGGCAGCGGGATTCACTGGCCAGCGCATTCAAAGCTTCCCGAACCTGAAGCTGGACCAGGCTGACCACCCAATGGCGCCGGTCGGCACAGCGCATGACCGGCAACTCGGTCCTGCCCCCCCTTTGGTCGGCCACAGCAACATGGCTCGACTCAATGCGCAGATGATTTTCCGGGGCATCCAACCAAGCCACCAATCCTTTCAGCAGATTGTCAGGCTGCAAGGCATGCTCGGCCAGAATAAACCCCGGTGCCTGATCGTCGCCAGCCAGCACAGCATTGGCGCTATTCTCGATATTCCATTCCGTTTTCAAAAGCCGCCCCCTGCTACGCAAGGTTTCAACATGCTCGCGAAACTGCCCCAGCAGGCGGTGCAGGCAAGAGTTGCGCAGGCTTTCCCGACAATATTCTTCAGAATGGCCAATGCTGCGAATCGTATGATCGGCAAATCGCCGCTCCGTCTCATTTTCGCCGGCCGCTTTCTCACGAAAACCGAGGAGACCGAAGAACTCAAGCTTGCCATCCCTTACCAGCGCAGGGAGAAAGTCTCTAACCTCGATGCTCCTGCCCAGAGCAGCATGCACATCCTCTGGTGCATTAAAGATCGTGTGGAAGAAGGAATTGTTACAAGGCTCGCTGATCGCAATTTCGAACGGGCCGGGAATCGCCTGAATCTGCCGGTAGTAGTACAACTCGGCAGAATGTAATGCATGCGCCAGGACTGACTCGAAGTTGTTCGCCTCGGTAATCGATTCACCCAGGGCAGCAACCACTTTTTCGACAAAGCGATGGCTTGGCGATGAGGCATGCGTGCCGTGAACAAGGCCGCTGAGCTTATTGAAAAACATCAGGACGCTCCTCAAAAATAGGACGTCGGAATATTACCCCTATTTTGAGAATGGGTATGAAGATTGACGATTGCTTGGGCCAAACACTACCGGGATAGCGCCAAGTCACTCAACACGCCCTCTCATGCAGGTATGATTCGGAAAATCTGTGACCGGCCCACTGGAGACAAATTGACCGCAAAAGCCAACAAGGCGCCTGCACGACACCCAGAAAACAAAAAAGCCATTCCGAAGAATGGCTTAACTGTTTGATTTTACTGGTGCCCCCGAACGGAATCGAACCGCTACCTGATGATTACAAATCATCAAACACAGACGATTATCAGCATTGATACAGATTGACTCCAGTAGCAAAAAAGCATTAATACATTGTAAATACGTTAATTTTTGTAATCAACAGGTTGCTTTATGTTGAGCTACGTTGATACACTCGGGAGCAATGGGGGAGCAAATGATTTAAAGCACTATTCCATTGCTCCCGCCCCCCAAGGAGTATCGTCATGGCTCGCAATACAGAACGACTGCACCTAACGCTTGAACGCATCCGCAAACTGCAACCGCCACCTGGAAATCAAGCGACCTATGCCTTTGACGACGACCCGAAGCAGCTATGCGTTCGCACTACCCCTGCCGGAGCAAAGTCGTTCGTCTATGCTGGGAAACTGAGCGGCACACCGCTCCGCATCACCATCGGATCAACTAACGTATGGAACTTGGACGACGCACGTGAAGAAGCGCGCCGACTGCAAACGCTGATCGACAAGGGAATCGACCCAAGAGAACTTGAGCGAGAGAAGGCAGCAGCCAAAGCTGCTGAAATCGCTGCCAAAGAAGCTGAGCAAGCAGCGACAGATGGGAAGAAGCAATACACCCTAAAGGCCCTTTGCTGCGCCTACTGTGACCACCTGAAAGCCAAGGGCAAGACAGATAGCGCTCGGCAAGCCCGTTCAATCTTGAATGTGCATGTATTCGAGGCGTTCCCTGACATCGCCACCCTACCCGCCTCAGAGATAGATTCAGATCACGCGGCCACAATGATTCGGAAAGTGATTGAGCAAGGCAAGGAGCGAACAGCAGGGGTACTTCGAAGCTATCTATCAGCCGCATTCAACGCGGCCAGAAAAGCCCGTTTCGACGCCAAGCTGCCATCCGAACTGATCGCCTATGGCGTAAAGGACAATCCCGCTGAAATCATCGCCACTATCGCCGTGCAACGAGGCAACCGTACGCTGAATGCCGAGGAACTGAAAACCTACCTTGCTGCCCTATCTGACACGAACCTATCTGACCAAGCATTAAAGCTAGCCCTGTTCTCTGGCGGGCAAAGAATGGCGCAATTACTACGCGCTAAGGCAAGCGACTACGATCAGGAAACACAAACGCTTCGCTTATGGGATAGCAAGGGAAGGCGCACCACCCCTCGTGAACATCTATTGCCACTGGCACCGAAGGCCGCCGCCATTGTGGAGAAATTGATAGAGCGCGCCCATAGCCTGGAAGCGGCCAGAACCAAGAAGGAAGACAGAGAAGCTGTGCACAGCAAACTTTGGCTATTCTCATCATCCGGGAAGACACAACTGGTCGATACAACTCCAGGTAAACGTGCAGCCGAAATCTGCAAAACCATGAAGGGTGAAGCATTCGACCTGCGTGATATTCGTCGGACTTGTGAAACGATGCTGGCTGGTTTGAAAATTAACAAGGATACCCGCGGCCAACTTCTGAGCCATGGCCTTTCTGGGGTACAGGCAGCCCACTATGACCGATGGGAATACATAGCAGAAAAGCGTGCCGCCTTGGCAGCCTGGGAACAGCGCTTAGACGCTATAGCCAATGGAAAAAAGCCTTCAACCCGAAGAAAATGAAGCACGAAACGTAAAGTATCGTGCAATTGAGCAAATCAGAAACGGCGCCAAGACACAGAAAAGAACAAAACCAAAACATCACAGTTCAAGCGTAGATAAGCTACGGCCATCGCAGGGGAGCGCAATGGCCGTAATATTTGTTAGCACAGGGCTCAGCAGACAAGCCCCACTATCAAGACTCAAGACGCAAATAAATTTGGCGTAACAGGCTTCGCTTGCGCGACCATCGGCATCATGGGCGCAGTCGAGGTGACCTGAACAATCTGAATCCAGCGAACTTTCCCGACGTAGTAGAACCGGACTACGCCCCAGTTCGCCAAGACTTGGAGTGCTGCCGCGAAGCGCTGGTTCCGCAGGCGATTCGGCGCATACTGACGGAGATCGTTCTGGCGAAACTGCCAGCAATTTTGGCGCATTGCCATTTCGAACAAGAAATTGCGAAGCAACTCGGCGTCCTGCTGCCAGCCGGGAACAATATTCACCTCGCCAAAAACGCGCTTGAAACCTCCGAGGTACCAATCGCTGACCGCACATGCCTGCTTCACTGTCGCACTGGGTATTTCGTTTAACTCGGGGTCATTGCAGAGATGGAACAGGCCTGCCAACCGCGCCATGTTGTCGGCGATTTTCGATGCCGCATCACGGACATCGGACAGCAATGCATTCGGTTGCAAGTGCATTTCGATTGAATTGGTGTACTCCCGTGCGCACTCCTTGGCCGAGTAGTCGAATTGGAGCAGGCGCTTCGCGGCGTTCGGATCATGCTGGGCCCCGAAGCCCACTTCTAACAGTTCGCGAATCCTGGTGTGGAACCTTGCCAGCCCTTCGGTCTGAATCTCGGAGGCGCTGTATTCGAAACGCTGGCCCTGTGTCGAGGTCGGCTGGGATACCAAGCACCTTGCCATAAATCCGCTATTGCGTGCCTGGGCACCTTTGTTCTCTGAGAACTGTTTCAGCGGACCTTCTTGAATCATAACGGATAGCGTTAGGCTCGGGTCCTTGACCACCAAGGGTGCTTGACTCTTCCGATCGACCGACAGGCTCCCGGATTCCCATATGATGTTGAAAAGTCCCAAATTGTTAAACGTCCGGGCACTGCATAACGCACCACCTTCGCTGGAGAAGACGCTGATTGTCGGCTGGACGCTGAGGCGCTGGATCAAAGCATCGGGCGTAATATCCCGAAGGATGAGCGAGCGACGTACGGGCTCCACCGGCTGGCGCTCAAGCACGTCCATCAAGCGCCGCCTCTGCATCTCGCAGTCTGAGCCCGCCGCGATGGCGCGTTTCAATGCGATCTTCGCCCCATTGCGCTCAGTCGCCCAGATAGTCATCGCCGCTTGGTATTCTGCGAACGCTTCCCGCCAGCGCGCCAGCAATTGTTCGTCGAACTCCAGCAGCGGAAGGATCGCCAAGTTGTCAGATGACGTCTTGCGTTCGCCAGACTCTGCAATGATGAGAAGGTACAGCGCCAAGCCGGTAACAATGCCATTGAAGCGCTTCACACGATGGCGTCCCGAAACAACCAGGCTCAAGGCAGCCAAGACCGAGGCCACGGCAATCGGGATCGGTGCCTTGATCACCTCATGCAAGTCTAGTACCGCATCGCGGAGCAACGGCGGCAAGGCATCAATCGGAAAATTGTCTGGATTGTAAATAGCCATGGCTTAACCCCCTAACGGCCAACGGAGACGGCCACTGGGCAGTTTTTCGGGAACAACCCCGAAGTAACTGCCCGTCAGGCACAAACGTTTGCGAACGGACTGGGCGCGAACCAATTGGCTGGAAGCGAATTGCTCTGTCGTTCCATAAACGACACTCGGCGTGGAGTGACTGGTATTGCGGCGAAGCATGTGAATCTCCTCGGAAAGTTAAAAAGCACGCCAATGCATCAAGCAACACCGGAAGCGTGCTGCTTACCGATGACTTCTGCGCATTCGCGTGCCAAAACCATAATTTCCGTAACGTTCCAGGCAGCCCTCTACGGATTTGAGATCCCGTGCCAGTCAGCGTTTTCAGAGATTTATTGAAGCAATCTACGGATATTGCCTACGGATTTTCGTCGTACCATCTCCTGTTTTCTTCCACTTCGCGCCACGCTTCCAGCCAAGGCTGCAGTAGTTCCTGATACCGAAACGCTTTACCGAAGTCATCAAGTTCGCCCAAGTCATGCCCAAGAGCAGCCAAGGCAAGTCGGATCGGGCGCCAGAGTGCGGTACCATTGCGTCCCTGCTTCCCCGGTTGAGCCAGAGCACCATCGACTTTCGCCCAGTCGCCTCGTGTAATATTCTCCGACCATTGCTCCGCAGTCCATTCACCAATGCCTTGGAACGCTAGGCTTATTTCTGAGGTGGTTAATGAACCAATACTATCGGGCGAAAGCTTGTCGACTTTAGCCAACAAGGCTTCACTAGATATTATTTCTACGGGATCGATATCCCGCTGTTCATCCGATTCAGGTAAATTTACCGTGATTCGTGCTTTGATCGGGCGCCCCAAATAATTCAGAGGGGGAACAGGATTCTCCTTGAACCATCCGAGAAAATATTCTGGCGAAATAGGCTTGGCAGGGTCATGGGCTTCACACCATTGTTCAAACACATACTTGGCATGGCGCACTCGGACGGCAGGTATATTAGCCACATGGCGCATAACGTCAAATAAATCTTCATCCAATCGACTGCCGCCATCATCCATATTAATTCCAGAAACCAGCAACGCGCCCTCGATCGGTCGCCAGTGAAAGTTTCCCATTTTTTCCATGGGAATATCTCCGGAAAACTGCTGAAACATAAACATGTTTTCTTTAGGAATCTGATAGCCAGGGTTTGGGTTGCTTGAATCTTTTGGTTCGTCCAGAGTCACGGGGGTGTCTGGCAAAGGGGGTATTTTTTTGTTCACTTTAGGCTCCCGTAGTTCCAAACCGAGGTCGGCACTACTCGCTTGACCGAGCCAGTACCTTCTCACAGGCCCCACGATCAAACAACAGGAATCCTGCTATACCTGCTACGAATAGCAGGTATAGCAGGATTTTCTCCATTTACATGAGTAGATTTGCCGCATTGGGCAGTGGTTCTGAGAAGGGCGTCAGCCACCCTGGTTACCGGTCATATCTATGCTCAAAACCAAGACAGTGAATTTCAAGGTTACGTTGAGCGTCAAAATTCCCGAGCATGGTAGTACCAGCGCTCAGATTATTCACTAGTCACTATTCTGTACGTTCCATCCTTGCCACGAGCATCCCGCTCATTGAGGAATGAGGGGCTGACAACAACACCCAGCCGGACCTAGTCCGGCTTTTTCTTTGGCTCGGAATTCGTGTCGAGTCAACGCCCCTCGGCAGCCCTATAGACCGCATTCTTGTCGCGCTTGCCTATGGCAACAACCAGCACGACCAATCGATCATCCTGGACTTCGTATACGAGCCGGTAGCCGATACTGCGCAACTTGATTTTGTAGCGGTCGGGGTGCCCCGAAAGCTTGGCGGATGGTAGTCGCGGCTCAACTAAGCGCTCCGCCAGCTTCTTCTTAAACTGAGCCTTGATTGAGCCATCCAGCCGGTGCCATTCGGCCAAGGCCTCTTCAAGAAACTCCAGCTCATAGCTCATCGAGCTTGACCCTCACTCGCTTCTGGCCTGCGCGAGCATCCGCAACAGCATTCAATTCCAAATCCTCCAGTCGATCCATCATGCTCTCGAATGCGCGAGCCGGAACACAATAGAATGCTGGCTCGTTCCTATTCAGGATCGCCACAGGGAAGCCCTCTCCAGCTGCAACGGTGCCCATGGGGTTGCGTTTTAGCTCGGAAATACTTGCTGCCGTTTCAGACAATATTTGGTGGGCCATAATCGCCTCCTGTTTTCATTAGCACCAATGGTAGCACTTTTAACAATACCATTCCGTGTGCTTTGAGTAGCATCACATACAGCTGGTTCCACACAACTACCCGAAGAGTTTTTTCCGGAGAACACTCGAGCGATCAAGGCAGATGTCGTTAGGCACTTAAGCAGAACGACGCTTGCTTTGATACCCCGACCGCTCCTCTGGCGTCATCTTCTTAATGCCGACATGCCCCAGATGACGTTCTGCCGTAGCCTGAATGCCGCGATCCTTATTGCTTCGGTGATCAACGCTCGCTGGATGGCCATTGGCTTCGAGAAACTCATTTTGGAGATTGGCCCACCTTTCGCGCCTGGAGATCAGTTCATTCTTCAGTTCTTCAGGCGCTTTACCGCCACTGTCTTTCTTACAGCCACCCCGCTCTGGATTCGTCGGGTTGTGCCGTTTGAAATACTGACTTGGGGTTCGCTCGATGCCATCGGGTTTGCGATCGGAAAACATGATGTGAGCGTGTGGTTGTTTCACCCCACCCAGCGCAGCGATAGGCTCGTGTATGGCTAACTGATAGGGTTTCCCAGGGAGTTCAGCATTTACAAACGCCTGAAGAAGCGCGACCTGTTGGTCCGGGGCGAGCTCTGCCGGCAACGCAACCTCCAGTTCTCTATAGGCAGCCCCATTTTTCCGCTCGTTTTGATCGGCCATTTTCCACAACAACGACGGATTGCCATATGCCCAATCAGGTAGGTTGCCGTGCTCAGTGGCAATTAACTCTTCTTTCTTGTCAGCACGTCCATGCTTCCCTTCACGGGCAATATAAGCCGCATGTTTAGCGGCCTTACCACGCTTGCCGCTCTTAATGCTTAAATGATAACTAGCCATGATATTTACTCTACATATAAAGTTAATTTGAAATTGCGTTGAACAAGCGCAATCATCGATTTGTTGTAGAGGGAAATGGCTAGACTTCAGGCAGACATTGAGTGTTCTTTTATTCAATAAATTAGAAAGGGTAAGTGCGCCTCCCTTATTATCCATGTCTTCTTAGCTCAGTGAAGGTAACTAGCTAATCATCTCTACATACCATAGAGTGTATGTAAGAAAATACTTTATCCAACAGAACAACGATCATGCAATGAACAGCATGTCGTTAGTCGTCAATATCAGATACAACACAGATGCTAATCACCAATCAGCATCTGTTTAATTGATCTATCAGCCTAAACAAATTTTGACAATTGAAGCCGATTAATCATAGACTGCCTAGCTCTAATGGGTGAGCATTATGCTTATTAACAGACGTAAAAAAATCCGTTTCTTGTTAAGGAAGCGGATTGTTGTCTTAGCTTATAAGCAGGGTCTTTAAGACCCCGCTTACCTCAGACTGAGAAGTCGTCTTTATTCTTGCCCTCTAGCCACTTTGGACTACGACCACGTCCTGTCCATTCACTACCACTAACTGGATCGCGATACTTTGCTTTTATAGGGGATGTCTTACGGGATTTCTTGGTAACACCTTGAAGGTCTTCGATGGTAATTCCATGTTGATCCATCAGCGCTTTGACCTGGGCAATGGCTGAGGTCAACTCTTCTTTTCGTACCCTTTCAGCCTGAGCCTGTAGCTCTGCGATCTGTGCTTGGATTTCTGCGTATGATGCCATTGAAGCTCTCTCCCCTAATGAATCGAACTGCCAGTATATCTCTACCGAAAGGATGCTCCTGCTTTCTGGCAACTTTCGCAGTCTAGGCATAGCCGCCAGAACATGAGATTGGAGCAAGACTGTAAGAGCCCTCACTAGAAATATGCAAATGCGGTAGAATTATTAGCTCGACACCTTATTTTGATCGTATATGCCTGCCACAAACTGGGCCACAGAACTACTAACCGCGATTTTTCCAGAAATCAGCGTGCTAGATATCGCAAAAGCATCAGGGCAACGTGTCGTACTTTATTGCGAGATTGGCGATAAAAAATCTAGGCTGGCAACAAAATATGGCTGCCCTCAACAAATAGTCGCGAAGCTGACTGCAAATGTTAGCCACACCGCAATCGCCTACTATGAACGTGAAGTAGAGTTTCTATCGACGACGGAGTCAATTTCGTTTCCAAAACTCTACCACTACAGTCTAATTACGGAAGACCCGAGGACAGAGACGCCGCTAAGCGCCAAGGTTTTCCTAACAATTGAAGAGTTTTTGGATGGGGAGCCTCTTTCCGCGTGTCCAGAAAAATACGGTGACCCCGAGACTGTAATTGATCTATTGGCGGACCTGGTCACTGCTCTAACGCCGCTTTGGGACCACCCGAAGCGTTTCGTTCATAGAGATCTAAAACCTGACAACATAATAATCAAAACTGATGGCTCTCCAAGCATCATCGATCTTGGAATAGTTCGCGAAGCTGGAGCCACAGGGGTTACAGCAACTGTGTTTCCGCATGGGCCGATGACACCTCGCTACGCAAGCCCAGAGCAAATTGCAAACTTAAAGCGCGATATCTCGTTCAAGAGTGATTTTTTTGCGCTTGGAATCATTGCCTACGAACTGCTTGCAAAGAGGCACCCGCTTGTCGAGGGAGACGAGCCCTTTGACGAGACTCTTTCCAAGATGGTTAGTGCGCAAGCATCGCCGCTACATAAGGTAACAAGCGCAAGCGAAGAGTTTTCTGCTGTGATCGGACAAATGATTGAGAAAGCCCCCTACAAAAGACAACGAACAATCGAGATGTTGGCCCAGCAAATCCACAATTGCAGAAAACAGGGAGAACAGATATGAGTTTTTACGTATTTCACCAAGCAGGCCATAACGCCACTTGGAGCGTTGATTCGTTAGAAAAAGACCACACCGCTCAAGGGCTAATAATTAGCCCCGTCCATCAATCAGCTGACTCCGTAAAACGACTCAAAGCGAAAATTCGCGAATGCTCGCTATTCGACCCGCAGTTTTATCTTCCAAACTCTCAAAAAAACAAGTTCAAACAGTACTCTTTTTTTCCAGAGACAGCGACGGATGGGTTTTCAACCATTGACTATTCAGCAGTAGCTGACCACGCTGCGACTGAATGCGTAAAGTTTCAGATTGAACAAAATTTCGCTGCAATCGTTATACCAACCCGATATCTTGATCAAATGTATCCGGACTACAGGGAGCGACAAGATGCATTCACTGTAGCACCATTTGTTAAGGCAATTAATAGCTCAGGCTCAAAAAAAGCGGTCTTCCTCACGTTAGCGGTTACTCCGCACATGATCGAAGCCGGTGCCTTTCGAACACAATTACTAAATTGGATAACAAGCTATCCCGAAATAACAGGGGTGTACTTGATCACAACGCTGGAGCGGCCAACTAAGCAAATTCAGAGCGATGCTTTCTTGGTTGAAAAAATGACATTCATACAAGAACTGCAAAATTCCGGCATGGACGTAGTGCTTGGATATTTGAATACTGAATCACTTCTGATGACAGTATTCGATAACGCAACATTGACAATTGGAACTTTCGATAACACTCGTATATTCTCGATTGACAAGTTTGTTGCAAATGACGAAGACAAGCGCGGTCCGCGTCCAAGAATTTATCTCAATGGATTGATGAACTGGGTGCGCTTCGATCAAGCAAAAGCAATTCGCGATGCTCTACCAAAAGTTTGGGCTGAAATATACGAAGAGACTGACTATGGCAACGGCGCATTAACGGCACCTACAGATCCTCATTTTTCTCAGGCACCACTTTACAAACATCACCATGTAGCCATCTCTCGGCAATTTGATGCTCTAAAGGGAATTACAGCGTCGGACCGTGTCGAATTGCTAAATGAATGGCTAGATAGCGCTTCTGCCGCCTATCGATCCATCTCAAAGGCAGGTATCGAACTTGACCCACACGGTGCCGGAACACACATCACACCTTGGAGTAAAGCGCTCAACAAGTTTGCGAAATTAGGAGGCCTCATTTCTTAGCAGGCGCTGCGCAACTACCGTATTTGCATACCAAAAACGGAGCTCCGACCGAGGGCTCCTTAATGTTGGTTTTGCATGAATTTTTGCATCTCCGGCGGTAGCTATCGACGCTAGCCCTATATTCAATCTGGAAAATTCCGCCAAATTCCGAAGCGCTGGGGAGACATCTCGGTCATCCATAACCACCCAAGCTTGGTGTGCAAAATCTCTATACCGAGATGCTTGATACAGTGCGCGACGCCAGTTTTTAAGCTTCGTTTCAATGGCGCAAAATTCAGCAACCAAGGCCTTAGGGCTTTCAAGCTTTTTCCAGTGCTTTCTCTCAGAATTAAAGTTACAAAACCCTGCTTCCTCGTATGACTTTAAAACTCGCTTTGCTGTTGCTTTTGTAACGCCAACAAACGAAGCAAAATCCTCTGCTGAGCAACCTTCGTCGGAGAGTTGCAATAACGCATACGCCCAAGCAGGCTTAATTCCCCCAAGTCTCAGCCTATCTTCCCAACCATCTGTAAGGGTGGCTAACACAACATCTGCAATCCCATTTGGGGACTCAAACTCTATTTGGCAAACCTTCCCCCCGCTGTCAATGCGAGGCGCCAGAATGCCTAGCAGCCGCTTACGGAGTTCTTCTTCAGATTCGAATCGCACAACTAACCTTGTTTCTTTTGAGCGGCGAGTTTAGCTAGATCGGGCCTTGAAAACTACTGTTTCAGATATTGATGAAGGGGCAACACAAGCTCCGTGCAGTGGAAACGCGGGGCCGTCCTCGGCAACTCATGATTCAGGGAGAGAAGGTCTCTGGGCTAAGCTCCCAGGAAAGCATGCAACCAATGGCGAGTATCGCCCTGGTTCTCCTGGTCAACACCCAAATGCTCTATCACGGCATGGATCAAAAGTTGGTTGGCATGCTGATGGCTTTCCCCTCGGGGGTTTTGCAAGATGGGCAGTTTTCCCAATCAGCAAGCTGAACTTGATATCTCTCAAGCTGTGCATTCAGTGTTGAAGCAGAATCACCTCCAGATGACTGAGCAGATTGAAAGCCACCCTATAGCGGTCAACATAAGATTTCCAACTTGCTTATTGATACAGGGCCGGGAACTGTTTTCGGAGATGCTCGATCTTGGGCTGGTCGTTGATGACAATGTAGGGCTGGGTAGGATGCAGGGCCAGATAGTTCTGGTGGTAAGGTTCGGCGAGATTGAACTGTTGCAACGCGGTGACTTGCGTCACGACGGGTTTGCCATACGTACGATCGGTGGAGAGTTGCTGGATCTGCGCTAAGGCAAGTTTTTGCTGTTCGGTATCGGTGAAGAAAATCGCCGAACGATATTGGCTGCCAACATCCGGGCCTTGCCGGTTGAGTTGCGTCGGGTCATGGGCGACGATAAAGAAGACTTGCAGCAACTGCGGATACGTGACCTGCGCCGGATTGAAGCGCACGCGCACGGCTTCGGCATGACCTGTCCGTCCGCTGCTAACCGCTTTGTAATTGGCCTTGCCGGCGCTGCCGCCAGCGTAGCCCGACTCGACGCTGGCCACGCCCTTGACGTGCTTGAACACCGCATCGACGCCCCAGAAACAGCCGCCAGCGAAAACGGCGGTCTGCAATCCCGTCATGGCGCTCTCCGCCTTGCTCTCGGCCAGCGCCGAAACGGCATGGGTGGGTATCAAGACAGCGAGAACCAGCCTTGCAACCAGCGCCAGGATGCCGAACTTCGTTGATCTGGACTTAAAAAACATATTTCACTCCTGATTCGCCTTGCGCACCCGCTAGGCTTGGCATCGTTTTAACAGCAGGCCAGGCTTGCCAACGCGATGGCGGGGTCAGTTGCTTACCATGTCGCTAGGCAAACCTGTTCTGACCCCCACCTTCGGCGCCTACTTCTTCATTTCGTCCTTGCCCATCGCGTCTTTGGCCATCGGGGCCTTCTTCATGGCGTCCTTCTTCATGACATCTTTGGCCATCCCATCCTTGGTCATCGCATCTTTTTTCATACCGTCCTTGGCCATGTGGTCCTTGGACATCGGATCTTTCTTCATGCCATCCTTGGCCATGCCGTCGGCAGGCATCGCGTCTTTTTTCATCATATCGTCGGCAAAGGCGGTGGTACCGGCAAGCATCAAACAGGCGGCAAAAATGCTGGAAATGATCGTTTTCATGGTGGACTCCGTTGTGGTTGATAAGTGAGCGGCAGAAATGCCGGGTATTCAGGACAGTTGTGCGGGATTGCTCAACTGCCGCCGAACCAGTTGTACCCCTGATCTTCCCAGTAGCCCCCGGGGTAGGTATTGGTAACAAAAATGGCTTGAATGTGTTTCGGGTTCTTGTAGCCGAGCTTGGTCGGCATGCGCAGCTTCATCGGGAAACCGTAACGCGGTGGTAGCGGCTGGCTGTCGTAGGTCAGCGTCAGCAGGGTTTGCGGATGCAGGGCCGTCGGCATGTCGATGCTGGTGTAGTAGTCATCGGCGCATTTGAAGCCAACATACTTGGCACTCAGATCGGCGCCGACCCGACGCAGGAAACTGGCAAACGGCACGCCCCCCCATTTGCCGATGGCGCTCCAGCCCTCGACGCAAATATGGCGGGTGATCTGGTTGGTTTGCGGCATGGCGCGCAACTCGGCAAGTGTCCAAGCGTGCTTGTCGGCGACAAGGCCAGTCACTTCCAGGCGATAACTTTCCTCCTCCACCTCCCGGATCTCGTCCTCGCCGTAGTAGGCGTTGAACGGGAAAGGGCGGGCAATCATCGAATCCGGATAGGTTGGGGCCAGCCGGTTGGGGTCGAACAGCCAGGCCTGGACCTTGTCGTTGAAACGGGAGACTTTCATCAGTGCTTCTTCGACGCTGCTTTCATCGACCACGGCGCAACCGCTGAGCAATGAGAGTCCACCGAGGCTCAGCGAACGTTGCAGGAAGACGCGCCGGGTCGGCTGGTCGAGATGACGCCCCATATCCTTAATAGCGTCCTTGAGCAGAAGCTCGCCATTGAAGCCGAGTTGCCGGGAAGGTTTCTTGATCATGTCGATTTCTCCCTAACGACCGCGGATCATGGCCAGCAGCGTGCGCGGAACCAGCGCCACCATGAGCAGATGGATGCCGGCGAAGGCCACCAGCGCAGCCATCGCCAGGAAATGTTCCCGCCGCGCCGCTTCGTAGCCGCCGAGTAGTTCGCGCAGGAAAGGGAACTGCACCGATTTCCAGAGCACCAGGCCGGACAGCACCAGCAGTACTGAATCGAGTATCACGAAAAGATAGGCGGCCCGTTGCACCATGTTGTAGTGACTCAGATCGTCATGCGACAGCTTGCCTCTCAGGGCGGCCAGAACATCGGCCAGAAAGGCGCGCGGCGACCACGGCAAGAACTTGCGCCACAGGCGTCCGCTGACTATGTTGCACGTCAGGTAGATCAGGCCATTGCCGACCAGCAGCCACATCGCCGCGAAATGCCACTGAATTGCGCCGCCCAGCCACCCGCCCAAGGTGATCTGCCCGGAAATGACGAAGGGAAAAAAGGGCGAGGCGTCGTATATGCGCCAGCCGCTCATCGCCAGAATGACTACTGCGAGCGCATTGACCCAATGCGTGATGCGTATCCAGAGCGGGTGAATGAGATTAGTGTTGTTGGCCATGCTAACCATTTCAAGGCTTGCCCGTTTGCTATCCTGTATGCAAGGTAGTTCGGCAGAAGGTGGCGAACGGTTACAAGCTCAGGCAAAATTTGTTTCCCCAAGACATCGGCCGGTATTTTTTCCGGCTGCTGTAACCAAAGGCATCGATGCAACGAATAAATAGAGAAGTAGGGTTTCGTGCCAGGGAAGATCGCCTGAAGGATCTGCTGGTACGGGGTCTTGCCGGCGACAACGCCGCCTATCAGGTGTTTTTGACGGAATTGAGCGCGCATCTGCGCGCCTTTCTGCGACGACGCCTTGTTCGCTTGCCAGACGAAATCGAGGATCTAGTGCAGGAATCTCTCCTTGCCGTGCATAACCAGCTCCATACCTATGATGCCGCTCAGCCCTTGTCGGCCTGGGTGCAGGCCATCGCCCGCTACAAGCTGATCGATCTGCTTAGGCGGCGGGCTGCGCATGACCTGTTGAACGATCCGCTGGATGAGGAAATGGAACTATTCACCACGGCTGATTCGGAGGCCGCCGAGGCACGTCGGGATCTGAACAAATTGCTGGCCGATTTGCCCGATCAGTTCCGTCTGCCGATTGTGCACACCAAGCTGGAAGGATTGTCGGTCAAGGAGGCGGCTGATTTGAGCGGGATGTCGGAATCGGCCATCAAAGTCGGCGTCCATCGCGGCTTGAAGGCGCTCGCCGCCAAGATACGAGGTGTCCTATGAAAACTGAAGACCTGATCACCATGCTAGCTACTGGCGCCGATGCCGTCGAGGCACCAGCCGCCGCGCAGCGCTACGCGGTGGCCATCGCCTGGGGTGCTGCGGGCGCCATGCTGCTCATGCTCGCCCTCTTGCAAGTCCGTCATGATCTCGGGCAAACGCTTCTGATGCCAATGTTCTGGATCAAAGTCGGATTTGTCGCCTGGCTTGCCGCTGGGAGCCTGTTCGCCGCGCTCCGCTTGTCGCGGCCGGGCGCAGAAATCAACTGGGTGCCAGTCGCGCTCGGCCTCCCTGTCCTGGGTATCTGGGCCATTGCTGCCTTCTCGCTGATCGAGGCCGAACCGATGGAGCGCTCGAAGCTTTTCTTTGGCGATACCTGGAAATCCTGCCCCTTACTGATTGCCATGCTCTCAGTGCCGGTGTTTGCCGCCGTGCTGCGCACCATGAAGGACCTCGCCCCGACCCGACCGCGGCTGGCCGGTTTTGCTGCCGGTCTACTTTCCGGATCCGTTGCTGCCGTCGTTTATTGTTTGCACTGTCCCGAACTGGGGGCACCCTTCGTCGGTTTCTGGTACTTGTTGGGGATGCTAATTCCGGCAGGTGCTGGAGTTTGGGTGGGAAATTCATTGCTGCGCTGGTAGCCTTTTTGAAACAATGGATACCGATTTAAATGTGACACTTACGTTACCGTCCGACGATACCCTTCAAAATTTGCTACTTTGTTAAAGGAATCTAACGTGCCCCTTAAACGCATCTTTCAATCTTCTGATTTTGTGCAACCCACGATGGATGAAGAACCTAAGCGATCGATCATTACCGAATCCGCCGATGCTGTCGTTGTTATGTGGCACCTGCTTCCGGGGCAGCGCATTCGACCTCACGTTCATCCTGACGGACAGGACACATGGATTGTTATTTCTGGTAGCGGAGAATATTCATTCGACGAGGGAAAAACGACCGCGC
Organism: Ferribacterium limneticum; assembly: GCA_049304775.1. Taxonomy (GTDB): domain Bacteria; phylum Pseudomonadota; class Gammaproteobacteria; order Burkholderiales; family Rhodocyclaceae; genus Azonexus; species Azonexus limneticus_C. The sequence goes on from JBAQOL010000023.1 coordinate 17,875, forward strand.
CAATATCCCGTGGACAGATTGTGGTGGCGCACTTAGGGCAAGTGCACGGTGTCCTCAATAACACCAACGAGCCACTTCAAATTCTTTCGGTTGTTTCTCCGGCGGATGCAGGTTATTTTTTGGTCTGAGGTGCGGCTAGCATGAATTTAACTTGTGAAGCCAAAATTCCATTCTATGTTCGGTTTTGATTGAACACAGAAAATAGAATATGAAAATAGATCGGCCCGCTCTGCAAATTGCCGGAATATATGCCCTGATTGGAATCAGTTGGACTATCTTTTCAGATCAAGTCCTTCTCGCAATGACTCCGGATTTGCTTGTTTTCTCATGGATAGGCACTTGGAAAGGTGTTGCGTTTATTTTTGCCACCGCGTGCACTATTTATTTGATTTCAAAGCCACGAGTGCGTATTGAAAATCGAGCCTCTTGGAATGGCATCAATGAGCCAGGAACAGGCTCGCTAGTTCTTGTTTTTGCGGTCTTGGCCGGAGTAATTTTGCTCGCGGGTTTTGTGCTAGTGGCTCAAATGACTACCAAACAAAGGAATAGTGAGATTGAACGTCTGCAAGCTATTGCCGATCTCAAGGTGGGGCAAATTTTAGCTTGGCTTACGGAACGTGATGCTGACGCCAAAATGATTCTCAGCGATGATTCTCTGGTCAATTTGTATCTGGATTTGAGACAGTCCGAGTCAACTTTAGCCCGACGCCGTCTTATAGAGCGGCTCCACGCTTATAAGACATCTAAAGATTATATTGAGGTTGTTTTGCTCGGGATCGATGGTGATCAATACTCGACTAGTGCAAATTCAGAAATATTGACCAAACTTCCTGCTGTGCAGGCAGCAGTGAAAGAAGCACACACGACAGGACAGTTGTTGAATACGGACATCTATCGAGACGAAGAAGGAAAACTGGGGCGAGTGCATCTGGATTTCGTGGTGCCGTTACGCTCGGGGAGCATTAAACAAGAACTGACGGTGGTGATACGTACCGACCCCAATCGGTTTTTATTTCCATTTATCCAGTCCTGGCCCATACCAAGTGCGACTGCTGAAACGCTGTTATTTCGCCGTGAGGGTAACAACGTTTTGTTTCTGAATGAGTTGCGACACCGTTCGGATACATCTGTGCGCTTGCAGGTTCCCGTGGATGAAAAAAATTTGCTGGCATCTCAAGTTCTTCGCGGAGATGCACTTCCAGATCAGGCAGTTGAAGGTATGGACTACCGAGACATTCCTGTATTGGGCGTTGTGAAAGCCATTCCCGGAACCCCATGGTTTCTCGTTGCAAAACTCGATAAAGGCGAACTCTATGCCGGGGCAAAGCGCGATGCCGGCTGGATTGCCTTGGCTGACATCTTGGCATTAATCGTAGCCGCAGTAGCCACTATTTTCATACGTCAGCGTGACGAACTTCGACACGCTGCAATCCAGCGTAAGGATCAGGTGGAAAAACTTCAAGCTTTGCAGTTGCTTGAAGCGATTGCCGAAGGCTCAAGTGATGCGATATATGCAAAAGATTTCGATGGGCGCTATCTCTTACTTAATCGTGAGCTTTGCCGTTTTCTGGGTAAGAGTCGCCAAGAATTATTGGGGCGAGATGATCGCGAAGTCTTCCCCTCCGAAGATGCTCAAAGAATCAGGAGCGACGATCAGAAAACCATGCAAAACGGGCTCATCGAGAGTGCCGAGGAATCATTGCCGACAACAGGAGGTCGTCGTACTTTTCTTACAACCCGAGGTCCATTGCGCGACCAGGAAGGAAGGGTAATCGGTGTCTTTGGCATAGCGCGCGACATCACCGAAAGAAATTTCCAGGAGCGAGAAATTAGAGCAGGAGAGTCTCGTTTTCGGGCCATCTTCGATGGAGTGAACGATGGAATCGTTCTCCACGACTTCAGCAATGGCATGATCCTGGAAGGCAATGTCAAGGTTACTGAAATGTTCGGCTATGGTCGTCAAGAAATTAGGCACCTCACCATTGTCGATTTAAGTTCAGACACGACTCCATTTACGCGAGACGTGCTTTCCAAATGGCTTGAGCGGGTTAATCAAGGAGAATCACCCGTTTTCGAATGGATGGCCAAGCACAAGGACGGACATCTCTTTTACGTTCAGATTAGTATGCGAATGGCTGAAGTATCAGGTAGATCGTGCGTGCTAGTGCTGATACGCAAACTGCGCGATCGGGAAGAAACTAACCAAATACCTATTCTCCTGTAATTGGATAAGTCAACAACCCATGTCGCCCAAGGTGGTGAAATTAGCTAAGTTCTGCACTTTCGGGTGAGTCATCCGGCCCTTCTTGGGTTAGCGGGAGAACGACAACAACTGTAGTTCCGTGGTCTCGTTCCGAATCCAGATATACCTGCCCTCCGTGTTGAGCGACGATACGCTGCACTATTGCCAGTCCCAATCCGGTTCCTCTGGCGCTAGTTGTGAAGAAAGGATCAAATACCTTGTCAGCAATTTGGGGGGAAATACCCGGACCATCATCTTCAAAGCGTATTTCTACAGATGGCTGTGATTCATGTAGGAGGCAGCGAGTCCGAATTGTTATGAGCCCCCACTCAGGTACGGCATAAATAGCGTTCCCGAGTACATTCTGAAACAGCTGTAATAATTTATTTCGGTCAGCCATGATCGTGGGCAGTTTTTCTTCCCCTTCCATACGGACCTCTACGGATTTCCGCGTTATTTCTGGCAACAGGGATACCGACGCTGCCCTGAGCGTATCGCCCAGATCTACCCAGTCGAATTCTGCAGTACCTGGGCGCGCATAAGTCAGCATGTCATTCAGAATTGTCTCCATGTAACGAACCTGCCCGAGGGCGATCTCGCAATTCTCTATTTGCATATCTCCCTCCTTGCGATGGTGTTCGTCGAGTATCTGCAGATTCATTTTTACCGATGACAGCGCGTTACGTAGGTCATGAGCAATCATTGAGGCCATCTGTCCCATGGCGCTTTGCTCGGAGTGTTTTCCGGCTAGGCGCAATTGTTCGGCCATCCGCATCATTGCCCGACTGAGCGTCCCGATTTCATCATTGTTGTTCGTCGGGATCACAATATTTTGGTCACCTGAGGCAATGCGGTTAGCCGCCTTGGTTAGAACATCAATGGGCCTCAGGAGTCGGCCTGTAGACACGAACAGCGTCAATACCATCAGGAGTCCGATGCTCGCAACCGCAATAGCAAGTTGCCTTTGAAGCGCAGCGGCTTTGATCTCCAGTTCAACTAGAGATATCACCCCTCCTACCACCAATACATTCTCAATTTCATTCCCTTCACCAACATTCAAAGTCGCACGACGAATACCCAACATCGTTGCGATCGCGGGAAACTCCATAATTAGTTGAGGCTGAGCCCCAGACAAAACTTGATCCCAGGAGTGACTCAACTTGAAATCGCGGATTGCATTGGCAGCCTTTTGAGTATAGCTACCCGACGCCTCCGGACGGGACTGGTAAAGGTATTGACCGGCACTATCGGCAATCCAGTACGCAATGCCATCATGGGTTTTACCTAATGTTCTAAACACTTGATCGATAGCAACAACCACAGCGATTGCACCGATTACATTGCGGTCCTTGCCGCGAACTGGGATGCTGACAAACAACACCTTTTCTCCACTTGTTTCATCGGTCAGGTTTCTGGTTTGTTCGTTGAAATTTCTTAGCCCCTGCTTTTCTGCCAATAATGACTCAAAATTCCAATTTGCAACTGGCGGATCCACCATGGTGTGAACTACGTTATCGTTCCGCAAACTGACCAGTACGCGATGCGTTCCAGTGGCAGAGTCCAATAGCATCTTCACCTGTCGATAGGCATGCCGTTCCCGCATCATGATGTCGAGTTGGTCAGCAACTTTTTGAAGGCCGTCAACACTAGGCTCGGTGTTTTCCTCAATCATGTATCGCGCACCTCCATCGGCGAGCATGGATAGATCGCTCTTCACCATGTCGATGGTGCTCTGGAGTATTCTTGCCTCCCGCTCCACGCTATCAATTACGCGCTTACCCTCTAATCCGTGAAGCGCATCAGTTGCGGCGCTCCAGGTCAGAGCAATAGTGATAACCACAGAGAGTCCGGTGACCAGTAGCGTGATCAAAAGAAGTTTTTTTGCAATACTCATGGCGAGGAAGGCCGCATCAGAAAATTGAGATTCATCAATCTAGCTCACAGAAAGTTAGTTCTACTCATCCAGCGGTTCGAGCAACTGTCCATCCCGAGGGGCGTTCGCTTAGGGGTTCGGAGGATGTTCTGGAGCAAAAATGGCGGGAGATCGTGAATTGATACACATACTTATTGTCGATGATGACTTGGCGATATGCCAGACACTGAAATCTCATTTCCAAAAAAACGCTTTTCAAGTGTCGCTGGCAAATACTGCGGAAGCAGGGATTACTATCGCCCTATCCAGCAATATTGATGCCATCATTTCGGACATTCGCCTGCCGGCAAAGGGAGGCCTTGACCTTTTGCGAGAGGTCAAAGCAGAAAAGCCAGAACTACCGATCATCATGATTACAGCGTTCCATGATATGGAGATGACTGTGGCGGCGATGCAATGCGGGGCTATGGACTACGTTCCAAAGCCGATCGATCTGCCTGAATTGGACGCAGCGGTTAGTCGAGCGCTCTTTGCTTCCAGTCGTTCAGATCATGTGACTGGTGAGCCGCTGATCATTGGAGCGACCGATGTAACCCCAACACAAATTGTGGGTCAATCATTTGCCATGAAGGAGGTCTTCAAGAGTATCGCTCTTGTGGCGCAGAGCAGGGTGACCGCTTTAATTCTCGGGGAGTCCGGCACGGGGAAAGAGTTGGTTGCCAGAGCAATACACAATGCAAGTGCCGAAAGAGATATGCCTTTTATTGCAGTCAACTGTGCAGCTTTGGTTGACTCCCTCCTTGAGAGTGAACTGTTCGGCCATGAGCGAGGTGCTTTCACTGGCGCCGTCAATGCGCATAAGGGAAAAGTCGAGCAAGTAGGAGAGGGGACGTTGTTCCTGGATGAGGTCGCCGAATTGACCCCCCTTATTCAAGGCAAACTACTGCGTATCCTGGAGGCACGGGAATACAGTCCGGTAGGCAGTGCACAAGTTAAAAAAAGCAAAGCCAGATTCATAGCGGCAACAAACGTAGACTTGCAAGCAAGGATTGCCTCAGGTGAGTTTCGCGAAGATCTTTTTTACCGCCTCAACGTTGCTTCCATCAACCTACCACCGTTGCGAGAGCGACAAGGAGACATGCCAAGATTGATCGATTTCCTACTTCGGAAGATCAATCGTGATCTACGTAAAAACATACGTAGAGTGTCTGGTGAAGCCATGGCTTGCCTCAACGCCTTTGCATGGCCTGGCAATGTTCGGCAACTTGACAATGTGCTCATGAAAGCAGCGGTAATGGAACGCGGCGACACTCTCACCATTGACCGCCTTCCGCCGGAAATAAAGTGCTCACGAATGCCCACATCAGCATCGGAGATCGATACTTCCGTGCCGAAAAACCTTCTTTCCCTTCGGGAAATGGAAAAAAATCATATCGTGCGCGTACTGGAAAGAACCGGTTGGCATAAAGGTCAAGCCTGTGAAATTCTTGACATTTCTCGACCTAAGCTTGAGCGACGTATTCATGAATTTAATCTCAGCCCTCCCGATCGTACTAGCGGCAATTGAGTGAGTTGCATATTCCGAAGACTTTCTAGTGTTTGGATATTTTCAGGCTCTTCATCGCTTTCACACGGGAAGAATCCGGCTTTGTGAAACCGGCGCCGGGACATTGGCATACCGAAACGACAGCGCACCCGGGGTGTTGAGTTGGTAAATCTTGAGTTTGAGGTAGTCGGTGTTACGAGCCCCGTGCCCGACGTCGCTACAGGGCAATAGAGACGTCGCCGGCCTCACGCCTGGCCGTCGTAATCGGGTGGTCGGCGTAGGCGCAAATGCCGTCGCGGTGCGACTACAAAGTCTTCACGAATTTCGCCAAGCCGGTGATTTTGGCGGCCGTGGCTAGGCCAGTCCTCAAGGTGGGCGGCCATGTCAGCGGAAGAGGTGGGTTGATGCCGCAGGAGCAGCAACTGCTCTTTGAGGGTGTAGAGCGCCGGGAGCGGCTGGTTCTGGATTGGCAACTGGTCAAGCTTGGTCTGGTCGGAGTTCTTGTGCGTGCGGCGATTGACGAGCGCCAGCCACAGGTCCCCCTCTTTATGGTCTGCAGACCGGTCAGATCATAGAGATTTTCCCCTCCTTGACTGCGTCCGCCGACAATCGCGGATCACCTTGCTGAACATCTGCATGACCTGGAATCGGTCGAAGATGATGGCGGCTAATGGGGTAAGCATCTCGATGGCATAGAACCCAGTTGGGCACTAGGTTTCATGGATACCAGCCATCTATTTATACCGCCCTCAAATGACGAAGAGCACATTTTCAACGGGTGCTCAGGCAGGCAAGGGATTTAACGAAACGTTAAATCTCATTTCGTTAAATTGAACGAAATGAATCCCCCTGATTTTTTGGAACTTGATACCCACTCAGAGGTTTTGTTGACCTAGGTCAATAAACCCCAATTTAAATAGGGGTTTTGACCTGATCTTCGAGCTGCCAACCATTGGCATGCTCATTGCTGTTATCCCTTCGAAGTTGCATACGACCGTATTCCAAATCTCAGGGGGTTTCTGAGCGCCGCGCAAGCGAAGTACGGTTTCGGCACTCGGTCAAACAGTAGATAAGGAGATGACAATGGTTCAAATGACTCGTAGAGGCTTCTTGCTAGCCTCTGGCGCTACGCTCTTGGGAAGTTCTCTAAGTTTAAGAACCTTAGCTGCGGCTACAGATCTTAGTGGGGCTTTCGAATATTCAGGATGGGAAAACTTCCATCGCACCCAATGGTCCTGGGACAAAAAAACGCGCGGCGCTCACCTCGTCAACTGCACTGGCGCCTGCCCGCATTTCGTCTATAGCAAGGACGGCGTGGTCATGCGCGAGGAGCAGTCAAAAGATATAGCTCCCATGCCTAACATTCCCGAGTACAACCCGCGCGGATGCAACAAGGGAGAGTGTGGTCACGACTACATGTATGGGCCGCATCGTATCAAATACCCTTTGATCCGCGTCGGCGAACGCGGCGAAGGAAAGTGGCGGCGCGCGAGCTGGGAAGAGGCGCTCGACATGATTGCCGACAAGTGCGTCGATACCATCAAGAACCATGCACCGGATTGCATCAGCGTTTTCTCGCCGGTACCGGCGGTATCGCCTGTGTCGTTTTCGGCAGGCCACCGCTTTGCCCACTACATAGGCGCCCACACCCATACTTTCTTCGACTGGTACGGTGATCATCCGACTGGCCAGACCCAGACGTGTGGTGTTCAGGGCGATACCGCGGAAACGGCCGACTGGTTTAACTCCAGATACATCATTCTCTGGGGATCGAATCCCACCCAGACGCGAATTCCGGATGCGCACTTCCTTTCCGAGGCACAACTCAACGGCACGAAGATTGTCAGTATTGCGCCGGACTTCAACTCGTCGGCAATCAAGGTCGACAAGTGGATTCATCCGCAGCCAGGGACCGATGGCGCATTGGCCTTGGCGATGGCGCATGTCATCATCAAGGAAAAGCTTTATGACGCACATAACCTGAAGGAGCAGACGGATCTTTCCTATCTGGTGCGCAGTGATACCAAGCGCTTCCTGCGTGAAGCGGACGTCGTCGCCGGAGGCTCCAAGGACAAGTTCTATTTCTGGAACGCGAAAACCGGCATGCCGGTGATCCCGAAGGGATGCTGGGGCGACCAGCCGGAGCAGAAAGCGCCGCCCGTCGCTTTCATGGGGCGCAATACCAACACCTTCCCGAAAGGCTATATCGATCTGGGCGATCTTGATCCGGCGCTTGAGGGGAACTTCAAGATCCAGTTGTTGGACGGCAAGAGTGTTGAAATCAGGCCCGTTTTCGAAATTCTCAAGTCACGTATTTTGGCAGACAACACGCCGGAAAAAGCCGCAAAAATCACCGGTGTACCGGCCAAGGCCATTGTTGAGCTGGCGCGGGAATACGCCAACGCCAAGCCTTCGATGATCATTTGCGGCGGCGGCACGCAGCACTGGTATTACAGCGATGTGCTGTTGCGCGCCATGCATCTGTTGACGGCGCTGACCGGCAGCGAAGGGAAAAATGGCGGCGGGATGAACCACTACATTGGCCAGTGGAAACCCACTTTCCTCCCGGGCCTTGCCGCACTGGCTTTCCCTGAGGGGGCTGGCAAGCAGCGTTTCTGTCAGACCACCATCTGGACCTACATTCACGCTGAGGTAAATGACGAAATCATCAAGGCCGATATCGATACCGAAAAGTATCTGCGTGAGGCTATCAGTTCCGGTCAGATGCCCAATCTGCCTCGTGAAGGTCGCGATCCGAAGGTTTTCTTCGTCTATCGCGGCAACTATCTGAATCAAGCCAAAGGTCAGAAGTACGTTCTGCGTAATCTATGGCCAAAGTTGGAACTGATCGTGAACGTCAATATCCGTATGGATTCGACGGCGCTTTACTCGGACGTCGTGCTTCCTTCGGCGCACTGGTATGAAAAACTCGATCTGAACGTGACCGGAGAGCATACCTATATCAACATGACCGAGCCGGCAATCAAGCCGATGTGGGAGTCCAAGACCGATTGGCAAATTTTCCTGGCCTTGTCGAAGCGCGTCGAAATGGCCGCAGTCCGGAAGAACTACACCAAGTTCAACGATGAGCAGTTCAAGTGGGTGCGCGACCTTTCAAATCTGTGGAATCAGATGACGATGGACGGAAAGCTGGCCGAGGATGCGGCTGCCGCCCAGTACATCTTGGATAACGCCCCTCATTCCAAGGGCATTACGCTGGACATGTTGCGCGAGAAGCCGCAGCGCTTCAAGGCGAATTGGACATCGGCCATGAAAGAGGGGGTGCCCTACACGCCGTTCCAGAACTTCGTGGTCGACAAAAAGCCGTGGCCCACATTGACCGGACGCCAGCAGTTCTACCTTGACCACCCGACTTTTTTCGAGATGGGCGTTGAACTGCCGACTTTCAAGGCGCCGATAGACGCTGACAAGTACCCGTTCCGCTTCAATACACCGCACAGTCGTCACGCGATTCACTCGACGTGGAAGGACAACATCCTGATGCTCCGTCTGCAACGCGGCGGGCCGTCGATTGACATCTCTACTGTCGATGCAAAAGCGCTTGGTATCAAGGACAACGACTGGGTCGAGGTCTGGAACGATCATGGCAAGGTGATCTGCCGGGTCAAGGTTCGCAGTGGCGAGCAGCGTGGGCGGGTGTCCATGTGGCACACCCCCGAGCTGTACACGGATCTCATCGAAGGCGGATCGCAAAGCGTTTGCCCGGTGCGCATCACGCCGACACATCTGGTCGGCAATTACGGGCATCTCGTGTTCCGCCCCAATTACTACGGCCCCGGCGGAACCAACCGCGATGTGCGCGTCAATGTGAAGCGCTACATCGGCGCCACGCCGATGACCCTCTAGTCAGAACCGCTGATCAGCAGAACAGGAATATCAATCATGGCTAATGTGATTAAGGCGCCTAAGCGCCAACTGACCTATGTAACCGATTTGAACAAATGCATCGGTTGCCAGACCTGCACGGTAGCGTGCAAGAAATTGTGGACGACGGGGCCGGGCCAGGACTTCATGTACTGGCGAAATGTCGAAACCGCGCCGGGCCTGGGTTACCCAAGGAACTGGCAGACCAAGGGCGGTGGCTACAAGAATGGCGAATTGCAAAAAGGCAAAATCCCGCCGATGATCGACTACGGTATCCCGTTCGAATTCGACTATGCCGGTCGGCTTTTCGAAGGCAAGCCAGGACGCGTGCGCCCCAGTCCGACCCCCCGCTCGGCACCCAACTGGGACGAGGATCAGGGGGCCGGGGAATATCCGAACAACTCGTTTTTCTACCTGCCGCGCATGTGCAACCACTGCACCAAACCGGCGTGCCTGGAAGCCTGCCCGAACGAGGCAATCTATAAACGCGAGCAGGACGGGATCGTCGTGATCCATCAGGACAAGTGCAAGGGCGCCCAAGCTTGTGTCCAGTCTTGCCCCTACGCCAAGCCCTATTTCAATCCGCTGACCAATAAGGCCAACAAGTGTATCGGCTGTTTCCCGCGGATTGAAAAAGGCGTGGCGCCCGCCTGCGTTGCTCAATGCGTGGGTCGCGCGATGCACGTCGGCTTTGTCGATGATGTCAGCAGCTCGGTGTACAAGCTCATCAAGCAATACAAGGTGGCTTTGCCTTTGCATCCTGAATTCGGCACCGAACCTAACGTCTTCTACGTACCGCCTGTACTTGGGCCGCGCATGGAGCTGGCGAATGGCGAACTGTCGACCGACCCGAAGATTCCGCTAGCTCAGCTGGAAGGCCTGTTCGGCAAACAGGTACGTGATGTGCTGGCGATCCTTCAGACCGAGCGCGAGAAAAAAATGAAGGGACAGGCATCGGACTTGATGGATGTTCTGATCGGTCGTCGTAGCGCCGACATGATGATTTCTCCTTTGACCTGATGTTGCAGTGGAGCGGCCGCACGGGCCGCTTTTTCCTAACTGTCGTTTCTATCCAGACTGCTCGCCATGATAAAAACTCTTGCTCTCGCCATCCTGTTTTTCGCAGGTTTTCTTCCAGGTATCACGGTGGCACAACAAGCGGAATACCTCGGTTTTCGCGCTTGCACAAAATGTCACGACTCCCAGGGGGAGACGTGGCGCGCTTCGGCCCATGCGAAAGCCTTCGATTCGCTTAAGCCGAACGCAAAATCAGAGGCGAAAACCAAGGCAAAACTGGATCCAAAAAAGGACTACACGCAGGACAAAAACTGTGTCGGTTGCCACGTAACGGGTTACGGCGAACCGGGTGGATTTGTCTCGGGGGCTTCTCTGGACGATATGAAGACCTTGGTCGGCGTCACTTGCGAATCCTGCCATGGTGCCGGTGGGAAATTCCGCAACTTGCATGGCGATGGAGGGGACAGGCTCAAGAAACAAGGGGAAACCAGCGAACGGAAGCCACTGGTGGATGCCGGCCAGAACTTCGATATGGAAAAAGCATGTGCGCGTTGCCATCTCAATTACGAAGGCTCGTCGAAGTATGAAGCAAAGGCACCATTTACACCTTTCTCCCCGGCCGTTGATAGCAAGTACCAGTTCGATTATCTCAAGTCGGTAACGGCGACTGGAAAAAGCAACCCTGTGCATACTCACTTCAAGCTGCGTGGCGTATTCAAGGGCGATCCAGTACCGGCTGTTCGCGCAACACTTCAGGAAGATGCGCCTGAGCCTGAATAGCGATGAAAGTTACGCGAGGACGTTTTAACAGCCTGGATCCTGTTCAAGAAATGAGGAATCAAATGAATAGTCTTATCGACGAAGCAGTTGTTGGAAGAATCGACCAGTCATTGGCAAGCAGCCGTGTATATAGCTTGCTTGCTATTGGATTGGGATTTCCTGATCTTGAAAGCTATGCCGGCTTTTCGGACGGACGGCTAATCATTGAGATGCAACAGGCACTAGAGGTCTGTATGCCCGATCTGGCTGATTATTTTAGCGAGCAGATTGCTCCTCGCCTTACGTTGACATGCTCGTTCGAGGATTTCGAAGCATTGTTTCTTACTGCTTTCGAGACAAACATGCCGGTACCCAGCGCAGCCTTGTATGAGGGTGTGCATGTTCAGCAGAGTAACCGTCCGGCATTGATTCTCGAACTAAAAGGCTTTTATCGGAATTTCGGACTAACTATGGACGCCCGAGGGAATGAACTCGAAGACACGCTTACCGCTGAGCTTGAGTTTATGCATTTTCTTACGGCAAAACAGGCACAGGCAGAATTGGAAGGCCTGCCCCCAAATGCATACCAACGGGCTCAACGAGATTTTCTGGAGCGTCACTTGGTGGTCTGGTTACCTCTTGTGCGTGAAGAGGTAAAAGCAAAGGTGGCAACCCAGTTTTTTGTTGCTTTGACAGAGCTGGCTGAACAATTTGTGACGGCCCATCTGCAACACGTGTGCTGCGGGAAATTGATTCATAGATTCAGTTAGCCAAGAGTTTTTATGTATGAAAACACCAATTTTTTAGATTCTAGAATTTCATTTATTCATTTCACACAAGGGGATATCCATGACCAACATGTCGATTCGCAGTTTCAAATTGAGTCTCGCTGCCACTGCTATCGGGGCAGCCATAGCGATGGCTTCGTCACCTGTTGTTGCTCAGCAGGCAATGCAACCCATGCAACCGATGAAAATCGAGCGGGGAACCATCCTGACCCAGCCCGGGGTCTTCGGCGTTTTTACAATGTTCAAATTGCGCCCTGATTGGAGCAAGGTGCCAGCAATGGAACGCAAGAGCGCCGCGGAAGAAGTTAAGAAACTAATTGAAAAACATAAGGATAACGTTCTGGTTGATCTCTACCTAACACGTGGCCTAGAAACCAATTCCGACTTTTTCTTCCGCATCAACGCCTACGACTTGGCAAAAGCCCAGACCTTCATGCGCGAATTCCGCTCGACAACGGTCGGGAAGAATGCCGATGTTTTTGAGACCCTTGTCGGTGTAACAAAGCCCTTAAACTACATCAGCAAAGACAAGTCTCCAGGGCTGAATGCGGGACTTAGTTCGGCTACCTATAGCGGGCCGGCACCAAGATATGTGATCGTAATCCCCGTCAAGAAAAACGCGGAATGGTGGAACATGTCGCCGGAAGAGCGTCTGAAAGAGATGGAAGTTCACACGACACCTACCTTAGCCTATCTCGTGAACGTCAAGCGTAAGTTGTACCACTCAACTGGCTTGGATGACACCGATTTCATCACCTATTTTGAGACCGATGATCTGACAGCATTCAATAATTTGATGCTGTCTCTGGCGCAGGTCAAAGAGAATAAATTCCACGTTCGTTGGGGCAGTCCGACAACGCTCGGAACCATTCACTCTCCGGAAGACGTGATAAAGGCGCTTGCCGAGTAAACGGCAAGGCTGTTCCTCCCATGCGCGCCTGGAACAGCCTTGTCTCGCGATCCTTGGGCCAGACCCAAGGATCGCCATACCCCAGTATTTGAGCATTTGAGAGTCTGAAGCTCACCTTGCTCGTTTCAGATCGCCGAGTAACCGACTCGCTATTATGCATGCCAATTAAATGACAAACATTCTCAAATCGCTGCGCCAACCAAGCACTAAATACTCACTATTGGGTTTGCTCTCGGTCGGCTTTATCGCAGGCATCTTCTTTTGGGGGGGCTTCAATACTGTAATGGAAGCAACCAACACGCTTGAGTTCTGTATTTCATGTCATGAAATGCGTGACAACGTATATCAGGAATACAAGGAAACCATCCACTTTACCAACCGAACCGGCGTCCGTGCCACTTGCTCAGACTGCCACGTGCCCAAGGACTGGGGCCACAAGATGATGCGCAAGGTTCAAGCGAGTGGCGAAATCTACGGCAAACTCATGGGAACCATTGATACCAAGGAAAAGTTTGAAGCCAAGCGCCTTGAGCTAGCCGAGCACGAATGGGCACGTATGAAAGCCAGCGATTCGCGCGAATGCCGCAACTGTCACAGTTTCGAAGGCATGAATACGGAAAAGCAAAAATTACGCGGCGCCAAAATGCACAAAATCGCTCAGGACGATAAAAAGACCTGTATCGATTGCCACAAAGGTATCGCCCACCGCAAGCCGAAAGGTATGAAAGAGGAAGATGACGAGTGATCGCCACACCTATCACTGACACCAATCACCGACAAATCGCCTGGAGAAATTTAATGAAAAAAAATGCCATGTCAGTCGCCATTTTTGGCGCCGTATTTTCCCTTGGGTTTCAACTCGCTTATGCCTCACCGGACTGGAACAAGATTCCCAAAAAAGATATTCAAGTGTTCCATCCTGGTGTAACTCCGATTGAGTGGATTACCAAGAAATCTGATCACAGCGGCCGGACAGGACTGGCTAAAGGAGAAAGCTGTGTTGGCTGCCACGAAGAAAAAGGTGGGCTTAATTTTGACATGAAGCGCTTGGCGAGCAAGGATCTGGAGCCGCTCGGCGCTCCAAAAACGATGAACTTCCCGGTCTCAGTGCAAGTTGCATACGACAAGGAATATGCCTATATCCGCCTATCTTTCAAGGCTCCCGCCGGAGCGGCCAATGCCGCCGACAAGGAGAATGATGTCAAGGTCGCTGTTATGTTTGCCAACGACAAAGTTACGGCGGCCGCCGGTGAAAAAGCGATTCCGGGCGACCTGGTTGGTTGCTGGGCGACCTGCCACGCCGATGCCCGCACCATGCCCGGAGCCGACGACAAAAAGACGAAGTACGTAAAGGATGGCGCCTATGAACTGATGCAGTGGAAGAGTTCTAAGGGGGCCAAGGTTGTTGATGGATCTGTGAGCGACAAGCGCAATATGGAAGGTGGTACGACCAGTGCGAAGGCTGAAGGTGCGAAGACGGGGGACATATACACCGTCACCTTTACGCGCAAGCTTTCGGGCGCTTTGGCTGAGGGCAAAGCAGTGCCGTTTGGCGTTGCGGTTCATGCCGATCATTCAACGGGTCGCTTCCATCACGTTTCGCTTGGTTACAAACTTGGCTTTGGCGCTGATGGCGATATTAAAGCCGTCAAGCAGTAAACCTGCAGTTGCGTGTTTGAGCGCGTCAGCGCTTTCTCAAGATGAAACTCAGAGAAAGATTTAGGTCAAATGATGGGAGCTCTTAGCATTTGGCATTGGTTGCTCGTTCTTGTCATCGTTCTGCTAATTTTTGGAACTAAAAAGCTGCCCAATATTGGCCAAGATCTAGGTGGCGCAGTAAGGGGTTTCAAGGAGGGCACAAATAAGGCGCACTCCCACGATGGGGACAACGCCTGAGACGATCTGCTTAACCGGTATGCCATACAAGGCGATGTCTAGCCAACTTGCAACGGTGGAAGGCAAACCGCCCACTCCAGACAAAAGGCTGCCAGCGTTTCCGTTGGCAACACTATGCAAAGTAGTCTTATTGCATATTTCTAGGCGATGGCGAGTAAGATTTTTCGCCTATTTTGGTAAAGTCATGATTCGATGTTAATTGATGGTTGTGGTCGCCAGATAGACTATCTCCGATTGTCGGTGACTGATCGTTGCGACTTGCGATGCGCTTATTGCATGCCGCCGGAGTTTGATGATTTTGAGATTTCCGATCAATGGATGAATTTCAATGAGATTGTCCGGATATGCAGGATATTCATAGATCTTGGTGTCTCAAGAGTGCGACTCACTGGCGGTGAACCCTTGGTCAGGGCCAGAATCGTCGATCTTGTCCACGGTATAGGGCAGCTCCCTGGACTGTACGACCTATCACTCAGCACTAATGGCACACGATTGCAGGAATTTGCGCCTAAGCTTCAGACTTCCGGTGTACAGCGACTGAATGTTAGCCTCGACACGTTGTCGCCACATCGTTTTCTGACGTTGACTCGGCGCGATGCTCTGCACAATGTCCTCGCAGGACTCGAGGTGGCAAGAAAGAGTGGATTTCGCCTGATAAAGATAAACATGGTTTGGTTGCCCGAATTCAACGGTGACGAACTGGATGCAATGATCAAATACTGCATGGAACGCAACTTTGTGTTGCGCTTGATCGAGAACATGCCAATGGGGGATGCTGCACGTCAACTTGGTTCGTCGTCCCTCCAGCCCTTAATAAGCGAACTTAGAGAGCGCTTCCATCTGGTCGATCAGATTGTTGCTGGTGCTGGCCCGGCTCGTTACCTTGCAACACCGGATCAGTCCTTCTCGGTTGGCTTTATTACCCCTATGTCTCAACATTTTTGCGAAGCATGCAACCGCGTCAGGGTTTCGGTAACCGGCACGTTGCACCTATGTCTTGGTCAGAATCACCGCCTCGAACTATTGCCTATGTTGCGTGGAGGATCGACAGATCAGGAAATTGCACTTCAAATTCGGGAAGCAGTTATGCAGAAGCCATTGAGCCACGAATTCCAGACAAATCCCAAAAAGATCGTACGTATTATGGCCTCGACTGGCGGATAGTTAGCGCTATGGCATCTATAAATGTCTGTTTCATGCTTGGGAATGAGCAGCGGTTCAAAGCATCAGTTTCCTGCCGTTGTTGCCGGCCACAAGAAGGTCGACGCCTGGACGATCAGCAGCGCCTACAAGTTCTGATCCAATAGACGCCAGTTTCCAATGTCATATCCATACAGCCCGACACACGCAGGATGGGATGAATCAATCGCCAGCTCAGCCCGGTCAAAACGCGCGCTGATCAGCGCCTCGGCACTCAGTCACCAAAAAAATACTGAGTCAGAACAGGAAGGGGCCAAAGCCCCTTCCTGTATGTTCAAGCAATATGCCGCTTATCAACCGACTCTGCTTATGGGCGGCGCCGAACGTCCCGGAGACCGGACCCATTTCCCGTAGGCCGAAACGATCACTACAGCGAGGGCGCCGGCGGCAAACGCGACCGCATACGAGGCCAAGGTTTCCATCGGAGAGGGCTGGAACATGTCATTTCCCTTCAAGCAACGTCGCCGCTTTAGCCGCCAGCTTGTCTGCTAAAGACAGATTCGCCGGAACACTAGTCTCTTCAGGTTGCCCCATCCCAATTTCCTCGGGGTAAAACTCTTCCATCAATGTTGCGTCGCCCTCCTCGCTCTCCTCGAACACTCCATTGCCCAGACCCTGCCGGGCGGCCGCATCTAGGGCATATTGGTCAAACCCCGCTTCCCGCCTAGCCTCATCCAACTTTTGAGCCACCGCCAGCATCTCCTCAGTCACCATCCCCGTTCTCGGGGTGATATCGACGTAGTAGATTGGTGTGCCATGGCTTTGCCGGGTCGATTTGCCACGTAGCCGCAGTTCCAGCGGCAGACAGGACAGCCGATCACCGGAAATGGCCTGGAAGTACTGCAGTCGGGCGGCCAAAGTGCGGATACTGTTGAACCCCGTCGTCCGGAAAACAAAGCTGCCCAGCGGATCGTCGTCAGCCAGCGCTACGTTCAGGCGGCCATAGGGCTTGCATGCACCGCCCTTTGCCAATGAACAGCCATCCGGTGACGGACAAGGCAGGCTCTTGATCCCCTCTTCGCTCTGCCGTTTGCACGTACAGCCATTTCCAACGCACAAAGGGCGCCCGGTGTTGCGGTCGAATAGGTTGTACTCAGCGCGAAAATTCAGATCCGGATCATTGAACAGTAGCCGGATCGGAATGCTCCGTATTTTGCCGCCCTGCTCCTTGCGCAACCCTTCATCAAGCGGATGGACGAGCCAACCGTCTTTGTTCTGCACCTGGGAGGTGATCGTGAATTGATCATCTTTTTCCGGTAGACGCTTGCCGGCTTTTTCGACGATCTTGCCGATTGAAATCCTGCCCAGTACGGGCGGAGTGATAGCAAGTCCCTTCAGCATGATTTGTGGCTCCTGTAAAAATTGCCAATTGCTCACGCTGACCAAGGTCGGCATGAGCAACGTGTGGGTTGAAATTCAAACGATGAGAAAGCGCCGGCTACCGGTTTTGGTCGCGGCATAGCGTTGCTGCAGATCGGGTTGGTCCTTGAGCAGACGCGTCATATCCATGACCACGCTGTCCTTGGACTTTTTCCAGGTCACGCTGCCGGTTTCGAAGTCGGCACGACTGGCATCGCCCATGGCTTGCTGCAGGGTTTGCTTTAGCTGGGCTTCAAGCTTTTCCTGTTCGGCAATCGACTGACGCACGGCAATCAGATCGGCAAAACAAGCTGACAGATTGCGTTCATCCTTGAAGTCCAAGGTTTGACCTTTGTCTTCTGGATAGAGGCAACGCAATGCGGCATCGGCCGAATCGGAACCGTCGGCCGGTGGTGGCGTATCGGTTTCCACGTAGTGCCAGAACTGCCGCTCCAGTTCGATCAGCCGAGTGATCAGGGTTTCGTCACGCTCGATCCGATGGATTTCCAGATGTTGTCCTCCCAATAGCACCGCGACATCTGCAGCCTGCTTGCCGGTGACTGCCAACTGGTGATGAACTTGAAGTTGCACATACTCAGGAACGCCTTCCTTCCAGAGGCGCGCACCATTGATGCCAGCGGTTTTGCATTCGAGAATCTGGACATCCGGTGCGCCAGTCACTTCGCGATCAATATTGGCGAGCATCCACGGCAGGCTCGGATCAGGATGCTGCAGGACCGCGTTGATGCGCCGTACCCGATTGCCGGTGCGCTTGGTGTAGTGGGCTGCGACGATTGGCTCAAGGATATTTCCCCAATACATTGGGGACTCTTCATCGTGCGGATCGGCCTTGGGCAATCCACCATCACGGCCAGTTTTAATGAGCCACAGTTCGAGTGGCGACTGATAGGGATTAAGGCCAATCGACGTAGCAGCGTCGCTGCTGCCGATACCTTGCTTGCGAACGGCCAGCCAATCGTCTCGGGGGAGTTCTTTTGTCTTGACCAGACGGAGCGCCGGACGCGGTTTGGCGGTCGGGAGAGTGGAATTTGCTTCGGGTTGCATGTTCTACCTTTCAGAACGAAAAATGCCCAGTCAGCCGAAGCTGTACTGGGCATTCATCAGGGCGAAGAAAAACGAGGTTCGGTATGTCAGGCGACGAGTTGCAGGGCCGTATCGAGTGCTCGCTGTTTGAGCACTGCGCCTTGGCCAAACCATGCTGAGTCAATGCGATATTCCGTGCTGCGAGCACGACGTTCATGGTCAACGTATTCCGTCACGGCGTTGAGCAACCCCCAGGCAGTTCCCTTGGCGGCATCGAGCTCAGCACCTCGACCTTGCCCGCCGTAGAGCGCCTGGACGCGTTTCAAGGCGCGTTCGTTGGCGAGACCTGCCGGATCGATGGTACCGGGCTGGACATCGCAGAGCACTCGGAGGAAGTAGTTCATGGCTTCATGCGACTTCACCTTGCGTTCGGCCAAGGTGCGCATGCGGTACATAAAAGCATCCCACTGCGCGACGGCAATACCCAACTGTTGCTTAACCGCTTGCGGATCGAAACGAGTGCTGTGTGGCACCTTGATCGCTTGTGTAGCACCGTTGACCGCAATGGTCAGGGTGTTGTTGCAGACGACGCGGATGGTGGTCGGGGTAGCAGTGGTTGCCAAACTACCGTCACAAGAGGTGGCCAACAACAAATAGCCATTGACTTGATCGTTGCCCTTGAGCGCTGTCGATTGACCGGTCTTGGCCAAGGCCCAGAATTTCTTGCCCCCTTTAAGTACACCGGCCGTTTCCAGCTCGTAGCCGGAAACGTCGGTGAGATCACGGTAGAACTCCAGCACCTCGCGGGGCTGCACTACTTGATACCGCTGAGAAACGACCGACAGCGCTTCCTTGGTGTCAGACCGATAGAGCACTTTCTGATCTTCGAAGGAATGAATGCTGCCCAGACTGCCGATGCTGTCAGCCATGAAGCGGACTGGACTTTCCTTGATCTGCCAGTCCATGCCGGCTTCCCTGGCCCAGACTTCGATGGATTGTTTTGCGGGGAGATGATTGCCGAGACCATGCCAGGGTTCGGCGCCTACATAGGCCATTTGGGAAACGAGGTGTGCCATGGGATTTCCTTTCAAGAAATTTTGGGCGTGACAAATCTGCTGAGAACAAACAGCAAGAGTCAGTACGAGTGGAGATGGAGAAACTACGGGAAGCGAAGAATCAAGACTGCTCGGGACGAGACAGTCGTTTGCCAATCAGGCGGAAAGGCCTTGCTGGCGATATTGCGGGTTACTGAACTTAGGCATCAGCCGGTAGGCTGCTGAAGGTATAGCGGCATGCCAGGCAGAGATAGTTGTCGAGAATCCGCTCATCAACGACCTCGCCTAATTTGGCACCGGCCAGAGCACCGGTCGTGCCGCCCAGCATTGCACCGATAACAGCACCAAGGAAGCTGCCGACGATCATGCCGGGCGGACCAGCAACTACGCCAACGGTCATGCCAATTTCACTGCCAGAAAGTGCGCCGACAGCACCGCTCGCTGCACCACCGAGTGTGCCGATAACGCCACCAGCCTTTTTGGCACGATTTCGGGTTGTGATACGCGCAGAGTGACAGTTTGGGCATTGAATGTTCATTGTCTGACTCCTGTAGATGGAAAGGACGAACGAAATCAGCGAACACCATCTCTGGTATTCGCTGATTTGAACGTGATTAGGGGTGAGGTACCGCAAGGCTAAATGCTTTGATTTGGCCGATTTGCCATGTTTTAGGGCAGACGATCACCTTCTCGATGAGGTGATATGTGATTGAAAAAATCTAAAATCCACAGGATCTTGCTTGGGATCACGCACCATGATCATCTCAAGACATACACCGCCGGCTCACAAAACTGGGCTCGCAGATAGTGGGAATGCGTGGGCAGTTCCCTGCGTAGGAGTCGCTTGCAAATACTTCCTGCCCTACTCCACCCCAAGTTATCATGGGGAATTGATTAACGGGCGGCCAGAAAAGCGTTGATCGCCACCGGAGCAACCAAGGAGCAATGGAGAATGAAAAACAAAAAAGCCATTCCGAAGAATGGCCTAACTGTTTGATTTTACTGGTGCCCCCGAACGGAATCGAACCGCTACCTGATGATTACAAATCAACTGCACGACCTTCATGCTACGGGGGCCCAAGCAATGGGGCGCGATTATAGCTTGAACATTCAAATTTCGACATGAGCACACTGACCAATCCCTTCGAGATCGCCCGGGAAACCCTGCGGCTCTTAGCCGCACGCCGCATTCCTCCGTCGCCAGAGAATTACCTCACGCTCTATCACGAGATTGCCGGGACAAAACCGGCAGGCGCTTCATTTCCGGAAGTACAACTGCGCTCACTGGCCGCCGCCCTGCCCAAGGCATCGCCCGACCAATTACGGTTGGCCCGGCAACTCGAAGAGGCGGTCAAAGCGGCCAATTGGGATGACTACAAGAAGCATCTGAGCGATTTCGTTGCTGGCCTTGCCGAATCGCAAAAACTGGCCTGGTCAGAGCTGATAGCCGATCTCCTGCGCCTGTGGGATGCCAAACATCCGGGGCTGACCTCTGCACGCAAGCGCGAGTCACTCGAACACGTGCTGACGAGCAATGCCGCCAATCCCGATACGTTGTTCACCCGCTTGCAGAGCCTGCTGCGCTCGTGGGGACAAGGCAAGGAGGCGGAAGCCGTCAATTCCGCCGAAGCTGGCAATTTCGAAATTAGCCCAAATTCCGGGTTGACCGTAACAACGAACGATCTACTGCCCGAACTACGCGAATTGTTTGCCTTTACGCTCGAAACGGCGATGGCCACCCAACTGCTCGAAAGCCCACAGCTATCGGCAGATGCCAAAGTACTGGCCAAAGACATCCGTACCGCCAGCAGCCCGACCCAGTTGCAGGAATTCCTCACCCGCCTCAAGCGCTTCGCTTTCAAGCTCGAGCTACTGGCCGAAGACCAGGCGGAACTCCGCCACAGCCTCCTTGGCCTGCTCCGCCTGCTGGTTGGCAACATCACCGACCTCGTCCTCGATGACCACTGGCTGCATGGACAGATCGAGGTGGTCCGGGAAATTATCGACAAGCCGCTGTCACAGCGCGCCCTCGATGACGCCGAACGGCGGCTGAAGGAAGTCCTCTACAAGCAAAGCCAGCTCAAGGCCAGCCTGTCTGAGGCTCGGGATGCCATCAAGAGCATGCTGGCCGGTTTCGTCGATCACCTCGCCGACTTCGCCGAGGCGACCTCCGACTACCACGACAAAATTGAAAGCTGCGCCGGCAAAATCAGTTCGGCCAATGACATCTCCGAGCTGGAAAGCGTGCTTGGCGAAGTCATGCGCGAAACACGGACGATCCAGATCAACGCCCAGCGCTCCCGCGACGAGCTGCGGATAACCCAGAAAAAGGTACAAGAATCGGAAGCACGCATCACTGAGCTGGAACGCGAACTCGAAACCACCAGCGACCTCGTCCGCCACGACCAACTAACTGGCGTCCTCAACCGCCGCGGCCTGGAGGAAATCTTCACCAAGGAAGCCGCCCGGGCAAACCGCCACGAAACCTCGCTGTGCGTAGCGTTGATCGACATCGACAACTTCAAGAAACTCAATGACTCGATGGGCCACGACACCGGCGACGAAGCACTCATTCACCTCGCCACCATCTGCCGCGAAACGCTGCGCCCACAAGACACCGTCGCGCGTTATGGCGGCGAGGAATTTATCATTCTGCTACCAGACACGCCGCTCAACGACGCCGCCAGCGCCCTCACTCGCCTCCAGCGCGAACTGACCAAAAAATTCTTCCTGCATGGCAACGACAAAGTACTGATCACATTCAGCGCAGGGGTAACCCAAATGCGCCCGGACGACACGCAAACAACAGTCATCAAACGCGCCGACGAAGCCATGTACAAAGCCAAACAAAGCGGCAAGAACCGCGTCGTCACGGTAGAAAATCAAGCCTCGTAGCCAGCGATTGACCGCTTGCCACGGTCAACCGCAAAAAACACCAAAAATATCTCTAAAGTTTTTTCTGTCAGTTCCGTAAATTGAATCAACGGTGGAACAAATTGATTGCCCCACCCAGATTTAAAGCGGCTAGCGCCCAGCACTGGCCAACAGATCAACTGATCCAAGGAGATTCAAAATGGCACAAGTTATCAACACCAACGTTGCATCGCTTAACTCGCAACGCAACCTGAACACGTCCCAGTCCTCGCTTGCGACGTCTTTGCAACGACTTTCATCGGGCCTGCGTATCAATAGCGCCAAAGACGACGCAGCCGGCTTGGCAATTTCAGAACGATTCACCAGCCAGATCAACGGCCTTAATCAAGCTGCGCGGAACGCGAATGACGGCATCTCCCTTGCCCAAACGGCTGAAGGTGACCTCAACCAAATCAGTAACAACCTTCAGCGTATTCGTGAGTTGTCAGTGCAGTCCGCCAACGCCACCAACAGCGCCTCCGACCGTGAAGCACTGCAAAAGGAAGTTACCGCCCTGGTCAGTGAAATTGACCGTGTTGCAAACCAATCCGCTTTTAACGGAGTAAAGCTTTTGAATGGCTCTTTTGCGAGCCAGTCGTTCCAAGTTGGTGCAAATGCCGGCCAAACGATCACTGTTGGCTCGATTACCAGTGCTACGGCAGGCACAATCGGGGGCTACTCGATTACAGGCTCAGCGACTGACGGCGTTGCGCTGGCCACTGGTGATCTTACGGTTACTGTCGGGACCAATACTGCAGTTGCTGTTAGCGCATCAGTTGCCGGAGCTAGTGCAGGACAGTTGGCTGGCTCGGCTTACGCAAAAGCAGAAGCGATCAACTCCGCCGGTGCTGGTGTAACTGCAACAGCAAGTACTACTGTTGCCGGCACAACCGGGGTTGGCTCCGCTCTTACCGGAACAATCACGATCAATGGCGTGAATACCGCTTCGTTTACCACAGCGGCGGCGGGTGGCGAAGCTGCCAATCAGGCCCTCACGATTAGCGAAATCAACAAGATTACTGCAAGCACAGGTGTCGTTGCCTCTGCCGGTGCGAATAATAGCGTCGCATTGACCGCCGCCGATGGCCGAAACATTCTAATTGCTTACAACACCTTGACGGCGGCAGCCACTGGCGTAGCCGCAGCAGGCAACAATTTTGGAACGCTCACACTTACCAGTGCAAGCTCATCCGTCACCCTCGGTGGAACTAACGCGGCTGCCCGCACTGGCTTGACCGCAGGAACCGCTCTTGCAACCACGCTTAGCAAAGTCTCCAGCATCAATATCTCGACAGCAGCGGGCGCAACGTCTGCCCTGTCGGCTCTTGATGGCGCCCTTCAGCAAATCAACACAAACCGCGCAGATCTTGGTGCGCTTCAAAATCGCTTCTCATCCGTCGTAACCAGTCTGCAAACCAGCGCAGAAAATCTCACCGCATCGCGCAGCCGGATTCTGGACGCCGACTTCGCCTCCGAAACGGCCAACCTGACCCGTGCGCAGATCCTGCAACAGGCCGGTACCGCCATGCTGGCGCAGGCCAATGCCCTCCCTCAGAATGTGTTGACCCTGCTGCGCGGCTAATCCTGAGTCAAGCTAGGCCACGCGCCCGGCTGAAACGAACCGGGCGCGGTGGCGGAAACGCCCCGCGCCCTTCGCCCGTAAATCAAGGAGTTGGCAATGAACATCTCTTCCATCAACAACAGCCTGCCCGGCCCCCCCCCTCAGCCCGCCACCGCCGAAGCACAGGCCGTCGAGATTCGCCAGGCACGCGCAGCGCAGGCCAGCAGCGCCTCCAGCGTTCACACCGAACAGGCGCCCAGCCAGACGCAAAAAGCCGAAGCCACTCGCCAGGAGCTTGAAGATGCCGTCAAGCAGGTCAACGATTTCCTGAAACCGATCAACAATTCGATTCAGTTCAATCTGGATGACGATACCGGCAAGACCATCGTCAAAGTCATTGACTTGGCCACCAAGGACGTTATTCGTCAGTTTCCCTCCGAGGAAATGCTGGGCATTGCCAAAGCCATCGACAAGATGAAGGGTTTGCTGGTGCAGCAAAAGGCGTAAACTAGCGCCCAAGTTAAACGTGGAGGCTCATCATGGCCGTTTCTTCTCTCGGTGTTGGCTCGGGGCTGGACCTCAACGGCCTGCTCACCAGCCTGATGCAGGCAGAGCAACAACCTTTGATTGCCCTGCAAACGAAGGAAGCCTCCTACCAGGCACGAATTTCTGCACTGGGCTCGCTCAAGGGAGCCTTGTCATCACTGCAAACGGCCGCCCAGGGTTTTATTCCCGCTACCGGGCAAACAGCCCTCAACAAATACGCCAGCTTTTCGGCCACCGTGGCCGACACGACCATCGCGTCAGCCACCGCCTCAACCGGTGCGGTAGCTGGCGTTTATAGTCTTGAAGTCAGCGCCCTGGCCAGTGCTCACCGATTAACCAGTCCAGATACGACCAACGTAGCCGGCACGGCGGCGCTGGCGGCAGGACTGGCGACAGGCGGCACGTTAAAAATCGAACTGGGTGCACTGACAGGCACCAGCCCGGCTCTGGCGTATGCCGCTGACACAGCTCGTGAATTGAATGTCACGGTGGCCGCCGGCGCGACGCTGGAAGATGTGCGCGATGCTATCAACACAGCAGCCACCGATGGCCGAGTTAGCGCAACGATTGTTAATGGCACGAATGGTAAGCAGTTGGTTCTTTCCAGCACCAAGACAGGCACCGCCAACGTCATGAAGCTGTCCGGAATTGGCGGGTTGGATTTTGACCCCGCCGGCGCGGGCTCCGGTACGCTTTCCCAGGCTGCGGCGAACGGTGGGCAGGCAGCTACGAATGCAGCCTTCAAGCTAAACGGCATTCCCGCCACCAGTAGCACCAATACCGTAACAGGTGTACTGGATGGTGTAACCCTGACACTCGCCAAGACCAATGTTGGGACGCCTACCAGCCTGACGGTAACCAAGGACAGCACGACATCTTTAACGACAGCAATCAATAGCTTCGTCAAAGCCTATAACGATGCTGCCAAATCGATGAAAGACCTTGGTTATTATGATGCGGGCACCAAGAAGGCGGGAGCGCTCCAAGGTGATAGCACCTTACGTGGTGCGCAGAGTCAGGTCAGAACGCTGCTCCAAACGACCGCAGGTGGAACGTCTGCCTACCAGACGCTTACAGATGTTGGCGTTTCACTGCAGAAAGACGGCACTCTCAAGCTCGACACGACCAAACTCAACGCAGCCGTTGCGGCCGACTACGCTGGCGTAACCAGTCTTGTCTCGACGCTTGGCAGTCGTTTCAAGGATGGCTTGGAAAGCTTGGTGGGCACCTCAGGCAACATTACAGCTGCGACGGATAGTGCCAACCGATTGATCAAGGATCTCGGCAAGCGCCAGACGGCCCTTCTTGATCGCCTGACCCAGGTTGAGGCCCGCTACCGCAAGCAGTTTTCCGCCTTGGATACGCTTGTTGCCAGCATGAACAAGACCAGCTCCTACCTCACCCAACAGCTAGCCAACCTGCCCGGCTCATCTTCAAATTAAAGGAAAAACAATGTTCGGGATGATGCGTAGCCCCGCAGAGAGTTATGCCAAGGTCGGCATCGATGCTGCCGTAGAGACTGCAGACCCGCACCGTCTGGTGCTAATGCTTTTCGACGGCGCCTTGGCTGCCGTTTCCTTGGCGCGCATTCAAATGCAGAATGGTCGCATTCCCGAAAAAGGCGCCGCCATCTCGAAGGCCATTGATCTGATTACCAACGGCCTGCGTGCCAGCCTTGACATGGAATCTGGCGGTGAATTGGCTGAGCGCCTTGCGGCCTTGTATGAATACATGGCGCAGCGCCTGTTGTTCGCCAATATGAAGAACAGCGTGGCGGCACTCGATGAGGTTTCCGAGTTGTTAGGCAGCCTGCGCGAAGCCTGGGCGCAAATTATGCCCGGCGAACAGGCTGCCGCGTAATCCATGAACGTGGCTGGTTACACCACCTTGCTGGAGCTCTCCCGGCAAATGCTTGAACTGGCCAAGCAGCAGGCATGGGAGCCGCTCACCCTGGCGCAGGAGCAACGAGCCACTCTCATCGCGCGATTGAGCTCGGCAAGTCCGGCCATGACGCAGGCCGAACAGGCGACCATAGCGCAAACCATTCAGGAAATTCAGGGTTTGGATCGGGAGGTTCTGGAGTATGTAACCCCTTGGCGCGAGGATGTGGCAAAGCTGTTGTCCCGCCTCACTCCGTTGCCGTAATCGCCCAGGATGATTCCGCCCGACGTCGCCAGTAGTTTGCGGCTGGTCTTGCCCGATACTGGCGCGCTACAGTCCCAGCAAACAGCGCCTGTTCCGGCCGCACAACGCGTTGCCGATGTGCTCAGCAACGCAGTTCCCGGCCAGCGTATCCTGGCCGAAGTTCAGGCCATGCTACCGAACGGCACCTACCGTGCCATCGTCGCCCAACGCGAAATCACACTGGCCTTGCCTTTTTCGGCGAAAGCCGGCGACACACTTGAACTTGAAGTGGCGGAGAGCGACGGCAAGCTTATCCTTGCCTTCATTGCCAATCGCTCTTCGGGAAAAACAGCCGCAAGTCCCCCCGAATCGGTCAGCACCTCCTTGAGCACCGCCGGCAAGGTCATCAGCAACCTGCTGATGCCACTGGAGGGAGAAGGAAAACAGGCAGCGCCAGCTGCGCTTAACCGTAGCCAGCCACTGGTCGAAGCGATGCCCAAATCCGCTGCTGATTTGGCTCCCGTATTGAAGCAGGCGCTCAGCCAGAGCGGCATGTTCTATGAAGCACATCAAGCGCGCTGGGTTAGCGGACAGCTGCCTACCGCGGCATTGCTGCAGGAACCACAGGGCAAACTCTCCCCGGCACCGTTGAATGCGCCTGAATTCATCAATCGCAGTTCAAATTTCCCGCCGGGAAATAGCCCTGCAGGGGACATTCCCCAGGAGCAGCTGCTACGCCCTTCACTTTCCACAGCGCAAACGATAGAAACACCGTTGCCGGATGCGGATGTTTTGGTGCAATCACCCCCCAGAGAGGCTACTGACAACGCGCAAGCGCTCCATACGAATTCCACGGTCAACCGGAATTTTGGCGAAAAATTGGAAGGCTTGCCCCTGAATCAAAACGCAGCCACCACGCCGCCCACGTCACATGCCGCAGTCTCGGCAAGCGCAGCAGCCATCCCAAACGAAAATCCGGTGCCGCGCGAATTGGTCCCCCTGGTTCAACAACAATTGAACGGCCTGGCGACACAGAATTTCGTCTGGCAAGGCCAAGTCTGGCCTGGACAACCGGTGTGGTGGGAAATTTCCGGTGATCCGGAATCGAAGTCGTCACGGGATAGCGAACAAGCCGGCCAGTGGCAGACCCGCCTCAAACTCGATTTGCCCGCGCTCGGCGGTATCGATGTCTCCCTTCGACTGGGCGCAGATGGCACCTTGGCCGTTTCTGTCAGCACGAAAAATCCAGCCAGCGAGGCAACGCTGCGCAACAGCGCTCAGTCGCTTCGTGAGCAACTTGAGGCTGCCGGGCTGACGCTTACCCAACTGCACGTAGATCATGGCCAAGCCAAGGAATGACACGACCCGCGAGGCAGTCGCTCTGGCCTACAGCCAGACCGATGCTGCGCCGCGCGTCGTCGCCAAGGGCAAGGGCCTGATTGCCGAGCAGATCATTGCCCGTGCCAAGGAACACGGCATTTATGTCCATGAATCGCCGGAGCTTGTGGCCCTGCTAACCCAAGTGGATATTGACGAGCGCATCCCACCCCAGTTATACATGGCGGTAGCTGAACTGCTGGCGTGGCTTTACCGGCTTGAACACGGTCTCCCCACCACGCAAATCGGCTTGTCCGCTCAACCTCCACCATAATTCAGGCTTCATGACCCTCGCCCAGAACGAAGTTTCGGTTCCAGTTTTCGAAATCGACCAGCCCGCCACCTACGGCAAGTATCTTCTCCACAACCGCGCTGAAATCTCCGTTCATCTGCGCGCCCTGCTCAAGCATCACACCTTGATCACAGTCTATCTGGACGAGGGTAAGGAGTTCTTTCTCTCGACTCTGCTGTCGATCGACGAAAACGCCAACCAGCTGGTCCTCGACGGATCAAACCACGCAGCAAGTAACGATGCCGCGCTCAAGGCCGCTCGGATAACGCTGTCAGCCCCGCTGGAACGGGTCAAAATCCAGATTCGCCTGCCCGGTCTTTCGCTGGCAACCATTGATGGCAAAAAAGCCTTGATTGCCCCGCTCCCGGCATCGATCCTGCGCTTGCAGCGACGCGAGTTCTTTCGCGTCGAAACGCCTCACCACATCTCGCCTCTGCGCTGCAAGCTTGCCATCCCAAATTCCACCGGTGGTCACTTCGTCGTTGATTACCCGCTATTTGACCTGAGCGGTGGCGGGCTTAGCCTGCTGGGCCCAGTCGATGATGCCGAGCTGTTTTCGCTGGGGGAACTGTTCCACGATTGCCGGCTGGAAATACCTGGAGAAAGCGTGCTGTCGGTCAATCTTCGCGTCTGTGAAGTGCTGAAAATCGAGATGCTCGATGGCCAACAACAATTGCGACTCGGCTGCGAATTTATCAGCCTGCCGGGAACCCGGCTGGCCTTCATCGAACGCTACATCACGCGGCTGGAGCGCGAACGCAAGGCGCTCCGCTCCGAGCTGGAATACTAAGCTTCGGCTTAAACCTGAATGTTCATCACGTCCTGATAGGCCGTAACCAGCTTGTTGCGCACCTGAACCATTTCCTGGAAGGAAACACTGGCCGTCTGCAGGGCGATCATCACCTCGTGCAGATTCTGGGTGGTGTCGCCGGCGGCAAGTTTTTCCGCCATCACGTCAGCCTTCTGCTGGGTCTGGTTAACCTTGTCGATCGACGACTTCAGCACCTGCGCGAAATCCACCCCGCCGGCCGCACCCGTAGCGGCGTTCTCGGCCGGTTTGCCGGATGCCTGCGCCGCGGTAGACCGCAGCACGCTTAACATTTGCTCAATACCTTGGGTGTCCATAGCCAGCTCCTTAAACCTGCCTAAATACAAGCAATAGTCAGGCCAACATCAATCCTTGAAATACCCTTCATCCCGGTACTGCTGCAGCTTGTAGCGCAATGTCCGTTCCGAAATACCCAAGCGTTCGATGGCCATTTTTCGTGAGCCATCCACCTCGGCCAGGGTCCGGAGAATGTGTTCGCGCTCCAGATCCTTCATATTATCGACCCTTTTGTCGGATTCATGCACCGGCGTTTCGGCAAGCGCCCGTGGCGACTCTCCCGCCGTAGCTGGTGCCAGTTTGAGGTGCTCGCAGCCAATTTCGGGCCCGGTCGACAAGATAAGGGCCCGCTGGATCACATTTTCCAGTTCCCTGACATTTCCGGGCCACGTATGGCGCAGCAGAGCCTGTTCGGCCTGCGCGCCAAAACCGACCCCATTCCGACCAAAGCGGCCGCCATGTTCAACCAGAAAATAACGCGCGATCGGCACGATATCGAGCGGCCGCTCACGTAGCGGCGGTATCGCTACCGGAAATACATTCAGCCGGTAATAAAGATCCTCGCGAAAGACCCCTTTGGCCACCGCCTCAGCCATATCGCGATTGGACGTCGCAACGATGCGGATATTCAGCGCAACCGGCTTCTTGCCACCCACTCGCTCGACCTCGCGCTCCTGCAAGACGCGAAGCAGCTTGGCCTGGAGCCCCATGGGCATTTCGGTGACTTCGTCGAGGAGCAGCGTACCGTCCTGTGCCTGCTCGAACTTCCCGGCCTGCGCCTGCTGGGCGCCGGTAAAAGCACCTTTTTCGTAACCAAACAAAGTGGCCTCGAGCAAACTATCCGGAATTGCCGCACAGTTGATCGCCACGAACGGCCCGTTCCGGCGGGCCGACTGCCGATGAATGAAGCGAGCAACCACTTCTTTGCCAACCCCCGACTCTCCTGTAAGAAGAACCGTCGCATCGGTCTGCGCCACGCGCTGGGCAATGGCAAACAATTCACGACTCGCTGAATCAATGGCCACGACGCCAGCCCCGTCATCGGTGTCCGGCAACTCATATTTATTGATATGCGCGAGCAAGGCTTTCGGCTCAAACGGCTTGAGAAGGAAGTCGCAGGCACCGGAACGCATGGCATCGACCGCCTTTTCCACCTCGGCATAGGCCGTCATCAGAACTACTGGCAGGTGCGGCAGGCGCGCCCGAATTTCCTTCAACAACGTGATGCCATCCATCGGCATCATCCGCACGTCACTGACGACAATCGAGAAAGCCTGCTCGGCCAGTACTTTCAACGCCGCTTCACCGCCATCGACGGCCACGTAGTGGCGCCCGGCAAGCTCCAGCGTGTCACCAATCGCTTCACGCAGGCTGGGGTCATCTTCAACGACGAGAATGGGCAAACTATGTTCAGCCATGGTGTTCAGATTCGCTCTCTACCGGCGCAACCGGCAAGGTGATGACAAATTCGGCGCCGTCTCCCGGCTCGGAAAAAAGCTCAATCGTGCCGCCGTGCGCCCGCGCCACGCCCAGGGCAATGGCCAACCCCAAGCCGGTTCCTTGCCCCTTGGTGGTAAAAAATGGCTCAAAGATGCGCGCCTGCATTTCGCGCGTGATGCCCGGTCCGCTATCGCGCACGCCAATTGCCACCAGGTCGCCGCGGCGATTGCCGGAGAGGCAAATTTTGCCGCCCCCTGTGCTTGCCTGCATGGCGTTCTCCAGCAAATTGACAAGCGCCCCGAACAAGGCTTTTCGACTACCGACAATAACCGCCCCGGCGCAATCATCATCGGATACAAACTCAAGGCCATGCTCGCGCATCAGCGGCTCGACCGTTTGGGCCGCTTCGGCCAGCAAATCGGAAACTGGAATGACATCCCGCCCGATGCTTTCCCCCCGGGCAAAGAGCAGAACATCCTGAATCAGCCGCTCAAGGCGACGCAACTGCCCGCTTGCCTTTTCCGAGAAACGAGCCCGCGCCTCATCCGACACACCAGCCTCCCCCAAGTTGGCGGTATAGAGCAGCGCGGCAGCCAGCGGCGTACGCAACTGATGCGCCAGCGACGCCGCCATTTCTCCCATGGCCGCCAGGCGCTGGTTGCGTTCCAGTTCCGTTTTCATCCGGTGGGCTGCGGTCACGTCGTGAATCAAGAGAATTTTCCCGCCAGCTGAAGGCAGCGCGCTTTCCCCGATCGACAAACGACCATCGCCGTGCAGCCACTCGCCAACGGCCATTGTGGGCTCCAGGCTGGCCCGAGCCACATCGCCCCAATGGCGCCCAACCATGTCAGCGCCAAAAATGGCCATTGCCGCCGGGTTGACCGCAACAACGATGGCCGATGAATCAAGCAGCACCACACCGGCCGGCAAGGCATCGAGCAGGGACGAGAGGCGCTCGGAAAGCGCTTCCTTTTCCTGATATTGCCGACGCAATTCACCATTGGCCACCGCCAGTTCTTCGGTCAGCGAGGTGGCACGAACCTGCAAAGCCTCGTAAGCCTGAGTCAGCTCAGCCGATACCTGATTGAACATGGCAAATGCCCGTTGCAATTCGGCCGTCTTGGTGTCGGTATCTGGTGTCAAGGGATTGATCTGTGCGGCAACATCGAAAAAGAAAGGGTGAATTCAGCCCGGGTAATAGTAGAATATTTCTAGGATAATTTGGCTTCTCGATTGATTCTTCTTCTGTTTCACCGCAATTTGACCGGCTATTGATGGCAGCAACAACTGAGACGACAGCAGGAAACGTACCGGCAGGAAATCCGCTGGAGCGTCTGCGCGACGCCTTCAACCGGCTAGGCAGTCAGCAAAAGCTTGTCTTCATGGTGGCAACGGCGGCCATGATCGCCATTATCGTCGGCACGATCCTCTGGAGCCGGCAGCCTGATTGGAAAACACTTTTTTCCAATCTCAACGAAAAGGACGGCGGAGCGATCGTCGCCATCCTCGAGCAGCAAAACATTCCACACCGCTTTAGCGACAACGGCGCTGTGCAGGTTCCTTCCGAACGCGTTCACGACATTCGCCTGAAACTGGCTTCGCAGGGTCTGCCGCGCGGCGGCATGGTGGGTTTCGAATTGATGGAGAACCAGAAGTTCGGCATCAGCCAGTTTGCCGAACAGGTCAATTATCAGCGCGGCCTGGAGGGCGAACTGGCCCGCACCATCCAGTCAATCGGCGCGGTGCAGTCGGCACGCGTCCATCTG
This sequence comes from Ferribacterium limneticum, assembly GCA_049304775.1. Taxonomy (GTDB): domain Bacteria; phylum Pseudomonadota; class Gammaproteobacteria; order Burkholderiales; family Rhodocyclaceae; genus Azonexus; species Azonexus limneticus_C. Next base: position 50,573 of record JBAQOL010000023.1, read on the forward strand.
GCCATTCCCAAGCCGTCGGTATTCGTCCGCGAAGAACAAAAACCGACAGCATCTGTCATGCTCAACGTCTATGCCGGGCGCTCGCTGGACAGCGCGCAGATCGCCGGCATCACCCATCTGGTTTCGTCCAGCGTGCCGCAATTGCCGGCCAGCAACGTCACCGTCATCGATCAGAGCGGCGCCCTGATCTCCCAGCTGAAAAGCAAGTTGACCGAGGCTGGCCTCGACGCCACCCAGGTCAAATATGTTCGCGATATAGAGGGCAGCATCATCAGGCGCATCGAGGACATCCTCAAGCCTATGCTCGGCAGTGAGAACTACAAGGTTCAGGTGGCGGCTGACATCGACTTTTCCCAAAGCGAGCAAACGGCCGAGAGCTACCGGCCGAACAATACGCCGGAAACCACGGCCATTCGCAGTCGACAGACCAACGAATCCGCCAGCATCAACCAGTCGGCAGGCGGCGTCCCGGGCGCCCTGACCAACCAGCCGCCGGTTCCCGCCACGGCGCCACTAACGCAACCGGCTACCGGCAATTCCAACGGTCAACCGGAAAAACCGGGTGAAATTCAAGGCCGGCTTGACGCCGCTGGCGTCACGGCGCCGCTCAATGCGGTCGGCCAACCGATCAACACCAACAAAACTGCAACCGTCAATTTTGAAGTCGACAAAACCATCCGGCACACCAAGCAAGGCATGGGTGATATCCGGCGCCTGTCTGCGGCCATCGTCATCAACCATCGCAAGGATGTCGACAAAAACGGCCAGCCGGTCAACAAGGCGATTCCTGACTCGGAGATGAAGCAGATCAACGATTTGGTGCGTGAAGCCATGGGCTTTAACAAGGAGCGTGGCGACTCCATTTCGGTAGCCAACGCCCCCTTCACCGCCAGCGAAAAGCTCGACAGCGGCACGCCGCTCTGGAAGGACCCGGAAACCATCTCCTATGCCAAGGATATTTTCAAATATCTGTTGATCGCCCTGATTGTCGCCTTCCTGTTCCTGAAGGTCATCCAGCCATCGCTCAAAACGATGTTCCCATCCATGGCTGAGCGCCGCGCAGCGACAACAGCCGAAGGCGTCGCCGGCGCCGCGGGTCACGTCACGATTGCCGGCCTCGATGGCGAACCGGGTGAAGACCATGTCCGGATTGATCACTACGCCACCAAGGTACAAAAGGCCCGCGACATCGCGCAGGCAGATCCGAAGGCGGTAGCCAACATCATCAAGGACTGGATGGGCGCCAATGCCTCCTAACGACGACGGCCTGGAAAGAAGTGCGACCCTGCTGATCGCGCTGGGCGAGGACAACGCTTCCGAGGTGCTCAAGCACCTTGGACCACGCGAGGTGCAAAAACTCGGGCATGCCATGGCGGCACTCAAGAGCGTGCCAAGGACAACAGTAGAAAGCGTGCTGGACGAATTTCACAAGAACGCCGAAGAGCATTCGGCCGTGCACGTCGACACCGACAACTACATTCGCTCCGTACTGACCAAGGCGCTGGGCGACGACAAGGCATCGAACCTTATTTCACGCATCCTGCAGGGGGGCGAGACTTCGGGGATCGAGGGCCTGAAATGGATGGATGCAACAACCGTCGCCGATCTGATCAAGAACGAACATCCGCAGATTATCGCGACCATTCTGGTCCATCTCGAACACGACCATTCCAGCGAGATTCTCAACCACTTCACCGAGCGCCTGCGCAATGACGTGGTGTTGCGAATAGCCACGCTCGAGGGGATTCAGCCCACCGCCTTGCGCGAACTGAATGAAGCGATGATGCGCATCCTGTCCGGCTCGACCAGCGTCAAGCGGACGGCCATGGGGGGCGTCCGCACCGTTGCCGAAATTCTCAACTTCATCGGCACGGCCAACGAAACCTCCGTCGTCGATGCGATCCGCGAATACGACCCGGACCTCGCCCAGAAGATTCTCGACGAGATGTTCGTTTTCGAAAATCTGATGGAAATCGACGATCGCTCCATCCAGCTCATTTTGCGCGAAGTTCAGTCCGACTCCCTGATCCTTGCGCTCAAGGGCGCCTCGCCCGATCTGCGCGAGAAGATTTTCAAGAACATGTCACAGCGTGCCGCCGAAATGCTGCGCGAAGACCTTGAGTCGAAGGGACCTGTCCGCCTTTCCGAAGTCGAAGGCGAACAGAAGGAAATCCTCAAGGTGGTACGTCGCCTGGCCGACGAGGGACAAATCGTCCTTGGTGGCGCCGGCGGCGAACAAATGGTCTAACCCAGGATGGCAGGCGGCGTCATACCCAAGGACAAGCTCGCGGGCTACCAGCGTTGGAACATCGGTTCGCTCGATGCCAAACCGGAGCCACACAGCCAGTCGCCGGTCGACACGGCGAGCCCCACCACGGCCATACCATCCCCCGTCCCCAGCCCGACCGAAGCACATCCTGCGCAGAGCCAGACGAGCACCGAGGAGATTGAGCGCATGCACGAGGAGGCTCGCGCCAATGGCTACAGCCTCGGCTATCGCGAAGGACTTGAAGCCGGGCAGCAGGCCATGGCAACAACGGTTGCCGAAACAACGGCGCATTTCGCCGAGCTTCTTGGCAACCTGCAGATTTCCCTGGCTCATCTGGACCAGCATGTCGCCGATCAGGTCCTCAGCCTTGCCCTCGAAGTGGCGGCGCAAGTCCTTCGCGGCGCAATCAACACCCGGTCCGAGTTGCTTTTGCCGGTCATTCGCGAGGCTCTAACCGCCCTACCGCTGCATCATGCCCATGTTGTCGTCCGCCTAAATTCGGCCGACGCCAAGTTGATTCGCGAACAGATCGGCGAACAATTAGCCCAAACAGGCGCCCAGATCATTGATGACCCGGAAATTTCGCCTGGTGGATGCCTGCTGGTAGCCGGAGCAAGCGAAGTCGATGCAACGATTGAAACACGCTGGAAGCGGGTGCTTGAATCCATCGGCACCAATCCTTCGGAATGGATGAGCAAGCCTTGACTCCGCTCCCCGACCACGTCGGGCGTTGGCAGCGTTTCCTCGATGGCTGCCAGCTTGCCGCCAGCTCAGCACAACCACTCTGGCCGGCCGGCCGCCTGACCCGAATCAATGGCCTCGTCATGGAAGCTTCGGGCCTGAAGTTGCCGCTAGGCAGTTCGTGCCACATATTCCCCGCCAACGGCGCACCTATCGAAGCCGAAGTGGTCGGTTTCGCCGGCGAAAAACTTTACCTGATGCCCTCCGATGACGTTTTCGGGCTGGCCCCCGGAGCCCGCGTCATCGCCTGCGACACGCCCAACCCGGCACCCCGGGTAGACTTTCCAATCAAGCACAAACGCCGGGCCATCGATCGGGCCAAACAGGGGCCGGTTGGCGATGAACTCCTCGGCCGGGTTCTTGATGGCGTTGGCCGCCCGCTCGACAGCAAGGGGCCGCTCCGCTCGAACCTGACCCGCCCCTTGCAGAGTCGCCCGATCAACCCGATGACCCGGGCGGCCATTGAACATCCGCTCGACGTCGGCATCCGCTCTATCAACGCCTTGCTGACCGTCGGTCGTGGTCAGCGCATGGGACTTTTCGCCGGTTCTGGTGTCGGCAAGTCGGTACTTCTTGGCATGATGGCTCGCTACACCGAGGCCGAAGTGATCGTCGTCGGATTGATTGGCGAGCGTGGCCGGGAAGTGAAGGAGTTCATCGAGCAGATCCTTGGCGAAGAAGGCATGCGCCGGGCCGTGGTCGTCGCCGCACCGGCAGATACCGGCCCGCTCATGCGACTGCAGGGTGCTGCCTACGCGACGACCATTGCCGAGTACTTCCGCGACCAGGGCAAACAGGTTCTGCTGATCATGGACTCCCTGACCCGTTATGCCATGGCGCAACGGGAAATTGCCCTGGCCATCGGCGAGCCTCCTGCTACCAGAGGCTATCCGCCATCGGTTTTTGCCCGCTTGCCGCAGTTGGTCGAACGGGCCGGCAACGGCCCTGAAGGCGGTGGTTCGATGACGGCCTTCTATACCGTTCTGGCCGAAGGCGATGACCAGCAGGATCCGATCGCCGATTCGGCACGCGCCATTCTCGACGGCCACATCGTCTTGTCGCGAACGCTGGCCGACGCCGGGCACTACCCTGCCATCGATATCGAGCAATCGATCAGTCGCGCCATGGTCAACCTGATCGAACCAGCGCAACTCGATCAGATTCGTCGTTTCAAGGTGCTTTTTGCCCGTTACCAGCGCTCGCGCGACCTGATTTCTGTCGGCGCTTATTCGCCGGGCTCCGACCCCGTACTGGATCAGGCGATCAATCTCTATCCGCGTATGGAAGCCTTTCTTCAGCAGCGACTGACTGAGCAAGCCGATTTTGCGAGCAGCGTCAGCGCCCTTTCTGCGCTGTTCCCTTAAGCCATGGCGAACAAATTTTCGTTACAGCCCTTGCTGGAACTGATGCAGACCCGCACCGACGAAGCCACGCGCCAGCTTGGTCAGTTGATTGCCGCCGAACAAAGCGCCCGGAGCCGCCTGCAAATGCTGGAGGAATATCGTGCTGATTATGCGGTCAAATTGCGCGAGGCCTGCCAGCAAGGGCTGACACCAATGGCGCTGCGGAACTACCAGGACTTTCTGGCCCGTATCGACGAAGCAATCGGCCAGCAAACACTGGCCGTTCGCCATTCGGAGCAGAATACAGCGAGCGGTCAGGAAAACTGGAAAGAACAGAACAAGCGCCTGAAAGCCATCGACACCCTCTCGCATCGACACGATGTGCGTGAAAAAGTGCTCGACAACAAACAGCAACAAAAAATCCAGGAAGAACACACGGCACGCAAATATGCCGTGCGCAACGAAGAAGAATCCGACTGATATCAGGCACATGCCTTGCTTACTTTGATGGCATCTCCATGCACCTCAAGGTCTGATCATGAGCATTCCGGCAGTTTCCAGTTTGATCGCCGCCATCGGCGGAAAAGCAGCCTTGCCCGGTCTCGGAGAAATGGTCACAGAGAACGGCTTGCCGCTCGACTTCGCCGCCCTTCTTGCCGAGCAGATTCCTTCTTCAGGCCAGACCGCGCCGGCCTTGCTTGCGGCCGAAAACATCCCGGCTGGCCAACAACCGGACGCTGAGTTACTCAGCGAGATCATCGCCCAGACAAGCCTGGCAAAGGACAAAGCCACACTGCCCGTCGACGACAAGCCATTGCGCGCCACCCCGGTCACTGAGGGAGACGCCGAGGATGTGCTGGCAGCACTATCCGCCAGCCCCAGCCTGCCCCCAACGACCGTCACCGAACCTGAGCGCAAAAAAGAAACCGAAGACAAGGAGAAGGCGCTCGCGGCCAGTTCGCCCACCATCCCGACAGACCCGGGCTTGGCAGCCCAGTACGTCGTACCGATGGCCACTCCACCCGTCCAGAATCGCCTCCCGGAGAGCGTTGACCGCAACAAACCGGACAGCCCACCGCATATGGCCAAGGCCGAAGGCATCGAGGCCTCGGGCAAGGAGGGACGCCCGGCCGTACCTGAACAGAGGGGCTCACTCCTCTCCGGCAACACGCCGACGGCCAGCCCCACTGCCACAGCAGCGCCCCCAGTTACCGAATTGCGGATTCCTCCGCGCTCAGACACGGCGAATGCGGCAATTCTTGCCGGCGACTCGAATCCTGGCAACAGCGGCTCGACGCCCGCCTTCGCAACAGCACTGGCGGCGACAGGGGTGGCCAATGGCACAGCGGCCGCAACGCAACAAACACTCCCGCCGGCTATCACCAGCGCAATCAATTCACCAAACTGGACTCAGGATTTTGGTTCCCGTGTCGTCTGGCTGGCCAAAAATGACCAGCAGGTCGCCCAGATCAACATCAACCCGCCGCAATTAGGCCCGATCCAGATCACCATTTCGATCAATGGGGACCAGACCACCGCCGCATTCGCCTCGTCACATCCGGAAGTCCGCCAGGCCATTCAGGACTCCCTGCCTCAACTGCGTGAAATGTTCGCGAATGCAGGCATCAGCCTCGGCCAAGCCAATGTTGGCAGCCAATTGCCTTCGCAGAACCGCGAAGCAGCTTATCAATTTGCCAATGAAGCCCGCACCACCGGGGAAAACGCTATACTTTCGCCCGATAGTCACGCAAGCTCCAACCCGGCTGGAATACCCATTCAGCGGGGAAGAGGTTTGGTAGACCTGTTTGCATAACCGGATCGTCATGATCGAGTAGAAAGGGAGAGACAATGGCCAAGGATGCCAAGCCAGCCGAAGAAGGGGCAGAAGCCCCCCCGAAAAAAAGCAAAAAACTGTTGATCATCATCCTTGCCGTCGTTCTTCTGGTCGTTCTGGGTGGAGGCGCAGCCTTCATGTTGCTCAAGCCGGGCGACCACGCCGAGGACGACGAAGAGAACGCCGAAGAAACGGCCAAGCCGGCGAAAAAGAAAGACAAGAAAAAGGACAAGGAAGCCCATCCTGTCTTTATCAATCTGGACGCGTTTACGGTCAATCTGGTGCCCGAGACTGGCGATCAGTATCTGCAGGTGGCGCTCTCGCTTGAAGTTGAAGATGCCACCGCCGAGCCGGACATCAAAACCAAGATGCCGAAGATTCGCAACAATCTGACGCTCTTGCTGTCATCGAAAAAGGCATCGGAACTCTTGCCCAAGGCTGGCAAGGAACAACTGGCGGAAGCCCTCAAGGACGAGATCAATTCCGTCATCGAGCCCCCCGTCAAGAACAAGAAAGGTGTCGCCGAAGCACCTGACGGCCCGGTCAAGGCAGTCCTGTTCACCTCATTCATTATTCAGTAAGGATTCATGGCAGGAGATTTCCTATCCCAGGACGAGGTTGACGCCCTACTCAAGGGCGTCACCGGCGAGACCGACGAACCCGACGATAGCGAAGGGGAAGGCGGCGGGATACGTTCGTACAATCTTGGCACCCAGGAACGGATCGTCCGGGGCCGGATGCCGACGCTGGAACTGGTCAACGAGCGCTTCGCGCGCTACCTGCGCATTGGCCTGTTCAACTACATGCATCGCAATGCGGAAATATCGGTCGGCCCGATCCGTGTGCAGAAATACAGCGAGTTCATCCGCAACCTGGTCGTCCCGACCAACCTGAATCTGGTCATCGCCAAACCCTTGCGCGGCACGGCGCTGTTCGTCTTCGATCCGAACCTGGTATTTCTGGTCGTCGACAACATGTTCGGCGGCGATGGCCGTTTTCACACCCGGGTTGAAGGGCGTGATTTCACGGCCACCGAACAGCGCATCATCCAGGGTTTGCTGAATGTCGTCTTCGCCGAGTACAGCAAATCATGGAAACCCGTCTACGACATCAACTTCGAATACATTCGTTCGGAGATGAACTCGCAGTTCGCCAACATCGCGACGCCGTCCGAAATCGTTGTTTCAACGACCTTCACGCTTGAGTTCGGCGGCGCGACGGCAGACATGCACATCTGCTTTCCGTACTCGATGCTTGAGCCGATCCGCGACCTGCTCTACAGCACGATGCAAAGCGACCAGCTGTCGACCGACAAGCGCTGGATCGGCACGCTGCGCAAACAGTTGCAAGGGGCGGAAGTTGAAATCGTCGCGCATCTGGGCACGGGAAAAATATCGCTGCGTGAAATTCTGAACCTCAAGGAGGGCGACGTCATTCCCCTCAACCTGTCGCCAAGAATCGAAGCGCAGGTGGATAACGTGCCCTTGATGGAATGTACCTATGGCCAACAAAATGGCCAGTACGCACTTAAAGTCGAGCGATTCATCGCTGCTTCGCCCGACGCACCGCCCGGGGAACCGGTGATGGGAGAAAAAAATGGCTGACGATTTCGAAAACATGGAAACCCCCGCCGAGGACGCCGGCCAGATCAGCGAGGACGACTGGGCTGCCGCCATGGCGGAACAGGTCGTCAGCGATGGCGCCGCAGCCACCGCCCAACCGGCTGACATCTTCCCGTCCTTCTCTGCGCCATTGGGCCAGGGCGGGATAATGAACGAACTCGACATGATTCTCGACATCCCTGTCCAGATCACCGTCGAACTTGGCCGGACCAAGATCACCATCAAGAATCTGCTGCAATTGGCCCACGGCTCTGTCGTCGAACTCGACGCGATGGCTGGCGAGCCGATGGACGTCCTGGTCAATGGCACACTCATCGCGCAAGGCGAAGTCGTCGTCGTCAATGACAAATTCGGTATCCGCCTGACCGACATCATCACGCCCTCGGAGCGCATGCGTAAGCTCAACCGCTGATCGGCACCCGGCGTTGCCATTGGCGGCGCCAGCCAGGCTTTCATTTTTGGGCATTTTTTCCGGTTGACCGTAGCAACGCCTATTTTCGGGTTTGGGTTTAAGATAGCGCCCTGACTCCTTCCGAACGCGACTTCCGACTTGCTGCGCCTACTCACTCCCCTGCTGCTGCCGCTCTCCGCGTGGGGTAGCGATGCCGCCAACCCGGGCATTCCGGCCGGCACCTACCTGCAGGCAACCCTGGCCCTGCTCCTCATCCTCGGACTGCTGTTCGGCACCGCCTGGCTGGCCCGCAAACTGTCTGGAGGCAAGGGATTCGGCCAGGGCAGCATGAAGATCGTCGGCGGCGTGGCGCTTGGCCCGCGCGAGCGTATCGTACTGGTCGAGGTGGGTGATACATGGCTGGTCGTCGGTATCGTTCCCGGACAAATTCGCACCCTGCATCAACTCCCCAAGGGAACAGCTTTGGATATTGAATCTGCCACCGGCGCAGCGCAAGCGCCGTTTGCCCAGTGGCTCAAATCCATTAGAGAACGCCAGAACAATGCTTAAGCGCGCCATCCTCGGGCTGAGCCTGCTTCTCCCCCCGATCCTGGCCATGGCTCAGGTCGGCGGTCTGCCTTCAGTCACCAGCACGCCAACAGGCGGTGGTGGCACCACCTATAGTCTGACCATTCAGACACTGCTCTTCCTCACGGCGCTGACCTTCCTGCCAGCCGTCATCCTGATGATGACGAGTTTTACCCGCATCATCATCGTGCTCTCCCTGCTCCGCCACGCCATGGGCACGCAAACCTCGCCGCCGAACCAGGTTCTGGTCGGGCTGGCGCTGTTCCTGACCTTCTTCGTCATGTCACCGACCCTCGACAAGGTCTACACCGACGCCTATCTTCCGCTCTCGGAAAACAAGATCAATATCGCTCAGGCCGGCGAACGGGCCGCGGTTCCGATGCGCAGCTTCATGCTGCGGCAGACCCGGGAAGCCGATATCGCCATGCTGGCGAATGTCGCCAAAGCCGACAAATTCGAAAAACCCGAAGACATCCCCCTGCGCGTGCTGATTCCCGCTTTCGTCATCAGCGAACTGAAGACCGCGTTCCAGATCGGCTTCATCATATTCATCCCCTTCCTGATCATTGACATGGTGGTAGCCAGCCTACTGATGTCGATGGGCATGATGATGATGTCGCCGGTCATGGTCGCTCTGCCTTTCAAGCTCATGCTCTTCGTTCTGGTCGATGGCTGGCATCTGGTCATCGGCTCGCTGGTCAAAAGCTTCAACCCATGACGCCGGGCGTCGTCATGGAAATCGGCCGGCAGGCCATTGAGGTCACGTTGGTCATGGCGGCGCCGATGCTGCTCTCCGCCTTGGTCGTCGGCTTGATCGTCAGTATCTTTCAGGCGGCGACCCAGCTTAACGAAGCGACCCTGCAGTTTGTCCCGAAACTGATCGTCATGTTCATGGTCCTGATCCTCGTCGGCCCGTGGATGCTGGAATACATGATGGACTACATCCAGCGTCTGTTCGAAAGCATTCCGCAGCTGATCGGCTGACCATGCTCAGCATAACCACGGCACAACTGGACGCCTGGATTGTTGCCTTTGCCTATCCACTGACCCGCATTCTGGCCTTTATCGCCACCTCGCCACTTTGGGGCTCAGCCGGCATTCCCCAACGCACACGGCTCCTTCTTGGCATTGCTATCGCCATGGCCATCGCCCCGGCCCTGCCCCCCATGCCAACTGTCGCGCCGGCCTCGTTAGCCGGCCTCTGGATACTGGCGCAGCAGATGCTGATCGGTATCGGCATGGGCTTCGCTGCCCGCATTGTCTTCGCCGCCGTCGATGTAGCAGGGGAATTCATCGGAGCCCAGATGGGACTGGGCTTCGCAACCGCCTACGACCCTTTGAGCTCCTCGCAAACACCGGTGATCGGCGAGTTCATCGGGCTCATCAGCTTCCTGCTGTTTCTCTCACTGAATGGCCACCTGATGTATGTCGCCACGCTGGCGCAGAGCTTTTACGCCATACCGGTCAGCGCAACACCCTTGGCGGCGGCTAGCTGGCTGAATCTGGTCGAACTCGGGTCAAAAATGTTTTCGGTCGGGGTATTGCTCTCGCTCCCCGTGGTGGTCGCTCTGATGATCACCAATATTGCGTTGGCCGTCCTCACCCGGGCCGCCCCCCAACTGAATATTTTTGCGCTCGGTTTCCCGCTTACGATGATCGGCGGCTTCATCGCCCTGGCCGTCAGCATGAACTATCTGGCCACTCCGTTGCAGGCGCTCTACGAATATGCACTCAGCGCAATACTGGGCTTCGCCGTCCCCGCCAATCAGTAGCGCTCATTCATTTTGTAGGAATCAGCATCCTGGCGCTGTACCAGGCGTATCGTTCCCTCTGCCATGCGCCGGGCACCAATGGTTTGGGAATCGATCCCTTCGGTATATTCCAGAATCTGATAGCTGGAAAAACCATTTTCGTATTGCAACTGGCTGGCGCGCCGCTTGAGTATCTGCACTGATTCGCCGGCGCCACCAGTATGGTAGCGCTTCATCTTCATCGAGAAACGATAGACATCCGGCGACAGCTTGGACTCCTCGATCTCCCAGTTCGGCGCCAACGGATCGTAAACCAGATAGATCGCTGCCCCAACCACGGCTGCCGTTGCCAGCGACGAGAGACTCAAGCTGGTCTTGGCGGTGAGCTGAATGGTCTCGTTCGGAATCAGGGGGCTTCCCCCGCAACCTGCCAAACAGGCTGCTGCGATCAGCGCGGCACCCGTTTTTTTCATAGGTAGTTGAACAGCGACATCTGGCTAACCTGTTGGAAGGAAAGCTGCGCCGCCTCAAGCACCATTTTCTGGTTGGCCATGTCGGAAATCGCTTGGGTGTAGTCAAGATCCTGAAGCGCAGCGATATCCTGCTTGTATTGAATATTCATATCCGATGCCACGTCGGTTAGCGACTGCAATTCAAGACGCCGCGCACCGATCGAGGTCTGCTGGCTCAGCATATGATCCAGGGCCTGATCAAGACTCTCGCCAATGTTCACCATCTGGTTCTGGAAAGCAGCGCGACTGGCCGGCGTGGCCGAAACATTGCCTTCCAGCGCCTTGATCATACTGTCCAGGGTTTTGAAAATATCTTGGTTACTGGCCGGCTCGACAACAAATTTGTCACCCGCCGCCGGTGCACCGGAGATACTTATCTTGAACTGCTGCCCCACCGGCCCCAGTGTGATATCTGCACCGCTAGTGTAGGTTCCTGATACAGGGGCTGCCGGAACCCCATTTGTGGTTACCGTCAGATTGTAGGTAGTGGCTCCGGTAAACTCCAATTCATAGCTGCTGTCATCGTATCCAGTGATTAGCGACGACGCCCCCAGAACACCTGTTCCGGGATTGGTCGGATTCGGAATGGCCGAGAATTTGAACTGGCCATTGCCCTGCGGGATGTTCATGAACACATTCCGGCCAGATGCGGATACGTCCATCATGCGCCCGGTATCGACCTGCAATTGTCGGCTGCCATCGTCGCCGTCATATTCCGTTGTTCGGCTACCCGGTGCCCCCTTCGTGGAGAAGGGCTGGGTATCGCCGCGGAACCCGGAAAAAACGTAACCCCCCATGGCATCTGAACTGTTGGCCAATCCGACCAACTCGTCAAAACGCTCACGAATCTCTGCGGCAATCGTGCGCCGGTCGCTGTCGCTATAAGCACCATTGCCTGCCTCGACAGCGCGAGTCTTTACGGCCTGAAGCAAATCGCCAACCCCGGCGAGGCGACTTTCCATCCCGGCGAGCTGACTCTCGGCATTACCCTGATTGTCGATGAACTGCTTATTGATCGATTGACGCTGACTAATTACCAAAGCCTGGGCAGCCGCAACGGGGTCGTCCGCCGGGGTCAGCACACGGCGACCGGTAGAAAGCTGATTCTGCAGTTTGTACAAACCCGTCTGCAACTGCAGCATGTTCTGGGTGCCAGTATCGAACATCATCGAGGTACTTATACGCATGATGTCACTCCTTAGTTGGTAATGCCGAGAAGCGTATCAAACAGCTTTGAAGCAATGTCCAGTGACCTGGCCGATGCCTGATAGGCCTGCTGATAACGGATAAGGTTGGCAGCCTCCTCGTCGAGATTGACTCCGGACACGGCCGAACGGGCCATTTCGTTCTGCTTAAGCAGGGCCTGTTGCGACTCGCCACTGATCTTGACCTGACGAGTGACCGAACCGACACCACTGACCAGACTCGCGTAGCTTCCCTGGAAGGTTGCCTTGCCCCCCTCCATCGAATTTTGTGTCTGCAATGCCGCCAGCTTTACCGCATTGCGGCTATCGGAAACACCGCCGGTACTGGCCTCAATGCTAAAGCTGTCGCCATTGGCCGGCTGGCCGGAAATGTCGATCGAAACTCCGTTGTAGGTAATGCGGGTGAGCTCTGATCCGGAATTCAATCGATTAATTGAAGAAACGGCGGCACCTGAAACGGAGCTTCCATCTGCATAAACTGCTGTAACAGCCCCTGGATTACTAATAGAAAAAGCATCCGGAACTGGCGTCACCGTATTGTACGTAAACTTTAAACTTGGTGAAGAAGGTAGCGAGTAACCGGGACTAACCGTGCTCTGGCTAACTTTTAGCGACCCTGTATTGGTAGCGCCCAACTTCGTCACGCTTGGCGCTGCCACTGCGATCCGCTTCACATCAGACGCTATCGTTGAATTGACCTGGAAATTTCGGGCCGCATCGCGAGTGGGTTCGATAAGGTAATCAACATTGGCTGTCGGGGTAGCTCCGCCAATACTAAAACCCTCACTGGTAATCAAAGCATTCATGGCCGTAACTGCACCAGCACCTGCAGGGGTACTCCATGTTTTTCCATCAGTCCGGCGAGTCAACGTCAGGTTTGTTCCGTCATTGCGCAAGGCATAATCACTTCCACTCAAATTTGTGTAGAAACTGCCATTCGTTGGATTCAAATCCACCTTCTCCGCCGAGACAAGCCCACTCAATGTTGTCATGTCGGCAGCACTCCAGACTTGCCCATCAGAAAGCCGTTTCAGACTGAAATTGCCTGTACCAGCATCCGATGTCAGTTCGTATGCATTCCCTGTTGCATTTACTACCTTCATTGAAGGCGGCAAGAAATTGGCTGTTACTGCATTTGCGGTGGCGCTACCGGCTAGCACCTTGGGCTGAGAATAGGTGAAAAAATCCGCCTGAAATCCCGCCGTCAATGAGGTCTGATTCAATCCCTCCAGATCCTGTCCCAGCGCATGTTGGGCGTTGAAGGTGAGGGCCACTGACGCTGCAATCTGCCCCAGCGCATTGGTCGCATCATCGAGGGAGTTGCTGCGGAACTTCATCAGGCCACCGAGAGCGCCGCCTTCAATCATACGTTCTGACAACTCCTGAACAGTTCCAGATTGTCCGCGCAAGCCAACAACGATCCGCTCAGGATCAGAACTTGAGGTCGTCGGCACCAGTTTATTGACAACGGTGCCAACCACCAGTTGCTGGCCATTGCCGACAAAAACGTTGAAATTGCCAATCGAGTCCTCAACGGTTGTCACCCGCACGTGCTTATTCAGATCGGCAACCATCTGGTCGCGCAAATCCAGCAGATCGTTGGGTGGCTGGTTGGTGGCTGCTTCTGCCCGCGTGATCTGTCCATTGATGTCTGCCAGTTGCTGGGCATAGACATTGATCAACTCGATTTCACTGGTGATCTCACCGTTGACACTGTCGTACAACTCGCCAAGACGACCCGACATCGCGCTGAAACGGGTGGCCAAGGCCTGAGCAGAGGACAGCATGCTCTGGCGAGCGGAAACCAAAGACGGGTTGGCAGCAACCTGCTGCACACCGGTAAAGAAATCCTGCATGGCAACAGCCAGCCCCGAGCTCGGGTCGCCCAGCATATTGTCGATCTGACTTAGTTTGGCCAGTTGCGTCGCCGATTCGGATGCGCTCGCCTGGGCAGCAAAGGTCTGGGCCGTGAGATATTTATCGTAGGCGCGACGCACGGTATCTACCGTGGTACCGCTGCCGAAGTAGCCAGAGCCGGTTAGTCGCGGGATGCCCGCCGATTGCTGGATGAATTGACGGTTGTAGCCGGGGGTATTGGCGTTGGCGATGTTGTGCTGTGTAGCCTCAAGCCCCAGTTGCGCCGCATTGATCCCAGTGATCCCGATTGAAAGCATTCCGCTGCCCATAGCTATTCCTTTACTCTACAACCTCATTAACGGCCCCGAATCCAAAACATTGAGAGCTGATTAACCAATAAGGGCCTGGCGCAGAGTCGGACCATTGATGATGCGCGATAGCTTGTCGGCGTACATTGGATCAGTGGCATACCCTGCTTGCTGTAAACGTCTTGCAAACTCTGTGCCATCCTGCGAGCCGATCACGCCGGTATAGCGCGGGCTGTTGCGAAGCAAATTGGCGTAATCGCGAAAGCAATCTTCATAGGATGCGTAGGCGCGGAAACGTTCGGTCACCTTGGTTGGCTGACCATCGACATATTCGGTGGTGGCCGCCTCAACGGTATCGCCCGTCCAGCCTTTTCCGGCCTTGATACCGAACAGGTTGAAGCTGTTGGTCCCGTCTGCCTTGCGGATCTCACCCCGTCCCCAACCGCTCTCAAGAGCTGAATGACCAATTAAAAAAACGGGTGGAATTCCGGTTGACCGTGAGGCTTCGACCGCATGCGGCCAGACACGATTGACAAACTCGCGCGAGGAGGCCGGCGCCTCCTGGCTGACGGTTGGCGTTACCGACGCATTGGCGCCATAAGAGGCTGAGGTTGGCAGGCCACTCAAAACTGGTCTGTGCTGCAGATGACTCACGTCGGAAACGGCAAGCGGCAAATCCTTGGCGGCAGCAGTTGCCGGCGCCAGCAATTCTTCCTGCCCCTTCGCCGTCTCCAGATGCCGCCCCAACTGCTGCTCGATCAACCGGGCAAACCCGACGCCGCCACGACTCGACGCCATGTTCTGCGCCATCTGCTGATCAAGCATGCCGGTATAGAAACGTGACTGATCGCTGTTGAGCATCCCGTCCTGCGGCGTTGCGTCGCGCATGCTCTTCATGACCATCTGCAGGAAAAGCGCTTCGAATTGCTGCGCTGCAGCCTTCAGGCCCTGTTTCGGATCTTTCTGAAACTGGGCGCGGATATCCTGCGAGCCTTTGACATCGAAGGCCGCACGGTTCGGCGTATCCTGAATTTTCATCGAGCCGAATACCGCTCAGATGACTTCAAGTTCGGCACGCAGGGCACCAGCAGCCTTCATAGCCTGAAGAATGGCCAGAAGATCCAGTGGATTGGCGCCAAGGGCATTGAGCGCCCTGACCACATCAGCCAGATTGGCCCCGGCCTTGACGTTCATCAGGCTGCCATTTGCTTGCGTAACCTGGATATCAGCCGGCTGCCCGGTTGCCCGATTGCCGGCATCGACGACAACGGACAGGCTGCCATGCGCGACTGCACAAGGATCGAGCGTGACTTTCTGATTCATGACCACCGAACCAGTGCGTGGATTGATGACCACCAACGCACTCCCGACGGCTGGCTTGACGTCCAGATTTTCCAGGCGCCCAAGGAAGGCAACGCGCGCATCAATATCGTCTGGCGCGCGCACCGCAATCCGCCGACCATCAACGGCACGAGCAGTCCCTGGTGATATCGCGCGGTTGATCGCCTCAACCATATTTTGCACTGTTCCGAAATCAGTATTGGCCAGCTCGTAATAGATAAAGCCACCCTGGCCTACCGCCGTTGGAACATCGCGTTCGATCGTTGCGCCACCGGGAACTCTTCCCGCCGAAAGGTGGTTGACCGCAATTTTGGAACCGCCGGATGAGGCGCCAACACCACCAACCAGAACGTTTCCCTGAGCGACGGCATAGACCTGCCCATCCCCCCCCTTCAACTGAGTCATCAACAACGTGCCGCCACGCAGACTTTTCGCATTGCCCATGGACGAAACAGTGATGTCGATGGGCTGCCCCGGCTTGGAGAATGGCGGCATGACTGCGGTAACCATGACGGCTGCCACGTTTTTCAACTGGAGTTTCGTTGCTTGCTCGGTCGTCAAATTGATGCCGAGCTGCGACAGCATGTTGCCCATGGCCTGGGTCGTAAACGGTGTTTGCGTCGTCTGGTCGCCGGTATTGTCCAAGCCGACCACGATGCCATAGCCAATCAACTGGTTGTTACGCACCCCTTGAATCGATGCAAGGTCCTTGATGCGCTCGGCAAACGCTGGCTGGCCGCAGAGCGGCAGAAGGCAAGCGGCCACAATTGCCGCCTGCCGGTACCAATTGCCGCCAAATGTCTTCATGATCCGTCTCCGCCTTAATGTTTCCTAGAATGGCAAGACATTAAGGAAGAATCGTGCCATCCAGCCCATGATCTGCCCTTCGCTAACCTGACCAGCCGATTTGTACTCGATTCGGGCATCCGCCACCTTCGAAGATTCGATCGAATTCGAGAAATCGACAAAACTCGGGTTGATCACACCGGACACCCGGACAAATTCCTGCTCTTGGCCAATTGCCAATTGCTTTTCACCGGAAACCAGCAGATTCCCGTTGGGCATGACGTCAATGACCGTCACCGTGATGTTGCCGGTAAACACATTGTTATTCGCCGCCTCGCCCTTGCCACTGAACGCGGTCGAGCTCGTGGCCCCGAGGTCCAAGCCCAACAAGCCCTTGCCCGGCAAGCCGGCCAGCGTACTGACCGACGCCTTTTGGGCATTCGACTTGTCGACCTTGTTGTTCGACTTGGCCGAGGCCGTGGTGCTCTCGGTAATCTTGATCGTGATCGTGTCACCGACAAAGCGGGCCCGACGGTCTTCAAACAGTGGACGGCTATAGGCCGCTTGGTAGATCGCACCATTTGTGACAGAGGACTCCATGCGCGGAGACGGGCGAGCCGACATCGGCTGGTGCACATTGGTCGGCGGCGTCGTCGCACAAGCGCTTGTCAATACAACAGCCAGCAAGGCCAGACGTTTCATGGTTTCACCTCATAGCTGGGTCAGGCGCCCGAGCATTGCATCGGAGACCGACACCACTTTCGAATTCAGTTCGTAGGCTCGCTGGGTCTGGATCATGGTGACAAGCTCTTCGGCGACATTGACATTGGAGGTTTCAACATAGCCCTGATTGGTCACCCCTGCGCCATTGGTTCCCGGCGTATTGGGGGTTGGCGTTCCGCTCGCAGCCGTTTCCAGAAACAGATTCTGACCGATCGCTTGCAAGCCACCGTTATTGACGAAGGTGGCCAGTTGTATAGAACCGATCTGGGTCGCTGCCGCTGTTCCGGACTGAGTGACCGTCACCGTGCCATCAGTGCCGATCGAGACTGAGAGCGCGTTAGCAGGTATCGTGATGTTAGGTTGCAGAGGGTAGCCATCGGCAGTAACGATCTGCCCCTGATTGTCTCTCTGAAAGGAGCCGTCTCTCGTGTACCCAGTCGTTCCATCCGGCAGAAGTATCTGGAAGAAACCGCTCCCTTGAACAGCCACATCCAGCGTGTTGTCGGTTTTCTGAAGATTGCCTTGGGTGTATAGCCGAGCCGTTGCCACCGGACGAGCACCGGCACCCAGCTGCAATCCGGTCGGAATTTGCGATTGCTGTGACGATTGCGCGCCAGGCTGACGCAAGTTCTGATAGAGCAGATCTTCGAAGACCGCCCGGGAACGCTTGAAACCATTCGTTCCGACGTTGGCCAGATTGTTGGCGATAACATCGAGTTGGGTTTGCTGGGCATCGAGTCCGGTTCGGGCTATCCACAGGGAACGGATCATGATTTGGTCCTATCAGGAATTCAATGAAAGCAGTTGATCGGCACGCTGGGCATTGGTATCTGCCGTCTGCAGCATCTTGATCTGCATTTCGAACTGACGAGAAAGACTGATCAGGTTGACCATCGCATCCGTCACATTGACGTTACTGCCTTCCAGCGCGCCCGAAGCAACGCGAACTGTTGCATCCGCCTCCGCGGGCTGGCCGCTGCGCAAGCGAAACAGGCCGTCGGCACCACGCACAAGATCTGCCTCCGGGGGGTTCACCAACTTCAGACGCCCGATCGCATTGGCATTGTTCGGCGTGCCAAAACTGGGCACGACGGAAACCGTCCCGTCGGGGGCAATTTCAATATTGTTATCAGGCGGCACGTTGATCGGCCCACCGTCGCCTGCCACCGGGTAACCACTCTTTGTTTGCAGCAACCCCGTTACATCGACATCCAGACTACCGGCGCGGGTATAGGCCTCGCTGCCATCCGGCATTTGCACAGCCAGCCAGCCACGTCCCTGAACCGAAACATCGAGGTTGCGGCCGGTAAACATCACCGGACCTTCGCTGAAAACATCGCTGACGGATGCGTCGACCACGAATGCCCGCGTCGGCATGGCGTCGCTCAGAATCGGCACCGCCCGAAAACGATGCTCCTGCGCCTTGAAACCAACCGTGCTGGCATTGGCGAGGTTGTTGGCTGTGCCGGCCTGCTGCATGAAGACATGCTTGGCACCGGTCATGGCGGTATAAATCAGGCGATCCACGGTGAACTCGAAAAAAGGTCAAAAATCGAAATTAGCGGATATTCACGAGGGTCTGCAGAATCTGATCCTGCGTCTTGATCGACTGGGCGCTGGCTTGGTAGTTGCGCTGCTGGACAATCAGATTGACCAGTTCGGCCGTCAGGTCGACGTTCGACTCTTCAACAGCCGAGGCTTGCAGCACACCAAAAATACCGGCATTCGGATTCCCAGGGGTCGGCTGACCAGAATCCGCCGTTTCCGACCACTGGTTGTTACCGATCGAGGAAAGACCATTCGGGTTGCGGAAGTTGAACAGGGCGACCTGGCCGATATCGCGGGTCTGGCCATTGTCGTAGCGGGCCTGGACGATTCCATCCTTGGAAACGCTAACACCTGCCAAGTTGCCCGGCGCAAAGCCGTTCTGCGTCAAGTCATTGACGGCGAATGGGCTGCCAAACTGGGTTAGGTTCGAAACGTTGATATTGAACGTCAACGCACTTGCCCCCGTGGCGAGAAAGGCCCTACCGTTGCCAGGATCTACCGCGGGAACAGCCAGAACAAACGGCGTAGTTGTCGCCGGTGCCGGCGCCGTCGTATCAAGTGTGCCGCTCGACGTAAAGTACAACTGCTGGTTAGCATCGAGTGTCACGGTTGCTCCGCCGCCTGTCACAGTGTAGTTCGCTGGTTTAGCGTCGACGTCCATATAGGCGTCCCACTGGTTTGCGGTCGCAGACTTAACGAAGTAATAAGACAGCGTATGCGGATTACCTAGCGAGTCGTACACCGTCATTGCAGTCGAACTGTTGTACGTATCCGGATCTGTTGGATCAAACGGAGCCTGATCAGGAATCTTCTGACGAGAATCCAGATTTGCCGTCAATGCAGCCGTGCTGGTTGGATTCGGCGTACCAGTCACAAAATCAACCTTGAGTTGATCGGTCGGCGGTTGCTGCGGAATGCTGCCGGTCGAATCAGCGAGAACACCAAGCAACTTCCTGTTCTGGTCGTTGATGATGAAACCATCCTTGTCCAGGTGGAACTGACCGTTACGTGAATAGCTGACTGAGCCATTCTGGGTCAATCCAAAAAAGCCAGTACCGTTGATCGCAATATCCAGTGGGTTATTGGTCGACGTGATATTGCCCTGCGTGTATTGCTGCATCACGGCACCCAGCGTCGAACCAATACCAATCTGCGAACCACCACCACCCTGCAGAGAAGCGCCATAGACGTCAGCGAAGTGTGTAGCAGAGGACTTGAAACCCACGGTTGATGCGTTGGCAATGTTGTTGCCGGCAACGTCAAGCGCCTTCGAGGAAGAATTCAGACCACTCAAACCCTGTTGGAATGCCATGATGTACTCCTTGACTCAATCTTAGAAAATCTGTTCGACGGCGCTGAAATCGACCAGACCAGTGCCCGGAATTTCTAGCTGGAAGCCGCTTTGCCCTCTCACAAGAGCAGATACCGTGCCAACCTCTAGCGCCGTCGCCGTCACCTTGTTAGCACCCTGGGTCGCCTGCACCGAGAACTGGTAAGTTCCATTCCCCAAACGGGTTCCGTCCGCATTCTTGCCATCCCAGACAAAATTAATCACGCCTGCCTTTTGCTCTCCCAGGTCTTGCTGCGCCACCTTCACTCCCTTGGCATCGCTAATGGTGATGCTGACCTTGTCTGCATCACCAGCCAGCTTCACCCCACCTAGCGCACCGCTCTCCCCAAGCGGCAACGAATTGCCGGCGGCAAGGACATTTTTGCCGACCAGCGATGAGGACTGCATGGAGAGCGCGTCGCTGTAGGAGGTCAGCAGCTTCTGCATGGTCGTGTTCAGGCTGTCGATGCCCTTGACGGTATTGATCTGTGCCAACTGACTGGTGATTTCCGCGTTGTCCATCGGATTCAGCGGATCCTGGTTCTGCATCTGGGTAACCAGCATGGTCAGGAAGCGATCGCCCAGCTGGTCAGCCGTGCTTGTCGTCGAACTCTTGCTTTCGGAAAGTTGCTGTAAAACCGAGTTGACCGTGGGAGTACTTGTAACACCGCTCATGATGCGTCTCCTTATTGACCGATCTGTAGCGTGCGCAGCATCATGGTCTTTGCAGTATTCATGACCTCGACATTCGTTTGGTACGAGCGCGAGGCGGAAATCATGTTGGTCATTTCTTCGACCACATTGACATTCGGGAAGGCGACATAGCCTTTTTCATCAGCTGCCGGATTCTTGGGGTCATACACGACGCGAGGGGGAGAGGCATCATCGACCACTTGACGCACACGCACCCCCTTCGAAATATCACCAACGCCCCCCATCGGCGTCGCCTCGAATACCACCTGTTTGGCGCGGTAAGGCTGCCCGTCCGATGACACAATACTGTCCGCGTTGGCCAGATTGGAGGCCACCGCATTGAGGCGCATCGACTGCGCAGTCATGGCGCTCGAGGACACCTGAAATACGTTAAAGAGGCTCATTCAATCTCTCCTTAGCTTTGAGTCGAGCTCATAGCGCTACGCAAGCCCTGGAACTTGTTACTTATCAATTGGGTGAGAATCTGGTACTGGAGGGCGTTATCAGTGATCTGAGCGCGCTCGACATCCATATCAACGGTGTTGCCATCAACGGCAGACTGAGTCTCGGTGCGATATTGCAAGGAACCGGGGCCACTCACTCCATTACCGGCTTGATGGGAGCCGGACGTCATCGCCATGCTTAACGAACCGGTATCGGCGCGTCCGGTCAGCGCATTCTGCATGGCCGACTTGAAATCAATATCGCGAGCCTTGAAATGCGGCGTATCAGCATTGGCGATATTCGATGCCAGCACTTGGTGGCGCTGCGTGCGCAAATCGAGAGCTTTACTTAGAACCGAGAAGTTTTGCGCGATATTTGCCATGGAGGCCTCCAACAATTGTTGAAGAATAAAAAGCACACTCCATGCCACAGCGAAATTGATACGCAGCAAACGCCCCAATAGGGCAAAATGCATACATGCCAATGCGTCTTCTTGCCCTGTTTTGCTTGCTCCCCCACAGCCTGCTCACTCTTGCGGCAGACTCAGCAACCATTCTCGATACGGCTGAACAACATATTCGTCTGCAAACGAAAAATCTTCCCGGCAAAACAACGATCACGATCGGGCAGCTCGATGCCAGCAAGCTTTCACCTTGTTCTGCACTTGAGGCATTTACACCACAAGGCAGCAAAATCGTTGGACGAACCCACATCGGAGTCCGTTGCTTGGCACCTAATAGCTGGACCGTTCTAGTGCCGGCTCAAATTGCCGTAGCCGGCAACTATGTCAC
This sequence comes from Ferribacterium limneticum, assembly GCA_049304775.1. Lineage (GTDB taxonomy): Bacteria > Pseudomonadota > Gammaproteobacteria > Burkholderiales > Rhodocyclaceae > Azonexus > Azonexus limneticus_C. The sequence goes on from JBAQOL010000023.1 coordinate 72,650, forward strand.
GACCAGCCGACCATTAATTGCCGGTCAGGTAATTCGCGAATCGGATCTGGTCACACTCAGTGGCGACGTCTCCCACTTGCCGTCCGGCGTAGCCAGCGATTCCTCAGGTGTCGTCGGCAAGACACTTCGCAACTCGCTGGGCGCTGGCCAACCTATACGTTTCGATCAGCTAGCGGCTCCGATCGTGATTCGCCAAGGCCAGACGGTAAGGGTCATCTCAAAAGGTAGCGGATTCTCAGTCAGCGCCGAAGGCAAAGCGATCAACAATGCCGCTCTTGGCCAGCCGGCACAGATTCGCATGAACTCTGGCCAGACAATATCTGGCACCGCGCGTGCTGATGGCAGTGTAGAAATAGATTTCTGAGCTAAAGTTTCCGCGTTGACGGCCGATATACCGTCTGAGATCAAAAAGTATTGCGAGCCACATCATGAAAATCGACAGCACATACAATCCTGCCACGACGCAGATTACCTCCCGTCCCGCAGCTCGCCCATCGAATGAAGCGTCATCAAACGCCGAATCGGTGAGTCTGAGCCAATTGGCCAGTACCTTTCAAGGCACTGACAAGCCACCGGTTAATGCAGCGCGCATTCAGGAAATCAAGGAAGCCATAGCGCAAGGCCGTTTCAAGATTAATCCAGAGGCAATTGCCGATGGTTTGATTCAGTCTGCTCGTGACCTGCTTGATTCCCAGCGCAAGGCTTGATGACTATAGTTGCGAAGCTGTTGAAGCGTGAGGCCGAACTGGTCGTACGCTTCCGAAATACGCTCTTGCGCGAACAGGAAATTCTGCGCTCGGGCAAATCCGATGACTTGGCAGAAATAAATACGGAAAAGCTCTCGCTCGTCGACAGCCTGAATCTAGCTGGCGCCGAACGCGCTCGCGCTCTTTCGCCAAATGATGAAGCCACTATCGATATGCAAGCATGGTTTTCGGCTCACCCATCGGAAATAGAGGCGCTTGAGCTATGGAAGGGCTTACTGGAAACTGCACGTGAAGCGCGTGCTATAAACGAGTTAAACGGAAACCTGATTAATATGCTTCACCAGAAGACCAGTGATGCACTTTCCATCCTGACGCAAGTCAAAGCCGACCAATCGTTGTACAGCAGCAATGGTCAGGCATCCTTGAGCACGGGCAGTCGAATCATTGATTCGGCCTGACCCACCAATCTAGCAGATCAGTTAATTGGCGTCTTTGGCGCTTCGTTGATTTCCGTCGGCTCTTCCGGGCGGTTGGAGTCAATCATGATACTGACGCGGCGGTTCCTGGCTCGGCCCTCCGGCGTTGTGTTTGTCTCCACCGGCCTGGTTTCACCATACCCAATTGCCGTTAATCGCTCCGCGCCGACCCCTCCGTCATTGAAAAGCCGGAGTACCGTTGTCGCACGCATGGCGGACAGCTCCCAGTTGGACGGAAACTGTGGCGTAGCAATCGGCACGTTGTCGGTATGGCCCTCGATTGTGATTGGAAAGTCCGTACTCGCAAGCACCTGCGCTATTACGCCCATGGCGCTAATCGAGGCTGGTTGAAGACGCGCCTGTCCAGCAGAAAAAAGTACGCTATCGTTAATTTCGATGGTGACCCCGCGACTGGTCTCGAGCAACCGAACTTTCCCCGCGGCAACTAGAGGCTGTAGTGCATCCATAATGTTGCCGGCCACATTCTTCATCTTTTGCCGTTGCTCGGCTTTTTTGACTTCATTCTTGGCGGTATCAGGCGCCTTGTCTACTTTGATTACTGGCCGCGGAGGCATAGGGAGCGCGCCTTGAATGACAGCAATCGGCTGCCCGCCCGGCTCCCCGGTTTTATTTTTAAATGCATTGGTCAGCGAATTTGACAGAACCTTATATTTGCCCTCGTTCACCGACGAAACTGCGTACATGACCACAAAAAATGCAAATAAGAGAGTAATGAAATCGGCGTAGGAAACTAGCCAGCGTTCGTGGTTCTCGTGCTCCTCCTCACGGCGCTTGCGGGCCATCAATGAAGATAGCCTTTCAGGCGCCCCTCGATGATCCGTGGATTGTCACCGACCGCAATACCAACAAGACCGTCGACAAGCATTTCCCGCGATGAAACCATGCGCATCACGTAATATTTTAGTTTGGCGGCAATAGGCAGATATACAAGGTTGGCCAAGCCAACGCCATAGATCGTCGCAACAAACGCGACCGCTATGCCGCCACCAAGCTTTGTCGGATCGGAAAGGTTTTCCATGACATGAATCAGCCCCATTACAGCCCCCAGGATGCCGATCGTCGGGGAATAACCTCCAGCCGCATCCCATATTTTCGCTGACTGGCGCCACTCATCTTCGAAGGTGCCTATCTCGACTTCGAGCAATTCCCGAATTCGTTCCGGATCTGCACCATCGACCAAGAGTTGCAAACCCTTTCGAGCAAACTCGTCCTTTATACCCGGAATATAGTTTTCAAGGGCCAACAACCCCTCGCGGCGGGACATTTGGCTCCAGTTCAGAATTTGCTCTATCTGACGCTTCTGCTCAATGACCGGGGGAATCCAGACCCACTTTGCCATCTTCATTCCACGCTTGAAAATATGGATTGGGCTCTGCAGCAACACCGCCCCCAACGTACCTCCAAGCACGATCAACAGCGCTGTTGGCTGAACTAGCGAGCCAATACTTCCTCCCTCAAGGTATTGGCCACCAATGATAGCGATGATACTTATTGCGAGACCGGCTAGGCTGATCTTATCCACCAGCCTTCTCCTTGCGACGTTTCGTTGCAGCAGGAACTTCACCAACTATACGGCTACGCAGTCGAGCGATGGCCTGGGTATGCAGCTGGCAAACACGCGACTCGGTGACCCCCATAACTTCGCCGATTTCCCTCAAATTTAGATCCTGCTCGTAGTACAGCGCCATCATCATTTTTTCGCGCTCCGGCAGTAAACCAATAGCTTGAACTAACTGCTCCTTTACACCCCGATCTTCCAGGATACTTACTGGATCTGCATCGTTGTCCGTAAAGTGCCGTTCTAGAAAATCCTCATCACCCGAACCTGAAAAATCTTCGTAATAGACAATCTGATGGCCACGCGCCTCCTGCAGCGTCCGCTGATAGTCAGTCAACGACATACCCAAGGCTTCAGCGAGTTCCTTTTCCGATGGCGCACGGCCATGTTCGTGCTCAAGTTGGTTGATTGTCGTTTCTATCCGACGCAGCTCCCGACGCAAATTACGCGGTAACCAATCGTTTTCCCGTAATCCATCCAGCATGGCACCGCGAACTCGTTGTGTTGCGTAGGTTTCAAACTGAGCGCCGAAACCTTCCTGGAAACGATCTATAGCGTCAAGCAAGCCTAGCATCCCATTCTGGACGAGATCATCGAACTGCACACTGGGCGGAAGACGCGCCATCAGATGATAGGCAATACGCTTCACCAGCGGCATGAAGCGCTGAACCAACTGGTCCCTATCAAGCTGCCCGGCAGCGGTATACATCAGGCTCGTAGTACGTTGGGAGTTATGCGTTGGCTTAAGTATAACAGTTGCTGCATGAACTGACCGACACCACCTGCCTCGCATTCACTGCGCTGCCAGTACAGCATATCCGAAGCTATATCCCGAAATGCTGCCGCCGCCAATGAGTCAGGCGCCTGCACCAAGACTGGCCGACATAGCTGCGCCGACTGCCGCAATGCCTCATCGAGAGGTATTGCCCCGGCGTAATCGAGGCGTGCAACACCGCGTTGCGCTGCGACCTGGGCAATATTCTCAAAAATTGAGCGCGCATCGGACTGACTACAAACCTTGTTCACCAGAATACGGAAATGCTTCCGCGAAAAGGCATGGCTCACTTTTTTGATTAGCGAATATGCTTCTGTTATCGACGCGCTGCTCCCTGAAAGCACAACTACTGCCTCCTGAGAAACCAGTCCAAATGGCGAAAAGCCATTTGGGTGAGCCATGCTGGCGTCGACCAGGATTACATCAATTGGCCTTTCCAGGCCGGACATGGCATCAAGCAAAGTCTGCTGCTGCGGTAACGACAATCGCCCCAATTTTCTCGCTGCACGCGCCGCCGGCAGAACCCGCAACCCCAACATCGGCTGAAGCAAGACTTGAGAAAGTGGCATTTCACGCTGAACCACATTGAGAAGATCGTGCCTGGCAGTCATGCCAAAAGTAGACGCAATATCGTCACCAGGCCCGTGCTCATCTATGATCAGAACCTCTTTTCCCAGCCGCCCAAGTGCCACCCCGATATTTGCCACGGCCACACTACGTCCAACGCCGTCACATCCAGCGACAAAAGTGACAACCTGCAATTGGTGGCCACCTCCCAACAAGCGGCGCAATCCAGCAGCCTGATCGACACGAAAATCAGCCACGGCCGCCTCCAACCGCAACCATTCCCGCACTAGCCATCATCAATCCAGGTTCAAGGCCGTCAAATTTATGGGGGGAGCTTTCCGGGACATCCTTGAATGCACGATGCAAGAGATAGCTGCGATTCGGCAAATGCAAGTCTTCCGGCACGCGCTGACCATTGGAAACGTACTGAAGCTTCAAACCATGGCGCATGATGACATCAAGAACTGTTGCCAGACTTGCTGCCTCATCGATCTTTGTCAAAATACATCCAGCTAACGTGTCGCCCGCGTAGGCGCGAACGACGTCATCCAGCGTGTCTCCTCGTGAAGTTGAGTTCAGCAACAACAGCCGTTGTACGTCGCAACCAGAAAGCATGTCCGTCAACTCAGGAACCAGTTTGTCTCTCTGACTCATACCCATGGTATCGATCAGCACCATATGCTTGTGCTGCAACTCCAACAGAGTCTGCCGTAGTTCATTCGCATCTTTGACCAAGTGAACGGAGACGCCGAGGATACGACCGTAGATGCGCAGTTGCTCGTGGGCTCCAATTCGATACCCATCGGTAGTAACTAACGCGACCTTACTCGGGCCATGGCGCAATACGCAGCGCGCAGCAAGCTTCGCGGTCGTCGTTGTCTTTCCCACACCAGTCGGTCCGACCAGTGCGTAGACGCCGCCTCGGTCAACAATATCGTTTTCATGGCCAATTGTCAGAAGCGAGCGGTCAGCTGCCCCCTTGACCCATGCCATTGCCTCCACTCCATTCATTTCACGCGGCAAGTCAGAAAGCAGTTCGCGAGAAAACTGAGGGGAAAATCCGGCATCAAGCATCTGACGCAAGATATCTGTCTTAACTGGTTCGGAGCGAGCAGATTCGCCCCACGCGAAGCCAGCCAGATGCTGTTCGACAATTTTACGCAATGAGCGAATCTCGTCCATCACCTCCATAGGCACCACTTCCGCCTCCGGGCGGCGCGGCGCACTCGCCTGAAGTGCGGCCGGGGTAGGCTGCGGAGATATCGGAGCGACTCTTGATGGTGCTACGGTCGACTGACCAGGGCGGCCATTTTCCATCTGTCGCATAGCACCGGTTCGGGGAATGCCGGCATTAACCGACATTGATGCCTGCTTTGACACATGCGCCTGATGTTGCGCCGACGGAGAAGGAACGACGGTAGGCTGTGGCGGCTGGGAAACTCGTGCCCGCGCCGAGCTAAGGACAACACGATAGTCGTCGTCTGGATGACTATCCTGTGACTTTCTCTCTGGCACTGTTTTTTCTTGAACCTGCGTTGGTACAATCATCGCCATATCGCGCGCTGCCACTGCCATGATCTCAACGCCACCCGGCACGCCGCGATTAGAAAGTATGATCGCGTCGTTACCCAGAGTTTCTTTTACCTTCCGCAAGGCATCCCTTGCGTTGGCCGCGATAAATTTTCTAACGTTCATGTTCTACCTCCGATGATCGAGGTCACCTTAATAATTCTGGTTTCAGGCACTTCGTTATGGGACAGCACCTTCAACTGAGGAACGGTGCGTCGCAAAAATCTGGATAACAGCAGGCGCAGACTGCCAGGCACTAGCAACACAGCCGGCAAGCCAAGCCCCTCTTGACGCCCTGCAGCCAAGGCCGTCTCACGCAAAAGCGTATCGGCGAGCCCGGGTTCAAAGCTGGTATTTTCGGAGCCACCGGCCACTGCCTGTGACAAAAGGCGCTCCAAGGTCGGATCGAGCGACATGACCTGCATTTCGCTGTTGCCGGGAAAAAGCTGCTGAGCGATGGCCCTGCCAAGGGCGATGCGCACCTGGCTAGACAGATCGTCTGCATTTTGGGTACGCGTTGCGTGGTCGGCGACAGTCTCGATGATGGTCCGCATGTCGCGGATATGGACCCCTTCGTCGAGCATCGACTGCAGAACTTTTTGCAACGTGCCGAGAGGCAGAACCTTGGGAACCAGATCCTCGACCAGCTTTGGGATTTCCTTGGCGAGGTGATCCAGCAACTGCTGAACCTCCTGACGACCAAGGAGTTCGCCTGCATGCGTCAGGATCAGGTGATTGAGGTGCGTAGCGACTACCGTCGAGGCATCTACCACGGTATAGCCATAGGCCTGGGCCTGCTCTCGCTGAGCGAGATCAATCCAGACTGCAGGCAACCCAAACGCCGGATCTTTGGTTACCGCGCCATTCAGCGTTCCTGCCACACGGCCCGGATTAATTGCCATAAGCTGACCCGCATAGGCCTCGCCTTGCCCAACCTCAACCCCCTTTAGAAGGATTCGGTAGGCATTGGGCTTCAATTCAAGATTATCTCGGATATGAACCGGGGAAACGAGGAAACCGACTTCCTGTGCAAACTTCTTGCGAATACCGCGAATACGGCGCAGCAACTCACCATCCTGGGACTTATCGACCAGCGGTATCAGGCGATAACCAACCTCCAGCCCAAGGACGTCCAGCGGAGCGACATCACCCCATGTCGCCTCCATTGCCTCCTGAACTGGTGCCGGAGCGACCTTGACCGGCGCCTCGACGATCCGCTTTTCTTTCTCCATCATCCGCCAGGACATCCAGCCCATCCCAGAAGCCAACATCAGGAAGACCATATTTGGCATGCCCGGAATCATCCCGAGGAACCCAACAATCCCCGCAGTGACTCCGATCACCTTAGCGCTCCGGAACATCTGACCCACAACCTGTTGGCCAATGTCACGATCATCCGATACCCGAGTAACAACCATGCCGGCAGCAATAGAGATGATCAACCCCGGAATCTGCGCCACAAGGCCATCACCGATCGTCAGCAGGGTGTAGTTCTTTGCCGCCTGAGCCAGTTCCATGTTGTGCTGAAGGACGCCAACAATCAGCCCCCCCACGACATTGAGCAGCATGATGATGATGCCAGCGACAGCGTCGCCGCGAACAAATTTTGACGCACCATCCATAGAACCGAAAAACTCAGCTTCACGGGATATCTCCGAACGGCGCCTGCGGGCATCTTCCTCACCAATCAGCCCGGCATTTAGATCGGCATCGATGGCCATCTGTTTGCCAGGCATCGCATCGAGCGTGAAGCGCGCAGACACCTCGGCAACTCGTCCAGCGCCCTTGGTAATGACGACAAAATTTATGACCACGAGAATCATAAAAACGAGGATACCAACGGCAAAATTTCCGCCCACCATGAAATGCCCAAACGCCTCAATCACTTTCCCGGCAGCGTCAGGGCCAGTGTGCCCCTCAAGCATAACCACTCGGGTTGAAGCCACGTTCAACGACAAGCGAAGCAAAGTCGTAACCAGCAGCACTGTCGGAAAGACAGAGAATTCCAGGGTCTTTTGCGTGTTCACCGCGACAAGCAGGACCAGCACCGATATTGCAATGTTGAACGTGAAGAACACATCCAGCGCAAAAGCGGGAAGTGGCAATACCATCATCGCCAAAATCATCAAGATCAAAACCGGCGCAGCCAACTGGGAGACGTTCATCCGGGCCATGAAATTTTGCATGCCGACTGATGAGGAAGCCATTTACGCCGCCTCCGGAACTAGCTCGGCAGGGACGGACAGGTCACGCGGAGGCACAGGATAGGTACCGCCCAACTGACGCCAGTTGGCGAGTTGGTAGATATAAGCAAGAACCTCAGCGACTGCACTATACAGGGCTGAGGGGATTTCCGAGTCGAGTTCGGCATGCTTGTAGAGGGCCCTTGCCAGCGGCGGTGCCTCCATAATCGGGACCGCATTCTCGTGGGCCACCTCTCGAATTCTCAGAGCGATAACTCCCGCCCCCTTCGCCACCACCTTCGGTGCGGCCATGCCGGTTTGATAGGCAAGTGCCACGGCAAAATGGGTCGGATTCGTCACCACAACATTTGCCGTGGGAACCGCAGCCATCATGCGCTTACGCGCAGCCTGCATCTGCAGACTGCGAATGCGACCTTTGACGTGCGGGTCACCCATCATTTCCTTCATTTCCTGCTTGACCTCTTCCTTGGTCATCTTCAATTTATCGAAGTATTGCCACAACTGGAAAGGAACATCCGCAGCAACAACCAGCACCAGCGTTGCGGCCATGATCAGAAACGAAAAGGAAACCAGATTTCCGGCATGCACCAGCCCCGCATCCAGCGGCTCGCCCAATAATCCGAATATTTCGTCACGTTCGGCCCAGACCAGCGCAACGGCGACCCCTCCCAGCAAACCTGCCTTCAGAACAGCCTTGCCCAACTCCATCAGGCTATTCCAAGAAAACATCCGGCCAAAACCAGTCAGTGGATTGAGCCGATTGAAATCGGGCGTCAGGGCCTGCGGCGAAAACACCCACGCATTCAGGAAAAATGGGGGAAGGACAGCAGCCAGCAAAAGGAGGCTAAACAAGGGAGAAAACGCAAACAGTGCATCGCCAGAAATTTCAGCCAAGCGGGGTAACATCAGGGCCGGCTCACGCATGACCGCCGGCTCGACGGTAAAGCCTTTTTTGACAATAGCCATGGACCGCTGCATGAACCAGCCACCCATCATCCAAAATGTAGCACCTGCAACGATCAGAACAAGAAAGGTACCAAGTTCGCGAGAATGAGGGACTTGCCCCTTCTCCCGGGCTTGCTCGATTCGCCTACTTGTAGGCTCTTCTGTTTTCTCGAGGTCGCTATCTTCGGCCATAGCCATCTTTGGTTTACGTTATGGCTATTATAGGAAAAAACCAGAAAAATTATATAGGTACGTGTGTTTATTTATTCTGTTTCTCAGATGCCATTCGCAAGCCCATGACAACAGAGTAAACCTCCAAAAGAAAAGAGGGGGCAAAGCCCCCTCTCAACTCGTTGACTGGAAACAGGAATCAGGCGAAGTCGAGCGCCCGTACCGCAGAACCGAAATCGGGATGCTGACCGAGATCAGACAACAACTCCTTCATGTCCAGAATCAATACAATCTGACCGTTAGACAGGGTCGTAACCCCGGCCACACCCTTTGGACGAAAATCTTCCAGTGATTTGATCACCGCATCGTCGCGCCCCGCAAAACTATCGACCGCCAGAATGAAGCTGCGCTCTGCAGTCTGCATGAACACCCCGTACTCCGGATATCGCTCAAGCGGCCAGCCAAGCAGGCGAGCCAGCGTGATCACCGGCAGAACCTCGCCCCGGACGACCAAGGTTTCCTTGCCGCCCACCTCCTGAATCCGGCTTTGCTCGATTGGCAATATTTCACGAACGAGCGACAGCGGCAACGCAAACGGCTGATCGCCCAGCAATACCAGTAGCACTGGCAAGATCGCCAGGGTTAGCGGCAATGAAATTATGAAAACAGATCCTTTGCCCGGCTCTGAGCGGATCTCGATCGAGCCGTTCAGCTTCTGGATGTTGGTCTTGACCACATCCATGCCAACCCCCCGCCCCGACACATCGGAAATTTGGGTTTTGGTCGAAAACCCCGGCATGAAGATCAGGTTGAGGCTCTGGCGCTCATCAAGCGTGTTGGCCTCTTCCTCGGAAATCAGTCCCTTTTCCGTAGCCTTGGCACGAATGCGTTCCGCATTCATTCCCTTGCCGTCATCAGCAATGATCAGGACAATATGATCGCCCTCCTGCCGCGCCTCCAGGCGTACCAGGCTCTTTGGTGGTTTCCCTGCGGCCTGGCGCTCCTCGGGCATTTCGACACCGTGATCCACCGCATTGCGGATCAGGTGAATCAGCGGATCGGCAAGATCCTCGATCATGGTCTTGTCGACTTCGGTCTCCTCTCCGGCGAGGACCAGTTCGACGTCCTTACCCAGTTGCCGGGCGAGATCACGGGCAATCCGCGGATACTTTTGGAACAGCCGGCCAATCGGCTGCATCCGCGTCTTCATTACCGAATTCTGCAAATCGGACACCAGCAGATCGAGTTGGCTTACCGCCTGATCGAGCGCATGCAGCGTTTCCGAGTCATTCTTCCCGGCGAGAATATCGGCCCGCAAACTGGTCAGTCGGTTCTTGGTCAAACCAATTTCGCCCGACAAATTCAAGACCTGATCCAGCCGCGACGTATCGACGCGAATCGTATTTTCACGGCCACGCTCTTCAGCCCGCCGCGCAGAAGTCGGCTGACCACCGGGCTTGTCCGTTCCCCGCCGGCCAAATGGCGATGCTGCAGCAGCCGACTGAGCCACAACCGCTGTTGGCGTAACAACCGACTCAACAATCGCCGTCTCGGCTTTGGTAATCACTTCGCTTTGAGCCGGTGCGACAGAAGCCTCACTGGTTACCGCCGCATGCAAGGCATTCCAGTCCGGCTCACCAGGCGCTGAAGGTGGCACCTGCGCAACATCGGCGGCCGGAGGTGGCGCCACGGCAACATGGGCAACACCGGCTACGCCACTACTCAAAACCCCCTTAAGCGCAGCGATCACCGCCGGATCAGCGGGCTGCGGCTGAACCATTTGCCCCAATTCGCCGAACATTTCACGGACCCCCTTGGTGGCGTCCATGATGACATCCATCAACTCGGCGGTCAGCTCAAGCTCACCATTGCGCAGTCGATCGAATAGATTTTCTGTCAGATGACAAAGCGTCACCAACTCAGTGGCATTGAGAAAGCCAGCTCCCCCCTTGACGGTGTGAAACCCGCGAAAAATATCGTTCAGTAGCGCACGATCATCGGGCATCTTTTCGAGATCAACGAGTTTGTTGTCGACATCCGACAACAGATCATTGGCCTCCTGCAGGAAATCCTGCAGCAGATCTTCCATTCCGCCAAAGTCGCTCATTTTTGTCCTCCTCAGAAACCGAGGCTGTCCAGCAGGTCATCGACCTGCTCTTGGTTAACCACAACATCGGTACGCCCTTCGGCGTTGATTACCGGGCCATTCATCAGACTGGCCACTTCTTCAGTGCGCTTGGTTTCCGGCAAGACCTCAATAAGGACGGTCATCAGTCCCGATTCAAGCTCATGGGCAAGGCCAACAATTTTCTTGATAACCTGCCCGGTCAAATCCTGGAAATCCTGAGCCATCATGATTTCAGTCAACTGCGCATGCGTTTCGCGGGTTTTCTGCGGGAGCTGCTCATTCAGGAATGCGCGCGTATCCGCCGCCAGCAGCTTGAATTCGGCAGGCCCCATTTCATTGGCAAAAACCTTATCCCAGCGCTTACCCAATACAAGGGCGCCGTTTTCCATCTCGTCGATGAGCGGATTGGCTATATCAGTCGCGTTAAGGACGCGGCAGGCAGCTTGTTCTGTCAGGTTGGCCACGTATGCGAGGCGATCCTTGGCGTCAGGAAGCGCCGATACGGTCTTCTCGATCAACTTGTCGTAACCTAGCTGCCCCAGGGTATCGTGCAGCGCACGTGCCATATGCCCGATTCGATTGAAGACAGCCTCCTGTTGAGACCATCCATCTCCGGAACTCTCCGCTTGTTTGCCGGCATCAGCGGATGACCCGGGAACGACCTTCGCAACCTCAACCTCCGCGGCAACACTATCGAACAAGGCCTGCAAATCATCGCTATCAGCATCAGACGAGGCTAGAGAAGCCGGCGGAGCCGCAGGCACAAGCTTGGGTTGCTCCGGTACTGGTGCACTGCTCGCTGCAATTGAGTCAAAGAGGGCTTCAAGATCATCTGAGTCGTTATTGGCAGACATATTTCCCCCTTACGCCTGACCCATTTTTTCGAAAATCTTGTTCAGCTTTTCCGAAAGGGTTCCCGCAGTAAAAGGCTTGACGATGTAGCCGCTAGCCCCCGACTGAGCCGCAGCAATAATGTTTTCTTTCTTAGCTTCAGCGGTGATCATCAATACCGGCAGATGTTTCAGATTCGGCGTCGCACGAATCGACTGGAGCAAGGTAAGACCATCCATATTCGGCATGTTCCAGTCGGTGACGACAAACTCAAAACCGCCGCCCTGCAGTTTCTGCAACGCTATAGCACCGTCCTCGGCTTCATCGACATTCGTAAAGCCGAGCTCTTTCAACAGATTTCGGACAATTCGACGCATGGTGGAAAAATCATCCACCACCAGAAATTTCATTTTGGGATCAGCTGCCATGCAGTACTCCAGATACTTGGTTTGTTATCGTTCAATCAGCGGACGCAAGGTATCAGCAAGCGCCTCGGCATCAAACTTCGCGACATAGGCATCGACGCCGACCGATTTCCCCATAGCCCGATTGGCCTCGGAGGATAGCGACGAGTGCATGACCACCGGTACGCCTTCAAAACGGGGATCGGATTTTATGTTTTTGGTCAATACATAGCCGTCCATTTCGGGCATCTCGGCGTCGACCAGAATCAGGCGAATATCCTGGCGGATGTTTTGCCCCATCTGCACGGCGTGAGCAGCAATACCCTGCAGGCGCGTCCAAGCCTCCATGCCATTGGTGGCATGTTTGTGACGCACACCAAGCTTATCGAGCACTTCGGCGATCTTGCGCCGCGCCACGATCGAGTCATCGACAAAGAATACGCTCGTATCCGGATCAACCCTGGCCGGGCTAATGTCGACAATCATTGCCTCACCGAAGGCATTGGCAAGAATCTGTTCGACGTCAAGAATGGAAACCAGCCCGCCGCTTTCCAGTTCGATGACGGCGGTGATCAGCCCTTGATTTGTCGCCAGGACGCTTTCAGGCGCCTTCACCCGCTCCCAGTCGACGCGGATGATCCGATCAACGTCATGCACCAAAAAGCCGAGAGTTCGCTTTGAATACTCGGCCACCATCATTGTCTTGCCCAGCCCGGCTGGCGCATCGAGTTGCATGAACGGGGCCAGCGAAAGGACCGGGATTACGTTCCCGCGCAAGGAAATCAGCCCTTCGACACCGCGCGGCATATTGGGTGTCTTGGTAATGTGTGGTGTCCGGCCAACCTCTCGGACCTTGAATACATTGATACCGAAAATCTCGCGTGTTCCGAGCGAGAAAAGCAGAATTTCCATCTTGTTGGAACCCGCCAGTCGTGTCCGGGCATCGACACTATCAAGCAGGTTTTTGTTCTCAACGAGTTCCATCGTCAGCTCCCGCTATCTCTCAGGCCACACGAACTGGCGTGGTATCGACGCCCAGTCGTCGTGCCAATGTTTCAGACAGGCGCAAGGGTTCAAATTTTGGCACATACTCGTCCACGCCGACCGACGCCCCCAGCTTTTGGTTGGACATCCCCGACAGCGACGAATGCATGATCACGGGAATCCCGTTGAATCGAGGATCCGACTTGATTTTCTTGGTCAGGATATAGCCATCCATTTCAGGCATTTCGATGTCAGTCAGGATCAGGCTGATCATCGAAGAAGCCGGCTTGCCGATCGACTGCGCATAGGTGGCGACCTTCTCCATCTCTTCCCACATCTGGCGACCATTGACCGCCGAGATGCCCTTGACCCCCATGGCCGAAAGCGTACGTTCAATCTGCCTGCGGGCAACGCTGGAGTCATCGCAATAAAAAACCGTGCAATCCGGTTTGTCGACCGCAACAACACCGCGGAACATGATCTCATTGTCGATACTGGAGGTTTCGGACAGCACCTTCTCGACATCCATCATCATCACCAGACGGTTGTCCTCCAGTTCCGTGACAGCCGTGACCAACCCGCCGGTCTGTGAGGTCAGCATTTCCGGGGGAACACGCATCTTGCTCCAATCCAGGCGAAGGATGGTATCGACACCTTCGACCAGAAAACCCTGCGTGTGACCGTTATATTCGGTCACGATCATAATTTCGCGAGGCGTCTCGGGAGATATCCCTGAATACTTGGCAAGATCGATCACGGGCACCAGCGCCCCACGCAGACTGACCATGCCTTCAACAGAGGCGGGCATATCCGGCGCAGCGGTAATCACCGGGGTACGCATGACCTCACGCACCTTGAAGACATTGATGCCATAGGTTTCACGACGGCCCGTCCGCTGATCGACGCCGAGAAAGAACAAAAGTATCTCGAGCTTGTTGGTGCCCGCCAATTTTGTTCGCGCATCGATATTTTTCAATAACTCAGACATTGTCATCCTCTCGCATGTTGCGTATCCGGCTGCCCTCGGTAGCTAGAAGCTTACTAACACTCACTTCTCGCTCCGTCGCCAGCCAGCGACGAACCTGCTATCAGCACCATGTGGGTGCCCACCCCATATTTCATTCACGGCGAACAACACCGAGCATTTAGGAAATTTGAAACAATTTACCAAAATTAGCAATATCTAGCACCTGTTTTACGTTACCCCGAACGCCGGTCAGTGCCACTTCTTTGTTGGCTCCGCCCAATTTGTCGCGCAACATCAACAACATACCCAATGCCGAGCTATCCAGATAATCGACCCCGGCAAAATCAACAGCGACCGCTCGAACGGTAGAATCGGTTACGAGGGGCTCATAGGCAGCACGAAATTCACGGTGGGTATTGAAATCAAAACGCCCAACCAACTTGATAGTCACCTTGCCGGATTCATTGAGAATACTTGCCTGCATTTGTTTTCCTATCCCAAAAAAGTCTGTCGAATCCTAGTTTAATCCTTTGACCATAGGCAACAAGCCCGACTGGCCTATTACACGCAAATCGCACCGATCACCCGTCGTGCCATGTCATCGAGTGCACACTGCTCTTCTACCGCGCCGATCAGAAAGGCTTCGCGCGGCATTCCGTAGACAACGCAACTTGTCTCATCCTGGCCGAAGGTTCTCGCCCCGGCCTGGCGCAGGCGCAACAAACCTTGAGCGCCATCCTTGCCCATGCCGGTCAGAATAACGCCAACCGCCTTGCGTCCGACCAAGGCTGCAGCTGAATCAAACAGGACATCGACCGAAGGGCGATGGCGGTTGACGGGGGGGCTTGCAGCCAACTCGGTGAGGAAACCGGAATTACCCCGGCGAATCAGCAAATGGGAATGCCCCGGTGCAACGTAGACGGTGCCCGACTCGACCTTTTCATTGCCTTGCGCCTCGATGACGCGTGGCGCGCAGAGGGAGTCGAGGCGACGGGCGAAGGAGGCCGTGAAGGCTTCGGGCATGTGCTGGACAATGAGAATGGGCGGGCAATCAGCGGGTATGCCGAGGAGAAATTCCTTGATTGCTTCGGTGCCACCGGTCGAGGCGCCGACAAAGATGATCTTTCCACTCGCAGCCAAGCCAGGTCTGGTCGGTGTCGGCAACGACGGCACAGCGGCGGCCGAACTCATTGCGCCTCGCAAACGCGCGCCCTTGGCTGCGCGGATTTTTTCGACCAGATCTTCTGCATAGCTTTCCAAGCTCCTGCCACTATCGGCCCGTGGCTTGCCTATAAAATCAATTGCGCCCAGCTCAAGGGCTTTCAACGTGGTGTCGGAGCCAGCCTCGGTAAACGAGGAAACCATGACGACCGGCATCGGCCGCAAGCGCATCAGTCGCTCGAGAAATTCAAGCCCGCCCATTTTCGGCATCTGGACATCGAGGGTGACGACATCCGGATTGAGCGCCTTGATCATTTCACGAGCAGTTTGGGCATCGGGAGCCGCCCCCACCACCTCCATATCGGGCGCCATGCCGATCAACTGGCTCAACAGACCACGCATTAAGGCCGAATCATCAACAACCAGGACTCTAATTTTCATGAGTATCTATTGAGATGGATTTCAAAAATGGCGCTTTTTTCCGGTTGACCGTATCAAACGAACAATTCGACATCGCCTTCGATGGTGGAGCCGCTCAGGCGTACCTTGTAATCGTTTTCGCGGCTGAACAAGGTCTCGTTATGAACCCGGTGCAGCTTCTTGACCAGAACGCGCCCTGAATGCGGAAAATAATAGACTTTCCGCGGATATGAATCCAGCAAGTCCTTGGCGACAACGGGAATCTTTTCCGTCGTCAGGAAATCAAGTACGAATTCCGCATTCTTGGCCCCCACATTGCTGCTCGCCAGACTGGCCAGGACGGCGCCGCCACCAAATACCTTGGCCTCGAGACGGTTGCGTCGAGCCCCGAGCTTGAGCAGATGATTGATCAACACCTCCATGGCATAGGTCCCATAGCGAGCTGACATGCCGAGCGGGCTCCTGCCGCGATCGTCCGGCAACATGAAATGATTCATCCCGCCAACGCCCAAATCCGGATCTCGAATACAGGCAGCGACACAGGAGCCGAGCACCGTCACCAGCAATGCCTCCGTGCTGGAAACAAAGTACTCGCCCGGCAATATCTTGGCGGCCTCAAGGCCAAACTTTCGATCGAAATATCGATTGCTGGCTAGTTGCTCGTCGTAGGAATGTTGCACCAAGCCCCTTCCCTACCGGGCATTTGCCAGGGCGTAAACTGTCTTGCCCTGGGATTTGAAAAGATCGGCCGCATGCAGGAAGCTCTCCGAATGGCCGGCGAACATCAGGCCATCGGGCTGCATTATCGGGGCGAAGCGCGACAGAATCTTGTACTGCGTCGGCTTGTCGAAATAGATCATGACATTTCGGCAGAAGATGACGTCAAGCGGCCCCTTGACCGAATAATTGGCATCCAGCAGATTGATCCGCTGAAACGAAACCATCCGCTTCAGTTCGGGACGAACCGAGACAAAGCCCTCCTGGCTGCCGGTGCCGCGCAAAAAGAATTGACGCAAGCGATCAGGCGAGAGCTTTTCTACCCGCTCAATCGGATAAACCCCTTTCTCGGCCGTCGCCAGCACATTGGTATCGAGATCAGAGGCCACGATAGAAATGTGCGAAACATTGGCGCCAAAGGTTTCGGCCACAGTTATCGCAATCGAGTACGGTTCTTCGCCCGTCGACGCGGCCGAACACCACACCCGGACCGGACGTTTCGTCCCCAGCTTGCGCAGATGGTCGGCAAATATCGGAAAGTGATGCGGTTCGCGGAAAAACGAGGTCAGGTTGGTCGTTAGCGAATTGACGAAACGCTCCCACTCGTCGCCACCATTGCGCTCCAGGCCGTCGAGATAGGCGGCAAAAGACGGCATGCCCGTAGCACGCAGACGTCGCGCCAGGCGCGAATACACCATGTCCTGCTTGACCGGCGACAACGAAATGCCGGCGTGCTGATAAATCAGTTTGCGGACCCGTTCAAAATCAGTCGTCGAAAATGTGAATTCCCGCGCACTGCCATCACGCGCCGGCAAGCCGGCCGACAATGACGATCGAAGCGTCGACGCAGGCGGTACAGGATTGCGAAAATCAACCATGGCTAGAACTCCTCCCACTCATCGTCGAGACTGACCTGTTGCGCCGGCGCCTTTGGGGGGCGAGGCCGCTCGCTATTGCTTGTTGAGGCAGCTGCATGCTGGATACGGCGCTGTGGCGACGTCAGACGGGGAGGCTCTTTGTTCTCGGCAATTCGAAAAACCGAGACGGTCATCGCCAGTTGATGCGCCTGCTCTTCCAGGCTCTCCGCAGCTGCTGCAGCCTGTTCGACGAGCGCCGCATTCTGCTGCGTCACCTCATCCATCTGGCTTACCGCTAAACTGACCTGCTCGATACCCGCGCTTTGCTCACTACTGGCATCGGAGATATCACCCATGATCTTGGCCACGCGCTTGATGCTCGCCACGACCTCCTCCATCGTCCGTCCCGCCTGATCGACCAGTTTGTTACCCGTTTCGACCTTTTCAACCGAATCAGAGATCAGCCCCTTGATTTCCTTCGCCGCAGCCGCGCTGCGCTGGGCCAGATTGCGCACCTCGGTGGCCACCACGGCAAAGCCACGCCCCTGCTCCCCCGCACGCGCCGCCTCGACGGCCGCGTTGAGGGCAAGGATATTGGTCTGGAAGGCAATGCCGTCGATCACCCCGATGATGTCGGCGATCTTGCTGCTCGACTGATGGATTGCGCTCATCGTGTGGACGACCTGGCCGACGACCTCGCCCCCCTTGTCGGCAACCTTTTGTGCCGCACCGGCCAACTCGTTGGCCTGACGTGCGTTGTCGGCATTCTGCTTCACTGTACTAGTCAGCTGCTCCATACTCGAAGCCGTCTCTTCGAGACTGCTCGCCTGCTGCTCCGTCCGCCCCGAGAGATCCTGGTTGCCCGATGCTATTTCCTTGGCGGCCGTATTGATCGTTTGGGCCGACTGTTGAATCTCGCCGACCAGATTACGCAGCTTGGTCACTGTCTGGTTGGCATCGTCACGCAAACGGCCAAAGGTCCCTTGGTATGAACTGGTGAGCGTCTGGGTCAGGTCGCCATCGGCCACTCGGGACAACAGGTTGGCAATCTCGCCAATCGCCGCCCCGCTGGTTTCAACCAGGCTGTTGATGCCGGTACCCAGCTCCTTGTAGAACCCTTCCAGCGTCGAGGTGTCCAGACGAGCCTCGAGATCCCCGGCCGAAGCCTGTGAGACGAGCGCCGCTACCGAGCGCTGCGCATTCAGTTCGGCGGTGCGATCAACCCATTCGCCCACCGTGCCAAGGCGCTGACCACGCTCGTTAACGATCGGGTTGGTAATGATGTTATAGATCCGACGACCGATACCGAGCTCGCTCTGGCGCGTACCCTGCAGTTCACGCAAGCTCTTGAGGGCTGCCTCCGAATCCTGATAAAACGCCCCGATATTGCTCCCGACAAACCCGTCAACCGTAAAATTCGGCTGCTGCTCACGCAGACCGGGCTCGATCTGGCGCAAGGTCGTCAGCAAGCCCTTGTTGGCGTAAATCACCGTGCCATCGTCATCGGCAATCCGCAGATTGGCCGAAACGCAATCAAGCGCGATGCGAATACGAAGATTGTCATTGGCGATTCGCTGCGCCTCGGCAACATTGAATCCCTGTTGAATCTGCATTGACTGCAGGCCCTGCAGAACCTGGCCAACCTCATCGTTTGCCCCGACATCCAATGGGGTATCGTATCGCCCCTCCGCCAGATCGTTAAATACCGGCAGGACTTTTTGCTGGAGCGGCCGGACGATCAGCTTTGATATCAAGAGATAAAGGAAGACCGCAAGCAGCAACGCAAGAATTAGCCCCCCCACCATGACAAAGCGTGTCACCTGGCTGGACAGGGCGTGGAACTCCTCCAGATACGTGCCACCGGCGATCAGCCACTTGGCATCGGGCAAGCTATCGAATACGACAATTTTTTCCCGGGTAACCGTATCACCCAGTTCGGTATTGAGCCATGGATAGCTGATATCACCGCTGCCACGTTCCAGCATTTCGCGAATGAACTCACGGCCACTTGCATCCTTGGCGCCGAGAACATTGCCCCCCTCTTTGGCCGGGTGGACGACGAGATTGCCCAGATCCTTGCCCGGACTGGCATCAAGTACATAGTAGTAACCGGTTTCCCCGACCTTCAGCGAGCGAATCTGCTTCTTGAGCACTTCCAGCTCTGTCGAGATATCGAGCCCGATAAACGTCGCTCCGATCACCGTGCCGTTCTTAGCAAGGATTG
This sequence comes from Ferribacterium limneticum, assembly GCA_049304775.1. Taxonomy (GTDB): domain Bacteria; phylum Pseudomonadota; class Gammaproteobacteria; order Burkholderiales; family Rhodocyclaceae; genus Azonexus; species Azonexus limneticus_C. Next base: position 92,336 of record JBAQOL010000023.1, read on the forward strand.
GCGTGTAGCTCGTGTAGAAGGCCTTGCCAAAAAGATTGGCGCGTCCGACATAGTGCTTCCCGGCCAATAGCTCAGCCAGTGCTGGATGATCCTTGGCCAGATTTGTACCAACGGCACGCTCGCCATTCTCTTTTTTGACCGAGGTTGATATCCGGGTAAAGTCATCACCCTTGCGAATGAAGATGGTTGAGACCGCACCTGTTTTTTCAGTGAAACGATCAACTATGTCGAATTTTCCATTGAGGACATCCCCTCTCGCCAGCCGCAACACTGCCAGCTCGTCAGTCCCCTCAAGAACGATCTCATCCTGAAACGACATGGCAAAGCCACGGTTCAATTGAATGGCCTCTTTGCGCAGAGCCACGAGGTTCGTCTCAACCATGGCCTTGATCAGACCCACATTATTTCTCAGACTTTCGCGCCCCTGAGCATCAAGCAGGGTCGCCAAATGATTTCCGAGCAACGTGGTCGCGCCACCAAGAATGATGCCGAACCCCAGCAACATCCCCAGCACGATTTTTTTGGAGGACGATGCATTGGATATCCAGCGACGCAGGACGCCTACCGGCCCACCACTAACCACATTGCCGTGGCGAATCTCCTTGCCCCCCGCACGTTTCTCACGAATCTCGGCGTACACCGCCTGAGCAGCTGAAATCTGCTGTGCACTCGCCTTCCGGCGTACGGATAGAAAACCAACCACGGCACCGTTTTCACGCAACGGCGTTACGTTGGCGAGAACCCAGTAATAGTCCCCATTCTTGCAGCGATTCTTGACCACTCCGGTCCACGGACGGCCATCCTTGATATCCCGCCAAAGATCGGCAAAGGCCTCGGACGGCATGTCCGGATGACGGAGAATATTGTGTGGCTGTCCGATCAGCTCGGATTCAGAAAATCCGCTGATGTCGATGAAGGCTTTGTTGACATAGGTAATCTGCCCCTTGAGGTCAGTCTTGGAGGCAATAAGGGTGAGCTCATCAAGCTCAAGTTCCACATCGGTCACAGGCTGGTTGTTTCGCATCGTTTTTCTCTATGAACCTGTCGTTTTAGAACTCTTCCCACTCGTCTTCATCAGGCACGGCGAGCGCCGGCGTCTTTGCGGCGGGGATGTTCCGTGGAACAGCAACAGCCAGTTGCCTGGAAGGCGTGCTTTTTCCACCACCACGCATGCTCTGCAACAATCCGATCACCCGCGCAGATCTATTGGAAAATTCACCGGAGATTTGCGCCCTTGCCCCATCACTGTTTCCCGCCAACTGGGTACGTATTACTTCCGCTGCACAGCGATGGAAGCCCGCGTGCTCGCCCTTGAGTTCGGTATACCCAGCATTTCCACGCAACGCGCGACCATCGCCGTGAATCCAGCAGCCGAGGGCACACTGGTCGTCACGTCCAACCACAGCCGGGTCAAGCTGCTCTCCACCACCGGACACGTAATCAAGCAGGCGTTGCTTCCATTTGCCATGTGCTGCTATCGCACCATCAAAGTCCAATCCGGCCAGCTCTGACTGCCCTTTAATGACCAGTCCGCCAGAAAGACGGAACACGGCAACCGACTCAGCCAGGTTACGCGCCTGTTCTTCGAGGCTTTCGGCTGCAGCTGCCGCCTGTTCGACCAGTGCAGCATTTTGCTGAGTCATCTCATCCATCTGCCCTATTGCCAGACCAACCTGCTCTATACCCGCCGTCTGCTCGCGGCTGGCATAAGAAATATCGGCCATGATCTTGGCAACGCGCTGGATGCTCGCCACTACCTCGCCCATGGTTTGTCCAGCCTGATCGACCAAACGTCCACCGGTTTGCACCTTTTCGACGGAGTCGGAAATCAGGCCCTTGATTTCCTTGGCCGCAGCAGCACTGCGCTGGGCCAGATTTCGTACTTCCGTCGCGACCACGGCAAAACCACGCCCCTGCTCACCGGCACGAGCCGCCTCGACCGCCGCATTGAGCGCCAATATGTTTGTCTGGAAGGCAATACCGTCGATAACGCTGATGATGTCGGAAATCCTGTTTGAGGCCTGATGGATGGCCCCCATGGTTTCCACTACCTGCCCTACCACCTGCCCACCTTTTTCTGCCACCCTCTGCGCATTGCTCGCCAGCTCGTTGGCCTGGCGAGCATTGTCAGCGTTTTGTTTGACCGTGCTGGTCAACTGCTCCATGCTCGAGGCCGTTTCTTCAAGACTGGATGCCTGCTGCTCGGTACGCCCGGAAAGATCCTGGTTGCCGCAGGCAATCTCCTGAGCTGCCGTATTGATAGCATCGGTAGCGCTCTTGATCGAGAAAATAATCTCCTGCAGGTTGTCGACCGTGACATTGGCATCGTCTTTCAATCGACCCAGAACGCCCTGATACTGGGTATCGATCTTGCGAGTCAGATCGCCTTTCGAAAGACGGGCCAGCATGGCGCCGACATCGCCCAAGGCCTGGCTATTCACATCGAGAAGATCGTTAATGCCAGTAGAAATCTGCCGGAAGAAACCGCTCATCTCGCTCGCATCAATGCGCCGCGAGAAATCACCGGAAGCCGCAGCCGCAATGATGCTGCTGACCTCTTCTTCGACTGCCACCTCGGCGGTGCGATCAGCCCACTCGACGACGGTGCCAAGACGTTCATTCCGCTCGTTAACAATAGGGCTGGCCACCAGTTTGAAAGTACGGCCCCCTACTATTATTTGCGCGCGATGCATGCCCTTGAGTCCAGCCAGCAGGTTGCGCTGATGCGCCGTATTCTTGTGATAGATATCGAAATTGGCCCCAAGGATCGAATCAGCCCGGAAAGCTGGCAAATCCTTGCGGATATCTGCCTCGGCAACACGCATCATGTCGAGGACCGCTGCGTTGCAATAAACGATCACCCCATCCGGATCGGCAACCATCACGCTGTTTGAAGTCACATCGAGAGCCACTTTGATGCGTAGCGCCTCGTTGGCCACCTTGTGCTCCGCTTCGGTGCGCGCTCTAAGATCTGTCTGCATGCGACTGAGCGCACGCATCAAATGCGCAGTTTCATCGTTCCCACCGACATCAATTGTATTTTCCAGATGACCTGCAGCAACGGCATCGGCCACACCGACAGCCTCGTCCAAGGGGCCGGTAATCTGACGTGTAACCCACATCCCCGCCGGAATCATGATGATCAACGCCAAGCCAACCATCAGCAACATGGTGGTTTGAACACGCGACTTCACCGTGTCGATCTCGGCTACATCACGAAGATTGTTCTCTTTTTGCAGCTGTAGCATTTCGTCAGCCGCTTCGAACCACCCTTGCATTTTCGGGCGAAAAGCAGCGAAAAAATAATCTTCGAGTTCCGGTCGGTTCCCTGCCTTGATGAGCACAAACATCCGGGAAATAGATGCTTCGGCCTCTTTTCTGGCTACCACGATGCGCTCATGTATTTCCTTCCCGCGCGCCGAGCTCACTGTGCCGCCGATCTGTTTTTCCGATTCCATGTACGCCAGGAGTTCGGCTTTAACCTGCTTCTCCTCGTCTTGCTGCTTCTCGATTTCCTCATGGATCATTGCCGTACGCACACTCCTGTCAATCAAGAGATTGCGCGTACGCATGTTGACGGCCAGGTCGGTTTTTTTGATGTTGTTGTTCGCTATGTGATCAACCTTGTCGCTAATCGAATTCAGGCTGAACCAAGCGATGGCGACAAAGGCAATCATCAGTGCCAAGGCACCGACAGTCGTCATGATCAGACGGGTGCCAATTTTGAAATTGCGTAAATTCAACATGCTACGGCTCCTGTATGAGGACTGTGCGTTACTCGCCGGCCGAGTCGATGAGCGCCATATCGGCACTGGTCATCAGGCGTTCGATATCCGTAACAATCATCATGCGTGAATCGACCGTGGCCAGGCCAAGGATGTATTTAGTATCGAAAGTCCCCGAAAAATCGGGAGCCTGGCGAATTTGCGAGCGCGTCAGAGAAAACACGTCGGAAACGCTGTCGACCACAGCACCGATAACGCGCCCGGCCACATTGAGGATGATGACTACAGTGAAGGGCGTGTATTCGATCTTGCCGAGATTGAACTTGATCCGCAGATCAACGACGGGCACGATAATGCCGCGCAGGTTGATCACCCCCTTGATGAATGGCGGGGCATTGGCGATCAGCGTCGGCGGCTCGTAACCTCGAATCTCCTGAACCTTGAGGATATCGATTGCGTACTCTTCGCTACCCAGCGTGAAGGTCAGGTACTCACTGGCCACCAGATCATCTTCGTTTGCCGGGCTACTGCCATGGCTCATCGCTTCCATCTCTTGCTCCTCAATTCAACCGTCAGCCAGCTTTTGCAGGCTTGTCTTCGCCATGCCGGCAATGGCCGACACATCCAGAATGAGCGCCACATGGCCGTCACCCATGATGGTCGCGCCGGAAATCCCCTGCACACGGCGATAGTTCGCCTCCAGGCTCTTGATGACCACCTGGTGCTGACCAACCAGCGCATCGACGAAAAGAGCTGCCTTGATACCATCCGCATCGACAACAACCATGATGCCTTGCGCGAAATTGCTCGAATGCGACTTGATATTGAATAGTTCGTGCAGTATTACTACTGGCAGATAGTCGCCGCGAACCTGAATGACCCGCGCCTGATTCGATAAAGTCTTGATGTCGCCCAGCTGTGGCTGAAACGACTCCACCACATAAGACAGCGGCAGAATGTAGGTCTGATCACCAACTGCGATCGACATTCCATCGAGAATAGCCAGCGTCAGCGGCAAACGTACTGTCATCCGCGTGCCGACCCCCAACATCGATTCAATTTCTACGCGACCACCCATGGACTGAATATTGCGGCGGACGACATCCATACCCACGCCACGCCCGGATACGTCAGTGACCTGATCGGCCGTCGAGAAACCGGCTTCGAAAATAAGATTGAAAACCTCCGAGTCAGTCATCTGATCGGAAACCGGTAGTCCGCGCTCACGAGCCTTGGCTAATATCTTGTTGCGGGGTAAACCAGCCCCATCATCACCGACCTCGATGACAACATTTCCGCCCTGATGGTAGGCCTTCAAGGTGATAGTCCCGACCGGATTTTTGCCTGCTGCAATCCGCGCTTCCGGCAATTCAATACCGTGATCGAGGCTATTGCGAATCAGGTGAGTCAAGGGATCGGCGATCCGCTCGATTAGCCCCTTATCGAGTTCCGTCGTTTCTCCAGACGTCTTCAACTCAACCTGCTTGCCAAGCTTGCCGGAGAGATCACGGACGACACGCGGAAAGCGTGAAAAAACAAAGGAAATCTGCATCATCCGGATGGACATTACCGATTCCTGCAAATCGCGGGTATTTCGCTCCAGTTGAGTCAAACCATTGACCAGGCGTTCTGGCGCGCCCTCCTGCATCTGCGCTGCCGTCTGCAGCAGCATCGCCTGCGTAATGACCAATTCGCCGACCAGATTGATCAACTGATCGACTTTTTCAATACTGACGCGAATCGATGAGTCTGCCGCCGCAGTTGGAGTCACCGACTTGGCAGCACGAGGATGCAGCTCTTCCACTTTTTTTTCTGCAAGAACCTGAACAGAAGGTCGGCCAGGAAGGCTAGTAGATGAAACGGGGGCTGAAGAAACAGGAACAGGCGCCAGCGGCTCAAAAAAGCCGAAGCCATCCCCCTCCTCGGCCAAAGGCTGCGCCGGGGCTTGAGAAGGTAACGGCGCAAAGAAGCCGTAGCCATCACCATCTTCGCTCAGCGCTGCAGTGACGGCAGGCACAATCTCACCTGCCTGTGGCGGTAGATCAAAAAATCCATAAGACTCGTCTCCGGCCACAGCGGCGTCAGTACCCGCAGCAGCGCCCGGCACAGCATCTAACGGAGCAAAGAAACCATAACCGGGATCCTCCTCTGGCGCCCCTGGTGAATCACCAAAGAACCCGAAAGCGCCCCCCTCGTCATCAGCAGCAGTTTCTTCAACCACCCGCCAGGCACCATTTTCTGCAATGAAATCAATCTGATCGGAAAAATCGCTCTGTTCAGCCGCGGTAACCAAACGAAGTTGCCAGTAGCCGACATTATTCATATCCGATGCCGGCTGGCTCAGTATTTCCAAAGCCCCCAATGAACGCAGCTCATCGAGAAGACTGGCCACGCCGTTACCGCGGGCCGACACATCTGTTGGGACAAACTGGATATCGAAAGTGCGCTTGCCTACAGGTGTTTCCTGGGCACTTGCCACATTGTCTGACGCCGCCTTTGACGGCGGTGCGACAGGTGCAACATCGCCAGCCGATAGCTGACGAAGGCGGGCACAAATCGATTCCACGCGCAGGGGATCGACCTCTCCTTGCCCTTGATGGGCTTCGAGCATTTCACGCAGGAGATCGCCTGATTCAAGAAAGGCGTCCACCATATCGGCGCGCAATCCCAGCTCCTGCTTGCGAATGCGGTCGAGCAGGTTCTCCAGAATGTGCGTCGTCTCAGCCAGGTCGGTAAAGCCGAACGTTCCCGCACTTCCCTTGATGGAGTGAGCCGCACGAAAAATGGCATTGAGTTGCTCTGAATCCGGATTTTCGACGTCCAGTTCAAGCAGCAGCCCCTCCATTGTTACCAAGTGCTCTGCCGACTCCTCAAAAAATACCTGGTAGAACTGACTCATGTCGATAGTCATGCCACCCCCTGATCTCGCCCCCTACAAATGGAGGAGCGAAAATTGAATGCAAAAGACCTGCCCTGTTACAGGTCCGCCGGCTTCGCTTAGCCGATCACCTTGCGTACGACTTCGATCAGTTTTTGGGGGTCGAAAGGCTTGACCAGCCAACCGGTGGCACCGGCTGCACGCCCTTGCGATTTCATCGCATCCGAAGACTCGGTAGTCAGCATCAGAATGGGGGTCGAGGCATATTGCGGCATCCCCCGAAGACTTTTGATCAAGGTCAGCCCATCCATGCGGGGCATGTTCTGGTCAGTCAAAACCAGGTTGATACTCTTGGTCTTGGCTTTATCGAGGCCATCCTGCCCGTCGACGGCTTCAACCACGTCGTAACCCGCACTCTTCAAGGTAAAGGAGACCATCTGACGGATGGATGCGGAATCGTCAACTGCAAGAATGGTTTTTGCCATTTTTTCCTCGTGAATAATCAGAACAACGCAACTCCGCCGCGGGCGAAGCTGGTTTGACTAACAGGATTATTGTCCATTTTTTGCGAAACGACACTGGTTTTTTGCGAAATATGGTCAACGTGAGAACGGCTGGCAGAGAGAGCCTCCCATACCCCCGCGGACATCACGCCGTTTTGTCGCAAAAAAGTTCAGGCTAATCCTTGTTTCCGGGATGATTTACTCAGGGCGGGGATCAGCCCGGTTCGCTCAAACGAAATTTTCTGCTGCCGTTCGATGTTGCCACTCGTTTGGGGCAGCACGCCGACCTGTTATCCGGCGGTACCTTTTCCAGCGCCAGGCAGTTTCAAGCCTTCAGGAAGAAGCTCCTCCTCACCGGCCTCGGACTCGGGTCCTTCTTCCTGCAAAATGGCTGTCTCCGTCTTGCGATTCAGGACAACGATACTGATTCTCCGATTAACAGAATTCAGCGGGTCGTTTTTGTCAAAAAGAACAGTCGAGGCGAGGCCGACGACACGTATTACCTTGCTGTCGTCCATGCCACCAAGGACCAGCTCGCGCCTGGATGCATTCGCCCGATTGGCCGAGAGTTCCCAGTTTGAGAAGCCCTTTTCGCCACCGGAAAACTGCGATGCATCAGTGTGTCCGGCGAGGCTGATCCGATTTGCCACCCCGTTCAGCGCCTGGCCAATCTGGCGCAGGATATCGCGCGTGTAGGGCTTGAGATCCGCGCTGCTGGAATCAAACATCGGCCGATTCTGCTCGTCGATGATCTGAATGCGCAGCCCCTCGGAGGTTATATCGAGCAACATCTGCTTTTTGAACTGGGCCAATTGGGGGCTCTGCTCGATCATTTTTTCGATCTCAGCCTTCAGACTCTCCAGGCGCTCCTGCTCCTTGCGGCGAAATTCGGCCTGAGCTTCCTTGGAGAAGGAAGTTGATTTCTTGGCCTCGACATCGCCGCGTTTGACTTGCCCGGACTGACGCGTCAAATCTTTCCCGCCCCCCTGAAGGACGCTGGTCGCATCGCCTGAGCCACTACCGCCCTGCATGGAAACTTTCAGCGGATTCTGGAAATGGTCGGCAATCCCCTGAAGGTCACCCTTGGCAGTCGAGCCAAGCAGCCACATCAACAGGAAGAAGGCCATCATTGCCGTCACGAAGTCGGCATAGGCGATCTTCCAGGCGCCGCCATGCGCTCCGCCGGCAACAACCTTCTTGCGCTTGATAACTATGGGGCGTGTCGAATCGTCGCTCATCGTATTTATCTAATGACTGACGACATGCTATTTGCCTTTTCGAGCTTTCAGCTCTTCCTCAAGTTCGATAAAGCTGGGGCGTTCGTGCGAACCCAGCGTCTTGCGACCGAACTCGATGGCGACCTGTGGCGCGTAGCCGGACATGGAGGCCAATAGAACCATCTTGATGGTCTTGTAGATCGTCGCCCCTTCGGCAGCCTTTTGTTCGAGCAGCTTGGCAACCGGCTCGACGAAGCCGTAGGAAATCAGGATACCGAGGAAGGTTCCGACCAGCGCCCCGCCGATCATTTTGCCCAGCACGGCTGGTGGGCTGCCCACCGATCCCATCACGTTCACGACCCCCATCACCGCCACCACGATACCGAAGGCCGGCACGGCACCAGCAATACTGGCCACGACATGACCGGGTTCCGCTGCTTCGTGATGATGTGTTTCCAGCTCGACATCCATCAAGCTTTCGATTTCAACCGTATTCAGATTCCCGCCGACCATCATCCGAAGGTAGTCGCAAGTAAATTCCATCACATGATGGTCATGGACCAGATTCGGATATTTGCTGAAAATCGGGCTGGCTTCGGGATTTTCGATATCGCCCTCGATGGACATCAGACCTTCCTTGCGTACCTTGCCGAGGATTTCGAAAAGCATGGCCAAGGCATCGACATAGTATGCCTTGTTGTATTTTGATCCTTTGAGAATGCCGGGAACGGCACCAACCGTCGCCTTGATGATCTTGATGTCATTGGCCGCGACGAAGTAACCGATGGTCAAACCGATAATCGCGACGTACTCGGTCGGCACCCATAGCGCGAGGAGACTCCCGTGCAATGCATACGTTCCCAGCGCCGAGGCCAGAATGATGACGTAACCAACAATCAGAAACATGCAAAGCCCCCTGTCGCGCCAGCAAAAACTAGCGCAGATCCGCCCAGTAATTGGTTTTCGCTATTGTAGCCACTTGAATTGCCAGAGTGCAAAGAAAGAGAGAGCCGAGTTTGCGGAAATGCCCGGTGGTAGACTGAAGCGTATTACGACACCGATCCACAGCCCATGATCCAATACTGCAACCACTGCGGCGCACATGTCAGCTTGGCTATTCCTCCGGGAGATTCGCTACCGCGACACGTGTGTGATACGTGCGGACACATCCACTATGAAAATCCCCGTCTGGTGGTCGGTTGCGTCGCGGAATGGGAGGATCGAATCCTGCTCTGCCGCCGTGCCATCGAGCCACGACACGGCTTCTGGACACTTCCTGCCGGCTTCATGGAAAACGGCGAAACCACTGCGCAGGCAGCGATTCGGGAAACACACGAAGAAGCGGGAGCGAGGATTCTGATTGATGCACCGTTCGCCATGATCAGCATCGCCCATATCAACCAGGTCCATTTGTTCTATCGCGGCCGCATGAGCAGCCCGCATTTTTCTGCTGGTGAGGAGAGCCTTGAAGTCAGCCTGTGCCATCCCGAGCAGATCCCCTGGAATGAATTGGCGTTTCGCAGCGTCTGCTTGTGCCTTGAGCGATACCTTGCTGATCGCGCAAAAGGTGCATTCGGCTTTCACGAATCCGAAATTCTGGCCACATAAGTGGCGTCAGTCGCCGAGGCGGTATTCCACCGGCAAGGATATCGCCATACGCCGGCCCCGCATGCCCTCAGGAAAAACCGCCAGATTGACCGCCTGCGTAACCATTTCAAGCGCCTGGGAATCAAGCACTTCGTAACCGGATGAGTTAACCAGCGAGACCATCGGGGTCCCCTGTCCTGTTGGCATGAAAACCGAGACCTGGACCACGCCCTCCCACCCCTTCTCCCGAGCCAGAGGGGGATAGACCTTGAACTGGCGGGCGCTCCGTGCAACGTTCAATCGATACCGCCCGATTTCCTCAACGGAGGCCATCGGCACATCAGTCGGAGTCACCTCAAGCGAGCGATCCGAGCTCGCGCCTCCGGAAACAGCAGGCTCCACGGTCGACCGGAAAAATGGGCCAAAATTGAAATTCCCTGCCGTTGATTTGGGTGGTGCGTCGGGAACTCGAACGGCAGCCCGAGCTTTGATCATCGCAGCCTTGCGAATTCCGGGATCAAGCGAATCAATCCCGCGCTGAGAGGCGATGACCACACTCAAGGCGCTCAATCCATCGCCGTCAGGCGCTGTCCGAGCCAGTTCGCCAAGATGATTCGGCGACACCAGGATCACCACATGCAACAAAACGGAAATGACTATGGCACGAATCAGCATGCACCAGTTTTACCGTTTTCGACACAAAAAACAAACCCCTGATCCGCTAAGCAAATCAGGGGTTTATAGCTGCCATCACTCAACGAGCGACGCGCAGGGCGGCGCCTTACTTGCCGGCCTTGCGTGAATCTTCGTCCATCTTGTTGGAGTACATCTTGCCCATGACTACACCAATGACCAGAACACCGACGATCACGGCGAAGCTCATCAGACCAAAATCGCTGCTAAACAAAAGTTCCCACGCCATATGTCACCTCCCAGTAACAAATAAAAAACTAATTTCCCGAGCGCGCCGTCAGGCGCAACGGTTCCACCGAATCAGCCTGCCAATCGCCTTGGAGCCGCCATTGAGCCGCGGGATCCTCAATCGAAACAAGCCAACGCCCAGAGACTTCCGTAGCCAGCTTGCCACTATAGAAGCCCTGTCCTTCCAAAGTCATCTTGACCAACTGGTCCTGCCCGGCACGCGTTGGATGCGCCAGTTTGAACGTGATCTCCGACGGAAAAGTTGCGTCGCGTTCCGCGCTGAGCAACAGTCGCAAATTTGGGCCCGAACGCATTACATCGCCATGCAAGCCAAGGCTGCCCGCCTTTTGGTCGCGCTGCAAGCTCTGGTTTACCGACAAACCCTGCTTGTAATAGTCATCTGTCACCAAACCGTCGTTGCTGACAACGGCCAGCCATAGCGTAATGAATCCTGCGACGATAACAATGCCCGGCCCAGCCATCAGAAACCAGGGCCAGCGCTCCTTGTACCAAGGTTGATTGTCGTTCTTCAATGTCATTGCGTTACTCATGTCAGGGCATCAGGAATGAGGCCTTTTCGTGAACCGCGATTTTCTCGTGGTTCTGGGCCTTGATATCAAAATAAATAGTGTTCGCGCCTTTTTTGCCGGACTCCGGCGGCACACGAACAACGATGGTCACTTCATGGTTCTCGGCACTGGCAACCTCAACGATACGGTCACCAACAATTTCCACCCCCTCCATACCCTCAACCGACAATGCATATCGCTTTGGCTCTTCGGTGGTATTCATTATTTTTAGGTTATAGACGTTTTCGATACGCCCGTCGTCAGCCTCTCGCGCCAGAAGAGAACGGTCGCGAATAACATCCACCTTCAAGGGCACGCGCACCGCCAAGGACCAGATTGCTGCAATCGTGATAGCCGTCAGAATCGTCGTATACAGGATGATCCGTGGTCGAACAAGATGCGCAATGACCTCCTCGGAGGTAAAGTGCTTCGTCAGCGCATTTTCCGTAGTATAGCGGATCAGCCCCCTGGGCAGCCCCACCTTGTCCATTACCGGGTCACAAGCATCGATGCACGCCCCGCAACCGATACATTCGTATTGCTGCCCCTTACGGATATCGATACCGGTCGGACAAACCACCACGCACAACCCACAGTCCACGCAATCGCCCAGGCCAGACTCCTTGGCATTCACGGCCTTCTTGCGCGCGCCACGCGGCTCCCCCCGTTCCGGGTCGTAAGTGATGATCAGCGTATCGGGATCGAACATAACCCCCTGAAAACGCGCATAGGGGCACATATACTTGCAAACCTGTTCCCGAAGAAAGCCGGCTTGCATGTAGCAGAATCCGCCATAGAAAAAGGTCCAGAACAGCTCCCACCCGGAAAATCCAAAAGGCAGCGCGGCCAGCAGTTCGCTTACTGGCGTGAAATAAGCGACCAGCGTAAACCCCGTCCATAGTGAGATCAGCAACCATACGGCGTGCTTCGCAGCCTTCAGACCGAATTTCCTAACCGTCATCGGCCCTTTGTCCAACTTCATGCGCGCCGAACGATCTCCTTCGATCCGGTTTTCAACCCACATGAATATTTCGGTGTACACGGTCTGCGGACAGGCATACCCGCAGAACAAGCGCCCGGCAATCGCCGTAAACAAGAACAGCGCATAAGCAGAAACGATAAGCAGCAAAGCCAAGTAGAAAACATCCTGGGGCCACAGGACAAGTCCGAACAAATAGAACTTTCGTTCAACCAGATGCAGCAAAACGGCTTGGCGACCATTCCACTCGAGCCACGGCGCACAGTAAAAAAGAATTTGGGTAACCCAGACCAGAACCCATCGCCAATTATTCCACCACCCCTTGACGTCACGGATATAGACCTTTTTGTGTTTCTCGTAAAAAGAAACTTCCACCTGGGTATCGGCAGATTTGGCGTGAGGGCTATTGCTAGAGGGTTCCGTCATTGTCTTATCCGTATCTAAATTGCGCTGAGCGTGCCGTGCCCAGCGTTTTTTCAACGCAATTTAGATACAAATCAGCATTTTCAAATACAAAAGAAAAACGGGGCGGCTATGCCGCCCCGTTTCAACCAATTACTTGGCGCCTTGACTCAGGCTGATCACGTAAGCTGACAGCAGATGCACCTTGGCGTCGCCCAGGAATTCCTTCCAGGCAGGCATCTGGTTCTGACGACCCTTGGTGATCGTTTCGGTGATGGTCGCTTCAGAAGAACCATACAACCAGATCTTGTCGGTCAGATTGGGAGCACCGACAGCGGCCATACCCGTGGCTTCCATGCCGTGGCAACCGACGCAACCGGCAGAGGCAAAGGTTTCCTTGCCCTTGGCAGAACGCACGGAGTCATTCGGCAGGCCAGACAGCGAACGGACATAGTTGGCCAGATCCTTGATGCTATCTGCACCCAACTGCTCATGCGGAGGCATGACGCCCATACGGCCGTTGGAAATGGTTTCCTTGATCTGATCCGGCTCACCGCCATACTGCCAGTCAGCGTCGGTCAGATTCGGGAAGCCCTTGGCACCACGCGCATCAGCACCGTGACACTGCATGCAGTAGGTCAGGTACAGGCGCTTGCCCATTTCCATGGCTTGCTTGTCGCCGGCAACAGCCTTGACATCCATGGCCATGAACTTGTCGAACAGTGGCTTGACCGTAGCATCCATCTTGTCGACTTCTGCCTTGTGCTGACCACCTGACGTCCAGCCCAGCATGCCCTTGTAATTACCCAAGCCCGGATACAGCGCGAGGTAAACGAAGGCGAAGATAACCGTGATGATGAACATCCAGCTCCACCACTTGGGCATTGGATTGTTGTACTCCTCCAATGTTTCATCCCAAACGTGCCCCATCGTCTTGCCTGGGGTGAAGGTCGCCTTACCCTGCATGTAGAGAAGAATTGCGCAGGCGAGAATGCTACCCACCACAATCACAACCACGTACATGTTCCAAAAATCGCTAACGAAATCGCTCATTTGCTTTCCTTTTTTCAGCGGGGGTGCGACGGCTTTGACGTCGCACCCTGATCATCATGCTCCGCGAACGGCAAGTTGGCAGCTTCCTCAAACCCCTTCTTGCTACCCTTGCCGTAGGCCCACCCCACGATCCCCAGGAAGCAAAGCAACCCGACAACCGTAACGATGGAACGCAGATCGTTGATGTCCATGGCTATTACTTGACGTTCTTCAGTGCCGTACCCATGCCCTGCAGGTACGCAATCAGGACGTCGAGTTCGGTCTTGTCACCGATAGCAGCCTTGGCACCCTTGATCTCTTCGTCAGAGTAGGTAGGAATACCGCGGACATTGGCGTAGGTGCGCATGACCTGCATCTTCTTCTCGATGTCGGCGCCAACCGAATCCTTGGCCTTGGTGTTCCCCAGGAAGGCGAAGGCAGGCATGTTGGACTCGGGAACCACGTCACGAGGATTGATCAGGTGAGCACGCTGCCACTCGTCAGAGTAACGGCCGCCAACGCGATGGATGTCAGGACCGGTACGCTTGGAGCCCCACTGGAACGGGTGATCATAAACGTACTCGCCCGCAACTGAGTAGTGACCGTAGCGCTCGGTTTCGGCACGGAACGGACGAATCATCTGCGAATGGCAGTTATAGCAGCCTTCACGGATATAAATGTCGCGACCAGCAAGACGCACAGCATCGTACGGCTTGGTGCCTTCAACCGGAGTCGTGGTGGATTTCTGGAAGAACAGCGGAACAATTTCCAGCAAACCACCCCAGATCACAACCAACAGCGTAAGAATGATAAGGAGCGTTACGCTCTTTTCAATTTGTTCGTGTTTGAGCATTGTTATTCCCCCCTAATCAGGCGTGATGACCAACCGGAACGATCACCGGCGTGTCCTTGGTGTTTCCACCAGCCATGGTCTTGAACATGTTGTAGGCCATGATCAGCATACCGCCCAGGAACAGAACACCACCCAACCAACGGATCGCCCAGAACGGGTAGGAACCCTTGACGGACTCGACGAAGCTGTAAGCCAGCGTGCCGTCAGCATTAACTGCACGCCACATCAGACCCTGCATAACGCCGGAAATCCAGGTAGAAGCGATATAGAGCACTGTGCCAATGGTCGCAACCCAGAAGTGGGTCGTCATTAGCTTGGTGCTATACATTTCGGTCTTGCCAAAGAGCTTCGGCAGCAGGTAGTACATGGAGCCGATGGAAACCATCGCCACCCAGCCAAGGGCACCGGAGTGCACGTGACCAACAGTCCAGTCCGTGTAGTGCGACAGCGCATTGACCGTCTTGATCGACATCATCGGGCCTTCAAACGTGGACATACCGTAGAAGGAGAGCGAGGTGATCAGGAACTTCAGGACAGGATCGTCGCGCAGCTTATGCCAGGCACCGGACAGGGTCATGATGCCGTTGATCATGCCACCCCAGGACGGAGCCAGCAGAATCAGCGAGAAGACCATACCGACAGACTGAGTCCAGTCAGGCAGAGCGGTGTAATGCAGATGGTGAGGGCCCGCCCACATGTACGTAAAAATCAGCGCCCAGAAGTGGACCACGGACAGACGATAGGAGTAAACCGGGCGACCAGCTTGTTTCGGCACGAAGTAGTACATCATGCCGAGGAAGCCAGCTGTCAGGAAGAAGCCTACAGCGTTGTGGCCATACCACCACTGAATCATGGCATCCTGAACACCGGCGTAGGCCGAGTAGGACTTCAGGTACGAGACCGGCAGCACAGCGCTATTGCCCAGGTGCAACAGGGCAACGGCGATGATCATCGCGCCAAAGAACCAGTTCGCCACATAAATGTGAGAAACAGTCCGCTTGCCGATGGTGCCGAAGAAAACAATTGCGTAGGAAACCCAGACCAGCGTGATCAGGATATCAATTGGCCATTCCAGCTCGGCATATTCCTTACCCTGAGTAAAACCCAAGGGCAAAGTAATTGCAGCCAACAGAATGACAAGCTGCCAACCCCAGAAAGTAAATGGAATCAGCGGACCACCCCACAAGCGAGTGTGCCCGGTGCGCTGAACGCACCAGTAAGACGTTGCAAACAGAGCGCAGCCACCAAACGCGAAAATAACTGCGTTGGTATGCAACGGGCGTAAACGGCCAAAGTGCAGGAAGCCAATATTCAGCTCCGGCCAGACCAACTGCGCGGCGATGATGACACCAACCAGCATGCCAACAATGCCCCAAATAACAGTCATGACAGCGAATTGCCGTACGACTTTATCGTTATATGTGGTTTTCGTTCCAGACATGAACCCACCTCTCGTAAAGAAAAAACGGAATGCCCACCTCCCTTAACCCAAGGGGGCACATGGAAAGCGATGTTATTCTAGTTCAGGGGCGCTGTTTTGACCTAGATCAACCTACCTATTATCTAAGGCAGATAGTCCAAAATATCTAGGTGCGGCCCTTGACACGCGGAGCCAAGACAAAAAAAGGGTGCGTCGTAACGCACCCCAACCCCAACAGAGAATTGCAGTGAAGCGCTCGCTTCACAATGAGGTTATTTTGCCTAGCGTTGCCGCCTCCTACGTTGACGCAGGTCAACCATTCTCTCGTTTGTTAATTTCTGCTGGATCGACTGGTGGCTTTGGTTGATCTTCGTCCATCAAAACACGAAAACCCGGCCCTTCGAGGTCATCGAACTGGCCGCTGCGCACTGACCACCAGAAAGCCAAGGCGATCCCGAAAACCAGAAGAACCGAAACCGGGATAAGTAGATATACACTTTCCATCAATCTGTCTCCACACGCTGAATGCGCAGTGAATTGAGGACAACCAGCAACGAACTGGCCGACATGCCGATGCCGGCAATCCAAGGAGTTACGTAGCCCGTTATAGCCAATGGCAGAGCAACAAAATTGTACGCGAAGGACCACCAGAGATTCTGGCGGATCACTTGCAGGGTTTTCCGGGCCCGCCGCAAACCGTGACGCAGGTGATCCAGGTTTTCGGAGAGAAGAATGAAATCAGACTGTGTTCTGGCCAGTTGAGCGCCCCCGCCCATGGCGACTGAAACCTGTGCCAGAGCCAGAACCGGCGCGTCATTGACACCATCACCGAGCATGGCGACAACGGCGCCCTCCGCCTGAAGTCCGGTGACACAATCGTGCTTGCCCTGCGGAGTAACACCCGCCCGAACGTCGGTGATTCCCAGCTTGCTGGCAACACGATTAGCCACTGCTGGCGCATCACCAGTCAACAGGATCACTTTCTTGCCCGCCGTCCTAAGTTCCGCGATCAAGGCCGCCGACTCATGGCGCAACTCGTCGCCGATCCGGAACAGTGCCAAGCAACCATTTTCATCTGCAAGCACAACAACGGTATCGCCGCTTTCCAGCCAGTCAAGGGCGGCATCCGGCAGTTTGGCAGCGCTCAGCGCGAGTGCATAGTCCGTGCGACCGATGCGGCAACGACGGCCGGCGACGAGCGCCTCGATGCCCTGCCCGGGCTCGCTGATTACCCCTGATGTTTCAGGCAATTGCCCTCCTGCCGCCTGACGCAGTGCGGATGCTACCGGGTGTTCCGAGGCGTGTTCGAGGGCGGCGGCGATGACAAGGCACTCCTCCCGGCTTGCTCCAGCCATCGGAAAGACGTCTACCAAATGCATGTGCCCCGTCGTCAAGGTACCCGTTTTATCAAAGACAAAATGGGTTGCTCTGGCCAAGGTTTCAATGGCATGCCCGCGCGTTACCAGCAGGCCGTCCTTGGCTAGCGCCCCCGCCGATACGGTCAGCGCAATCGGCGTCGCCAGCGACAGGGCGCACGGGCAAGTAACGACGAGGACCGAAACGGTGATCCACAACGCCTTCGAGGGATCGACGAAATACCAGCCAACCGCGACAAGAATTGCCACGGCAAGCAGCGCCGCGACGAAATAGCTGGCGATACGATCCGCCAGCACAACGATTTTCGGCTTTTCAGCAGCGGCCCGCTCCATCAACTGAATGATGGCCGACAGCCGTGTACCTTCGCCGACCTGCTCGACCTGCACGACCAGCGGGCTCTCGGCATTGATTGAACCGCCGGTGACTGGCTCGCCGGGCGACTTCGGCACTGGCTTGCTTTCGCCCGTCAGCAAAGCCTCGTTGGCACAACTAACGCCTTCGATCACTCGCCCATCGGCGGGGACGATATCGCCAGCCCGAACCATGACGTAGTCACCCTGACGCAGGTCGGCGACAACACATTGTTCAGTGTCACGGTCAACCGGAAATTTGGGCATTTTTTGGGCAAACGCCGGGAGCAACCTGGCTAGCGCTTCTGTCACGCTGACCGCCTTCTGGCGTGCCGTCATTTCCAGATAGCGGCCACCAAGCAGGAAGAAGATGAACATCGTGACCGAATCAAAATAGACCTCGCCGGCCTGCACAAAGGTGGCCCAGCAACTGGCAACAAAAGCTGCACCGACGCCAAGCGCCACCGGCACATCCATGCCGACCCGGCGCAGCTTGATATCGCGCCACGCATTGCGGAAGAACGGCGCCGAGGAATAGAAAATGACCGGCACAGTGAGCAACAGGCTGGCCCAGCGCATCAGGCTTTCGATGTCAGGCGCCATATCACCGTCGGCGATATAGACCGGATAGGCGTACATCATCACCTGCATCATGCCGAAGCCGGCGACCCACAGGCGCCACATGGCGTCGCGCCGTTCCTTGCGGGAGATTTCCTCGTTCTTGGCCGCATCGTATGGGTAGGCGCGATAACCGATGGCAGCGATGGCGCCGAGAATATCCGAGAGCTTGATGCGGGTTTCGTCCCAGCGCACGCGCGCCCGACGAGTCGTGTAGTTGATATTGACTGCCGTCACGCCGGGCAAGCGGCCGACATGCTGCTCATTCAGCCAGATGCAGGCGGAACAGGTGATGCCCTCGAGCAGCAACGAAGCTTCGCGTTCGTTTTGCCCAAGCTCTTTGACGAAGCTTTTCTGGAATTCGGCGTGGTCGTACATGACCAGTTGATCGAGGATCGCCGGCATCGCTTCGCGCGGCGACTCAGGCATCGCATCGCGGCTACGGTAGTAGTCCGCCAGCCCGTTATCGACAATCGATTGAGCCACTGCCTGGCAGCCGAAACAGCACATGGCCCGCGGCTCGCTGTCTATTTTTACCGACAGATCGACATCGTCGGGAATCGGCAGGCCACAGTGATAACAGGAAGCGGAGGGCATCAAATAAAAAGGCACCGAAGTGCCTTTTGGGTCAAGGACGGAGCCGAAGTATAGTTTATTTGACGCCCATCCGGATGGCGCCATCCAGCCGGATGACTTCGCCATTGAGGTAGGCATTCTCCGCGATATGCCTGACCAGTGCGGCGTACTCGGCCGGCTTGCCCATACGTGTCGGGAACGGCACCATTTTGTTCAGCGAGTCCTGCACCTCGGGCGGCATGCCGAGCAGCATCGGCGTCTCCATGATGCCCGGTGCGATCGTCATGCAGCGGATGCCACTACGCGCCAGTTCGCGGGCAACCGGCAAGGTCAGCGCGACGATGCCGCCCTTCGAAGCAGCGTAGGCGGCCTGACCGAGCTGGCCTTCATAGGCGGCGACTGAGGCGGTATTGATGATCACGCCACGCTCGCCACCGGCATCCGGCTCATGCTTCATCATGGCATCAGCCGCTAGGCGGATCATGTTGAAGGTACCAACCAGATTGATATTGATGACCTTAGCAAAGCTCTCCAGGCGATGCGGCCCCTCCTTGCCGAGGACCTTCTCGGCCGGCGCCACGCCGGCGCAGTTCACTAGGCCATGCAGCGCGCCAAATTTCGAAATTGCCGTATTTATCGCGTTGACCGCAGAAGCCTCGTTCGCCACGTCGGTTTCGACAAAACAGGTGTTCACCCCCAGCTCTGCAGCCATCTTTTCGCCAGCCTGACGATTCAGGTCGACCAGCACCACTTTCGCCCCGGCCTCCGCCAAAGCGCACGCCGTCGCTGCGCCCAGACCAGAGCCCGCGCCGGTTACCAGAAAAACCTTGTCCTTGATTTGCATGCCACTCTCTCCTGAATAATTATCTTTTTCCAGACGGTACCGTATGGAAAGAAAGCACATATTACTCCTCGAAGTCGCGATCGAAAATGGCCTCACCGTGCGCCCCCGCCTTGCCGTGATGCTATGATCGATAAATATCCCGACCAATCAAGGCGCTATCCGACCATGTCCGCGCAGGCCACATCCGACAGACCCGGGCCAACCGTTCTCGTCATCGACCCGTCGGCGAGCAATAGAGCTTTGATCTGCGAGTGCCTTCGCCAGTTGCCGGAAGTCCGGACCATGGCCACCGGAGATGGCGACCAGGCGCTGCAGATGTTCCGCGAAACCTGGCCAAGCCTGGTTCTACTCGACACCACCCAGCAAGATACCAACGGCATCGAGCTGACGCGAAAAATCCGCGCTTGGGAACTGTCCAGAATTGAAACCGGGATTTCGCCATGGACGCCGATCGTCTTTCTCTCCTCGGTCACCGATGAAGACACCCTCGCTCAGGGAATCCTGGCCGGCGGTGACGACTTCCTGAGCAAACCCGTCTCTGAAGTCGTGCTATTGGCCAAGGTGCGCGCCATGCTGCGCATTTCGACCCGGCAACAGGAAATTTGCGAAGTCCATCGCCAACTCAAGGAAATCGCCATTCTCGACAGCCTGACCGGCATCCCGAATCGCCGCCACTTCGATGACACCCTGGCCGTCGAATGGAAGCGCTGCATCCGCAACGACACGCCGCTCAGCATCGTCCTCAGCGATGTCGATTTTTTCAAGCAATTCAACGATATCTATGGCCATCAGGCCGGCGATTTCTGCCTGAAAGCGGTAGCCAGTTCGCTCAGCGAATCACTCTTTCGCGTCGAAGATACCGTCGCCCGTTACGGTGGTGAGGAATTCGTCGCCATCCTGCCCGGCACCGATGCCAATGGCGCCTACGCCGTCGCCGAACGCATGCGCCAATCGGCCCGCGACCTGCACATCCCGCATGAACGCGGCATTGACGGCCGGGTTTCCTGCAGTTTCGGTGTTGCCAGCACACTACCGAGCACCGAAAAAGCGCCACAGCAGCTGGTCAAAACGGCAGATGCCAGCCTTTACGCCGCCAAAAGCGCCGGCCGTAATCGGGTCATACTCAATCTCGAGTAATCGCCTCGCCGAAAATGAAAAAGCCCACACGAGGTGGGCTGAATCAAGATGGTGCCGCTTGCCGGAATCGAACTGGCGACCTTTTCATTACGAATGAACTGCTCTACCAACTGAGCTAAAGCGGCGAAACCGCTATAGTTTCAAGTAGTTAACTCAAGACGGTTACTACTTGGCAAATACGTTGATCACACTCCGATCACATTGGAGTGATAAACATGGCAACCATTCGGCCCATGCGTGACAACTGGCAAGCAATCGTTAGACGCAAAGGTTATCCACCTCAGTCGAAGACCTTTGAACTCAAGAAAGATGCAGAGAAGTGGGCAAGGCAACAAGAACGTCAAATCGATACTGGTGAGTGGGTTGATAGAACCGAAGCCCATCAGACCACATTGGCTGATCTGCTTGATCGTTATGGCAAAGAAGTAAGTATCACTAAGGGCGCAAAGAGGGCTGAGCTTTGCTGGATTAAACAATTCAAGCATTCCAACCTAGCTAAGTACGCCCCTGCATTCATTACAGGACAGCACATTGCAACTTGGCGTGACTCTCGACTTGCAGAAGTCTCCTCTGGCACTGTCCTTCGTGAATTGTTAATGCTCAGTCACGTATTCACGGTGGCAACGCAGGAATGGGGTATTGCACTCAACTACAACCCAGTACGCCAGATTAAGAAACCTTCGGCAGGAAAACCTCGTGATCGCATCCTGACTGATGATCAACGGGCAGCACTGGTTGCCGCCTGTGGCCAGTGCCAAAACCCTTGGGTGCATTCCGTCGTCGTCTTCGCCCTAGAGACGGCAACTCGGCGAGGTGAAATCTTGACGTTAACTTGGGATACGGTTGATCTCAAACGTGCCACAGCCAAAGTAACCGGCAAGACAGGCTCCCGCACGATTCCTCTATCACCAGCCTGTGTGGCCATGCTGACGAAACTTCCTCGGTCGCTTGATGGTCGCGTATTTCCCGTGACTATGGAAACCTTGAAGCAAGCCTATCAACGAGCCGTAATACGGGCTGGAATTGATGATTTCACTTTCCATGACCTCAGGCACGATGCCCTGACCCGCCTGGCCAAGATGGGCTTCAACATCTTGGAGCTACGGGCCATCTCAGGCCACACGACCGCCAACATGCTGCAACGTTATGTATCGATTGATGCCTGTGACTTGGCTCGAAAAATGGGCGAATATCAAATTCAAACCCCAACAGTTGCCAATAGCCAATTGCCATGATCCAGATGACAGAATATCGCTGTCATCTATAGCCCGGCTGTATCGCCGAGGATAGATTTAATTCTGCCGGCCAGTAGTTCGAATTCGAGCTTGTTAGTTTTCTTGAGCCACTTTAGTCGCTCTTCTATGTTGTCAGCTGTTGACGAGGCTTCCTTTTTCTTGATTTCTTCAATGGCGTCTTTAATTTCAGTTAAGCGAGATAGGGGAGACTCCTTACTACGGTCAATCTTGGTACTTTCTTTGGCCAGTGCTAATAGGATCTCTGTAATTAGCCCCAGCTGGCGTCCATAGGATGCCTTTTCGAAAGCCTTTTTCTCCATTCTTGCATCGCCTGCATCGGGATCGATGGCGCCAAAGAACCAACTTGTACTGGGTTCAATCTTTTGGGCGACACTTCCGCTCCAAGGGAAATTCAAGTTCGGCGCCCAAACTGTTTGCCAAGGATTATCTTTCACAAACCCTCACTTTCGTTTTCTCGCGACTCTTAGATAGTCCAACATTTTTTATGGCTATGCCACCGACAGCATAATGACCATGAAATATTTTGCAATGGATCGTACGGACTATCAAGTGCGATGAATACTGTCAAATCACCGCGCTATGTGCCTTCGATTGCAGATTGGATGTACCACTCTGCTTTGAAATTACAGTGCGAATACCTGACCTAGAAGGCCAGGACAACCGGCATCGAAATCAAGGCGCTATATTCAATTTGCTCCGGATAGCCTGAATGTCCTCAGAGGTTATCTGAACAGAGGTCAGCAACTTGAAATCTAGTGCGCCGACCTCTGGATAAAGTTTCTTAGACATCTGTTTCTTCATCTTTGGAAGGTCAACCATACCCTCTGCATCGGTCGTCCACTCCCAGCATTCGAGGCAATGGAGGGTGGTGGAACCATCGGCAAAGATGTCCACGTGAGCAAAGGAAACCCAGATCGAACAAGAGCGAAATTTCGGAAAATTACGTTTCCCTCGGTAGGCTTCCATTGCATGCTTTTGAGGGTATTTCTGCCAGCCGAGCTTAGTATCGCGAATAAAGCACCGTATGGCGCAACGAATCGGTTTAGGCTTTTCCTGGCCCAACTCACTAGCAATCCTCACTGCCTCGCTGTTCATTTCACGCCGCCACAATTGCGAGTTCATCTTCGAAATCGACAACCGTTGCCTTGGCGTCGCTATTGCCGGATATATGGCGGAATGAGTGGATCAAATCTGCTTCATTGCGAGACAAGATTGGCGTCTGCATGACCGCCTCGATTGCCTGCCAGGTATCGGGTAGCGGTTGATCGCCGACACGCTGATATCGGAGTAGGGAAGGAAAATTCTCGGCCGTCTCTTTAGACAGTGACCACGACAAGCCCCACTTGTTAATCTTGTAGCAGCCGCGATAGACGGTAACAACATCAGGAAGCGCGTCATATGCGTCCCGCTCATCCGGCGTCATCATCTCCAGCAGCGGACCATCATTTGACCACCAACCAAAGGCTGTCTCCCACAGTGCATCGGCGTAGTGGCCAATATTGTCGAAGCCGGCCCATTCCTCACCAAGCAAACGCAGGTAGTCATTGTCTGCGAGCCGCCAGTGAATTTCAAGAAGTGCCGGTAGCCTTGTGTAGCTATTGCAGAAGGCAAGTTCGTTCCGTGCATCTTCGTAGCTCATTTGCTTGAGAGGAGTGTTCATAGCGCTCAGGCCATTCTTTGTATCGGTGGCAGCCAGTGGCAGTCAATCACCACCTGGTCACGATGGATTTCAAAAAATACCTTATTGGGTTTATCCCAAGCCTTTTTTGGGTCTGCTCGATAAGCCGGAGCCAACCTCCCCTGTAGATTTAGGACAACTGCAAGCTGGCAATATTCTTTGCGGATAGCGCTGTAGTTACGGTGAACACACAACTCGGAGATCAGAAACTCTAGTCGCCGAGCAGGATCGACAATCAACGGCAACTCCATGACGTCCGTAACTGGAAATCCTTGAGTGGCAACCGAAGGAAACTGCGAGAAATAGAGGACAACACCTCGTTCGTAACCGTGAAGCATCTATCTGGGAAGCAGGTTCAGAACATAGAGATGCCGCTGCCACCACTCCCCGATCAACACCGTATCGTTGATCTGCTTTCCCGCGCCGAGGGTATAGTCCGCTTGCGGCGGGAGGCCGAGAAGAAAGCAGCTGAACTAATCCCCGCGTTGTTTCTCGATATGTTCGGTGACCCAACGACGAATCCGAAACGATGGCCTGTCACTGCAATTGGAGAAGTTGCGTCGTATACGCGATATGGGCCACGTTTTCCTGACCGGGAATACGGTGAGAATGGCGCTCATATTCTCCGCACGACGGATATGGGATATGCGGGGGAATTGCGATGGAGTAAAGCGCCAATTTTGCCGGTTACCGCTGATGAGCTTGTCCGATTTTCGTTGAAGCAGGGGACGCTTCTTGTAACAAGGACTGGGGCTACGATTGGCAAAATAGCTCTCTTTTCAGGAGCAAGTGAACCGTGCATAGCTGGAGCCTACTTGATCGAACTAGGTTTGAAGCCAGACGTGGTGCCAGAGTATGTTTTATGGCATTTATTAAGTGGCTTTGGACAAGCCCACCTAATTGGCGGAAGCCGTGCCGTTGCTCAACCGAATCTTAATGCGCCAACCATACGAGCAATTCCATTGCCTCTTCCTCCCGCGTTCCTTCAGCGTAAATTTGCAGAAAAATTGGCTGCTGTTCAGTCCATCCAGTCGCAGCAATCCGGCGCTATTACTGCTGTAAGTGCGGTATCGTTGTGGTTTAAGTCTGGCAACTATGCAAAAGCGGAGCAGCTGGCATATCTAATGCTCAGTGCAGGTAACCTTCCTGATTTCGCATCATTCGAATTGCGAACGCTTGTTCAGGCTATCTGGACTGAGAGTTCAAAGCAGCAAGCTGGCGTTTCATTTTTGCCTGGCCAAGTATACGTTGCCGTAAGAGGAGGGGAGGTAGTTACGGGTGGAGCGCCCCTTGATTTGATTGTTGATAAAGTTCAAACAATCCAGTCAATGTTCTACCGGACAATCGAGGAAGTTAAGAAAATGCCGCTCCGTACTCGGGGCGCTCCTATACGTGAAATTCAGGAAGCTGGCCGACCATGGCTTTTCCAAGCGCCTCCGGGCAGCTATCAATTCAGTGTTGCAATTCAAGAGCCTGTTCAAAAGGATTTTTTTGAAGGTATCGATCCGAGTGAGATAGCAGAGCGATTTCTCGACATCCTGCGTGCGGCATCTTCGGATGATCCCTCACACCTAGAAAATTTAGTGCCAGATGAAGGGTATCGCTCTACGTATCTCAAGCTGACGCGTAATTTGGCGCCCTCAGGCAAGACGTTCGAAAATTTGGAAATTCGCTCTGCTGCTGACTCCATGCCAGTTGCCTTGAGTCCTGATAGTCGGAGAATGATCAACTCGGCGTTGCGCGCGAAAACGCAATATCCAAAACCAGAGGCAGAGGAAACTGAGAAAACACTGAATGGCACACTACGAGCCGTTGATCTTGATAAGGACTATATCGATGTGTCTGTCGATGGTCAGTCAGAACATATTGTTGGCTTGAAAGATGCCTTGGACGATGTAATTGGGCCAATGGTGAATCGCCGGGTGATGGTGCGTGTGCTACAGCGCCACGGAGAATCATCAAGGTTTGTGGATATCGAACTAGACGAATAACTCTTCTATAACTATAGCTTTCTTAATTTTCAGATCTAGCCTGACAAAAGTCCTAATACCCAGATGCAGTAACTTTAATCCCGATCCAACATCTGAAAACGACCGGATATGTGCATAACGCATCAAGCAGCTCAGCGTCTTGCAACCTGATATGGAACACCGCCCTTGGAAACAACGGGCGGCAGCACCAATAGAAAAGGTCCGGCACCTAGGCCAACCCTGTTGTAAATTTTTAGTTCAGTTTGTGGCTTTCCGTCAGTGACTACCAAACACTCGTGGAATACACGTGTCCTGAGATGTCAGTTTCATCACCATAGAACCCATGTATATCGATTTCTTCATCGATATGCATATCCATCACTTCCACGGAGCGACGTTCGGGGGTCACTCGTCTTTCCGCCATGACCTTTGGAGGACCATCGTCCTCGATCCGCCTGTCTGGAATTTGCCTGCGGTCTGACTCTGTGGTTCCCATTTCGTTTTCCCTGATTGCACTCTCTTTGCTCTTGAGCATGCCTTAAGTAATGCACTGAGAGTGTGAATCTACGGTTACGTACCTTGACCGAGCGAGATTTCGCCCAGCGCCCCTATTGATTGCC
Organism: Ferribacterium limneticum; assembly: GCA_049304775.1. Lineage (GTDB taxonomy): Bacteria > Pseudomonadota > Gammaproteobacteria > Burkholderiales > Rhodocyclaceae > Azonexus > Azonexus limneticus_C. The sequence continues at coordinate 118,848 of JBAQOL010000023.1, forward strand.
ACCACGGTGACCGGGGCTTCTGCATTCGATCACCCACCGTTGACCACTGAGGCCTCTCCGTGGATCTGTAGCAAACGAGGATTGATGTTGGCTACCCATGCCTAGGTCGCTCCGAGATAGAGCCTTCTGAGTCTTCTGGAGTCAGCCATGGCGAATGCCTAAAACGCTGGAGTACGGCCTCGGACTTGTGAACCTAAACCTGAACGTGCTAGTCTGGATTCAGGCAGTCGTCTGAATCGGCTACTTGTGCGTGATCACACTTTGATCACACTGGATGTGATCAAAGTTGTGCAAGGACGAGTTAGCTAGTTGTATTGAACTGACCGCAGAAATGAAAAAAGCCCTGATTTCTCAAGGCTTATCTCATAAAACTATGGTGCCGCTTGCCGGAATCGAACTGGCGACCTTTTCATTACGAATGAACTGCTCTACCAACTGAGCTAAAGCGGCAAACCAAGGTCGCGAATTCTACAGCAGCAGATCTGTACGGGCAACAAGGAGTGTTCCGAATCGGCATCCAGGGAGCGCGGATATTCATTTCAGATGCCTTTTGCGGCCTTGGTAGAAGCACAGCGTAGAATCACGAGTTTTCCGGCAACGCCCATATCGAATGAATCTGCTCCGCGCCCTGGCCACGGTCAGTGGCATGACCCTTCTCTCCAGAATACTCGGCTTCGCCCGTGACTTTGTCATCGCCCGCACTTTCGGCGCCGGGTTGGCCACCGATGCCTTCTTTGTTGCCTTCAAGCTACCCAATCTGCTACGCCGGATGTTTGCCGAAGGCGCATTTTCCCAAGCCTTCGTCCCTATCCTTGGCGAATACAAGAACAAGCGCAGCGAAGAAGACACCCGCACGCTCATCGACCATGTAGCCAGCCTGCTTTCGATAGCACTGTTTGCAGTCACCGCGCTGGGTGTCGCCCTGGCCCCTGTGCTGGTCTGGATTTCAGCTCCCGGCTTTGCCGAAGACACGGGCAAGTTCGAACTGACAGTGACGCTGACCCGCATCACATTTCCGTACATTTTCTTCATGTCGCTGGTTGCGCTGTCAGGCGGCATTCTCAACAGCTGGAGCCGTTTCGCCCTGCCGGCTTTCACGCCGGTGCTGCTTAACCTTACCTTCATCGGCATGGCCCTCTTTGCCGCCCCCTATTTCGATCCGCCGGTGCTGGTGCTGGGTTGGGCGGTATTTCTCGGCGGCCTGCTGCAACTGGCCATCCAGATTCCCGCCCTGAAAAAAATCGCCATGCTGCCGCGCCCCTCGCTGAACTGGCGCGCAGCCTGGGCCGACCCCGGGGTGCGCCGGATTACGATGCTCATGGCACCGGCCATGATCGGCGTTTCGGTGTCGCAGATCAGCCTGCTCATCAACACCATTTTTGCTTCGTTCCTCAAATCCGGCAGCGTTTCCTGGCTTTATTACGCCGACCGTCTCATGGAATTCCCTTCCGGCCTGCTCGGCGCGGCGCTGGGGACCATCCTTCTGCCCTCGCTATCGCGCTATCACGCGAGCAACAACCCTGTCGAATATTCGCGGCTGCTCGACTGGGGCCTGCGCCTGACCCTGCTGCTCGCAGCACCGGCGGCCCTGGCGCTGGCCATCCTGGCCGTGCCGCTGATCTCGGCGCTGTTCTATCACGGCGCTTTTTCAGCCGACGACGTCTTCCGCACCCGGGAAGCGCTGGTCGCCTACACCGTCGGCCTGACCGGCATGATTCTCGTCAAGGTCCTGGCCCCCGGCTTTTATGCCCGCCAGAACATCAAGACGCCGGTGCGTATCGCCCTCATTTCACTGGCCACCACACAGGTCATGAACCTCGCCTTCGTCGGCTGGCTCGAACACGCCGGGCTGGCCCTGTCGATCGGCCTCGCCGCCTGTCTCAACGCCCTGATGCTCTATCGCGGCCTGCGTCGGCTGGAAATCTACCAGCCGCAGGCCGGATGGCTGATTTTCAGCAGCAAGCTGCTGCTCGCCCTGATCGTCATGGGTGCGACCCTGTGGTTTGGCGTGGGCCAGGAAAAAAGCTGGTTGCAATGCAGCTTCGTCGACCGGACAATCCATTTGTCTTGGCTGGTTCCCCTCGGCGCCACCACCTATTTCGCCACACTATGGATTCTTGGCTTCCGTCCGCGGGATTTCAAACGCCAGGCGGCCTAATCAGAAGAGGTTACGATGAAACTGACCAGCACCAGCTTTGCGGATGGGCAAAAAGTCCCGGGTGAGTTCGCCTTTTGCACCCCTGATCCGGCTCGTCACGTCTGCCTTGGCAAGAACGAGAACCCCAATCTGGCATGGTGTGACGTCCCTGCCGGCACAAAATCCTTTGTCATTATCTGCCACGACCCGGACGTCCCGAGCAAGGGCGACGACGTCAATCAGGAAGGCCGTACCGTTCCCGCTACTCTGCCCCGTGTCGATTTTTTCCACTGGGTTCTGGTCGACCTGCCAGCCATGATCAGCGAGATCAAGGCGGGCGAGTTCAGCAATACCGTCACCCCGCGCGGCAAGCCGGGGCCACAGACAGCGCAAGGCGGCCGCCAGGGCATCAACAACTACACCGACTGGTTCGCCGGGGACCATGACATGAGCGGCGACTACTACGGCTACGACGGCCCCTGCCCGCCGTGGAACGACGAGATCATCCATCACTACATCTTCACGGTGTATGCGCTGGATATTGAAAAGCTGCCGCTCGACGGCAAATTCGGCGGACCGGAAGTCCGCGCCGCCATTCAGGGCCACATTCTGGCCGAAGCCAGCCTGACCGGCACGTATACGCTGAACGCCAGCCTGCAAGCCTGATTTTTCGTATCCGTAAACGCCAAAGGCCATGCAATCGCATGGCCTTTGTCTTTTCTAGCCGACCTTCAGGCCGGCACTAGCGGCGCCTTACTTGACCAGCCCCTTGCACCCCCCAACCGTATTGCCATGACACGGGATGGACGTCTCCCGGTTGATCAGCCACTTGCCGTTCACCTTGATCATCTCCAGCGTCTTCTGCGTCGTGTCGTTGTAGCCCTTGGACTGATAGACCTGACGGAACTCGGCGA
>JBAQOL010000024.1:0-38208 GCA_049304775.1 Ferribacterium limneticum
GTTGTGCCGACCCGATGGGATTTTGTTGGCAGTGCTGTCTCGCTGGCCGGTATGGCGATCATCATGCTCCAACCGGCTCGTCCCGTTTGAACGTCAGGAGGCGAAGATGAAAATCGGCGAACTGGCCCGCCTTGCCGGGACGAATGTGGAAACAATCCGCTATTACGAGCGTGACGGGCTGCTGCCCGTGCCTGCCCGCAGCGAAGGCAACTACCGCATCTATGGGGAAACACATGCCCAGCGACTGTTCTTTATTCGGCGTTGTCGCGGTCTGGACATGACGCTGGATGAGATCCGGGTCTTGCTGCACTTCAAGGAGTCGCCACAGGAGAACTGCGCAGATGTGAATAGCCTGCTTGACCGACACATTGGGCACGTCACCCAACGGATGCAAGAACTCCAGGAATTGGAAAGACAACTAAAAGACCTGCGAGAGCGGTGTGGCGAGGCGCGGGACGCTGCCCACTGCGGCATTCTTGACGGGTTGTCTCAAGCGAATGTGCCCGGCGAAAAGTCGGCAAGCCATGTACAGGGAACGCATCAACATATCCTGGCACAGGATGATCGAGGCAAACATGGCTGACGATATCGACTTGGCGTGCGATTTTCCGACCGGGAAGCCAAAGCGGAATGGAATCCGATTTATGTAATCTTGCGACCTACCGGTGCACAATGATCTTGCCTTTCATCCCCGCTTCGAAATGTCCCGGAACGAGGCAGGCAAAATCGAAATGCCCTGTGTTCGCGAACGTCCAGGCGAATTCCGCGGTCTTTCCCGGCTCTACCGACACCGCATTCGGGTCGTCGTGCTCCATCTGCGGGAACTTCGCCATTAGTGCGGCGTGTTTCTTCAATTCCGCCTGCGTGCCCAGCACAAACTCGTGTTTGACTTGCCCCTGGTTGCGCACGACAAAGCGAATCGTTTCTCCTCGTCTGGTTTCGATGCGCTCAGGTTTGAAACGCATGCTGTCGCCCATGGCCACTTCGACCGTCCGGGTGGCAGCGCTGATCGAAGCCGGTCTGCCGAGGTCGGCGGCATGTTGACCGGATGGCTTGCCCGCCGGCTGTTTGGTCGGAGCGGTGTGGTTTTCATCGCCATAGGCGGCAAATCCGGGCATGGCCAACATGACGAGCAGGGTCAGATCATAACGATTGCGCATAGAGAGCACCTCTTCAAATAAATCAGCTTAGTGGCCGGCATGCTTGCCGGGTTTGCGCACGGTCAGTTCCTGGTTCACTGGTTTCCCGTTCGCCGGCATCGACATTCCGCCGTGAGTTGTCGCTCGCGGGGCCTCGGCGACCGGCCCCATCCATTCGTAGGCCTGACTACCGGCGGGCTGCTTGTACCAGCCGGGGTCGCGATAATCCCCCGGCTTCTGATCGCGCCGCACTTTCAGCATCGAGAACATACCGCCCATTTCGACAGCGCCATAGGGCCCCTGGCCGGTCATCATGGGCAGCGTGTTGTCGGGAATCGGCATTTCCATTGCGCCCATGTCCGCCATGCCACGTTCGCCCATCACCATGTAGTCGGGAATCAGGTCGGTGATCTGCTTGACCACGCCCCTGTGATCGACGCCAATCATCGTCGGCACGTCGTGCCCCATGGCATTCATCGTGTGATGGCTCTTGTGGCAATGGAAAGCCCAATCGCCTTCCTCATCGGCGAGGAATTCGATCTGCCGCATCTGGCCGACCGCGACATCGGTCGTGACCTCCGGCCAGCGGGAACCGATTGGCGTCGGGCCGCCATCGGTGCCACTGACGACGAATTCATGTCCATGCAAGTGCATCGGGTGGTTGGTCATCGTCAGGTTGCCCATGCGGATGCGAACTTTGTCACCCTTGCGGACATTCAGCGAATCGATGCCCGGGAAAGCCCGGCTGTTCCAGGTCCAGAGATTGAAATCGAGCATGGTATTGACCTTCGGCGTGTAGCTACCTGGATCAATGTCGTAGGCATTTAACAGAAAGCAGAAATCCCGCTCGACTTCCTCAATGAGAGGATGCTTGTTCTTCGGGTGGGTGATCCAGAAGCCCATCATGCCCATCGCCATCTGAGTCATCTCGTCGGCATGCGGGTGATACATGAAGGTACCCGGTCGACGCGCAACGAACTCGTAAATGAAGGTCTTGCCGACCGGAATCTGCTTCTGATTGAGGCCGCCCACCCCATCCATACCATTCGGGAGGCGCTGGCCGTGCCAGTGAATGGTCGTGTGCTCCGGCAACCGATTGGTCACAAAGATGCGCACCCGGTCGCCTTCGACCACTTCGATAGTCGGACCTGGGCTTTGTCCGTTGTAGCCCCACAGATGGGCTTTCATGCCCGGGGCGATTTCGCGAACGACCGGTTCGGCGACGAGATGGAATTCCTTGACGCCATTGTTCATCCGCCACGGCAAGGTCCAGCCGTTGAGGGTTACCACCGGGTTGTAAGGACGCCCGTTGGTTGGCTGGAGCGGCGGCATGGTGTCCGGTTTGTCCATCGTTACTAGTTCGGGCAGCGCCGCCATGGCGACGGAACTCACCGAAGCGGCGGCGACGGCACCGCCGGCCATGCCGATATTTTTGAAAAATTCGCGACGGGTCGTCATGGTCGTCTCCTTGGCGCTTAGTGGTCAGCCCGACCCGTCGCCGAGACGGTGGCGCGGGCCGCCGTGTTCAGTGAGGGTTTGCCGATCATCGACATCTGCAAATTGCCCTCGGCAATCCAGAAATCCCGTAGCGTCTCGATATAGCTGTTAACGGTCGCGATCTGCGTTCGCGCGTCGGCGAGCAGTTCGAACACGCCAATCAGCATGCCGTTGTAGCGCAGCACGTTTTCTTCGGCGATCCGCTGGTGGAGCGGCACGATCTCGTCGCGATAATGGCGGGCGATATCGTAGTGGGTTCGATAGGCGTGATAACTCTCACGAACCTCCGATCGCGCAGTCGTCGCCGCCTCGGCTGCACGTTCGAGCGCCTGCATGTAGACAGCCTCGGCCTTGGCCACCTTGGCGCTACCCCAATCGAAGATCGGTAGTTCAAAGCTGATTTCAAAACCTTTCTTGTAACCGCTGTCCCGGGCGCCTTCCAGGACGCGGGCCGGCCCCACCTCCAGAACGTTGATGAAGCGGGTCGCCTTGCTCAATCCCAGGTTACTGGCCAGGGCTTCGGTTTCGAGGCGAATGGCTTGCAGGTCGAGGCGCTGGTCGAGGGCCGCCTGTTCCAGGACGGGGAGTTCATTGACGGCCGTCGGCAAGTCCGGCAAACGCTCGGGGAGTTGAAAGGCCGATCGGTCCGCCAGTCCAAGAATTCTGGCTAGGCGCTCCCGGGAGGAGGTCGCCGCCTGTTCCGCCCGCGCCAGGTTTAGCGCCGCATCGGCGTAAAACGCCTGTTCCCTAGCCTGACGCAACTTGCTGAAGTTGCCCACCTGCGCCATCCGGCGGGCCAGTTCGGCGCCGGCCTCCGCAGCCTGTTTGACTTTGCGCAGGTAGCGCACCGACTCTTCGGCTGCGACGGCGGTGAAATAGGCCTGCCGGGTATCGGCGGCCAGACGGGCAACGTCGATGACCGCCAGGCGCTGGGTTTGCGCGAAATTGCGCTGCTCGACCTCGACTGCCAGTGGCATGGTGATCAAGGCGAAGATATTGAAGGTCAGCGCTTGTTCGATCTTGTATTCGCGAATCCCGTTTTCCGGTTTGCTGGCTCGCAGCATCGAGAAGTGCGGATTAGGAAGCCTACCGACCTGCACCAGATCGGCCTCGCTGATACCCAGGTCAAAAAAGCTGGCCTGCAGCCCCCGGTTGTTGAAGAGCGCCAACTGGATGGCGTCGTCGACCGCCAAGGGCTTCGCCAGGAGTTCGCTGACGCGGCCTTGCAGGGGCGCTCGCTCCTTGTCGCTGCGTGCCCACTTCACTTCCTTGCCGAGCCGCTCCTGGGTGGTCTGTTCAACGCTACCGAATCCTCCATCATTGGAGAACGTAGCGCATCCAGCAAGGCTCGTCAGAGCGATCACGAACAAGGTGTGCTTCCCGCTGTTGCGCAACTTCCGGGGAAAATTGGAAGACATGGCTTATCTCGCCTCGGGCGGGGCGTTTTTTGGAGCCGTTCCCGAATGTTGCTCTGCTTTCGAAGGCGCGGAATTTTCTGCGTTGATATGCCCCATGTGGCCTCTCAAGCGCCCCATCTCATCATTGGCTTGCCGCCAATCCTGAACCGTTTCGTCCGGCATGGGTTTGTAGCCGTCAAATACCGAGCGGTAGCCGGCAGTTGGCGTCGACGCTGGCGATGCATGGTCATCGGCCCATACCGGACTGGTAGCGATGACAAGGATCAATGCCCTATGTTTCATGATGCCTCCGCAGGGGAAAGAGGAGTCTTGGGAATCTATCGCTCCCATGGTGGACATCATGCTTTCGCGAAACCAACAATCGGCTGACTCACGGATTACATTTGCGTAATCTGCGACGTTCAACGATAAAACCGACGGAGAATGCACCAACGATAGCCAACGGTTGGTGGAGAGCGTCATGAAAATATTGGTTGTAGAAGATGAACCAAAGACCGGGATATACCTGAAACAAGGCCTCGTAGAGGCTGGCTTCGTGGTCGATCTAGTGGCTAACGGCCTGGATGGCTTGCATCTGGCGCTGACCGAGGCGCATGATCTGGCCATCCTCGATGTCATGCTGCCGGGTATCGATGGCTGGCAGGTGTTGCAGGGAATCCGGCGGGCCGGGAAGGAGATGCCCGTACTGTTCCTGACCGCCCGGGATCAGGTGGAAGACCGGGTCAAAGGCCTGGAACTGGGGGCCGACGACTATCTGGTCAAACCGTTTGCTTTTTCGGAATTGCTGGCTCGCGTCCGGACCTTGTTGCGGCGGGGAGGGAAAGCAAAAGAGTCGGAGTTTCTGCGGGCCGCCGACCTTGAACTCGATCTGCTGCGCCGTCGGGTAACCCGTGCGGGGAAGCGCATCGATCTGACCGCCAAGGAGTTTGCCTTGCTCGAATTATTGCTGCGCCGCCAGGGTGAAGTGTTGCCCCGTTCATTGATCGCTTCTCAGGTTTGGGACATGAATTTCGATAGTGACACGAATGTCATTGAAGTCGCCATCAAACGCCTGCGGGTCAAGATTGACGAAGGCTTCGAACCGAAGCTGGTGCGCACGGTCAGGGGCATGGGCTACGTTTTGGAGATTACCGATTGAGTCAGACACGGAGTCGATCACTGACGCTGCACCTGACCTTGTGGTTTGCATTGGCGTCGGTATTCGTGTTGTTCCTGCTCGGCTTGTTGATCGGGCGCTCGGTGGAACAACACTTCGAAGAGCAGGACATCGAGGTGCTGGCAGGCAAAATGGAGTTGGCCAAGCATGTTCTTGAGAAAGCGCTGGCCACGCCAAGTGGCGAGACGCTGGCAAAACAACTGGATGAGGCTTTGACTGGGCATCACGGTTTGGTCATTGCCGTGGTCGGACCTAACCGGCAACGCTTGGATGCCCATGTGGGGCTTGTTCTGCCCCCTGAATTACTCAATGAGCGTCTCGCAATCGGTAGTGGACGCCCGACCAAATGGGTCGCCGACGATGGTCTCCCATGGCGGGGCATTTCGGCCACACTGACCTCCCGAGGCCAGGCGGGATCCTCGTACACCGTCGTGGTCGCCACCGAAATATCGCATCACGAGCATTTCATGGGCGCTTTCCGGCAAACCTTGTGGGTCTTCATGCTGCTGGCCACGCTGGCCATGGGCCTGTTCGGCTGGTTTGTCGTTCGGCGCGGACTGGCGCCGCTCCAGTCGATCAAGCGCCAAGCCGCCGAGATCACTGCCAACCGGTTGCACACCCGTCTGCCAGTTAAGGCTATTCCTCTTGAACTGGGCGACTTGGCGAGCACCTTGAACGAGATGCTGTCTCGGCTCGAAGAATCCTTCCAGCGCCTGTCGGATTTTTCGTCTGACCTTGCCCATGAACTGAGAACGCCGGTCAGCAACTTGCTGACCCAAACTCAGGTCACGCTGTCGCGAGCCAGATCGGCCGACGAATATCGGGACATTCTGGCCTCCAACGCGGAAGAGTTCGAGCGCTTGTCCCGAACAATCGCCGACATGCTTTTCCTGGCTAAGGCAGAGAATAACCAACTCATCCCGCACCCGGAGCCACTCGAACTGGCCGACGAAGTTGCCGAATTGCTGGAGTTCTATGGGGTGTTGGCCGAGGAAAAGGAAATCAGGCTCTCGGTTGTCGGGCACGGCACCGTATCCGGTGACCGTCTGATGCTACGTCGGGCAATCAGCAATCTGCTCTCCAATGCGCTGCGCTATACCCCGGTCGGTGGAACGGTAACGGTAGCAATCGAAATGCAGCGCGACGAGGTGGTTCAATTGGCCGTTGAAAACACCGGGCCAAGTATTCCAGCCGAGCACTTGCCTCGCTTGTTTGATCGTTTTTACCGTGCTGATAGCTCTCGCCAGCGGACAACCGAGGGTTCTGGCTTGGGGCTGGCAATCACGCGTTCTATCTTGGCTGCACATGGCGGGGACATCACTGTAAGCTCGACGGAGGGTATGACGAAATTCACCTTGTCGTTACCTGCGGGAGTTGAAAGTCAAATTGCTTAGCGAGGTACGGAAAGATGCTGATCGCCTTTGCAAGGCCATGTTGAGAAAAAATCGGAACCAGGAAAAATCGAACACAACAGAATCAATGCCGAGCAATCAAGCCGAAGTGATACGAGCAACAAGCCTGCAAATTGACTCGCCGAAGCCCTCGAAACACCACTGCATGTAGTGGTATTTTTGTATTCGAGTACTAAATGTAGTGGTCGCGCGCTTGACATATCCGATATGCCCCAACTAGACTTCGAGCCGTTGAAGGTTCCCCGCAAGGGGATTAAAACGGGAATCCGGTGCCGGACCGCAAGGTTCGAATTCCGGGGCTGCCCCCGCAACTGTAATCGGCGAGCGCTTCGCCTCTCTGCCACTGGTCTTCGGACTGGGAAGGCTGCTGAAGCGCGTTGAACCGAGAGCCAGGAGACCTGCCGCAACGAACTTTCTTTCATGGTTTTGGGGCGGGGTGTCCCTGACGAGAGGTTTATTGCGTGTCTTCTTGCCGTTCGTTCGCCTGACCGATTCGACCACGGGTTGCTACTCGCTGGCCTTGCGGTTCGGCGCGTCGATTGCCGGCAGACCGCAGCGTCAATTCTCCGCCCCCCGATACGGAGAATCGCCTTGCAATCCAATGTCCTGAGCTTATCCACCGGCAGCGAAATCGCCGCTGCCGCCCTGCAAGTCATCCGCCGCAACGGCGCGGTCGTCGCCTTCGATGCTGACAAGATCGCCGTCGCGCTGACCAAGGCCTTTCTCGCCGTCGAAGGCAGCCAGAGTGCTGTTTCGTCGCGGGTCCGCGATGTCGTGGCGCACCTGACGCAGGCGGTCGTTCGTTCGCTGACTCGCCGCCTGCCCGATGGCGGCACGGTGCACATCGAAGATATCCAGGACCAGGTCGAACTGGCCCTGATGCGCTCCGGCGAACACGACGTGGCGCGGGCCTACGTGCTCTACCGCGAACGGCGGGCCAGCGAGCGCTCGGTCGCCGAGCCGCTGGCCGGCGCGCCGCTGATCAACGTCCTCGACGGCAGCCAGCGCCGGCCGCTCGACCGCGCCGAACTGGCCGGACTGTGCGCCGATGCCTGCGTCGGGCTGGGCGATGCGGTGGACGCCGAGCGGGTGCTGGCCAGCGCCATCCGCAACCTTTACGACGGCGTGCCGCTGGCCGATGTGCATCAGGCGCTGATCCTCGCCGCGCGCACGCTGATCGAGCGCGAGCCGGCCTACAATCAGGTGACTGCTCGCCTGCTGCTGGCCAGCCTGGGCCGCGAGGTGCTCGGCGAAGCGCGCTCGCTGCAAGCCATTGCTGCGGTCAACGGCGAATATTTGCCAAAATTCATCCAGCAGGGTATCGCCGCTGAGTTGCTCGACCCGCGTCTCGCCACCTTCGACCTGCCGCGCCTGGCCGCCGCCCTGAAGCCCGAGCGCGACCTGCAGTTCGGCTACCTCGGGCTGCAGACCCTGTACGACCGTTACTTCCTGCACATCGACGGCCGCCGCATCGAGTTGCCGCAGATTTTCTTCATGCGCGTCGCGATGGGGCTGGCCTTGAACGAAATCGACCGCGAAGCCCGCGCCATCGAGTTCTACGACCTGATTTCCAGCTTCGATTTCATGTGCTCGACGCCGACGCTGTTCAATAGCGGCACGCTGCATTCGCAACTGTCGTCGTGCTACCTGACCACGGTGGCCGACGATCTCGACGGCATCTACCAGTCGATCAAGGAAAACGCCCTGTTACAGAAATACGCCGGCGGCCTGGGCAACGACTGGACGCCGGTGCGTTCGCTGGGCAGCTGGATCAAGGGCACCAACGGCCAGAGCCAGGGGGTCATTCCCTTCCTCAAGGTGGTCAACGACACGGCGGTCGCCGTCAACCAGGGCGGCAAGCGCAAGGGCGCGGTCTGCGCCTATCTCGAAACCTGGCACCTCGACATCGAGGAATTCCTCGACCTGCGCAAGAACACCGGCGACGAGCGCCGCCGCACGCATGACATGAACACGGCGAACTGGATTCCCGACCTGTTCATGAAGCGGGTCATCGCCAACGGCGAATGGACGCTGTTCTCGCCGGTCGATGTGCCCGACCTGCATGACAAGTTCGGCGCCGAATTCGAGGCGGCTTACGTCGGCTACGAATCTCAGGCCGCCGCCGGCCAACTGAAGCTGCACAAGAAGCTTCCCGCCGTCCAGCTCTGGCGCAAGATGCTGACCATGCTGTTCGAGACCGGCCATCCGTGGATCACCTTCAAGGATGCCTGCAACCTGCGCTCGCCGCAGCAGCACGTCGGCGTCGTGCATTCGTCCAACCTGTGCACCGAGATCACGCTGAACACTTCGGACGAGGAAACCGCCGTTTGCAACCTCGGTTCGGTCAATCTGCTGGCGCACCTGAAAGATGGTCAACTCGACCAGGCCAAGCTCGCCCGCACCGTTTCCACCGCACTGCGCATGCTCGATAACGTCGTCGACATCAATTTCTACGCGACGCCCAAGGCGCGCAACGCCAACCTCCGCCATCGCCCGGTCGGCCTTGGCATCATGGGCTTTGCCGACTGCCTCTACGAAATCGGCCTGTCCTACGCGTCGACCGCAGCTGTCGAGTTCGCCGACCGGACCATGGAAGCCGTCTGCTACCACGCCTACTCGGCGTCGGCCGAACTGGCCGGCGAGCGCGGCCGCTATTCCAGCTACCCCGGCAGCCTGTGGGAGCAGGGCATTCTGCCGCTCGATTCGATCCGGCTACTGGAGGAAGGGCGGGGCGGCCATGTCGACCTCAACCGCGAGGCGACGCTCGATTGGCCGGCGCTGAAGGCGCGCATCGCCCGCCACGGCATGCGCAATTCCAACTGCGTCGCCATCGCGCCGACGGCGACCATCTCCAACATCGTCGGCGTCTCGGCCAGCATCGAGCCGACCTACCAGAACATCTACGTCAAATCCAACCTGTCCGGCGAATTCACCGTGGTCAACGAGGCGCTGGTCCGCGACCTCAAGGTGCTGGATTTGTGGGACGAAGTGATGGTCGCCGACCTCAAGTATTTCGACGGCTCGCTGGCCCGCATCGACCGCGTGCCGGACGAACTGAAGGCCCGCTACGCCACGGCCTTCGAAATCGACCCGGTGTGGCTGATCGAAGCGGCCGCCCGCCGCCAGAAATGGATCGACCAGGCCCAGTCGCTGAACCTCTACCTGGCGCTGCCCTCCGGCAAGAAACTCGACGAAATCTACAAGCTGGCCTGGACGCGCGGCCTGAAGACGACCTACTACCTGCGTACGCTGGGTGCCAGCCAGGCGGAGAAGGCGGGGGGCAGGGATGATGCCGGGCCGCAGGAGGAGCCGAAGTTCTGCTCGATCGACAACCCCGAATGCGAGGCCTGCCAATGAACGCGCTGCGTTTTGACGATTGGGACCTGCCCACTGCCGCGCCGCAGGCGAATGCTACGGTCGACCCCGAAAAATCGGCAAAAACTGAAATCGACCGTTTGCTTGCGGCGATGCCACAGAGCGCAGGTGCGCCAGGCAAGGCGGCCTATCTCGCCCCAACCAACGCCGCCGACAAGCGCATCGTCAACGGCAAGGCCGACATCAATCAGCTCGCGCCGTTCAAGTACCAGTGGGCCTGGGAGTTTTTCCTGAAGGCCAACCGCAACCACTGGACGCCGCTGGAAATCGGTATGGCGCAGGACGTACACGACTACCACCACAAGCTCTCCGCCGCCGAGCGCCACGTCTTCGAGAACGTGCTGGCCTACCTGACGACTTCGGACATCCTGGCCATGCGCAACATCGGCCTGGCCGTCATGGAAAAAATGAGCGCGCCGGAACTGCAGATCTACCAGGCCCGCCAGGTCTACGAGGAAGCGCTGCACACCTGGACCTACCAGCACTGCATCGAAAGCCTCGGTATCGACCAGCAGGAAATCTACAACCGCTACCGCGTTGTGCCCGAGATCCACGGCAAGATTGCCTTGGCTAACCGCCGGCTGGAAAAGGTGCTGCGCTCTGATTTCGACCTCGAAGACCGCGCCAACCTGCACGAATTCGCGCTCTCCTACTTCTTCTTCGCGGTGATCTTCGAAGGCTGCTGGTTCTACAACGGCTTCACCCCGGTCTTTGCGCTGCAACGGCGCGGCCTGATGAAAGGCGCCGCCGAGCAGTTACAATACATCATGCGCGACGAAGTGCTGCATTGCGCTTTCGGCATCCGCGTCATCCGCGAACTGCTGATCGAGGAGAACCTGACGCTCGACCCGGCGGCGCTGCGCGAACTGTGGGACGAAGCCGAAGCGGCCGAAACCGCCTACGCCGGCTACATCCTGCGCGACCCCATCCTCGGCTACAACGCCGAGCTGCACGTCGCCCAGTTCCGCTTCATCGCCAACCGGCGGGCCCGCCAGGTCGGCGTACCCGAGCCTTTCCCCGGCGCCGAGAATGTCCTGCCCTGGCTCGATGAGCAGGCCAACCTGCGCAAGGAGAAGAATTTCTTCGAAACCCGCGTCACCGAGTACCAGACGGGTGGGGCGCTGGCTTGGGATTGATCGCCGAAGCGCAACTCGGCGAGATGGTGCGGCTGGATGCGGTTTGGCGTCCAGCCGTCCGGAAACACCTGCTGGCGCTGAGTCCGGACGACCGCTACGGCCGCTTCGCCACGGCGCTGTCGGACGCCGGCATCGCCGCCTACGCCGAACGCATCGACTTTGCCCGCGACATCTGCTTCGCCACCGTCGAATCTGATGGCGGGCTCTCCGGCTTCATCCACCTCGCGGTGTACGGCGAAGTCGCCGAACTCGGCGCCAGCGTGCTCCCCCGCTGGCGAAAGCAGGGTCGGGCTAGACGGCTGTTCGCGGCCGCGCTGACCGTCGCCTCCGCCAGCGGCATCCGCGAAATCCACCTCGCCACCGGCCACCCGGTGGCGCGGCGGATTTGCGGTAGGTTGGGATATCTGTGCAAGACGCAGTCCGTATATCCCAGAGGAGTTGTATCGTTGGCGCCGGTTCAGATTTTCCTTAATCCCAATTCTTAGCTTGACCGAATTCATGGGATATCAACGCAGGCCTAGCCACCGCAACAACAGATTTGTCCATTACCCCCTTCGATGAAAACACCCCAGCGCCCGCCCGGCCAGCACCCCAACCACCAGCGGCACGCACGGCAGCAACAGCGGATGCAGCGTCACTGGTAGTACGAAGCCGATGACCGTCGCGCAGAGGATCATGATCCCCAGGCTGGCGTACAGCGCGAACATTTCCGGATCGTGCTGCAGGAATTCCTTGGCCTTGATGAGCCGCGCGAATCCGCCGTCGACGACTGCAGCCAACACGAATACCGCCAGCCAGGGCAGCCATTCGAGCAGGGTGGAGAGTCGATAGCTGGCGAGCAGGAGTAGCGCGTCGACGGCGCGGAAGTAGGTGTTGTTGAAGAGGCGCTGGTTGACCGAGGACATCTCCCGGGACACCGCGCCGTTCACGCCCGCTGACGAAGGCGCATCCTTCGCGGAAGGAATCGGCGTGACCTGGGCCGTCGAATCTTGCATGCTCATCGCCCGATCCAGCATGCGGGTGGCGGGCTCGGCGCCCCAGTAGGCGGTGGCCGCCTCATGCTCTGCGCGTAGCTGCGCGAAGAAGCGCTCCGGCGGATGGGCCGACGGCACGTACAGCACCAGGACCAGCAGGATAAGCAACGACAACACGGCGACGGCGCGGATCATGCGACCGCCTTTTCCGGGGCGCGGGGCGAATCCGCATCGGGATCGAGGATCGGAAACCGCCCCTTGATGATCCGGCCGCCCGACACCGAGGCGAAGTACTGGAGGTTGGGCAGTTTGCCCAGCACATCCGCCGGCACCATCTCCTCGAAGCTCTCGGTGAGTTGGGTGGAATAGCTCGACGAGAAGTCGCCCAGGTGGGCATCCGATCCGTGGCTCAGGCCCACCCGCACCGTATGGATTGCCGTCTTGCCGAAGGTCTCGACCACGAAGTCCTGGGTCGGCCGGTCCTTGGTACGCAGCGCGATCAGGTTGTTGAGGTTGCCCAGCGCCATGCGAGCTGCGTCCTCGCTGCCCAGCCGTTTGGCCAAGTCGGCCAGGGTCTGCATCGCGCAGGTGGTGAAGATGCCGCCCTCAGCACCCTTGTTGAGGATTTCGATCAGTGGTTGATTGATAACATTGGCCACTTCATCGACGAACAGCGCGATGCGCCGGTAAATGCCCAAGTTGTAGCGTATGCCGGCGCGCGCCGCTTGGTCGGCCAGCGCTAGTGCGCCAATGGCTGAAGCTACGGATGGATCGGGCAGCGAATCGAGGCACATGTACAGCACATGGCCGGCGCGCTCGATTTTCTCAAAGTTCATGATCGGCCTCGCATCGTCTGCATCGAAGGGGTCGGGAGACAAACTGCGCCCCAGATCGCCGGAGGTCAGCATCGACAGGATAGGAAGCAGGTTGGCGGTGATCTTTTGGTAGTGCTCGCGGTTGTGGCGAAAGGTCCGCACCTGGGCGTCGATCACCTTATTGCGTTGGCTCTGGGCGATGTGTTGCTCGTAGAAGACGACGAAGGCCATCAGGTCGGCGCTGGCTGCCTCCGAGGGCCGCTTCATGTTGCCGCGATGGGCCTCGTGCAGCAGTTTTTTCATATTTGGCAATTCACGCCAATCGATCCCGAGGGTTTGGTCGAAGTAGCGGCGCAGCGAACTCTCCAGCACCGGATCGATGCCACCCTCAATGTACTTGGTCAGTTTCATCAGGTTAGGCCGCTCTTCGATTTCAACCAGGCCCTGCACCACGACGTTGACCGCATCCCAGCCGAACGCCGAGAAGGCCCCGGCCGTGTCTGGCGGCATGATGGACTGGATGCGCGAAGCGATCTCGGTGGGTTTCTGCCAGTTGAATGTGAAGTCCAGTCGCACGCCCCGTTCCGGGAAAGCCGGGTGGAACTCAAGGAAGGTGTCGGGCTCCCGGTAATCTGCGCAGGCGCGTTCGACGACACGCTTCAACCGGCGGCTGTTCTTTGGGTCGATGACAATCACCACGTCGCCGCGCCGGATCGCCTGGGTGATCAGATTGGCCAGCGCGACCCCCTTGCCGGACTGGGTGGTGCCCACCAGCAACGTGCCGCCTTCGAAGTTCTGTAGAGGCCGGTGCAAGGGGCCTTCCACTGGCTCGACGCCGTGGATGTAGGGCAGACCGATCTCGGCGTCCGGCTGGGGTTTGCTGTGGTAGCCCAGGAGTTGCAGTAGGCGGGGCGATCCCGTGTATTCCCGGTAGTCGATCTTGGCGAGTTCGTAGAGCCGCTGCGAATGCACGGGCAGCCATTCGAAACCGAAACCAAGGAATACGGAGGCCGGATCCTTGGACCACGTGGCCAATGCGTCGGTACTGATAACCTCGATACCATGTCCACCCAGCGATGCCCGCAAGATCAGTATGCGCAGTGCCTGGGAGATCCGCAACACGCCCATGGCGAAGCAGCCAAGTGTAAGTGGCAGCGCCAATTGGCTGGGAACAACGTCGACTACACCCACCCCCACGAAATAGAGCAGCGCTAGCCACCAGGCGATACCGGCATAGAGTTCATAAGCACGGCGCCAGGGCATTTCGTAGTGGCGCACCAGCATTCAACTGTGCTCCGCTGATGGTGCAGCAAAGCCGGTCAGATCAAGGCCGTTTACGTAACGCGGGTCGAGCACGATGCCGATGGTGACGATGCCGTTGAATTCGCGCGACAGGGTCGGTGGGCCGTTGCGGCCTTGCTTCACCAGCATGTTCGTTTCGGTCAGAGTACGCATGGCGAGAGATGGTTGGACGCCGCGCCGGACGAACTCCTCCAGAGGCACGAACAGGCCCTGGGCGATGGTGCACACCGTGGCCGGACCTTGGCCGTCGTTGAGTGTGCAAACGGCATTGGTCAGGGCATCACGCACTACAGGGTTCAGACGCAAGGGGGCGTGTAAAGCGAAACTTGCTGGGAGTGGTGCCGAAATTTGTTCCAATGTCTGAGAGCGAGAACTTTCTTCGCCTACTGCCATATCTGCTTTGTTTTCGGCGAGCGGCTCGGGCGGGGGTATCAGCGACAACTGGGTGCCGCTACTGATCGGGGCCGGTGATGGTTCGGAGGCTTGTGTCAGCGGCGCAGTTGCGATGGGCGCAGGTTGCGGCTTGAGTTCCAACGTCTCGGGTAAGGCCACGGGGAGCGGATCGATTCCTGCGAGAAGGATGCCCGTGGTCGAGAGTTTGACAGCCTCCAGCGGACACTTCGCACCTGGCGGCTGGATGTGCCAGGTTGATCGACCGCCGGTCGCCGCCGCGAAGACTCCAGCGGCCAGCAGCAGTTCCAGCATGGTCTCAGGTGCCTTGGGGATGCCGGCCAGTTGGTCAGCCTCGAGCAGTTGGTGTACATCCTCTGCGGCACCGGGCCAGACCAGGAACAGCCCATCCTGTCCGAACCACAGGCGCGACTTTTCGCGATTGGGAACCCAGGCTGAATTGCCGCTGGTCAGCCGCCGCAGGGCATCGACCAGATAGCGTTCCAGGTGCGAACCGTATTGTGGCGAGCCGTAGCGGTCGGCGCTGGCAGCAAGGTTACGGTCGATGACCAGCGCCAGCGAGCGGCGCACCAGTTCATCCACGATGTTGTGCTCGCGATAGATCGGAATACCGCTGATGCTGGCCAGCAAGTGCGGCACGATCACCGTGTTGCCTTCGGAAAGATCGGCCATTAACGTAGGGGGCACGACATGGGGCAGCGCAAACAGGCCCAGCCCCCGCGCCTCGACGGCCTGCGGTCGCCAGCGCAGAAAGTAGCGCTCTGCGCCACGGGTCAGCAACCATTTTTCAAGTGGCTGAAGGAAGGCTGGCCATACTTCACCTTCGGTATCGGTGACGATGACGTGGCTCAGCAAACGATGTAACTCACAGCACAGGCCTGCAATGAATGTCGCATGGCGCCAGCGCGGCTCCAATTGCCGACGTGACGATATGCTCATCCGTCCGGAAAAGATGTGTGCGTCGGTGCCTTGTAGACTGAAGAAGGCGGTCTCGAGGCCGAGTCGCAGCAGCCCGCCAGGTTTGCTGAAGTAATTATCGGCGGTGGCCGGCAGCAGATGCACGCAGGCGGCATAGCGTCGGATCAACGTCAATACGTCACGCTCGAAGCTCTCCCGATCGGTGCCGTAGCATAGCTTGATGCGCGCGATCAGGTCAGCTTCGCTGGCCAGTAGTTCATCAACTGAGAGAGCGGCAAAGCCCGGGTCGGAGGCGGGGTAGCAACTGACGGGAATTGGTGTTACGGCCATGGCTGCACAGCGATGTCGGACGGGAGGTCAAGTGCCTCATTCTTCGGCCAACAACTTTGCCTGTCGCGGCGAAACAGCGCTTATTCAGCGGGGTTATCGCCTTCGGCTCCGGGACTTAGCTTGTGGAAGAGGGCGAGCATGCCCAGTTGGCGCGCGGTCATGTCGATGACAGGGCGGCGCGGATAAGATGCCTGGATGCGGTGGTCGACGTGAAAGCGCTCAAGCAGTTTACAGAAGGGGCAGGGTTCGCCGGGGTGGATGATGGTGCCGACTGCCGCGATGAACTCGCAGCCGCAGCCCGGACAAGTCAGGACGGTCAGCGTTGGTGCGCTGGCCAGCCAGATGCCGTCGATGTAGGAGATAAGGTTGAAAGCCCGGTCCAGGCTAATCCGGTAAGGCGGCTGGGTGACCGACTGATAGGTGCGATACGCCAGGATCAAGGCTTCCACGGCAGTAAGTCCATGGCTGCGCAATTGGTGGAACTTGGCACCAATGAGGCAGGCATCGGTGCGCAGAATGAGGTTGGCACCGTGGTACCACTCGGCCGAGTCCGGGGCTCGACCACGGGGAATCGTGTGTGCGTCGGGGAAGAAAAGGCTTTGCACCTGGCGCGGTGGCATGCCGGTCATGACGTGAATCGTCTTCAAGCGGGCGCCGAGTGCAGCCAGTTGCTTTGCCTGTTGCATCGCGAGCAAGTGCCGGTCGCCTCGGGTCGGCATGCCTAGTCTTCCTAGCGCCGATTTTCCATTGGTACGGGCGGATGAATAATGGCCATGGGGCCTGCCAGGGCTCGCGGCGTACTTAGCAGCGTCAGCAGATCTGCACGCGGTGGGAACAGGGTCGTGTCGCCGACATGGAGCACCAGCGACCACAGTTCATCGAGGCTCAAGCCCTTGAGGTAGTCGGCCAGTTTTGTGTCGAGTGAGAATTTGCAACAGGTTGAAGCCCGATCATGTTGTAGACCAGCGCGAATGACGGCAAGCGCATTCAGGTTGATCCATTCGACATCGCTAAGCGTCACATGACTCATGGTCCTGTTCTCCGGTTGGCCCTGTTGGGGGCATCAGGCATTGGAGACGGAAACCTTCGTAAGCGATCCGGCGCGCCAGCCTGGTCAAGGCAAGTGGGCAGTCTATTTATAATCGAAGGGAAATGGCAATAGCATTTGCGGAAATGCTTGAAGGGTGACGTTCTTGCCATACTCAAGGGCTGATTGATACTGTCGCTTGGTGAGTGGCGCGGTGCAGGATGGACTAGCGCGTAACGCCGGAGAGGCAAAAAAGACAGGGGGCCACAGTGTTCTTGAGTGGTTGAATGCCGGCCCGGGGCACATGTCCCGGCCGGCTTTCAAGATGCTTTTGGATCAGGCCGCTTCGGCCAATCCTTTCCACTCATGGGCCGACAAATCGATTAGCCGACCGCCCAAGGCTTCGAACTCCGTCGCACGGTCATAGTCTTCAATTTCCTGGCTGTAGTGTGTCACCGCATTGACCAGACCGTAGCCCGACAACGCGCCCTCGGCGATCAGATGGCGCAAGACGCCGGCCCGTTCGCCGTCGTTTAGGGTGAAGCGCTGGGCCAGCACCTCTACGGTCTTCACCGGGTCGCCCACCAAGGGGATGTTGAGCGTTTTTTGCATCTTCTGCGCCGTCTGACGGAAGGTGGCTTCCGATACTGCCGCCTGCACGACGTCGCGCACCTTCAGGAAGAAGGCCTTGTCATCGGCTTGCAGGGTGTCGTCCTGGTAGACCTGGATGCGTTCATCCTCGCCGCCGAGCGCGCGACCGACGTGGGTTTTGCGCAATGAGCGATCCGGGACGATCAGGCCGTTGCTGCATACCAGCCGGAACAGCAGCGGCTGCACCGACAGCGTGCCCTGGCCGACCTCCGAGTTCGAGATCACGACACCGGCCTGCACGACATCACCGGGGGCCATCTCGTATTTCAGGCGCGGCGTGATGCACTTCAGATACATCTTGGTCTCGGTCAGTTCGACCGACTCGAAGCGCACTTCTGGCAACTGCTGCAGGATGGGCAGCACGCTCTCGGCCAGGTCGAAATTGTCCAGGCGGCGGTAGCGATCCGACAATACAGCACGCACCTGACCATCCAGGGTGCGCAGCATGCGCCGGTCATCCTCGTTTTGCAGCCAGGTGTTCACGTTGCGGTCGAGCAGGGCAGGCTGGTCTTCACGCATACGCTCGAAATAGGCATACGGAATCTTCAGCTTGTCCGCCAGTTGGCGGCGCGCCAGGGGCGTCACGCCATACTGCAGCGAGCTGCTGCCTTCATCGATGACCAGGCGGGTTTCACCCTGCTCGTCGGTGGCATGGCGTATCAGCGCCGAGGGCACAATCAAGTCCTTCTTCGAGTCCAACTGGCGTTCCAATTCCTGGGCCAGGCTGACGAGAGAACGTCCGTTTTTCATAGCAATCTCCTTGTCGGAAAAGAAAAGCGGAGACGGCATCGCCCGCTCGCGGGGATGCGCATCCCCGCCAGGGTCGATGACGGACCGGCGAATGCCTGTCCAAATAGGGCACGAGGTGAATCGCGCCGGAACTCCAGGGCTGTCTTCGCGATACCGTGGGGTATCGCCTGGTGTGACAACTACCAGTCGGGCAAATGACCTTTTCAGTGGCGCCGCATGTCACTGCAGTGCCGCTGAAAAGGCGGGTGCGCGCGCCTTGCGGCGGCGCACCCCCTGGTTGCTCAAGCTGCCCGTGCCGACAAGGCCTGCACGCGGCGTAGCCACAGATCGCTCCAGTCCACGCCAGCGTCCTTGGGCACAAACACCTGCACGTCACGGTTGCCTGTGCGATGCGTTTCGTGCTTCAGGCGCCGGGCCAGTACGAAGGCGCCGGCCTGACCAGCGAAGTCGCCGTCGGCATCGTTGTCGGCGTAGATCCAGACCCGGCGAACCGAGTCGGGAATCCACAGCTTTTCCAGATTGCCTGCGTTCAAGCCGGCCCAAAACGGCCGCCCCGTCGCCAGATACAGCGCGATGCTCTTCTCGATACCTTCGCTGATCCCCAGGTCCTCGGTCGCCTCGAAGAGACGAACCGCGGCTCCGTTGATGCCGGAAGACAGCACCTTCTTCGCATCCGGCACGGCCAGTTTGGCGCCAGCTTGGAGGTAGGTTCGGTGCAGGGTGACTGCATGACCATCCTCGCCCTGGATGCAGGCCAGCATGGCCGGATACTCGGCGACCTTGTGCGATTTGCCGTCGGCATCCTTCTGGTAGTAGCCCAGCGCCGGATGGAAGCGCAGCACCTTCGGATAGACCGGCAGCGCCACGCCACGACTGGTCAGGTAGCGATCGACTTCATCGCCAACCGTCACTGGTTTCGCTTCGTTCCAGATGCGCTGGGCCAGTTTCTGCATGCGCTCGGCCGAAGGCTCGTTGGCCTTTACTGGAGCCGTCGCCGGCATCATCCCCAGGCAACGCTCGACATCGCGCAATGCCGTGTTGAAATCGATGCCCAGTACTGCCTGCATCAACTTGAAGCCGCCGCCTGGGCCGCAACTGCGGCAGTGATAGTTCCCTTCGCCGAACTTGTCGGTGTACTGGAAGCGATCCGTGCCGCCGCACAAGGGACAGGGGAGATTGCGCCGCTTGAGGATGCGTTCATCGACTCCCAGGCTCGCCAGTATCTCAGTCCACCGGCCATGGGCTCGCTGCTTGACCGCTTCGATACGGGCCTCGTACTCACGATTCTGCATGGCATGCACCTTCTTCGATGATCAGGGCTACCGAATAGCTGGGGGCGATGCCCACGCCGACGGTGACCTGGAAAGCCTTGCCATGGAGTAAGGGATAGCGGCCCAGCCGCAACTCCTGCAACAGCGAGTCCAATGTCTGCACCGGATCGACCGAGCGCAGGTGACGGATCAAATCCGCCAGTGCATCGCGGTCCGCATCGAGGTCAGCGGCGAGGAACTGGTCGTTCTCGTCGATGAAGGACGAGGCCTGTCGTACTGGCTGGCCGGAGGTCTCGCCGGCCGGGATGTACAACACATCATCGTGGCAGACGCCCGCGTCGGTGATTTCGGCGACGTCCTTGATACTGCGCAGGATTACCGAGTCGCAGAGGATCACGGTGGGCCATACCCAGCGTCCTTCCAACTGGACGCGGATTTGCTCGGAGACCGCTTCGACCTGCACTGTTTCCTGGTCGAGGAAACGCACGTAGCGCCATGCCCAGTGATTGGAGCTCAGGCCGATCCAGTCGAAGATCAGATAGCCTTTGGCCCGGGCCATCATCCAGCGTGCCGCGTTGTCGTCGCCCAACCAGTCGAGCGAAACCAGGGTCACCGCGCCGCTCTCGACCGCTTGCCGGGTGGGCGCCACGGCAACTTGCCGGACATAGCTGCGGTCATCATCCTGGATTGGATAGTCGACGATTTCGTCGAACAACTCGACCGGCAGCACATCGAGGTCGTTGAGCAGGTCCAACTGTCCCCAAGCGCGCATCGCCTCATAGTAGATTGCGACAAAACGTTCAGGACAAAGCTGGCTTTTGGCAACTTCCAGCGTCTGCCGCCAGCAGGCGGCCAACTCGGCATTGATGCGCTTACTCTGGACGTCTTCGTCGATCAACTTGTCGCGATCCGGCAGGCGCGCCATGAATTGGCGCGAATCCAGGTGTACGACATTGGCCTCGTCGAACGAGCCGTAGTTTGGTTTCATGACGCAGAAGCCTTGCAGAAAGACCAGGGCGTTGTAACTGAACTTGCCGTCCCGCGTCCCGGTCAGATGAACCGTACCCATCGGGCTCGCCATCGTCGCCAGGTTCGCGACGGCAAAGCGGCGCGTCAGCGGCTTGCCGTTGAACAGCACCTCAACCGGAAAGCCCAGGCACAAGGTCTCGATGCGACTACCAAGTTCGGGTAGTTCGACCCCGTGCAGTTCTATCCGGGTGCCAGTCACTGCTTCGGTCATGGACTCGACGTCGATGGATGCCTTGGCCAGTGCCGCCGCGGTGTCGATATCGACTCGCTGATGGCGGGAAGCGACGATGCAGCGCGTCGCGGCATAGAGGCACTTCGAGAAGCCAACCCCGAAAGGGCGTTCCTCGGCGCTGGTGGCATCATCCCAGCCCGACTCGTGGAAACTCAGGAGTTTCTGGAAGTCGTCGAGACCGTTGCCATCGTCTTGTGCCACCAGGATCTGTGTGCCGGCGTCGTAGTCGACTTCGATGTGCATTGCCCCGGCACGGCGGGCGTTCTGCAACAACTCGGAGACGAGCGTGAAGCGGTCGGTGAAGGCAAAGCGCTGGTTGCGCAAGGCGCCTTCCTCGTTGACTCGAACCTGTATCTGCATGATGTGCTCCTTGAATGCAGGCGGTACTGATCCCGGCGGGACCGGCCCGCCAAGGGGGAAGAAGACCCGTCAGCCGAGACGGCGAACAGGCGGGGTAAACAGTTGGCCGGCGGCCAGGGCTTCCATCAGGCTGTGCTGGCGGAATTCTTTGGCCAGCAGGTGGCGGGTGCTCAGGATCTGGCCGGCAGCGTCGAGACGCTCGACCTTTAGAGCGATTGGGTGCCAGTGCACCCGGTAAGCCAGCCAGTCGGCACTGGCGATGACAAATGTACGACCGGCCCGGCCGGTGAGGACTTCGCTTTCCTTGACGAGGAACTCGATGTCTTCGGGGGCCTGGACGGTCAGTAGGGGCACCGCGCGTCCGGCGAGATGCGTTACGGTATACATAGCGCTCTCCTTAGAGCACGGGCAGGGGGCAGGGCAGGCCATCGGCGGGCAGTCCGGCATCCATGTCCTTGCCTGGTGGATCAAGGCGTTGGTCGTTGATCCGCGCCAGCTGATCTGTCAGGCAAGCGGCATGCAGCCGTTCCTGGCGAATCTGTTCCAGCCCAACCGCGTCTTCATAGTCCAGACGTCCGGCGATGCCGTAGAGGACGAAGATCGCCAGCAGGCAAAGGACATCCTTGAAAGTGCTCATGACAACTCCTTCAAATTGGGGCGGGCTTGCGCCTTGGCAGCAAGCCCGAAAAGTTGGGCGGGATTAGGCGAACAGGTCGCCTTGCACGGACATCCGCTTGATCTGCTCGTTGATCCACTGAGGATTCTTGGCGAGTCGTGCTTCGATCCAGGCGGGGTTGTGGACGACGGCGTCGCGCACCCAGTCGGGGTAGCGCTCGAGCGAGGCGTTTAACCAGGCTTTGAGGTTGTGGCGGATGTGGCCGCGGATTTCTTCGGCGTCGACCAAGCCGCAATAGGCGATGGGCGACAGGGGGCTGCAACCGACCACGCGCAGGCAACTTACGAAGGAGAACGGCAGGCCGTCCTTTTCGTGTTCGCTAAACACCCAGCGCAGCGTGTCGAACTTCTCTTCAAGGGGCGTCGCGGGATCAGCCAGGTGGCTGACTTCTTCAAGCAGGCGCCAATGCAGGAAGACGATGTCTTCCTCGCTCCATTCGATCGGTGCGTCCGCATCGTCGAGCATCTGCTCCTGCGCGGCACGATCAGGAATCGCCGCCGGCCGGTGACATGAGATAGCCGGCCAAGAGGAAAAGATGGGCGGGAATACGGGGCCCACGGGCGTGGGATGGGAAGCTTTGGGGG
The DNA here is from genome assembly GCA_049304775.1 of Ferribacterium limneticum. Classification (GTDB taxonomy): domain Bacteria; phylum Pseudomonadota; class Gammaproteobacteria; order Burkholderiales; family Rhodocyclaceae; genus Azonexus; species Azonexus limneticus_C. The sequence goes on from JBAQOL010000024.1 coordinate 22,464, forward strand.
ATAAGCTCTGATTCAGCATCGTTGGCTCCAGGAAAAAAGGAGGCAACGCGCACCACGGCAGGGGGCAGATGCCCCCGTGGGGTGACGAACGGCCGAGCCGCTAGAGGCGGTACGGGAAGAAGAAACTCCAGGGCTGGCTTGAGCAGGCGGCGTGAACCGCCGTGATCGGTATGCCAGCGACCGATCGAGGAAGGCTTTCGGGGGAAGGGCATCCGGGAAACGGGAACAGAGACGCCGCGCCCCTGCCTCGAAAACTTGCCTCAATGACGCAGGTGCGACCGGCAGCGGAATCGCTACCGGCAGGACTGACGTGTGCAGCACCGGCGAAACACAGCGGTGCGCGACAAACGGATAACTCCAGGGCTTGCCTTGTTTGAATGCAGGGCCAACTACTGCATGACGTAAAGGTAGTGGCCCGCATTGCCACGGTCAATCCCGAAAATTCAGCCTAATCGGCCCCAATGCCGAAAGCCCCCTCAAGCGTCGGCCATTTCCGGTGGCGAATGAACTGCCCTCTGCGGAAGATCGCTGCGAACGCAGTATTTCGAGGAGTACGGCATGTCGGAGATTCAGATCGTCAAGGTAGATGAGGGGGGCGTTAACGCCCGCATCCTCGCCAAGGAAGCCAAGGCCGATTTTCGGCGCGTCGAAGCTGCCAGCCTGAAAATGCCTACACGCTTCACCAGCGCCGAGGGCAAACGTTTCTTCGCGCGGCTGTTCAATACCCTGCAACTCAACACGCACTTCATCTCGGTAATTGCTCGTACCCGCCTGGACCATGAGGATGTGGCCAAGATCGAGAACACCATCCGCGCCCAGATGGACACGGTAAGTGAGAATTTGAACAAGGCCATTGATGGCGCCGAAGTGCTCTTCAAGGCGCACGCCATCAACAGCACGGCGACTTACGACACGGTGCCGCTGGATGTCGAAGTTCATGTGCTGTCGTCGAGTGGCCGCCGCTTTCTCGAGGTGCTGGGAAAACTCGACCAGTTGATGCCATTGTTGCAGACCCTGGAAATCCACGAAGTGATCACCACCCAGGCAGTGGATATCCAGCGTGCCAGCCTCAAACGGCAGGTGCGCGACATCGCCAATGGTGCGCGCAATTTCGCCATGGGTCTGCGACGGCGAATGAATGCCATGGGGGGGCGCGATGGCGAGGGCCGAAGCATGGATGTCCGGCAGGAGGCCGTCGCGGTAGATAGCACGGAAAAACCTGGGGAAGAAGGCGGCGGGGAGGTCGAACCGGCAGCGATGAACTCCGACACACGATTATCCGAAGCCTTGGAAAGCGACCAGCCTTCAGTTGGCGAGTAGCAGCGATATCTGCTACTCGTCCCCTTTGCTGTTTCCCCCGAGCCGAAATCAACAACTATGTAGATGCAAATAACGACATAAGACACCCTGTTTTGATACTTCGGAGACCGTCATTCTTGTTGATTAAGAGGACAACATGATGGCGGTAAAGAAAAAAGACTCCGCTGGTCTGGCGAAGCACCTTGGGGGCAACCTATGCGAGCGGCGCAAACAGTTGGGATGGACACAGGAAACAGTCGCGGAGCGGGTCGGCGTGGATGTCGAAACCGTCTCGCGCATTGAACGCGGAGCACATCTGCCATCGCTGCCTACGCTAGACAGGCTTGCGATTGCGCTGCGCTGTTCTGCTGGTGACCTGTTGTCGAAAGAAGGACCCGCCGAGGCCAGCGAAGCTGCGGCCTTTGGCGCATGGATTTTCGAACTGGGTCCCGATGATCGGGCATTCGTTATGTCGGTAGTGCGGAATTGTTGTGAACACTTGAGTAAACGCTCGAAGTAGCAAGTATTCCTGCCGACAGGAGGAATACAGGGTACTCAATGGCGTGTGGGACGCACTTTTAGGGGGCTCTGCGAGATGTCGCCAGCACAAGTCATGGCCATTTCCGCCAAGGCAAGCTTGATCCTGGCCGGATTTACCCGCGATCCGGTTTTCGGGTCGCAACCTTGATCGCGGCGAGTCGGAATGGGTTTGCTACCTGTGCCATCTCCAATCGCTGGCTGGCGCGGCCTCTTTAGGCGGGCAGGTTCCGGAGCTTCTTGCGTCTGCCCACGGACGCCCATATTGTGTAGTCAGGTTCTATGTCAGCCTGCCCTGGCGCCATGGGCACCTTTACCGCTCTCGTGGCGGCGTTGCAGTCGATACCTGCCTGTTACCCGACGATCCGCTATCGCGTGTGCCGCGCGGCGCAGTGGCGGATCGGCTGACTTTTCCCGACCCGGACGCCCTTGGCCGTCATGGGATCGAATTCACTTTCTTGCTCATCCTTCCATGCTGTGCGACCGGGGCGCCCGCAGCATGCTGTCGAGTTCAGCGTTCCCTATCGGCTCGCGCCATCCTGACCTAGTGCGGCCACAACAGAGCAGGTCATGTTCGTTAACAGCGTCTGCTGCAACGAGGTCCGATCATGCCCAAAATCCGCTCCAGGGTTTCCGCTACGGCGGCGACTTCCAACACTTTTTCAATTTCGCCCATGACGCCGACTGCGGTCCTGAAGTTGCCCGAGACCGGGTTCCTGCGTCAGCCCCAAGTACTGGCTTTCGTGCCCATTTCAAAATCAACCCTATGGCGGCGCATCCAGGCGCGCACTTTCCCGTGCCCGGTCAAACTCTCGGAACGAGTGACCGTCTGGCGCGCCGAAGATATCCGCCGCTGGATCGCGCAGCAGGGGGCGCCGGTCTGATTCCCGAATCAAGTATGGGAGATTGGCTCGTAGCGGCGTCGTTTGCGCCGCAACCGGGCCGCTACCGATCCACCGCATAACGCATGTATGCCGTCTCCGATCGGGGCGTCTGTCCCGAGCACGGCGCTCTTGATCTGATGACGAAATCCCGCACCTTTCCAGGCGATTCCGCCTGGCTATGGGGGCGTCAGTGTTTGAGTATTCGGAAAGATGTCGGTCGACAGATGATGGGAGAAGCAGGTCATGCAAGACAGCCAGGAGGTCAGCAAGCACCACGAAAATGCATTGCAATCGGTTGAGATGCTGCGGGCCGTCATCGGCGGCGATACCTACGAGACGGTAGCCGTGCGCTTCGGTATTTCGCGCACGGCGGTGGAGCGGCGCATCAAGTCAGTCGCCGTCCAACTCACCCAGGTCGTGGGCGTGGACGGTCTCAAGGAAGAGGGGGCCGCATTTGTGCGCCGACTGCGCCTGCATCGCGAGGCCATCCTGGTCGCACTTGCGGGATTCGAGCCGCTGCCCCCGGTCGGTTCCCGCCCGGCGCGCGTATTGTCGGCGGCAGAGGTGGCCCAAGGCGCGGTGCGCATCAAGGGTCGTACCAGTCGCACCTGGCATGACCTTGCCCTCTACTACATGCTGTTTGCCACCGGCCTGCGCCCTCTCGAAATCGCCCGGCTTGAGGTGCGCGACTACCTGCATGCTGACGGCAGCGTCTGTCGTGAATCGGAATTGCGTGCCGAGGTGGCGATCAACGGCAAATTGAGGCCACTCTATTTCAGTAGTTGCCGGCTCGATGAGGCGCTGACGGCTTATTTTCGGGAGCGCTGCGCGTGCGGGCACGGCGTCGGGGCGCCAGATTGCTACCGTGGATTGCGTGCGGACAGCCGCTTGTTTCTGTCGCCCTGCGGCGAACCCTACCGAATCGCTTCAAACAATGGCGAGCCAGGGCAGAATCGCTTCGTTTGTCGGGCTCTGCTGGAGACTTACCGCAAGTTGTTTCGCTATGCCGAACTCAAGGGCCTGAGCGCCCAGTCGGCGCGTCTGACAGTGATGTCGAGGATGTATGAGCGCGGTGCCGACGAAGATCAGGTCGGTGCCATCCTGGGTATCGGTGAGCGCAGCGCGGTGCGGGAACTGCTACCCCGGCCGAAGCCGACGTTGGCGGAATTGCTCGACGAACTGGTTTAAGTAAGGTCTGACCGCCATGGACCTCCAGCGCTTTGCCATCAAGGGCCGCGTAATCGGCGCCGATGATTCACAGTTGCAGGAAGCTTTGGCCCAGGTTCATGACACCCTCGAACGGCCACGCTGTCTGTGCATGCCGGGTGGGGTGGAAATGTACGTGGCGCGCCACAGCCTGTTCGTAGTCAAACGCATGCCGGACAGCGGCAGCGCCCACCATCCGGGTTGCCCGTCTTATGAGCCGGAGAGTCAGCAATCGGGCTTGGGCGAACTGCTGGGCGAAGCGGTGCTGGAAGCTGAACCGGGACGGGTCGAACTGCGCGTGGATTTTCCGTGGACGCGGGTGATCGGGCACAGCGTGCCGCGCGGTGAAGTGCAGGAAGTGGCGGAGGTGGGCGTGCCGCGTCGGCGCATGTCACTGCGCGCCTTGATGCACTTCCTGTTCGAGCGCGCCGGCTTCAACCGCTGGAGTCCGGCTATGGCCGGCAAGCGTAACCAGGGCGTGCTGCGTAAATACCTGCTGGAGGCGGCCGAGGAAATCACGGTCAAGGGCGTGCCGCTGGTGGAGCGCCTGTATGTCCCCGAGCACTTCAGTGAATCCGGCAAGGCCGAAGCCGCCCAGCGCCGCCGTGAGAAGTTGGCGGTGCTGGGGCCGCGCGACGGCCAGGCGCCGCTGGCCGTCGTCATCGGCGAATACAAGGCCAGCGAGGCAACAGCCCAGGGGCACCGGGTCTGGATTCGCCACATGCCGGATGCGCCCTTACTGATCGCCGGCCGTACGTGGGAACGCATAGAACGGGTCTTCGCCCCACTGTTCGAGGCCCGCGATGCCGACATTCGCCACTCGGTGAGGCTGGTAATGGCCGCACTGATCTGTGCCCGCCGTGAACACACCTACGAGATTGATTCGGTAAGCCTGATGCTGACCAGCGAGCAGTGGATACCGATCGAGGGTGTGCATGAACTTCCACTGATTGGTGCCCTGGTCGCGCAGCAGCGTCGCTTCATCAAGCCGCTACGCTACGATGCGCGCAGTGCCGCGCCATTTCCGAACGCGCTACTGCTGGATGCCGGGCCATCACCCATGCCGCTGCATGTGCTGAGCGTGTTCATGAACCCCAAGGAGCGGGCGGTGAAGGAGAAAGCAATTGCGAGGGTGGGAGAGATGGCCTGGGTATGGTCGACAGATCAGGTGATGCCATCCTTGAAAAGCATTTCAGATTCACGCTGACGGGTGTCGGCGATTGAGCCATAGACGGGCAGGTCGATCAGCACGCGTTGAGGAGAAGTTGTCGCCATCACTCGTTCACGCAATTCCTTCCCGGCCTTGAAGGCGGGAACCCATTTTGCCGGTACCGCTACAGGTTCACCTGTTTTTGGATTACGTGCCTGGCGGGGCGTGCGGTGGTTCAGGTCGAAAACGCCGAACCCGCGAATCTCAACCCTGTCTCCGTGAACCAGCGCCGCGTGGATGGCCCCGAGAATCTCTGTTACCGCCATCTCAGAATCCTTCTGCACCAGTTGTGGAAAGCGTTCGGCGAGTAGGGCAATGAGTTCGGAGCGGGTCATGGCGATATTTTAAGACCGAGGTGAACTTCGGCCAAGTAGGCTTTTGCCGTGAGCGCTTCCGTCGGGGTTGAACCGGAGGGAAGTCGCGAGAGCATGAATTGTCGAAATATCCCGACCTTCATGGAGGAACGCCGTCATGGCCCATCTCAACCCACACCCAGCGATTGCCATACAGGGTGGCGGCATCACACCCACCCTGCTCGGGCAAAACCCCGCCCGTATTCCGACCGGCGGTAAAATCCGCGCTGGTATCAAGGTACTTACGAAGAAAGCTGCCGAGCAGCCCAAGGCCAAGGCGATCTACGACCAGGGCGTAGCCGCTGGCCAGTCCTTCGAACAGATTGAGCGCGCGATAGCCGAGGTGCTGCCCGCCCTCAAAACGCCACTGGTGCCGCGCAACGTGCCATGGTTCACCGTGCGGGGCCAGGACTTCCCCAATCCCGAAATCGCCGTGCAAATTCTGGCGGCTTACGGCGAAGACCGGGGCGACGGACAGCACCTGTATCGTTTTCCGGTGGTATTTCCTTCCGACTACTGGCAGACCGTGATGCCGCACGAACTTGCGGTCTGGGGAGCGCACGACAAACACTACTGGTCGCAATACTCGGCCGATGGCCGGGTGCGCCATTGCATGTGCCATGCGCCGGTGCCGGTGGACGATACGGGGCGGCGCACGATCCGTCTCTTCGGTGGGCGCAAGACCGTGGTCCGCGAGGAGAACAACGGCCTGTGCGAACCTGAGGCCTGCCGTGAATACCAATCGCGTCAGTGCAATCTGACCGGGCGCTTCCTGTTTTTCATACCCAGCATCCGTTCGATCAGCGCCTTTGAACTGCACACCAACAGTTTCTACGCGATGAATGCGGCGATCCAGAAGTTCGAGACCGTCGGCTTCCTGCGTGGCGGGCGCATCTCCGGTTTCCTTGATCGGCAGCGAACACCGTTCTATCTGACCAAGAGGTTGATGGAGGTTGCCCATATCGATGAGCGGGGCCGGGCCGTGCGCGTGCCGCAGTGGATCATTGATCTTGAGGCACCGGTGGACGTCACTGCCTTGCTGCGCGATAACGAGGACACCGAGACGGCCCTGCTGCAGGCGCAACTAGCGACGCAGGTACTGCAAGTCAGTACGGTCGAGGCCTCTGCTGAAATGGCGCAATCTTATGAGGGCGAGGTCCGCTCATCCCCAATGGTCGATGCCTCGCCTGGCGACGAGCCGCCGCTCCAGAACGGGCATCCCAGTTTCGAGCAACTGATGGCACGGGTGCAGGCTTACGGCATCGTGCCTGAACAGTATCGGTCCTACGCCGACCGGCGCTGGGGACCAGGCTGGAAGATCAACCCCCATGGTCGCGCCCAGGCTTGGAATGAACTGGAGCGCTACAGCAACGATCCACAGGGCTACCGTGACAAGATCGAGAGCGAAATGCAGTTGGTGTCGCGGGGGAGAACGGCATGATCCGCATCGCGCATTTCTCCGATCTGCACTACGGCACAAAAAACCGGGTGGAGGCGGATCGCTGTTTCGGCGCCGCCATCGACCGGGCCATTGCCCTGGGGGTAGAAGCAGCCGTGCTGTCGGGGGATGCCACCGACCATGCACTGGACTTGCATGCACCGGCCGCCGAACGACTGTTCGCCCAGGTGCGGCGACTGGCCGAGCATTGTCCGGTGCTGATGCTGCAAGGTACGTTTTCACATGAGCCGCCGGGTACCCTGGCTATTTTCAAGCTGCTGGGCGGTCGCTATCCGGTGCATGTGGCCGAGCGTATTGAACAAGTGGCACTCACCGCCCAGGGGCAATGGCTTGTTTCGACAGGCTGGTGCTTCGATCAACTGCCGGCCGGTGCTCGTGCCTTATTCTCCTGTGTACCCACGGTGAACAAGGCGGTGGTCGCCGCAGCGGTCGGTGCGGCGGATGCAGCACAGGCAGTTGGCGAGCACCTGGCCGTCTTGTTGCGCGGCTTTGTGCCGACCAATCGGGCCGCACAGTTGCAAGGCCTGCCCACCATTGGCATCTCGCACGGCACCGTATTCGGCTGCTTGAGCGAGCACGGCGTGCCAATGGCCGGCTTCGATCATGAATTCACCACCGGGGCGCTGTTCGCAGCCGAGGCGCAGGCCTTCATGCTTGGGCATATCCATCGGCATCAATTCTGGGAACAGGCGGGCAAGGCTGGTCGGCAGTGCATTGCCTATCCCGGTTCCATCGGCCGTTTTCACTACGGCGAAGAAGGTGAGAAGGGGTTTCTGGTGTGGGAAGTCGATTCCGATCAGGCACGCTTTGCACTGGCGCCGACGCCAGCCCGTCGAACGGTCGACGTTGTGTTCGACGGCAAACCAGACCTCGAGGAACTCCGCGCTGCCATCGCCCAACAGGATATCGCCAGTGCCTTCGTGCGGGTGCGCTGGACGGTTGCCGATGAAGATCGTCATCAAGTCGACCGTCGGGCGATTTTGCACTTGCTGGAGGGGGCGGCGGAAACCAAGTTAGAAGGGCGCATCGTACCGGTGGTACGGACACGGGCAGCCGGTATCTCGCAGTTGGCGCAGATGGAAGACAAGGTGCGAGTATGGGCGCAGGTAACCGAGATCAGAGTGGAGCCACTGCTCGACTGTCTTGAGGCGCTGGCAACCCAGAACCCTGAACAGCTTGCTGATCGTTTGCTTGACGGTGGTCGTTGCGCGCCTCCGCTGCCTGCCTGTGATGAGGCGAGACCTATGCCAAGTATTCCGCTACTGGAACACACACCCAGAGATGGGCACCAGTCGGCAATACTGGAACTATTTTGAAGCGTGAGTATTGCCCAGGCGGTGTTACGTCGTATTCGTGGCGTATTCCAGAAACTCCACGAGAGGAGATCGGGCTTCATCCCAACGGCGCCGATATCCTTCCGGCCTTTCCCGATGATTAGCGACGGTCAGATAGAGCCGGCGTTTGGCTCGTGAAATTCCGACGAAAAATGCCGAGCGCTCATCGGCACGCTTGCCAAAGAAAGTTTGTTCTTCAATGCCCAGCATGATCACGCTATCGAATTCCAGCCCTTTGCTTTTGTGAATGGTCATAATTCGCACAGCGCTATCCTCCGAGAATCGTGACAGGGCCCCCGCTGTATCCGTATCGAGGGCAAGAAGGTCGGTGATCCGATTCAAGGTTTGTGCGATAACTTCGTCCAGACGGTTGCCTCGCTCGTAGTCTGCCGATAGTGCTGCTAAGGCTTCCCGTCCCAGAAGTGCGAGGAAACTGTCAGCAAGTTTGAGTAAGGCTGCGGCGTTGTGCGCGACGGGACCCTCTTCGCGAACCTGATTGCGTGCGCCATCGATATGGCGATTCCAGCGTGCTCGCAGGTCGTAGGCGGTGTCCTCGTCCACTCCTGTGGCGAGGAGCACGTCCATCAAGCGACCATAGGCATCCGGCTCTCGCTCGCCCGCTACGACGGACAGGAAGTCGACAATGAGCCGTGCCGCCGGCTCGACGGACAAATCCTGCAGATTTTGTTCGTTACGGAACGGTACGTGGCGGCTCGCCAACTCCGCCATCAGCCGGTCAGCGTAGAGGTCGGGGAGTTTGGACACCAGCACGGCGATTTCAGAGGGGGGCATGCCTTCGTCGGCGATCCACGCCTGGATCAGGTCGGCCAGTGCCTCGCCTTCCGCTTGGCTATCGGCGAATGCCAGGACATCGACCGAGCCACCTTTGCCTGCCAACTCGCTATCCGGTACAGCAGCCTTGGGGTCCATCATTTTGACCATCGTATTCTGCATGCGACGCAGACGTGGCTGAGAACGGAAGTTCTGATAAAGGTTGAGGGGGAGGGCCTGAAAGTCTTCGGCGAATGCCTGGAATACGCCTTCGAGCGCGCCAGCCCAGCCCATGATGCGTTGTTTGGTGTCGCCGACCGCAGTCAACGGAATGCCAGTATCGAGAAAGGCGATTCGGATGAGTTGGTATTGCGGATCGGTACAGTCCTGAAATTCGTCGAGGAAGACATGGCTGTAGGTCTGTCGAACGGCATTGCGAGCCACTTCGCTGCTCTGCAGGATTTGCACCGCCAGGGGCACCATGTCCTCGAAGTCGATCTGACGTCCCTGGACTCGTGGTGAGCCGATCGAATAGTCCGGATCCAGCGCATTCCGACCGGTCAGCACGGGGCGAAAACGATCGATCAGTCGTTTGGCAAATGCGTGAAAAGTATGGCTGTCCAAACGAGCAGCAAGTTCAAAGCCACAGCGCCGACGTACTCGATCCTTGAGGTTGCGACTGGCGTCGACCTTGAATGAGATGGCGAGGATGCGCTGAGGATAGCGACAGATGCCGGTACGTAGCAGAAAGTCCGCACGCTGCGCGAGCATCTCGGTCTTGCCGGCCCCGGGGCCGGCCGTCAGTGCCAGGCTGTGCTGGGATTCACGTGCTGCGGCCAGCGCATTGGGTTCCAGTTTCAGGCCGTCGGATGGTTGCCAGCGATCAGCTTTGATCACTCCGGGAGTCCCTTGAGGCGCGCCTCGACTGCATCAATTAGTCGGGCGATCCGTGGCGGCATGTGGTCGACCAAGTCTTTGTCACTGAGTTCGGCCATGGCCGCGAGGTGTGCAGCCGGCTTGCTGCCAAGTTTGAACCGCTGGTGATAAGCAGCAAAATGCTTCTGGTGTTCAGCGTTGTATTGCTCTACGCCATGGTGTTTCTTGCCCAGCACTGCAGTCAGAGTAGATGTCTCGGGTGCAGCAAATTCTGCAGCAGCCAACTCGTACGCCGCGCTGTACCGACGCAGCATCGCAAAGTCGAGGTCAAGGGGGGATGAGAAAAAAATTGATTGTGTTTCGAGCCAACTCAACCATTGTTTTCCAGACTCGGATGTCATCACCTGATCGGTGCCGTTCCATTCGGGGAGGGCTTCGATGCTTGTCTTTGATAGGCCTTTGATCGGTTTGCCCAGCGCAAGGATCTGCTTGGCGGCATAGCGCACGCGGCCCCATCCACCCTGATAGCGCCCGAGATCGAGATCCAATAGCGTCACGTAGGGAATGTCCAACCCATCAAGAAGTCGCCAGAAATGGTTGACGTGCCGGCCGCCTAGCGGCACGACCGAAATTGAGGTGTCGTCATCGGCAAGCCCCTTGGCCCGCAGCATGCGGGGCAGGACGATCTCTTCGCTGTCACCTTCGCCGAGGACGACCAGCCGAGAAAAATACAACTCAGGGAAGGCTTGCACCGCTTCCCGGACGAATTTGTGGGCTTCGTCTGCGGCGTCCGGCATGATTATCGACTTGACTACGGTCTGGCGGTCCCCATTCAGGCGAAGGTAGCGGATGTTCTCCGGCGCAACGCGCTTGAGTAGCGATGGCGCATGAGTGGCGACGACGGCTTGGGCGTCATGATGCTCGGAGAAGGTGGTCAGCGCCTTGATCACCCGACCCAGATAATGGGGCGACAGACTGTTCTCAGGCTCTTCCATCGCGACTAGGGTGAACACGGCAGGTCTCAGCTTGTCCACATCGAATGCGTCGAGTTTGCCGTCCAGGACTTCGCGACCGATTGCCTGGATGGATAGGACCAGTGACACGTAGAGCAGGGACTGCTGACCGTCGCTCAAGCGCGAGAAGTCGACGATCTGCTCACCATGTCCGGGCGTGAAACCGACTGTCAGGTGACGCAGGAGGTTGTCGATTTCGTTGCGCTCGAACGAAACACTGGGTTTCGTGTAGTAGCTTCCTTTGTGCAAGGTGCTCCAGTGCGCGGACAGGTGTGCGCCGATGCCGCCTACCGCTACGTTTTCTGCCAAAGCTTCGCTGATGTTCTGGGTCAGGCCGGCAATTTCGTCGCGTTCGGCCTGCCAATCGGCGGCACGCAAGGCGCGCCCCAGCAAGGAGTTGGCTGCATAGGAAATATGGTCGCTAGGGTCGCGTCGAGCTGGGAGGTAGTGCACCTGGATCGCATTGCGATCATGCTTTTGCACCGCCACCATCTTGACCGGCTCTCCGTCGGTGTCGACCTGGATCACATAGTGCAGGGTCTCTTCAATGTCGCCATCATCGTCCAGTTCAGCGTTCAGGCGAAACCGTACCCGGGGGACACCGTCGACGGACTCCAACTGCATGTGGGCGAAGTGCCCCGGGATAGTGGCATGTTTGCCCTTGGAATTCTTGAGTTCGGGAAACTCGAACTGTGCTTCGATCCACAGTGTCAGTGGTCCGATATCGCTCTTGGCAAGGTCCGCCGGGGTAACGTGAAAGTCGCTTCTGCGCACCCGCCGCAGCGCCGGATCGAAACCGAATAGACGTGAGAGCGCTTGAAGCACCGCTGTCTTGCCAGTCCCGTTGGGGCCCAGTAGGAAACTCATCGCTGACAAATCAATAATGGTCGAGGTCGGGCCGAAAGATTGGAAATTGTTGATCCGTAGTTGTGTGAGTTTCACGCTGTTCCCAAGTTGAATATTTTGATTGCATTGTAATCAGCGATGGTACAAGGACCAAAGGAGTCTTTGTCGGAACTGGCAGCTGCCAGTCGGGGTTGAAGTCGGGAAGCACTGGCGGATATTGGTTGCTGTCATCTTCCTGGGAAAAGCCGGCATGCAACCGCTTTCACTTACGCTTAAAGGCTTTCGCGGTATCCGCGCCGGTCTGGGACGCGATGTCCTCTCCCTGAATTTCGAGCAACTGGCCGACGGTGCCGAACTGGTCGCCATTGCCGGTCCTAACGGACGCGGCAAGACAACGGTGATGGAGAATATGCACCCCTATCTCACCATGCCCTCGCGTGCGGCGACGGCGGGTCCGGGTAGCTTCTCCTATTACGATCACGTCTGCCTCCCGGAAAACGAGAAGGACTTGGTGTGGTCTCACGCTGGCCGAACCTACCGTTCGCAGGTGGTGATCCGCCTCAACGGCCGGCGCAAGACCGAAGCATTCCTGTTTGCACTTTCTGACGACGGTGCGTGGAAACCCATGGCATTGGAAGATGGCACCGTTGCGGACGGCAAGATGGAGACCTATACCCGCTGTGTCGAGGCGATTTGCGGCAATGCCGACACCTTCTTCACGTCGGTGTTTTCCGCTCAGGGAAAACGGCAGTTGAGTGCCTATCGCACTACCGAGATCAAGACGTTGTTGGCTGATCTGTTGGGGCAGGAGGAAATCCGGGCGCTGGGCCAGAAAGCAGCCGAAACGGCGCGGCTACTCAAACTTGGTCTGGCGGTAATTCGGCAGGAGCAGTCCGGACTGGATGATGATGCGCAACGCATCGCCGGAGATTTGCGACGGCTTGAGGGCGCTACGGGACGCGTCGCCCAGAGTCTGGCGGCACGCCAAGGGGCTCTGGCGACTCTGGAAGCGGCCCGAAGTCAGCATGCGCAATTGGCGGCCGAACGAGAGCAGTCACTGAGTGTTGAGCTGCGTCGGACGCAGCTTCAGGGCGAATGCAGCGCGGTGATTCAGGCTGGTACCGAGGCCATAGAAGCCTTGAAGGGCCAGGAGCAGGGCGAGGCTCAGCGCCTGGAGCGACTGGAGCAGCGTATCGCGCAACGCCTTACCCAGGACCTCAATCGCCGGCAGGCTTTGCACAATCGGCGCCACCAATGCCTCAAGGTGTTGGCCAGTACATCGACCGTGCAGCATGCCAAGGCCCGTCTGCCCATGGCCGAACACGCCCTGTCGCTGCACCGGGCTCAGGTCGCCCACTGGCGCCAGCAGACCCAGCACCTGACCCAGTGCAAAGCTTCCGAGCGCCTGATCCTGCAGAAATTATCAGGGATCGAGCGCGAGGCTGGGCAGGCGGCGCTCAAAGCCGAAGAATTGGCGCGGCGCTTCGGCCTTGCCGGGGTGGTGCCTTGTGCCGGTAGCGACCTACAGGGGCAATGCCAGCTCTTGGCGGATGCGCGGGAAGCACAGGCTCTGATTCCCAGTGCTCAGGCCGCCATCAAGCGCCTGGCAGACCAAAAGGCAGCGGCACAAGGGGAATTGGCGGCGCTTGGCGGGCAGTATGAAGGGATTGCTGCCGCGCCCCAGAAGCTAGCGTGGGCTGAACATCGTGCCGAGGTGGCCGACGTGAGAGGCTCGCGGTATGCGGTACTGGCAGCCATGGCGGGAGAACAGGCCCGGGCGAAGAGCGCACTCGCCGAGATTGAGGCGGAGTTGGCTGCGCAGGACGGCGAAACATCGTTCTGCCAGCAAGAGGCGGAAACACCGGATGAGTTGGCCGAGCGCCAACAAATTGGTGCCGCACGGCAGGCGATTGCAGCCCAACACGAACAACAGGCCAAGCACTACCGCGCCACGCTGGACCGGCTCAAGCAGGTGTTGGCGACCTTGCCTCCATGCTATGACGAGCAGCGTCTGAGCGAGTCGCGCAGGAACATGGAAGAAGCTGCGCAGTTAGTCGCTGCCGCCGAACAGAATTACCTGAGCGCCGTGCGGGACGCCGAAAACTTCGCGGCCTTGGCGCAGCAGGCAGCAGCTTTGGCTACCCGCCGGGCCCAGGTGACGAGCCGTGTCGCCAAGGTCCAATCCGAGTTGGGTAAATGGACCTTGTTTGCCAAGTGCATGAGCAATGATGGCTTGATTGCCCTGGCCATTGATGATGCCGGACCGGCCTTGGCGGGACTGGCCAACGATCTGCTGCTTGCTTCCTACGGTTCCCGTTTCACGCTCTCCATCTTGACGCAGGTGGAGACCGTCAAGGGCGAACAGAAGGAAGGTTTCGATATTCAGGTGCACGACGGCGACACTGGCGAAAGCAAAAGCGTCAGCCTGATGAGCGGTGGCGAACGGGTGTGGATCAATGAGTGCCTGATCCGGGCAGTGGCACTGTATCTCGCCCAGAACACCGGACGCTGTTATGGCACCCTGTTCTCGGACGAAGCCGATGGGCCGCTGGACCCCGAGCACAAGCGAATGTTCATGGCGATGAAGCGGGCGGTGCTTTGTCTGGGGGGCTATCAGCGAGAGTTCTTTGTCTCCCAGACGCCGGAACTGACCGCCATGGCTGATGTCGTGATCAATTTGGAAGTCTGCGCACAGATGCCAGCATGAACAATCCTCTCCGCAGTCCAATTTTATCTGTGTGTTCGTTTTAAGCATTTTATCGGCTGGGTGTTAATTCTTCACCAGAATAATCATCAGTTAATCGAAGTTCTGTGAAAGTCAGGAGATATAAGTGTCAGATTGGATCGGGTAAATGTTGGAAAAAGCAGGGCGTCAGCCTGTCGGCCCAACGCCCCCCAATGGAGCTGCTCGATAGTCGCCTCCTCAGTCGGCTCTCTTCTCGTCCGCCGTTTGGTCGACGTGGTGCCCTACTACGATGTTGCCTGCATTGAAACGTTGATCCAAATACACCGCTTCGATCATCTCATTGGGTACACAGATTTCGAGGTTGCCAAGTTTCTCAGTTAGCGTGTCAATGTTTGTCCAGTCGAGGCCTGGCTCATGGAGACTGTCGTAAACAATCTCGTCCTCGCCGGCGAACAAGTTCTCCCGACAGCGAAATACCTGCAGGAATAGTTCGCCTAGGGGCCGGTCATAGCCGGCCACCACCAATACGGCTCGGCCCTCGTGCATGAGCCGGATGTGATGCCGACTCATGAGGCCAGTTCCGGCATTTCGAAAATCGGCAGGCCGTCAATTACGGCTGCTTCGCTGTCGAATTTCAGCCAGACGATGCCGGCCAACTCGGCGACCTCGAAAATCGCGGCCAGGTCGGTTTCGATCGGGATGCTGTGGCGCGGCGCACCGACGTAGAGGATGCCGCCGCAGTCGGTTGGATAGGCGTTGACCGACAGGTCGTTGTCGGCCAGTTTCAGGCGCGTGTTCGAACTCAGATGCAAGAGCGAAATTGCGGCCAGGGGTTCAGCCTGTGTTCTCAGGCATGTCACGGAAGTGTTTTCCATGCGGGTCTCCTCCTTTTTTAGAGCGTGTCGACCTGGTCTTCGAGTGCTGGCCAGTTTGACGGTGGTAAGTCATGCCGCAGTCGCGGCAACGGAACCAACGCAGGTATCCGAGCGTCCCCAGGGGGACGCCATCACCTGCGCAAAGCGGGCAATATGAAGTGGAAGTCATTGATTCTTCCCCTTCACAAAGCAATTATTGAAGTCCGACCCGGTTGCCTCGGAGAAGCACATCCAGATCGGGCTCAGCACGGAAAGCGGGCGACTCATGACGCTAGATCAACCCAAGTTCGGCAAACGAAACGACTTTGTCACCGGCCACGATGAAATGGTCGATGATCCGCACGTCCACCAGGCTCAGTGCCGACTTCAGGGTTTGCGTCAGCAGTTCATCGGCCC
>JBAQOL010000025.1:0-7858 GCA_049304775.1 Ferribacterium limneticum
CCGAGTAGCGCAGGGAACCGGCGCAGCCGGCACCGACCCAGGGTCGCCTTCTTTTTGCTTACTTTTTCTTGGCGAAGCAAGAAAAAGTGAGACGCCCCGCAAGGGCGGAACCCCAAGCCAATTACGAAGGCAATCCGATAAAACCAACCCAAATTCCACGGTCAACCGGAAATTTTGCCCAATGTCAAAAGATACCTAACCGGTATCAATCAACCGGAAACAAGGTATTGGACGGTATTGGTTGGCGACCCCTAGACTCATTTCCATTCGGCCATGCCCGATGACCAAACAATATTCCTGCTCGCCTTGAAGGCGCGCAGCCAAGCAAGGAGATGCCGTGCAGCTGATCAAGAATTTCATCAACGGTGAGTTTGTCGAGGGAAGCGAAGGCAAGACCTTCGAGAAGCGTTCTCCACTGGACAACAAAGTCATTGCGCACGTTTCCGAGGCCGGCAAGGCCGACGTCGACGCCGCTGTGCGTGCCGCCCATGCCGCCCGCCATGGCATCTGGGGTGGCCTGACGACCGACCAGCGTGTCGATCTGCTTTATGGCGTGGCCGACGAAATCACCCGCCGCTTCGAGGATTTCGTCGCCGCCGAAATGGCCGATACCGGCCAGCCGAACCATGTCATGCGCCATGTTTTCATTCCGCGCGGCGCGGCCAATTTCAAGGTCTTCGCCGACGTCGTCAAGAACGTCCCGAGCGAGTCCTTCCAGATGGCCACCCCGGACGGCGCTGGCGCGTTGAATTACGCCATCCGTGTCCCGAAAGGCGTGGTCGGCGTCATTTCGCCGTGGAATGCACCATTCCTGCTGATGACTTGGAAGGTCGGCCCGGCGCTGGCCTGCGGCAATACCGTCGTCGTCAAACCGTCCGAAGAAACGCCGCTGACCACCACCTTGCTTGGCGAAGTGATGAACACCGTCGGCATCCCGAAGGGCGTCTTCAACGTCATTCAGGGTTTCGGCCCGAACTCGGCCGGTGAATTTCTGACCCAGCATCCGCTGGTCGATGCCATCACCTTCACCGGCGAAACGCGCACCGGCACGGCCATCATGAAAGCTGCGGCCGAAGGCATGCGCGATGTGTCCTTCGAGCTCGGCGGCAAGAACGCCGGCATCGTTTTCGCCGATGCCGACTTCGATGCGGCGGTCGATGGCATTTTCCGCTCGGCTTTCCTGAATTCCGGGCAGGTTTGCCTCGGTACCGAGCGCGTCTATGTCGAGCGGCCGATTTTCGACAAATTCGTCCAGGCCCTCAAAGCCAAGGCTGAAGCCGTCAAGTTCGGCCGTCCGGACGACAAGAACGCCAACTACGGCCCGCTGATCAGCGCCGAACACAAGCAGAAAGTCATGTCCTACTACGCCAAGGCGGCGGCAGAAGGCGCCACGGTGGTAACCGGTGGCGGTGTGCCGACCATGCCGGCCGATCTGGCCGAGGGCCATTGGGTGCAGCCGACCATCTGGACCGGCCTGCCCGAAACGGCATCGGTCGTGCGCGAAGAAGTTTTCGGCCCGTGCTGCCACATCAGCCCCTTCGACAGCGAGAACGAAGTCATCAACAAGGCCAATGACAACGACTATGGTCTGTCGACGACGATCTGGACGACCCACCTGGCCCGCGCCCACCGTGTCGCGGCGCGCATCGAGGTCGGCATCACCTGGATCAATAGCTGGTTCCTGCGCGATCTGCGCACGGCTTTCGGTGGCTCCAAGCAATCCGGCATCGGCCGCGAAGGCGGCGTCCATTCGCTCGAGTTCTATACCGAGACAAGAAACATTTGCGTCAAGCTCTGAGGCCAAACATGGACCAACAAAAAATCACCGCCTACGGCGACGAGCTCTACGAAGCCTGGCTCGCCTGCCGTCCGGTCCGCCCGTTGCTCGAACGCGAGCCGGACATCACGATTGAAGACGCCTATCAGATTCAGGAACGTTTCGTCGCCCGCCGCGTGCAGGCTGGTGAAAAGATTATCGGCAAGAAGATCGGCGCGACGAGCAAGCCGGTGCAGGATTTTCTTGGCGTCTATCAGCCTGATTTCGGCATGTTGCTTTCCGGCATGGTCTATCAGGAAGGCGACACCATCGATCTCGCGACACTGATCCAGCCCAAGGCCGAGGCGGAACTGGCCTTCGTCCTCAAGGCAGACCTCAAGGGCCCGGGCATCACGGCGATGGATGTCATCCGTGCCACCGACTACGTGCTGCCCTGTTTCGAGATTGTCGATTCGCGCATCACCGACTGGAAGATCAAGATTCAGGACACCGTCGCCGACAACGCCTCCTGTGGCGTCTATGTGCTGGGTAAAACGAAGGGCGACCCGCGCAAATTGGACATCACGCTGGCCGGCATGGTGCTGGAGAAAAACGGCGAACTGTTCTCGACTGGCGTCGGCGCGGCCGTCCAAGGTTCGCCGGCCAATGCCGTCGCCTGGCTGGCCAATACGCTCGGCGAACTGGGCATTCCGTTCAAGGCCGGCGAAGTGATTCTGTCCGGCTCGCAATCGGCCCTCGTGCCGGTCGTCGATGGCGACGAACTGGTGTGCACGGTCGGCGGCCTCGGCACCTGCTCGGTCAAATTCGCTGGAAGGAGCCAAGCATGAGCATGGACATCACCCTCGGCCGCGACGCCATCGCCCGCCTGTGCGACCGTGTCGAGGCTGCGCAGCAGGGCGCTTACGCCATCTCCAAGTTGACCGACGACTATCCCGGCATGACCATCGGCGACGGCTACGCCGTTCAGCTCGAATTGCGCCGCCGCTTCATCGCCCAGGGGCACCGCCAGGTCGGCTGGAAAGCCGGCCTGACCTCGAAAGCCAAGATGATCCAGATGGGTGTCAATGTGCCGTCCATCGGCTTCCTGACCGACCGCATGGCACGTCCGGAAAGCTCGGCGATCAAGACCTCCGATCTGGTCCACCCGCGTGTCGAGTGCGAAGTCGCCTTCGTCATGAAGAAGGGGCTCAACGGCCCGGGTTGCACGCGGCAGGATGTCTTGGATGCCACCGATTACGTGCTGCCGGCCGTCGAAATCATCGACTCGCGTTTCTCGGGCTTCAAGTTCGACCTGCCCAGCGTCGTCGCCGACAACGGTTCTTCTGCCCGCTTTGTCGGCGGTGGCCGCGCCCGTTATGCCGACGATATCGATCTGCGCACGCTCGGCGTCGTCATGGAGAAGAACGGCGAGATCGTCACCCTTGGCGCCTCGGCCGCCGTGCTCGGCCACCCGGCCGAAGCCATCGCCATGCTGGTCAACATCCTCGCTGAACTGGGCGAGGAATTGCCGGCCGGCAGCTTCGTGATGAGCGGCGGCATTACCGAAGCCATCCCGGTCAAGCCGGGCGACAGCATCGTGGCGCGCTTCCAGGAACTGGGCAGCGTATCGATGCGTTTTATCGAATAGGAGAAATCATGCCAATTATTGAAATGCATTTGCTTGCCGGTCGCAGCGTGGAAAAAAAACGAAAAGCCGTGGCAGCAATGACCGCCGCTTTGGTCGAAACGCTGGAGGTACGCCCGGATCAGGTCCGCATCCTGATTACCGAACACAACGATGAACAGTTTGCGGTGGGTGGCCAGATGGTCGGCCAGCGCAACCAAACCACCTGAAAAGTGATTGAGAAAACGATGAAAAAAATCAGATGCGCGCTGATCGGTTCCGGCAACATCGGCACCGACCTGATCTACAAGATCCAGCGCAGCCCCTTCCTCGAGCCGGTCTGGATGGTCGGCATCGACCCCGAATCCGAAGGCCTCGCCCGCGCCCGCGACATGGGCCTGAAAACCACCGCAGCCGGCGTCGACGGCCTGTTGCCGCATGTGCTCGAAGACAACATCCAGATCGCCTTCGACGCCACCAGCGCCTACGTTCACGCCGAAAATTCGCGCAAGCTCAACGAGCTGGGCGTCATGATGATCGACCTGACGCCGGCCGCCATCGGCCCCTTGTGCGTGCCGCCGGTCAATCTCAAGTCGCATGCCGAAAAGGTCGAGATGAACGTGAACATGATTTCGTGTGCCGGCCAGGCGACGATTCCCATCGTCTTTGCCGTGTCGCGTATTCAGGCTGTCGGTTATGGCGAAATCGTCGCCAGCCTCGCCTCCAAATCGATCGGTCCGGGCACCCGCGCCAATCTCGATGAGTTCACCTACACCACCTCGAACGCCATCGAAATCGTCGGCGGCGCGCGCAAGGGCAAGGCACTGGCCATCATCAACCCGGCCGAGCCGCCGATGATGATGCGCAACACCATTTCCTGCCTGACCGACGACGAGCCCGATCAGGCAAAGATTACCGAGTCGGTGCTCGAAATGATCAAGGAAGTCCAGAAATACGTGCCGGGCTACCGCTTGGTCAATGGCCCGCTGTTCGACGGCAAGCGCGTCACGGTCTTCATGGAAGTCGCCGGCCTCGGCGATTACCTGCCCAAATACGCCGGCAATCTCGACATCATGACCGCCGCGGCGACGCGCACGGCCGAAATGTTCGCCCAGGAAATCATCGCTGGCACCATCCAGCTCAAGTCACCGGAGGTCGCGTAATGAGCGCCGAGCAAAACCTCAAAGGTCGCAAGATCATCATCCACGACATGTCCCTGCGCGACGGCATGCACGCCAAGCGCGAGCAGATGAGCATCGAGCAGATGGTGACCATCGCCACCGCGCTCGACGATGCCGGCGTGCCGATGATCCAGGTCACGCACGGCGCCGGCATGGGCGGCAACTCGCTGCAGCACGGCTTCGCGCCGCACAGCAACGAGGAGTACATCACGGCCGTGGCGTCGCGGATGAAACAGGCCGTGGTGTCGGTCCTGCTCATTCCCGGCCTGGGTACGATGAAGGAACTCAAGTCGGCCTACGACTGCGGCGCCCGCAGCGTGCACGTCGCCACCCACTGCACCGAGGCCGATACCTCGCCGCAGCACATCGCCTTCGCCCGCAGGCTGGGCATGGATACCACCGGCTTCCTGATGATGGCCCACCTCAATACGCCGGAAGGCCTGGCCCAGCAGGGCAAGCTCATGGAGTCCTACGGCGCGCAGACGGTGTACATCACCGACTCGGCCGGCTACATGCTGCCGGCCGACGTCAAGGCGCGGGTGGCGGCCTTGCGCGCGGTGCTCCGGCCGGAAACCGAAATCGGCTTCCACGGCCACCACAACATGGGCATGGGCATTGCCAATTCCATCGCCGCTATCGAGGAGGGCGCCAGCCGTATCGACGCTTCGGTGGCCGGTCTGGGCGCCGGGGCCGGCAATACGCCGCTAGAAGTATTTGCCGCCGTGTGCGAGCGGATGGGCATTGAAACGGGTTGCGATCTGTTCAAGCTGATGGACATGGCCGAAGACATCATCGTGCCGATGATGGATCACATGGTTCGCGTCGACCGCTCGTCGCTGACGCTGGGTTTTGCCGGCGTTTACTCGACTTTCCTGCTACATGCCAAGCGGGCTGCCGAACGTTTCGGCGTGCCGTCGCGTGACATTCTGGTCGAACTGGGGCGCAAGAAAATGATCGGCGGTCAGGAGGACATGATCGTCGATACGGCGATGACCATGGCCAAGGAGCGTGGGCTGCTCAAGGACGCTGCGGCCTGATCTGGCGCGGTAGCCGTCGATGCGGGAATGGCTGCGGCCATTCCCGATTGTTTGAATCAGGAGTGGAGAGCAATGGCTGAAACAAAGGAATGGGTCGTCGTCGTTGGTGCCACGGGCGCCTTCGGTTCGGTCATGGTCGAACGCTTTCTGGCGCGTGGCCTGGGCGTGCTCGCTGTGGCGCGCAGCGCTGCCTCGCTGGCTGATCTGGCGGCGAAGCATCCGGGGTTGGTGCCCTGCGCGGCGGATATTTCGGATGACGCTTCCATCGAGGTCATCAAGGCCGCCTTACCCGGCCCGGTACGCATGGTCGTCCATGGCCCCGGCGTGGCCGTCGGTGGCGGCGTGCTGACCATCGCTACGCAGGCGATGATCGACGCGGTCAATATCAAGGTCGGCGGCTTCCTGCGCCTGGTTCGTGCGGTCGATGGACGCCTGTTGCCCAATTCGCGACTGGTCGCCATCGGCGGTCACTACGGTTTCGAGCCGACCGCCTATGCCGCTGCGGCCGGCGTTGGCAATGCCGCGCTGGTCAACGTCGTGCGTCAGATGAGCCTGGCCTACGGGGCACGCGGCATCACGGCGCACCTCGTCGCGCCCGGCCCGGCCGATACCGAGCGCTTGCGCCGGGTCGCGGCGGATCGCGCCAAGATGCTTGGCACGACGGTCGAGGCAGTCATGGACACCATGCGCGCCGAATCGTCGATTGGCGCCTTTACCGAACCGGGCCAGATAGCCTGGGCGCTCGAAATGTTGCTGGCGCCGGAGGCCTCGGCAATGACCGGTTCGTCGCTCATGCTCGATTCCGGCCGTCGCCACGGTCTACCGTAAAAAAGGGCCAAAATCGAAATGCCGATTCTCAACTTCCATCTCGTCCAGGGGCAGCATGCGCCGGCTCAGGTCGAAGCACTGTTGCTCAAAGCCAGTGCGCTGTTTGCCGAAGTGCTGGCTTGCCCGATCGAGCGCATCCGCGTGTTCGCCACTGAACACCCGCCGCAGCACGTCTGCATCGGTGGCCAACTGGTCAACCGGCACGCGCAGGTCGCACCGTATTTTTCCTTCATCGTCCTCGAGGGCCGTTCTCAGGCCGACCGCCAGCGTCTACTCGCCGGCTTCACCGATCTCGTCGTCGACATTCTCGGCGCGCCGCGCGCCAATGTTCGGGGCGGTATCGTGCCGGTGGCGCCATCGGACTGGAGTATCGGTGGCGTACTGGCCAGCGAGTTGCGCCAGGCTGAAATCGAAGTGCGGCGACTGGCGGGAACAACTGCGCCATCATGACGATCTGATAGCTTTCAGCTTTATCCCCAAGAACAACGAGCGCAGTTCAATCCAGGAGAAGACATGAAACTCTATTACGCCACGGGAGCCTGCTCCCTTTCGCCGCACATCGTGTTGAGCGAACTCGGTCTGCCCTACGAACTGGTCAGGGTCGAACTGTCCACCCATCTGACCGCCGATGGTCGGGACTACACGGCGATCAACCCCAAGGGCTACGTGCCGGCCCTCGAACTCGATGACGGCCAGCTGCTCACCGAAGGCCCGGCCATCGTCCAGTATCTAGCCGACCAGAAGCCGTCGGCCGGCCTCCTGCCGCCAGCTGGAACGCTCGAACGGGCAAGGGTGCAGGAGTGGCTGACCTTCATCGGCACCGAACTGCACAAGAATTTCAGCCCGTTGTTCAATCCGAATGCTTCGGCCGACGGGAAAGCGGCAGCTTTGAGCAATATCGAACGGCGGTTTGGTTTTGTTGAAAAGGCGCTGGCCGGTCGCGACTATCTGACCGGGGGCTCGTTCTGTGTGGCAGATGCCTATCTGTTTACGGTCGTAAACTGGACCAAATTCGTCAAGATCGACCTGGCGCCTTGGCCGTTGCTGGCGGCTTTTCATCAGCGGGTTATGGCGCGGGCGGCAGTGCAGACGGCGCTTCGGGAGGAGGGGCTGATTTAGCTTTTGCTAGTCGGCTATTCTGCGTAATTGGCATGGGGTTCCGCCTTACTGGCGGGCGTACTTTCTTTTGCTTCGCCAAAAGAAAGTAGCCAAAGGCGGGGTTCATCGCTAGCGCAGCTAAAAGGCGACCCCGAGGGCGGCGCCGGCTTTGCCGGTTCCTTGCGCTACTCGGCAGGCCGGGCGGCTGCGGAACTCGGGCTTCGCCCTCAAACAGTCCTCGCCGACTGCCCCCGGCCTACCTGCGTTGCTCAGCACCTTCCACGGGGGCCCCAAAGGCGTCCGGGATTGACCGATGTAGCGCAAAAAACAGACC
>JBAQOL010000026.1:0-106795 GCA_049304775.1 Ferribacterium limneticum
CGGCTACGCCGGTTCCCTGCGCTACTCGGGACTGGCGGGGGCTGCGGAACTCGGGCTTCGCCCTCAGACAGTCCTCGCCCTTTATCCGCCAGCCCCTGCGTTGCTCGGCACCTTCCAAGGGGCCCGGTGAAACAAGCCGCGCTTGAGCTTGGGTGCCTGAATGGCAGATTTCATTTTTGGCTGTTTTTTCCGGTTGACCGTGGAAACCCGCTTTTTTCGGCACAACGGTTGAGCATGGACGCCGTTGGGGCCCCCGTGGAAGGCGCTGAGCAACGCATGTAGGCCGGGGGCAGTCGGCGAGGACTGTCTGAGGGCGTAGCCCGAGTTCCGCAGCCGCCCGGTCTGCCGAGTAGCGCAAGGGACCGGCAAAGCCGGCGCCGCCCTCGGGGTCGCCTTTTAGCTGCGCTAGCGATGAACCCCGCCTTTGGCTACTTTCTTTTGGCGAAGCAAAAGAAAGTACGCCCGCCAACAAGGCGGAAACCCAAGCCAATTCACGACCCCTGCTTGATCGCCAGAATCGCCTGATTCCTCAGCGTCCGCAGCAACTGCAATTCCTTCTCCGGAATGGAAATCCCCCCCGGCTCATCGCGGTCGGCATAGATCAGCGCCACCGGGTTGCCCTTGATATTAAGCGGGAACAGCACGAAGGAATTGGCCGGCACGGCCTTGCGATACCAGTCGGGGATACGGCCGGCGATCTTCGGATCGTTGATGTCGCTGATCAGCAGATCGACCCCTTTCGACGTCGCGGCATGGAAGATATCCGGCGTAAAGCTCAGCGGGAAGCGGAAAGCCCTGGCCAACTCGTTGGCATCCGGTCCGAATCCGAAGCGGCCCTGCATGACGCCGGCCTTGGCGTCGCGGATGCACAGCACAACACGCTTGAAGCCCATGGCCCGATACATCGTTTCGAGGATGATGCGCAGGATGTCGTTAAGCTGAAAACCGTCGATCAGCGTATTGCTGATGTCCTGGATACCGGCAGTGAGCACCGATTGCGCGTCGACCTCCTGCGCCCCCAGTCCGCTGCCGACGCCGCCAAGCGGGTCGCTCTCGTGAATGACAGTACCGTCGGCAAAGTCGCTGGCGTGCGGATCCGTGGCAGCAAGCTTCTCATCCGCACCAGCTTCGGCAAACTGGCGCATCTGTTTGCCGAAGGTCGTCTGCTGAAGATTGAGGTGAATGATGCGGGCAAAATCGGCAACCTCCTCGACGGCGCGCTGGACGGTCTGCATCACCACATTCTGTTCAAGCTGCACGGCGTCGGCAAAGCGCGCCATGGTCTTTTTGAGTTCACGGTCCCGTAGCTCCGGCGTGGCCAGCGCGATCACATCGCACAGTTCATTGGAGAAGCCGGAGAGCATGCGCAGACGATCTTCCTGGTCAACCGCTTTTTTGACTTTGCCCGCCGGCAAACGCCGCATCGAGGTGACGATCAGCGGCGGAAAGCCCCAGAGTTTGGCGATGGCGATACCGATTTCCTCAAAGGAAATTCCGAGCACCTGTTTCGCCGCGATGTCCTCGCCGCAGTCTTTTTGCGCCATGACACGGCGGATTTCCTCGGCATCTTCCGGAAAATAAAATTGCGACAGCAAACGACCGAGGCTGTGGAACAGCGAGCAGATGAACGACTGCTCCAGATCGCGCATGTGCGCCGCGGCACCGATATCCTTGGCCAGCACGCCGGCCATGTTGGCGCGCAGAAAATCTTCCTTGAGCTGGTTGGCGTTGGCCTTGTTCTGCAGATGATCGAAGAGCAGGACGGTAATGGCGATATTGCGTACGGCCTCGAAGCCAAGGACGACCACCGCCCGCGACACGGTGCTGATACTGCCACCGCCGGCCTGCCGGAAATAGGCCGAGTTGACCAGACGCAACAACTTGTTGGTCAGCGCAAAATCCTTGAGGATGGTATTCGACAGCTTGTCGATGCTTTCCGTCTCGCTGTTGGCGATCTTGTTGATGGCGCTGACCGACTCGGAGAGCGCCGGAAAATCGCTCTTGTGGCGCATCCGGCGCAGCAGGAACTCCAGCGTTGCCTGGCGACCGCCAGCGCCGGCCGGAAGCTCTTCTTCAGGGTCGAGATAGTTGTCCAGCGCCTCGCCAAACTGGGCCGCCGTCTGAAAACGCAACAACGGATCGCGCGCCAGCGCCTTATGCAAAATTGCGCTTAATTGCTCGTCGACCGCCGCATCCTGCGGCAGCTTGATATCTTCGCTGGCGAGACGCTGCATGATGGCGCCGGCGCTATCCCCCGGTACAGCCCGCCGCCCGGTGAGCATTTCGAAGAGAATCAGGCCGGCCGCGAAGATATCCGAACGCTCGCTGATCTCGCGGCGCAGGACATACTCGGGCGCCATATAGCCCGGCGTGCCGGTAATCCGGTCGGCCGGGTCGCTTAACGCGTCGACCCGCGCCGCGATGCCGAAATCCATGACGCGCGGCGTGCCGTTGTCATCGAGCAAAATGTTCGACGGCTTCAGGTCACGGTGGATGATGCCCTGCCCGTGGGCGTAGGCGACCGCGTCGAGGATCGGGCGCAGGATCGAAATCGCCTTGACCGGTGGCAATGCGCCACTCTGCCGCAGGAACTCGGCCAGGCTTTTGCCCGGCACGTATTCGAAAACGAGATAGAGATCACCGTCCTGCTCACCGGCTTCGAAAATCGGCACTATGCTCGGATGGCGCATCCGGCTGACCGTGCGCGCCTCGTCGAGCAGCATGCCTTTATGCTCCGGATCGGGTGTGGCGAAATGCAGGGTCTTGATGGCGATTTCACGCTGCAACTGGGGATCGAAGCCAAGATGGACCACGCTTTGCGCGCCTCGCCCCAACTCGCCACGCACGTCAAAACGGCCGATTCTTCTGCTCATTGTTCGCTATCTTCAATCCAGACGAGGTGGGGAATGGCATCGGCGCCGCCGCAAACCACGGCAGTCTGCCCATAATCGGCCGCCAGGGCGCAGGCATCCTCGCGGGAAAGCTCGGGGACGAAACAACTCTCTTCGTTCGGCCAGCCCTCGGCATCGGCCTCGTGCTGCGCCACATACGGTTCGTAGTTGCCTTCAAGCAGTTCGCACTCCAACTGCGACTGGCGTTCGGCGTTGGTCGCCTCATCGGCGCGCAGGCCGCCCGGATTGTGCGCCGTAATCAGCGCGAACTCGGCGCAGCCGGCCGTTTCAAGCCAGCAGCGCAGGGTTTCGCAGGGCTGGCCGATGCGCAGATCGCAGCTGCCGCCGGGCAAGAATACGCGGTAAGTCGTCGCCATGTAGGCGGCCTCAAGTTCACTCGTCTTCGCCATCGAAATCCGCCACACCGATCAATTGTTCGGCCTCTGCCACCGGCAGCGCCTCGACTTCCTTCAAGCGGCGCGTCAATTGTCGCGTCCGCGTTTCCGCCTTGCTGATGCTGTTGCTCGCCTCATCCAGCTTCTTTTTGGTATGGGCCAGCGCCTCGCCGAACTTGCCGAACTCCGTCTTTACGGCACCGAGCACGGCCCACACTTCGGCCGAACGCTGCTCGATGGCCAGGGTGCGGAAACCCATTTGCAGGCTGTTGAGCATCGCCGCCAGTGTCGTCGGACCGGTCAGGCTGACCCGCCAGTCGCGCTGCAGGGTTTCGGCCAGGCCCGGACGGCGCAGTGCCTCGGCGTAAAGGCCTTCGAGCGGCAGGTAGAGCAAGGCAAAGTCGGTGGTGTGCGGCGGTGCGACATATTTTTCGTGGATGCTCCTGGCCTCGTTCTTCAGGCGGGTTTCGATGGCCCGCGAAGCCTCCTCGACCCCGGCCGGATCGCCGCGATCCTGCGCATCGAGCAAACGCTGGTAATCCTCGATCGGGTACTTGGCATCAATCGGCAACCAAACGACAGCACCGTCGTCCTTGCCCGGCAGACGAATGGCGAAATCGACGCGCTCGTTGCTGCCTGGCTTGGTCGCCACATTGCTGCCGAACTGCTCGGCCGTCAGCAACTGTTCGAGCAGGGCCGAAAGCTGCACCTCACCCCAGGTGCCGCGCGTCTTGACGTTGGTCAGCACGCGCTTGAGGTCGCCGACACCGGCCGCCAGCGTCTGCATTTCACCGAGGCCGCGATGCACCTGTTCCAGCCGGTCGCTGACCAGTTTGAACGACTCGCCGAGGCGTTGCTCCAGCGTTGCATGCAGCTTTTCATCGACCGTCCGCCGCATTTCTTCGAGCTTGTTGGCGTTGTCGGCCTGTATTGCGGTCAACCGGGATTCCACGGCAATTTTCAAACGTTCGAAACGCTCGTCCAGCCCCAGTGAAAAGCGGTTCAACTCACGCGCGAAAGCCTCCAGTCGCTCGGCCTGTGATGTGCCAAACTGACCAACCTGCGTGGTCAGCGCCTGTCCCAGCAAATTGGACGACTGCGCCCTTTCCTCGCGATCACGAAAGGCCTCCTCCGCCACCTCGCGCCGGGCCCGCGCCAGTTCCTCGCGCAGCTCCCGCTCGAGGCGCATGAGCCCTTTTTCCTGGGCTTCCTGCTGCGCCAGGAAGCGCGCTTCGTCCTGCTGCCGGTTGCCGCGCAGCAACAACGCCACCTGCAAAAGGATGACCACCACCACGCCGACGATCAGCGCCAGCCCCATCGTTTCACTCATCGATGGCTCATTTCAGCGAAAAATCAACCCGGCTGGCCTTGCCTTTTTCATCAGCCTCGACTTTGGCTGGCAACAGGAAAACCCGCTCCGGCGGCACCTTGCCCTGGTCCACCAGCCAGCCCTGCACCACTTCGGCCCGGCGCGCCGCCAGCGCCTTGACGTCGTCGTCGCTGACCGGCAGGTTGGTCAGCATGAGCTTCTCCATTTCCTCGACCGGCAAATCCTTCTGCAGACCAATCATGTTGCGCGGTTTCGGGAACTTGGCCTCCTTGTAGGCGCGGGTCAGGTAGGTCTTGCTTTCCTCGGGCGCAATCTCGATCTCTTCGAGCGACTTGCCTTCGCCGGCCTTCTTGAGATCCTTGAGCTTTTCGGCCTGCATGGCGCGTTCCAGGGCGGCGCGCTTGGCCCCTTCGCGGTCGG
Source organism: Ferribacterium limneticum (assembly GCA_049304775.1). Taxonomy (GTDB): domain Bacteria; phylum Pseudomonadota; class Gammaproteobacteria; order Burkholderiales; family Rhodocyclaceae; genus Azonexus; species Azonexus limneticus_C. The sequence continues at coordinate 5,037 of JBAQOL010000026.1, forward strand.
CTTCCGGATCGGCCCGGCCGGTGATTTCCAGCTTCAGGGCATTGCGTTCGTTAAGCGCCTTGGCCAACACTTCGAGCTTCTTGCCGGCAACGTCGTTAAGCGTTGCCCGACCAGCCGCGAATTCGACATTGGACAGCTCGTCCCCTCCGCCGAACATCGAGCCGATCAGTGCAAATGGCGAAGTGACGGCCTTGACGAACAGATTGACGATGACCTTGATGATCAGCCCGCCAATCGAGAACTGCGGATCGTCGAGCGAACCGGAAATCGGCAGATTGAGGTCTATCTCCCCACGATTGTTCTTGAGCAGTGATAGCGCCAGATTGACCGGTAGCGTCGTCGCATCGGCACTTTCAATCTTCTCGCCAAAGGTAAATTGGTCAATGAATAGCCGGTTCTCCGCCGCCAGTTGGTTGTTCTCGAGCTTGTAGGCAACGTTGAGCGACAGCTTGCCCTTTTCGATGGCGTAGCCGGCGTACTTGCCCGAATACGGCGAGAAACCGACCAGATCGACGCCCGTGATTTCAGCCTTGATATCGAGATAGGACTTGGCGGCCAGTGGATTGAGCTTGCCCAGGATCTGCACCGGTGCCGAGTTGGCATAGCGGCCGCGCAACTCCATATCGGCCACGGTATCGGCCGCCGACGACAGATTGGTCACTCGTCCGCCGAGCTTGCTCAGATTGACGGTGTAGTTCGGCTTGACGAAAAGGTCGGAAAAATTGACCGTGCCATTTTGCAGGGTGATCTTGCCAATCTTGATCGGGATCGGCTGCTTGGCCGGCCCGGACTCCTTGGCCGCCACCTTCGGGTCAGCCTTGGCCTCGACCGGCTTGGTCTCGCTCGTCTTGGCGGCGACCGCCTCGCCCTCCGGCTTCCTGACGATCTCGGCGACGTTGAGCTTGCCTTCCTTGTTGAGGATCAGCCGCGAAAAATAATCGGTCAGCGCAATTTCGCCGATATTGATGGCCATCGGCTCGAGGCGGAAATCGATGCCGCCAAAATAGAGCGATTTCCACTTGAGGAAATCAGCGCTGTTGAGCTTGTCCACCGCAACGAAGTCGCCCAGCGTAAAGGATCCCTTGTAGCCGGCCTTGAGACCGGCCGTATCGAGCTTGGCTGTGGCCTCGCCCTTGTTCGACACTTGGCCCCGCGTCAGCGAAATATTCAGGAACTGGCCGAAGTATGGCTCCAGCGGCACCAGCGGGATGGCCACGGTATCGACCTTGACCGCCACGTCGAGCGGATAGATCTGCAGGCTGCCATCGACATTCAGGCTGCCCTTCTTGTTGATCTTGCTCTTCAGTGCAATCGTGCCCTTCTTGTTCGGCTCGTTGGTCAGCTCCTGGCCAAGCAGATTGAATCCCTCGATTTCCTGCACGGCGACGTGCTGCAGTGAGCGATCCTCAAAGCGAAAACCAAGGTCTTCGATGGACAGTTTGCCCACCTTGCCTATCCACTCCTGCGTTCCGGTTGCCTCGGCCACCGCCTTGGCCTTGGTATCCTTCTCGGCATTGGTCGCCCGGACCACCTTGAGCACCGGCGAACTGACCCATTCGATCTTGCCGGCCTTGTTGCGCAGCATGCGGGCGCGGGTTCCGTTGTTGGTCACTTCGGCGATATCGACGCGGTGGGCGGGCAGATCGACCTTGATACCCTTGATGGCCATTTTCTCGACGCGGAAACGCTCGCCGAGGTCGATCTGATAACTCACCTCACCGATTTCAATCGGCTCGACCAGCTTGCTGTCGACCTTGCCAACGCTGACCAGCAGATTGCGTACTTCGCCAGCCACTGGCGTCAGATTCGATTCGTCCTGCCAGCGGATCAGGCCGTTGGTCAGCGCGAACTCGCCGAGCGACCATTCAAATGGCTTGGCCGGTGCCGGCTTGGGCTCCGGCGTTGCTGCTGCCGGCTTGGCCGACTTGGTCAGCTTGTCGGCAACCCGCATGACATTGAACTCACCCTGCTTGTTGACCGCCAGAGCGACATCCAGGCCATCGAGTCCGACCCGCTTGACGGCGACTTTGCTGTTGATCGGGTCGGCATTGTCGAGTTCGATATCCAGTCGCTTCCAGCCAAACAGCGGCTGGCCCTCGCTTTCGGTCAGCGCCAGTCCGGAAACATGGACTGCACCCACGACCGAAACCGAATAAACCTGGTCCGAAACCTCCTTGAACATCGCCTTCAATTCCGAATCAAGGGTTCCCGAGGCAAGCCGGAAAGGCAGCGAATCAGGCAGGTAAGGTTGCAGGCCAGCCAGGTCGAAGCGGTCCAGATCAAGATTGAGCCGGCTTTCGTGGGTCTCCGAAAACGGTTTGCTGTCGCCGGTCAAGGCCAGTTGCGAGCCGTTGATCGTGGCCGAAAACGACGGATTGACCAGAACCTCGGTGTGGTAGGGCAGGCTGGAGACAAAGGGCAGCGCCAGATTGATCTCGCTGATCGTGTGCACCTTGCCCTTGGGTTGGTCATCAAAAACGATCTTGCCGTTGATCAACTGGATATTGTTTACCGAAAAGCGCGGCGTGCCGGACTCCGGCTCGTCCTTGGGCTTCATCCACTCGTCAAGCAGATCGGAAATATCGTAACGCCCCTCGGCAACGCGGGACACGGCGACGCGCAGCCCCTGCAGGCGAACTTCATCGACGACGGCAGCCAGCTTGAAAATGGAGGCTGACGAAAGATTGACAAAGAGCTCGTCGAAACCGGCCACTTCCTTGCTGCCCTCCGCCGTGATCGAAAAGCCACTGATCTTCGCCGACAAGCCGTACGGATTAATGTCGATGTTTTGGATGCTGACTTCGCGATGCAGCTGCTCCGAAAGCTGTTTCTGCAAAATCGATTTGAGCAGTGGCGGCGCCGCGAAAAAACCAAGCACGCCGAAAACCACGAAAACGGCCGCCAGCCATTTGCCGATTTGCTTGCTACGCGGCGATTTCAGCGCCCCGGTGAGACGTGACATTGTTGCAGAATTGCTTGCAGCTGGCTCGGCCATGATAATCTGCCTTTCTTGTTTTATATCCGCCAAATTTAGCACACCGCCACACTGGAAATATCAGCAAAAACACATGAAGTGGTTCATCGAAGAAATATCGAGGCTAATCGCCCAACTCAAGCGCTGGCAGACCTGGCTGGTCATCGGACTGATCAGCCTGTTTGCCGGACTTGCCTTTTTCATCGGCAGCTTTGCCTTCCGTACCGACGGCATCCTGCTCTATCTCAACCGCACCGCCGGTGCCTGCCGTGAACTGACCAACGGCATCATCATCTTCATGTTCTGCGGCATGATTTTCTTCATGTTCACCGCCTTACTGACCCTAGGCGAATTTCAGCGCTATTTCCAGTTCAAGCAACGTGCCGCTCACTATCAGGCCAGGCGTGCGTTGTATGGGGGGATTGGCTGGGCTGCTGCCGCCATTACCATTTCGATTGCTGCGCTGGTTTTCTTCAACCGATATTGCCGCTAGACTGCGTTGATCGAGTACCGGCAGAAACCATGAAAATTCTCGTCGTCGAAGACAGTCGCTCCACCTCCCACCTGCCTGTCGAACAGATGGAAAGACTGGGCGTCACGACGCTTTCGGCCGCTACCGGCGACGAGGCACTGGAAAAATTCGCGCGGACGCGACCGGATCTCGTCCTGCTCGACCTCTCCCTGCCCGACATGGATGGTTTTCTGCTCGCCCAGCGCATCCGGGCGACGGAAACCCCGGGCGAATGGACGCCGATCATTTTCCTGTCATCCCGTGACGACGAGGCCAGCATCGAAAAGGGCATCGCCGCCGGAGGTGACGATTACCTGCTCAAGCCGGTCAGCGAGATTGTGCTCGGCGCAAAAATCCGCGCCATGCAGCGCATCGTCCTCATGCGGTCGTCGCTGATCGGGCTTACCCGCAAGCTGGACGCCGCCAATCAGGAACTGGTACGCATTACGTCAAGCGATGGCCTGACCGGCGTCGCCAACCGGCGCTACTTCGACGAGGCAATTTCCATCGAATGGCGCCGGGCGCGTCGTCACTCGAACAGCATCGCGATGATGATGTGCGACGTCGACTACTTCAAGCTGTACAACGACACCTACGGTCACCAGGCCGGCGACGACTGCCTGCGCCGGATCGCCCGTGTCATCCGCCAGAACACCGAACGGCCGTCGGACATCGTGGCCCGCTACGGCGGCGAGGAGTTCGCCGTCGTCCTGCCCGAAACCACCATCGGCGGCGCCCTGATCGTGGCCGAAAAAATCCGTCAGGCCATCCGCGAACTCAATATCGAGCACGCCTCGTCCCCCGGCGGGCTGGTCACACTGAGCATCGGACTCGCCTCCGCCGCTCCCGGTTTCGACAACCCGCCCGAAGACCTCATCCAGGCCGCCGCCAAAGCCCTGCTGCGCGCCAAACGACAGGGCCGGGACTGTCTCTGCCGGGCTGACGACGCGTAGTGGCCAGACGACGCATTTCCATCGTCATCGCCGACGACAACGACATGATGCGCAGCATCCTGCGCGCCATGCTGCGTGGCGAGGAATACGACGTGGTCGGCGAAGCCCGCAACGGGCAGGCGGCCATCGATGTCGTCGAGCGCCTGAAGCCGGACATCGTCTGCATGGACGTCATGATGCCGGAGAAGACCGGCATCGAAGCACTGTGCGAAATCAAGGCCGCCAACCCGACAATCGAAGTCATCATGGTGACCAGCAACTCCGATGCGGAAACCGTTCAGGACTCAATCATGAACGGGGCCAGCGGCTTCATCATCAAACCCTTCAATGCGGCCCGAGTGCTTGATACGCTGGAAAAGGTCAGCAACCGCGTCCGTCAGGCCAAGCCGTAGGGCGATCCCCTAGAAGTCGTTTCGCCAGCCGCGTATCGTTTTGAAAATCGAGGCTTTTTTCCGGTTGACCGTGGGATTCTGCTTTTCGGCTGCAGCAATGACCGCCGGCTCGGCGCAACGCAGGAAGGGGTTGGTCGCCTTCTCCTCGCCAAGCGTCAACGGCACGCTGGGCCGGCCCGCCGCCCGCAGCGCCGCAACCTTGGCCACACGCGCCTGCAAGGCAGCGTTTTCCGGCTCGACGGCCAGCGCGAAACGCAGGTTCATTTCGGTGTACTCATGGGCGCAATAAGCCAGGGTGTCGTCGGGCAAGGCCGCGATGCTGTCGAGCGACGCCGACATCTGTTCCGGCGTGCCCTCGAACAGCCGCCCGCAACCGGCGCCAAACAGCGTATCGCCACAAAACAGCGCGCCCGGTGCGAGGTAGGCCAGGTGCCCAAGCGTATGCCCGGGAACGGCCATGACATGGACCGTCTGGCCCAGAATATTGATCTGCTCGCCGCCCGAAAGTGGACGCGTGCGGCCTGTGATAGACTCATTGGCCGGTGCAAAAACCTCGACTGGCCAGCGCGCTTTGAGTTCGGCGACGCCACCCTGGTGATCGGCATGGTGATGCGTGATCAGGATGCCCTCCAGCGTCAGATCGTCGGCTTCCAGACGGGCGATAACCGGAGCTGCATCGCCAGGATCAACGACGACGGCACGCTTGCCGCGGGTCAGCAACCAGATGTAATTATCCTTGAACGCGGGAATGAGCGAGATTTCAAACATACCGGAACTATCGAGTGCAGCGCCCCGGATGTCAATTCCCGGGCTCGACGCCTGGCTGTCGACCGCCGCCGGCCGCTATGTGCTCGATTGGGAACAGCGCCAGCTCGACGCCGCCGTGCCCGATGTTTTCGGTTTTCATGCCCTGCAACTCGGCCTGCCGCAGGGTGATTTCCTGCGCGCCAACCGCATTCCGTTGCGCCTGAAAGCCGGCGAATACGGCGCGGTGGACATGCTCTGCAACTGCGCTGCCCTACCCTTCGCCTCCCTCAGCACCGACCTCGTCGTCCTGCCGCATGTCCTCGAATTCAGCGACGAACCGCATCAGATATTGCGCGAAGTGGAGCGCATCCTGATTCCAGAGGGACAGCTCATCATCATCGGTTTCAACCCGCTGTCGCTGTGGGGACTGAAACGAAAATTCGACGGCAGCGGCCAATTTCCGTGGAATGGCAGCTATCTGTCGCTGACTCGCCTCAAGGATTGGCTAAAATTGCTCAGTTTTGAAGTCGACCGCGGCCAGTTCGGGTGTTACATCCCGCCGGTCGAACAACTCAAATGGGTGCAACGCTGGCAGTTCATCGAAACAGCCGGCAACCGCTGGTGGAATTTTTCCGGCGGCGTCTATGTGGTGCGCGCCATCAAGCGCGTGCACGGCATGCACCTGATCACCCCCAACTGGCGAAACAAGTCGGTGCGCGCCAAGGCGCTGCGCCCGATCGCCCAAAAGGAAGGCCATGGCCGCTGAAGAAATCGTTGAAATATTTACCGATGGTGCCTGCAAGGGCAATCCCGGCCCCGGCGGCTGGGGCGCCATCCTGCGCCTTGGCCAGCACGAAAAAGAGCTGTGGGGCGGCGAGAAGGAAACGACCAACAACCGCATGGAACTGACCGCAGCCATCCGCGCCATTGAAGCCCTCAAGCGCCCAATCGGCGGCAAGATCTACACCGACTCGCAGTACGTCATGAAGGGCATCAACGAGTGGATTCACGGCTGGAAGAAAAACGGCTGGAAAACCGCCGACAAGAAGCCGGTCAAGAATGCCGACCTCTGGCAATTGCTTGATGCCCAGGTTCGTCTGCACAAACTCGAATGGGTGTGGGTCAAGGGCCACGCCGGCCACCCGGAAAACGAACGGGCCGATGCGCTGGCCAATCGCGGCATCGACGAATTGAGAAACAGGGAAGCAGCATGAGACAGATCGTCCTCGACACCGAAACCACCGGCCTCGACCCCCGTTCGGGCCACCGTATCATCGAAGTCGCCTGCATCGAGATGGTGAACCGCCGCTTCACCGGCCACCACCTGCACAAATACCTCAACCCCGAGCGCGAAATCGACGAAGGCGCCCAGGCAGTGCACGGCATCACCCTCGAATTCCTCGCCGACAAGCCGAAATTCGCCGACATCGCCGACGAGTTCCTCGAGTTCATCAACGGCGCCGAACTGATCATCCACAACGCACCCTTCGACATCGGCTTCCTCAACGCCGAGCTCGACCGCCTCGGCCGCGTGCCGGTCGGCACCATCTGCGGCAAGGTGACCGACACCCTGCGCATGGCCAAGGACCTCCACCCCGGCAAGCGCAACAGCCTCGACGCGCTGTGCGAACGCTACGAAATCGACAACTCCAGCCGCACCCTGCACGGCGCCCTGCTCGATACCGAGCTGCTGGCTGAAGTTTTCCTGGCCATGACGCGTGGCCAGAACTCGTTGATGATAGAACCCGATGCCGCGCCGCGCCCGAACATCGGCGCCGACGGCCTGGTCCGCGAGCGCAAGCCGCTCACCGTTCGCCGCGCCTCACCCGAGGAACTGGCCGAACACGAGCAGGTACTCGCCGCCATCAACAAGGAATCCAAAGGCGCCTGCCTGTGGCTGCCCAAGCCTGACGCCGAAGCGGCCTGAGCCCGGCATGGTCCCTATCTCACTGCTCATCTGGCTCGCCCTCGAAATCAGCGGCTATCTCTACATCGGCCGCCACCTCATGCATCTCGACTGGCCGCTGGCCATCATTGGGGCGATCAACTGCCTGCTCGGCCTGCGTTTCTGGATGAACGCGACGACCTGGTTCTTCGGCATGAAATTCGCCTCGCCGGCACCGGCGCTCGGCTTTGGCAAACGCTTCCGGATCATGGCCGGCGAATACTTCGCCTTCCTGCTCACCTTTCTGCTCGTCATCCCCTTCGAGCGGCTGTGGATGCCGGCCGACCGCCTGCTGCCAGGGCAAAAGCCGATCCTGCTCGTCCATGGCTACGGCTGCAGCCGCGGCGTCTGGTGGCTGCTCCGCCGACGCATCGAAGCAGCCGGCCACAGCGTCGCCACGGTCAGCCTGGCGCCGCCCTACACCAGCCTGGGCAAGCTGGTGCCGCTGCTCAACCAGCGCATCGAGGAAGTCTGCGCCGATACCGGCAGCAAACAGGTAACGCTGGTCGCGCACAGCATGGGCGGCCTGATCTGCCGCTCCTACCTTGCTCGCCACGGCATCGAACGCGTCGACCGCCTGTTCACGCTGGCCACGCCGCATGCTGGCAGCCTCCTGAGCAAAATCGGCTTCGGCCAAAATTCCCGCGAGATGACACCCGGCTCCTTGTGGCTGCGCGACATGGCGACCGAGCCCGTCAAGATTCCCGCCGTCAGCCTGCGCAATGCCTACGACAACTACGTCATGCCACAGGACAACCAGCGCCTGCCCGGCGCCCGCGATGTCGAACTGCCTGCAGTCGGACACATCGCCATGCTTTATGATGAACGCGTTGCCAATTTGTTGCTCGAATTGCTGAAACTCAAGAAACCATGAACATTCCCGACTCCACTCGCGCCCAGGCGCAGGATCTGCTCGATTTCATCGACGCCAGCCCCAGCCCCTGGCATGCCGTTCAGACCTGCGAAGCCCGACTGACTGCCGCCGGGTTCAAAGCGCTCGACGAAGCCGACCGCTGGACCTTGACCGCCGGCGACCGTCGCTATGTCGTACGTGGCGGGTCGTCGATCATCGCCTTTATCATCGGCAGCCAGCCGGCAGCAACGACCGGCCTGCGCCTGATCGGCGCCCATACCGACTCGCCGGGCCTGCGCCTCAAGCCGAAGCCGGCCGAAGACGCTGCCGGCATGGTGCGCCTCGGCGTCGAAGTCTATGGCGGACCGATCCTCGCCACCTTCGCCGACCGTGACCTGTCGCTGGCCGGCCGCGTCAATGTCCGCGTGCCGGGCGGCTTCGAAGCCCGGCTGGTGCGCTTTACCGAACCGCTGCTGCGCCTGCCCAACCTCGCCATCCACATGAATCGCGAGGTCAACGAGAATGGCCTGAAATTTAACAAGCAGACCGAACTGCCCTTGCTGCTCGGCATCTCCGAAGACGGCACAAAGGCCGAAGCGCGCTTCCGCCAGCCCATCGCTGCCGAACTCGGCGTCGAACCGGGCGATCTGCTGACCTGGGAACTCAACGCCTATGACACGCAAAAAGGCGCCTTTTGGGGCGTCGACCGTGAGTTTGTCGCCAACAGCCAGCTCGACAATCTGGCTTCCTGCCACGCCGCGCTGAGCGCCCTGCTCGCCACGCCCGAGCCAGCCGCCACCTGCCTGTGCGCCTTTTTTGATCACGAGGAAGTCGGCAGTGAGAGCGCCACCGGCGCCGGTGGCAGCTTCGTCGCCGATGTGCTCAGCCGACTGGCTGGCTGCGCAGGACTGGATAGCGAAGACCAGCGCCGCATGCTGGCCCGGAGCTTCTTCATCAGCGCCGACATGGCGCACGGCTGGCATCCGAACTTCCCGGCCGCCTACGAACCCTGCCACCACGCGCTGGTCAATGCCGGCCCGGTCATCAAGAGCAATGCCAACCAGCGCTACAGCACCAGCGCCGAGACGGCCGCTCACTTCATGGCCATCTGCGAAAAAGCCGGCGTGCCTTGCCAGCAATACGCCCACCGCACCGATCTCGGCTGCGGCAGCACCATCGGCCCTATCGTTGCCTCGCGTCTCGGTATCCCCAGCGTCGATGTCGGCTCGCCGATGTGGGCCATGCACAGCATCCGCGAAAGCGCCGGTGTTCTCGACCACGGCTACATGATTGCTGCCCTCACTGCCTCATTCTCGAACTGACATGAACGATCTGATCACCTTCCTCGCCGGCTCCGGCATCGTCATCTGGCTTTCGCGAAAAGCCCTGCTCAAGCCGGGCAGCCACGGTTTCTACCGCTTCTTTGCCTGGGAAGCCATCCTCGGACTGATTGTGCTCAACCACGGCGTGTGGGGCGAAGATCCGTACTCGCCACACCAGTTCACCTCCTGGATGCTGATGCTGCTCAGCATGTTCCTGGTCATCGCCGGGGCGCGCACACTGACCCGCCATGGTGAAGCCAATGCCAAACGTGACGATGGCTCGTTCTACGAATTCGAAAAGACGACGCAACTGGTCTCGCATGGCATCTTCGGCTACATCCGCCATCCGATGTACTCGTCCTTGCTGGCGCTGGCCTGGGGCGCCTACTTCCAGGACCCGAGCACGATCGGCACGCTCATCGCCGGTGTCGCATCCATTTCGCTGTGGCTGACCGCCGTTACCGACGAGCGCGAATGCCTGGCCTATTTCGGCGACGCCTACGCCAACTACATGCAGCGCACCAAGCGCTTCATCCCCTTCCTACTCTGAAACGGGCTTCGCCCCCATCATTTCGTTGCAGGTCGCCCGGCCAAAGGTTTCGGCCTTTTTCGGGCTGGAAATCTGCGGTTCTTCGTAGATGCGCCGGATGATGTGATTGGTAATGCGCGCGCCATCGCTGCCGTCTTCGTCGAACAGCTTCATCGGCCGACCTTTGTCGCGATTGTAGAAAGCCTGCAGCGCATGATCGCGGACGCGTTCGCAGAAGCGGATGCGCTGCGCATCCGGCATGCTGTCGTTGATCGGCCCGGGGTGGCCGTGGGCGATGGCGCCGGAAGCGGCCAGCGCGGTCATCAGGGTCAGGGCAAACCGTTTCATTCCTTCGGCTCCTGTATCGACGTCAGATAGGCCAGGATGTCCTGGATATCCTGCGGCTTGAGGGCATTGAGCAAACCGACGGTGCCCTCCTCGTCATGCGGCCGGTCGCCCTTGAGGTAAAGATCGACCTGGCGCTGCAGATAATTGGTGTATTGGCCAACGAGCATCGGGAACATGCCGCGCCCGCGCCCGGTCTTGCCGTGGCAGGCGGCGCACTGCTTCTGGTAGAGCTTCTCGCCATTGGCCAGATCGCCCTCGGCGCGCGGGATGATCATCACCTTTTCGGCCATCAGCAGCTTGGTCAGCGCGTCTTCGGTACCGACATAGGTTGGCATTTTGGTGTCGAGGACGATTCCCGACAGATAGGCCGAGATGTCCTTGATATCCTCATCGGACAACTCGCGCTCCTGCGTGTAGGGGAACATCGGGATATTGACCCGCGTCCGTGAGCGGAAATTCCTCAACTGGCTTTCGATGTATTTGACCTGCTGACCGGCAATGCGCGGGTACTCGCCCTTCTTGCCGCCCTGGCCATTGTCGCTGTGGCAGGCGGCGCAGGTGCCGTTGATTTCCTTGCCTTTTTCAAGGTCGACCGCAGCCGCCGGATGGCTCAGCGCAAGAGCGGCAAGAACGAGGGGCAAACGCAAAACTTTCAGCATGCAGGACAACTCCCAAGATCGATGCGGCGAATTGTCGCACCTCTCAAGCGACTGAAAATTGACACAAATCACGCATAATTCGGCCCATGGCATTTACCCCGTGCACGACCGCGAATACCGACCACCTGGCCAACCTGCGCCGCCTGGTTATCGGTCGCTGGGTAGTGCTCGCCGTGCTGGCCCAACTGATCATGGTCGGCCCCGGCCTGCTCGACATTCCCGTGCCGCAGGTGCCGCTCCTCGGTATCGTCGCCATCGCCCTGCTGTTCAATGCCATCGCCCAGTGGCGAGTCATCCGCTCGCAAACCGCCACGGCCAACGAACTGTTCAGCCAGCTGCTGTTCGACGTCGGCATGCTGAGCGCCGTTGTCTTCCTCAGTGGCGGCGCCGCCAATCCGCTCGTTTCGCTGCTCCTGCCGCCGGTCGCCGTCGCCGCGCTGACCCTGCCGGCGCGTTGCGTGGCCATCGTCACCGCCGTCGCCGTCGCCGCCTACTCGCTGCTCATGCTCTATTACGTCCCGCTGCCGATGCCCGACGCCACACGCGCAACGCGCCTGCACCTGGGCGGCATGTGGCTGATATTCGTTGTCTCGGCCGTCATGATCGGCTGGATCATCGTGCATACCACCCGCGTCATTCGCCAGCGCGATGCCGAGCTGGCCACTGCCCGCGAACAGGGCCTGCGCGATGAACGGGTCGTCGCCATGGGCACGCTGGCCGCCGGCGCCGCCCACGAACTCGGCACGCCCCTCGGCACCATGGCCCTGCTCGCTGGCGAACTGGCCAATGATCCCGGCCTGAATGAAGCAGCCCGCGACGACCTCAAACTGCTCCTGCAGCAGATCGCTGTCTGCAAGGAAATCGTCACCGGCCTGTCGCGCCGGGCCGGGGCCGAACGCCTCGAAAATTCGCCGCTGCAGGCCGCCAACCGCTGGCTGGACCACCTGCGACAGAACTGGCACGCCGCCCGCCCGCAAGCCAGCAGCCGGCTGATCATCGCCAGCGACGGCGAGGCGCCGGAAATCGTCGCCGACCCGCGGCTCGAACAGGCCGTGCTCAACCTGCTCAATAACGCCGCCAACGCGACGACCATCCCGCTCGAAATACGCCTGAGCTGGTGCACCGACAATCTGTGCATCGACATCCGTGACCGTGGCCCGGGCTTTCCCGAGCAGGTGCTCGAACTCGGCGGCCAGGAGAGTTTTCCCGCCCACGAACGCGGCAGCGGCGTCGGCCTGATGCTGACGCGCAGCGCCGTCGAACAACTCGGCGGCACCCTGACGCTGCTCAATCCCGAAGAAGGGGGCGCCCTCGCCCGCATCGAACTACCCCGGATAAAGACATGACCGAACCAACGCTGATCATCGACGACGACCCCAGCTTCAACGCCATCCTCGTCCGCACGCTGGAACGCCGCGGCCACCCGGCGCGGGGCACCCTCGATGCCATATCGGCACTGGCCGCAGCAAAGGAAATGCAGGCCGGCCGAGTCGTCCTCGACCTCAACCTGAACGGCACTTCCGGCCTGGCCTTGATCCCGCAACTGCTGGCCATCAACCCGGAATGCCGGATCGTTGTCCTGACCGGCTACGCCAGCATCGCCACCGCCGTCGACGCAGTCAAACTCGGCGCCGTCCAGTACCTCGCCAAGCCGGTCGAAGTCGAAGCCATCCTCTCGGCCTTCGACGCTGACGACGGCCCGGATTTCGACGTCCCGGCCTCGGACGAACCCCTGTCAGTCGACCGCCTCGAATGGGAACACATCCATCGCGTCCTCAATGAAAACGATGGCAACGTCTCAGCCACAGCCCGCGCCCTGAAAATGCACCGACGGACGCTGCAGCGCAAACTGTCGAAACGGCCGGTCAAGACCTGATTTCGTTTTTTGGCTATTTTTCCGGTTGACCGTGGCAATGCGACTTCTTGACGGGTGGTTATCGCGAATTGGCGAACTCACTTTTACCTGTCGCAACTGCGGTGGCGGGAGGCCGACTAGATAATTCTCAGATCACGGTTTTCCTATTCTAAAACCGTGGGTGTCCCCGACTACGCGCCCGATTACGCGCAACCATGCTCTGTAAAACAGTCCACGACTACCATGTGATTGGCGGGGTCTTAATCAATACTGTGTCTTTCTGCACAAAGGCAATGCGGGCATTACCTTTGCCATCAGCGGCTCTCATGTGAATGGAGCCAATTCCAAGAACTGATATTTCACGCTGATCGCTAAACCGAACTGTCTGTCCTAGTGGGCTGCCGAAAGCGAACACACCAGTTCCAACTTCACACACTCTAGATGGCTCGCAAGCAACCACATAGGTAGCCATCGAATAAACATATTCTTCGCACCAAGTCCAGTCAGACGTAACTTCTTTCCTCACCCATGTTGGGTGCGCGAAGGCACAAGATATGCACAGACCTAAGACCATGAAAAATTTTTGCCAACTTGCAAGCACAAATAGTTCCTCACAATAACTATTTTAATTTCGTTACTGCATTCAAATCAGGATGAATAGAAAAATCCATATTAGCGGAGACCGTTGCAGTGAGGGAATCTACGCCAATGTGGATCTCATTAAGGTTGGCGGTGGGAATGCTGGCGATTACCTTTAGCCCCTCAACCTTTGCGCCATTTATTTTGGTGGCCAACTGTTCTGCCGACTTTGAAATCGCAGACTTAAGGTCAATATTTGCATTGGAACTCAAAGCTTTCAAAATCTGACCATCGAAAATCCCCAGAAGAATCTGCCAAGCCTTGTTGTCCACTACGGTCGAATAGCCGAGGTTGGTAATTTCAATAGAAGAACCTGACATCGTGGCTTTCGGTGTTCCAACCAAATAGATCCAGCCCTTGGTGTTGAGAATTTGACCAGGTAGTTCTGCGTCAATCTTGACTCCGATAGCTAACCCTTTGGTTGTGGGATAGATGTCTATGTCTTCAATATGAACCCGAACCTTTCCCGCCGAAGATTCTGACGAAAAGTCTTTGCCGCGTACCCCATTGCCCAGTGCAGTAACAATGTCTGAATAGGGAACTCTTGCAGCTAGTGATACTGACAGCCGACTTTGCTTGGCATCAAAGGGACTCACTTGAGGTAAGGGGATCGGGTCAGTTTTGACAGGAATCGGATCAATTTTGGTTTCTGCCCAAACTTTCAGCGCCACCTTGACTGAGTCATCAGTGGCCTTTAGTCCTGAGAATGCAAAGCCTTTCGGAGATATATTCAAATAAAGAGGCTTTCCAGATGCAACGTCAGGAGCGAGCGGAATTGCGATTGGACGCCATTGGGCTGCAACCGTATCCTGAATCGACTTACAGTTGATTGCAGAGTTTGCAGTGGCAGTCAGATTGCTCTGCTGTGCCACAACAGCGTCATTCGCCTGGCCTGTAAGATTGATGTTTACGGGGCCAGCACAGACTTCCGGATGCCCAAGTGCTCCAAAATCGAAACCTAGGCAATTTCGACCCACGACCTCAACGTTAGCACTTGTAACCCAACGGTTAGTAGGCTTAATGTTCAATTTGGGACACCAGTCCGACCCTAGTGTCATTGAAACATCGATGCCAGGTCTCAACTGCGCTTCAAAGGACTTTCCCGATAGCGAGAGCAACTTCGCGAGATCTCCACCCAAACCAGCTTTTCCGGTTACTTGAATTGGTAGCTCTAAATGCAAGTCATCACCTGATTTCCCAACAACTGCCTCGCCTTGACGACTAGCAACTGCGGTCCAGTTATAGTCTGCGCACTGTTCCGCTGTACCAATGCTTGGTACTCGAACAGTGTCAGGCAATTTCTCGCATACCCTTTGAGTACCACAACCTCTAAAATCGCAATAAGGGACATTGTCGAGACACTTTTCACGACTCTCGATTCCCCCTGGCTTGATGAAGGGTATCTGCCCGCACGCAACGTGCCCATTTCCTGCAAAGTTCTGCTGTGAGGGAGTTTGTGTTTCAATCAGCTTACGAATGGAATCGTACGAAAGCCCAGTCACAAGGGTCAATGTCGAAATCGTGCTAGATGACGGAGCATCAGCTTGGGGGCTTACGCGCGGCGGTGCCTCGAATAGTTCTTTTCGGCCACAACCTGTCAGAGTTATTCCAATGCAAGCAATAAAGACGGCTCGGACAAGCCAGCCGTAAATCAATTTGCATAGGGTCATCTCCCCCACGCCAATATTAATGACCATGTTCTGTACCTCACGTTGGTCCGATCACGATAATAGGGGCTACCCCGATTATTTTCGTTACCCTGTACCTCCACCCCGCCGCCCTTTTCGTACCAACCATATCGGCAATAACCCCAGTGCCATCATCAATCCGGCCTGTGGCTCTGGTACCGCCGAGATGCTGACCTGTACGGTGCCTGAGGCGATATTGACGCCGTCGAATATGCGGGCTTCGTTGGTCAGGGACACTGTGCGCGGCGCACCGAGAACGAAGGGGCTGAAGGTGTAGGAGCCCAGTTCGGCATTAGGGGCCACTATCGCTTCGATCATTGGCGAGGAGCCGGGGGTCAGGTCGGTCAGGAATATCGGTGCGTTCAGGTTGCCACCCTGGAGCAGTGCGAATGACAGGTTGTTCAGATCGGTGCCGTGAAAGAAGTGATTTCCGAACCCGAACGAGAAGGCGCTGACGATGGCCTCGTAGTCTATGGCGTACACGTCGTGGGCCAGTTCGAAGCCGCCTGGCACCAGGGCATAGCCTGCCGAGTAATGCGTGGCCAAGGTTTCATCTATCTGGAAGACAACGTCGAAGGTTTGCAGGCCGCTGGTGCCGTATACCGGGCCGCTGGTAAATCCGCTGGCCGGGAACTCGGCGTGCACATTCACATTGACCAACGCCGAAGCGTCAAGGCTCGCGGCGGCAAGCAGCGCGGCAACACAGATTGAGTGGAGTGCGCCTCGCACCTTGCGGAAAGTTTTTTGTGTGTGGCCGAGATTGGCTGGATGGGGTTGGGGCTTCACGACTTGAGTCCTTAAGGGCTGATGGCATTGGCCGTAATTTCCGGGTAGTGCACTGAGCCACAGCATAATTTGCCGTCATGCCTATCGCATTACCCATTTGGGGTATGCGCGGCCAGGCACTAGCCGTTGCCCAGTGCCCCCGCCAGACAAACCAGCTCGCCCTGCCGATGCGTTCCGGTCTTCTTGTACACCGCCCGCAACTGCGTTCGCACGGTGTCGAGTTTGACGGCGCGGGCTGCGGCGATGGCTTCCACGCTTTCACCCTTGGCGAGCAGTACGGTTAATTCGGCTTCAGCGCGTGTGAGGCCGTAGAGGTGTTCCAGACGGCTGCGGATGCCGGGGGCGAGGTGGTGCATGGCGGTCAGGCGGAGCAGTGCGAGGTTGGGCTTGCCGGCGACAGGGGTGGCGGCGGCGAACCAGGTGTCGTCACTCGTGGCGATGATGGCTTCGGCGGTCGAGCGTTGGCGCAGGCTGGTGCCGATGAGTTCTTGCAATCGGCGTCGTGTGGTGGTCACAGCTTGCGAGGCAGTGTATTTATCGAACAGGGCCAGCCAAGCGGTGCCGGGGTGTTCGTGGGCTGCGGCGTTGGCCCAGGCGACGACCAGGTGGGCGGTGACCACAGCCAGCGGGATGTTTATCTGGGCGGCGATGTCGCAGTTGCGACGGGAGTTGGCCGGGCGGGCGGCCAGCCCCTCTGGCGCTGGCGTTGCGTTGCCGATGCGCCAGTGGTGGATGAAGCGGTCGAGCTCTTTGCCTTGCCCGACGGAGAATGGCTCCGAGCCATGAAAGCGCTGGAAGCCGACAATGTTGAGCGTACCGTCCAGTTGGCGCCATTGGGCGGCGACGACGTGGTCGATGCCGTGCGGGCGCAGGTAGTCGTGGCAGAGCTCCGGCCGCGCCAGATAGGCGGGGTGCCGGGTGGTGTCGATGACGATGGCGCGACCGGCCGGTCGCTCGTCGAGCAGGGTTTGCAGGGGGTCAAGACGGCTGAAATGGTCGCGGTATTGAACGATGGCGCTGTCGCTGTGACCATCGGCGATCAGGCTGTGGCTGCCATCAGGATGCAGGGTGAGCGAGCCACTCGCCTCGGCGCCCAGCATGTCAGCAATATGGGCCAGCCAGTCGGAGGTGTTGGGTGCCATGGGCGTGCAGCGAAAGCGACGAAAAGCTTGTGACCTGGCGGCGGGAGGTCAGGCCAGCCGCTTGGTGCGAATGCGACTGCGTCTGCCGGCCGGGCCGTGATGGCTGCATGCGCTCATAGGTCTACCCCCGATTTTGTATGTTGTTGTGTCTTGTGTTGCCTGTCAGCTGCTTGTTGAGTCGGAATAATGAAGATGAAGCATTGATCCCATGCATTTCCTCTGGATGACGATTGGGTTATTTCGACACAAAAAAGTTCAACGTCATTACGCATCGCGTTTTGCCATACCGGCGGACCATTTTTATTTTGGGCAAAATTTCCGGTTGACCGTGGGAGTCGGGTTGGCGGATAGCCGAGGCGGGAAAGTCGAGCACTTGTGATTACTGCGCTCGACCATGCGCCCGGCTTCCTCCGTCAGGCCTATCCGTTTGAGGACGATGAAGCCTACGAAGCGCCAAAGCGCCGACGCCGCTTCACCACGCCAGCCAGCAAACCCATCCCGGCCAGCAACATGGCATACGTCTCCGGCTCCGGTACGGCGGCGACATCGCCGGGGCGAACCGCCCAAGCCGCCAGCTGTTCGCTCTGGCCGTTGCTGCCCTGGACGCCATTGCTGGTATCGAAGTACCACGCGACGTTGGAAGGATAGGCCGCGTACGCCGTACCGGACCAATACGCATATTTCACAAGGTTCTTGACCAGACCGACATCGGCCTGATCGCCATACGTCGTGCCAGGAACGCCGTAGCCTGATTGATAAGCGCCCGTCGGGGAGTAATAACCCTTTAGACCCAAATTCACGTAGTACATAAACGCCAATTCGCTGTTCGAGCTCTTGATGTTGTAGCCATAATCCGTTGTGCCGGTTGCGCTGTAGCCGTAGTTCCACGTACCCGTTGCAGTCGTCACAGGCTTGCTATGATCCCATGTGCCATTGACCGGCGCGTTTGCGGCCAGATGCCAATCGTCATAGGTCACCTTGCGCACGCTGTCGTAGTAGCTAAGATTCGCCGCCCAGGTGTTGGCCTGACTCCAATTCATCAAGCCATCCGCATCGTAGCCACTGGTCTTGGCGTAATTCGCATCCTGCAACCACGTGACGTTCAACACGTCGTCGTAGAGCAGCCCTCCGCCACGGTCGTTCAGTGCCGCTTGTGCGGCGCCACTGGCAGCAAGTGTCGCCGCAGCGATCAAGGTGACAAAAAGCGGAGATATACGATATTTCACAGCAGTTTCCTTTTTGGTTTCGAAGACAAAATATGAGCAATCGCAGCGATTGTCTTTTTTTACGACCATAGCGTCATCATTCAAACGGATTAAGGATTTCGGCTCATATCCATGAAAGCAATCGTCATAATCATGAAACATGGCCATGCCTAATATCCCGCGATCAGAAAAAGTCGGGGAATGATGGTGGACTCAGAAGTCTTCGACCGGCTGGTCGGGCAGTTTTACGACGCGGCGCTGGCCCCGGAAAAGTTACCCGATACACTGGCTGCGCTGACCCGCTGGCTCGACGGTGATACGTGCCATTTGGTGGGATGGGACGGGCGGTCTGGTGCGCCACTACTGAGCGCTACCATCGGCTTTGAAGAAGGTATCGGCCCTGATTACGCTGCCCACTATGCGGCCATTGATCCCCGAAGGTTGATCGCCGAACAGAAGTTAGCGACCGGCGAACTGCTGCTTTGTCACGAGCACTTCGATGCCCGGTTCGTTTCTCGTAGCGAGTTTTTTCAGGACTACCTGCTACCCATCGGCGTGCATTACACATTGGCCAGCACCTTGATCGATGATGAGGCAAGGGTGGTCCAGATCGCCTTTCAACGCTACCTTGGGCATGAGCGCTTTTCACCTCGCGAGGCCTACTATCTGGACCGTCTCATACCCCATTTGCAGCGGGCAATCGCCTTGATGCTTCGCTGCAATGACCAACATCAGCAATCAATATTCATGGCCAGCGGATTGGCCGCCACCTCGCTGGCGCTGATCGCCGTCGACCGCGCCGGCCGGCTGCTTTACTGCAACCCGTCGGGAGATGCCTTGCTGCGCGAAGGTGAAGTGATACGTTTGCGCGACGGCTACCTCTGCCTCGGCAAAGGTAGCCGCAAGAGCGGCTCTGAGGACCTCGCCAACGCCATCAGCGAAACCGCCAGAAGCGGTCGCCCGTTGAATCTTTTACTCGGCAATCACAAACACCTGCAGCGCCGCTATAGCCTGACGCTGACGGCCATACCCCGGCAGGAGACGATGCCTGCGCTGGCCTCCGTATCCGTGACAAGCGGTGTGCTTTGTGTCCTGGCGCCTCTCGACCGCCGACGCGTCGCAACGACACGGCAGTTGATCGAGCTATTGGGGCTTAGCGCCGCCGAGGCCCGGCTGGCCCGCGCACTGGCCAGCGGGGAAAGCCTGGAAGACTATGCGCGGGAATCGGATCTCCGCTTGCCGACGGTAAAAACGCAGTTACGTTCGATATTCGCCAAAACTGCTTGCGACCGCCAGGCAAGCTTGATGCGCCTGATTACGGCAATACCGCCGGTGCGCGACGATGGCTGATCGGACGCGCTCAAGCGAAAAACGAATAAAGCAACAGCACGACGATCAGGACAAATAGAACCATGAACATGATTTCAGCTCGGTTCAGTGTGTGAATGGCCGGCTAACCGGCTGACCGCAGGCTTCCACGGTCAACCGGAAAAAACGGCCAAAATCAAAATCAGTGTTTGTGTTCCATGGCTGCCGGCATCGGCGCGGCCATCGGGCGGACGACCTTGGCGTCGACCTGCTTGGTGCTACCGTCGTCGAAGCTCAGGGTGATCGGCACGACGTCGCCTTCCTTCATCGGCGCCTTGAGGTCGATCATCATGACGTGCAACCCGCCTGGCTTGAGGACGGCTTCGCCCTTGGCCTTGATGTCGATGCTCGGCACCGGACGCATTTTCATGACGCCGCCTTCGTTGAGGTGGGTGTGCAACTCGGTGACTTTGGAGACCGGATTGTCGGCCTTGAGCACTTTGACGTCCTTGTCGCCATTATTCTTGATGACCATGAAGGCGCCGGTGGCAGGAGCGTTGGGCGGGGCCATGCGGACATAGGGGTCCTGAACCGAAACGTTGTCGGCGGCGCCGGCCAGGACGCCGGCCGAGAACATCAGGCTGGCTGCGAGCAGGGACAAGTGCTTCATGGGTGCATCTCCTCAGGGTTGGTTCAAATACTTGCGAATGGCGACGACGACCTGATCGGGCGGCGTGGCGTGCACCATCTTGGCGACCAGTTGGCCGTCGGGGCCGACGATGAAGGTATCGGCCGAGTGGTCGACAACGTAGCCGCCCCCAGCTGTTTCGATCTTCTGCTCGGCATAGAAAACGCCGTAACGCTTGGCGATTTCGGCGATGTTTTCCGGCGTGCCGGTGACGCCGACGATGGCCGGATGGAAAAATTCGACGTATTCCTTGAGGCGCTCGGGTGTATCGCGTTTCGGATCGACCGAGACGAAAATCATCGCCACCTTGGCCAGCTCCTCGGGCGTCAGTTGCTTGAGGCCTTCGGCCGTCGCCGCCAGTGAGGTCGGGCAGATGTCCGGGCAGTAGGTGTAGCCGAAATAGACGAGGACCAGCTTGCCGCGGTAGTCCTTGAGCGCCACCGGGCCGCTCGCCGACTGCAGGGTGAAATCGCCGCCGGCCGCGATGACTGCCTTGGGCAGGGGCCGCTCGGGCATCTCGGGCTGCCAGAACAGCGCGACGCCGACAATCGCTGCCGCCAGCAATCCGGCGACAAATATCAGTATGCGTTCAACCATTTAGTGCGACTCCCCGGTCGAAAAGCGGTAGGGGATCGCCACCCGCTCGCTGCCTGTTTCGACCAGCACTGTCGCCTGCCAGTCCATGCTGCCGGTGATGCAGACCGGCAGCGTCGCCTCGGCGGCATAGCTGCCCTCGCCGCGCGCCGCCAGTTGCGGGCGGTTGTAGCCCATGTTCATCTCGATGCCGGAGAAATCGACCTCGACGCGGGCCGGCGAAAAGCCGCTGGTCGCTACCTGGATTTCGAACGGTTTGACCAGCGGTACCGGGCGCGTGCCCATCGACAGGGTGACATTGCCACCGGACGGCAGGGCCACCGTGCACGCCTCGCGCTGCAGATTGCAGACGGGATCGGGCTGCACAGTGATGTCAGCTTTCGGCAACAGCATGGGCGACAGTTTGTAGCCAATGATCACAACCAGCGCGATCAACTCCAGACCAATGACGTCAATCAGTATTTTCTTGTTCACAAGTGTGCTTCTGGACCTTGATTCATTTGGATCAACGGATTGTCGCCGAACGCATGCGTTTGGATTTAACAAACATCAATTCTTTCACAGTCGGCCAAGAATACAGTGTGCGGCAAATTGTCGCAGTGACGCTATGTCGCAGGCGCCAATGGGGGAAATAGGAGTTTTTTGCTTCTGGTGCTCATGGGAGAAATAGAGATGAAAAAATTTGTAGTGAAATCTACCGCGCTGCTGCTGGCAGCCGGTTTCGCAGCGACGGCGTACTCCGCCGAATCGCTGCAGGACGTGATGAAACGGCGCAATCTGAGCCAGCAGGATCTGCTCGCTGCGTCGAAGACCTACGTCCCGACCGGCAAGCGCGACGAATTCGTCGCCTTCAGCTCGGGCGGCCAGTCCGGCCAGATCATCGTGTATGGCATTCCGTCCATGCGCATCCTCAAGTACATCGGCGTGTTCACGCCGGAACCGTGGCAGGGCTACGGCTTCGATGAAAACTCCAAGTCCGTGCTGCGCCAGGGCAACATCGACGGCAAGGAAATCAACTGGGGCGATACGCACCACCCGGCCATCTCCGAAACCCAGGGCAAGTACGACGGCCAGTTCCTGTTCATCAACGACAAGGCCAATCCGCGCCTCGCCGTGATCGACCTGCGTGACTTCGAAACCAAGCAGATCGTGGTCAACCCGATCTTCAAGTCGGAGCACGGCGGCGCTTTCGTTACGCCGAACACCGACTACATCATCGAAGCCGCCCAGTACGCCTCGCCGCTCGAGAACAAGAAGTTCTACCCGCTCGAAGAGTTCAACGAGAAGTATCGCGGTGGCGTCACCTACTGGAAGTTCGACCGCAAGGAAGGCCGCATCAATCCGAAGGAGTCCTTCTCCCTCGAACTGCCACCTTACAGCCAGGACTTGTCCGACGCTGGTAAAGGCCCGTCTGACGGCTGGTCCTTCACCAACTCCTTCTGTTCCGAGCGTTACGTCGGCGGCATCGAAAAGGGTCGCCCGCCGTATGAAGCCGGTTGTTCCGCCAAGGACACCGACTATCTGCACGTGATCAACTGGAAGAAGGCGGCCGAACTGGTTGCTGCCGGCAAGGCAAAAACCATCAACGGCCACAAGGTGCTGATGATGGAAACGGCAATCAAGGAAGGCATCCTCTTCCTGGTTCCGGAACCGAAGTCGCCGCACGGCGTCGACGTCACCCCGGACGGCAAGTTCCTGACCGTCGCCGGCAAGCTCGACACCCACGTCTCGGTCTATTCCTTCGAGAAGATCCAGGCCGCCATCAAGGCCGGCAAGTTCGAATCCAAGGATCCGTACGGCATTCCAGTCATCGGCATGAAGGATGCGCTGCACACCCAGGTCCAGCTCGGCCTCGGCCCCTTGCACACCCAGTATGACTCCAAGCCCTGTATCGCCTACACCTCGCTGTATGTCGATTCGCAGGTCGTCAAATGGAATCACTGTGACGGCAAGGTGCTCGACAAGATCTCCGTGCACTACAACATCGGTCACCTGATGACCATGGAAGGCGACTCGGCCGATCCGAAGGGTCGTTACCTGGTTGCGCTGAACAAGTTGGCGATCGACCGTTTCGTACCGGTTGGTCCGCTGCATCCGCAAAACCACCAGCTGATCGACATTTCGAACGACAAGATGCAGTTGTTGTACGACATGCCGCTGCCGCTGGGCGAGCCACACTACGTCGTGGCCATCGAAGCTTCGAAGCTGAAGCCGGGCGTGCGCTACAAGGTCGGTACCGATTCGCGCACCGACAAGCCGCATCCGGGCATGGTTCGCGCTGGCGAAGAAGTGACGACCAAGAAGGGCAACAAGATCGAGGTCAAGGGCACGCTCATCCGCTCGCACATCACGCCGGAAACCATCGAAGCTGAAGTCGGCGACGAAATCACCATCCACCTGACCAACCTTGAGCGCGCTCAGGACGAAACCCACGGCTTCACGGTTTCGACCATGAACGTGCACGCTTCCGTCGAACCGGGCAAGACGGTGACCGTCAAGTTCAAGGCCGACAAGGAAGGTGTGTATCCGTACTACTGCACCGAGTTCTGCTCCGCACTGCACCTTGAAATGCAGGGTTACCTGCTGGTCAAGCCGAAGGGCTGGAAGCCGGGCAAGGTTGAAGCGGCCAAGGCCGTCTATACCGAAGCCGACTACAAGGCCACGGTCAAGAAGGTTGCCGACACCCAGGTCGTCATTGATTCCGTCGTTGGTTACATCACCAGCGTCAACTTCAAGGACTTCCCGGATGTGGTGAACATGGTCGATGACGCCACCGACCAGCTCAACAAGATGAAGGAAGCCAAGGGCAAGCACGAAGCCGCAGCCGCCAAGAAGGATTGGGACCAGGCGAATCTGTGGGCCGAGCAAGTCTGGCAATACCAGGTCAAGGCCGCCGACATCGGTCTGCGTGCCAAGACCTACCTTGAGCAGAACGGCGCCAAGAAGGTCAAGTAAGCCAAAAGTCTTGATCTGACTTAAGGCATTCAGCGGGGAACAGAGCGAATCTGTTCCCCGTTTCACATTCAGGAGGGAATAACCATGAAATTTGTAATGACATTGATCGCTGCGGCACTCGTCGCCTCGCCGGCCTTCGCCGCACTTGACGGTGCCAAGCTTTTCGCTGAAAAAACCTGTAACGCCTGCCACGGCGCCAAGGCTGACAAGCCGCTGATGCCGAACTATCCGAAACTGGCTGGTCAGAATGCCGCCTACGCCGAAGCGCAAATGAAGGACATCAAGAGTGGTGCCCGCAACAACGGCCAGACCGCCGCCATGAAGGGCGTCATGCACCTCGTCAATGACGAGGAAATCAAGGCTATTTCCGAATACCTGTCCAAACTCAAGTGATCATGCGAAGCCGGTTTTTCCGGCTTCTGACCAACATCAAAGAACGCTGATATTCAAAGTGCAACAATGGTTTCAGCGTTTTGAATCACTCGCCATAAAAGGAAACCAAACATGAAAGCATCACTCCTTTTGATCGGCCTGCTCTCGGCAGGCATTGCTGTAGCCGCCCCTCCCGCCCCGAAGCAACAAGGCATTGAAGGCAAGGATTACAAATGGAACGCCGCTGGCGGCGAAAAGAACGAAGCGCTCACCAAAAAAGGTGATCCCAAAGCTGGCGAAGAAGGTTATGAAACCTGTGGCGCCTGCCACCTGCCTTCCGGTGCCGGTCGTCCTGATGGCACTTTCCCGCAGCTCGCCGGCCAGCACACTACCGTGCTGATCAAGCAGATGGCCGACATCCGTGCCGGTCTGCGTGACAACCCGACGATGTACCCGTTTGCCGCCACCCTGACCGACGCCCAGGAACTCGCCGACGTTGCTTCCTACATCGAGAAACTGTGCATTCCCATTGAACACGGCAAATACGATTCGAAGCCGGGCGACACGATGGACAAGAACTGGAAGGCCCCGGCTGACACCGAGAAGCGCCTGGCTGAAGGCAAGGCGCTGTATGAAAAAGAATGTCTTGAGTGCCACGGCAAGAACGGCGAAGGCGTCAAAGAGAAGTTCTATCCCGTGATCGCCGGTCAGCACTACAAATACCTGCTGCGCCAGATGACCGAAATTCGTGACGGCCACCGCCGCAATGCCAACCCGGACATGGTCAAGATCATCAAGAAATACAACGATGATCAACTGATCTCGATTTCTGCCTATCAGTCCAGCCTGGTCATGCCGGGCGCCATGTGCAAGCCGAAGGCCGGCGGCAAGAAGAAGTAAGCAAGGCTCCCTCCCCTTCAAGGGGAGGGTTGGGGTGGGGATGGGTTTCGTTGTCCGCAAATAAACCCATCCCCCCTGACCTCCCCCTTGCCCTCGGGTATCGGCCCTTCGGGCCATAAGAGGGGAGGAATCGAGGTTCGCAACAGATACAGAGAACAGCAAAATGGAAAAACAAAACAAAATCATCGGTGGCCTGAGCCTGATCTCCCTGATCTGCCTGGTCGCTGCCTACTTCGCTCCGATCTGGTGGGTTTCGCTGACCGCCCCGAATTACCCGCCCGATGCCTTCCCCGATGGCATCCGCATCCATTTCCATTTCGATGGCGTCTATAACGGCTGCAAGGCGGCCGGCAAGGGCACCCGGATGGCCAACGAGATCATCCAGAAGGATCTCGCCCACGACGACGAGCGCTACAATCCCATCCTCGACGCCGCCAAGAACGTCGACAAGGGTGCCGAAGGCCTCGATTGCGTTCATGAAATGAACACCATCAACCACTACGTCGGCATGTTCCCGATCGCCACCGGCGCACCGGTCGAAAAGCCGCTCGCCAAGTTCTTCTTCGGCTTCTTTGCCGTGATGCTCGTCGCTTTCACGGTCAACCGGAAAAAACCGCGAATTTTGATATTGAGCGCCGGCTTCGCTGCCGTCGCCGCCTGGATGCTGGTCGACCAGTTCATGCTCGGCCACCTCGAAAGCCACGTCCAGGCTTACATGCAGGAATCCGGCACCTTCTTCAAGGACATGGATCGCATCAACGTCTGGGGCGACAACGTGCGCAACATCTCGAAGGTTGTCATCTTCGGCCTGATCGCCGTGATGGGCATCGTCATTGCCGGCACTGCCAAAATCAAACCGTTCCAGCTCCTGCTGGCCCTGGTCCCAGCCCTACTCCCGGTCTTCTTCGTCATCACCTACGCCGGCTGGCTGTGGTTCTTCGGCCACAACATGCACCCGTGGGGCGCCTTCACGGTCAAGCCTTTCATGCCTACCGTCTTCGGCGAAGGCAAGGTCGCCCAGTTCTCGACCTTCTCCTATCCGTACTGGGGCTATGGCCTGCTCGTCGCCATCTTCATCTGCATGATGCTGGCCCTGCTCATCCGGCGCAAACAGTTGCGCGAAGGAACTGCCGAGTAAGCCACGTGAGCCGCCTGCCTCAACTGGCCCGGCTGAGCCTGGCCGCCACGCTCCTGCTGGTCATCACCGCTGGCAACACCGAGCCGCAAGGCGATGTGCCGGCCGGCATGGGCGCTCGCGCCAATGTCGACCGGCCGAAGCCGACCTTCATGCTGCACGAGCGCGACAAGCGCGTGCATGGACTCAAGCCCTTCCAGGACTTCGTCGACAAGGCGCCCGCCGGCTCGATACTCAAGCCACCGCCCGGCAACTATGCAGGCCCGGTGACCATCAACAAGCCGCTGACCATCGACGGCGGCGGCCAGGTGACGATTGATTCCGGCGACCGCGGCACGGTCATGGTCCTCGACGCCAGCGATTCAACGATTCGCGGCATCCGCCTGACCGGCTCCGGCGACTCGCACGACACCGACGACTCCTGCCTCGATGTCCGCGGCAACCACAACACCATCGAGAACCTCGAGCTCGACAACTGCCTGTTCGGCCTCGACCTCAAGCAGTCGAACAACAACACCGTTCGTGGCAACAGCATCCGCTCCAAGGACCGCGAACTCGGCGTCCGTGGCGACGGTCTGCGCCTGTGGTATAGCAACGACAACCTGATCGAGAAGAACAAGATCATCGACTCGCGCGACATGGTCGCCTGGTACTCGCACAAGAACGTTTTCCGCGACAACCTCGGCCGGCGCAGCCGCTACTCGATCCACTTCATGTTCGCCAACGACAATGTCGTCGAGCGCAACGAGTTCTACGACAACGCGGTCGGCGTCTATTTCATGTACACCGAAGGCGGCGTCGTGCGGAACAACGTCATCTCGCACGCCACCGGCGCCACCGGCATGGGCATTGGCTTCAAGGAAGCTTCGGGGACGATCATCGAGAACAACGAGATCATTTACTGCGGTGTCGGCATCGGCTCCGACCTCTCGCCCTTCCAGCCCGACAGCACCATCGAAATCCGCGGCAACCGCTTCGCCTACAACGGCACCGGCATCATGTTCAACAGCGAAACCGGCGGCAACAACATGATCGACAACGTCTTCGAGGGCAACCTGACCCAGGTCGCCTACGGCGGCCATGGCGACAACAACAATAGCCCCAAGAACGTGTGGATCGGCAATTACTGGGACGACTACCAGGGCTTCGACCGCAACGCTGACGGCGTCGGCGACAAGACCCACGAGCTCTACGCTTACGCCGACCAGATCTGGATGGAATTGCCCATCGCCCGCTTTTTCCGCAGCTCGCCGGTCATGGAACTGCTCGATTTTCTTGAACGCCTAGCCCCCTTCTCCACACCTGACCTGATCCTGCGCGACGAAAAACCGCGCTTCGTCAAACCTGAAAGAACGGCACGAACATGAGCGAGATCGACGACGAAGTCGGTAGCGACAATAACGGCGACGGCAACAACCCGCCCCGCCAGCCAGCCGGCAACGGCAAACCGGCCGTCTCGATCGCCAAGCGACAGACCAACCGGCGCCGCGTGCTGCGCACCATCCTGCTCACCGGCGGTGTGCTCGGCGCGGCAATGTCCGGCTTCCTGCCCCTCGTTTACGCCCAGAAAAAACGCCTGCGCCCGCCCGGCGCGCTCGATGAAAAAGACTTTCTCGGCAGCTGCATCAAATGCGGCCAGTGCGTCCAGGTCTGCCCGGTTTCGGCCATCAAGCTGGCCGACCTGGTCGACGGCATGGGCGTCGGCACGCCCTACATCGACGCCCGCAGCCAGGCCTGCGATTTCTCGTGTGACGCCGTGCAGTGCATCCTGGCCTGCCCGACCGGTTCGCTGACTTACCACAAGCCCGATTTCCTGCCGGTTCGCCCGGGCGCCGCGCTGGCCGCCAAGCCCATCCTGCTCGCCAAGGAAAAAGACCCCGAGCCGACGCTCAACATGCACGAGCGCATTGGCGTCGCCCGCCTGAGCCGCCCGGAAGCCTGCCTGGCCGTGCAGGGCAAGGGCTTCAAGGGGCAGACACGCGGTCCCGATTTCAAGGGCCAGCTCCGTTACATGGACGTCGACCGCTGGAAACCGGTCAAGGTCAGCAGCCATCCCTACGAACTCGCCGAATGCGATCTGTGCGTTCGCCAGTGCCCGGTCAAAGGGGCCATTTCCATCGAAACGGTGTTCGCCCCGGACGGCAGCCAGCGCAAGTCGCCGGTCGTCCATGAACCCTGTGTCGGCTGCGGCGTCTGCGAAATGGTCTGCCCGGTCGAACCCACTGCCATCACCATCGAAGCCGGCGAGGTCTGGAAAATATGAGCGCCCTCCTCAAACGGCGGTTTGTCGATCAGATCAAGGTTCTGTTTGGTGCCGAACCGACCAAGCCGAAAGAAATCAGCCCGGCCGCCCAGCAGATTCACTTCTACAAGAAGGGCAACCGCGACCTCATCGCCGAGAAGCTGCACGCGCGCGCCCATGCCACCCCGAGCCACAAGTGGCGCAACCGCCGCTGGGCGACGCTGATCTTCGCCAACCTGCTGTTCACGCTGTCCTTCTTCCTCGACATCCAGATTCTCGAAGGCGCGCTGACCGCCTCGCGCTTCGTCGGCTTCCACCTGATCGACCTCAACTCGGCGTTGCAGGTCATGCTCGCCCACAAGCACATCATCAACAACCTGCTGATCGGCACCGGCACGGTGCTCATCCTCTGGGTGCTGCTCGGCGGCCGCACTTTCTGTTCGTGGGTTTGCCCCTACCATTTGCTGGCCGAATGGGCCGAGAAAATCCACCTTTTCCTGGTCAGCAAAAAGCTGGTCACCGACCAGAACATGGACCGCCGCCTGCGCAGCGTTTTCTGGGTCATCTTCGCCCTGCTCGCAGTCGCTACGGGCTACACCGTCTTCGAGGCCATCTCACCGACCGGCATCCTGTCGCGCGCCCTGATCTACGGCCCGGGCCTGGCCCTGCTCTGGGTGCTGGCGCTGCTCTTTTTCGAAGTCTTCTTCTCGCGCCGCGCCTGGTGCCGCTATGCCTGCCCGATCGGCCTGACCTACGGCGTCGTCGGCATCGTCTCGCCGGTCCGCATCATCTACAAGCTAGATGGCTGCTTCCACGAAGGCGACTGCCGCAAGGTCTGCCTCGTGCCGCACGTGCTCGATACGGTGATCAAGGGCCGCGCCGTCGAGAAGGAAGTCCCCATCGGCCCCGACTGCACGCGCTGTGGCCTGTGCGTCGACGTCTGCCCGACCGGCTCGCTGTCGTTCGAGGTCAAGGGACTGGCCAAACTGGCTTGAATTTTGGCCGTTTTTTCCGGTTGACCGTAGCATTCGGCTATTTCGGCTCGCCCATGAAAACTTGGGCGGGGTTGCCTTGCGTCGCCATGAAAAGGGGTGACAAAAGTGCTAAAGTCCAAAGAAGTACCTGACTCGCTTTGGCCAACCGAAAACCCATCCATGAGCTTGAACATCTTTCAGAAGACCTCGCTCAAGACCAGACTGATGCTCTTCACGCTGACAGTCTTTCTGATCGGTATCTGGTCGCTGGCCTTTTACGCGAGCCGGATGCTGCGCGACGACATGCAACGCCAACTGGGCGAACAGCAGTTCGCGACGGCTTCCCTGGTCGCTGCCCAAGTGAATTCCGAGCTCGATGAGCGTTTGAAGGCGCTGGAGAAAATTGCTTCTGAAATAACGCCAGCCATGCTCAATAACGCGGCCGCCCTGCAGACTTTTCTCGAACAGCGGCCGATTCTGCAACTCATGTTCAACGGCGGCGTACGTGCGGCCGGGCCTGACGCCACAGGGATTGCCTCCGTTCCCTATTCGGAGGAACGAGTCAGCACGAGTTACATGGATCGCGACTACATGATCGGCGCCCTCAAGGAGGGCAAATCGACCATCGGACGCCCGGTCATCGGCCGGGTCTTGCAGGCCCCGGTCATCGGCATGGCCGTGCCGATTCGCGATGACAAGGCGCAGGTCATCGGCGCGCTGGTCGGGGCGATCAACCTCGGCAAGCCCAATTTTCTCGACCGGGTAACCGAAAGCCGTTTCAGCAAGAGCGGCGGCTACCTCGTCATTGCGCCGCAGCACGAGCTGATCGTCACGGCCACCGACAAGAGCCGCATCATGCAGCCCGCCCCACCACCCGGGGTGAACAAGATGCACGACAGATATGTGCAGGGCTTTGAAGGCTACGGCATTGCCGTCAGCTCCCGCGGCATCGAGGAGTTGTCCGCCGCCAGGGGCGTGCCCGTGGCTGGCTGGTTCATTGTCAGCACGTTGCCCACCGCCGAAGCCTTTGCCTCTATCACCGCCATGCGCCAGCATATCCTGCTCGCCACCGGCCTGCTTACCCTGCTCGCCGGCGCCCTGGTCTGGTGGATGACGGCGTGGATGTTGCGGCGGCAGTTTTCACCAATGATTGCGGCGACGAAAACACTGGTCACGCTATCGAACACGAGCCAGCCACCCCAGCTATTGCCGGTCGACCGACAAGATGAAATAGGCGAACTGATTGGCGGCTTCAACCACTTGCTGGAAAGCCTCATGCAGCGGGAAACCGCCCTGCGCGAAAGCAAGGAAAACTATCGCCTTCTGATCGCTGATCTTCAGGTTGGCGTCGTCATCCAGTCACCGAGCGCGGAAGTCCTCCTGTGCAACCGGATTGCCCTTGAACTGCTCGGCCTCAGTGAAAGCCAGCTGCTCGGCAAGACCTCCTTTGATCCGGAGTGGAACGTCATTCACGAAGACGGCTCACCCTTCCCCGGCCCGGAACATCCGGTGCCGCAGGTCATCGCCACGGGTCAGCCCGTCGACAATGTCGTGATGGGCTTTTTTCGCCCGACAAAGCGCGACCGCGTCTGGCTGTTGCTCAGCGCCAAGCCAGAGCTGGCGGCCGATGGCAGCTTGCGCCAGGTGATCAGCACTTTCATCGATATCAGCGAGACGAAACGGGCCGAACGGCACGATCAGTTCCGCACTCAAGTGCTTGAACTGCTGGCCGGCGGCGAGTCGCTGCCCCGTGTGCTTGAAGCCCTCGTGCGCGGAGCGGAACAGCTGTATCCGGCGATGCTGTGCAGCATCGTGCTGCTCGACAGCGAAGGGAAGCGTATCGAGAAAAGTATCGCCCCCAGCCTGCCCGATTTCTACAGCAAAGCCCTCGAAGGCGTCGCCATCGGCATGGGCGTTGGCTCCTGCGGCACGTCGGCGTTCACGGGCCAGCGCGTCGTCGTCGAGGATATTGCGACGCATCCCTACTGGGCGCTCTACAAGGAGCTGGCGGCCAGCGCCGGACTGGGCGCCTGCTGGTCGCAACCGATCCTCGCCTCGGACGGCCGGGCGCTCGGCACTTTTGCCATCTATCACCGCGAACCGCACACGCCGGCCGAATACGACATCTACCTCATCGAGCAATGCGCCCGCCTGGCCAGCATCGCCCTCGAGAAAAACCTGGCGGCGGAAAGACTGCAACGCAGCGAAGCGCACTACCGGCTGCTGACCGAGGATGTACAGGATGTCATATGGAAAACCGACAGCAACTTGATCATCACCTACATCAGCCCTTCGGATGAGCGAATTCGCGGCTTCCGGCCCGATGAGGTCATTGGTAAGCATGTCCTTCATCTGTTCAATGAAGAAGGGCAAGCCCGCGTCAGCAAGATCATGCTGGAGCGCGGAGAAATGATTCGGCAGGGAATTCCGCTCGGTTCCATATCGTTCGAGGCGGAACATCGCTGCAAGGATGGTCACATCGTCTGGGGCGAAGTGCTGTCCAAACCGGAGTACGACAGCGCGGGGAAGATCATCGGCTACCACGGCATCACGCGGGAAATGACCGAACGCAAGAATGCCGAGGCCGAACTCAAGCGCCACCGCGACCATCTCGAAGAACTCGTCGCTCAGCGCACGACCGCCCTCTCGATTGCCAAGGAAGCGGCCGAAGCGGCCAGCCGCGCCAAGAGTACTTTCCTGGCCAACATGAGCCACGAGTTGCGGACGCCGATGAACGCCATCATGGGCATGACCGGTCTGGCCCTCAAACAGGCGACCGATCCCAAGCTGCGCGACCAGCTCGGCAAAGTCACCAAGGCCTCGCAGCATCTGCTGCACGTGATCAACGACATCCTCGACCTTTCCAAGATCGAAGCCGAACGCCTGACCCTGGATGAAGTGGACTTCATGCTGGCGACGCCGCTCGACAACCTGAGCAACCTGGCGCTCCCGGCCGCCACGGCAAAAGGGCTGACGCTGAGCATCGACATCGCCCCGGGGCTGGCGGACCAGCCGTTCCGGGGCGACTTCCAGCGCCTCGGCCAGATCCTGCTCAACCTGATCAGCAATGCCATCAAGTTCACCAACAAAGGCTCGGTAAACCTGAACGTCTCGGCCGCCGAAGAAACATCCCAAGACCTGCTCCTGCGCTGCGAAATACGCGACACCGGCATCGGTATCTCGGCCGAGGACCAGAGCCGGCTTTTCCAGGCTTTCGAGCAATCCGACAACTCGATGACGCGAAAATACGGCGGCACCGGGCTCGGGCTGGCCATCAGCAAGCGCCTGGCCACGCTGATGGGCGGCAGCATCGGTGTCGAAAGCCAGCTCGGCGCCGGCAGTACCTTCTGGTTTACGGCAAGACTGCAAAAGGCAGCGACCAGCGTCGCAGCGGCCGGACAGGCCGCAGACGAGCTACCGGAAGAAAGCCTCAAAGCCCGCTATGCCGGAGCGCGCATCCTGCTCGCCGAAGACGAGCCGATCAACCAGGAAGTCTCGCGCGAACTGCTCGAGTCGGCCGGCCTGGTTGTCGATCTCGCCGAGGACGGCGTCGAGGCCGTCGAACTGGCGAAGGGCAAGGATTACGACCTGATCCTGCTCGACCTGCAAATGCCCAGGATGAACGGCATCGACGCCGCGCGGATCATCCGCACGCTGCCCGGCAAGCAAGCGGTGCCGATCCTGGCCCTGACGGCCAACGCCTTTACCGCAGACCGCCAGAAGTGTATTGACGCCGGGATGAATGACCATATCGGCAAGCCGGTCGATCCCGACCAGCTGTTTGCCACCCTGGTCAAATGGCTGTCAAAACCAATTTGAATTTTGGCCGTTATTTCCGGTTGACCGTGGGAATGGTGCCGATCAGATCTTGAACGTCTCGGCCAGCCGGCGCAACTCGCCGGACAGCGCATTGACGTCGCCGGCCAGCGCGGCGGCGGCCTGGCTGGCATGCGACCCCTGTTCGGTCATCCGGGCGACGCGCTCGACGTTCTGGGCGATCTCCCGGGCAGCGGCGCTTTGCTCCTTGATCGCCAGCGAGATTTCGTTGACCGCTTCGGCAACCTGGGTCGAGCTGACCTGGATGGTGCCGATCGACTGCTCGGCCTGAAGAGCCAGATCGACGCCGGCCTTAACCTGATCGACGCTGTTTTCCATTTCGGCAACGGCATGGCGCGAACTGGCCTGCACTTTCTCGATCATGCCGGCGATCTCCTTGGTCGACGAGGCAGTGCGTTCCGCCAGCTTGCGCACTTCGTCGGCGACCACGGCAAAGCCGCGCCCCTGCTCGCCGGCCCGCGCCGCCTCGATGGCGGCATTGAGCGCCAGCAGGTTGGTCTGATCGGCAATTTCCTTGATGACATTGACGATGGTCGAAATCTCGATCGAATAGGATTCCAGTTCGCGAATCGTCGTGGCCGAGCCATTCACCGTCTCGGCGATGTGCGACATTTCATCGGCGGCGCGCTGGATGACCCCCCCGCCCTCGCGCGAGGCGCTGCCCGAGGTGCGGGACAGCATGTCGGCCTCGCCGGAAAACTCGGTGACATGGTCGATCGACACCGACAGTTCCTCGACGGAAGCGGCCATGTTGGTGGCGACTTCCGCCTGGTCGGATGCGGCAGTCGCCGAGGCCTGGCTGGACTCGGCCAGGCGCCGCGCCATCGTGTCGAGCTTGGCCGTGCTCTGACGCAGCATGGCGGCCATTTCCTGAAAGTGATTGCGCATGATGGCCAGCTGCGCCAGCAACTGGCCAACCTCATCATCGCCATGCGCTGGTATTGCCTGACTGAGGTCCATCGCCGCCATGCGGCGGGCCGCGTCGATGGCCGCCTGGATCGGCCGGTTGAATTCGCGAATGATCAGCCAGGCCACGGGCGGCCAGGCGAGCAGGGTCAGCCCGCCGATGATCAGCATGGCCTGGTGCAGGCCGGCGATGCGCGCCGCGACATCAGGCGACAGGGCGCCAGCCGGCACCGCCGCGACAACCTGCAATCCCAACCCGAGACTCAGACAGACGATAACGATGGAGGCCAGCGTCGACAGCCACAGCCGCTTGCTCAGATCGATATCGTTGATGCGCCGGAACAGGCGTTTAAAGACTCCGCCACGGACACTGCCCTGCTCGAGCAGCAAGCCCGGATCACGGCGCATTTGTTCGTAGAGGGCGCTCGCAGCACGCGTTTCAGCGGTGGTCGCCGTGGTGCGTACCGACATGTAGCCACCCGAAGCCAGCGGTGTCGCCATCGCCTTGACCCAATAGAAGCTACCGTCCTTGCGGCGGTTCTTGACGATCCCGCCCCATGGCTTGCCCCGCTCCAGCGTCGCCCACATGTCGCGAAAGGCTTCGGGCGGAAGGTCCGGGTGGCGAACGATGTTGTGGGGCTGGCCTATCAGTTCATCGCGGCAAAAGCCGGAGGCCTCGACGAAATCATCATTGACGTAGGTAATGATGCCTTTTTCATCGGTCCGGCTGATGATGCTGCACTCCGGACGAATAACGTATTCGCGATCAAATACCGGCTGATTATTTTTCATATTTTGAACTTTTCGGGATTTGTTCAACCTTAGCAGAGGCAGTCAAACCAGACAATTACGACAAAAGTAATAATAGAAGCATTAACTGATGTTTCGTATTGCGCCTAGTCCGCATCTCTTCTCGCTCATACTCGGCCGGCGCCGGTTTTTTTGATTCAGGTTCAAAGACGATTTCCGCGCCCTCCCTATAATCGGCGGCATGATCCAGTTCAAGAACATCGCCAAGACCTTCCGCAAAGCCCGGGTCCTCGACGGCATCAGCCTCGACATCGGCATCGGCGAACGCGTCGCGCTGATCGGCTCGAACGGCGCCGGAAAAACCACCCTGATCCGCTGCCTGCTCGGCGAATACACGCACGACGGCAGCGTCGCCATCAACGGCCTCGATCCGCGCAACAACCGCACCGAAGTGCTCGGCACCATCGGCTTCGTGCCGCAACTGCCGCCGCCGCTCAAGATGCCGGTCGGCCAGCTCATCAATTTCTCGGCCTCGCTGTGCGGCACCGATCCGCAACGCATCCACGCCATCGCCAGGCGCCTCGGCCTCGACGTCGATGCCATCCTCTCCCGCCAGTTCGTGCGCCTCTCGGGCGGCATGAAGCAGAAACTGCTCATCGCCATCGCGCTGGGCCGCGATGCCAAGGTGCTGGTCATGGACGAGCCGGCCGCCAACCTCGACCCGGAAGCGCGCAAGATTTTCTTCGACCTGCTGGCCGAACGCCTCGACGACGCGACGATGATCATTTCCAGCCACCGCCTCGACGAGGTGTCGGCGCTGGTCAATCGCGTCATCGAAATGGACATGGGCAAGGTCGTTCTCGACGACAAGGTGGCCGACGCCGTGACGCTGACGGCCAAACTGGCCTGCCGCATCGTCCTCAGCCGCTTCGAGCCGGCTTTCGCCAAGGCGCTCGACGGCTGGAAATTCGCCAGCCGCGACGACAACCGCATCTGGGAAGGCGAAATCGCCGGGCCGGACCGCCTGCGCTTCCTCGGCATCATTTCCCGTTACACGGCACTGGTCAGCGACCTCTCGCTGTCCGAGAGCTGAGCATGTGCGACCAGCATCGCCGTGATTTCCTCGGTCGGCTCGGCATCGGCGGCCTGCTGCTGACGCCGCTCACCGCGGCGCTGTCGGGTTGCCGCAGCAAGGGAAGCTGGCCGGAAGGCATGGCCGAGATCAAGTGGGACCGCGACACCTGCGTTCGTTGCAGCATGGTCATTTCCGACCGCCGCTTTGCCGCCGAGATGCGCGGCGGCCCGAACAACACCGTTTTCAAATTCGACGACCCGGGCTGCCTCGCCTTCTGGCTCAAGGAAAAGGCCGACAAATACCCGTGGATGGCCGATGCCGAGACCCGCATGTGGGTGGCCGACTTCAGTAGCAAAAGCCGCGAGGAAATGACCTGGCTAGCCCCCCATCGCGCCCATTTCATCACCAAGACCTCGCCCATGGGCTACAACTTCGCTGCCGTATCGATGCCGATGCCGGGCAGCCTCGATTTCACCGACATGCGCCAGCACACGCTGGCCAAAGGCAAGTAAATGAAACAACTGTGGCTGACCGCCAAACTCGATATCGTCGAATCCCTGCGCGCCCGCTGGTTCCAGATCTACACCCTGGTCTTCGGCGGCATCGTCGCGCTGCTCTTCCTCTTCGGCCTGACCGAGTCGCGCGTCCTCGGCTTCATCGGCCTGTCGCGCCTGCTCGTCACCTACATCCAGCTGACCATGGCCATCCTGCCGATCTTCGTGCTGATCACCACGGTCCGTTCGGTGGCCGGCGACCGTGAGGCCGGCGTCTTCGAATACCTGCTCTCGCTGCCCGTGTCGCTGTCGGCCTGGTTCTGGGGCAAGATCGTCGGCCGCTACATCGTCGTCTTTGCACCGGTCTTCCTGGCCATGCTCGGCGCCGTGATCTGGGCGACCATCCAGGGCATCGAGGTGCCGTGGGACATGTTCGGCTATTACACCGCCCTGCTCGCCGTCATGGCCATGTGCTTCCTCGGCATCGGCATGCTGATCTCGGCCATCGCGCGCACCACCGACATGGCACAGGGCGCCGCCTTCATGGTCTGGCTCTTCCTGCTGCTTTTCCTCGACCTCATCCTGCTCGGCGTCATGATTCAGGGCAAGGTCGCGCCGGAACTCGCCGTCACGCTGGCCCTGGCCAATCCGCTGCAGGTTTTCCGCACCGCGGCGCTGGCGCTGTTCGACCCGCAACTGATCGTCCTCGGCCCCTCGGCCTACGTCATCCTCGACCTGTTCGGCACGGCCGGCTACAAGGTCTTCGCGCTGGCTTACCCGGCGGCGCTCGGCATGGTCAGTGCTACCATCGGCTACTTCATTTTCCGCCGTGGTGATCTGCCTTGAGAAAGCTGTTTGCGCTTTTCATTTTTGGCCTTTTTTTCCGGTTGACCGTAGCAGAGGAAATCTCCTCCGCCCCGCTCTTCGCCGCGACGCTCAACGATCTCGACGACAAGCCGGTAGCCCTCGAGCGCTACAAAGGCAAGCCGCTCGTCGTCAATTTCTGGGCCCGCTGGTGCGGCCCCTGCCGGGCTGAAATCCCCGAACTGATCAAGTTCCGCGCTGCCCACAAGGGCAAGATCGAAGTCCTCGGTATCGGCATCGAGGACAAGGCCGAACCGGCCAAGGACTTCGCCAAGGCCTACGAAATGGATTACCCGGTCTTCATCGCCAAGGCCCAGGGCATCCCGCTCATGCAGGCGCTCGGCAACACCAAGGCCGGCCTGCCCTACACGCTGTTCATCGACCGCAACGGCAACGTGATCCAGAAAAAAATGGGCGTGGTCAGGAAAGCCGATTTCGATGCCGTGCAGGAAGCGCTGCTGAAAAAATAGGCGGCTAAGCGACCTAGGTCACAGACCACCCGAATACCGCCGGCTATAGTCTCCCGGCCTGCAGCCCGGCCATTGCGCCGCTGCCCTTGATAATCACCACAGAACTGGAGAGATCATGAAATTCACTCGCCTTGCTTCCGCCCTCCTCGTCGCCGGCCTCGCGCTCGGCACCACCGCCAGCCAGGCCGACGGCCTGAAGTTCTTCCCGGGCCTGCAGTCCGGCTTCAAGTTCGAGCCGAGCATCGCCGCCAGCGTTGGCGTCATGAGCGCCTCGGCGACCAACGACGACTCGATGTTCGTCTACGGCCTCGACTTCAACATGAATTGCGGCCTGATCCAGACACCGGACAACCGTATCCGTACCCATATCCAGATCAACCACACTGACGAATCCGGCATGAAGGCGACCTCCTTCGAACTGTCGCCGCGCTACACCGTGCCGCTCGGCAGCGGCTTCTCGGTCGGCGCCGGCCCGGTGCTCGGCGTTGTCCTGGCCGACAACGGCCGCAATGACAAGAGTCTGTTCGGCTATGGCGCAGTGGTCGGTGCGAACTACCGCAAGGGCCTGTATTACTCGGGCCTTGATCTGCGCTATCTGAACACGAGCGAGAGCGACAATGTCAGCTTCGAAAACTGGGCGCTGATGGCCAAGGTCGGCATCAACTTCTGATCAAGCCAGCAATCGGAAACAAAAATGGAAGGCCGATGCCTTCCATTTTTTTGCCTTTTTTCGGGTTGACCGTAGGATTCAGCTAATCAATCGCTTTCAGGAATCGCTGGCGCGCCTGTTCCAGTTCAGCGTGTTCGGCTTCGCCAACCAGCCGATTGCAAGTCTCGAAAAAGGTGTTGAAGGCCTTGCGCACCACCGCTCCTTCGAGCCGGCCCTTGCCTTCATTGACAGGCTGATTGAGCGGCTTGAGCACGGCGTGGCGGGGAATGATGCGCTGTCCGCCCGCTTCTGAAGAAGCCGTCAACGGGCCAGTTTTCACATATACAAGGCCCTCATATTCAAAACGGGCGCCCATCGGTAGATCCTGAAGTTTCATTTCGTGTTTCCAGTGATGCATTCCTGAATAACGGATCGGGGCGCAAGCGCCCCCTTTTGCTCGGATCTTAGCGTTAATCCCCGCTTAAGTTTCGCCTAAGCCCCCTTTAAGACTCGCTCCCTACACTCCTTTCCCATCAACACGAAAAAGGAGAACGATGATGAGAGCCATCCCCGCCGTAGCACTGCTGCTCGCCAGCCTGGCCTGCCACGCCGAGACGCCGCAGCAGATTCGTCAGATTTATGTCGCTGAAGCCAGCACCCAGCAGGCCGGCTTCACGCCCTCGGCCAAACGAGGCGATGCTTTCTTCCGCCAGCGTTTTGCCAGCAACGACAAGATGCCGGCCTGCACCAGTTGCCACACCGACAACCCGTTGAACCCCGGTCAGCACGCCGTGACCGGCAAGGCCATCAAGCCGCTGGCCGTCGCCGCCAATCCGGACCGCCTGAGCGACCCGGCCAAGGTCGAAAAATGGTTCGGCCGCAATTGCAAGGAAGTCGTCGGCCGCGCCTGCACGCCGGCTGAAAAGGCTGATTTCGTCACTTACCTGAGCGAGGTGCGCTGAGATGAAACGCCTATTCCTGATAGCCCTGCTCGGCAGCACCTTCCCGGCCTTGGCCGATCGCCTGCCGATGCCGGCCAACGCCCCGGCCAGCTTCACGTCCGAATGCAGCAGTTGCCACATCGCCTACCAGCCCGCCCTCCTTCAGGCCAACGACTGGCGCAAGCTGATGGCCGGCCTGAGCGAGCATTTCGGCAGCGATGCCACGGTCGACCGGAAAACCGAGCAAGAAATCACCGCCTTTCTCGAACGCAATGCCGGCAACGCCAGCCGCCTGGGCAACGCCGGAAATCCGCCGCGCATCACCCAGACCGCCCGCTTCATCCGCAAGCATGACGAAATCCCGGCAAAATACTGGCGCGATCCGCGCGTCAAATCGGCGGCCAACTGCGAAGCCTGTCACCCCGGCGCCGCCAAGGGTAGCTACAGCGAACACGACATTTCCATCCGCGAACTGCGCGAGTAAATCATGAAAAACATTCTTGTCTGGGACTGGCCGGTTCGCCTCGGCCACTGGCTCATGGTCGGCGGCTTCATCCTCGCCTGGCTGACCTCGGAAAGCGAAACCTGGCGGCTCGTGCATGCCTTTTCCGGCTCGGTCGTCATTGCCGTCGCGCTGTTTCGCCTGCCCTGGGGGTTCATTGGCTCGCGCTACGCCCGTTTCGTCGATTTCGTCCGCGGCCCAGGTTCCGTCGTCGATTACCTGCGCAGCCTGATCCGGCTCGAACCGGACCACCACACCGGCCACAACCCGGCCGGCGGCTGGGCCATCATGCTGCTGCTCGGCCTCGGCATCTCCACCGGCCTCGTCGGCTGGGCGATGTACAACGAACTCGGCGGCGAATGGCTGGAAGACCTGCACGAAGGTCTGGCCGCGACAATGCTCACCGTCGTCTTCATCCACGTTGCCGGCGTCATCTCGGGCAGCCTGCTGCACGGTGAAAACCTGGTGCGCGCCATGATTACCGGCCACAAACAAGGTTCGCCGGAAGAAGCCATCCCGTCGGCCCGGCCGCTCGCTGCGATCTTCCTGCTGGTCTGGGTTTCTGCCGCCAGCTGGTGGCTGGCAAGCTGATAGAATTAATCCATGCGAATTTTGCTTGTCGAAGACGATCCCGAACTGGGCGACGGCCTGACCGTCGGCCTGCGCCAGGCCGGCTTTGCGGTCGACTGGCTGCGTGACGGCAATTCCGCCGACCAGGCCTTGCAGAGCGAAAGCTTTGACCTCGTCGTCCTCGACCTCGGCCTGCCCCGCCTGTCCGGCATGGATGTCCTCAATCGCGCCCGCGGTCGGGGCCTGACCGTGCCCATCCTCATCCTGACCGCCCGAGACGCCACCGGTGACAAGGTTTCCGGCCTCGATGCCGGGGCCGACGACTACCTAGTCAAACCCATCGAT
This sequence comes from Ferribacterium limneticum, assembly GCA_049304775.1. Lineage (GTDB taxonomy): Bacteria > Pseudomonadota > Gammaproteobacteria > Burkholderiales > Rhodocyclaceae > Azonexus > Azonexus limneticus_C. The sequence continues at coordinate 46,156 of JBAQOL010000026.1, forward strand.
CTCGACGAACTGAGCGCCCGCATCCGCGCCCTGACCCGGCGCAGCGCCGGCCGCGCCGCACCGCTGCTGACGCATGGCGAACTGGCTGTCGACCTGGCCGCCCACCGCGTGACGCTGGCGGGCGAGGAAATCGAGCTCTCCAGCCGCGAGTATTCGCTGCTCCAGATGCTGCTCGAAAACGCCGGCCGCGTGCTGACCCGCACCCAGCTCGAACAATCCGTCTACGGCTGGCGCGACGAACCCGACAGCAACGCCCTCGAAGTGCACATCCACCACCTGCGCAAAAAGCTCGGCAGCGACCTGATCCGCACCCTGCGCGGCGTCGGCTACACCATCCCGAAATGAGCGGAACGGGAACGACCGTCTGGTTCTCGCTGCGCCGCCGCCTGCTTGGCCTGCTGCTCGGCGGCGTCTCGGCCGCCTGGCTGGTGACCATGGTTTTCAGCTACATCGATGCCCATCACGAGGTCGATGAACTGTTCGACGCCCAGCTTGTCCAGGGCGCCCAGACTCTGCTCGCCTTGGCCAGCCACGACGAAGACGACGATCTGGAAGAAGACCTAGGCAAGGCGGCGCATAAATACCAGCGCAGCCTGCGCTTCCAGATCTGGCGCGTCGACGGCAAGCTGCTGATGCGCTCGAACAATGCCCCAGAAACGCCGTTGACCGTAGCCGCCGGGTTTTCCGAAACCCATGACCAGGCGGGCCACTGGCGGCATTTCAGCCAGTGGAACGACGATCGCAGCGTGCAGGTTCAGGTCAGCGAGAACCATGACATCCGCGATGACCTGATCGGTCACATCGCCTGGCGCCTGCTCGTCCCGGCGCTTTTCGGCCTGCCGCTGATCGGTTTCTGGGTCTGGCTCGCCACCCGACGTGGCTTCGCCTCGCTGGACGGCATTGCCCGCCAGATTGCCAGCCGTGACCCGCAGCAACTACAGCCGGTGCATCCGGCCGCCGCTCCCGAGGAAATCCGCACCCTGCTTGAAGCGCTCAATGGCCTGTTCCAGCGCGTCGAACACACGCTCGAGGCCGAACGCCGCTTCACGGCCGATGCCGCACACGAACTGCGCACCCCGCTCGCCGCACTGCAGGCGCAATTGCAAGTCGCCCAGCGCGCCCGCGACGACGACGAACGCGACCGCTCGCTGAACCAGTTGCAACGCGGGCTGACCCGCGCCGCCCACCTGGTCGACCAGATGCTGCATCTTGCCCGCCTCGATCCCGAATCCGGCCTGCCCGATCCACAGACCGTCGATCTGGCCAGGCTGGCCGAAGAAGTCTGCGCCGATCTCGGTCCGCAGATTCTGGCCAAGAACATCGAATTCGACCTCACCGCAACAGCCGACTGCCAGGTCATCGGGCAGGCCGAATGGCTAAGGGTGCTGATCCGCAATCTCGTTGACAATGCCATACGTTACACGCACGAGGGCGGCCAGGTGCGCGTGGACCTCAGGCGCGACAAAGCTGCGCTCACCTTCTCGGTCGCTGACAGCGGCCCCGGCATACCCGTCGACCAGCGCGAATCCGTGCTGCGCCGCTTCCATCGGCTCAACCAGGGCAGCCAGCCGGGCAGCGGCCTCGGGCTGGCCATCGTCGCCCGCATCGCCGAACTGCATGGCGCGGCACTGAAGCTCGACACATCAATTACGCCAAAAGGCCTACTGGTGGCTGTACAATTCCCGGCTCGCTAGTCAATACTCTCAACCCGGCAAGCAGCGAACGATTTTCTGGCAATTATTCAGCAAATAGCTGTCCAAGTCGTACCCGAGCATTTCTGTAGAGAACCATGAACATAGTGCACCAACTGGCCCAAGTACCGAGTACTACCGACACCCCCCCGGAAGGCACCCGTCGCATCATCGACGGCCTGGAGCGCGTTTTCTATGATGGTTACTGGATCAAGACCTACCCGGTCCCGGCTGATACGCTGGAAGCCAAGAAAAAACTGATCGATGCCCTGACCCGGCGCCTGTTCAACCACACCGAACACGGCCTCAACATTCCCGGCACGCGTCTGCACGAGGCGCGCAGCACTTACGAAGCCGAAACCGACCCGGCGCGCAAACGCGTCAAGGGCGCCATGCTGGCCGGCGCGCTGTTCAACCGGGCCGCCGACATTTTCCGCAAGCTGGTCGAACTGCAGGCCTGCGGCATTGAAATCCTCAGCGACAACCCGCTCATGCGCGAATGCGGCAAATGCCTGCTCGACGCCATGGAACTGGGCCGCTGCGTCATGCACCGAAGCGGCGAAGAAGGCATCGACGAGCTATGGGGCGAACCCTTCCGCGCCTTCTCGATCCCGCTCGAAGACTTTTACGAAAGCCGCTACATCAAGATCGGCCAGGTCCTGCGCGACATCGACCTGATTTCGAATGCGATGATCGACAATTTCAGCGGCATTCCGGCCTTCTCCGACATTGAAGCACCGATCCGCGATCTGGCCATCGCCGCCAAGATCAAGACCGAAACCCTGCGTACCGACAGCGACATATTCGACGTCTGGGCGCGCATGGTGACCGCCGGCGAACGCTTGGCCGACCTTAACGTGCTGACCGGCCCGGCCGTCTTCAGCGCCCCGTTCACCTACAACCTGTCGGACGGCCTGCAACTGATCCGCCAGGGCCGCGACCTGATTTTCTATGTTTCCCGGGCCCGAACGGCCATGCCGAAAAGCACCCGGGAATACATCGAGCGCTGCAAGAACTACCTGGCCACCGGCCGGGCGCCGCTCTTTCCGGCGCACTTTCCGGCGTAGGCCAAGCGACAGATCAACGCTCGGCGTCGAGCTCGACAACCAGCGTCGTATTGCCCAACCTGGCCTTGACCGGGGTGGCCAGCAGGTCGCCCTTGCCCGGCTCGGCACTACCGCTCTTCGACACCTTGGCGGTCACGAGAACTTCCGAAAACTGCGAGATCGTCCGTCCCGGCATGATGGCTGAACTGTCATCGAGGCGAAACTCGATAGGAAAGTCCGAACCTTTGTAGCGCCAGACTGCCAGCGGTGCACCAGCCCCGTCTGGCGTCTTGGCCGTCACGAAGAGGGTGTCGCCGGCAGAAACCTTGCCCTTCAATTTCGGACTCAGCGTAACCACCCCGGCCACGGCTCCGATTGCCACGGCAGGTTCTACCGCTGCGGCAGCCGGCTTTTTGCCGGAAAGTGCAGTATTGGCTTCGGCGATATTGGCATCAGCCAGCTTGCTGTCCATCGAATCGGCTGGCGCCACAGCCTTCATGCGCTTCCAGAAATCGATGGCCGCCTTGTAATCGGCCCGATCAAACGCTTCGCTCCCGGCCAGCGCGAGTGCCTTGACGTGCTTGGGATCGGCTGCGATGGCACGTTTGACGATCTTTCTGCCCTCGTCATCCCATTTGCGACCCTTGGTCATCACGTGCGCATCCGCCCAATCAGCCAGTGCCTGGGCATCCAGCGTGACGAGTGCCGAGGCCTTGGTGTAGGCGGCATCGGCTTCAGCATGGCGGCGCAGTTCGCTGTAGGTCTTGGCCAGCAACAGCCAGCCTTCCCCGTTATTGGGGTCATTGGCCATTTTGTCAGCCAGTTTCTTGACGACGGTGTTGAGATCGCCACCGCTGCTGGCCTGGGGTGTCTGCGTTACCGGTAGCATGGCACCCGGTGCAATGACAGATGCGGTCTTCGTACTGTCGATGCTGGGTGAAGAAACCCAGATGGCAACTACTCCAAGCGCGAGGACGAGCGCAGCAGCAATGAAGCCCAATTTTTTCCCGAGAACGGGGGAAAACCCGGTCTGCCCCTGTGCCGGATCTAGAACCGTGGCATGCAGCACCACCTGCTGCCGATCAAACTCGGCCTGGTCGATACGGCCTTCTGCCCGGGCCAGCAATAATTCACGCAGCGCCGCCGCGACGTCGACTTTTTTGACAGCGGTTGATTTATTGGCCGTGTATTTGCCAAGCCCCAATAACACCAAGAGGGATAGCGCAATGCTGGCCAAAACGATGTAAACGAAAGTCATATTGGTGTCACCGAATTATTTGGATGAAGATGGAGTACAAAAATGAATCTGGCAACCCGGGAGTTGCCAGAAATTTAAGCCAGGTGGACGGGTGGGGGGATGCCTACCGATAGTCCCAACGGATGCCGAGATAGAGGTATTCACGCACGTTCTTGCTCTCGGTTGTCCCGGTATTTTTCGACTCACTGTAGCCGATTTCACCTTCGAGAGACAAACTGCTTCGCCACTGATAGACCAGTTTCATGCTCGGTGAAAACTGGGTCATATTCTGGCCACTATCGCTGTGCTGAGTGTAATAGCGGGCATTGTTTTCCAGGCGCCAGTTCTCGACAAAGGGATAGATATAGCTCAAGCCGAGATTCTGGCCGGTATAGTTCGGGCCGGCAATATAGCCAAGGTAAGCGACGCCGACTCCGTTCGGCACAAACAGATTGGTTCCGATCGCCTGCGCCGAATACATGTTCGTTCGTCCGGAAGCATCCGAAGTCGCGCGGCAGGTTCGGGTGATCAGGTCATAACTATCAACCTGACAGATACCCATCTCTGAAATCCGCAGCGTACCGCGCGGACCGTCGACGCAAAGAGGATCGTTCGGATTAGCGTCGTCCTGGATTTCCTTGCACATTTGAGCAAGCGGAATCGTCGCATTGGTTCCGGAAATCTCGGACATCCGGTAATCAACGCCGAACTGCCAGCGCTCGCCGACTGGGATGGTTACGCCCATCGCGAACATGGTGGATAGTGCTGTGGTTTCCGAAACCAGTTGCCTTGCCTGCGTAATACCAACGTTGTTAACGAAGTCAGTAACCGTCGAATAACCTGCAGTGGACAGGGCGTTGGTCAGGCTGTAGGTCGGACTCTGCCGGTAATCATAGGAAACAAAATAGTTGTTGCCCCACTTGTCCAGATAGTTGCCCTGCACCATGCCGATATTGAGGCCCTTGTATAGAACGTCATAATCCAGCAAGCCAAAAGCAGTCACCTGACCATCAAAGTAGCGGAACTCGGACCCTACCGCACGGCGATTCAAAATTCCGTCGATATTCTGCTCAATACCATAGAGGCTAGCCCCCGGCCGCGACACCTGCGGCGCCAATTCGACACTGCCACCATAGAAGTTCTTCTTGAACGGCGAACCGAATTCGACAGCTTCGCCATAAACCGCCCCCACCTTCCAGTCCGGTGTCAGGTTGTAGCTGCCGGTGATCCCGTCAAAACGTTCAAGCACGCCGGCCCCATTGGGATTCTGCCGCCCGACCCGGACAAAATAACCAATCTCGCGATCGGTACGTTCGGCATAAGCGGAATAGACACGGTTGTAGTTCCGGCTTGGCCGCATGAAATTCTGGCTGTCGGTATCACGAAACACAAAACGCGTATCGGTCACCGAATCGCGCAAGCGTGCGCTCAGATTTACCGAGGAAACCAGTGACTCCTGATCGCGCTTCATCGGCCCGTCATCCTGCTTCGATTGTCCGGTAAAGAAATATGACGACAAGCTGCCATTGACCGTCCACTCCGCCGGCTTGTCGTCACGAACAACGCGCGCCGTCGGACGACGGATGGTGCTGACAGCAGGCAATGCGGCGAGCCGCTGCTTTACTTTCGGGGCCTCAGGCGAGTTCGGATAAAGCTTCAGATAGAGATCGTATTCGGCACGTGCCTTGGCGATTTCACCATTCTTTTCGCGTGCCTCGCCAATTAGCGCCTGGGCCGACATGGTCCGGTCATTTTGCGGGAGGCTGAGAATACGGTTCAGTCGATTGATGGCTTTCGGATAATCCCCCTTCTCAAAAGCCTCCTGCCCGTCAAGCAGGAAGGCATGAGCCATTTCTTCGACTTTCTCAGTCGACAAGACCGGGGCTGCCTCTGGCTTACTGGCATCCGGTGTCTGGGAGGCAGGCGCGTCGGCAACCGGTGACGTTTCGGCCAACACAGGGGCTACCGCCGGCGTCACGATGGTGGCAGGCGCCGGCATGTCAGCCCCCTTGCCTTTCTGCACCGCAGCTTCTTTTACCTTGGCATGCGGCGCAGGCACCATAACGACGATGCTTCGGCTGTCGTCGCCAGCACGGACGATGTACTTTGTCGGCTTGGCAAAGGTAATCAGCATGCCGTTTACCAGTTCGGGATATGCGACGGTAAACGGGGAAACCAGATCACTCTTGGGCGACCGTCGAACCTCCTGCATCAACTCGCTTTCGGAAAAACCGGGCTTGGTTAGTCGAAAGAAAACGCGCAGGAACTTCCCTTGGTCACCGGGCGTATGTCGGGTGTACTGAATTTCCGTCGTAAAGCGGATCGTTACCTCAGCCTGATCACCGACGCGGGCAACATCAATCGTTTCGATGATCGCAGCAAAGGCATTGGCGCCCGCCAGCAAAGAAAAGGCCAGGACAAACCGGGCGATTTTCGCCAGCCTCGCCAAATTCACGGGATTCATAAAGATTAGCCCAGCCATTTCCACCTTCAATATCAGTAACAACCACTAAAGAGCTTACCTAGAGATTTAAGAGATCAATGGCAGCCAGAAAAGGAACTTGAGAACATCAGTCCCACTTTGTGTAGGGCGTTCCCTTTCTACCCAGCGGCTTGTGACAACTGCTCTGCGAACAGTCATCCGTCGCCTTTGAACCTTCGTGGCCACCCAACCTGATCTTCTCGGCACCACCCACATCGTAAGCAGTCGTGCTGGCATGGCAGGTCTTGCAGTTCGTCTGGATGCTGCCGTGATTCATTCGGGATACCGTCGCAAATGAAGTCGTGCCCACATGGCATAGCGAACATTCATTGCCAGGCAAGCCCGCAAGGGTGGTTGGGATATGAGTAGTATGTTTACCCTTGACGCCGACATACATTCCGCTATGGCAGGTCTGGCAAGTCGTCGCACCGACGTGGTTGAAGGCAGCGAGGGTAGTCCAGCTAGTCCTGGTGTGGCAGGCATCACAACTGGCCGTCGTCGGCACGTGATTCGCCAGCGGCTTGTAAGACATGCCCGGATAGCTGGTCGCATGACAATTTGTACACGAACCTGCCACGACTACGGTATGGGCATACGGCGTGATCAGAGGCATCCAGGTTCCTCCCGTTCGATGGCAAACACTGCATGTTTCGGACGTCGGAATGTGCAGCGTAGGCTTGCCCGTAGCTGTCGTACCGTTATGACAGCTCACACAAGTCTTGCCTGCCAACTGGGCAGGTGTATGCGCAAAACTGGCCGGCAGCCAAGCCGTCGTACGGTGGCATGAATCACACGAGTCGCTCGTAACAAGGTGGCCGGTATTCTTGGCCTGGGCATTGACCGCCGTGTATCCGCCGATATGGCATGTCAGACACTGCCCTGTCGTTCCGGTATGGCTCATCGAAGCAGGCCTGAACGTCGTGTAGTTCTTATGGCAATTGTCACACTGGCTGCTCGTCGGAATATGTCCGGTCGTTTTGCCCGGAGCAGCCGACCCATTGTGGCAATTGGAACAGGTTCCAACGGCTGAGGCCGCATGGGTATAGCTTGCGCCCGTCCACACGGTCATCGATTTATGGCAGCTATCGCACTGCGCTGTTGTCGCGATGTGGCCAACGTTCTTGCCTTGCGCTCCCAGCACCGCCCCGTTATGACAGTTTGAGCAAGTCCCCGTAGCCGTGGCCGGGTGGGTATAGACCGCCCCGGTCCAGGCTGTAGTGGTTTTGTGGCAGGTATCACACGTGGCCGTCGTGCTGACGTGCGTCAGTGGCTTGGCCAGTGCATTGACACCGACATAGTTGCCGCCGTGACAGCTTGAACACTGGCCGGTCATCGTGGCGGTATGGGTCATGTGCGCTGGAGCAAAGTGCGCATCCGAAGTCAGGTGGCAGGTATCGCAAGCCAACGTTGTCGGAATATGAGTGAGATTCTTGCCTGTTGCATTAGTCCCGTTATGGCATGTCACACAGGTTCCAGCTACGACACCTGCGTGGAAGTTGACTGCCGGCTTCCAAGCGGTAGTTCCATGACAGGTATCGCAAGACTGGGAAGTCGTAATGTGTGTCCCGTGCTTTGCCAATGCATTAAAAGAGACATATCCACCGCCATGGCAACTGATACAAGCACCGGCGGTCCCCGCGTGACTCATGCTGGCGGGTCTGAAAGCGGTGTAACTTTTATGACAGGTATCGCACTGGGCGGTTGTCGGGATATGCCCCGTCCCAAGCGGTTTCCCCGGCGCAGTAGTGCCGTTGTGACAGTTCGAGCAGGTACCGACTGCGCTTGCCGCGTGGGCATAGGTTGCCCCCGTCCAGGCGGTCGTCGATCTGTGACAGGTATCGCACTGCGCAGTCGTCGCCACGTGCCCTGTTTGTGGTTTGGCCAACGCCCCCAGCACCGTAACCGTGCCACTATGGCCATGGCAATTCGAACAGGTCCCCGTTACGCCTGTATGAGGATATCGCGCACCTGTCCACACTGTTGTCGAGCTGTGGCAGCTATCACATTGCGCACTCGTGCTGACGTGGTTTGTCGGCTTGGAAACCGCATTGAGCGCAACAAACCCACCCGCATGGCAGGTCGAGCACAGCCCGGCTGTACCCGTATGATTCATGCTGGCTGGCTTGAAGGCCGTGAAGCTCGTAGCGCCATGGCAGCTTTCGCAGGAAGCGCTGGTCGGAATGTGACTGGTCGGCTTGGCCAGAGCATTCAGGGAAACATGGGCGCCACCATGGCAACTCGTACAGCCGCTGGCAATCCCGGCATGGCTCATACTGGCCGGGGCGAAAGTATTGAAATTGGTGTGGCAGGTATCACAGAAGCCGGTCGTCGGAATGTGCGTACTAGGCTTGGAGAGTCCCTTGCCCGCCGTCCCGTTGTGACAGCCGTTACAGGAATGATCGCCGATCGCGACAGGTGGCGTAAGCAAGGCATGATTCTGCACGGCACCCACCCGCCACGACGTCGTAGACGTGTGGCAGTCGGAACATTGCGCATTCGTCGACTGATGGGTTGTCGGTTTCGCTTGGGCGTTTTGCGCAACATAAGCACCACCGTGGCAGGTGGAGCACTGCGTCTGGCCCGTGTGGTCCATCGCGGAAGGCGCCCACGATGTGAAGTTGTTGCCTGTTCCATGGCAAGTATCGCAGGCCCCGGTCGCCGGAATGTGGTTGGTCGGCTTGGCGAGAGCACCCTGGCCAGAATAGGCCCCACCATGGCAGGTTGCGCAGGCTTCGCTGGTTACCGCATGGTTCATCCTGCCCGGCTTGAAGGCGCTATAGCTCGTCCCGTGGCAATTTTCGCAGGAACTGCTGGTTGGAACGTGGACCGTGGACTTGCTCTGGGCATTAACACCGTTGTGACAATCGGTGCAGCGACCGAGAACCGATGGAGATGCCGCAGCATGGTTGAACGAACCGGAGGCCCAGGATGTGAAGCCGTTGCCATTTCCGTGGCAGCTATCGCAAGTTGCCGACGTCTGGATATGGGTAGCCGGCTTGGCCAGCGCATTCTGGGAAACATAGGCGCCGCCGTGGCAAGTCGAGCACGCCGCCCCGCCAGTAGCAGCGTGGTCCATCGCCGCTGGCTTGAACGAAGCATAGTTGTTGTGACAACTGCCGCAATTCGCCGCAGTCGTCACTGTCGGAAAATGCCGTGCCGATTTGCCCAGCGCCGTCACACCGTGGCAGGTATCGCACCGGCCAATCGCCGACGCATCATGGCTGTAGGTCGCCGTGGCCCACGAAGTGGTGCTGCCGTGGCAGGTGTCGCACTGAGCAGTCGTCGTGACGTGGGTCAGCGGCTTCTCCAGCGCATTCTGCGAAACGTAGCCGCCACCGTGACAGGTCGAACACTGGCCGTTCAGGCCGGAGTGGTTCATCACCGCTGGCGACCAGGCGTTAAAGCCTCCCGTGTGGCAGGTATCGCACTGAGCGCCTGTCGGGACGTGGACGGCTGTCTTGGCCAGTGCGTTAGCAAAAACAAAACTGCCGTTGTGGCAACTGCTACATGCTCCGGCCGTACCGGCATGGCTCATGGCTAACGACGAGAAGGAGGTAAACGTGTTGTGACAGCTATCGCACTGCCCTGCCGTCGGAATATGGTTGATCGATTTGCCCAGTGCGTTTGAGCCGTTGTGACAGGAGGAACAGCGTCCGGCGGCCGCAGGGCTGGCGTTGGCGTGATTAAAAGTACCTGTCGACCAGGTAGAGGTAGATGCATGACAACTGTCGCACTGGGCAGTCGTTGAAATGTGTGTCGCGGTCTTGGCCTGGGCATTTTGCGGCAGGTAACCGCCACTGTGACAACTCGAACACTGCCCATCGAGCCCCGTGTGATTCATTCTCGCTGGCGACCACGAAACGAAACCGCTGGTGTGACAGGAGTCGCACTGAACCACCGTCGGAATATGGCGCCCGGACTTGCTGAGGGCGTTTACCGAAACAAAAGTGCCGCTGTGACAGGTAGAACACTGACCAGCCGTTGCACTGTGATTCATCTGTGCCGGGCTGAACGCTACGAAGTTGGTATGGCAGGTATCGCAGACCGCCGTTGTCGGTACGTGATTCGTCGGCTTGCTCAAGCCCGAGCCACCCGGCGTATGGCAATCCGTGCAAACACTGCCGGAAGGTCGATTGGCGTGATCAAACGTTGCCACCGCCCAGGATGTGGTTGACAAGTGGCAGGTATCGCATTGTTGTGCGGTCGCCAGATGAGTCACCGGCTTGCTCTGTGCGCTCTGCGAGGAGAAGCGTCCCGAGTGGCAGGTTGAACACTGGCCGTTCAGGCTGGTGTGATCCATTCTTGCCGGAACGAAGGTCGTGAAATTCTGGTGACAGGTATCGCAAGCAGCCGATGTCGGAATGTGATCGACCAACTTGCCTGGCGCATTGACGCCGTTGTGGCAGGTGGCGCAAGTTCCCGGTTGCACGCCGGCATGGGGATTGGTCGCGGGCATCCACGATGTGGTGGTGTGGCAGGTGCTGCAGGCTGCCGACGTTTGCATGTGTGTTGCCGGTTTGGTCAGCGCATTGGCGCCGATAAATGCCCCGTTATGGCAGGTCTGGCAATTGGTGGCGGTTACACCCAGTAGCGGATTGATCGCATGTCCGGATGCACCCTGTATGAATCCGGTTGGCTTCTCGCTCCAGCTACTTGCCCCCGGTCGATGGCAGGCGTCGCAGGCGGCCGTCGTGGGAATATGGATTGCCGGTTTGCCTGACGCCCTCGTCCCGGCGCCGGCGTGACAGGTCGCGCAGGCGCGCGGCGTGCCACGGAAGACGCCAGAAGTGTGACATGTCTCGCAATTGACCTGTTTGTGCGTGTTGTCGAGGGTATAGCCAGTGGTGTTGTGATCAAAGCTCAGATTTTGCGCCCCGCCTTGCTGCGTCTGCGCGAATGCGCTCCCCCACTGCCCGAACAGGAGGGCGGTAGCAGCGAGAACAACGAGGAGTAGACGAGCAAGATATTTCACGGGCGAGGTACCTCGTTAAACCGGTTAATCAATTTCGTTGCCCAGCTTGAGGAAACTCAAATTTGGCGACGCATTGATACAAATCACAAACAACACGAGGGAATTTATCACACAAATCATGCATCTTGCTAGCGCCTGACTTTCTTCCAGTTCGCCGCCACGTGGCAACTCTCGCACTGGCTGCCGAATGCGCCGTTATGAACGTCATCCTTCACATGGCAGGCAATGCACGCTCTGCCGGGCTTGCGCGGCCCTGATTTCGACTCCTTGTGACATTCCTTGCATTCGACCTTGCTGTGCCCGCCGTCAAGCAGGAAGCGCGTCGTCGCATGGTCAAAATCCCAGGTTTTCCAGGTCCCGGTGGCGTGGCAGGTTTCGCATTTTTTGCCGTAGCCACCCTTGTGCTTGTCGTCCTTCTCATGACAGCCATTACAGGTCAGCGGTGCGTCCTTGAAGGCAGGCGTCAGGTGGCATTTTTTGCATTCGACCTTGGCGTGGCTACCGGTCAGTGCGAAGCGCGACTTGTTGTGATCGAAGGGCGTGTCCTTCCATTTCTTTTCGTCGTGGCAACTCTCGCACTTGTTGCCGAGTTGGCCTTTGTGTTTGTCGTCCTTCTTGTGACAGGCAATGCAGGTCTCTTCCAGCCGGGTTTTGTAGATATTGCCTTTCTCGGGCAAATGGCAGGAATCGCACTTGGTTTCCCAGTGCTTGCCCTTGAGCAGGTACTTGGTTTCCTTGTCGTGATTGAAGATGCTGGTCTTCCAGTCCTTGGCCGTGTGGCAGGTGCCGCATTTCTCGCCGTAGCGACCTTTGTGGCCTTTTTCGTCGTCATTCTTGCGGTGACAGGCGATGCAGGCGGTCTCCACCTTCAATTTCGTGGCTTTGGGGCCGCTGACGCCGCCCTTGTGGCAGGTGTCGCACTTGGCATCCTTGTGCTTGTCGCGCAAAGGAAAATCGGTTTCATCATGGTCGAAATCGGATTTCTTCCAGTCACGTTCGCTATGGCAGCTCTCGCACTTTTCACCGAGTTCGCCGCGATGCCCTTTCTCCTGGTCATCCTTCTTGTGGCAGGCAAAGCACTTGGTGGGAAGTTTTGCCTGATAGATATTGCCCTTTTCCGGCAAGTGGCAGGTGTTGCACTTGGCCTGACGATGCTTGCCCTTCAGCGCATATTTGGTGTCGTGATCGTGATCGAAGTCGATCTCCTTCCACCCCTTGTCGTTGTGGCAGGACTCGCACTTGATGCCGTATCGACCCTTGTGACCTTTTTCCTGATCGATCTTCTTGTGGCAGCCGTTACAGGTCAGCGGCGTCTTCTGATAAGTCTTGTCTTCGTGACATTCCTTGCACTTGACGTCGGCGTGTTTTCCACCGTGTAGCTTGAACTTGGTTTTTTCGTGATCGAAGGTGGTTTCCGTCCACTTTTTCTCGTTGTGGCAGCTCTCGCACTTGCTACCAAGATGGCCCTTGTGCCCTTTTTCGTCATCGATTTTCTTGTGGCAGTCATTGCACAGCTTGGGCGCCTGACGGTATTTGCGCTTGGCCAGGTGGCAGCTCTCACACTTGCTCTCCTTGTGGGCGCCGAGCAGCTTGAAGTCAGTTTTTGAATGGTCGAACTTCTTCTTGTCGATGGGAGCGATATCGGCGCCGCGCCCCTTGTGCTCGGTGTGGCAATTCCGGCAGTTGGTGTCGTCGGATTTGCCATGCAGCCGCGTCTTGCTGCGGATGTCTGCGGCGATATCCTTGTGGCAGTCGACGCACAGTTTGGTTTGCGCCTTTTTGTCGAAGCGCTGATGGCACTGTTCGCACTCGTGTTCGTACTTGGCGTGCCCGGTAATGACTTCGCCGGGCATCAATACCTTTTCGATCGACTGCGCCGCTGCCCCGCCGGAAAAGACGATGGCGGCGATCAGCGCCAGACCGGAAAACAGCCGGTTAATACATGTGGACCGCAACAACATGGACGACTCCACTAAAGACCAGCAAATAAAGAAACGGGATATGCACGACGTGCCAAAAAGAAAACAGTTTTTCCCAGACTGAAAGTTGTGAAGCCTTGACGACGGAATCGAGATATCGGTCGACCTGCTCGCGGGCCAGGCGGTAGTTGACGATCACTTCCCGACGTCTGCCGCCTTGCTTTCGAAACTGCTTGCGCAGGGCATTTTTGGCATCGCGGCGAATTTGCTTGGCCAGCCGCTGGCTCCGCCAGCGCAAACTCACGAAGCGCCAGGCGCGGGACTGCCAGGATCCAGAGGGGTCAAAAGCGGCATCGTGGAATGCCCTCAACCTCGGTTCTATATCCGGCCGCAAGGCAAAGACCGAGCGCACATTTTCAGCACACTCTTTCACTTCAGCCGACGCTTCAGCCAGGGTCAGTTGATTTCCGTAAAGGCCGCGATGGATATGGCGGTAGATGAAACGCCCGACCACGCCGCTGCAGGCAACGAGCAGCATGGCGTAAAGCGCCATGGCGCCGTTGAGCGAGCCAGTTCTGAAGGTCGAATGAAAAAGTACCAGTAGCGGCCCGGTTATCCCAGCGATCATGTGAAACTTGAACCAGGACTCCATCTTGCCCAGTCGATCGAGGGCATGAATCCGCTTGCGCAAGGGGTAGAGGAGCAGGCTGAGCATGAGCAGGCCGCCGATCAGGCCGATGTTGTAGGCAAAATCGGAGTTGGAATCGTATAACTCGCCGGTACGGACCAGCCAGGCGAGAAAAACCAGCAGACCGACAAGCAGCGTGATCGACACTCGCCAGGCGCCACGAAATACCTTCTCGCTGGAGGATTTTGCTTCTCCCTCCAGGGAAATCACCGTCATAGGGCCAAGCGCACTTGTATTCATGGATTCCTGAATCTGATTAACGGCACCGAGCCGCCCCACCCACCCTGCGCCCGAACAATCGACAGACTATCGGGCCAAAGCATGACGAGGTAAAATTTCACACTTATTCAAGAATACCAAAAAAATTACTCGGCGAGGTGCACGCCGTCCGGGAGAAATGAACAATGACTGAAAATCCTATGCAATCTGCAAAAGCCAGCCGCATCAACTCTGCGGGCTCAATGGGCGGCCTGCTTGGCCTCTTCGTCATTGCCTGCGTCGAATTCCAGCGGCTCTGGCCGACCGGCACCAGCCTGATTTATCTGCTCGTCAGCCTGCCGCTCCTGCTCATCTGGATTGCCCATCAGGCCGGGTGGACGGTTGCCGAGCGCAACGCCGGCATGGCCGTCGATATCGCCATTTACGTGCTGGTCATTGCCAGCCTCGGAATCCGTTTTGGCGCCAGCCAGCCGACCTCGGAACTGGCCTCGACGCTATTATTCTGGGCGCCCCTCGTCGCCGCCTGGTGGGCCTGGCGCTATCAACAACTCCCGCTCCGGCTGTGGTTGCTGCTCGGCAGTTTTTTTGTGGTACTGACCTGGCCACTGGCCAGCGACCACGAACGCCTCGATGAACACCTGATTCTCTCGCTCCTGATCGCCTTGATCGTGCGCTATGCGCACCGATCAACGCCGCCGAATCCGGATACCACCATGAACCTGCGCGATGCGCTGACCGGGCTGCCATCGCCCGAATGCTTTGAGGCAGAGCTGGCCCACGTATCGGCAATTTCCGACCGCTACCGGCTCCCGCTCTCGCTGATCGCTTGCCGAATCGGGCGGCTAGAAACGGGTCATCTGTCGGATGATCAATTGTGCCAATGCGCCGAAGCGGTCACCAATCGCTTGCGCACCTCGGATACGGCGACTCAGTGGGATCCCAGCACGTTCATGATTCTCCTGCCCAACACCCCCGAAATCAGTGCCAACAATGTCGCCAACGAAATCCAGAAAGCCCTCGAACATTTCAATTTTGGGCAAAATTTCCGGTTGACCGTGAGCATCGCCACCGTCGAGCACGAATCGGGAGAAGATCCGATGAGTACCGTGAGCGCCCTCGAAAACAAACTTGCGAACGCCGCCGAATGATCTCCGATCTGCTCTACTACCTCCTGCCGGCACTGCTCATCCTGATTCCCGCCGCCTTTCACCTGCGCGCCAAAAAGAAGGTCTCGGCAATCCACCATGCCGTGCTCAAAGAGGCCCAGGAAGCCGGCCTGACCGAACCGCCATCGCTGCACCCCGTCGTCGACCTGTCGATCTGCATGGGTTCGGGCGCCTGCGTCAGGGCCTGCCCGGAAAAAGCACTGGGCGTCATCAAGGGCAAGGGCGTGCTGATCAATCCGACGCACTGCATCGGCCATGGCGCCTGCGCACCAGCCTGCCCGGTCGGCGCCATCAAACTGGTCTTTGGTACCGAAAAGCGCGGCATGGACATTCCTCAGGTCGATCAAGACTTCCAGACCAACATCCCGGGCATTTTCATCGCCGGCGAACTGGGCGGCATGGGCCTGATCCGCAATGCCATCCGCCAGGGCACGCATGCCGTCAAGACGATCACCGGCCGGCCGCACGGCAAGGCTGACTACGACCTGGTGATCATCGGCGCCGGTCCGGCCGGCATTGCCGCCTCGCTAGCCGCCAAAGAAGCGGGACTGAACTACGTCACCGTCGAACAAGAAGACTCGCTCGGCGGAACCACCTATCACTATCCACGCAACAAACTGGTCATGACGGCCCCCATGCGCCTGCCGCTGATCGGCGAAATCAAGGTCCGCGAAATCAGCAAGGAAGAGCTCATGGAAATCTGGCAAGGCATCCTCGACAAGGCCACGCCCAACATCCAGTTCAGCGAGCGCATGGAAGAAATCACCCCGGTCGATGGCATCTTTTCGGTCCGCACCAACAAGGCGACTTACTCGACGGCCAGCGTGCTGCTCGCCATCGGACGCCGCGGCACACCGAGAAAACTGGGCGCCAAGGGTGAAGAACAAGCCAAGGTCGTCTATCGACTGATCGAGGCGGAGCAATACCGGGACAAGCACGTTCTGGTCGTCGGTGGTGGCGACAGCGCCCTCGAGGCCGCCCTCGACATCGCCAACGAGCCCGGCACGCACGTCACACTGAGCTACCGCGGCAAGGCCTTCGACCGGGTCAAGCCGAAAAACCGGGCACGGCTGGCCGAGGCCATCGCGAAAAACAGGATTGAACAATTGCTCGAAAGCACGGTCCGGGAAATCGGCATGGACAACATCGCCCTCAAGCATGGCGATGACATCCTCGAACGTCCAAACGATGCGGTCATCGTTTGTGCCGGCGGCGAATTGCCGACACCGATGCTGAAAAAAATGGGCGTCCAGGTCGACACCCGTTACGGCGAATAGCAAGCCTGCTTTGCTTGAGTCCGGCAGTTCGGCAGGCTCCCAAGCTTTACCTCGATGGACAAACGTGGGAAACTATTCCGCAAATGACATCAAGAAAGCCTTGAAAGTGCGCCAGGAATCCGCCGATGAATGGCTGCAAACCCTGTTTATGAAACGCCACCGGGGACGTAGAATGTCGCCTGATCGCCTCCCGCCCTACAGCACCAGCGAAGGATTGGTGCTGACTGATCGCCGATCCCGGCAAGATCGGCGCAGGGCGCTTGGCCAGAAACTCCCCACGACCCCGGCGACGAGCTGAATCCAGATACCCACTTTGGCTCGTCACCTGAAAAACGGCACCCCTTGATGTCAGACTCACCGCTACGATCCGTTCTTCTCTCCGCGATTCACCGCGTGCTGTCCCCCATTGTCCGCGTCATGCTGGCGCACGAGATTACGTTGCCGATGGCGATCGAGCTCCTCAAACGCGTCTTCGTCGAAGTGGCAGAACGCGATTTCCGGCTCGACAACAAGGCGTCCACCGACAGCCGGATCAGCCTGATCACCGGCGTGCACCGCAAGGACGTCAAACGCTTGCGCGAACTGCCCGATGTCGAAGCCAATTTGCCACCAAAAATATCGCTCAGCGCCCAAGTCGTCGCCACCTGGATCACCGGCGCCCAGTGGCTTGATGAAAACGGCCAGCCCCGTCCGCTATCCCGGCTCGCTCGCGGCGCCGGAGAAGCCTCATTTGAAGCGCTGGTCGCCAGCATCAGCCAGGATATTCGTCCGCGCTCGGTACTCGACGAATGGTTGCGACTGGGTGTTGTCAAAATCAATGAAGCCGACGAAGTCGAACTGCTCAGCAACGCTTTTGTCCCGAGAGAGGGTGTGGAAGAAAAACTGGCGTATTACGGCCACAACCTTGGCGATCACGCGGCGGCCGCAGCAGACAACGTGCTGACGACAAGCAGTCCTTGGTTTGAGCGCAGCGTGCATCACAGCTCGCTGAGCGAAGCCCAGGTCGAAAAACTGCGCGTTCGCGCCGCCAAGCTTGGCATGCAAACATTGACGCAGTTACACACCCTGGCCGCTCAGCCAGTGGATGGCGATGAGCAGTCGCCAAATAGCGGGCCGAAGAAGCGATTCACCTGCGGCGTCTATTTTTACAGCACAGACGCCAGCGAAACACCCACGGAAAAATGAAACGCTATCTGCTGTCGCTCATCCTTGCCGCTTTCCCGCTGATCGCCTGGTCCGGGCCGGTTTGCGTCGATCCCGAGCAGCCCCGAAAAAGCCATCAGGCGCGGGATGGGCTCGGCGGCATAGGCGGTACCGGCAGCCCTGCCACAGACAAGTCAATTGGTCACAATACCGAACCGGGTGGCGGCGGCATCGGCGGAACGGGCTCCCCTGCCCTCGGCGGCGAGGAGGGAGGGGGCATCGGAGGAACCGGCGCCCCTGTTGCCGACGGTGCATCGGTTGGCATTGTCGGTGTCGTCAGCGGATTTGCCTCGGTTTGTGTCAACGGGGTCGAAGTTCATTTCGACCATGGCGTCCCGGTCAACGAAAACGGCGACCCGTCATCGGCTGACAAGCTGGCGGTCGGCCAGGTTGTCTCGATCGACGCCACCAATTCCCCCAAGGGACTGCAAGCGCGAAACATTGCCATTTTGAACGCCCTTGAAGGGCCCATCACCAAGCTATCGCACGGTGGCAAAATGATTCAGGTCCTCGGGCAAAACGTGGCGGTCGGGCCAAATACCCGCGGACCGGGCAAGGGACTGGCCGTCGGCCAACTCGTCAAGGTCAGCGCCCTCGCCGGTGCTGATGGCACGCTGGTCGCAACGCGCGTCCAGCCCAGCCCGAACCTCAAGCAAGCAGGCGCGCTGGGACAAGTCGTCAGCTCAGGCAAACAGTCCCGGGTCGGCGGGGTTGCTGTTAGCGCTGCGGTCGACGCCAGCGCGGCACTGGTCAGAGGTCGATGGACGGGCAGCGAACTGGTCCCGACCAGCGTCACTGCCGATCCGACCTACCGGTTCAAGAATAGCGCCAGCAGAATCCTGCTCGAGGGTCTGGTTCAGACCTCCGATGGTCGCGGAAAAATTACGGCTGGCGGGGTGGAGTTGTCGCTGCCCAATGCGACGGCCAGCCAGATGAAGTCCCTGCAACCGAATCGGCGAATTTTTGTAGACGCCAAGGTCGGGCGCTCGGGCCAACTCGTGGTCAGTCATTTTGAACTGGCGAGCAGCGAAAACCGCAGTGCCCCCCTGTCGAAGAACGCCGAACGAACCAATAGCGCTTCGTCCGCCAAGGCGGATAGCAGCGAAACGACAAGATCGACCGAAAAAACCGAAACGTCTGAGCGGGTGGAGAAGGGCGAGAGCGCCGAGAAGTCCGAGAAGTCCGAGAAGTCCGAGAAGTCCGAGAAGGCTGAGAAGGTCGAGAAGGCCGAGAAGGCCGAGAAGGCCGAGAAGGTCGAGAAGGCCGAGAAGGCCGAGAAGGTCGAGAAGGTCGAGAAGGCCGAGAAGGTCGAGCGAGCTGAGAAGGTCGAGCGAGCTGAAAAGGTCGAGCGAGCTGAAAAGGTCGAGCGAGCTGAAAAGGTCGAGCGAGCTGAGAAAGTCGAGCGGGCCGAGAAGGTCGAGCGGGTCGAAAGGCGGGAACGGCATTGATGTGGCATTTTCACCGCGCACCAAAAGACCACGTTAAAATCATGGTTTTATTTACGTTGCATCAGGTACCCGCTTGAAAACACGCATTCTCGCCATTCTCTGCCTTCTGTCAGTTTTGCCATGCCACGCTGAAAGCAGCCTGACCATGAGTACCGGCATCGACTATTCGACCGGAAAATACGGCGCTTCCGAAAGCACGGATACCCTCTACATGCCTTTCGGCGTGAAATATGAAACCGGCGACTGGACTTTGCGCGCGACGATTCCTTACGTCGAAACGAGCGGCCCTTCTTCTGTTTCCGGCGCTGGCGCCGACCGGGTCACGCTGACCAACGGGCAAGGCACGCGCAGGAGGGAAACCGGCCTCGGCGACATAGTGCTGACCGGCAGCTGGAGCGCGCTGCAGCAAGGCCCCTGGCTCGTCGAGCTGGGCGCCAAAGTCAAGCTGGCGACGGCCGATGAGAACAAGGGACTGGGCACCGGCGAAAACGACTATTCGGTGCAGATCGAGGTCTATCGGACACTGGACAAACACACGCTGTTCGGCACCCTGGGTTACAAGAAAATGGGTGACCCCGACGGCACCGATCTGAAAGACCCGTTCTACGCCTCACTGGGCTGGTCTTTCCGGGCATCCCAGGCAAGTGCGCTGGGCTTGAGCTACGATTTCCGGCAAAAAGTTCAGGACGGCGGTGCACCTATCCGCGAAGTGACCGGCTTCGTCACCCACAAACTGGACCCGAACTGGAAATTGCAGGGCTATCTTGTGTCCGGCTATTCCAACGCCAGCCCGGATCTGGGTGGCGGTGTCTTCGTGATGTATACCTACTGAGCCTTGTCGCGCCTTACTGCACCTTCAGGCGAAAAGCCTGCGTAATCAGATTGATCGCCTCCGGGCCGTCCCAGGTCCGCGAGCCGGCAATTTTCTTGATCACCCGACCTTCGCCGTCGACCAGC
Source organism: Ferribacterium limneticum (assembly GCA_049304775.1). Lineage (GTDB taxonomy): Bacteria > Pseudomonadota > Gammaproteobacteria > Burkholderiales > Rhodocyclaceae > Azonexus > Azonexus limneticus_C. The sequence continues at coordinate 66,461 of JBAQOL010000026.1, forward strand.
ACGGTGAGCGGCAGACGATTGGCACCGAGCATGTTTTCGAGAACCAGATTGCGGTCGATGTAATTCGGGAAGCTGACGCCGGAAATCTTGACGAATTTGGCGGCGGCCGCCTGATCGTCGTCGGTTGAAATGCCGACAACGTTGAACCCCTTGCTGCCGTAGCGCTGATACAAGCGTTCGATCGATCCCATCTCGGCCCGGCAGGGCCCGCACCAGCTGGCCCAGATGTTGATGAGCAGCGGCTTGCCGCGAAAGGACGATAACTTCGCAGCGCCGCCGACCAGTGCATTGAGCTGAGCCTCGGGCAGCAAGGCGCCGACCGGAATTTCGCCCGACGTCCCGGCCGCCGCACTGCCGGCAAACTGCATCACACAAAGGCCGATCGCCAGGGCCTTCATCGATAAAAATCCCCAACCTTTCCGACGCATGCCAAACTCCATCAAATCGTCTCCACGCGGGGCACGCCGCCCCATCGAAGGCTGTCATCGTAAGGCATTTTCTTGATCTGTCTTGCCTTCAACGAGGCAGCGTCTATTTATAATCGAATGCTTATGGCAGCCCCCACATCTCTGGCTCAGCATCTCCGGCAGGCCGCGAGCGAACGTCCGCACAGCGCCGCATTGCTCGTTGCCGGCCATTGCCTGAGCTTTGCCGATCTGTTCGCCGCTAGCGAAAATCTCGCTGGCCAGCTCGCCAGCCGCCCGGGAATCATCATCGAAGCTGGCGACAGCCTGCATCTGGCCCGCCACGCCTACGCCTGCAGTTTTCAAAATTGGCCGTTTTTTCCGGTTGACCGTGGAAGTGCGCCCCCGGCGATCAAACAGCCACTGGCCGACGTCGCCCTGATCATCGCGACCAGCGGCAGCGCGGGCAAGCCGCGCGCCGTGCTGCTCGGCAACGCCCAGCTCAACGCCGCGGCCGCCAACTCAAACGAACGCCTGCCGCTGCACCCCGGCGATCTGTGGCTCAACTGCCTACCGCTCTACCACATCGGGGGCCAGTCCATTTTGTGGCGCTGCGCCCGGGCTGGCGCCGGCGTGCTGCTCCACGACGGCTTCGTCGCCGAGCAAGTTGCCGCCGACCTCGCCGCCCTGTCGGTCACCCATATTTCGCTGGTCCCGGCCATGCTCGCCCGGCTCCTCGACCTCGGCGCCAAACCGCCGGCCAGCCTGCGCGTTGCGCTGATCGGCGGCGCCGCGCTGGCGCAATCGCTTTACGACCGGGCCGTGACTGCCGGCTGGCCGCTCTACCCAAGCTACGGCATGAGTGAAACGGCGGCCCAGTTCTCCACTTTCGACCCGTCGGACGGCGACTGGCATGAAGGCCTGGTCGGCCGACCGATGCCCGGCCACGACATCCGCCTCGGCGCCGACGGCCGCCTGCAGGTGCGCGGACCACAGGTCATGCGCAGCTATCTCGACGGCAGCGGCATCGACGCCGACGGTTGGCTGACCACCGGCGACCTCGGTCGGATCGACATCACCGGCCGCCTGACCATCCTCGGTCGAGCCGACGACATGCTGATCAGCGGCGGCCGCAACGTGCATCCGCAGGAAATCGAATCCTGCCTCGCCGCCTGCCCCGGCGTCCTCGATGTCGCCGTCACCGGCCGGCCCGACCCGGTCTGGGGCGACCTCATCGTGGCCCTCGTTGTCGGCCCCGTCGCGCCGGACGACCTGCTCGCCCACGCCCGCCGTCATCTGCCATCGGCCGCCCTGCCGCGACAAATTAACGCCGTCGACCGCCTGCCGCGCAACGCCACCGGCAAGCTGGAACGCGCCGCGCTACGGCGCCTCGCCGCCGAGGCCAAGCAATGATCCACGCCCTGCGCCGCTGCCTGAGCGCCCCGGCAACGCTGGCCCGGCTTGCCGCGCTGGCCGCCGGCGCCCCGGCCTCGGCCCCGGTCAGCCTGCGTCTCTCGCTCGGCCGCGGCACAACCGACTGGCTGACGCTGCTGCCGGCCGACGCCCCGTACTGGTATCGCGCCCGCCCCGATCACCACGAATATCGTCTCGCCATCGGCCACGCCCTGCATGTCACGAGCGCCGGCCCCAACCGGCTGGCCGCCCTCGACAACGCTTTCGCCGGCTTTTGCCGTGACTGGCGACGCAATGGGCCGGCCTTCGCCTTCGCTGGTTTCGCCTTCGACGCCTGCAACAACGCACCACTGCCCAACGCCCTGCTCGCCATCCCGGCCATCCTGCTCGAATCGGTCGCTGGCGAATGCTCGGTGACGCTCAGCGCCCCAGCCGGCCGCCTCGCCCAGGCCGCCGCCGAATGGCCGCAATGGCTCGCCACGCCGGCCATCGCCAGCGCCCCGCGCCAACGCCCGAGCCGCCCCGAAACGCTGGCCGAACGGGCCTGGATCGGCCGCGTCAACGCTGCGCTGCGCGACATCGAAGCTGGCCGCGTAGACAAGATCGTCCTCGCCCGCAGCCGGAAAATCGAGGCCGAGGCGCCGTTTTCGGCCGCCACGGTGCTCGGCCAACTACTTGCCCAGCAGCCATCGAGCGTTGTCTATGCCTACGGCAACGACCAGCACAGCTTCGTCGGCGCGACGCCCGAGCGGCTGATCCGCCTCGCCGAAAACCGCGTCGATGCCGATGCGCTGGCCGGCACCTCGTGGCCCGGTTCGCTGGCCCTGTCCGAAACCAAGAACCGCCACGAGCAGGCTCTCGTCGTTCAGGCCGTCTGCGCGGCGCTCGCACCTTTCTGCGCCACGCCGCCGCTGGCCGAACCAGCCCAGGAACACGCGGCCGGCCAACTTCTCCATCTGCGCAGCCGGGTGGCCGCTACCGTCCGCCCGGGGACGACGCTGTTCGAACTGGTCCGCGCCCTGCATCCGACGCCGGCCATCGGCGGCTTTCCGGTCGCCGCCGCGCAGGCCTGGCTGGCCGCCCACAACGAGCAGCGCAGCGGCTGGTACAGCGGCGCTATCGGCCTGCTGACGGCGGAGGGCGACGGCGAATTCTCGGTCGCCCTGCGCTCGGCCCTGCTCGCCGGGAATACGGCCGAATTGCAGGCCGGCGCCGGCATTGTCGCCGGTTCGGACGCCGCGCACGAACTGGCTGAAACCACCGCCAAGCTGGGCACCCTGCTCGCCGCGCTGGCCCCATCGATCAGGCCGGAATCCGACGACAGTCTTCGCGCCTGAAAATTTGGCCAAAATTTCCGGTTGACCGTGGCAAACAGTCGTCGAGTGTCATCGCACCGTAATCTTAGTGCAACAAAATGATGGACTTAAAGCCTATACTTCAGAAAAAACATGGAGATGACGCGATGACCCATCCGCTGCCCAAACCCCGCTTCCCGACCGAAAATTACCTCAACCGCGAACTCGGTTTGCTCGCCTTCAACCGGCGCGTTCTGGCCCAGGCCGAGGACGAGCGTATGCCGCTGCTCGAACGCCTGCGTTTCCTGTGCATCGTCTCGAGCAACCTCGACGAATTTTTCGAAATCCGCATGGCTGGCCTCAAGGAGCAGGTCAAGGCGCACGCCACCGTCACCACCACCGACGGCAAGACGGCGCAGGAGGCCTACCGGCTGGTCTCGGCCGAGGCCCACGCCATCGTCACCGAGCAATACCAGCACCTCAACGACATCATCCTGCCGGCACTGGCCAACGAGGGCATCCGCTTCCTGCGCCGGTCGACGTGGAACGAGGCGCAGCGCGAGTGGATCCGCAATTATTTCATCCGCGAAATGGTGCCGGTGCTGACGCCGATCGGGCTCGACCCGTCGCACCCCTTCCCGAAAGTGCTCAACAAGAGTTTGAACTTTGCCATCGAACTAGAAGGCAAGGATGCCTTCGGACGCAGTTCCAACGCCGCCATCGTCCAGGCGCCGCGCGTCCTGCCGCGCGTCATCCGCTTGCCGGAGGAACTGGCTGGCTGCGAATACGGCTTCGTTTTCCTGTCGTCCATCCTGCATGAATTCGTCGGCGAACTATTCACCGGCATGACCGTCCTCGGCTGCTACCAGTTCCGCGCCACGCGCAATTCCGACCTCTTCGTCGATGAAGAAGAAGTCACCAACCTGCGCACCAAGCTGCAGGGCGAGTTGCCGCAACGCCATTTCGGCAATGCCGTGCGCCTCGAAGTCGCCAACAACTGCTCGGAGGCCATGGCCGAGTTCCTGCTCGCCCAGTTTGCCCTCAAGCCATCCGATCTTTTCCGCGTCAATGGTCCGGTCAACCTCGTCCGCCTCATGCAGGTGCCGGACTGGGTCGATCGCCCGGACATGAAATTCCGCCCCTTCGTGCCCGGCCTGCCCAAGGTCGTCGGCAAGGGTGTCAATATTTTCGACACCATCCGCAAGACCGACGTCCTGCTCCACCATCCCTACCAGTCGTTCGCACCGGTCATCGAGTTCCTCAATCAGGCGGCGACCGACCCGCAGGTGGTCGCCATCAAGATGACGGTCTATCGCACCGGTACCGACTCGGTGCTCATGGAATCGCTGATTCGCGCCGCCCAGAACGGCAAGGAAGTCACCGTCGTCGTCGAACTGATGGCGCGTTTCGACGAGGAAGCCAACATCAGCTGGGCGACCAAGCTCGAAGACGTCGGCGCCCACGTCGTTTATGGCGTCGTCGGCTACAAGACGCACGCCAAGGCGCTGCTCATCGTCCGCCGCGAAGACGGCGGCCTCAAGCGCTACGCCCACCTCGGCACCGGCAACTACCACCCGCGCACCGCCCGCCTTTACTCCGACTTCGGCCTCATGACGGCCAACGAAGAAGTCACCAACGACGTCAGCGAAGTGTTCAAGCAACTGACCGGACTGGGCAAGGCACGCACGCTCAAACACCTGTGGCAGGCACCGTTCACACTGCAGCAAAATGTCGTTGCCGGCATTCTTGCCGAAGCAGAAACCGCCAAAGCCGGCGGCAAGGCCCGCATCGTCGCCAAGATGAACTCGCTGCTCGAACCGGAAGTCATCGACGCGCTCTACCAGGCGTCGCAGGCCGGCGTCGAGATCGACCTCATCATTCGTGGCGTCTGCGCCCTGCGCCCAGGCGTTCCCGGGCTTTCCGACAAGATTCGCGTGCGTTCGATCATCGGCCGCTTCCTCGAACACCACCGGATTTTCTACTTCCTGGCCGGTGGCAAGGAAACCGTCTATCTCTCCAGCGCCGACTGGATGGACCGCAATTTCTTCAAGCGCATCGAACTCGCCTTCCCCATCCTCGACCCCAAGCTCAAAAAGCGCGTCATCACCGAAGGCCTCAAGTTCTACCTGGCCGACAACCAGCAAGGCTGGGACATGAACAGCCAGGGCACCTACCACCGCCGCCGCTCGTCGCGCAGCAAGCCGCACAATGCCCAAGGCGAACTGATGGTGACGCTGGGCACCAGCTGATCGGGACTTCCACGGTCAACCGGGCTTGCTACGGTCAACCGGAAAAAACGGCAAAAAATGAAATGCGGCTTGCCGGCCGCATTTCAATCCGGCGCGGCCCCACTCTGAAAAGGCGTCCAGGGCTTGCCATCGAGCTGTTTACGCTTGGCGTCCTCGACCAACAGCATGGAGAGTGCATTGACCTGTCGCTCACTCATGCCCGTGAGAAGCGCGACGAGCTCGTACCCCAGCTCCTGCTTTGGCCCTCCGCGCCGTTTCAATAGTGGCAGGATAGTTGAACTGGCCACCCGGTAGCCCAACAGGTAGGGCGCAAAAAACGGCTGGTTGTTGCCAACGAGACGCGCCCGATTATCGATCGACTGCCAGGCGTACCAAAGGTCCCCCGTCTTGGCCATCATCAAGTAACCCTGGACATTGGCCTTGCTCTCCTCCAACTCCCTGTCCTTGTAGCCCCGGTCGCAATGGGCCCGCTCGTGCCATTGCACGAAGGTTGTATCGTCCAGGGCGACAGCGCTCTCTTTCGACACGAACACCCGGCACACACCGTCAGGCGCAGCCCGGCGCGCGAAGGACAATCCCGCCTTGACACCATTTTCCGCCGACACCAAACCGGTGGCGATGACCTGGATGCGAGGCGTCGTGGGTGGTGCCGGCTCGATGCGCAACGGCGTGAAGCCCAACAGCTCAAGGACGGCCGGTGGCAGCTCCTCGACCAGGCTGGCCGGACTGTCGTAATTCTCCGGCTGATCCCATTTCATGGGCGTGACTTTTGGCGGCGGATCCTTCTTGTCCAGAAACAGCCGCGACCGGGCCGCCGTCGACAGCTCTGCGGCGGGCGCCGGAGGCGCGACGGCGAGCAAACAAAGCGCAGCCAGCGCAAGCGGTCGGCAGAACAGGAAATGCGTTTCAGGCAAAGGCATACGCACTCAGACGACAAGGGATAGTGAACCGGATTCTACTGCCGAGCCCATGCAAAACGGCTAGCGGAATGCGCTGGCGCCCCCGGCCGGTCCTGCAACACAGACAAGCGGCTGAATCAGCGGCGCTTCCCGCCGTCATCCGGCGTAAAGAATAGGCCAACCCCCAGCACGATCAGCACCAGCGGCCACCATTTCTTGATCAGCCCGACCAGATCCAGCTCAAACAAGTCGAGATTGACGGCCAGGGCGATGGCGCCAATGGCGATCAAGGCGATGGCTGCGAAGTTGCCTTTCATGCTTTCTCCCGGTTAGCCGACCGCTCAGGCGCGGCGTACGCCGACGACGCCTTCGACCTCGTGGATGAGGGTCAGCGTCTTCTGCATTTGCTGCAGGTTGGTGATCTCGACGGTAAAGCTCATGTGCGCCTTGCCCTGTTTGGATTGCGTGTTGACGCCGATGACATTGAGCCGCTCGCGGGTGAATATCTCGGAAATGTCGCGCAGCAGGCCTTGACGGTCATGGGCGTCGACAATGATGTCGGCGGCAAAGACGCCAGTCGTCGTCAGGCCCCAATCGGTTTCAATGACCCGTTCCGGATGCAGTGCAGCCAGGTTGGAAAAATTGGGGCAGTCCATGCGGTGGATCGAAATGCCTTTGCCACGCGTGATGAAGCCCTGGATTTCATCGGGCGGCGCCGGCTTGCAGCAACGGGCGAGTTGGGTCAGCAGCTTGTCGACGCCAACGATCAGGATGCCCTGGTTACCCTGGACAGGCTTGCTCGGCTTGGCCAGCACTTCATCCGGCAACTGGGTTTCAGCCAGCAAGTCGCCGCCTTTGGCCACGGACTGGAATTGCCGCTGATTGAGGTCGCCACGGGCAGCGGCAATGTACAGGTCATCGGCCTTGGCAAAACCGAGCTTGTGCGACAACTCCTCGATATTCGCCCCGGTCTGGCCGGCCCGCTGCAATTCCTTGGCGATCAGGCCACGGCCTTCACTCAGCGTTTCTTCGAGCGCCAGATTGGAGAACCAGGCGCGCACCTTGACCCGGGCGCTCTTGGTGTGGATGTAGCCGAGCAGCGGGTTGAGCCAGTCGCGCGACGGGCCGCCGACCTTGGCGGTAACGATCTCGACTTCCTGTCCGGTTTCGAGCGCCGTATTGAGCGGCACGAGATGGCCGGCGATCTTGGCGCCCCGGCAACGGTGGCCGAGATCGGTATGCACGCGGTAGGCGAAATCGACTGGCGTCGAGCCGGCCGGCAGGTCGACCACCTTGCCCTGCGGCGTGATGACGTAGATCGTCTCGTCGAGCGCCGCCTGCTTGTAGTGCTTGACCCAGTCCGAGCTGTCGGCGACTTCGTCCTTCCAGGTCAGCAGTTGACGCAGCCAGGCGATCTTCTCGTCGTAATCGTCCTCGGTCGTCCGCTTGCTGCCTTCCTTGTAGCGCCAGTGAGCGGCGACGCCGAGTTCGGCGTGCTTGTGCATCTCCCAGGTACGGATCTGGATTTCCAGACTGCGCCCGTCCGGGCAGCGCACGGCGGTGTGCAGCGAGCGGTAGTTGTTGCCCTTGGGATTCGAGATGTAGTCGTCGAATTCCTTGGGGATCGGTAGCCATAGGTTGTGCACGATGCCCAGCGCGGTGTAGCACTCGCGCAGGTCGTCGACGATGATGCGCAGGGCGCGCACGTCATAGACTTCGGAGAACTCGACGCCCTTTTTGCGCATCTTGTTCCAGATGCTGTAGATGTGTTTCGGCCGGCCGTAGATCTCGGCGTTATGCACGCCGGCCGCTTCGAGTTCATCGCGGACTTTGGCCACGGCATCGACGATGAACTGCTCGCGTTCGCTGCGTTTTTCGTCGAGCAGCTTGGCCAGTTTCTTGTAGGTATCCGGGTGGATGAAGCGGAACGACAAGTCCTCCAGTTCCCACTTCAGCTCCCAGACACCGAGCCGGTTAGCCAGCGGCGAATAGAGTTCCAGCGTTTCGCGCGCCACCTGAACGCGCAGGTCGTCCGGATTGGACGCATAAAAACGCAGGGTCTGCGTCCGGCTGGCCAGACGCAGCAGCACAACACGAATGTCCTCGACCATGGCCAGCAGCATCTTGCGCAGCACTTCGATCTGCGCTTTCATCTCGACCGGATTGACCTCGCCGGCCTCGACGTTGGTGGCGACAAAACCCTTGGCAATCGGCCGCAACTTGTTGAGGCGCGAAATGCCCTGCACGAGATGCGCTGCCGGCTTGCCGAAACGCGTTTCGATGCTGGCGATGCCGTGCTCGTCCTGGGCCGGAATAGCGAAGAGTAGCGCGGCAATGCGTGATTCGACGTCGAGCTTGAGGCCGGTGATGATCACCGCCATGCCCAGCGCGTGGGACCAGATACGCTCGCCGCTGCCCAGCGTGCGTTCGCCGTAGGTGGTCCAAGCGTACTCGACGGCGGATTTTAGACGTTCCGCATCGGCCGGGGCCAAGCCCTCAGCCAACGTGACCAGGAACTGTTCGAAGTCGCTTTGCGAGGCGACGGAATGGACGACGGAAACCATGCCGCAATTATAAGACCGATCTCCCAAGACCGGCGCAGCGAGCGGCAAATTGGCCGACACCCACCGCCGCAGCCCGATCAGGCATAATCCGGCGACCATGAAAAAACTGTTCGCCAACCCCTATCTGCTGCTGATCCTGACCGTTCTCTTCTGGTCCGGAAACATGGTGGTCGGCCGTGGTGCCCGTGGCGACATTCCGCCGCTGGGCTTCGCTTTCTGGCGCTGGGCCATCGCCTTCGCGCTGATCCTGCCGCTCGCCCTTCCCCATCTCAAAACCCAGTGGCCGCTGCTGAAAAAAGGCTGGCGCCCCCTGCTCATTCTCGGCCTGCTCGGTGTCGGCGGCTACAACACCTTCGCCTACATCGCCCTGCAGGACACCAGCGCGACCAATGCGGCGCTGCTCAACTCCTTCGTGCCGATTGCCACCATCGCCATCTCCTGGGCCTTTCTCGGCAAGCACCTGCGCCGGGCCGAAGGCATCGGCGTCTTCATTTCTCTGTGCGGTGCGCTGACCATCGTGTCGCGCGGCGACCTCGCCGTGCTCGCTCATCTCAACCTCAATGTCGGCGACGTCTGGATGCTCGTCGCCGTGCTCGACTGGGCCATCTACACCGTCGCCCTGGCCTGGCGCCCGGCCGGCGTGCACCCCATGCTCATGCTCGGCGCAACCACCGCCATCGGCCTCTGCGCCCTCGGCCCGGCCTACGCCTGGGAACTGGCACAAGGCCGGCACATCAACATCCACCTCGGCTCGCTGACCGCGCTGGCCTACGTCGGCCTCTTCCCGAGCTTCCTCGGCTACATTTTCTACAACAAGGGCGTCGCCGAAGTCGGCGCCAACAAGGCCAGCCTGTTCATCCACCTCATGCCGGTTTTTGGCACCCTGCTCTCCTTCCTTTTCCTCGGAGAAGTTCCGTTCTGGTACCACTACTTCGGCATCGCCCTGATTTTCTCGGGCATCTGGCTGACCATGAAAAAATGAAACGTTGGCTCGACAGGTTGCGCGGCAAGAAGGTAGCGGAGATTCCCGACGCCTTGTGGGCGAGCACCGTCGCTGCCCTGCCCTTTCTCAACGATCTCACGGTCAACGAGAAAAAAGAGCTGAAAATGAAAGCCGAAGCCTTCCTCGCCGAGAAGGAATTCAGCACCGCCGGCGGCCTCGATCTGACCGACGAAATCTGCGTTTCGATCGCCGCTCAGGGTTGCCTGCCCATTCTCAAGCTCGGGCTGGCGGCCTACCGCGAGTGGGTCGGCATCGTCGTCTACCCCGACGAATTCGTCGTGCCGCGACGCATCGAGGACGAATCCGGCGTCGTCCATGAATACGACGACGTGCTCTCCGGCGAAGCCTGGGAAGGTGGCCCGCTGATCATTTCCTGGCACGACGTGCAAATGGCCGGCGACGGCTACAACGTCGTGATCCACGAATTCGCCCACAAGCTGGACATGCTCAACGGCGAGGCGGACGGCATGCCGGCGCTGCATTCGGGCATCACCGAAACGGAGTGGGAGGCCAAATTCTCGGCCGCCTACGACGATTTTTGCCAACGCGTGGACGGCGGCGAAGATACGCCGATCGACCCCTATGCCAGCACCGACCCGGCCGAATTTTTCGCTGTGCTCTCCGAGAGTTTCTTCGACATCCCCGACATCGTCGCTGGCGAATATCCGGCCATCTACGGCCTGCTCTGTCGCTACTACCTTCAGGATCCGCTGACCCGCCGGTTGACCAACCGACCCGACCATTAACCGCGCCCTGCCTCGGCCGACAAGCACCTGTACAACAGGCGAGCCAGCGGCAAGGCGAATGCCCACACCCATGACAGGGGTATGATGTTGGTCATAACCGACCCGCCCAAATAACTCGTTCGATGCCATTCGAAATGCCCAGCGAATCCTTTCGTACCACCTTGCATGGCGCCATCCTCAATGAGGCACCGGGCGGCATTCTGGTCGTCACCCCGGAAAACACGCTGGCCTCGATCAACGAACGCTTCTTCGCGGTATGGAACATTCCCTGTCCGGCCGCGCCGCTCGACGCGCTGATCGGCACCTCCGACACCCCGATTCTCGAACAGGTGCTGGCCCGTGTCCGTGACTGCGAACCCTTCCTGGCGCGTATCCGCACCCTTTATGCCGACCCGAACCTGAAAGACGACTGCAATATCCCGCTCAAGGATGGACGCACACTCCATCGTCATTCGGCGGCGCTGCGGGGCGACGATGGACGCTACATGGGCCGCGTGTGGTTCTTCCGCGACATTAGCGACATCGTCCGCTCGCAGCAGGCCAGGGAAGACAGCGAAAGGCTCTACGCCACGGCCTTCGAGACGACGCTCGACGCCATCGCCATTACCAGCCAGGAGGAAGGCATCTACGTCGACGTTAACCAGGCCTTCCTCAACATGACCGGCTACACGCGACAGGAACTGATCGGCCGCAGTTCGCTGGAAATGTCGATCTGGGCCGATCCGCAGGATCGCCAGAATTTCAGTCTGAAACTACGCGAGAAAAAATCCAAGATCAACTTCGAAGCCCGCTTTCGCAAAAAGAGCGGCGAAATTTTCTGGGGCATGTTCTCGGTCTCGCCGATGAGTTTCAACGGCCAGCCCTGCCTGCTTTCCATCACCCGCGACGTGACCGAGGCCAAGGCCGCCCAGGATGAACTGGCCAAGCATCGCGACCGCCTCGAACAACTCGTTGCCGAGCGCACGGCCGAACTCTCGCACGCCAAGGAAGCGGCCGAAGCGGCCAGCATCGCGAAAAGCGCCTTTCTCGCCAACATGAGCCACGAAATCCGGACGCCGCTCAACGCCGTCACCGGCATGGCCCACCTGATCCGGCGCGGTGGTCTGACCTCCAAACAAAGTGGACAGCTCGACAAGCTGGAAAATGCCGGCCGACACCTGCTTGGCATCATCAACGCCATTCTGGAACTGTCGAAGATCGAAGCCGGGAAACTCGTTCTCGCCGAAATGCCCCTCCACATCGGACAGGTTCTCGATAACGTCCTGGCCATGCTGCAAACCGCCGCCCAGGCCAAGCACCTGAACCTGTCCAGCGAAAGCGATGACCTGCCACCCAATCTGCAGGGCGACCCGACTGCGCTGCAACAGGCCCTTCTCAACTATGCCGCCAATGCCGTCAAATTCACCGATGTCGGCAAGGTCATCCTGCGTGTCCGCCTGTTGACCGACGAGGCGGATGGCGCCGTGCTGCGTTTCGAGGTCGAGGACACCGGCATTGGCATCCCGGCGGAAGCGATGCCCAGATTGTTTGCGGCCTTCGAACAGGCCGACAACACACTGACCCGAAAATACGGCGGAACCGGCCTCGGGCTGGCGATCACCCGCAAACTGGCCGAGCGCATGGGTGGCACGGCTGGGGCCAGCAGCACACCGGACCAAGGCAGTATTTTCTGGTTCACCGTTCGCCTGAAAAAGGGGAGCCAGGCTCTCCCGAAGGTCCCGGACGTCGCGGCGAGCCATCCAGAAACCCGGCTGGCCCGGGAATATCCGGGACGTCGCATCCTGCTCGTCGAGGATGAACCGATCAACCGCGAGATTGCCGAACAGCTTCTGGCCGAGGTCGGGCAGTGCGTCGAGACAGCCGAAGATGGCGCACAGGCCGTCGACCTGGTCCGCCACAACAACTACGACCTGATCCTCATGGATGTCCAGATGCCAACGCTGGACGGCCTGGCAGCCACCCGCCTGATTCGCGCCCTGGCCAATGGCCGGCAGGTACCGGTCATCGCCATGACGGCCAATGCCTATGCCGAGGATAGAGCCCTTTGCCTGGCCGCAGGCATGAACGATTTCATCACCAAACCGGCCAGCCCTGATCTGTTGTTTGCCACGCTACTCAACTGGCTGGAAAAAGCCGATTCAGAACGTCGGGCCGACTCGGAACTGAGCTGCGAAGGCAGCTAGGGCGGCCAATACCGCCGCCTCCTGATCGCGGTGCGGCGAGTGACCGCATTGGGCCAATTTGAGCAACTGGGTACCGGGAACCTGCTCGGCAATGACATCGATCTGGCGCATCGTCGCGTACTCATCGTCCTCGCCCTGGATGGCGAGCAGCGGGCAGCGGATCTTCGGCAGATAGCCCTCGATATTCCAGTCGCGGAAGGCTGGCGACAACCAGGTGTCGTTCCAGTCGCTGAACACCCGCTCGGTCTGCGCATGGTGGTAGCGCGCCAGCTTTTTCGGCAGGTCGGTCGTTTGCCAGGCCAGCCTGGCTTCACGGATGCCGGCCAGCGTGACCTCTTCGACGAACTCGTGCGGCGCCATGACGGCAACGCCAACCGGCACCTCCGGGAAAGCGCCGGCGAAGATCAGCGCGATGCTGCCGCCATCGCTGTGGCCGATCAGTAGCGGTCGTTCGATCTCCAGCGCGGCGAGCAGGGCCGGCAATACTTCCTCGCCCTCGTGGTGCATGTAGCGCGGCGTGCGTGGCTCCGGGTAAGCCTCCGAACCGCCATAGCCGGCGCGCGACCAGACGATCAATCGGCAACCGGTGGCTGCCGCCAGCTTTTCCGGAAAATGCCGCCACATGCTGACGCAACCAAGGCCCTCGTGGAGCAGCAACAAGGTCGGCAGCCCTTCGACGGTGGCCGGATAATCGCGATATTCGAGCTTGAGCCCTTGAACAACAATGTGCTTCATGCGCTCAACAGGAAGTCACGAACGATGGCGATCTGATCGGCCGACTGGAACATCGGCGCATGACCGACGCCTTCGATTTCAGCCAGTTTTGCCTGCGGACCGCAGGATGCCATTTTTTGCCAGGTCTCGCGGGTCAGCAGGTCCGACTGGGCGCCGCGAATGACCAGCGTCGGGCACTTGATCTGCTCGTAGAGCGGCCAGAGGTCGACATCCTTGTCGGCGAAAGCGGCACGGAACGGCTCGGCGATGCGCGGGTCGTAGCGGAAACGCCAGCGACCATCGGGGCCCTGGGCAACACTGGTTTCGGTCAGGTGATACCACTGCGCCTCGGTCAGCGCACCGAAGGGCTCGCTGACGAATTTGACGAAGGCCAGCGCCTCGTCGAAAGTCGCCCAGTCCGGGTCGGCGCCGACATAGGTGCCGATGCGCTGCAGCGATTCGGCGGTAAGCACCGGCCCGACATCGTTGAGCACCATCTTGCGGATCGGGGTGCCTTCCTGCGCGGCGAGCGCCATGCCGATCAGGCCGCCCATCGAGGTGCCGAGCCAATGCACGCTCTCTACGTTGAGGCGGGCGATCAGCGTCACCATGTCGGCGACGTATTGGGGAATGGCGTAAGCTGCCGGGTCGCTCAAATGGCCGCTCTGGCCGCGACCGACGACGTCCGGACAAATGACGCGATAGTGCCCCGACATGGCTTCGGCCAGCGCATCGAAATCGCGGCCGTTGCGGGTCAGCCCATGCACGCAGATCAGCACGCGCGGATTATCGCGAGCGCCCCACTCGGTGTAGGCCATCCGGTGCAGGCCTGACGGCCCGAGGCATTGCACGATCTGTTGTTTGAATTGCATGTTTCCTCCTCCGCCTCAAATGTATCACCGGCCATGCCAATACCGGCGATGTTCTAGCCGCCATCCTGACAAGGCCATGCTGCCCTCGGCCAGCCGGATGCGCACGGCACCATCGCGGTCGGTTCGCCAGATAGTCGTGCCCATCGCGTCATGTCTGGCCAATATCTCCGCTTTCGGATGGCCGAAACGATTGCGATAGCCGACCGGGATAACCGTCTGCGCTGCCCCGACTGCCTGCAGGAAGGCAGGTGTCGACGACGTTTTTGAACCATGGTGCGGCATGAGCAGAACATCGGCCGCCAGTCCGTCCGGATAGCGCAGGAGCAAGGCTGCCTCGTCGGGCGCTTCGATGTCGGAGGTCAGCAAAATGCGCCGGCCACCGGCTTCGACGCGCAGGACGCAGGACAGGTGATTCGGCTTGCTGTTGCCGCTGTAAGCTTCGGCGGCCGGATGCAGCACCTCGAATACGACCCCATCCCACACCCAGCGCTGACCGGCAATGCACTGCCGGCCACCGATACCGGCCACCGACGAATAAACCGCATCGACCGCCAGCGCCGCCCGGACCGAGCCCGTGCCGCCCGAGTGATCGGTATCGCGATGCGTGACCATCAACACATCGATATGGCCGATACCCTGCGCCCGCAAATAGGGCACGACGACCCGCTGCCCGGCATCCGATTCCGCGCTGTAGAGCGGGCCGGGATCGTAGATCAGCGTATGTTCGCGCGTCCGGATGACGCTGGCCAGCCCCTGCCCGACATCGAGCACGCTGATCCAAGCCTCGCCCTCGGCTGGCTTTTCGACCGGCCAGAACAAGGCCGGGACGAACAGGAAGACACCGAGCAATCGGCCTGGCAAGCCGCGTGGCAACAGGCAGATCGCCACGCCGACGCCAGCCGCCAGCGCTGCCCACAACGGTGGTGCCGGGGCCAGCCAGACCGGCCAGGTAGCGCACCAGTCGAGAAAAACCATGAGCCAGGCCATGACCTGATGCGCCAGCCAGAGGATAGGCCACCACGGCACCAGCGCGCCGAGCAGCGCGAGCGGCGTGACGATGAAACTGATCACCGGAATAGCCAGCGCATTGGCCAACGGCGAGACCAACGAGAATTGCTGGAAAATGAGGAGCAGGATGGGCAGCGAAGCGAGCGTCGCCGCCCACTGGACGAGGCCCCAGGCACGGATTTTTGCCCAGCGGTCAGTCGCCTCGCCGACCGAGGCTGATCCGATGTAAAGCAGCGCACCCACCGCGCCGAACGACAGCCAGAAACCCGCCGCCAACACCGCCCATGGATCGAACAACAGGACGACAAGCAGCGCCAGGCAAAGGATTCGACTCGGCGCCACGATGCGCCCGGAGAGCATGGCCGCGGCGGCGACCAGCAACATGTAGAGCGTACGCTGGGCCGGCACGGCAAAGCCGGCGAGCAGCGCATAGGCCAGGGCACCCAGGCAGGCAGCGAGCAGACCGGCCTTTTGCGCAGGGAGCCGCAAGGCCAGTGCTGGAACACGGCGCCAGCCAAACGACACGAGCCAGCCGAACAGCGCGGCGACCATGGTGACGTGCAGGCCGGAAATCGACATGAGATGTGTCGTTCCGGTCCGGTTGAAGGTCGTCCAAAGATCGCCCTGAATCGCCTTCTGATCACCAATGACCAGCGCCACAAGAACGCCGGCCCACGGATAACTTTCTTCCGGCAGGATGCGGACAAATGAATCGCGGATGGCGTGGCGCAGCCGCTCGATGGCGTAATCCGGCTGCCAGACCATGTCGTCGAGGCGTTGCGGCGGATTCGGGCGGATGTAGCCGGTCGCTCGGATGTTGCGTTCGAGCAGCCAGGCTTCGTAATCGAAGCCGCCCGGGTTGGCGTTGCCGTGCGGCCGTTTCAGGCGAACGGTGAAACGCCAGCGCTCACCGGGCCGGACCTGCAATCGTTCGAATTGCTCGTCGTCGCGCCGGCCCTGATACCAGGAGAGCATGATCCGCTCGGGAACGACGGGTTTCTCGGTTGCTACGGTCAACCGGAAATTTACGTCAAATTCGAAACGCGTACCGTTGCTGAAATCCTGCGGCAAGCCGGCGATGACGCCGACCACTTCGACATCGCGTCCCTCCCAGTCGGCGCCAAGCTCATCGCCCAGCCGAATGTCGGCCCGCCAGGCGCCCCATGCCACACCGAGCGCCAGACAACCGAGCAGCGCCAGAAGACGCAGCGGCCAGCCCGACCAGCGCAACCGGGGCAGCACCAGCAGTCCACCGGCAACCGCCCACAGCGCCCAGCCGGGCAGCTCCGGCTGCATCTGCACACCGAGGATACCGGCGGCGAAGGCGAGAATATTCAGGCGCATGCTGCAATAATACGGGCATGCGCCGGACCCTGAAAAAATACCTGCCCGATCACCAGACCATCCGCAACAACCCCTGGTTGAAGCCGTTCGAATCGTCGTTGCTGCACCCACGGCTGTGGCACCTGAACCGCCATTCGGCGGCCGGGGCGGTGGCGGCCGGCCTGTTCTGCGGGCTCATTCCCGGCCCGCTGCAAATGCTCGGCGCCGCGGCCTGTGCGCTGGTCTTTCGCGTCAACCTGCCGCTGGCCATGCTGGTGACGCTCTACACCAACCCGTTCACCATCGTGCCGCTCTACCTGCTGGCCTACCAGATCGGCCGGCTGGGCATTGGCGAAAGCAACGGATTCATCACGCCGCCGGCCTTCAGCGCAACCGATTTCATCGGCTGGAGCACGGCGATGCAAACCTGGATGCTGGCCGTTGCCAAGCCGCTGGGCATCGGCCTGATCCTGCTCGCCAGCGGGCTGGCTGTGCTCGGCTATTTCGCCATGAAAGCAGCCTGGCGGGCCTACCTGATCAGAGCCTGGCGGCGCCGGAAGATGCTCAGGACCTAGGGGGCTTTTGCCAGCGCCAGCCCCTCGATCCCCATTCCTGCTTTAAGTCCTGAAGCGGGCGATGGCCGTGGTCAGCGCATGCGACAGCTTGCGCAGCGTATCCGATGTCTCGGCATTGCCGCTGGCGGCCGCATTGTTCTCCTCGGCCATCTGGGCGATCCGCTCGACGTTCTGGGCGATCTCGGTGCTCGCTGCGGCCTGTTCGCGCAGCGCATTGGTGATTTCGGAAACGGCATTGAGCACCTGGCGCGACTGGGCCTGAACCTGGCCGATGGCCTCGCCAGCCAGGCGCGCCTGCTCGACTCCCGACGACACCCGGGAAACGCCCTCTTTCATACTCGATACCGCCGTCGCCGTGCCTGACTGAACGGCCAATATCATGGCGGAAATTTCATGGGTCGACTTGGTCGTACGTTCCGCCAGCTTCCTGACCTCGTCGGCCACCACGGCAAAACCGCGGCCCGATTCGCCGGCCCGCGCCGCCTCGATGGCGGCATTGAGCGCCAACAGGTTGGTCTGGTCGGCAATATCCTTGATGGTGCCGACAATGGCCGAAATCTGTCCGGACTGCTCGCCCAGCGCCTCGACGGCGGCGGCCGATTCATTGACGGTCAGCGCGATGCCCTGGATTTCATCGACCACGGACTGGACGATCTTGCCACCCCGCGTCGCGACCTCGTCCGACTCCCGCGAGTAGAGCTGCGCATCCTGCGCATTGCGGGAGATGTGATCGATACCGACCGTCATTTCCTCGACCGCGGCCGCCATACTTGAAGCCGAATCGCTTTGCGCTGCTGTGCCGGCAGAAATCTGCTGGCTGGACGTGGCGAGTTGTTCGGCCGCCTGGTTGAGTTGCCGGACATCGCCCTGAATGCCGCCGAGCAACTTGCGGAAAGCCGCTGCCATGCCGTTGAAGTCCTTGCCGGCAGCGTGCAGTTCATCGACACCATGGGTGTCGAACTCGGCCGTCAGGTCGCCATCGGCGAGGCGGCTGGCACCGCGGGAAAATTCGCCGACGCTGTTGATGACCGAATAATAAGTACCAATTCCGAGATAGGCGACGAGCAGGGCAATGCCCGCTGCCAGCGCAATTTCGAAGGCCAGGACCTGGCGTGACTGGGCCAGCCGCTTGTGCAATTGAAGCTCGAATTGCGGAATCAGCGTGTCGAATATGACCTTGTAGCCGAGGTCAATGACCTGGGTGGTCTGCGCAAAGTAATCCTGCGGTGCTGTGGCATATTTTTCCCCGAGGATATCGTCGCGAACCAGGGCAAAAATCTTTTCAGCCCCGACAGAAAATTCCTTGGTCCGCTCGGAAAGTCCTTCCTGAGGCACGGACGAGTAGCGCACCACCTTTTCCAGATTGATAGTCTGGGCGCGCAGCGTGCCTTCCATCTGCGCCAGGATCGAAGCAAGATCGACCCGTTGCTGCGACGACAGCTCTTTCTTCGTCAGCAGGCCGGTGCCCCGGGCCCGCGTGATCCCCATCTGCTCCAGCATGGCCGGCATCTTGGTAACCAGGGTATCCATGGCGTAGTAAGTATCCATGACCGGATCGAGCGTCAGTTGGGTCTCGTCGGCAACCGTCACCATGAACTGCAGCACATTACCGATCATGACCGTGTGGCGCTTGATGTTCTCCGGCGGCGTCCAGGTCAGGCCCTGGGCGGCAATCGTCTCCCAGTCCTGGCGAATCGCCTTCCAGGCGGCCGCTTCACGCAATTGGGAAGGAAGGGCTGCAGCGACGGCGGCGACGGCAGCCGATACCTCTTTTTCCTTGGCGGCCCGCTTGTCCTTCATGGCCTCGTTGCCGTTGAGCACCCCGGCCGACAATCCGCGATGCTGCTGCATCACCTGCGCCATCTGATTGACCGGCTTGATGATCTCCAGCCCGGCCAGTTCTCCCCTGGCTGATTCGATATCCCGACTCAGTGACGAATAAACGGAATACATCAGGACCAGCATGACAACCAACACTGCCGAACCGAGCAGCAAAAACTTGCTGTTGTAGCGAAGCCGGTTCATCAGGGCAACAGCCGGGGAAAAAAGGAATTGCATTTCAGGTCTCCTCGGCGTTACGCCGCTGGCAATAGAACTATGTTAATTTAGTCATATTTTACATTATCTGACACTTATCAAACTATTCACAAAGAATGCCGTCAGTTAAATGAAGTACTCGATCCGCCTGTGCCGCCAGCCGCTGATCGTGCGTTACCACGATCAGGCTCGCCTGCTGCTCGCGCACCCGATCGATCAGCAGGCCAAACACGACTGACGCGGTATGACTGTCGAGATTGCCGGTTGGTTCATCGGCCAGCAAACATGATGGATCGCTGACCAGGGCACGGGCGATCGCGGCGCGCTGGCGCTCACCACCGGAAAGCTCACCGGGGCGATGTTCGAGCCGGTGGCCGAGGCCGACGGCGGTCAGTATCTCGCCCGCCTTGGCCAGCGCCGCACCGCGTTCCATGCGGCGAATCAGCAAGGGCATGGCGACATTTTCGAGCGCCGAAAACTCAGCCAGCAGATGGTGGAACTGATAGACGAAACCGAGGTGCCGATTGCGCCAGTCGCCGCGGGAAACCTCGCCGAGCGACGAAAAATCGCGGCCCATCAGGGTCACATCGCCGGCCGTTGGCGTATCCAGCCCACCCAGCAAGTGCAGCAGGGTGCTCTTGCCGGAGCCGGAAGCACCGACCACGGCGACCGTTTCGCCGGGATTGACCTGCAGGTCGATGCCGGACAGAACCGGCACTTCGAGCCCGCCGCCACGAAATACCTTGGACAGGCCGCGGGAGATCAGAATCGGTTCACTCATAGCGCAGTGCCTCCGCCGGATTAACGCGGGAAGCCCGCCAACTGGGATAAAGCGTCGCCAGCAGGGCGAGCACGAAAGCAATCAGCGTGACGCCCCAGACATCGCCCCATTGCAACTCGGAAGGCAGGTCGGAGATGTAATAGACCTCCTTCGAGAGGAAATGTACGCCGAGCATCTGCTCGATGAAGGGGACGACAACATCGATATTGAGCGCCAGCAGCACGCCACCGACGATGCCCAGGCCGAGCCCGATGAAGCCGACCAGCGCGCCCTGCACGACGAACACCGCCATGATCGACAACGGCCGCGCGCCCAGCGTACGCAGGATGGCGATGTCGGCCTGCTTGTCGGTGACCGCCATGACCAGCGTCGACACGAGGTTGAAGGCGGCGACGGCAACGATCAGCGAGAGGATGATGAACATCATGTTCTTCTCGATCGCCACGGCGCGGAAGAAATTGGCGTGGCTCTTCGTCCAGTCGCTCAGGTAGGCGTCGGCGTCGATGTAGCGGACCAGGTCGCGGGCGATGCGCGGCGCCTGGAAGAGATCGTCGACCTTGAGCCGGACACCCGTCACCCGGTCCTCCATCTGGTAGAGCTTTTGCGCGTCTTCGAGATGGATCAGGGCCAGTCCCGAGTCGTACTCGAACATGCCAACCTCGAAGATGCCAACCACCTTGAAGGACTTCAGCCGCGGCATGACGCCAGCAGGCGTGACCGTGCCCTGCGGCGCGATCAGCGTCAGCTTGTCGCCGGTGAAGACGCGCAGCGAACGGGCGAGGTCGGAACCCAGCACGACGCCGAACTCGCCGGGCCGCAGGTCGTCGAGGCTGCCGCTCTGGATGGTCTTGCGAAAATCGGCAACGCGGTCTTCCTGGTCGGGCAGGATGCCGCGCACCAGCGTGCCCTTGACCGTGCCGTCCACGCTAAACATCCCCTGCGACTGGACGAACGGGGCGCTAGCGCGGACTTCCGGATGCTTGGCGGCCTGCTCGGCGACCAGCGCCCAGTCCGGCAATTCGCCATTGATGCCGGTAATCTGGATGTGCGAGGCGACGCCGAGAATGCGTGTCCGCAATTCCTTCTGGAAACCGTTCATGACCGACAGCACGACGATCAGTGCGGCGACGCCAAGGCCGATGCCGAGCATCGAAATCAGGGAAATGAATGAAATGAAATGATTGCGCTTTTTGGCGCGCGTATAGCGCAGGCCGATCAAAAGTTCGTAAGGCAATGCCATGCGGATAACACCGGGCGGGGAAAGTCGCTATGGTACACTTTTTGCCCGCCAACCCCTTGCCTGCCGCCCGTGCGCCTTACCCTGCTTGTCCCCGAACTGATCTGGCCCGAACCGAACGACCAACTGACACTGGGCAAACTGGCCGCCCCCGGCTTCGAATGGCTGACCGCCCACGCCGAATTTTCCCGCCAGCCGCGCCGGGCATTTGAAAACGTGCTGGCCGACTGCTTCGGGCTGACCGACGCACCTTTCGGCGTCCTGCGCCTGCTCGGCGAAGTCGAAAAACACCAGCCCGGCGACGGCCACTGGCTGTGCGCCGACCCCGTGCATCTGCGCTTCCACCATGAACGCATCGTCCTCGCCGACGCCGGCGCCTTCGACCTCGAACTCGACGAAGCGCACGCCATCACCGCAGCGCTGAACTCCGAATTTGCCGATATCGGCCGCTTTCACGTCGCCACCGCCCGCCGCTGGTATCTGCAGCTGAATGCTACGGTCAACGAGAAATTTGCCCCGATTTCAACCATTGCCGGCCGTCGCCTCGATAGCGACCTGACCGACAAGAACGGCCCGCTCAACCGCTGGCTCAACGAAGTGCAGATGTTCCTGCACGGCCACCCGGTCAATGCCCGCCGTCAGGCCGAAGGCAAACCGGCCGTCAACAGCGTCTGGCTGTGGGGCGGCGGGCCGCTGGCCGACGTGCCGGCGCCATTGTTTTCCGCCGTGTGCAGCAACAATCCGCTGGCCACCGGCCTTGCGCTCGCCGCCCGCATCGAGGCCCCACCCTGCCCGGCCAGCCTGAGCACCCTGCTCGCCGACTCGGCGCCCAACGACACCCCGCTGGTCCTCCTCGACACCTTGCTGCCACCGGTCCTCTACGAAAACAGCGACGACTGGCGCAACGCCTTCGCCGCACTGGAACGCGACTGGTTCGTCCCGCTCCGTGCCGCGCTCGGCGGCAAGATCGAAAGCCTGAGCATCGTCGCCCCCACCATCTACGGCCAGCTAACCTGGACGCTGCACGGCAAGGACCGCTGGAAATTCTGGCGCAAGAGCCGCCCGCTGCAGGCCATCGCAAAAGAACTGGCCGAAGGAACACCCCAGTGACCAACATCACCACCCGCAGCGCACCGCAGCGTGTCGTCTGGCAACTCGAACAACAGGGCCTGCACCCGTTGCTCGCCCGGCTCTACGCGGCGCGCGGCATCAAGGACAAGTCCGAGCTCGACTACGAGCTCAAGTCGCTGATCCCGCCGACCGCCCTGACCAACGCCACCGAAGCAGCCCACCTTCTGGCCGACGCCATCGAAGCCGAAGCGAAGATGCTGATCATCGGCGACTACGACTGCGACGGCGCCACCGCCACGGCCGTCGGCATGCGCGCATTGAAGTCGCTCGGCGCCGATGTCGATTTCCTGCTGCCCGACCGCTTCAAGCTCGGCTACGGCCTGTCGCCGGAAATCGTCGATGTCGCCGCCCAGCAGTCGCCCGACCTCATCATCACCGTCGACAACGGCATCGCCAGCCTTGAAGGCGTCGCCCGCGCCCAGCAGCACGGCATCGCAACGCTGATCACCGACCACCACCTGCCGGCCGAAACGCTGCCCGAGGCGGATTGCATCGTCAATCCCAACCAGCCCGGTTGCGACTTCCCGTCGAAATGCATCGCCGGCGTCGGCGTCATGTTCTACGTCATGCTCGCCCTGCGCGCCGAACTGCGCGAACGCGGCTACTTTGCCGAGCGTCCGGAACCCAATTTCGCCAACCTGCTCGACCTCGTCGCGCTGGGCACCGTCGCCGATGTCGTCAAACTCGACCGCAACAACCGCATCCTCGTCAGCCAGGGCTTGAAGCGCATGCGCGCCGGCCAGATGCAGGCCGGCATCGCCGCCCTCTTCAAGGCCGCCGGGCGCGATCCGAAGAAGGCGACGGCGATGGATCTCGGCTTCATCCTCGGCCCGCGCCTCAACGCCGCTGGCCGCCTCGCCGACATGCGTCTCGGCGTCGAATGCCTGCTCACCGACGACGCCAGCCGCGCCCTGCAGATCGCCCAAGAACTCGACACCCTGAACCGCGAACGCCGCGAGATCGAATCCGGCATGCAGGAACAGGCGCTGATCCTGCTCGAATCACTCGACGCCAACGACGCCACCCCGGGCATCGCGCTCTTCGACGAAAGCTGGCACGAAGGCGTCGTCGGCATTCTCGCCTCACGCATCAAGGACAAGTTGCACCGCCCGGTCTTCGCTTTCGCGCCCGGCGAAGGCGGCATCGTCAAGGGTTCCGGCCGCTCGATTCCCGGCCTGCACCTGCGCGACGCCCTCGACCTCGTCGCCAAACGCGCCCCCGGCCTGCTCATCCGCTTCGGCGGCCACGCCATGGCGGCCGGTGCCACGGTCAACGCCGAAAATTTCGAAAAATTCAAATCCCTGTTTGCCGAAGTCGCCGGCGAACTGCTCGCCCCAGCCGACCTGACCCGCACACTGGAAACCGACGGCAACCTCGAAGGCAGCTACATTTCCCTGGCCACCGCCCGCCTGCTCGAAAACGAAATCTGGGGCCAGGGCTTCCCGGCACCACTATTCATGGACGATTTCGAGGTCGAACAGCAACGCGTACTCAAGGAAAAACACCTCAAGCTGCGCCTGCGCAAAGGCGACACCCGCATCGACGCCATCCAGTTCAATTTCAGCACCCAGCCCGGCAACCGCGCCCGCCTCGCCTACCGGCTGAGCATCAACGAATACATGGGCGTCGAAAGCCCGCAGTTGATGGTTGAGCACCTGGAATAGCCGCAATTTGGTAGTTGCCGCGCCATTGCTACGGTCAACCGGAAAAAACGGCCAAAATCGAAATCCGGCCAGGCTGGATTAGCCAAAGGCAGAGCGGCTATTCCCGATAGTCCAGGGCGGCATTGCCACGCAACCGCTCAACCAGCACATCGACCAGCGCACGAACTTTGGCGGAGGCTTGCCGCCCTTCGAGGTGAATGATGTGGACGGGCAGCGCCGGCGGCTCGTCGGCGGCAAACAAGCGGATCAGTTTCCCCGTCGCCAGATGGCCCGCCACCTGGTAGGACATCAGACGCGTCACGCCAAAGCCCATCAGCGCCGCCTCGATGGCTGCCGCATTGTTGCTGACAGTCAGGCGCGGCCGAAGCTTGACGCTGAATTGCCGCTTGCCATCGCCCAAGCGCCATTCGGTACCCGGCGATACCGCGCTGGCCGAGATGATGGTCTGCCCGGCCAGATCGCTCGGCTCCCTCAATTCGGGGTGGCGGGCCAGGTAGTCGGGCGCGGCGCAAATGACGCGACGAACTGAACCGACCAGAACGGCGCGCATCGTCGAATCGGGTAGGTCGCCGATACGGACGCCGACATCGATGCCCTCCTCGAGCAAATTGACCACCCGGTCGACATAAACCGCGCTGACCGAAACCTCCGGGTAACGCGCCAGGAATTCGACGATACCCGGCATGACGTGCATGCTGCCGAAGAGGACCGGGGCCGTGACGACCAATCGGCCACGCACCGTGGCATGAACGCCGGCCGCCGCCTCGTCGGCCTCGTCGGCCTCGGCCAGAATGCGGCGGGCGCTTTCCAGATAGCGCTGACCGGCATCGGTGGCCCGAACAAAGCGCGTCGTCCGGGACAACAGCTTGACCCCGAGATGCGCTTCCAGCGCCGCTATGGTCCGCGTCACAGCGGGTGGCGACATGGCCAGCCGACGCGCCGCGGCGGCGAAACTCTCCTCTTCGGCCACCGCAACAAAGACGCCCATCGAGTAAAGCCGGTCCATTTTAGAATTCCATTATTTGCAATAATAAATTGCGAAATATGGATATTCTTCTATTTCATACATACGAGCAAGATGCGTTTCATGCACTGCGCAACCCGCACGGTGAATCAAACCGGAGAACTTCCATGTCACGCATCAGCATTCCCTCAACCGATCAAACCCCGTCCGCCTCTTTGCCGCTGCTCGAGGCCGTCCTGCGCCAACTCGGCGTCGTCCCCAACCTGATGAAAGTCGTCGGCCACAGCCCGGCGGCCCTTGAAGGCTACTTGAGCCTGAACGGCGCCCTCGGCAAAGGCAGCATCGGCGCCCAGACCAGCGAGCGGATCGCCTTGGCAGTGGCCGAACTCAACGGCTGCGCTTATTGCCTGTCGGCCCACACCTATCTCGGCAGCAATCTGGCCAAGCTCGACGCCGCCGAACTCGACGCCAATCGTCGTGGCAACTCGACCGACCCCAAGGCCGCCGCCGCCCTGCGTTTCGCCAGGCGTGTCGTCGATACGCGCGGGCACGTTGCCGACGCCGACCTGGCCGAGATCAAAGCCGCCGGCTTCAGCGAAGCCGAGGTAATCGAGATCGTTTTGCTGGTCGCCCTCAACACGCTGACCAACTACGTCAATAACGTCGCCCGGACGGACATCGACTTCCCGGTCGTCCATCCATTCCAATAAACCGGTTCACATTTACGGAGCGGATAGCCATGAGCCAGGAACGCAAAATCGCCAGCGATATCGCCTTCACGCCCGGCGTCAAGGCTATCCAATCCCGCAAAGGTTCGCGTGATGCCTACGCCCGCATGGAAAGTCTGGGCGGCTGGGCAACAACGATCAGCGGCGATCTCGCCGAATTCATTGCGCAGCAGACCAGCGTATTTCTCGCCACGGCCAACCGCGACGGCCAGCCTTACATCCAGCACCGCGGCGGGCCGCCCGGCTTTCTGGTTGTGCTCGATGAACAGACCATTGCCTTCGCCGATTTCAACGGTAACCGGCAATACATCACCAGCGGCAATCTGGTCGAGAACCCCAGGGCGCATCTCTTCCTGATCGACTACGCAACGCAGCAACGTTTCAAGCTGTGGGGAACTGCCCGCGTCGTCGAGGACGACAGGGCGCTGACCGACCGACTGATGCCGCAAAACTACAGGGCAAGAAGCGAACAGGCCATAGTGTTCACCGTCGAAGTCTGGGATGCCAACTGCTCGCAACATATCCCGCAACGCCTCGAAGCCGGTGATGTGTCCAGGGCACTGCAAAGCCGCGACGCGAAAATTGCCGAACTGGAAGCCGAGATCAAACGACTAAGCAGCAATCGATAAGGAAGCATGATGGAAACCAAACCACCCCTGCCACCATTCACCGCCGACAGCGCCGCCCAGAAAGTAAGGATGGCCGAAGACGCCTGGAACAGCCGCGACCCGGACCGCGTCGTGCTGGTCTATACCGACGACACATGCTGGCGCAATCGGACCGAATTCCCGGTCGGGCGAGAACAAGTGCATCAATTCCTGACACGCAAATGGCTAAAGGAATTGGACTACCGCCTGATCAAGGAACTCTGGGCTTGCACCGACAACCGCATCGCGGTGCGTTTCGCCTATGAATACCATGACGAGACGGGACAATGGTTTCGCGCCTATGGCAACGAAAACTGGGAATTCAACGAACACGGCTTCATGCTGCGACGCTTCGCCAGCATAAACGACCTGCCGATCAACCCGGGCGAACGAAAGTTCTTCTGGCCGCTCGGTCGGCGCCCCGATGACCATCCGTCCCTGAGCGACCTCGGACTATGAATCCAACGCGCGAACTGTATGTCAGCACCGATATCGAAACCGATGGCCCGATCGTCGGCAAGAACGCCATGCTCAGTATCGGCTCGGCCGTCTTCACCGCTGACAAACAGTTGCTGGCGACGTTTTCCGCCAACCTGGAAACGCCGCCGGACAGCGAGCCAGACCGGCGCACCATGGCCTGGTGGGCCACCCAGCCCGAAGCCTGGGCCACCTGCCGGGTCAATCCCAAAGCCCCCGAAACGGCGATAACCCGATACGCCGCCTGGCTAAAGGCGCTGCCCGGAAAACCTGTCTTCGTCGCCTACCCAGCTGCCTTCGACTTCCCCTTTGTGCTCTGGTATCTCAACCACTATGCCGGCGAAAATCCATTCGGATATTCGGTTATCGACATCAAAACCTACGCCATGGCCATCCTGCGCAAGCCCTACCACCAATGTGGCAGAGCTTCGATGCCCGCAGACTGGTTCGATCCATCGCCACATACGCACATCGCTCTGGACGACGCGATAGAACAAGGCCAGCTCTTTTGCAACATGCTGAAATCATGACCCCTCAAACGAGCGCTGATTCCCACCCCCCTTTGCCGAGCGACCATCAAGCCGCTACACGTAGAGTTGCATTGTCTCGATGACTTCAGAATGAGGTTGAGCGAGGGATGGGATCATCTCCATGTTGGCACACCGCCCTCGACCTCGTCGCCAAACGCGCTCCCGGCCAGCTCATCCGCTTCGGCGGTCATCCCATGGCAGCCGGTGCTACGGTCAACGCCGAAAACTTCGAAAAATTCAAATCCCTGTTCGCCGAAGTCGCCGGCAAACTGCTCGCCCCGGCCGACCTGACCCGCACGCTGGAAACCGACGGCAACCTCGAAGGCAGCTACATTTCCCTGGCCACCGCCCGCCTCCTGGAAAACGAAATTTGGGGCCAGGGCTTCCCGGCGCCGCTGTTCATGGACGATTTCGAGGTCGAGCAACAACGCGTGCTCAAGGAAAAACACCTCAAGCTGCGCCTGCGCAAAGGCGACACCCGCATCGACGCCATCCAGTTCAACTTCAGCACACCCAGCCCGGCAACCGCACCCGCGTCGCCTACCGGCTGGCGATCAACGAATACATGGGCGTCGAAAGCCCGCAGTTGATGGTGGAGCATCTAGAATAATAGTTTAGAGCACCAGTTCAGGTCGCCCACGCCAACGCGGCATATCGGCAAACTTCCAAAACTCCTACCGATGCTCCTCAGAGCACTGACGCAGCTTTGACCTTAAGATTAATCAAAACCCAAAAAGGGTTGCAGTACGCAACTGCAACCCTTTTTCATGTGCATTTACTCATACACATCAACAACAAGCTCTACCTTAGTTGCGGCTACGAACCGAACTTACGCCAAGACCGATAAATGCAAGAGCGATCAACACCA
The DNA here is from genome assembly GCA_049304775.1 of Ferribacterium limneticum. Taxonomy (GTDB): domain Bacteria; phylum Pseudomonadota; class Gammaproteobacteria; order Burkholderiales; family Rhodocyclaceae; genus Azonexus; species Azonexus limneticus_C. The sequence continues at coordinate 94,773 of JBAQOL010000026.1, forward strand.
ACGACGAAGGCTCAGGGACGCTGAAATCCGAGTTGCTCGATACCAGAAAGAGTTGCTCGAAACCATTGTCAATCGCAATATCCTTGCAGTCAGACCAACCACCTGAACCTTCCTGACAGCCAAGACGAAGATCCATATGCAAGGTGTAATCATCCAAGTCCGAATCGCCAAGCTTGAATAAGTCTTTCAACCAGCTATTCAACAACGGAACATCAATAGCATATGCAGCTTGGTTTGCACCTAAATTGTGGTTAATGGTTTTCGATCCTGCAGGGTCACCTCCTGCACACGCTCCCGCGTGGATTACATCCCCATTTGAACCAATGCACAACGAACCACCAGAAAGAACCATATCAGTGGAAGCCAAATTACCAATAGAAGGCGTCACATCCCCCGGATTATAGGTAGTTGCATTCCCATTGGGCACGCCACCCGAACCATAGGCACTTCCGGTGTTGGAAAAATAGAGGTAACGTCCATAGACGTCGTTATTTGCATCAGTAAGCCATAATTTCGCCCAAGCTGCTAAATTCTGATCACTGTTGGTATCGTTGTTATTAAACAGAAAAAGCGCTTGGCCTCCATCCAGAAAGCCCTTCAAATTTAGAAGATTGGCATCCCATGTACTGGACGTATTATTGACAATACCAGCTTTATCACCGGGATTTGCCACACCCAGATTTTGCCCAATACTTGCATAAGGTTGCGTCTTGCCATTTGGAACGCCATAGGCATTATCAAATCCGGCCGCGTTCGTCGTAACGTCAGAACCACTAGCGCCTGTATAAATTACAACCTGATCTTTAATTGTACCCGGTGTGGAATTTACGTAATAGGGATTTCCTGGCCCGGTACCATTAATAATGGGGCTAGCAAGATCAGCATAATTGGCAAGAATCGGCAACGAGTAACTGTTGGCGTTGCCATACGTGTAATACCCAGCATTGGGTAATGTGAGCGCAGCGCTTACCGGAGCGCTCGCCGCAAAAGCGCCAAACGCCAGAGAGGCAGCGCATAGAGCATTTTTTATCATCATGATTAACCCCTTTGACACATTGAACTGTTAGACGGGGTACACAAAGCACAATCCATGCCACTTTAAATTCACATGGAATAGACAACCCACCAACAAGCCCTCCCAGAGGGCCAAAATCGCATTTTCATAAATCGAAAATTGGCATTTGTAAAATTACCCGACATCACAAGGCGATAGGGCGCCCATGCGGCGGAGATCACCGCTAGTAGCGCACTCCAGCCGGCGGCACGAACGAATTCAGCACATGCAGATAAGACGCCCGGGCGAAGGTGCTTGGGTTGGGGGAATTCTGCTGGCTCATTGAACCTTTCATCTGCGCGACCGAGGTGTATTCGCGCTCGCGCAGCCAGTTCGTCATGCCTTGCAGGACTTCGCTGAGCGCCTGCGGACCGTGTTTGAGCAGGGCGCTGGCCATGTGCACTACATCGGCGCCAGCGAGCAGCATTTTGAGGGCGTCTTCTGCTGTGTGCACGCCACCGGTGGCGGCCAGCGACAAATTGGTACTACCGCGCAGGATGGCGATCCAGCGCATGGCGAGCAGGGTATCTGCTGAGGACGACAGTTGCACGCAGTCGACGACGCTCAGGGTTTCCAGATCGATGTCGGGTTGGAAGAACCGGTTGAACAGCGAGATGCCAGCTGCCCCGGCCGCTTCGGCCTGATGGACGAAATGCGGCAGCGAGGAGAAGAAGGGCGACAGTTTCATGCCGACCGGAATGCTTACCGCGCCCTTGAGTTCCTGCAGCAGCGAAATGTGATGATCCTCGATCGCCGCGCCGGAAACCTTGGGGTCGCTCGGCATGTACCAGGCGTTGAGTTCCAGTGCGTCGGCACCAGCCGATTCCAGCTCCTTGCCTAGCTCGACCCAGCCGTTGAGCGTCGAACCGTTGAGGCTGGCGACAACGGGAATGGACAGGCGCGACTTGAGGCGCTGGATTTTTTCGAGATAGCTGTCGAGCCGACTCTGGTAATCGTGACCGAAAGGCAGGTGGCCGGCCGATTCGCCGAAGGTGTCGGGGTGGACCAGGAAGCGGTCGATCATCCGCTCGTCGTGACGCACGTCCTCCTCGAACAGCGAATGCATGACGATGGCTGCCGCTCCGGCATCTTCAAGGTGCAGCACAGCGTCGAGGTCATGGCTAAGCGGGCTCGATGACGGCACCAGCGGATTTTTGAGGTGCAGGCCTAGGTAAGTGGTGGACAGATCAGGCATTGGGCTCTTCCTTCTTCTCTGCGGCCGCCTGGGCCTTTTCAACGATGGCGGCTTCGGGCAGCACCATTTCGGAGAGTTCGACATATTCCTGATGGCGCAGGCGGGCGTCCTTGCCGGCTTGGGCCATGAAGTAGACCGAAGCGTCCGGCTTCATTCGTTCAAGGATTGTAAAGCGCGCCTCATTACGGGCGAAATCACTGAACGGGATGCTCGGTGCAGCGCTGTCGACCGTTAGCGGATTCTCGCCCTGCTGACGCCGGCGCGGATCGTAGCGGAGCAGCGGCCAGTGGCCGGACTTCACGGCCAGATCCTGCTGGCGATGGTTGTTTGACAGATCGACGCCATGGGCGATACACGGGCTGTAGGCGATGATGATCGAGACGCCGGGATAGCTCTCGGCATCGAGGAAGGCTTTCAGCGTGTGAACATCCTTGGCGCCGTAGGCAACCTGGGCGACATAGACGTTTTCGTAGTCCATGGCGATACGGGCCAGATCCTTCTTGCGGTTCGGCTGGCCGCCGGCCGCGAACTTGGCGACGGCACCGCGCGGCGTCGCCTTGGAGTTCTGGCCGCCGGTGTTGGAATAGACCTCGGTATCGAGCACGAGAATATTGACGTCCTCGCCGGATGACAACACGTGGTCCAGACCGCCAAAACCGATGTCGTAGGCCCAACCATCACCGCCGATGATCCATACACTGCGCCGGATCAGGTATTCGGCGACGGCAGCGAGATGGTCAGCGGCCGGCGAGCCAATAGCCGACAGTTTTGCCTGCAGTTGAGACACCCGTTGACGCTGATCATGAATGCCGGCTTCGCTTGTCTGGTCGGCATTGAGCAGCGCCTGAACCTGGGCATCGCCGATTTCCAGGGCCATGGCGCGTAATTGCACGCGTGCCGTCTCGGCCAGCTGATTGGTGGCCAGGCGCATGCCGAGACCGAACTCGGCGTTGTCCTCGAACAGCGAATTGCTCCAGGCCGGCCCACGGCCGTGGGCATCGGTGGTGTACGGCGTGGTCGGCAGGTTGCCGCCGTAGATCGACGAACAGCCCGTGGCGTTGGCGACCAGCATGCGGTCGCCGAAGAGCTGCGTGGCCAGCCGGATGTACGGCGTTTCGCCGCAACCGACGCAGGCGCCGGAAAACTCGAACATCGGCTGCAACAACATCGAGCCGGGAATGGTGTTGCGCTTGGCGACAGTGCGGTCGTAATCGGGCAGCTTGAGGAAGAAATCCCAGTTTTCGGCTTCCGGTGCGCGCAGCGGGGCCTGCTCGGCCATGTTGAGGGCCTTGCGCGAAACGTTGGACTTGTCACGAATCGGGCAGACCTCGACGCACAGCGTGCAGCCCGTGCAATCCTCGGGCGCCACCTGGTAGCTCATCTTCCAGCCAGCCGGGTAATCCTTGCTGCGGATGGCCATCGTCTTGAACGTCGCCGGCGCCTCGGCAACCAGCTCAGGCGGGTAAGCCTTGGCGCGGATGGCCGAATGCGGGCAGACGAAAACGCACTTGCCGCACTGCGTGCACAGATCGGTTTCGAGGACCGGTATTTGCAGCGCCAGATTGCGTTTTTCGTACTTGGCGGTGCCGGTCGGAAAGGTACCGTCGACGGGGAAGACCGACACCGGGAGGCTGTCGCCCTTGCCGGCGATCATCGGCAGGGTAAGCTTGCGGACGAATTCGGAGGCTTGTTGAACGGTGCGTTCGGGAATGCGAATGTCGGAGACGGCATATTCGGCGGGCACCGGCACTTCATGCAGGCAGACCAGGGTCTTGTCGATCGCCTTGTAGTTCAGCTCAGCGATACGGCGGCCCTTGCGGCCATAGGTTTTTTCAACAGCATGCTTGATCGCGGCGATGGCCTCGTCCTGCGGCAGGATGCCGGAAATGGCGAAGAAGCAGGTCTGCATAACCGTGTTGATGCGCCGGCCCATGTCGGCTTCGAGAGCGACCTGATAGGCGTCGATGACATGAAAGCGAATGCGCTTGGCGATCATCTGCTGCTGCATGGCAGCCGGCAGCGTCGCCCACACCTTGTCGGCCGGGACCGGCGTGTTGAGCAGGAAGACGGCGCCCGGCGCGGCGTGGGCCAGCAGATCGTGCGTTTCGAGGAAAAGGGGCTGGTGGCAGGCGATGAACTTGGCGTCGCCCTCACCGGTCAGGTAGGTGGCGCGGATCGGCTGCGAGCCGAAACGCAGGTGCGAGACGGTCATCGCTCCCGACTTTTTCGAGTCGTATACGAAATAGCCTTGCGCGTGCAGATCTGTTTCGTCGCCGATGATCTTGATCGAATTCTTGTTGGCCGACACGGTGCCATCCGAACCCAGGCCGTAGAACACAGCGCCGAAGGTTTCGCGCACGGCGTCGGTGCGGAAAGCTGGGTCGTAGGGCAACGAAAGGTGGGTGACGTCGTCGTTGATGCCAACGGTGAAATGGCGCTTGCCCACTCCTACGGTCAACCGGAAAAAAACGGCAAAAACCATAGCCGGCGTGAATTCCTTGGAAGCCAGTCCGTAGCGCCCGCCGAGCACTTTCGGCATCGTCGCGAAACGTGGCGACTCGCTGCCGGCATCTTCGGCCAGCGCAACGAGCACATCCTTGAACAAAGGCTCACCGTCCGAACCGGGTTCCTTGCAGCGGTCGAGCACGGCGATGGCCCTGGTCGTCACCGGCAAGGCAGCGAGCAGCGCTTCCGGCGCCCACGGCCGATAGAGGCGAACCTTGAGCAGGCCGACCTTCTCGCCCTGACGGTTGAGGTGCTCGACCGTCTCCTGCGCTGTTTCCGCTCCCGAGCCCATCATGATGATGACGCGCTCAGCGTCGGGGGCGCCGACGTAGTCGAACAGCTTGTATTGCCGCCCGGTCAGCTCGCCGTACCGATCCATGGCCTGCTGGACGATGCCCGGAAAAGCATCGAACCACGGGTTCTGCGCTTCGCGGGCCTGGAAGAAGACATCGGGATTCTGCGAACTGCCGCGCAGCACAGGGTGTTCCGGCGACAGCGAGCGGTGGCGCAAGGCGGCGATCTGCTCCTGCGGCATCATTTTGCGCAGCACGTCGTCGTCGACGCCGGTAATCTTGGCCACCTCGTGCGAGGTGCGGAAACCGTCGAAGAAATGCAACACGGGCAGGCGGCCGGCCAGCGTCGCGGCCGAGGCGATGGCCGCCATGTCCTGCGCTTCCTGGACCGAATTCGAGGCAAGCAGCGCGAAGCCCGTACCGCGCGTCGCCATCACGTCGGAATGGTCGCCGAAGATCGACAGGGCGTGCGTCGCGATGGCCCGGGCGGCAACATGGAAGACCGTCGGCGTCAGTTCGCCGGCGATCTTGTACATGTTGGGAATCATGAGCAGCAGGCCCTGCGACGCCGTGAAGGTCGTCGCCAGCGAGCCGGCCTGCAAAGCGCCGTGGACAGTGCCGGCGGCGCCACCTTCAGACTGCAGTTCGACGACGCGCGGGACGCAGTCCCAGACATTGGTCTTGCCTTGCGCTGCCCATTCGTCGGACAGTTCGCCCATGCCGGACGAGGGGGTGATCGGGTAAATCGCGATCACTTCGGAAACGCGGTAGGCCACGTTGGCGACGGCTTCATTGCCGTCGATGGTCAGCATCTTGTTCATGTTCAGTCCAGCCCCGAAATGTGTGCCGCCCAGGGAGAGTACTCTCCTCTCCTCTTAATGTTGCGGCGCAACAACCCCATTCTACGCCCGTGTGGCGGGGAGTTATGCCATCGGAGACGAAAAAATTGCCTACCAAAACGCCACATGATTGGGCCACCTAAAGCTTTATAATGTCCGGTTTTCAAGTATCTGGACGCCCGACCATGGAAGCCGAACACATCAACAGCATCTCCAACAAGCTCGACGATTTGGCGCAGCGCGCCGCCGAGCTGCGGAGGTATCTTTGACTACGATCAGAAACGCGAGCGCCTGACCCTCCTCACCCAGGAGATGGAAGACCCGAAGATCTGGGACGACGCCAAGCGTGCCCAGGAACTCGGACGCGAGAAGAAAACGCTGGAAAACATCGTACTGGTGTTGGAAGAAGTCCAGGCCGGTCTCGACGACGGCCGCGAGTTGTTTGACATGGGCAAGGAAGACGGCGACGAAGAGACGCTGCTTTCCGTTGAGGCCGATAACGCCGCAATCGAAGCCAAGGTCGCCGCCCTCGAATTCCGCCGTATGTTCAACAACCCGATGGACCCCAGCCCCTGCTTCCTGGAAATCCAGGCCGGCGCCGGCGGTACCGAAGCCCAGGACTGGGCCTCGATGCTGTTGCGCATGTATTTGAAATATGGCGAGAAAAAAGGGTTCACCGTCGAAGTCATGGAAGAATCCGAAGGCGAAGTCGCCGGCATCAAGGGCGCCACGGTCAAGTTCACTGGCGACTACGCCTACGGCACACTGCGTACCGAAACCGGTATTCACCGGCTGGTCCGCAAGTCGCCGTTCGACTCCGCGGCCCGTCGCCACACCTCGTTCACCAGCATCTTCGTCTTCCCGGAAGTCGATGACTCGATCGAGATCAACATCAACCCGGCCGATGTCCGTACCGACACCTACCGCGCTTCCGGCGCCGGCGGCCAGCACATCAACAAGACCGACTCGGCCGTGCGTCTGACCCACGTCCCGACCGGCATCGTCGTCCAGTGCCAGAACGACCGTTCGCAGCACCGCAACCGCGACGAAGCCTGGCAAATGCTGCGCGCCCGCATCTACGAGTTCGAGTTGCGCAAACAGCAGGCCGAGCAGCAGAAACTCGAAGACGCCAAGTCCGACATCGGCTGGGGCCACCAGATCCGTTCCTACGTGCTCGACCAGAGCCGTATCAAGGATCTGCGCACCAACCATGAAACCGGCAACACGCAGGGTGTGCTCGACGGCGATCTCGATCCGTTCATCGAGGCCAGCCTCAAGCAGGGCGTTTAAGCAGGCGGTGAGTCAGCCATGACTCGCCTCCTCGCCTGGCTGGCCGGCACGCTGCTGTTATTCGTGCTGGCCGCCGGCGGACTCTTCCTGCTGGCGCTCGACGGCAAACCGCTGGTCGAGCGCAGCGAAACCATCTCGCAGGCCGCCGTCAATCAGGCGCGCTGGCTGTTTCACACCAACGATCCGCGTCGCCTGCAATCCGGCGAGGCGCGCCGGACGGCGATCCCCGCCGCGTTGATCGACGAGGGCATCAATTATCTGGCCGGGCGCAGCCTGCGTGGTCGCGGCGCCCTCGTGCTCGGCGAGGAAACGGCCGAAGTCCGTCTCAGCACGCGCGTGCCGCTGCTGCCGGGCGGGCGTTACCTCAATCTGCGCGCCACTTTCCCCGAAGGAAAAGGCGAACCGAAAATCGTCGCGGCATCCATGGGCAGTTTGCCGATTCCACCGCAACTCCTTGAGTTCATGCTCGCCACTGCCGTTCAGGGCGCCGGCTACGGGCCGGAATGGACGCTGGCCCGCCAGGCCATCCGCGAACTGATCTTCGACCCGCGGCGCCAGCGCATTGTCGTCGCCTACGTCTGGGAACCGGCCCTGCTCGACCGCGCCCGGTCCATCGCCTTCAAGCCGGACGATCTGGCCCGCATCCGCTCCGCTCACGAATCGCTGGCTGCCCTGTTCGACCACCACGCGCCGGGCCGACCGGTGCCGCTGGCCGGCGTTCTGCGCACCGTGCTCGACATCAACGGCGCCGATCAACACGAAAACCGCCGCGCTGCCCTGCTCGTGCTTGGCGTTTACCTGGCCGAGAAAAACATCGCCTCGCTCATTCCCGAAGCCCGCCAGTGGCCGCAGCTTCGCCCCGTGACGCTGATGCTGGCCGGCCGCGGCGATACCGCCCAGCACTTCGTCGTCTCCGCCACCCTCGCCGCCTGGGCTGGCGAACCGGTGGCCGACGCCATCGGCGTCTACAAGGAAATGGCCGACGCTCGGCACGGCAGCGGCTTTTCGTTTGCCGACCTCGCCGCCGACCGGGCCGGCACCCGCTTCGGCGAATTGCTCAACCGCAACGACTCGCGCCTCAACGCGCTACTCGAAAAGGAATTGACCGACGGCGACCTCATCCCCGTCATCAGCGACCTGCCGGAATCGATCAGCGCCGCCGACTTCCGGCGCCAGTTCGGCAACACGAGCAGCCCGGCCTATCGGCAACTGACGGCGGAAATCGAACGCCGCCTCGATGCCCTGCCGCTCTATAAACCGGAGTGACTATGTCGGACAACCTGTTTGCCGCAATCCCACGGTCAACCGGAAAAAATGAGCAATTTTCAAATCTGCTCAACCGCCCCGGCCTGCGCATCGAACGCATTGTTTCCACTGGCCAGTGCAGCCCGGACGGCTTCTGGTACGACCAGCCCGAGGGCGAATGGGTGGTTGTTTTGCAGGGAGCGGCAACACTACGCTTCGAAGACTCGCCGGAACCTGTCCGGCTCAACCCCGGCGATTTCATCGACATCGCCCCGCATCGCCGGCATCGGGTGGAGTGGACAGACCCGGCGCAGCCAACGGTCTGGCTGGCCGTTCATTACACAGCCGAGAAATAAGTATCCGGAAAACAAACCTCGTCGTGGCTGTTCGCCAGGCCACCGTCAAGGCTTCGGTGCGGAGATCGCGGCGAAATCGAGCATCGCCGAGATGATGCAGCCCCGCCCGAGCGCCCGCTCGGGATGTTCCGGGTCGCTGGCTGGCTCCTGTTTCAGCCCTGCAGCAGGGCGTCGAGCATGGCAATCATCTGGTCGATCTCGGCCTCGGTCACATTCAGCGCCGGCATGAAGCGCAGCAGATTGGGGCGCGGCGAGTTGAGGAGCAGGCCTGTCGGTCCCCCTTCGAGCGCCCGGCGAACGATGTCGGGGCCGCGCTCGTCGGCCAGCATCAAGGCGCGCAACAGGCCGGAACCGCGTTCGCCGTTCTGGCCATGCTTGGCGGAAAGTTCGAGCAGGCGCTTCGACAGATACTGCCCGCGCGCCTCGACACCGGCCAGGAAACCCGGCGCCAGCAGGCGCTTCAACACCGCCGCACCAACCGCCGTCATGAGCGGATTGCCGTTGTAGGTGCCGCCCTGGTCGCCCGGCTCGAAGCAGCAGATTTCCTCACGCGCCAGCAGCGCCGCCAGCGGTACGCCGCCGCCGATGCCCTTGGCCAGCGTCATGATGTCCGGCGTGATGCCGGCGTGTTCGTAGGCGAACAGCTTGCCGGTGCGGCCCATGCCGGTCTGCACTTCATCGACGATGAGCAGGATGCCGCGCGCCGTGGTCAGCTCGCGCAGCGCCTTGAGGAATTCGATATCGGCCGGGATCACCCCGCCCTCGCCCTGCACCGGTTCGAGCATGACGGCTACCGTTTTTGGCCCGATTTTCTCGTTGACCGTAGCAATGTCGTTGTAAGTCGCTTTCGGGAAGCCCGGCACCTGCGGCGCGTAGATCGTGTCCCAGCCGGCCTTGCCGGAGGCCGACATGGTGGCCAGCGTGCGGCCGTGGAAGGAATGGCCGAAGGTGATGATCTCGTAAGCACCGTCCTTGTGCAGCCGGCCCCACTTGCGCGCCAGCTTGATCGCCCCCTCGTTGGCCTCGGCACCGGTGTTGGCGAAGAAGACGCGGTCGAACACCGAATTGGCCGTGAGCAGGCTGGCCAGTTCGATCATCGGCCCGTTGTAGAAAGCCGGGCTCGGGTTGATCAGCTTGCCAGCCTGAGCGGCCAGCGCCACAGCGATTTCCGGCGGGCAATGGCCAAGCGTATTGACCGCCCAGCCCTGGATGAAATCGAGATAGGCCTTTCCCTGATGGTCGTAAAGCCACGACCCTTCACCGCGCTCGAAAACGAGATCGGGGCGATTGGTGATGCTCATCAGGGAATCGGTGCTGGCGGCGTGGTATTGCATGGTCGGATTTCCGTGGAAGGGTGCTGGAATGCTAAGCCCGCGATGTTACCGAAATACGCGAGGCGGCAGCGAGCTCGCCAATCAGCCAGGAGTCCCAGCTATTTTTTGATCGGCTGATTGCGCCCGGAAAGCTCATCGCTCATGCGCATCGCGGCATCGCTGATCTGGCCCGTCGGATTCCGGCTGCAATACTGATTCAGTTTCAGTTCCAGAGTGCCGCTCGAAAAGCTGGAAACCTGCTGGTTCGGCAAGGCGTAGTTATGGCCGGTCAGGAAGCCGCGGACCCAGACAACATAGGCGGAACGCTGGTCGGGGTCGTCCTTCGATTTGCCCCATGCCGCGCAAGACATGTCGTCGAAGCCGAGCAGATTCAGTGAGGCCGCGGAGGCGCTGGCCATCATCAGGCCGGCGCTGGTTGCCAGGATCAAGCGGGTCAATTTTGGTCGGTTCATACGGCAAGTATATGTCCGACGGTGCGTACAGCGATACCGATACAGGCACCGAGGGCGGCCGGTTTCCACACTGCCGCGATACGCGGCCCGGCCGAAATCAGCACGGCCACGCCGGGCAGGTCGAAGGGCGAAATCAGAAAGCCGGCGCTGGCGTTGAGCAGTTCGACGCTGATCTGGCCGGCTTTGCGCATTTCATCCATGACGCCCATCATCGCCGTGCCGCCGGCCATGTACTTGGTCAGCGTCGGCAGAATCAGCGCGCTGTCGATCGAAGCGGCGGTCAACACCGGCGCCAGCAGGCGGGTCAGCGCATCGATGGCGCCACCACTACGCAGCGCCGTGACGACAACCAGCGACAGCACGAGCATCGGAATGGCGCCGACGGAAAGCTTGAATGCCTCGGCTCCGGCCCGGTTGATGACATCGAGCACGCCCTTTGCGCTCTCGGCGACCGGATGATGCAGGGTTTCGTCGAGCCGGCTTTCGGCGTTCGACAGCGCCCGGCCGAACAGGTAATAGGTCGCCGCCGCCGCAGTCAGGCCACCGATCAGCGAATACGTCAGGGTTAGCGCCAGATCGAGGCCCATGGTCATCATCGGCAACGCTGCGTTGGCCTGCGACATGGCGAAGACCATGGCCAGCGTGGCGGCGATGTGGCGGTCAGAGGCGCCACGCTGCTCCATCATGGTCAGCGTCGCCATCGGCGCGGCGAAGCTCACGAAATTGATCTGCAGGGCGGCGAAAACCCCAAGTCCGGTCAGGCCGACCGGTTTGAGCAATGGAGCGAGACGGGCGACGACCCAGTCCAGCACGCCGCGCGCTTCGAGCAGGCGCATGAGCGAGAGCATGACGACCATAACGGGGAGCAGGACGAAGAAGGCCAGCTCCACTGCCGAACGGCCGGCTTTGAGGATGATTTCGATGAGGATTTCCATAGGGGTGGATTATTGCATTGCCGCGTGACGTGGGTTGTATTGGCGATTTCCCTTGGCCCTTTGAATTGGCTTGGGGTTCCGCCTTGCTGGCGGGCGTACTTTTTCTTGCTTCGCCAAGAAAAAGTAGCCAAAAAGAAGGCGACCCCGGGGGCGGCGCCCTGCGGGTTCCTTCCGCTACTCGGCAGACCGGGCGGCTGGCTAAACTCGCCTGCGGCTCAGACAACGCCAGCCGAAGGCCCCCGGCCCGCCTGCGTTGCTCAGCGCCTTCCACGGGGACCCCAAAAGCGTCCATGCTCAACCGATTTGCCCCAAGAATTACATTCCTACGGTCAACCGGAAAAAAGGGCAAAAAATGAAATCTGTTATTCAGGCACCCAAGCTCAAATACGGGTCGTTTCACCGGGCCCCTTGAGAGGTGCCGAGCAACGCAGGAAGGCCGGGGGCAGTCGGCGAGGACTGTCTGAGGGGCGTAGCCCCGAGTTCCGCAGCCGCCCGGCCTGCCGAGTAGCGCAGGGAACCGGCAAC
>JBAQOL010000027.1:0-102996 GCA_049304775.1 Ferribacterium limneticum
ACCGGGCCCCTTGAGAGGTGCCGAGCAACGCAGGAAGGCCGGGGGCAGTCGGCGAGGACTGTCTGAGGGGCGTAGCCCCGAGTTCCGCAGCCGCCCGGCCTGCCGAGTAGCGCAGGGAACCGGCAACGCCGGCACCGACCCAGGGGTGGCCTTTTCTTTGGCTACTTTCTTTTGGCCACACAAAAGAAAGTACGCCCGCCAGCAAGGCGGAACCCCAAGCCAAAAATCAGGAAATCCCTGATTCAAGCCACAAAACATCTACCCCCAACCTTGTCCCAAGGTGCCAAAATCGGCGAAAATCACCGGTTCTAGGCTTTTGCCTGAAGCACCCCCCATTTCCCCAAGGATTCTTCATGTCCAACCCCGAACAGCAAGCCCCGGTCCAGCAGGACGAAAACCAGCTCATCGCCGAGCGCCGCGCCAAACTGGCCGAGTGGAGAAAGACCGGAAAAGCCTTCCCGAACGACTTCCAGCGCGAGAACACCGCCGCCAAAGTCCTCGAAGGTTATGGCGAGAAGACGGCGGAAGAACTTGAAGGCCTGCCGGTCGAGGTCAAGGTGGCCGGCCGCATGATGCTCAAGCGCGTCATGGGCAAGGCGTCGTTCGCCACTATCCAGGACCTGTCGGGCCGCATCCAGATTTACGTGACGCGCGACCGCGTCGGCGAAGAGGTTTATGCCGACTTCAAGACCTGGGACTTGGGCGACATCATTGGCGTCAGCGGCATCCTCATGAAAACCAAGACCGGCGAACTGTCCATCCAGGCTGCCGAAATCCGCCTGCTGACCAAGTCACTGCGCCCGCTGCCGGACAAGTTCCACGGTCTGGCCGATCAGGAAATGAAGTATCGCCAGCGCTACGTCGATCTGATCATGAACGAGGAAACGCGCGCCACCTTCCGCGCCCGCTCCGACATCGTCGCTGCCATCCGCAATTACATGACCGGTCACGGCTTCATGGAAGTCGAAACGCCGATGATGCACCCGATTCCCGGCGGCGCCTCGGCCAAGCCGTTTGTCACGCACCACAACGCGCTCGACATGCAGCAATTCCTGCGCATCGCCCCTGAGCTTTACCTCAAGCGCCTCGTGGTCGGCGGGTTCGAGAAGGTTTTCGAAATCAACCGCAACTTCCGCAACGAAGGTTTGAGCCCGCGCCACAACCCCGAATTCACCATGATGGAGTTCTACGAGGCGTATGCGAATTACCACACGCTGATGGACTTCACCGAAGGCCTCCTGCGCCACGCCGCGCGCGAAGCGCTGGGCAAGGAAGTCTTCATCTATCAGGGCCGCGAACTCGACCTCTCCAAGCCTTTCCATCGCCTGACCATCAACCAGGCCATCCAGCGCCAGCAGCCGTCTTTCACCGACGAGCAACTGGCCGACGTCGAATTCCTCAAGACCAAAATCAAGGCCTTCGGCGAGCCGGTCAAACCGGGCGGTCTGGGCAGCCTGCAATTGCAGCTGTTCGAAGCCTGCGCCGAAGCCCAGTGCTGGGAGCCGACCTTCATCATCGACTACCCGGTTGAAGTGTCCCCGCTGGCTCGTGCTTCCAATACCAATCCGGAGATTACCGAGCGCTTCGAGCTGTTCATCGTCGGCCGCGAGATTGCCAATGGCTTCTCGGAATTGAATGATGCCGAAGATCAGGCGGCGCGCTTCCAGGAGCAGATGAAGGCGAAGGATGCGGGGGATGAAGAGGCGATGTATTACGACGCTGATTTCATTCGCGCGCTGGAATATGGGCTGCCGCCGACTGGCGGGTGCGGAATCGGGATTGATCGGCTGATCATGCTGCTCACTGACGCAGCAGCGATCCGTGATGTGATTCTCTTCCCCTCCATGCGCCCCGAATAATACGTGGCTGCGCTTGCCAACTCGGCGTTGCCGACGACCTTGCATAGCTCTGCTATGCGGCGGCCGTCGGCGCCTTGATTTGGCGGCGCTCGCTCACGCATTACCTTTCGACAAATAACGATGCAAATTCGTCAGCTTCAAGTCGCTTGCGACCAAGTGCAGGATCGTCTGCTTCTGCGCATCTCGACGCAGGACGACGAGGAATACCGGATCTGGCTGACCCGGCGTTTCCTGCGCGAGCTGTGGCCGCACCTATCCCGGCTGGCCGGGAAGCAGGCGGTAGCAACGCCGATTGTTGGCGAGACTCCTGCCGACGAGGCCGTCAACTTCGACCAGGCCTTTTCCGAAGAAAACGCCACTTTTCCGCTCGGCTCAACACCGCTGCTGAGTAGCGAACTCAAGGTCGACACCCTGAGCGATGGCACGTTTAACCTGATCTTCCGCGAAGGCCGGGAGCGCAGCTTCCAGCTAGCCATGAACGTCGAGTTGCTGCAAACCCTGTGCACCATGCTGCGCGCCGGAGCTGACCACGCGCAGTGGAATCTGGTACTCGACGACGTACCGGCAACGACCAGCGTCACGCCGCATAAAGACCACCTCTCGCGCCTGCATTAGTGGAAAAACTGCAGTCCGCCAAAATCGAATTCGTCGCCTACGGCACGCCCTACTCCGCCGCCTTCGACGATGTCTATCACTCCGCCCTCGGCGGCCTGACGCAGGCCCGGCACGTCTTCCTCGGCGGCAATGAGCTGCCGCAACGCTGGCAGGGCCGGGACCGCTTCGTCATCCTCGAAACCGGCTTCGGCACCGGGCTGAACTTCCTCGCCGCCTGGCAGGCCTGGCGGGACGACCCGCAGCGCTGCCGGCGGCTGCATTTCATTTCTTGCGAAAAATTCCCGTTGACCGTGGCAGACCTCGCCACCTGCCAGCAAGCCTGGCCGGACTTCGGCGAACTGGCGGCGGAACTGCAAAAACACTGGCCACCGCTGGTGCCGGGCATGCACCGCCTGCATCTTGACGGCGGGCAAGTGATTCTGACGCTGCTGTTCGGCGATGCTTCAACCGAGCTGCGCGCCATCGACGCCTCCGTCGATGCCTTCTTCCTCGACGGCTTTTCGCCGCAAAAGAATCCGGAATTGTGGTCGCCGCAATTCTGCAAAGGGCTGGCACGGCTGACCGCGCCCGGCGCGACGCTAGCCACGTGGACAGTCGCCGGCCACGTCCGCCAGGCGTTGAAAGACGCCGAGTTCGACGTCGAAAAAAGGCCCGGCCCGGTCGGCAAGCGGCAGATGCTGGTCGGCCGTTTCCGTTCGCGCCGGCCGGATCGCCACGTCGCGCCGACCGATCGCCGGGCCATCGTCATTGGCGCCGGCATTGCCGGCAGCGCCACGGCCTACGCGCTGGCCGCCGCCGGCTGGCAAGTCACCGTTATCGAGCAAGCCGCCGCCCCGGCGACTGGCGCCTCAAGCAATCTGGCCGGCATGCTGCGTCCACTGCCCAGCGCCGACGACAACCGTCTTTCGCGCCTGACCCGCGCCGGCTTTCTCGCCACGCGCGCCCTGCTCGCCGGCCTGCCCGACGCCCGCTGGTCGCCCTGCGGCGTGCTGCATCTGGCGCGCGAACCGGAGCACGAAGCACAGCAAAAACGTGCCGTCGAACAACTCGGTCTGGCGCCCGAAATCCTGCAATTCGTCGACAAGGACGAAGCCAGCCGGCTACTGGGCCAGCCAGTCAGCATCGGTGGCTGGTGGTTCCCGAGCGGCGGCTGGGTGCAACCGCCGTCGGTCTGCAAGGCGGCACTGGCCGCCTTTCCCGAAAAAATCACGACGCGCTTCAATGCTACGGTCAACCGGATTTTTCGGCCAAAAATGGAATGGCAGGCGCTCGACACGGCCGGCAACATCCTGGCCGAAGCCCCGGTTCTGATCATGGCCAGCGGCGCCGCGGCCCCACGTTTCGAGCAATTTGCCTGGCTACCGCAACGTTCCGGCCGCGGCCAGGTCACCCATTTGCCAGCGGCCAACAGCACGCCGCTCAAGGCCGTTCTGTTCCAGGTCGGCTATGCCATCCCGGAAGTCGACGGCACCCAACTGATCGGCGCCTCGCTGTCCTACGAAGACGACGACACCAATGAGCGCGAAAGCGATCACGGCGACAATCTCGCCCGCCTCCGCCTGACCCTGCCCGACTTCGCCACCGGCCTAGCCCCGGCCGCGCTGCACGGCCGCGTCGGCTTCCGCCCGATGTCGCCGGACCGCCTGCCCATCGTCGGCGCCGTACCGGACACTTTGGCCGCCACACCCAATACCCGTCTCCACAACATCCCGCGCCAGCCCGGGCTGTGGTGTGTCCAGGGCTTCGGCGCACGCGGCATCGTCTGGTCGGCGCTGATGGCCGACCTGCTGCTCAGCCAGATCGAAGGCGAACCGCTGCCCCTCGAGCGCGACCTCGTCGACGCCCTCGACCCCGGCCGCTTCATGATCAAGGCGGCGCGCCATTCCGCCGAGACCTTTCCCGGTGACGAAGAAGCCAGCGCCCCGGCAGCATGACGTTCGGGCATAAGCTTAGAAGACATCCTTATTGGCGCACTTCGCCCGGCGCGCTAAGCTAGCAGGCCCGTTTTCCCGACTCCCCTTTTGCAACAACACAAAGAGAGACACGCATGAAGATCGAAACCATCGCCGTCCATGGCGGCTATTCGCCCGACCCGACTACCAAGGCCGTCGCCGTCCCCATCTACCAGACGACCTCCTACGCTTTCGACAGCACCCAGCACGGCGCCGACCTGTTCGATCTCAAGGTTGCCGGCAACATCTACACGCGCATCATGAACCCGACGCAGGACGTGCTCGAAAAGCGCGTCGCCGAACTGGAAGGCGGCATTGCCGCGCTGGCCCTGGCCTCCGGCATGGCGGCCATCACCGCCGCGATCCAGACCATCGCCGAAGCCGGCGACAACATCGTCACCTCGAGCACCCTGTACGGCGGCACCTACAACCTGTTCGCCCACACCCTGCCGCAATACGGCATCGACGTCCGCTTCGCCGACTACCGCGATCCGGCTGCGTTTGAAAAGCTGATCGACGCCAAGACCAAGGCCGTCTTCTGCGAATCAGTCGGCAACCCGCTCGGCAATGTCGTCGATTTCGAAAAGCTCGCCGAAATCGCCCACAAGCATGGCGTGCCGGTCATCGTCGACAACACCGTCCCCTCGCCCTACCTGTGCCGCCCCTTCGAACACGGCGCCGACATCGTTGTGCACGCCCTGACCAAGTACCTCGGCGGCCACGGCAACAGCCTCGGCGGCATCATCGTCGATAGCGGCAAATTCCCGTGGGCCGAGCACAAAGCCAAGTTCAAGCGCCTCAACGAGCCGGACGTCTCCTACCACGGCGTCGTCTACACCGAAGCCCTCGGCCCCGCCGCCTACATCGGCCGCGCCCGCGTCGTGCCGCTGCGCAACATGGGCGCCGCCATCAGCCCGTTCAACGCCTTCCTGATCCTGCAAGGCATCGAAACACTGGCCCTGCGCATGGACCGCATCTGCGAAAACTCGCTCAAGATCGCCAACTTCCTGAAAAACCACCCGAAATGCAGCTGGGTCAACTACGCCGGCCTGCCCGACCACAAGGACCACGCCCTCGTCCAGAAATACATGGGCGGCCGCGCCTCCGGCATCCTCAACTTCGGCGTCAAGGGCGGCAGCGTCGCTGGCGGCAAGTTCCAGGATGCCCTGCAACTCGTCACCCGCCTCGTCAACATCGGCGACTGCAAAACCCTGGCCTGCCACCCGGCCTCGACCACGCACCGCCAACTGTCACCGGAAGAACTGGCCAAAGCCGGCGTCTCCGAAGACATGATCCGCCTGTCGGTCGGCATCGAGCACATCGACGACCTGATCGCCGATCTGGATCAGGCACTCAACGCTGCCTGATCAAAAGGCACTCAACAAAAACCCGGCTAAGTGCCGGGTTTTGTTTTTGAAGACCCGCTGTTATGCAGCCGTTGCACAAAGTTAATTGTTCAATAACTTATCTACTTGCGCGGTTGGCTAAACGGGGGAAAAAATAGGGCGCATAAAGCGCCCTTTGTCTTTTTGGCTTAGCGGCTAGTCAGAACGGTATGCCTTCGCGAAGCGCGAACAGCATTGCATTCGATAACAGAGATGCGTCAACCTCGGGAAGATGCTCGCGAAGGATGGAAGCGGAAACCTTGGAGTAGGTATCATATTCGGACTCTGCTCTTTGGAACCTTGGAGACGTGAAGTGTTGCCCGTCGAATTCGCCAACGAAGTAGCGATTGGTTTTGTTCCCATGAGCTAGCAGCAAATCAAAAAACACCTTCCCGGTAACCTTCCTTTTTCGGAGGTCACGTTCTATCGCCACAAGTTCCTCCATAGGATTCAGAGCGCACGTGGCGAACACGGCGGCCTCAACCCCTGGTGCTGGGCGGCGAGAAACGAGAAAATGTTTATTCACTTGGTAAGTTTGCAGTAAAACCGCTCAATTATATCAAAGACTTGGTTCACAATGGTTTTTGCTTCGGCCAGCGACGTAATCACACGAGACGTTTGTGGATCCGCTTCCATGTGAGCAATTCCATGCCGCTGGTTTGCATACAACGTGTAGCAGTCGACCAACAGGGAACACAACGGTTCCCCTGCCTTGGCAGCCACCGCGTCATGCATAGCATACGCTCCAACCGTCTTGCCTTGTGTGAAGTATTCACCAAGCGTATTGGCTTTGTTGGGTTGGAATCCCGCATTCCACAGTTCAGTCTTGATGAATCCCTCTAGGCCGCGAAGGGCAGGAAACGCCACTGCACCGTAGTCAGGCAGATTCAAATCCACCTTGATCATAACCAGTGCGGAAGTAAGCTGGGCCGCAACGACAGAATCCAACTTTGCTGCCGAGAAGGGCAAGCGGCCCTCTAGTTCATTTCGCACTTCTTGGACAGAAACTGGAACAGAGAAGGTGTCTAGTTGCGCTTTGACTGCCTCGTTGTAGGGAAGTACCGTCGAAAGGAAGTCTTGTGCGCAAGCAGCAAGCATTGCCCACCGGCCCTGTAGTTGGATGGTGCCGTTTTCGTATTGCTTGACCGTGAGAACATCCCCTTGGTGCCCCTTGAGCCTGGTAAGGAGATATCCGTGCTCATTCTTTTGAATGTCGATCTCGCCTTCAGAATTCAGGTATTTCAGAAGGTTTTCTGCATGGTCGCCCGGAAATTTGGGGATCGATATCTGAAACGAGCCACCGTTGCCAGTGGAGCAGTGAGTTTTGATCTGCTCGGCAACCTGCTCAAACACATCGGCGCTGTAGCTGCCCATTTTGGTCAATGTCGTTGTGCCGTCACTGTTCTCGTACACCGTCAGCCCAAATTTGCTTCCGTTGATCGACATCACCATCTGGAAAGTGTTTCCGACTTTTCCGTAGCTGTAGTCTTCGGCACCGATAGCCTCTACGGCCTGCTGCATTTTTTTGCGGTCGATATTGATGCTTTTGTAGGGATTCTGAGGTGCCATGTCTCTGTTGCTTACTATCAAGATTGCCGAAAGAATAGTCCCCCATCATACCTGACTACGCGACTTGAAATACCGTTTGTATGACGCGGACGACCTGTTAGGTGGACTCTTCCAAAACCTCAGTAGTCAAAGCGACGTCCTTCAGGGCCTCCTTCGGCAAATTTTCAACCTACCTCACCCAGCACGGGTTCTCCGGTCTCTTCACGAATGAGACCAAGAATACCTTTGGCACACCATCCATTTTCCTAAACAGAATTGGCGCAATAACCTTGGCGGTCGCAACAACGAAAAACAACTAGACGACTGGTCTATTTGTTGGCAAACTCCCATCCCATGAACACTCGTCACGACAACACCCGCCAGCACATTCTCGACACCGGTCTCGGCATTTTTGCCGGGAAAGGCTTTGCCAGCGTGGGTTTGAACGAATTGCTGAAGGCCGCCGGGGTGCCGAAGGGGTCGTTCTATCACTACTTCGAATCGAAGGAAGACTACGGCAAGGCCTTGCTGGAGGATTACTTTGGGCACTATCTCACCGACATCGACTGCCTGTTCGCGGCCGAGGCAGCGTCGGGCCATGAGCGCCTGATGCGTTACTGGCAGCGCTGGCTGGACAAGCAGTGCGACCAATGCGCCGAGCAGAAGTGCCTGGTCGTCAAGCTGGCGGCCGAGGTCTCCGACCTGTCCGATGCCATGCGCCTGACCTTGCGCGACGGCACCGACCGCATCGTGGACCGCATTGCCGGTGCCATTGAAGCCGGCGTCGCCGATGGCTCGTTGCCGGCGCTCGATGCCCGGCCGACGGCACAGATGCTTTACCAGCTCTGGCTTGGCGCCAGCCTGCTCGGCAAGCTGCACCGCAACAGCGAGTCGCTCGAGAACGCCATGCGCTTCACCCGCCAGTTGCTGACGCCTTGAATCATTGAACGTCCGAGCACGGGCCGCATGCTGTTGCGGCCTATTTTTAACCCGAATTCATAGACGACCGGTCTAATTTTCATCTATTACCCACCAGGAGATTCAACATGACTTCCCTGTTCGACCCGATCCAAATCGGCGATATCGCCCTCGCCAACCGCATCGTCATGGCGCCGCTGACGCGCAACCGCGCCATCGCCGGCAATGTCGCCGGACCGCTGACCGTGGAGTATTACCGCCAGCGTGCCACGGCCGGCCTGATCATCGCCGAGGCCAGCCAGATCAGCCCGATGGCCCAGGGCTACCTCGCCACCCCGGGCATCCACAGCCCGGAACAGATCGCCGGCTGGCGCCAGGTGACCACTGCCGTGCATGCCGCCGGCGGCAAAATCGTGCTGCAGTTGTGGCACGTCGGGCGCGTTTCGCACACGTCGCTGCTGCCGGATGGCGCGGCACCAGTGTCGTCAACCGACAAGGTGGCGAACGCCTCGACCTTTACCAGCGATGGTTTTGTCCCGGTGTCCACGCCGCGCGCCCTGCGTGATGACGAAATCCCCGGCCTCATCGAGGATTACCGCCGTGCGGCGCGTAACGCTATCGACGCCGGTTTCGACGGTGTCGAGATCCACGCCGCCAATACCTACCTGATCGAGCAGTTCCTGCGCGACAGCGTCAATGACCGCAGCGGCCCCTACGGCGGCAGCATCGCCAACCGCGCCCGCCTGCTGCTTGAAGTCGTCGCGGCGATCACCAAGGAAATCGGCGCCGGTCGCACCGGCATCCGCCTGAGCCCGATGACGACTTTCACGGCGCCGCTCGACAGCGATCCGCAGGCGCTCTACGGCTATGTCGTCGAGCAGCTGGCACCGTTCGGCCTGGCTTATCTGCACGTGATCGAGGGCGAAACCGGCGGCACGCGCACACCCGAAGGCAAGGCTTTCGACTACGAAGCCCTGCATCGCGCTTTCCCCGGTGCCTGGATGCTCAACAACGGCTACTCGCGTGACTTGGCCATCGAGAATGTCGCGGCCGGCAAGGCAAACCTGGTCGCCTTTGGCCGGGCGTTCATCAGCACGCCGGACCTCGTCCGTCGCCTGAAGGACAACCTGCCGCTCAACGAGCTGCAGGCCGACAAGCTTTATGGCGGTGGGGCCGAGGGTTACACCGACTACCCGGCGCTGGCTGCCTGATTTCTTTTTAACCATGCCCCCGACCGGCCAGGCGCCGGCCGGGGCCGAATTCCGGAAACACCATGTCCGAATACCGCCGCTGGCTGCCCGCGCTGGCCCTGATCGTCCTCTCGCTGACCTGGGGCTACACCTGGGTGCTCGCCAAGCAGGGCCTGGCCTACGCGCCGCCCTTCGCTTTCGCTGCCGAGCGCTGCGTCGGAGCCGCCCTGGCGCTGATCATCGCGGTCAAGCTAAGCGGCCGTTCGCTGAAACTGGTGGCACCGCGCCAGACTATCGCCATCGGCTTGGCGCAAGTCTCGGGCTTCATGATTTTCCAGACCTGGGCGCTGGTCGAAGGCGGCCCCGGCAAGACGGCGGTACTCATTTTCACCATGCCGATCTGGACGCTGCTGCTCGCCTGGCCCATCCTCGGCGAGCGCGTGCGCGGCAAGCAGTGGCTGGCGGCGGCGAGCACGCTGGGCGGATTGCTGCTGATCATCGAACCGTGGGACATGCACGCCAGCCTGTTCAGCAAGTTCCTCGGCCTCATGGCGGCGCTGTGCTGGGCGACCGGCACCATTCTGATCAAGCGCCTGCGCAGCAAAACGCCGGTCGACCTGCTGACCCTGACCACCTGGCAGATGATCATCGGTGCCGTGCCGCTTGTCCTGCTCGCCTTCATCGTGCCCGAACATCCGACCGAATGGACCGGCAGTTACGTCGGTATCCTCATTTTCATGTCGATCGGCAGTACGGCCATGTGCTGGTGGCTGTGGATCTACATTCTCGACCGCGTGCCGGCCTGGGAGGCCAGCCTGTCGGTACTTGGTACGCCGGTGGTGGCCATTCTTTCGTCGCGCCTGATCTTCGGCGAGGCCTTCAAAACCAGTGAAATCGCCGGCATCGTGCTGATCGGCAGCGGCCTTGCCTTGCTTTCCCTGCTCGGCTGGGCAGCGAGCCGGCGCGATCCGGCAAAACAGATTGAGGAGGCAGCATGAACACCCTGCACGACACCAAACTCTCGATGCTCGACCTTGTTGCCATCCGCGAGGGCGGCACGGTTGCCGAGGCGCTGGCCATCGCCCGCGATACGGCGCGCCATGTCGAGCAACTCGGCTTCACCCGCTACTGGCTGGCCGAACATCACAACATGCCGGGCATCGCCAGTTCGGCGACGGCTGTGCTGGTCGGCTACATCGCCGGGGCGACCAGCCGCATCCGCGTCGGTTCGGGCGGCATCATGCTGCCCAACCATGCGCCGCTGGTCGTTGCCGAAGCCTTTGGCACGCTGGCCGAGCTCTATCCCGGCCGCATCGATCTTGGCCTCGGTCGTGCCCCGGGAACCGACCAGATGACCATGCGCGCGCTACGCCGCGACCGCATCGAAACGGAAGCCGATTTCCCGCGGGCGGTCAGCGAACTGCAGCAGTTGCTCGGCCCCCGTTTGCCGGAGCAGAAGGTCGTCGCCGTGCCCGGCAATGGCACCGAAGTGCCGATCTGGCTGCTCGGTTCGAGCCTGTTTTCGGCCCGACTGGCAGCCGAGCGTGGCCTGCCCTATTCCTTCGCCTCGCATTTCGCGCCGGCCATGCTGTTGCAGGCCATCGAGATCTACCGGCGCAATTTCCGCCCCTCGGCCAAGCTAGCCAAACCCTACGTGATGATCGGCGTACCGGTGATTGCTGCACCAACCGACGACGAGGCGGAGTTCCTGGCCAGCAGCACCTACCAGCGCGTCCTCGGCATCCTGCGCGGCGACCGGCGCTGCCTGCCGCCGCCAAGCGCCGACTACCTGAGCGGCCTGCATCCGCAGGAACGTTCTGGCATCACCGACTTTCTCGGTGCCGCCGTCGTCGGCGGACCGGAAACGGTGCGCGCTGGCCTGCTGGCGCTGAAAGAAGCGACGAGGGCCGATGAAATGATCCTGGTCAGCGATGTGTTCGACCCGGCCCTGCGCCTGCGTTCACTTGAAATTACCGCCAGTTTTTTCGCACAATAAGCCGCCGTTCAGCGCCAAGCCAAGGAGACAAGCAATGCCGCACATTTTCGAATTCAGTTACCACAACCCGACGCAAATCCACTTCGGCCCGAACAGCTTTGCCAAGCTGGCCGAGCTGATTCCACGCGAGGCCAAAGTGCTGCTGCTTTACGGCGGCGGTTCGATCAAGCAGAACGGCGTCCATGCGCAGGTTCTTGCGGCCCTGGCCGGGCACACCGTGGTCGAATTTGGCGGCGTCGAGCCGAACCCGACGCTCGAAACACTGACTTCGACGGTCAACCGGATAAAAGAGCAAAAAATAGAATTCATTCTCGGCGTTGGCGGCGGCTCGGTCGCTGACGGCGCCAAGTACGTCGCCTGTGCAGCGCTCTATGACGGGGACGGCTGGGACATCGTCAGCGGCAAACATGTGCCGACAAAAGCCCTGCCGGTCGGCGTCGTGCTGACCCTGCCGGCCACCGGCTCGGAATCGAATGCCGGCGCCGTCGTGACCCGCAAGGCCACGCATGAAAAGCGCGTCTTCTTCGTGCCGCCGGCCCGGCCGCGCTTCGCCATTCTCAACCCGGATGTGATGGCCAGCCTGCCGGACCGACAACTGGAAAACGGCCTCGTCGATGCCTTCGTTCATGTCTGCGAGCAATACCTGACCTACCCGGTCGGCGCGCTCGTCCAGGATGGCTATGCCGAAGCCGTGATGAAGGCTCTCAAGACGCTGGCCGACAGCTTCGCGCAACGCCACGAAACGACTTGGCGGCAAAACATGATGTGGTCGGCCAATCAGGCACTGTGCGGCACCATCGGCCTGGGCGTACCGGTGGACTGGGCGACGCACCGCATGGCCGTCGAGCTGACCGCCCTGTACGGCATCGACCACGGCCGCACCCTGGCGATCATCCAACCCTGGCTGTTGCGCGAAACGATCGAAGCCAAGCGGGCCAAACTCGAGCAGATGGGCCGCAACGTCTTCGGGCTGAGCCAGCCGAGCGCCGAGGAAACCATCGCCGCGATCGAAGCCTTCTACCGCAGCCTGAACATGCCGGGCCATCTGTCCGACACCGATGTCAGCGACCCCGACGCTGCAGCCCGCGTCATGCAGGCCCTGCGCGACCACGGCAATGCCGCCCTGAGCGGCCATGCCGAACTCGACGAGGCAAAAACCGAACGCATCATCCGGGCCGCCTGCACGAAACAGGAGCAGACAAACAATTGATCTGAAACGCGTTTGGCGCCGGGATCGGCATGCCATGGTGCTACCCTGATCGGAAAATTGGAATATGATCAGCCGACCAATCTGGACGGAAGGAGTATCACCATGCTGACCCCGACTCAGAAGCAAACGGCGCAATCCATCGTCAACCTGTTCGAAACCGGCGTCGTGCTCGGCGATTACGGCAGCGTCACCGTCATTCCCGGCGACACCGGCCACCTCACTTTCGGTCGCTCGCAAACGACGCTGGCATCGGGCAATCTGCTCGACCTGCTGCAGCGCTACTGCACCAACGATGGCGCCCGTTTCGGGCCACGGCTGTCGCCCTGGCTGCCGCGTTTCGAAGCCATCGACCTCAGCCTCGACGACGAGCTACGCCTGCACAACCTGCTCCGCGCCACGGCCGACGATCCGATCATGCGCGAAACCCAGGATCAGTTTTTCGACGAGGTTTACTGGCAGACGGCCGCCCGCATCGCCGCCAACCTCGGCATCACCTCGGCCCTCGGCACGGCGGTGGTTTACGACAGCACCGTGCACGGCTCGTGGAAAGCCATGCGCGACCGCACCATGGCGCAATCCGGCAGCCTCGCGGCGCTTGGCGAAAAGAAGTGGATCGCGGCCTACGTCGCGACCCGGCGCGCCTGGCTGACCAATCATCCGCGCAGCGACTTGCGCAAGACGGCTTACCGGATGGAGGCTTTCCAGCGCCTGATCGAGCAGGGTTATTGGGGTCTCGAACTGCCGCTCGTCATCCGCGGCGCCGAGATTTCGTTGAGCACCCTGCGCGCCACCCCGCCCGGTTGCTATGACGGCCCGCAGCCCGGCACGCGCAGCATCGCGCTGCAAAGCCCACTGGCCCGCGGCCTTGATGTCCGCCTCGTGCAACTGGGGCTTTCCGAGCAAGGTGTCCCGATCAAGGCCGACGGCATTTTCGGCCAGACCAGCGCCAATCTGCTCAAGCAGTTCCAGGCAAAGACGGGCTTACCGGCTACCGGCGTCGCCGACGGCACTCTGATTGCTCACCTGATTGCCTGATAACCCGACTCAGGCTTCGGGTTGCCCTTCCTCAGGCGGCAAGTGCGGTTGCGGCCGGCTCGTGACGTAGAGCACGACGGCACAGGCGCCGAGGAAGCCCACCGAGGCCAGGGCGCTTGGCACCCAGGTGTCGGCCAGGCCGCGCTCCAGCCACAGCCAGATGAACAGGCCGAAGGCCGGCACGGCCAGCAGGGCGCAAAATATCGAGGTGGCGAGCGCCACTTTTTGCCCGATATGTCGTTTCAGATCGCTCATTCAACTTCCTCTACCATCAACCAGATTGAGCGATTGTCACGCGCGTCGCTTGTTGAAAGAGTGAGCGCGCCGCCCTGATTGCCTGATGCCTGGCGACCGCTGCCGCCGAGCTCAATCCATTCGCCGAGCCGGCCGGATACCGTCGTCGACAGTTGCTGGCTGTTGATGCTGCCGTAGCCGCCCTGGCTGGCCGCCTGCTGGCTGATGTCGAGCGTCACCCGGTTGCCGTTCACGCGCGGCACAGCATAAAAGCCGCGACCGACATCCTGATACACCACGTTTTCATTGATCACTGTGCCGCCGGGGCCAATGACGACCTGACGCATAGGGAGAGGCAGCGAACGGCCGACCTGGATGAAAGCCTGGCCGCCTTCGACGGTCTGCACCATCTGCACCGCACTTTCGCCACGCACGCTCTTGGTATCCCACACAGTCGCTCCGACCGTGCTACGCCGGGTGCTGCCGAGCACGACCTGGCCGCTCGCCTCGGCGCCACGCGCGCTGTCTTCGGCCTGACGGTTTTGCGAAACGCGAATGATGAGGCGCCGGGCCGGTTTGTCGATGACCGCCAGCGCCCGTTTGATGTCGGCCCTATTGCGCGGCGAGGCCTTGAGAAAAAGCTGGTTGTTCATGCCGGTCAGCGTGCCGCCCGGTTCGAGCAGCGGCAGCAGAACCGGCAGCACCTCATCGACGTTCTTGCTCCTGAGCTCGATGACTTCCATCTGCTGGGCCCACAGCGAGGTGCTGAACAGGCAGGCCAGCAGGCAAAGAATGCGAAGCATCATGGACGTTCTCCAGCGGCGTTAAGAGTCAATCAATACAGACGGCGATCCGGTGACATTCGGCCAAATCGTCGGCAACCAGACGGACGACGCGTTGATCGGCGCGCCCTAAGTCGGCACGCTCCTGAAGGATGGCCAATATCTGGTCCGGTGTCATTGATTTGCGATAAGGACGGTCCTGCGCCAGCGCCTGAAAGATATCGGCGACATTGATGATGCGCGCTTCGATGGGCAGCGCGGCGCCACCGATATGGAACGGGTAGCCGTGGCCATCCGGCGTTTCGTGATGCAGCGAGGCCCAGCGGGCGATTTCAGCGATGGCATGCAGCCGCTTGAGGACCTGCAGCGTCCCGTAGCTGTGGCTCTTCATGATGTCGAACTCATGCGCCGTCAAGGCACTTTCACCTTCGATAATCTCGTCGGGAATCTGCAGCTTGCCGATATCGTGGAGCAAACCAGCCACTTCAATTTTCTCGCAGGTGATGGGGTCAAGTCCGAGCCGTTCGGCAAGATGGCGCGACAGCCGCGCAACGCCTTGCGAATGCTGCTCCGTGTAAGGTGATTTGGCGTCGATGATGCGCGAAAAAATGGTCGCGCACTGCTTGAACTCGGACCAGCCGATCATCTTCAGGTCGCCATGGGATTCCATATCGACCTGATATTGCTGTACCCATTCCGGCTGCAAGGCCAGCCAGAATGCCTCTTCCTGCGAGATCAACTCGAAGGCATCGAGCAGTTCGGGCGAGAACAGGCGCCCGCGCGCCGAGGCCAGACGGGCGCGAATCTCGTCGGCATGCGACAGTACGGTCTGGTCGGCATGATAGGGCGCAGCCAGGACGTCAATCCGGTCGGCCAGATAGATCAGGTTGGCGAAACGCGCCGTATCACCCGGCAGTGTCTGCGTTACCAGCCATTCCCACGCGCTGTGGTGATAGCGGATGATTGGGGCCAGATGGGCCAGCGGAGGAAAGTTGGCCAGCAATTCGTCGCCGCGAATGCAATGTTCTTCGGCACCAGTCCATTCGAGATCGACGACCAGACGGTGATGAACCCGCGTCGATGACACGCCGCAATCGTGCAGCAGGCCGGCATCGTAAAGAATCAGCTGGTCCGCTTCGCTCCATCCCATGCGGATGGCCATTTCGCGGGCCAGCATACCAACCCGGCGGCCGTGCATGACATCGTCGACGCCCACCAGATCGACCGTGTTGGCGATGGTCATCACCAGTTGCCGAAGATCGATGGCCAGATCAGCGGGGAGCATTGTTTCGGTCAATTGATCAGCTAACCATATGGGGCAGGGCCAAGTACTCCCTGGAGTTCATTTCGGTCAGACGACTCACGGTGCGGGCAAACTCGCTGGCCTGCGTGCCCTCGGTGTAGAGCCCTTCGGCCGCACAGTCGGCCGTGATGATCAGCTTGACCTTGTGGTCGTAAAACACGTCAACCAGCCAGGTGAAGCGACGCGCCTCCGAGGCTTGGTGCGTGGTCATTTTCGGAACGTGCGAGAGGAGCACGGTGTGGTAGCCACGGGCAATTTCGAGATAATCATTCTGCGAACGCGGGCCGCCACACAGGGTTCGAAAATCGAACCAGATCACACCATGGCCGCGCCGCACGGTCTCGATGTCGCGACCCAGCACCTCGATATGCCCGCCTTTCTTGCCGGCATCACCATCGACCATCTTGAAGTAGTCGAGCATCTTCTTCTCCGCCGCGGCGTCGGATGGATGATGATAGATCTCGACCTGCTCAAGCGCCCGCAGACGGTAGTCGGTACCGGCATCAACCTCGAAGACATCGAGATGCTTGTTGAGCAGCGCGATGGTCGGCAGGAAGCTTTCCCGATGCAGGCCGTTCGGATACAGCTTGTCCGGCGGATAATTTGAAGTCATCACGATGATGACGCCCTGGGCGAACAGGCCATCCATCAGACGGCCAAGAATCATTGCGTCGGCGATGTCCGAGACGTGGAATTCGTCGAAGCAAAGCAGGCGCACTTCCTTGGCGATCTGCTCGGCCAGCCGCAGCATCGGGTCGGGTTCGCCCTTGTATTTTTCGAGGTCATGATGGATCTGCTGCATGAAGGCATGGAAGTGGATGCGACGCTTGCGCCGATAGGGCACCGAATCGTAAAAGCAATCCATCAGGAAGCTCTTGCCACGGCCTACCCCACCCCAGAAATAGACGCCTTTAGGCGGCTTTGGTGGCGACAGCAGGCGTTTGAAGGTACTCCCACGGTCAACCTTGAAAAACAGCAAATTTGTATAAAGACTCTGTAAGGCTGTTGCCGCCGTCATCTGCGCTGCATCGGCCATATAGCCACGGGCATCGAGTAGATTCTTGTAGGCGTCGAGCATGCCCTGCGCGGCGACATTGAGTTTTTTATGGGGCATTGGGGGTGAATCAGGTTTGGGGTAAAAACGTATTCTGCCAAAGAAAAAGGCGGGTGCGTTGCCGCAACCCGCCTTTCTGGCAAAGAAGAGTCAGCTTAGAAGTGCAGCGGACGCTTGTCGCAAGCCAGGGCTGCTTCGTGCACCGCTTCCGACAGCGTCGGGTGAGCGTGGCAGATGCGGGCCAGATCTTCGGAAGCACCACCGAATTCCATCGCCACAACGGCTTCGGAAATCAGTTCGGAGGCGTTGGCACCGATGATATGGACGCCGAGGATGCGATCGGTCTGCGCGCAGGCCAGCATCTTGACGAAGCCGGACGGCTCACCCATGCCCAGCGCCCGGCCATTGGCCATGAACGGGATTTTGCCAACCTTGTAGGCGACGCCATCCGCCTTGAGCTGCTGCTCGCTCTTGCCGACCCAGGCGATTTCCGGCGCGGTGTAGATGACGCCCGGAATGGTGTCGAAGTTGCAGTGGCCAGCCTGACCAGCCATCAACTCGGCAACCATGACGCCCTCTTCCATGGCCTTGTGGGCCAGCATCGGTCCGCGCACGACGTCGCCAACCGCCCAGACGCCCGGGAGGTTGGTCTTGCAGTGGCCATCAACTTCAACCATGCCGCGATCGGTCAGCTTGAGGCCAACCGCTTCGGCATTCAGGCCGTCGGTATTGGGGATGCGGCCAATCGAAACAATCAGACGGTCGGCATCGAGCTTCTCGGCCTTGCCATCCTTCGTTTCGTAGGCAATCGAGACGCCCTTCTTGGTCGTCTTGATGTCGCCAATCTTGACGCCGGTCTGGATATTCAGACCCTGCTTGGTGAACAGCTTGAGCGCTTCCTTGGCGACATCCTGATCGGCAAAAGCCAGAAAGTCGGGCATTGCTTCGAGGATGGTGACTTCTGAGCCGACACGCCGCCAGACCGAACCCATTTCCAGACCGATGACGCCGGCACCGATGATGGCCAGCTTCTTGGGCACGGATTCCTGATTCAGGGCACCCTCGTTATCCATGACGATCTTGTTGTCGACCGGCACGTTCGGCAGGTGACGCGGCTTGGAGCCGGTCGCGATAATGACCTGCTTGGCCAGCACCTCGTCGGCGCCAACCTTGACCTTGTACAGATCGCCTTCCTTGCCAACAAAGGAACCATGACCATTGAGCAGGGTAACCTTGTTCTTCTTGAACAGACCCTTGATGCCGGAGGTTAGCTGGGTAACGATGGTGTCCTTGCGGCCCTTCATGACCGGCACGTCGATGGTGGCTTTGCCAACCTTGATGCCCTGGGCTTCAAAGCTGTGGCCTGCTTCCTCGAACAGGTGCGAGGTATGCAGCAGTGCCTTGGAGGGAATGCAGCCAACGTTCAGGCAGGTGCCACCGAGGCGCGGTTCGCCCTTGGGGTCGGCATACGGATTCGATTCGCAGCAGGCGGCGGAGAAGCCGAGCTGGGCAGCGCGGATGGCCGCGACATAGCCGCCGGGGCCACCGCCGATAACGAGCACGTCAAATTGCTTGGACATGTGTAAACCTTTCAGATTTCAGATGTGCAAAAGCGCCAGCGCCCTTTGCGGGACACTGGCGCCGGCCAACGTCGATTAGACGCCGAGCAGCAGGCGGGACGGATCTTCCAGCGCTTCCTTCATGGTCACCAGACCGAGGACGGCTTCGCGGCCGTCGATGATGCGGTGATCGTAGGACATGGCCAGATAGTTCATCGGACGCACAACAACTTGACCGTTCTCAACCATGGCGCGGTCCTTGGTGGCATGAATGCCGAGGATCGCGGATTGCGGCGGGTTGATGATCGGGGTGGACATCATCGAACCGAAGATGCCGCCGTTGGAGATCGAGAAGGTGCCACCGGTCAGATCTTCAATCGTCAGCTTGCCGTCCTTGGCCTTGGCACCGAATTCGGCAATCTTCTTCTCGATTTCGGCGATGCTCATCTGGTCCGCATTGCGGATGATCGGCACGACCAGGCCACGTGGCGAACCAACAGCGATACCGATGTCGATGAAGCCGTGGTAGACGATGTCATTGCCATCGACCGAAGCGTTGAGGATCGGGAACTTCTGCAGGGCAGCACAGGCAGCCTTGACGAAGAAGCCCATGAAGCCGAGGCGAACGCCATGGGTCTTTTCGAACTTCTCGCCGTACTGCTTGCGCAGCGCCATCATCGGGCCCATGTTCACTTCGTTGAACGTGGTCAGGATGGCGTTGGTTTGCTGCGATTGCAGCAGGCGCTCGGCGATACGGGCACGCAAACGGGACATCGGCACGCGCTGCTCGGTACGATCGCCGAGGGCAACAGCAACCGGCGGCGTCGGCATGGCAGCCTTGGCAGCAGCCGGAGCAGCGACCGGACCAGACTTCGGCGCAGCAGCAACGGCATCTTCCTTGGTGACGCGACCGCCACGACCAGAGCCGGCGACGTCAGCGGCAGCAACGCCCTTTTCGTCGAGGATCTTGCGGGCCGACGGGCTGGCCGTACCAGCCGGCGCGGCAGCAGCGGCAACCGGAGCAGCAGCGGCAGCAGCCTTCGGGGCTTCAGCAGCCGGGGCAGCAGCGCCAGCCTTGGCTTCGGTATCGATGCGGGCGATCAACTCACCTGAGACAACGGTTTCGCCGTCAGCCTTGATGATTTCGACCAGAACGCCAGCAGCCGGCGACGGAACTTCGAGAACGACCTTGTCGGTTTCGATGTCGATCAGGATTTCGTCGCGAGCAACGGCCTCGCCGATTTTCTTTTTCCAGGAAGCGAGCGTGCCTTCGGCGACGGACTCGGAAAGCTGGGGAACTTGAACTTCGATAATGCTCATAGTGACTCCACTCTGCTGTAGTTATCAGTACTCGATCTTGCCCAGTGCGGACTCGATCAGTGCCTTTTGTTGCTCGTTGTGCTTGGCCAGATAGCCAACTGCCGGGGAAGAGGAAGCCGGACGAGACACCAGCAACATCTTCTGTTTGACGCCCAACTGGGTATCCAGATGGTGACGCGAGGCAATCCAGTACCAGGCGCCCTGATTGCGCGGCTCTTCCTGGGTCCAGACAATTTCGGTCGCCTTCGGATACTTGGCCAGTTCCTTCTCGAGCGAATCCTTCGGGAAAGGATAGAGCTGTTCGACACGAACGATGGCGATGTCGGTGATTTTCTTTTCGCGGCGAGCTGCCACTAGGTCGTAGTAAACCTTGCCACAGCACAGGATGACGCGCTTGACCTTCTTGGCATCAATCTCGTCGACTTCGCCGATGACGCGCTTGAACTCGCCGGTAGCCAGTTCTTCCATGCTGGAAGCGGCATCCTTGTGGCGCAGAAGTGACTTCGGCGTCATGACGATGAGCGGCTTGCGCTGCATGCGGACACCCTGACGGCGCAGCATGTGGAAGACTTGGGCAGCCGTGGTCGGCACACAGACTTCCATGTTCATTTCGGCACAAAGCTGCATGTAGCGCTCGAGGCGGGCTGAAGAGTGTTCCGGACCCTGACCTTCGTAACCGTGCGGCAGCAGCATGACCAGACCACAGGCACGACCCCACTTGGCTTCACCGGAAGCGATGAACTGGTCAATGACCACCTGGGCGCCGTTGGCAAAGTCGCCGAACTGGCCTTCCCAGATCACCATCTCGTACGGATTGGCCGAGGCGTAGCCGTAGTCGAAAGCCAGAACAGCTTCTTCGGACAGCACGGAGTCGTAGCACTGGAAGCCAGCCTGCTTTTCCTGCAGATTCTTCAGCGGGTAGTAGGTGCCCTCATCCCAGTTCGACCGATTCTGGTCATGGAAGGCAGCATGGCGGTGGAAGAAGGTACCTCGACCAACGTCCTCACCGGAGATACGCACGCCGTAGCCAGAAACCAGCAAGGATGCGTAAGCAAGATTCTCGGCCATGCCCCAGTCGACCGGTAGCTTGCCCTCGCCCATGGCGGCGCGATCTTCGGCAATCTTCTTGACGCGGGAATGCAGCGTATAGCCTTCCGGGAAAGTCGTCAGGCGCTTCGACAGACGCTGGAGTTCCTTCATCGGCACCGTGGTGTCGCAGGTTTCCATGTAGCTCTTGGTCAGGAAAGGCGTCCAGTCGATGGTGTTCGGATGCTTGTAGCCAGCCAGCACCGGGTTGTACAGCAACTCACCCTTGTCAAGGTGTTCGCGGTACTGGGCAATCATCTGATCCGGGCCATCGGCCGGCAAGACGCCTTCGGCAATCAGCTTGTCGCCGTAAACCTTGCGGGTACCCGGGTGCTTGCTGATGATCTTGTACATCAGCGGCTGGGTGACCATCGGCTCATCCTGCTCGTTGTGACCAAGCTTGCGGAAGCAGATGATGTCGACAACGACATCCTTCTTGAATTCCTGACGGAATTCGATAGCCAACTGGGTAACCAGCGCCACTGCTTCCGGATCGTCACCATTGACGTGGAAGATCGGTGCATCGGCCATCTTGAAGATATCGGTGCAGTAGTGGCCGGAGCGGTAGTCGCGGGGGTCGCTGGTGGTGAAGCCGATCTGGTTGTTGACGACGATGTGCAGCGTGCCGCCCGTGCCGTAGCCGCGGGTCTGGGCGAAGTTGAGCATTTCCTGGTTGACGCCCTGGCCGGCCACGGCGGAGTCGCCATGGACAACCACCGGCAGTACCTTGGATTTGCCTTCTTCACCCCGACGAACCTGGCGGGCGTAGACCGAACCTTCGACTACCGGATTGACGATTTCGAGGTGCGACGGATTGAACGCCAGGGTCAGGTGGCAGGGGCCTCCCGGGGTGGAGACGTCAGACGAGAAGCCCATGTGGTACTTGACGTCGCCAGCCGACAGGTCACTCTTCTTCTTGCCTTCGAATTCAGCGAAGAGCATCGACGGGGCCTTGCCCAGGGTATTGACCAATACGTTCAGACGGCCACGGTGGGCCATGCCGATGACGACTTCGTCGATTCCCAGTTTGCCGCCAACACGGATGGCTTCGTCCATGGAAACGATCAGCGACTCGCCGCCTTCCAGTGAGAAGCGCTTCTGACCAACGTACTTGGTATGCAGGTAACGTTCCAGCGTCTCGGCTGCAGTCAAGCGCTCGAGAAGACGTTTTTTCTGGTCGGCGCTGTAGGTCGGACGCGAGCGGATGCCCTCGAGGCGCTCCTGCAGCCAGCGCTTTTCGTTGTAGTCGGACATGTACATGTACTCGACGCCAACGGTGCCGCAATAAGTCTGCTTGAGGGTTTCAAGAATATCGCCAAGCTTGGCTGATTCGGGGAGCCCCTTAAGGGAACCGACGTTGAACGATTGATTCAGGTCGGCATCAGTGAAGCCGTAAAAAGATGGCTCCAGCTCATCAATTTTCGGACGGGCCAAACGCTTGAGCGGATCTAGATCAGCCCAGCGGGTACCCATCGAACGATAGGCGGTGACCAACTGGCCAACGGCCGATTGCTTCTTGTTGTCGCCACCAGCAACAGGCGCAGGACGGAAGCCGCCATCCTTGGCCAATTCCGCAAAGGCGGAAATAACCGGAGCATGGGCAACGTCGCGGGCAACGAAGCCCGGCATCTGCGCCAGGCGGTCAAAATATTCGCGCCACTCTTCGGGCACGGCAGTCGGGTTGTTCAGGTAGTTTTCATACAGCTCTTCGACAAACGGCGCGTTGCCGCCAAAATACATCGTGCTGTCGAATAAATTGTTCATCGTAGTCATAGGCATCCCCTCAAGGGTATTTTTTTCCACTGTAGCCACAGATAGCTTGATCACAAGTTTCCGCAGGTAAAAAAAGGGCGGCCACACGGCCGCCCAGTTTCTTTCTTAGCCGCGTTGGGCGAGCGGCACTACGTCGCGCTTCGCTGCACCCATGTACAACTGACGCGGACGACCGATCTTGTATTCCGGATCGGTGATCATTTCTTCCCACTGCGTCATCCAGCCGACCGTACGGGCCAGGGCGAAGATGCAGGTGAACATTTCGGTCGGAATGCCGATGGCCTTCTGGACGATGCCAGAGTAGAAGTCGACGTTCGGGTAGAGCTTCTTCTCGACGAAGTACGGGTCTTCCAGAGCGATCTTTTCCAGTTCCATGGCCAGCTTGAACAGGCGATCGTTCTGCAGGCCGAGTTCCGAAAGAACATCGAAGCACACCTTGCGCATGAGCTTGGCGCGCGGGTCGAAGTTCTTGTAAACGCGGTGACCGAAACCCATGAGCTTGAAGGAGTCGTTCTTGTCCTTGGCGCGATTGATGTATTCACCAACCTTGGAAACGTCACCAATCTGCTCAAGCATCTGCAGACAGGCTTCGTTGGCGCCGCCGTGCGCCGGGCCCCACAGACAGGCAATACCAGCTGCAATACAGGCAAACGGATTGGCACCGGACGAACCAGCCAGACGAACCGTCGAGGTCGACGCATTTTGTTCGTGGTCAGCGTGCAGCGTGAAGATAGTGTCGAGTGCATTGACCAGAACCGGATTCGGCTTGTATTTCTCGCACGGGTTGCCGAACATCATGCGCATGAAGTTGGCGGTGTAATCCAGATCGTTGTCCGGATACATGAACGGCGCACCGGTGTTGTACTTGTAAGCCATGGCGACGATGGTCGGCATCTTGGCGACAAGGCGGTTGAAGCTGACATTCCGATGCTCGGCATCCGAGAAGTCCATGGCATCGTGATAGAAGGCCGACAGTGCGCCAACAACGCCAGTCATTACAGCCATCGGGTGAGCATCGCGACGGAAGCCGGAATAGAACTTGGTCAACTGCTCGTGCACCATCGTGTGATTCTTGATGGTGCTTTCGAAAGCGGTTTTCTGTTTGGCATTCGGCAGTTCGCCGTTTTTCAAAAGATAGGTGACTTCGAGGAAGTTGCAGTTCTCAGCCAACTGCTCGATCGGATAGCCGCGATAGAGCAATTCGCCTTTGTCACCGTCAATGAAGGTAACCGTTGACTTGCAGCTAGCGGTAGAAAGGAAGCCGGAGTCATAAGTAAACAAGCCGGTCTTGGCACCCAAGGTGCGGATATCGACACAATCGTTGCCGTGCGTCGGGGTCATGATCTGGAAGTCGACGGGAGCCTGTCCATCGATTGTCAAAATTGCCTTGCGTTCAGTCGTCATGGAGTCATCCCTTTACAGGTGTTGGTTGTAACTGCAATGCCAAAAAAGCGGTCAACATTCCAAAGATAGATTGTAAACCTTACTCAACTCTTACGAATTAGCGTCACCATGTGCGCCAAGCGAGGATCATCGATCTCTGCCTTACCGGTCAGCAAGTCCCAGAGATCGTAATCCTCCATGTCAGCAAGCACCACAAACGCCTGTTGCTGACCATCATTAAGCTTTTCAAACTCGCCACTATCCAGAAAACGCGTCAGAGTGATGTCAAGTTCGAGAAGCGCACGACGAATACAACGCCAGCGCAGACGTTCGTAGTCCGCTCTTTCCATCAGACGGCGCGACGAACCATCATGTCCTTGATCTTGCCAATGGCCTTAGTCGGGTTCAGACCCTTCGGGCACACGTCAACACAGTTCATGATGGAATGGCAACGGAACAGGCGATACGGATCCTCGAGGTTGTCGAGACGCTCGTTGGTTGCCTGATCGCGCGTATCGGCGATGAAACGGTAAGCCGCCAGCAGACCAGCCGGGCCGACGAACTTGTCAGGATTCCACCAGAACGACGGGCAGGACGTGGAACAGCAGGCGCACAGAATGCACTCATACAGACCATTCAGCTCCTCGCGATCCTCTGGCGACTGCAGACGTTCGCGTTCCGGCGGCGGATCGTTGTTGATCAGGTAAGGCTTGATCGAGTGATACTGCTTGAAGAACTGGGTCATATCGACGATCAGGTCGCGAATGACTGGCAGGCCCGGCAGCGGACGCAGCACGATCGGCTGCTTCAAGCTGTCGATATCGGTCAGGCAAGCCAAGCCGTTCTTTCCATTGATGTTCATGGCATCCGAGCCACACACACCCTCACGACACGAGCGACGATAGGAAATCGCGTCGTCCTTGGCTTTCAGTTTGGTCAACGCGTCCAGCAGTTTGCGGTCAGTCGGCTCCAGTTCCACCGAGATGTCCTGCATGTAAGGCGCGTCATCCTTGTCCGGATCGTAGCGATAGATACTGAATTGAACCATGCGTTTGCTCATTCTCAACTCCAATTAGTACGAGCGCGTCTTGAGCTCAACGGGCTCGACGGACAGGGGTTGCATGTTGACAGGTTTGTAGCAGATCGAGTTATCCACCGGCGAGAACAGTGTGTGCTTGAGCCACACGGCATCGTTACGGCCATTCGGGAACTCGGCGCTATCCGGAGCATCGTCGCGCACATGGGCGCCACGGGACTCCTTGCGAGCCTCGGCGGAAATCATCGTGGCCTTGGCGACTTCGATGAGATTTTCCATTTCGAGAGCTTCGGTCCGGGCCGTATTCCAGGCCATCGACTTGTCCTTGATTTCCAGATTGCGAGCTGCCTTTTCGACTTCGAGAATCTTGCTGACACCTTCCTTCAGCAGATCGCTGAAACGGAACACGCCGGCGTGATCCTGCATGGTGCGCTGCATGGCCAGACGGGTTTCGTGCACATTGGCACCACCCTTCCGATTATCCAGTGCACTGATACGAGCCAGGGTCCTGTCGGCGACATCCTTCGGCAGTTCGCGGTGGGCACGGCCAGCCTTGAGGTCTTCAACAGCGGAGTCACCAGCCGACTTGCCGAAGACCAGCAGATCGAGCAGCGAGTTGGTACCGAGACGATTGGCACCGTGCACCGAGGCACAGGCGCACTCGCCGCCGGCGTAGAAGCCGGGAACAACGGAATTCATGTCGTCACCCTTCGGCATCACGACACGACCGGAGTAATGGGTCGGAATACCACCCATCTGATAGTGACAGGTCGGAACAACCGGCAACGGCTCCTTCAGGCAATCAACGCCAGCGAACTGCAAACCGATTTCGTGGATGCCCGGCAGGCGCTTCATGATGGTGGCGGGGTCGAGGTGGGTGATGTCGAGCAGGACGTAGTCCTTGTTGACACCACAACCGCGGCCTTCCTTGATTTCGGTTGTCATGGCACGTGAAACCACGTCACGCGAGGCCAGATCCTTGGCGTTCGGCGCGTAGCGCTCCATGAAGCGTTCCTTGCTGGAATTACGCAGGATGCCGCCTTCACCGCGCACACCTTCGGTAATCAGCACACCCGCACCGGCAACGCCGGTCGGGTGGAACTGCCAGAATTCCATGTCTTCGAGCGGAATACCAGCGCGGGCTGCCATACCGAGACCGTCTCCGGTATTGATGAAGGCATTAGTCGAAGAGTAGTAGATGCGGCCAGCACCACCAGTCGCGAAAATGGTGGCGCGAGCGTGGAAGATCACAACCTGGCCGGTTTCCATTTCCATGGCCGTAACGCCGAGGACATGACCTTCTTCGTCACGGATCAGGTCCAGCGCCATCCACTCGACGAAGAACTGCGTATTGGCCTT
The DNA here is from genome assembly GCA_049304775.1 of Ferribacterium limneticum. Classification (GTDB taxonomy): domain Bacteria; phylum Pseudomonadota; class Gammaproteobacteria; order Burkholderiales; family Rhodocyclaceae; genus Azonexus; species Azonexus limneticus_C. The sequence goes on from JBAQOL010000027.1 coordinate 26,598, forward strand.
GACATTGCGCTGATACATCGCATGCAGCATGGCGTGACCGGTACGGTCAGCGGCAGCGCAGGAGCGACGTACCGGCTTTTCGCCAAAGTTCGACATGTGACCACCGAACGGGCGCTGATAGATCTTGCCGTCATCGGTACGGTCAAACGGCATGCCGTAGTGCTCGAGCTCGACGACCACTTCGTTGGCCTTCTTGCACATGAATTCGATCGCGTCCTGGTCGCCGAGCCAGTCGGAACCCTTGACGGTATCGTACATGTGCCACGTCCAGTGATCTTCCTCGGAGTTGCCGAGCGAGGCAGCAACACCGCCCTGTGCCGCAACAGTGTGCGAACGGGTCGGAAAGACCTTGGAAAGAACAGCCGTTTTCAGGCCAGCTTCAGACAATTGGATCGCGGAACGCAGACCGGCACCACCAGCACCGACGATCACCGCATCAAACTTGAGAACAGGAATACTCACGCTTACAGCCTCCAGAGAATCGCAGCAGCCCACGCGGTGTAACCCACCAGCGCAGCAGCGGTCAGAACGTGCAGGGACAGGCGCAAACCGGTCGGCTTCACGTAGTCCATCCAGATGTCACGCACGCCAATCCAAGCGTGGTAGAACAGACTGACGAAGAAAAGGAAGGTCAGGAACTTGATGACGCCATTGGCGAACACGCCCTGCCAGGCTTCGAAGGTCGACGGACGGACAACCAAAAGCACTGCGGCGATCAGCACCGAGTAGACCGCCATGATGACAGCCGTTGCACGCTGGATGATCCAGTCCTTCAAGCCGTAGTGGGCTCCGACAACATTGCGGTTGATCACAGCAACACCCCCCAGAGAATCAGGGTCAGCGGAATGCTGACAGCAAGGACGACACCCGCCGATTTGCGAGCAGCCTCTTTCTCGATACCGACATGCAGATCGAGCAACAAGAAGCGGATGCCAGCACAGAAGTGATGAACAAATGACCAAAGAAGACCAGCCAGAATCACCTTGACAGGCAACATTCCAGCAATCGACTTGAAGGTAGCAAAACTTTCAGGGGAGCCCAAACTGGCGCCGAAGAGCCAGAGCAACACCGGGATACAAAGAAACAAGCCCGCACCGCTGACACGATGAAGAATTGAAACTTTGCCCGGCAGCGGCAACTTTATTGTAGTCAAGTCCAAGTTTTTTGGACGTTTCTTGATGGTCATTTCTGCCATGAACGTCATCCCTCGCGTGAAGATGCGGTTATCCGCTTTTACGTGGTTTGAAAAGAACTGTAATTATACATTCAAAACTATGTGGAACGTGCCTTGCGAGGCGCTTTCCGACCTAATTCCAAAGTACTGCTTTCTCTCTCACCCCAGATCATTCCGGTAGTAGTGCTGCCGCGTGTAATAAAGCCCACGCCGCCACTCCACCGGTTTATTGCCATAGGTGTAGGCCGTTCTCTCAACAAGCAGAAGAGGCTCCCCAAAAGGAACACCAATCATGCCCGCACTTTGAGCATCCGCCCCAACTGCGCGCAAGCGTTCTTCAGCGTGGATCATGCGCACGCCAAAATCGCTTTCGAACAGGCTGTACAGGGAACGCTCGCCGCCGCGCAAGCCCTCAAGTGTCAAGCCGTTGAACAGGTCAGCGACCAGATAAATCTGATCAAAAACCACCGGCTCGCCACTGAAACGCAGCAGACGCTTGACGTGAACCACTTTGTCGCCCGCCTGCAAACCGAGGACTGCAGCCACCTCTGGTGTCGCATCAATGGTTTCGCAAAAGAACGGATCGCTGACTGCATGTGCCGCCTTGCCATCATCTGGCACCAGCCTCAGGAAACGATAAAAGGAACGCGGGTCACTATGCGTTGCGACAAACGTACCTTTACCCTGACGCCGAACCAACATATTTTCAGCGGCCATTTCGTCAATGGCCTTGCGTACCGTCCCCTGACTAACGTTGAATCGCGTTGCCAACTCTCCTTCGCTCGGTATTGCGTCGCCCGGACCCCACTCACCCTCCTCCAGGCTACGAATCAAGAAATCCTTGATCTGGCGATAGAGGGGGCTGAAAGTTGGGGAACTTAGGCGGGGAGCAGGACGAGAGGCGTCACGAGTCATGGTCCAAATTTCAGCACATTTTGGGCGCACCGTCCACGAAAAGTTGTCTTATATAAGACAGATGATGAATTGACAGCCAGACGCCGAACTTTTACCATCTTGAGTTCTCGTGCCTGCAGACGCAAGGAAGCAAACAAAGCAGGTATTCGGGCAAATACGAACAATTTCAACCACGCTGTTTCAAACAGGAGCGATACATGTCCAAAGCCCCCATGCGCGTTGCCATTACCGGCGCCGCCGGCCAGATCGGTTATAGCCTGCTGTTCCGCATCGCCTCCGGCGAAATGCTCGGCAAAGACCAGCCGGTCATCCTTCAGTTGCTCGACCTGCCGCAAGCTCAGCAAGCCGTCAAGGGCGTCATGATGGAGTTGGAAGACTGTGCCTTCCCGCTGCTCGCCGGCATGGTTGCCACCGATGACCCGAACGTCGCCTTCAAGGATGCCGATGTCTGCCTGCTGGTTGGCGCCCGTCCGCGCACCAAGGGTATGGAACGCGCTGACCTGCTGACCGCCAATGGCGCCATCTTCACCGTTCAGGGCAAGGCCATCGCCGAGAACGCCAACGAGAACGTCAAGGTTCTGGTCGTCGGCAACCCCTGCAACACCAACGCCTTCATCGCCGCAGCTGCTGCCAAGAAAGTTGGCCGTACCAACCCGAACAACTACCACGGCATGCTGCGTCTGGACCACAACCGCGCCCTGTCGCAACTGGCCAACAAGATCGGCCGCCCGGTTTCTTCCCTGAAGCAACTGGTCGTCTGGGGCAACCACTCGCCGACGATGTACGCCGATTACCGCAACTGCACCTCGAACGGCGACAGCGTCAAGGCTCTGATCAACGATCACGCCTGGAACAACGACGTTTTCCTGCCGACCGTTGGCAAGCGCGGCGCCGCCATCATCGAAGCCCGTGGTCTGTCTTCGGCTGCTTCCGCCGCCAATGCTGCCATCGACCACATCCGTGACTGGGTGCTCGGTTCCGACGAATGGGTTACCCTGGGCGTGCCGTCTGACGGCTCCTACGGCATCCCGTCTGGTATCGTTTTCGGCTTCCCGTGCGAGTGCAAGGGTGGTTCGTTCAAGATCATCCAGGGCCTGGAAATCGACGAGTACAGCCGCGAGAAGATCAACTTCACGCTCAAGGAGCTGACCGACGAAGCCGAAGCCGTCAAGGACATGCTGTAACCCAGCATTAGTTCCCAGCTTCATTAAAAGGCCGCGGTAAAATACCGCGGCCTTTTTTAGTTTACGGATTCGAAAACCATGCGCCATCCGAAAGCCGTTCTTTTTCCCGGCGAGAAGCCCTTCCCCATCCTGCCCGCAGTCGACCATTACGCCGGCTCGGAAAAGCTGATGAAGAAGGCGCTGCAATTGCAGAACGAACTTGGCCCAATCTTCGACATCACTTGCGATTGCGAAGACGGTGCCCATGCCGGCGCCGAGCGTGTGCATGCAGAAATGGCAGCGGGCGTGATCATGAGCGACGACAACCATTTCAATCGTGTCGGCGCGCGTGTGCATGACGTCACCCATCCGCACTGGCGGCAGGACATGGAAATCCTGGTCGGCATTGCCGGTAGTCGGCTGCCGTTCATCACGCTTCCCAAGCCGTGCAGCGCCGGCGACGTTCAGGTTCAGATCGAAGCCTTGCGTGAAATCGAGCAGAATTTTGGCGTCGACCGCAGGATTCCGGTCCATGTACTGATCGAAACTCATGGTGCCTTGCGCGAAGTCTGGGAAATTGCTGCTTTACCCGGTGTCGAGAGCCTGGATTTTGGCCTGATGGATTTCGTCTCCGGGCACCACGGTGCCATCCCTGGTAGTGCAATGAAAAGTCCCGGCCAGTTCGATCACCCGCTGGTCGCCCGTGCCAAGTGCGAGATCAGCGCCGCGGCACTGGCCTGCGGTGTCGTGCCATCACACAACGTGACTACAGAACTGAAAGACATCGAGTACATTCGCAGCGATGCCCGGCGCGCCCGGACCGAATTCGGCTACCTGCGCATGTGGAGCATCCACCCGAACCAGATCGTGCCAATTGTCGAAGCCATGCGTCCGGATTTTTCCGAAGTGCAGGCTGCCGCCGAGATTCTGATCGCCGCGCAGGACAAGGACTGGGGCCCGATCCAGCACGATGGCAAGCTGCACGACCGGGCTTCTTATCGCTACTACTGGGAGTTGCTCGACCGCGCCCACGTGACGGGGATGGATATCCCGGCTGCTGCGAGGATTCGCTTTTTTGCCTGAATTTCCGGTTGACCGTAGCACTGAGGCTGAGCCGCCGCTGCCCATCCTCTATCGTGACGAGCAGATCGTCGTCATCGACAAACCACCCGGTCTGCTCGTTCACCGCTCGGAAATCGACCGTCACGAAACGCGTTTTGCGATTCAAATCCTGCGCAACCAGATCGGCCAGTACGTCTGGCCCGCCCACCGTCTTGACCGGGGCACCTCGGGCGTCTTGCTCTTCGGCCTGAGCAAGGAAATTGCCAGCCAGCTCGGCCGACAATTCGAAGCAGGAACCGTGGAGAAGCATTATCTGGCCGTTGTCCGCGGTTACCCACCGGAATCGGGCAGCATCCACCACGCCCTTTCCCGCCAACGCGACACATACGAATTCCAGGGCGAGCGCAGCAGCACCGAGGCGCAATCAGCACTGACACATTTCCGGAAACTGGCGGAAATTCAACTGCCGGTTGAGGTTGACCACTATCCGAGCAGCCGCTACGCCCTGCTCGCGCTCGAACCGGTCACCGGCCGCCGTCACCAGATCAGGCGCCACCTCAAACACATCGCCCACCCGATCATTGGCGATGCGACCTATGGCAAGGGACGACACAATCGTTACTTTGCCGAGCATCTCGGCTGTCATCGCCTGTTGCTGGCTTGTGTCGGCATGAGCTTCAACCATCCGCTCGATGGAGGGCGCCTGGAAATAAAAGCGCCAGTGTCCGGCGAATTCGCCGCCACACTGGCGCGTTTTGGCTGGCCCTTGAAAGCTGACTAGGCGATATTTTCCTCGAGATGCTCCCTGAATTTCAGGTCGCGCTCAAGCTGGACCATGTCCTGACCCAAGGCATCGCGAGCAGAAACCATGCCCAGCGGCGCGCCATTCTGATCGACCACCGGCACATGGCGAAAACCGCCATCAACCATGAATTGCAAGGCATAGCCCAGAGGCTTGTCGGCACGAATCGTTTGCGGATTGGCGACCATGACCTGCGACAAAATAGTTTTATCCGGATCCAGATTGCCGGCCAGAACCTTGTTGAGTGCATCGCGCTCGGTAAAGATGCCGACGATCCGATTGTTCTCAACGACCAGCATGGCACCAACCCGCTTCTGGGCCATCAGACTGCATGCTGAGCGGACCGTACTTTCCTTGGCAGCCGAAACGACAGTTTGGCCGGCGATGATGTTGCTGATGATACGACTTGGCATGTTTGTCTCCTTCGTTGTTGTAAAAACCTGTGAGTGCTCCCATTTCGCCGGGAAGCACAGCACATGCGAAGATTACCCCAGCTTGATGACAATCACCGCAATGGCTATAAAGATGATGACCATGCCGATCAGCTCAACGTTCAATCAAATCTCCAGTTTTTTTGCTCACGGGGTCAGTTCGTAAACCACGCGAACCCGGGCATCTGCCTTGGCCAGATCGACAAAACCAATGCCGCCCGGATGAGAGACCACCCATTTCAGCACCTCTTCGGTCGAACCCACCTTGGCCGGTGGCTGCATGCGCCCGGAAAACACCTGCCTTGACCAGTAGGCGTTGATTTCCGACAAGTCCTTGCCGACCAGCAAACCGTAAAAACGGAGCCTGTCCGGATGCGTATCGGAAAGATCCACCGGCTGCGCCTCGATACCGTTGAAGTACTGCCGATTGCGCCCGAAGAATATGTTGATGACCTCGTTGCGCGTCATCGCTGCCACGCCACAGCGGGCATTGACGACGACAACCAGTTCGGCGCGCACCTCCGCTGCCGGCTGAACCAGCAGCCAGAAAATCGAGCCGAGAAGGATCAGGCGACGAAATGGCATGGCTTCAGAAGACAAAATCCAGCGTCAGCGAGAAGACGTCCATTTCGCCATCCCAGCCCGCCCGGTTGTCCTGGCGATAAGGGAAAAGCGAAGACGCGTCGCCACGGATGCCATCCCATTGCGCCTTGACGGCCACATTCCGAACGACATCCCAGCGCATGCCGGCAAAGGTGGTTTGCTGGTCGGAACGCGAATCCTGCATGACATAAGCAGCAACTGCGTTGGGCGCATTGCCACGCGACTTGGAGAGCACCCAGGAATAACCGAGATACGGCGTAACTTCGCCAACCCGGTAGCCAACCAGCGCATAGCCACCATCGGAGGACTGCAGAGCGTTGCTCCCCTGTTCGATGTGGTTCAGCATCAGTTGCGCCTGCCAGGGGCCGCGATCGTAAACCAGACCCAACGAGTAATAATGGGTTCGCGTATCGTGCGTTGCCAGGAAGGCCGCATCGAGGGGATTCAGGGTGAGGCCAAATTGCTTTTTCAAGACCTGGGCAATGGGCAAATCGCGCTTGAAATGGATGTTGGCGTAGCCTCCCCGTACCTGCCACGGGCCGTACTGGTATTCGAGATAGCCGCCGACCATCGGGGAACCGGAGATATCCCACTGCTCGTCGGCCAAGGGAATCTTGCCATTCGAATGGCCGTAAAAAGCCTTGGCCCGCAGGACGCTTTCCCCTAGCGGGACGGTGATCGCCGCATCGGCGCCATGGATGCTGTAGAAAGGCAAATACCAGAAATAATCGCCGGGCGGACGAACCGTCAGGAAGGAATAACCGACCCAGCGCGAATCGGCCATCATGAAGAATTCAGTGCCCAGCCGGCCGGCCCGCAGGCTCAGGTTGGGTGTCGGGTTGTACTTGATGAAGGCCCACGAAATATCCGGGGTAAAAGTCCTGTCGTAGCGATAACGACTGGTGGCCTGAACCACTGCCTCGAACTGCGGACTGACACGCCAGGCCGCTTGCAGGCCGAGCACACTGTCGATCAGTGGGCTCCACTCCTTGCTGATACCCCTGGGCTGCGAAATATCGCGAACGAATTCGACGTTGTCGGTAGTCGTTCTGGCCAGGCCAAAGGTTCCGAATCCATTCAGGCTGAAGGCCGAATCGGCTTCGGCCATGACCGGAGGTGTGACGGCGAGGAATGCCGAACCGGCAAGAACCAGAAGCGACCTGTTGAGCGGACACACCCGCGCAGCCCGGCGAAGTAGATTGGCAATCATCATGTCGTGATTTTCGTCAGCACTCGAAGCGGACTGACCACGCGGGAAGTGTCGTTCCCGCGCAGCCCGGTTGGCGGTTATTCCGGCAAGGCGATCTTCTGTTCAGTGCTGAACTGATAGTCCTTGAAGATGTGTTCAGCGGTCAGCAGCTGATAGCTGCCATCGGCTGCCTTGCGCGTCGTGTCCTTGAGCCGGTAGGTCAGTTGACCGCAGGTCCAGATGTCGAAGTTGCGCATGTGGGTACACAGGCAGGTCTTGTCCATCACCGCAATCTTGCGGGCTTCGGGGTGCAGGGCCACTTCGCGATTGTAGGAAGTAACGTAGGCGCACTTGCCGTTGGCGTCGAGCAGGTAGCCGTAAGCTTCGCAGTTCGGGCGGATGCCGTCGCCGATGCCCGGGCTGCTCTTGATCATGCGCATCGGGTAGCCGGTCGGGGAAATCTGGTTGACCTCGATGTCGTCTTCGCTGGCCTTGAAGTATTCCTGCTTGACCTTGTCCGGCAAGCCGCATTCTTCGGAAACGGTGAAGCGGGTCGCCACCTGGACAGCAGCGGCACCGGCCTCGAGAAAGGCCGTCGCATCGGAACCGGTAAAAATACCGCCGGCTGGAATGACCGGAATATCGAGGTGCTCGTTCTTCAGGAACAGCATCACTTCGGCGACGATGGTCGCCAGGTCGTACTGCGCCCAGTCCATGCCGAAACCAAGGTGACCGCCGGCCAGCGGGCCTTCGACGACGATGTAGTCGGGCAGGCGACCGGTGCGCAAGCTCTTTTTGAGGAACAACTGCAGGGCACGCACCGACGAAACGATGATGCCGAGCTGGACATCACGGAAACGCGGGTGCTCCTCGATCAGGGCAAAGGAGCCGAGGTGCAGGCCGGCCGCCAGCGTAATGCCTTCGATGCCGGAATCCATCGCTGCTTCCATGCGGACCTTGAGCGTCTCTCTCGGCGCGTTCATGGTCAGCTTTTCCATGCAGTTGATGAAGATCATGCCGCTGCCGGTCTTGCGCGACATGGCTTCCTCAACGTGCAGGCGGGTGGCTTCAACCAGCTTGCCGAGATCGAACTTGACCGATGACTTGTCTTCGTTCTCGACGTTGTACTTGTAAAGCGCGAGCTTGTCCTTGACGAACTTGGTCTTGTAGCGACGATCCGACACGGTCTTGATCATCGCGTCGGAGATGTGGCCGACGCCACCCAGACGGGCGACCTCGACGGCCAGATCGGCACTCGAAATATCAACTCCCATGCCGCCGATCATGATTGGTACTAGCTCGTGCTTGCCAAGGCGCAAGCGGAAATCGTCCACACGCTTCATCATTGTCCTTATGAATACCGGCCGGTCCCCTCGCTCGCGGCCAAGTGGCGGATTTTACGCCAATGTTAAGACCGATGCGTGACGAGCCGGGGATAAATCAAGTTTCGCCAGGCCGACTGTGGCTAAACTTGCTACTTCGATCGACTCTCTGCCGATAGGTTCACATGCGTTTCTCAACTCACCCGTTCTGGCTGGTCGGCTTTCGACCTTTCTTCACGCTGGCCTGCCTGGCCGGGATGATCCTGCCGGTCGCCTGGGCACTGATCTTCAGTGGCGCCATTGAAGCGCCGGTGGCCAGCTTCAGCTCCGTCCAGTGGCACGCCCATGAAATGTTCTTCGGCTTCGGCTGGGCGGTGCTCGGCGGCTTCCTGCTCACCTCGACCAAGAACTGGGTGAACATCCGCGGCTACCACGGCCCGGCGCTCGCACTGCTCGCTGCGGCCTGGATCATCGAGCGGATCGGCATGGCCTGTGGCGGTAGCTGGCCGAAAGTGCTCTTCCTGCTGAGCAACAATCTCTTTCTCGGCAGCATCGTTGCCATGCTGCTGTGGACGCTGATCCGCCATCGCGAGACGGACAGCTACCGCGACAACGCCTTTTTCCTCGTCATGTTGCCCGGCTTTCTGCTGGCCAAATACCTCATGCTCGAAGGTGGCGAATTCCCCGCCGGCTACAGCATGGCCATGGCGCTCTTCCGCCTGGCGTTCCTGGTCATGCTCGAACGGACGCTGACCGGTTTCATGAAGGCGGCTTTCCAGGCGCAAATCCTGCGCCATCCGGCGCTGGACATGGCGATCAAGCTGCTCGGCCTGGTGCTGGTGCTGGAATTTGCCCTGCCCCGGCCGCTGACCGCCGCCATCTCGCTAACCCTCGCAACCCTGCTCGCCACCCGCTTTTTCTACTGGAAGCCACAACTGGCCTTCAAGCGGCTCGACATCGGCGTCATGTACATCGGTTACCTGTGCATCGTCGCCCAATTGTTGATCGAAGCGCTCGGCCACGTTGTCAGCTTTGTCTGGGTCGGTTCGGTATCTGTCCATCTGTTCACCTTCGGCGCCATGGGCCTGGTCATTCCGGGCATGATCGTCCGCATTTCCAAAGGCCACACCGGCCGCAAGGTCGTCTTCGACCGCGCTGACAAACTCGTGCTGATCATCATGCTCGTTGCCCTGGTTGCCCGCATAGTCGTCCCGCAATTCGCCCCGGCCGCCTATCTCGGCTGGATACACCTGTCGGCGACCTGCTGGTTCGTCGCCTTCGGCATCCTCGCCTGGCGCTACGTTCCGATTCTGCTCCGGGCGCGCATCGACGGCCGCGAACACTAAAGAACGGCTTCGAACAACTCCAGTTGCGGCGGGCCGAGATAGAAATCACGTGGCGATTGCCCGGCCTGCATGTGTGCCTTGCGGAAGGCGTCGGACTGCGTCCAGTCGGCGAAGGATTGCTCCGAGTCCCAGACGGTGTGCGAGGCGAACAGCGTGCGTTCTTCGGTGGTATCGCCGCGCAGGAGATTGAAGGAAACGAAGCCCGGCACCTCGCTGAGGTAGCTGTTGCGATTGCGCCAGTGGGCGACGAAATCGTCCTCCTTGCCGAGGGCGATGCGAAAACGGTTCATGGCGAGAAACATGGAAGCTCCCTGGAAAGTGCCTAACAAAATCTGCGCATGCTTGTTGCTTATTCAGAGATACCGCAATCCTGACAGCAACCACCATGAACGCATTCGATAACGACGACAAACTCGATTTCGGCCAACTGCCGCCGGCCGTAGACCACCTGCTGCAACAAGGCGTTGCCGCCCATTTCACCCATCCTGAACTGGCCGAAAACGCTTTTCTGACCGCCCTCGCCATGGCCCCCGATGCCTTGCCAGCGCACCGCTGTCTGGTGAAACACTACAACCGCTGTCGGCAATTCGACAAGGCGCTGAGCGCCGCCCACGGTTGGGTCGCCGCCGCGGCCGATCAGGCCGGCCTGCCCGACAACTGGCTGCTCTGGCAATCCGCCCCCGGCAGCGCGCTCGCCGCGCTCAAGGCCCTGGCCTTCATCCATCTGCGCAACGGCCAGCCGGCCAAGGCCGAAGCCGCCATCAAGCGCGTCCTGGCGATGGACCCCGAAGATGGCGTCGGCGGTTCGGTCATTGCCGCCTTGATCGACGAAACCCTGCTCGCGGCCTAGTTTTCCCCAATTTCCGGCTGACCGCGGCAATCCCACGGTCAACCGGAAATTTTGGCCAAAATTGAAATGATCAGGCTGGCACCTCGGCTTGATCCATGGCCCGGAACATCGAGCAACGGCGGAAGACATCCTCCGTCGGCGGCAAGGCTTTCTGGCTGCAGTATTTCGCCACCAGCTTGGCCAGCCCCTTGATGTCGCGGCCGGAGGCTTTCGGGAAAATGTCGGGCAGGCGGTCGTGCAATTCCGGCGGCAGGTTCAGCCCAAATTGCGCCGCCATGACGCCCCAGATCTTCTTGCGATCAACGCGATCCGGCGGGTAGAAACGGATCAGCGCGATGCAGCGCGAGACGATCGCTTCGTCGATATCGTCCACCCGGTTAGTCGTCAGGAAGAGCAGGCCGTTGAAATACTCCAGCACGCGCAAAAACACGCCGACAACGGCGTTCATCGTGATGTTGTCGTCGCGCTTCTTGATGTAAACGTCCGCCTCGTCGATGAGCATGACCGCCCCCCAGCGCTGGGCGCGGGTCAGCACTTCCTTGAGCGCCACTTCCATGGCCGCGACGTTGAGCCCGAGCTGGCCGGAATGCACGCGGTAAAGCGGCCGGCGAATGATCTCGGAATACACCTCGGCGGTCAGCGTCTTGCCGACGCCAGGAGGCCCGGCGCACAACACGGTCGTCCCGCCCGACTTGCCGGAGACGATGTCGTCCATGAGCACATCCATCTCGGCGGTCAGGATGTCGATGAGGTCGGTCTGCTCGGGCGGCAAAACCAGCTTGGTCTTGAGTTCCGGCTGGTAGGCGTAGGGCGCCATGTCATCGACGTGCACCCAGACGTAGTGGTGCAGGTCGAGGTGAAACATCAGCATGTAAAAATGCACCGGCAGTTCGGTGAACAGGCCCTTGGCGATACCGGCCTGGGTTTCCTCGATTTCGGCCTCTTCCTTGCCCGACAGCCGCGAATTGCGCTGCACGCGGCGGACAAACTTGGCCATGATGTCGCCCGTCGCATCGAGCGCCAGCACGCGCTCGCCGAGGATGCTCTCGTCGTTGACCAGCCGCGCCGGACTGCCGGTCGACGACAAAATGATCATGTCCTTGCGCGAATAGTCGGTATCGCGGTGCGTCGCCGTCGGGTTCTCGGCGAAGTAGCCAACGCCCGTTCCGGAAAACTGCCCGCCGTACTGTCCGCGCCAGTCGAAATAGCGCTCGACGCCTTCGTCGTAGCTGGCCAGCAAGGCCGGCGTTTCCTTGACGAAACCCTTGGTGGCGAAGACTTCGGGGATCGTCCGACCGGCGATGTCGGGGCCGGAAATGCGCAGCGTCGCCGTCGCCAGCCGCGCCTTGGCGTTGGCTTTGAGTTCAACGAAGATCTTGCCGGTTTCCTCTTCGGAAGGCGGCGTGAAGTCGAGCCGCGTCACCACGTAAGCCAGCGGCTTGCCCGTGATGCCGGCCGAAAACAGCCAGCCGCGCGAGGCATTTTCGGCCAGATAACGGGCGATGGCCGGCACCGCCATTTCCAGTTCCTCGGCCTCGAAGCGCTTGCCGCCTTCATGCAGCGCCTGGCGCAAGGTAGCGATCTGCGCCGCCCTAGCCCGCAGTTCGCTGTCGCCTGCCGCGTAGAGGCTTTGCAACAGATCGAGCTCGCCGTCCTCAAGCTGGTTGAACGAGACCTCGACGCGATTGCCGAAGCGCAACTGCTCGCGTACGAATTCCAGTCGCGGAAAAGACTGCATCATCGGTTCGATGTGCCGCCGGTCGATTTGCAGCTTCATGGGCTGCCTCCCTGAGTTGTGCGATAGCAAGCACCTAGCCAGTTTCATGCCGCCACGGTCAACCGGAAAAATCGCCCAAAATCAGAATCTTGCCGGGCGCTGCCGATGTCGCGTTCGTGACATTCGTGGGACAATCCCGTCCCCGCTGTAGGAAGGACCACCATGCACCCCCGTAACAAGAACGCCGACGGCTACGATTTCGCCGCCCTGGCCGCCACTTCGGCCGCGCTCGCCAAGCACATCAAGACGACGCAGGCCGGCACGCCGAGCATCGACTTCGCCAACCCGACCGCGGTCAAGATGCTCAACCGGGCCATCCTCATGCACCACTACGGCGTCAAGGGCTGGGACATTCCGGCCGGCTACCTGTGCCCGCCGATTCCCGGCCGCGCCGACTACATCCACAGCGTCGCCGACCTGCTCGCCACCTGCAACAAGAAGAACATCCCGAGCGGCCCCGGTGTGCGTGTGCTCGACATCGGGACCGGCGCCAATCTCGTCTATCCGCTCATCGGCCACGCCGAATACGGCTGGTCCTTCCTCGGCGTCGATATCGACGAGGCCGCGCTGGCCAATGCCGCCGCCATCATTGCCAAGAACCCCGAACTCGATGGCGAGATCGAACTGCGCCACCAGACGGTCTGGGAGAACATTTTCACCGGCCTGCTGCGCTCCGGCGAAGTGTTCGACCTGTCGATCTGCAACCCGCCCTTCCACAACTCGCCGGACGACGTTCATGCCGTCAGCCAGCGCAAATGGAACAACCTCAACAAACCGGGCGCCAAACGCGGCGCGGCTGAACCACGCCTCAATTTTGGCGGCGGCGGTAGCGAACTGTGGTGCAACGGCGGCGAACGCGCCTTCGTCAAACTGATGATCGAACAAAGCTGCAACATCCCGAAGCGCGTCATGTGGTTCACCAGCCTGCTCTCGCAAGGCGACAACCTGCCGCACATCGAAGCCGCGCTCAAGAAAGCCAAGGTCGTCGAATCGCGCATCATCCCGATGGCTCAGGGCCAAAAGCAAAGCCGCCTGATCGCCTGGAGCTTCTTTGGCAACGGCGAACGCGAGAAATGGCGCAAGGAACACTGGTCATCCGCCCCCGCCTTCGGCACCACGGCACCCGACGCCCAACCGGCCTTCCCGGTCAGCGAAAGCGCAGACTAGGCTTCGCCCTCGCCGCGCGCCGTAGCCAGGTAGTCGCGCCAGAGATGGCCGTAACGGTCATCGAAAGTTGCGTCGATCAGCTCAACCGCCTGGATGCGATCAACCCGGAAAGTTCGAAAGCCCTGGCGCAACTCGCACCAGGCGCCGAGCGTCCAGCAATGCCCCCAGAAAACCAAGCCGAGCGGCCATAACGTGCGTTGCGAAATTTCGCCGTCGGCCCGCCGGTAACTCACCGTCACCTTGCGGCCGCTTTCCATGCCGGACCGCAGCATGGCCATCGGCTCACGCAAGGGCGCCGGCTGCAGGCAATCGAGCGCCAGAAAACGCCGGCTCGAGGCATTGACGCGATCTTCCAGCGCCCGCGGCAAAACCGCCTCGATGCGCGCCATCGCCTGTTCTGCCGCCTTGCCCAAGGCAGAATCGCCCCAGGCCCGAACCAGCTTGGCGCCAACCACCAGCGCTTCGAGTTCATCGCCGGTAAACATCAGCGGCGGCACCTGGTAACCGCGGCGCAGGCGATAACCGACGCCGGCCTCGCCGTCGATCGGCGCGCCGGATTTCACCAGATCGGCGATATCGCGGTAGATGGTCCGTTCGGAAACCTCCAGCGTTTCGGCCAGGGTGGCGGCCGTAACGACGCGCCCATTACGAAGGAGCAGGATGATCTGGAACAGTCGGTCGGCCGGGCGCATGTCATGACGGGGAAAACGGGAATTTCAGCATAGCACGCCGTTTCGCAGGCCATGACAAGCCTCCTGACACCATGCTGTCAGGAGCCCCCAAGCAGAATGCAGCGCATCAACGGCATCCCGCCGCTGAACATTTCCGGAGAAAACATCATGGACAATCCGTTGCGCTGGTTCGAAATCGCCACCACCAACCTCGATCGGGCCGTCGCCTTTTACCAGAACATCCTCGCCATCGAACTGCGCCGCGATACCTGCGGTGGTATCGCCATGGCCATCTTCCCCTACGCCGAGCCATTCCCAAGCGGTGCCCTGGTCGCCATGCCGCAACTGCAGCCGCGCGACAACGGCACGCTGATCTACCTCGATGGCGGCGCCGACCTCAATGTCGTGCTGGCGCGCATTCCGGCCGCCGGCGGCCAGGTCGTCATGGATAAAACCGATCTTGGCAATAACATCGGCCACATCGCCCTGTTCATCGACTGCGAAGGCAACCGGGTCGGCCTCTACTCGAAGGACTGAGTTCGACTCCGGCAGTCTGGCGACAATAGGATTGCCAAGCGGCTAGCCCGTATAATTGCGGGCTTCCGTTTCCCTGGCTTATCCATGTCCGACCGCCTTGCCGTCCTGCCCCAATACCTGATCCCGAAACAGGCGTTGACCGCCCTCGCAGGCAAGCTGGCCTCAAAAGAAGCCGGCAGCCTGACGACCAGCGTCATCCGCTGGTTCGTCGGTCGCTACAGCGTCAATATGGCCGAGGCGGCCAATCCAGACATCGCCAGCTACAAGAGCTTCAACGAATTCTTCACGCGGCCGCTCAAGGAAGGCGCCCGGCCACAGGCCGACGCAGCTTTCATCAGCCCGGTGGACGGCGCGATCAGCCAGTTCGGCCCCATCACCCGCGACCAGATTTTCCAGGCCAAGGGCCATAGCTACTCGACCACCGCGCTGGTCGGCGGCGACCGCGAGTTGGCCAAGCAATTCGAGAACGGCAGCTTCGCCACCCTCTACCTGAGCCCGCGCGACTACCACCGCATCCACATGCCGTGCGCCGGCAAGCTGACGCGCATGATCTACGTGCCCGGCGAACTGTTTTCGGTCAATCCGACCACGGCGCGTGGCGTGCCGGGCCTCTTTGCCCGCAACGAACGCGTCGTGTGTGTGTTCGAATCCGAGTTCGGCCCTTTCGTGCTGACCTTGGTCGGCGCCACCATCGTCGGCAGCATGGCCACCGTCTGGCACGGCATGGTCAATCCGCCGCGCCCGGGCGTCGTCCGCGAATGGCGCTACGACGAGCAGAACATCGTGCTGAAAAAAGGCGACGAAATGGGCCGCTTCCTGCTCGGTTCGACGGTCGTCATGCTCTTCCCGAAAGACACGCTGGCCTTCAACCCCGACTGGGCGCCGACCGGCGCCATCCGCATGGGCGAGGCAATGGGCGGCAAGCCAGTCTGAAACCTATTGGAAAGCCCCGGGCGCCAGCATGCTGTTCGGGCGCATCGGGCGGTTGCCGACCGGAAAACGGAACTCGGCGCTCGGCATCAACTCGACGCCGCGCGCCAGCCCCGGTGGCCTGACGGCCCCACGCAGCGGCGACATATTGGTTAAGCGCAGCGGAACGCCGCCAAACTCGATCAAATCTCCACGTGCCACCAGACGATTGCCATCGAACCGCCCCTGCGCCGGCTTGACCAGATCGCCCGGCCCGACCATCAGGTTGTTGAGCAGCCAGACCTCGACATCTGCCCCGATCTTTTCGCCAAAAACGTTCAAGAATTTTCCGGCATGGCTGTCGTTGATCAGCGTGTTGTGCGCCATGTACAAGGCGTTGTCCGGCCAGCGCCGGCCTTCGGCGCCATAGGAAACGATGCTCGGGTTGTCCGTCCCGGCGCTCTGGCCGATGGCGTTGCCGATGACGTAGGCGAGGCCGCCATTGGGGAACTCCAGTTCATACGAAGCCCGGCCACCGGCACCATCGACCAGTATGTTGTACAAAATATGATTTTCACGGGCCCGCGACTTGACCAGATGGCCGAGGTAGCCATTGGAAAAACGACTGCCGCGCAGCACGAACTTGCCGATCCCGCCGACATAGAGCAGATGGTGCAGGCTACCCTTGTGGTGTGGCGCATCCCCGAATTCGCTATCGACGATTTCGAGAGTACTTTCAACCAGCCCCCCGGTTAGTATTCCCATTTCATTGTCGAAAAAGACGCAGGACTGGATCGTCAGCTCGCCCTTTTCGAAACGGATGCCGGCACCATTCAGGTCGGCCACCCGGGCGCCACGGAATTCGATGTTCTGGATCGTCACCTTGCCGCCGCGCACAACCCAGATCGCCTTGCCCTCGGCGCTCTTGCCATCGGCCAGCATGACCGGCCGGCCGCCAGCACCGCGGATGATGATTTCATTTTTGGCCCAAATTACCGGTTGACCGTGGTAATCGCCCGGGCGAATCTCGATGACCTCGCCATCCTGCGCCAACCGGGCCGCCTCAGTGATCGTGGTGATTTTCTCCCCCGGCCCGACGACCATCGTCGCCGGCTTGGCGGCGATGGCAGCCAGCTTCGGATCAGCGGCAACCGTCTTCAATTGTCCGTCGGGCGAACGGCGGATTTCGCCGAGATAATCCGGCGCCGGCGGAAGCTTGTCGGGAATTTGGGCAAATGCCCAACCACCTTGCATGGCAAGCAGCAGCACCATGGCAAGAGGACGCACGCGGTAACGGAAAAATTCTTGGATCATGGTTTTCTCCGGGCGTTTGGGGAGCGCCGCAAAACCGGATAGTCGACGAGAAGTTCGACAGGAACCGGGGCTCACCATGAGACGGCAGGCGTGATGCATTTGTCAACCCGGCCCGACGTGGCAAACTGCGCGTCTTGAGCAAAACACAAAGCCACCACCGACATGCAAATCTGGGTCGATGCCGACGCCTGCCCCGGCGTCATCAAGGAAATCATCTTCCGCGCTGCCGAGCGTCGGCAGATCCAGACCATCCTGGTCGCCAACCAGATGCTGCGCACGCCACCGTCGAAGTTCATCCGCGCCATCCAGGTGCCGAGCGGCTTCGACGTGGCCGATGCGCACATCGTCGATCAGCTGACGGAGGGAGATCTCGTCGTCACCGCCGACATCCCGCTCGCCTCGCTGGTCATAGCGCGTGGTGCCCACGCACTCAACCCACGTGGCGAGATGTACACCACGGCGACCATCCAGGAACGCCTTACCATGCGCAATTTCATGGAAGAACTGCGTGGTGCCGGCGTCGAAACCGGCGGCCCCAGGGCCTTCAGTCAGGCTGACCGGCAGGCCTTCGCCAACCAGCTCGATCGCTTTCTAGCCAGGATTCCGCCAGCCTGAAGCCCTGCAGCCCTGCAGCCGGCGCCACTGGAGCGCTAATTGATACGAAAACCCATCACGTTGCTCATCAGATGCAACTGGGGTTGGCTGTCCAGCCAGTCCCGCGCCGCTGAAACCGTCGGGCAAACTTCCGTCTGATAGGAAATGAGGCCAGCCACGGCCGGCGTATTCCTGATGCGCGTCGCCAAGGCCTCTTCTGTCGTCACGAAGACAATCCGGCAATTCGGATTCGAGGCAAAGGCACCATATTGAAGCACGGCGACCTCGGTCAGCACATCCTCGGAAAGTTCGTGTTTCGTCACGGCCAAAAAATCATTGATGACATAGCGGGCATCGTCAAAGCGAAAGTCGCCCTGAACATTTTCGACAGCTTCAATGAACTCCCGGGCGGAAACAGTCCCCGAAAATTTCTTGATCACACCGTCAGGTTCCCAGACAAGCTCGTAAGCCATACACCACCTTGGCAAAGGGTTAATCGAAAAATGCTTCGATACTATTCATTAAAGATAGTACATCCACCGCCCCTGCTTCAACATCTAGTGCAAGCCATAGGTCTACCAAGCGCCTGCGGTTGGACAGGCCTCGAAAAGAAAAAATCCCCAACCAGTTTCCCGGCGGGGGATTTTTTTGATTGCTACGGTCGACCGGAAATTCCGGCCAAAACCGAAATTACATCTCGACGGTCGCCGCCTGTTCCACAAACTCCGGAATCTGGTCGAAGTTCATGTAGCGATAGACTTCACTGGCCTTGGCGTTCACCAGCTTGATCTGCTCCATGTACTCGGCAACGGTCACGATCCGGCCGGCCAGGGCGCACATGGCGGCCAGTTCGGCGGAACCGAGGTACACTTGGGTGTCGATACCGAGGCGGTTCGGGAAGTTGCGGGTGGAGGTGGAGATCGCGGTGGAGCCCTTGCGGATCTGTGCCTGGTTGCCCATGCACAGCGAGCAGCCCGGCATTTCCATGCGCGCGCCGGACTTGCCGAGGACGCCGTAGTAGCCTTCTTCGGTCAGGATCAGCGCGTCCATCTTGGTCGGCGGAGCGATCCACAGACGGGTCGGGATGTCGGACTTGCCTTCGAGGACCTTGCCGGCGGCACGGAAGTGGCCGATGTTGGTCATGCAGGAGCCGATGAAGACTTCGTCGATCTTGGCGCCGGCGACTTCGGAGAGGATCTTGACGTCGTCCGGATCGTTCGGGCAGGCCAGGATCGGCTCGGTGACTTCGGCCAGGTCGATTTCGATGACCGCGGCGTACTGGGCGTTGGCGTCAGCCTTGAGCAGCGTGCCGTTGGCAATCCAGTCTTCCATGGCGTTGATGCGGCGCTTCAGGGTGCGGGCATCGGCGTAGCCTTCGGCGATCATCCACTTCATCAGCGTGATGTTCGAACGCATGTACTCGACCATCGGTTCCTTGTTCAGGGCGACGGCACAGGCAGCAGCGGAACGCTCGGCGGCAGCGTCGGACAGCTCGAAAGCCTGTTCGACCTTGAGGTTCGGCAGACCTTCGATTTCCAGGATGCGGCCAGAGAAGACGTTGATCTTGCCCTTCTTCTCGACGGTCAGCAGGCCGGCCTTGATGGCGTACAGCGGGATGGCGTTGACCAGGTCACGCAGGGTGATGCCCGGTTGCATTTCGCCCTTGAAGCGGACCAGCACGGATTCCGGCATGTCCAGCGGCATGACGCCGGTGGCGGCGGCGAAGGCGACCAGGCCGGAACCGGCCGGGAAGGAGATGCCGATCGGGAAACGGGTGTGCGAGTCACCACCGGTACCAACGGTGTCCGGCAGCAGCAGGCGGTTCAGCCAGGAGTGGATGACGCCGTCGCCCGGACGCAGCGCAACGCCGCCGCGGGTCGAGATGAAGGACGGCAGTTCGCGGTGCATGCGAACGTCAACCAGCTTCGGATAGGCGGCGGTGTGGCAGAAGGACTGCATGACGAGGTCGGCCGAGAAGCCGAGGCAGGCCAGATCCTTCAATTCGTCGCGGGTCATCGGGCCGGTGGTGTCTTGCGAACCCACGGTGGTCATCTTCGGCTCGCAGTAGGTGCCCGGCAGGATGCCGGTCACGCCGCAGGCCTTGCCAACCATCTTCTGGGCCAGCGAGTAACCCTTGCCGTCGTCGGCCGGGTTTTGCGGCAGGCGGAACAGGGTGGATTGCGGCAGGCCGAGGAATTCGCGGGCCTTGGTGGTCAGGCCACGACCGATGATCAGGGGGATACGGCCGCCAGCGCGGACTTCATCCATGATCACCAGGGTCTTCAGTTGCGATTCGGCGATCACGGCACCGTTCTTGGTGGCGGTGACCTTGCCAGTAGCCTGATCGACCTTCAGTTCGATCTCGTCGCCCATGTCCATGGCGCTGCAATCGATTTCGATCGGCAGGGCGCCGGCATCTTCCATGGTGTTGAAGAAGATCGGGGCGATCTTGGAACCGAGGCAGAAACCACCGAAACGCTTGTTCGGAACAAACGGGATGTCTTCGCCCGTGAACCACAGCACCGAGTTGGTGGCGGACTTGCGGGAAGAACCGGTACCGACCACGTCACCGACGTAGGCGATCAGGTTGCCCTTGGCAGCCAGCTTTTCCAGTTGCTTCAACGGACCGCGCGAGCCCGGCTCGTCGGCTTCGATACCCGGACGCGGGTTCTTCAGCATGGCCAGCGCGTGCAGCGGGATGTCAGGACGCGACCAGGCATCCGGTGCCGGCGACAGGTCGTCGGTATTGGTTTCGCCGGTGACCTTGAAAACGGTCAGCTTCTGCGAAGCCGGGACTTCCGGACGCGAGGTGAACCACTCGGCATCGGCCCAGGACTGCATGACAGCCTTGGCGTTGGCGTTGCCGGCCTTGGCCAGCTCGGCGACATCGTGGAAGAAGTCGAAAACCAGCAGGGTCTTCTTCAGGCCTTCGGCGGCAACGGTGCCGCATGTGGCGCAGCCGAGAAGGTCGATGAGCGGCTTGACGTTGTAACCGCCGAGCATGGTGCCGAGCAGTTCGGTAGCTTTTTCCTTGGAAATGAGGGCGCAGGCTTCTTCACCCTTGGCAACCTTGGCCAGGAACTCGGCCTTGACCTTGGCGGCATCATCAACACCGGCCGGGACGCGGTAGGTGATCAGCTCGACCAAGGCGGCTTCTTCGCCCTTCGGCGGATTTTTCAGCAGGGCGACCAGTTCGGTGGTCTGTTGCTTCGACAGCGGCAGCGGGGGGATACCGAGGGCTGCACGTTCTGCGACGTGGGCGCGATAGGCTTCAAGCACGGCGACTTCCTTTCGTAAAGGGTTGCTCTGGGAAACGAATATTCTACGACAACGGCGGTCGCCCGATAGTTCGAAAACCGGGCCATCAACCGTGACTTGCGGGTCTTATATATTTTATATGTTATATCACCTGCAAGGCTAGACCCGGATGGCGCAAAACGCTGGCCAAGGGCAAATTGCCCAATTTTTAGGCGTCACCCCTAAAAGCCTTGTCGCTCAACGCATTGCAGCATCTGTCCCGAGCTTATCCACAGCCTTGTCCGACTCGAATGGGGATAAAGAGTGCTTATGGCGGGCGTTTTCCCCGTGCCCGATTTGCTGCGGCGCATCATTGACTGGACAGCGAGCATTTCATTTTCGGGCATTTTTTCCGGTTGACCGTGGCAAACGCCGCCGGTGCGCGACCAGGTCGTGTGCCGGCGCTTTGCCCGTACAATTTGTGCCATCACCCAACCGGCCATCGACATGAAATTCCAAGGCACCGATACCTACGTCGCCACGCGCGACCTGACGCTGGCGGTCAACGCCGCCGTCGCCCTGCAACGCCCGCTGCTCATCAAGGGCGAGCCGGGCACCGGCAAGACGCTCCTCGCCGAGGAAGTCGCCCGCGCACTGAACATGCCACTCTTCCAGTGGCACATCAAATCGACGACCAAAGCGCAGCAGGGCCTCTACGAATACGACGCCGTTTCCCGCCTGCGCGACTCGCAACTCGGCGACCCGCGTGTCGAGGACATTTCGCACTACATCGTGCATGGCGTGCTGTGGCAGGCATTCGAATGCGACGAGCCGTCGGTTGTCCTGATCGACGAGATCGACAAGGCCGACATCGAATTCCCCAACGACCTGCTGCGCGAACTCGACCGCATGGAATTCCATTGCTACGAGCTGCACCGCACGATCAAGGCCAAACACCGGCCGCTGATCATCATCACATCCAACAACGAAAAGGAACTGCCCGACGCCTTCCTGCGCCGCTGCTTTTTCCACTACATAAAATTCCCGGACAAGGAGACCATGCAGCGCATCGTCGGCGTCCATTTCCCGGTCCTCAAGCACGAGCTGCTCAAGGAAGCGCTCGAAGTCTTCTTCGACCTGCGCGACGTCCCCGGCCTCAAGAAGAAACCCTCGACCAGCGAACTGATCGACTGGCTCAAGCTGCTGCTGGCCGAAGACATCCCGCCCGAAGCCCTGCGCGCCAAGGAAGCGAAAGACGCCATCCCGCCGCTGCACGGCGCCCTGCTCAAGAACGAACAGGATGTGCATCTCTTCGAACGCCTCGCTTTCATGGCGCGCCGCAAGCAGCCGTAAATGCTCGTCGATTTTTTCCTGCACCTGAAGGCCCGCCAGCTGCCGGTGTCGACCAACGAACTGCTGGCCCTGCTCGAAGCCCTGGAAGCTCGGCTGGTCAGCGGCAGCCTCGATGATTTCTATCTGCTGTCGCGCACCATCCTGGTCAAGGACGAAGCACTTTACGACCGTTTCGACCGCGCCTTCGGCGAGTATTTTCGCGGCATCGAAGCCCTGCCCGGTTTTGCGCCGGAAGTGCCGGAGGAATGGCTAGAACTGGCGGCCCGCCGCCATCTGTCGGAAGCCGACCGGCTCAAGCTGCAGAAACTCAGCTACGAGAAGATTTTCGAGCAACTGAAAGAGCGGCTGGCCGAGCAGAAAGAACGCCACGCCGGCGGCAGCAAGTGGATCGGCACCGCCGGCACCTCGCCCTACGGTCACGGCGGCTACAACCCGGAAGGCGTGCGCATCGGCGGCGAATCGGTCGGCAATCGCACAGCCATCAAGGTCTGGGACCAGCGCGAGTTTCGCAACCTCGACGACACCGTCGACCTCGGCATCCGCAACATCAAGGTCGCGCTGCGTCGCCTGCGCCGCTTTGCCCGCAAGGGGGCAGCAATCGAACTCGACCTCGACGGCACCATCGCCGGTACCGCCCGCAACGGCGGCTGGCTCGACCTGCACTTGCGGCCCGAGCGCCACAACGCCGTCAAGGTGCTGCTCTTCCTCGACATCGGCGGCTCGATGGACGACCACATCCAGGCCTGCGAGGAACTGTTCTCCGCAGCCCGCGCCGAGTTTAAACACCTCGAACACTTCTACTTCCACAACTGCGTCTATGAAGGCGTGTGGAAAGACAATCGACGGCGTCACGGCGAAAAACTCTCGACTTGGGACGTCATCCACACCTACGGCCCCGACTACAAACTGGTCTTCGTCGGCGACGCCAGCATGAGCCCCTACGAAATCGCCCGCCCCGGCGGCAGCGTCGAACACTGGAACGAGGAAGCCGGCGCCGTCTGGCTCGAACGCCTGCTCGCCACCTGGCCCCACGCCGCCTGGCTCAACCCGCTGCAGGAAGCGCACTGGGGCTATACGCAGTCGATCCAGATGATCGAGCAACTGCTCGGCAAACGCATGTTTCCGCTAACCATCGACGGCCTGGAGCGGGCGATGCGGAGCTTGTCGAAATAGTCGCTTGAACCCCACCTGGTTTTGTGTGAAAAAAACCCACAAAATTGGCTAATCGACGTAACATCTCCGTGCCTAATTTTTGGTGCCAGCCCATGTTTCGCCAATTTTCCACAGCACTCCTGATTTTCGGCTTCGTCCTGGGCGCGACGGGATGTGCCCCTGCGATCATTTCTGCAGCGGGCGTCGGTGCCGGCGCGATTTTCTCCCATCACACCAACGGCCAGGCCTCGCGAACCTTCACCGCGCCCCTCCCCCGCGTCCGCGTTGCCGTGCTCGCCGCCTTGAAGAAAATGTCGATCAAGCCCGGCGCCACCGAGAAGACCGAACTGGGCCAACGCATCACGGCCAAAGCGGGGGATCGCAGCATTGAAATCGAACTTGAAATCGTCACCCCGAGCACGACGCTCATGCGCACCGTGGCCCGCAACCAGAGTGGCCTGACGGTCGACGCCGCAACTGCGGCGGAAATTACCAAACAGACTGAAGCAGCCGTCGGCCGCGGTTGAACCTCGTTGCCGCCGGCCATCGGCGGCGCATTTCATTTTTGGGTATTTTTTCCGGTTGACCGTAGCAAGGACCAGCCAGCGGCTACGTGTCTACAAGAGCGGCAGCGGCGGAAGCCCGCAGCGTTGCCGTGCCTTGTTGCAGGCCGCATGTTCGGTATCGAACTCCCGGCAGGGCGACGGCCGAACGTCGTAAATCGTGCATTGCACCGCCACGCCAACCTCGCCGGCCAGCGCCACGCAGCGCGGCGGGCTGGCGTCGGTGCCGCACAGGCGGACGATGGCCGGCGTTACCGGCACAGTCATTTCCACCGGCACGCCCTGCCCCCAGGCAAAGGCACCACCGGCCAACTCGGCCGGGTGAAAATCGACGCGCAGGCTGGCGCAGCAGGCGCCGCAGGTCTGGCAAACGCTCATGGCAGGCTGACCCGGCAGCGCCACAGTTCGTGGCAGGAGGCGAGGTATTTCTTCTCGAAAGGCGTCATCGGGTCTGCCGTCTGCCACGGTTCGGCGGCCACCGGCTGACCGCTGAGCAGGCTCAGCGCCTGGGCCATTTCCTCGATGTAGATGCGCCAGTTGCTGCGGCATTCGACTTCGCCGCCCAGTTCGCGCCACACCGGAAACACCGCGTGGCCCTGCCAGCGCCGGGCCAGATGGCCGATCTTCGGCCACGGGTTGGGGTAGAGGTTGTAATGGCGGGCGAGACGAACGCCGTTATCGGCCAGCAGGCGCCAGAAATCGACTAGATCGGCCCGGATCAGCAGGGCGTTGGCCGGCATCGGCAAGGGCTTGCCGCGGCTGATGCGGTCGACCGACTGATCGACGCCAAAAACGAAATGATCGGGAAAGGTTTCGGCGATGCGCTGCGTGCTCCAGCCGACGCCGCAGCCAGCGTCGAGGACCAGCGGCGCCTGCGGATTCCACGCCTCGCGGGCCGCCATGGCCAGCGCAAAAGCCTCGCGGTTGTAGTCGGCAAGCGGTTTCCTGAACGGGTGCGCCATGTGGCGGCGGACGAGCGCTTCGAGGTCGCGGTGCGGTCCTTCCTGGGCGCTGGAAATGAAACGGGAGTTCCCTGACACGGGTTCGTCCATCATGCCGCCAGCCGTTCCGGCGTCAGCAGGCCCTCGGCGACCAGCGCGGCATCGATATCGGCGGCGCCCTTGATCGGCCGCAGCCGGTCATAAAGCGCTTCGGCCTCCGGGTAATGGCGCCGCATCATCGCCAGCCATTGCTTGAGCCGGCCGCCGGCATGCACCGCCACCACTTTCTTGCGCACGCCCAGCCAGTAATCGCCGACGGCCGGCCGGATCTCCGCCCAGCCACCGGTTTCCTCGCCGCGCACTCGCCGGGCCAGCAGCGGGTCGGCCACAGCGCCGCGGCCAACCATGATGTCGGCGCAACCGGTCGCCGCCTGGCAATTGCGAAAATCCTCGACCGTCCACACCTCGCCGTTGGCGATCAGCGGAATATCGATGGCGGCGCGCACCCGGTCGATCCATTCCCAGCGGGCCGGCGGACGATAGCCATCAGCCTTGGTCCGGCCATGCACGATAAGTTCGTCGATGCCGGCGGCGACCAGCGCCTGAGCGTTGTCGACGGCCCGGCTGGTGTTGTCGATGCCAAGGCGCATCTTGGCGGTAAACGGAATGTGGGCCGGCACCACGGCGCGCACGGCACTGGCGATCTCGTTCAGTAGCTCGGGTTCGCCGAGCAGGGCAGCCCCGCCACGATGGCGATTCACCGTCGGTGCCGGGCAACCAAAATTCAGATCGATGCCGGCCGGGTTGAGCGTCACCAGCCGCGCCGCATTCGCGGCCATCAAAAACGGATCGGAACCGAGCAACTGGACGCGCATCGGCGTCCCGGCCGCCGTCTTGCTCCCATTCATCAGTTCCGGACAAATCCGCTCATAGGTCTTGGCCGGCAGCACATTGGCCGAAACCCTGACAAATTCGCAGATGCCCCAGTCGTAGCCGCCAATGGCCGTCAGCACGCCGCGCAACAAATCGTCGGCGAGCCCTTCCATCGGGGCGAGAAGAATGCGGGACATGCGGCGAAATCCGGATCGGGAAAGGAAGGGGCGCATTATAAGCCGCCGACGCTGGCGAGTTGGCGAGACCAGGAAAACGCGAAGATCAGGGAAGCTGGGAACGATTTGAATTGGCAGAGATGGGCCAGGTGCAGACTCTTCCCCTACCTACTGCAAATGACTGCAAACCGTCAGGTAGCAGTCATCGTCCCCAGCGATAGATTTCCGTCTGTCGTTTCATTTCACCTTCTTCCTGCTCAATGGTCTCGGCTGTCGAGTCCGTTACGCATTTTTCCTGGGAAGCATCGGCCGGAGCACGCTTCGGTGCCTGGTGCTTGACCTGTTCCTGTGGCGATTTGCCATCCCAGGCAAATGGATTCTTGAACGCAGGCGGGTCCGGCAGGCAGTCCAGGGTATAACTCGGCGGCCAGCCCGTCTCATAAGGCTGGAATGAAATCGTCCGCTCGAATATCAGGGGCTGCCCAGTTGGCGTCGGTGGTAGTGGTGGCAAGGATTTGATGGCCTGCCACGCCAGTTTCGAAGCATTCTCGGAAGTGGACCACAACTCCTTGACGTTCGCGAACGTGCCATCCGGGGCAATCTCAATGCGGAAACGCACCATCCCCTGACCGGGCCCTTCGACCGCTGTGCCCATCATGCTGCGTACCAGTTGTCCCCAATTATTGCGATAACGCTTGCTGTTCTTGAGCTTATAGGTGGAGGCCAATTGCCACTCTTCCGCACTCGGTGGCGGCGGCGCCTCCAGTGAGGCCGGGGTCTTGGCTGATGGCGCGACGAGCACCTCCGGCGCCGGTGCCGGATTTGCCTCACGGCGAGGTGTCGCGGTGCGCGGCGCAGATGCCCTGGGTTTCGCACGCTTAGGCAGAGGTGGTGCCGGCACTTCCTGAACGTCTTCTCGAACTTGGGTGGCAATCCGGATTTCAATCAGTTCAGGGTTCTTCGCGATGCGCAATAGGTCGAATTGCCATCCAGCGACCAGGACGGCATGCAGTACCAGCGACAGCAGGAGCGGGATGCCCAACTTCATATGCACGCCATCGTTTCAGGCTGCATCGCGCAGGGTTGATTCCGCAAAAAAATTCCAACAGAGCATCGATGTTTAC
Organism: Ferribacterium limneticum; assembly: GCA_049304775.1. Taxonomy (GTDB): domain Bacteria; phylum Pseudomonadota; class Gammaproteobacteria; order Burkholderiales; family Rhodocyclaceae; genus Azonexus; species Azonexus limneticus_C. The sequence goes on from JBAQOL010000027.1 coordinate 53,843, forward strand.
AAACAATCCAATAATCGTTAGATTGTAATCATGAAACCAACCATTACCAAGTCCTACCTTTACGAACACGTTGCCCGCATCGGCAAGGCGATTTCCAGCCCGAAGCGCCTGGAACTCATCGAACTGCTCGCCCAAGGGGAGAAGACCGTCGAAACCCTGGCCGAACAGGCCCGCATCGACATGCGTCTGGCCAGCGCTCATTTGCGCGCACTCCGCGAAGCCCGTCTGGTCGAAACCCGCCGCGAGGGCAAGTTCATTCACTATCGCCTGAGCGGCCCGGATGTCGCCCAGTTGTGGGTCAATGTCCGGGAAGTGGCTGAGGAGCACCTCGTTGAACTGCGCGTAGCGCTCGACCAGATGGCAGCCTCTCCTGACGCCCTGTCGTCAGAAAGCCGCGAGAGCTTGCTGACCAAAGCGCGTAGCGGCGACATCGTGGTCATCGACGTTCGCCCTGAAGCGGAATACGTCGCCGGTCATCTGCCGTTCGCCCGTTCGCTCCCCCTGGCGGAATTGGAGAAGCGACTGGCAGACCTGCCAACCGGCAAGGAAATCGTTGCCTACTGCCGTGGCCCCTTCTGCCTGATGTCCGACGAAGCCGTGAAGCTGCTGCGTCAGCGCGGCTACACCGCCCACAAGATTACCGATGGCGTCAGCGAATGGCGGGCGGGCGGGCAACCCATCGAGAACTGAATTCAAACCACAACAGAGGAGACAACTCGTGAAGCATCTATCCATCTTCGCCCTGTGCGGCACCCTGGCCTTCTCGGCCGTGGCCGCCGAAGTATCGATGGCCGTTCCCGGTGCCCAAACTGCCAATGGCCAGAAGGTACTGACCTTCATCGCCAAGGACCCACCGGGCCAGCGCTGTAACGGCAACCTCCAGGTCGCCGCCGAGGTCGCCAACACCTACCGCGTCCCCATCCAGTTGCTGCCTTCCAGCCTGGCTCCCGGACTGCCGGCACCGGCGGTCTTTTACGGCACACAGCTCATCGTCGCTGATGGTAAGGACTTCAACGGTGCCGCCAGCTACCAAATCGTTGCTGACGTCCTCGACATGGAGAGCGTCCCGAAGCAGGCCAAGTCGGGTCTCCTCTTCCAGGATGGGGTGCGCAAGGATTTCGATGCCCTGAAGGCCACCATCAAGGCCGGGGGCAAGTAGCTTTCTCAACCACGCATAGAGAGCCAACCATGAACACCTTATTGATTCTCAACGATGGACCTTACGGAACGGAACGCAGCTACAACGCCCTGCGCCTGGCTCGCCAGCTCGGGAAGATGGCAGGTGAGACGGTACGCGTCTTCCTGATGGGCGACGCAGTGGCCTGCGCCAAGAGCGGCCAGAAGGTGCCCGAGGGCTATTACAACGCGGGGGACATGGTGCGCATGGTGGGTAGCGAGGTCGGTCTCTGCGGCACTTGCATGGACGCCCGCGGCATGGGTATCGACCAGGTGGTCGAAGGCGCGCGCCGCAGCACCCTGAAGGAACTGGCCGAATGGACGGCCGCCGCCGACAAGGTTCTGGTGTTCTGATTTCTCAAAGCAATACAACAACCCCAACAGGAGACAAGATGTCATTCAAGCTGATGCGTGCTGCCGTTTTGGCCCTCGCCGTTGTTACGGCCCCGGCCATGGCCAACGAGGAAGCGGTCAAGGCCATGGAGGAGTATCTGGACTTCGTCGATTACGGCGGCGCCACCATCTTCCCGGAACAAATTCCCAAGGAGGACTGGAAGCGGTTCTACGTTATCGATGCCCGGGACAAGGACCAGTACGCCAAGGAACACATTCCCGGTGCCGTGAACATCGAATGGCGCCAGGTGCTGGCCAAACGCAGCAGTATCCCGAAGGACAAGCCGGTGCTTATCTACTGCAACACCGGCAGCCTTTCCGCTCAGGCTGGCTTCGCATTGCGCATCGCCGGTTACGATAATTTACGCATCCTGCAAGGTGGCTTTGCCGAGTGGAAAGCCAAGGGCGGCCTTGATGCAGCTGCCAAGGCCACCGGCCAGGCGAAGCACTGAGGGGCAACATGAAGGGACGTGAAAGCGGCATGCCGGACGAGGTCTACTGGGATTCGTTTTTTCAGCCAGAAGGCATTCTCGACCGACTGCTGGTTACCCAAGGTGGCTGCTACAACCTGGTCGAATTCGGCTGTGGCTATGGGACCTTCAGTCTTCCTGCGGCAAAGCGCACGCGTGGCACGGTCACAGCACTGGACATCGAACCTGTGATGGTTGAATTGGTGGCTGAACGAGCCAAGGCTGATGGCCTGCTCAATGTGCGAACCGAGCTGCGTGACTTTGTTGAGCATGGCACAGGCGTACCTGACGGCTCACAGGGACACGCGATGGTCTTCAATCTTCTACACATCGAAGACCCGCTGGCCCTCCTGCGTGAAGCCTATCGAACGCTTCAACCGGGTGCCATTCTCTCGGTTATTCACTGGCGCAGTGACATTGAGACGCCTCGTGGGCCACCAATGGCTATTCGGCCCAAGCCCGAACAATGTGCTTCCTGGCTATCCGAGACTGGGTTTGATTCGGTGGTTCATGTGGACCTAGGGCCAAGCGCGCCCTACCACTTTGGGTTGCTGGCGCAACGGCCGATGGCGTGAGACATGAAAAACCAGGGGCACCGGTTGCCACCGATGCCCGTGGTTAACGCTTAGCGGTTCCGCCCTGGTCCCATACCACCACCGGGACCCATGCCCCCCATACCACCTCCTGGCCCCATGCCCCCCATACCACCTCCTGGCCCCATGCCGCGACCTTGCCCGCCGCCTTGAGCAGGCGGCGTATCCGGCAAGGTCACGCCTTTTTCCTTGGCACGCAATTGCATCTGCTCGTGATGTTGCAGCCGGACTTGCTCACGCTCCTCAGCGGTTTTTGCCGCCTGCATCTTGTTGCGATGCTCAATGCGCTCCTGATTGGTCATCAATTGGCTGCCATAAATCGGGGCATCCGCGGCAAAGGAAGCTGAGGAAGCCATCAAACCCAGCGCAATAGCAGACAAGGTGATTTTCAAGGTGTTCTTGGTCATTTTGCTCTCCCAAAAGGCTAATTCATCAATGCTATGAAATACCTCCAACCATCATGACGAGGTGTTTTTCCATCTCGTCACTTCAGTTATAGCCGCAATTACAGAGAAATCCGGCGTTGCAACAAATAGTTGCAATTGGCGTAAGGGGGAGCGGCTGTAGTCAGCTTTTGGCCAGGAAACAGACGTTAATAATGGGCTTGTCGAACAAAGCAACGGGCACGAAGCAGTCCGCCCCCCCTTACCCGGCCAGCGCTGCCGTAACGATGGCCTGCGCCTCGCAGACCAGTTCGGCGAGGTGTTCGGCGCTCTTGAAGCTTTCGGCGTAGAGCTTGTAGATGTCTTCGGTGCCCGATGGACGGGCGGCAAACCAGCCGTTGGCGGTGCTCACCTTGAGGCCGCCGATGGCGGCGCCGTTGCCGGGGGCTGTGGTCAGGCGGGCGGTAATCGCTTCGCCGGCCAGCGTTGAAGCGCTGACCTTGTCGCCGGTCAGTTGCTTGAAAGCGGCCTTCTGTTCCCGGCTGGCCGGGGCGTCGATGCGGGTGTAGTACGGCGTACCGTAACGCGCAGCGAGTTCCTGGTAATGGCGGCCCGGATCTTTTCCCGTGACGGCGGTGATTTCGGCGGCGAGCAGGCCGAGGATGATGCCGTCCTTGTCGGTCGTCCACACCGTGCCGTCACGCTTGAGGAAGCTGGCCCCGGCGCTTTCCTCGCCGCCGAAGCAGATGCTGCCGTCGAGCAGGCCGACCGAGAACCACTTGAAACCGACCGGCACTTCGTAGAGCGTGCGGTCCAACCCGGCAACGACGCGGTCGATCAGGCCGCTCGATACCAGGGTCTTGCCGACGGCTGCTGCCGCCGACCATTGCGGACGATGGGACAGCAGATACTGGATGGCGACGGCGAGGTAATGGTTGGGATTGACCAGGCCGAGCGAGGGCGTGACGATGCCGTGGCGGTCGACGTCGGCGTCGTTGCCCCAGGCGATGTCGAAGCGGTCCTTGAGGGCGACCAGGCTGGCCATGGCGTAGGGGCTGGAACAATCCATACGGATCTTGCCGTCGTGATCGAGGGTCATGAAGCCGAAGGCCGGATCGACCGCTGGATTGACCACCTCGATGTCGAGACCGTACAGATCGGCAATCGGCTGCCAGTAGGCGACGGCCGCGCCGCCCAGCGGATCGACGCCGATGCGCAGTTTGGCGTTGCGAATCGCCTCCATGTCGATGACCTCGCCGAGTTCGGCGATGTAAGGCGTCATCAGGTCGACCGCCCGGGTTGTCGGGGCGGCCAGGGCCTGCGCGTAAGGCAGCCGCTTGACGCCGCGATTACCGTCGGCCAGCAGGGCGTTGGCGCGCTGCTCGATCCAGCCAGTGACGTCGGTGTCGGCCGGGCCGCCGTGCGGCGGGTTGTACTTGATGCCGCCATCCTGCGGCGGATTGTGCGAGGGCGTGATGACGATGCCGTCGGCTCGGTCGGCCGGATTGCCGGCGTTATGGACGAGGATGGCGCGCGAAATGACGGGCGTCGGCGTGTAACCGTCATCCGCCTGGAGATGGGTCAGCACGCCGTTGGCAGCGAGGACTTCAAGGGCGGTCTGCTGGGCCGGGCCGGACAGCGCGTGGGTGTCCTTGCCGAGGAAGAGCGGGCCGCGGATGCCGGCCTGGGCGCGATATTCGGCGACGGCCTGGGCGATGGCGAGAATGTGCGCCTCGTTGAAACTGCCATTGAGTGCCGTGCCGCGATGCCCGCTGGTGCCGAAGGCAACGCGCTGGGCCGGATCGCTGGCATCCGGCAGATTCCGGTAGGCCGCCAGCAGGGCGGGAATGTCGGTCAGGCTGGATGTCGGGGCCGGCTGGCCGGCAAGGGGGTGCGCCATGGTGATGTCCTGGGGTAGAGGTTTTCCGGCCGCTTGCCAGGCATCTGCCGGCAGCGGGGACGACATGGTAACAAAGGTTTATGACCGGCAAGTATTTCGCGCTCGACAACGGGACGACCAGCGACTGGATTCTGCACCCGACCGCCGGCCCGAACCGTGTGCTGGCGCATATAATCCCGCCCCATGCTGCGCTTAGTTCTCGATACCAATGTCGTCCTCGACCTTTTCCACTGGGGCAATACCGATGCCGTGCCGATCATGGCGGCGCTGGAGGCCGGGCGGATTCAATGCGTCGTCGACGCCCGCACGCTCGATGAGCTGCAACGCGTGCTGACCTATCCGCAACTCAAGCTGACGCCCGAGATGATCACCGAACGCTACGCCCGCTACACCCGGCTGGTCGAGGTTTTCCCCGCAGGCGAAGCGCCGAAGCTGCCGCGCTGCAAGGACAGGGATGACCAGAAGTTTCTTGAACTGGCCGCCCGCTGCGGTGCCAACCTGCTGGTCAGCAAGGACAAGGCGCTGCTCTGCTTGCGCGGGAGGACGACGCTGGGATTCCAGATCGTCAAACCGGCGGCGGCATCGCTGTTACTGACGACGTAAGGCGAAACTGGCGCCAAGTCGGCGCCCGACGTGAATCCCACGGTCAACTGGAAAAAACGGCCAAAATCAAAATGCGGAGCGGCTCGAGTTGGCGCTACTTCCCGTCAATTTCGTATACCCGCGAGAGCAGATGGCGGAATGAAGATGTGCGCTCAGGCCCGGTCGGGCGAACCACCCCATGTTCCTGCAAGACGGCAATCAATTTCATAGGCGCAACGCGCTTGTCACCCACGATCTCGACGTGCCCGGCCTGCACTTCGACGCGCGTCAGCCGATGATCGTCTTCAACCATGGCATTGCGCTGCTCGGCCAGCGAGAAAATGTCGTCGTCCTCGACGCAACGCCCGTTCTCCTCATGGCGACAGCTATCACGCTCATCGGTATCGATTTTCAGATAGCTGGCGACTTGATCGGTCAAGGCGCCCGGCTCGCGAATAAACCGCGACGAGTAGGTGATGTCCGCCCACTTCGGACCAGTCGCCACGTAGCAACTCAAGGGCAGCAGCCCGAGCGTCAGCGGATACAACCAGGATTTGCCACAGGTGCGGGCGGCCTCTATTCCCGAGAATGGACCCGAGACGGTGACCAGGCGCAAATCGACGTGCGGCGTGCGGGTCGATTCTGTCAGTGAGCCGCGGGCGATCAGCGCGCCCTGGCTGTGACCGATCACCGTCACCTGCGGCACATGCGATTGCTCGGCCAGTTGCTCGATCGCGGTCCTCAATGCCGCCGCACTGTGCGCCAGTTTGGCGCGGTCATCGTAGGTAAAGCAGGCCGATTGCTGACCGTGGAAGGCCAACACCTGAGCCAGGCCGCGAAACTGGCCCGACGAGCCGAAGCAGCCATGGACCAGCACGTTGATCGGCTGGCTCGCATCAAAATGCAAGCGCCGATCCGGATTGTCCGTGCACGGGCCAAGGCCGGGAATGTTGACGGTGATGCTGGGCGGCGGCTGGCGGCCGGGTTCGAGATCGGGCGCCGTTATCGCCTGACGCGTCGCGCAGCCACCGAGAAGACTGACGGCGACCATGAAAATGACGATGCGAACCATGTTGGACACCTGACTGATAGTGCGGGGATGAACGATCGAACCGCGCGGTGGCAAAGCTCGATCCGGCAGCGCATTTTGCGGCTGGCAAAATGTAATAACAAGGAGCGGCGGCAGCATCGCTCTTGCTGGCGACTTGACGCAAAGGAGCAGAAACAATTTAGTTTTTGCCGGTATTAACAATAATGTTATATCTTTAGGCCTATAACAGGAATTACCCGTCGACAAGCCCGCTCAAGCACCTGTTGGCGAAAGGAGAGTCAGCATGGTGAATATCGTCTGGATGCAAGCCGGTGCCTGCAGCGGCGAAAGCATGGCCTTGCTCTGCGCGGACCGGCCCAGCCTGGAAAACCTGCTCCAGCAATATGACCTGAACCTGCTCTGGCACCCTTCGCTGACCGCCGATGCCCGCTTCGGGCAAGTCCTTGAGGCCATCACCAGCGGCCACCAAAAACTCGACATCCTGTGCATCGAAGGCAGCCTGATGACCGGGCCGGACGGTAGCGGCCAGTACGACACCTGGAAAGGCCGCGCCAAGATCGACATCATTCGCGAACTGGCGCCGCTGGCCACCCATGTCGTAGCCATGGGCACCTGCGCCGCGTTTGGTGGCGTCCATGCGGCGGCGCCCAACCCGACCGACTGCACCGGCCTGCAATTCCTCAAAAACCAGCCGGGCGGCCTGCTCGGCGCCGACTGGCGGGCGTGCAGCGGCCAGCCCGTCATCAACGTCGCCGGTTGCCCGGCCCACCCGAACACGATAACCAAGGTGCTGGCCATGCTGGCCGAGGGCGAAGTCCTCCAGCTCGACACGCTCAACCGGCCGACTGCCTTCTTCGCCAGCCTCGTCCACCAGGGCTGCACGCGCAACGAATACCACGAGTACGACATCGAGGACGAGGTGCTCGGCGGGCGCGGCTGCATGTTCTTCAGCCTCGGCTGCCGCGGCCCGCAGACCCTGGCGCCGTGCAATACCGAATTGTGGAACGGCCACAGCAGCAAGACGCGGGCTGGCGTGCCCTGCTTCGGCTGCACCTCGCCGGACTTCCCAGCCAATCGCGACCTGTTCGTGACGCCCAAAATCGGCGCCGTGCCGAAATTTCTGCCGCTCGGCGTCGCCCGCGCCAAGTACATGGCCTACAAGAACCTCGCCCGCGCCGCAGCGCCCGAACGAGTGATCAACCGCGAGATGGAGCCGTGATGACCCGCGTCACCGTCGATATCGACCTCAACCGCGTCGAGGGCGACCTCGAATTCCAGCTCGATCTTGAAGACGGCGTGGTTGTCGATGCGCGTTGCGTCGGCACGCTGTATCGCGGTTTCGAGCAGATCATGATCGGCCGGGCGCCGCGTGACGCGCTGGTCATCACGCCGCGCGTCTGCGGCATCTGCGGCACCGCCCACCTCTATGCGGCGACGCTGGCCCTCGAACAGATCGCCAACATCACGCCGCCGGCCCACGCCGTACTGGTCCGCAACCTGTGCCTGATGGCCGAGACGCTGCAAAGCGACCTGCGCCAGAGTTTCCTGTTTTTCACGCCGGATTTCTGCAACCCGCTCTACGCTGGCCACTCGCTGGCGGCTGAACTGACCGAGGCTTTCGCCCCGCTCAAGGGCAGCGTCGTGCGCGGCTGCCTGAAGAGCACGCGCGAGCTGATCGGCATCGTCGCCATTTTCGGCGGCCAGTGGCCGCACTCGACCTACATGCTGCCCGGCGGCATCACCCAGCCGGCCAACGCCCGCCGCCTGCTCGACACGAACGACATTCTGGCCAGCGTGCGCGCCTGGTTCGAGCAGGCCGTGATCGGCGGCGATCTCGACGAATGGCTAGCCCTCGACAGCAGCGAAGCCCTGTTCCGCTGGATGGCCGCCAGCCCGACCCGCGAGCGCAGCGCCCTCGGCCTGTTCAACCGTTTCGGCCGCGACATCGGCCTGCACAAGCTCGGCGCCGGCACCGGCCACCTGCTCAGCTACGGCGTCAATCATCGGCCCGACGGCACCGGCAGCGAATTGCCGGCCGGCTTTTTCAACGCCGATACCCAGCAGGTCGAGCCGCTCGACCACCTGCAAATCAACGAACATGTCCGCCACAGCTGGTTCCTCGACTACCCCGGCGGACGCCACCCGTGGGCCGGCGAAACCATCCCCGACCACCTGCCGGGCAGCGACCGCTACACCTGGGCCAAGGCGCCGCGCTATGGCGACAAGGTGGTGCAGACCGGGCCGCTGGCCGAACTGCGCATTGCCGGCGAAGCGCTCACTTGCGACCTGCTGGCCAGCGAGGGCGACAACACCTGGCTGCGCCAGTTCGCCCGCCTGCGCCGGGCCGGCTGGTTGCTCAATGCTACGGTCAACACGAAAAAACAGCTAAAAACGAAATTGAACGAGCCACATTTTGTCGACCCGAAAATCGACGTCTGGCCGGATGGCGAGAGCTATGGCCTGGTCGAGGCAGCGCGCGGCGGACTCGGCCACTGGCTGCGCATCAAGAATGGCGTGATCGACAAGTACCAGATCGTCACGCCAACCGCCTGGAACGCCTCGCCGCGCGACAGCGCCGGCCGCCATGGCCACTGGGAACAGAGCATCATCGGCCTGCCGGTTCCCGATCCGGAAAACCCGGTGGAGATCGGCCACATCGTCCGTTCCCACGACCCGTGCCTGGTGTGCACCGTGCATTTCATCGGCAGCCACAAAAAAACGCATTTCAATGTCTGAAAGCATGCGCATCCTCTGCTTCGGCAACCCGCTGCATGGCGACGACGGCTTCGGCCCGGCCGTCAGCCTGGCGCTCAAGCGGGTCAAGCTGCCACCGGAGGTCAAAGTCATCGATTGCGGCACGCGCGGGCTGGATGCCCTGCACCTGTTTGAAGACTGCGGCCACGTGGTCATCGTGGACGCCATGGCCGGAGCCAATCCCGGCAAGCTGCGCCTCCTCAATGCCCGCAACGTACCGGTCGAAAACGCCGGCAGCGGTGGCCATGGCGCCGGCGTCGGCTATTTGCTGGCTGCTGTCCGCGAGATGATTGCGCAGCCACCGGTGATTGAGGTCATTGCCGTCGAGATCGGCCCGGTTAAAACCTTTTCGCCCGGCCTGTCGCTGGAAGTTGCCGCGGCCGTCGCCGAAGCCACCGATGTCATTCGCCTTTGTCAGGCACCCGCGGCATTTGGCCAGAACTGCGAATTGGCAGACGAACTGGACAGTTTGCGCCAGGCCAATCTGGCGCTGGAAAGCGAGCTGATCAAAAGCACCGAAGCGCTCGAACTGCTCATCGCCGAACAGGAAAGACAGCAGGACGAACTGCAGCTTCGCTCGCAGGAACTGGCCCAGCTGCACGGCGCGCTGGAGAGGGCCATCGGCACCATGGCCGAAATTTTCGTCATGCTCGGCCCGGACGGCCGGGTCATCCGCGCCAACAGCCTGCTCACCAAGGAACTGGGCTACGCGCCGGACGCCCTGGTCGGCCACTATTTCGAAGACTGCCTGCCCGAATCCGGCCGCCAGCAGTTGCGCCGGATGCTGCCGGCCAATCGTGGCGCGCCGCTGCTGCTCAACGCCATTCGCGCCGCCGGCGGGCGCTTCGAAGCCGAACTCAATTTCCGCCGGGCCAAGACGCCGGCCGGTGATGAGAACGAGACGCTGCCCTATCTCGTCCACGCCAGCCTGATCCACAGCCAGGCCGGCAAACTGGAGGGCGCCGTCGTCGTCGCAAGCAATATCGCCGTGCTCAAGGACCGCGAAAAGGCCCTGCGCGACAACGAGCGCCTGCTCCACGAAACAGCCCAAGACCTGCGCGATCACCGCGACAATCTGACGGCGATGGTCAATGAGCAAACGCACGATCTGCGTACGGCCAAGGAACAAGCCGAGCTGGCCAGCCAGGCCAAGAGCAATTTCCTGTCAAACATGTCGCACGAGGTGCGCACGCCGCTCACCGCCATCCTCGGTCTTTCCGACCTGTGCCTGCGCACGCCGCTCAACGTCCAGCAGGGACAGTATCTGGCCAAGATTCGCCTGGCCGCCCACCACCTGCTCGGCATCATCAACGACATCCTCGACTTTTCGCGCATCGAGGCCGGCAAGCTGGACATCGAGCAGGTGCCCTTCGAACTGCCCGCCCTGATCGACGAAATCACCGACCTGCTCATCGAGCGCATCGAAGAAAAGGGGCTGGAACTCTGCGTCGATATCGGGCCCGAGGTGCCCGGCAGTTTCGTCGGCGATCCGCTGCGACTCAAGCAGGTCATCATCAATCTGCTCGGCAACGCCATCAAGTTTTCGGAAAAAGGCACCCTGCGCCTCGAATGCCGGCTTGAGTCCGGCGACGATGCGCTGGCCCGGCTCCGTTTTTCGGTCGGCGACGAAGGCATCGGCATTTCGCCGGCCGAGCAGGACATCCTGTTTTCCGCCTTCAGTCAGGCCGATACCTCGACGACCCGGCGCTACGGCGGTTCCGGCCTCGGCCTGGTCATATCCCGGCGCCTCGTCGAACTGATGAACGGCCGCATCTGGCTGGACAGCGAACCCGGGCGCGGCAGCACTTTTCACTTCACAGCCAGCCTTCAGAGCGTGCCGAACGCCCCGCTGCCGGCGGCCGAACTCGCCACGCGCCTGGCCGCCCACGCCGGGCGCACAGTGCTGATCGTCGACGACAACCCGCTGCTGGCCGAAACGCTGGGCAAACAGGTACTGCAACTGGGCTTGCAGGCAGAAACCTGCGCCAGCGGTCAAGCCGCGCTGAGCCAATTGAGCGAACCGTCAGCCGATTACCTGGCAGTGCTGATCGATTGGCAGTTGCCTTCCGGCATGAGCGGCGTCGAAACCATCACCGCCATCCGCCAGACCATCGGCCCGCAGGCGCCGGCCCTGATCCTCCTGGCACCGCACAACAGCGCCACGCTGCCCTTCATGGAAAACCACGTGGCCGACGCCGTGCTGCACAAGCCAGCCAGCCTCCGGAGCCTTTATTCAGCGCTGGCCGTGCCACTGCACTTGCCAGCGCTCCCGGTATTGCCCCCGGCGAACGGCCTGCCCGACATTGCCAGCGTCCCCCACCTGCGCGGCGCCGACATCCTCGTCGTCGACGACGTCGACCTCAACCGCGATCTCATGCAGGAACTGCTCGGCATGGCCGGCCTCAAGATCCGCCTGGCCTGCGACGGCAAGCAGGCCATCGCCGCCATTCGCCAGAAACGCCCGGACCTCGTCCTGATGGATTGCCAGATGCCGATCATGGACGGCTTCACCGCCACCCGCCTGTTGCGCGCCGAGCCGGAATACGCCGACCTGCCGATCATCGCCCTGACCGCCGGCGCCCTCGAACACGACCGCCTGCAGTGCATGGAGGCCGGCATGAGCGCCCGCATCACCAAGCCGGTCGATCTCGACAAGCTGCTGCACCTGATCAGCGATTTGCTCAAGCCCGGGATGAATGTCGCCATCCCCCTCACGCCGAGGGCGGCACCGACGCTGGAACCTGCCTGGATGCTCGACCTGCCGGGCATCGACGTCGAAAACGGCCTGAAACTGATGGGCAACAAGGTCAATTTTTATCGGAGCATGCTGATCAAATTCCGCGACAGCCATGGCTCCCACTTCGAAACCAACCTGCGCACCGCCCTTGGCAAAAACCAGCAGGTCGACGCGCTACGTCTGGCCCATACGCTGAAAGGCATCGCCCGCAATCTGGGCATGGAACACCTGGGCAATCTCGCCGCGACGGTCGAGGCCGAACTGAAGGAGCCGACAAGCGACCGGCTGCCGTCCATGCTCGAGCCCTTGTTCGCTGAAACAGCCCGAATTGCGAGCTTGCTGCAGAAACTGGGGCAATAAGCGACGCCGGCCATGATTCCGGCGCTTGGCCATGTTTGCCACGGTCAACCGGAAAAAACGGCCAAAATTGAAATGGCTGGCGCGCCGGCCACCTCGCCTGCTTCCTGCCTCAGCGCTCGGCTTTCAGGCATGGCGAAAACGCCGGCTCCGCAGGCAGCGCGAGCGTTTCGCTGTCATCCTTCAAACCGATGCCGGTCAATTGCCGAGCCAGGGCGGCGCGGATCAGCCAGGCCAGCTTGACCGAGGCGGCGGCTGGCGTCAGCCCGGCCGGGCGGATGTTGGAAAGGCAATTGCGCTCGGCATCGAGCCGGCCGATTTTTGGCGCGAAAGTCAGGTAGGCGCCAAGGCTATCCGGCGACGAAAGGCCCGGTCGCTCGCCGAGGATAACGAGCACCAGCCGCGCCCCGAGCACAGCGCCAACTTCGTCACCGAGCGCTACCCTGCCCTGACGGGCGATGACCGGCGGCGCGATGCGCAAGCCGTCGAGCAGGGGCAACAGGGCGCCCAGCAGCGGCAAGGCGTTCTCATGCACTGCGGTCGCCGAGAGCCCATCGGCGATCACGATGGCCACATCGGGCGCTTCGGGAAGACGCCGGGCGAGAAGCATCGCGGCGCTGGCTTCGTCGAGACAACGGCCGAGGTCCGGGCGCTGCAGGTAGGTGTGGCGATCAACGGCCCGACTGTGAATGACGAGCGGTTCAACCCTGCCCATCTCGCGCCAGCGGGTAGCCAGCCCGTCGACATCGAGCGCCTGATGCACGGCGTCGCGGGCCAACGCGTGGGCGACATCGAAACGGAGCACGGCGGCGGTCGGCAGGCTGTTGCCGGCACGACCCAGCGCGATGCGGGCGGCGGTCAGCGTCGCCAGCGATTGCCAGGGGTCCGGACGGCTCATGGCAGGCGCCGCCGCAGGTCGGCCAGCAGCCGATGGTCGGGGCTGGCCGGCAGCAGGTGCCCGGCCTGATCGGTCAAACCCATGCTCGCCAGCCAGGCTTCGAATTCTGGCGCCCGCTGCAAACCGAGCGCCTGACGGACGAACAGCTGGTCGTGGAACGACGTGCTCTGGTAATTGAGCATGATGTCGTCGGCGCCCGGCACGCCCATGATGAAATTGACGCCGGCCGTGCCGAGCAGCACGAGCAGGTTGTCGATGTCGTCCTGATCGGCCTCGGCGTGGTTGGTGTAGCAAATGTCGCAGCCCATCGGCAGCCCGAGCAGCTTGCCGCAGAAATGGTCTTCCAGCCCGGCGCGGATGATCTGCTTGCCGTCGTAGAGGTATTCAGGGCCGATGAAACCGACCACGGTATTGACCAGCAACGGCTTGAAATGCCGGGCCACGGCGTAAGCGCGGGCCTCGCAGGTCTGCTGGTCGACGCCGTGGTGGGCATTGGCCGACAGGGCGCTGCCCTGCCCGGTTTCAAAATACATGACGTTGTCGCCGACCGTGCCGCGTTTGAGCGACAAGGCCGCCTCTCGGGCTTCTCGCAGCAGGGCCAGGTTGATGCCGAAGCCGGCATTGGCCGCCTCGGTGCCGGCGATCGACTGGAAGACCAGATCGACCGGCAGTCCCGCCTCAATGGCGCGGATCTGGCTGCTGACATGGGTCAGCACGCAGGATTGCGTCGGAATCTGGAAGCGGCTGATCAGTTCGTCGAGCATCCGCCACAAGCTGGCCAGCGCCGGCAGGCTGTCCGACGCCGGGTTGATGCCGATCACCGCGTCGCCGACGCCGTACATCAGGCCGTCGAGCATGGCGGCGGCGATGCCACTGGCGTCGTCGGTCGGATGATTCGGCTGCAGGCGCACAGCCAGCCGGCCGGGCAGGCCGATGGTGTCGCGGAAGGCGGTGACCACCCGGCACTTGCGGGCCACCGCGATGAGATCCTGATTGCGCATCAGCTTGCTGACTGCAGCAGCCATTTCCGGCGTGATGCCGGGTGCCAGTGCCGCCAGTTCGGCCTCTCCCGTCATCTCGTCGAGCAACCATTCGCGGAATTCGCCCACCGTCAGCGAAGCGACCGGCGCGAAGGCCCCGGCGTCGTGGCTATCGACGATCAGGCGGGTGACTTCGTCGATTTCGTAGGGGATCAGCGCCGCATCGAGAAAGCAACGCAAAGGCAGGTCGGCCAGCACCAGCCGGGCCGCCATCCGATCGGCCGCGCTCTGCGCGGCAATGCCGGCCAGCGCGTCGCCGGAACGGGCCGGGCTGGCCTTGGCCAGCACCTCGCGCAGATCGGCGAAGCGATAACCTTGCGAACCGACGCTGGCCCGATAGCTCATGTCACTGGCGCCGGCGGAACACCCAGCTCTTGTCGTCGGATGCCTCGGGGGCGAAGGCGTAGCCGTCGCTGTCAAAATCCTTGAGCCCTTCCGGCTCGCTCAGCCGATTGACCACGGCGTAGCGTGTCATCAGGCCGCGCGCCCGCTTGGCGTAGAAGCTGATGATCTTGTATTTGCCGTTCTTCCAGTCCTCGAACACCGGCTGGATCACAGTGCCGTTGATCTTGCGCCCGACGGCGGCCTTGAAATACTCCTCGGAAGCCAGGTTGACCGCGATCGGCCGCGGCATTTCCGCCAGTTCGGCATTGATCGCATCGAGCAGACGCTCGCCCCAGTAGGCGTAGAGATCCTTGCCGGCCTTGTTGGCGAACTTGGTACCCATTTCGAGGCGATAAGGCTGCATGAGGTCAAGCGGTTTGAGGATGCCGTACAGGCCGGAAAGGATGCGGACGCGCTGCTGGGCGAAGTCGAGGTCGTCGGCGCCCAGCGTTTTTGCCGCCAGTCCGTCGTAAACATCACCATCAAAAGCCAGCACGGCCTGCTTGGCGTTGTCCGGCGTGAAGGGCAGCGACCAGTCGGCGTAACGGTTGAAATTGAGCAGCGCCAGCGGGTCGGAAAGATCCATCAAATTGGCGATATCGGCCGGCGACAGCTTGCGCAGCTTCTTGATCAAGGCTTCCGAGTGCTTCAGATACGCCGGCTGCGTATGTGTCGCAACGTGCGGCGGCGTTTTGTAATCAAGCGATTTGGCGGGTGACAGGAAGATAAGCATGGGCTGACTCGAAGGTTTGTGCTGTGCGTCATTTTACCGGCTTGGGTGCTACCCCGGCGTACCGCCCAACTATGCTTTTGCTCAATTTTTTGGCGGCCAGAGCTGAGGCCGGGGGATATGCGACACTGGGCGAGCAGCTGCCAAACATCATATTCACCTCGGGAACTTCATCATGCCTAGGTCATTGCTATCAAGCTACAGCGACTTGTTGCTGACGATATACCGCCTGGCACAGGACACACCGGTTCCGGAATTTCAGGACGAACTCCTTGGCGCCCTGAAGTCTTGCCTACCATTTGACTCGTCGATGTGGGGTACGGCAACGATGACCAGCAACGGAATCGACGTGCACAGCATTCACCTGCACCAATCTTCGCAGGCCATGCTGATCGCCTATGAAGCAGTAAAACACCTGGACTCGCCGGCACAGCGGCTCGCAGAACAGTCTGTTACCACCCTTTCCTTCAACAGCGATATTGAATTCGCCGGGCCTGGCAAGGAGGGCATGCGCGCCTTGTGTGAAGAATTTGGCCACAGGAATGTCCTGATCACCTGCGACATCAATCCATTCACCCAGTTCGTTCATTGGTTGTCTCTCTACCGCAAAGACGCCAAGCAGGTGTGCACCGACGAGGAAACAGAGCTTTTTGACAACCTTGCTCCGCACTTGATGCAGGCGCTGGCCATCAACCGACGGATTCACCTTGATAAATTGGTTGGCGATATTGCGAGGCAAAGCTGGTCAGTGGCGATCGCTGACATGCGCGGCGTTCCTTACCATGCGGGAAACCAATTCTGGGAACTTGTCGAAAGCGAGTGGAATACCCAAAGCAGAGAGCGGCTACCCCCTGCGCTGCTGGATAAGCTGCTGGGAAAAAAACAGGTGATTGGCCGCAACATCGTGGTGGACTGCAAGCACGAACACGGACTGATGTACCTCAAGGCACGCCCGCGCGAGAAAGTAGATGGGCTTAGCCCGCGTGAATTCATGGTCGCAAAAATGCTGGCCAGCGGCATGTCGCAAAAAGAAGTGGCTGCCAAAGCCAAGCGCTCGCCAGAAACCATTCGCAGCCAGATCAGAATCGTTTTTGAAAAACTGGAGATCACCAACGTGGTCATGCTGGCCCCGCATTTAGCGTTGCGGGATTACGACTGACTTGGTTTAGTCCGGACAATTTCAGGCAGGGCAATTCATCCCATGTTTATGGGATGGCGATATGCATCGTATGCCACCAAGATTGTGATGCACATGAAATATTTTTGCCCGAAAACCGTCGTCACCGTTGGCTCCCGCCAAGAGCTGCGCTGACACCAGATGGTCCTGAAAACCTGACATCCCCAACAATCAAGGAATCTCATGCCGTTACATCACAAAAAACTTATTCCCCTTCTGGCTGGCTTGACACTGAACATCGTTCTAGCAGGCTCAGCTCAGGCCGCCCTGCAGGGCCGCGATCTCAACGGCAGCGCAGACAGCTTTGAAGCGTATTACGACACCGAGCTAGACATCACCTGGCTGGCCGATGCCAACTACGCCCAGACCACCGGCCACAGTGTCGACTACGCCCAGAACCCCGGCTTCAGTGCCACCGGAGGGATGAGTTGGGCCGACTCCAAAGCCTGGGTCGCCGGCCTGAGCTTTTCCAACGGTGTGCAGGTCTTTGACAACTGGCGCCTGCCCACGCTGACCCCGATCAATGGCGTCAGCTTTCAGTACCTCGACTCCAGTGACGGCAGTACCGACAATGGCTACAACGTCAGCGCACCCGGCAGCGTGTACGCAGGCAGCAAGGCCAGCGAATTGGCCCACCTGTTTTACAACACGCTCGGCAACCCCAGTTACGAGACGTTCAGCGGCGCAAATAGCGGCGCCTGCAGCGCACCGAATTACTGCCTGAAAAACGTCGGCCCGTTCAGCAATGTGCAGCCGTATATCTACTGGACAGACCTGGAGCACGGAGCGGCCCCTTCGCGCGCGTGGAACTTCATCACGCTCGATGGCTCGCAGGACAGTGACCCCAAGAGCGCTCTCTATGGCGCGTGGGCCGTGAGCTCTGGCGACATCGCCGCCCCCGTTCCGGAGGCGCAGACCTACGCCATGCTGCTGGCCGGCTTGGGGCTGCTGGCGGGGGTGGCAGGCCGTCGTCGCTGAGCGGCCGACCGCCATTTGGGTGCCTGCCAGCGGCTACGCTGGTTGGCATGACACTCGACATGCTTGAAATCCAGCCAAGCTCGAATAATAGACACACTTGCCCCTCGGAAAAA
The DNA here is from genome assembly GCA_049304775.1 of Ferribacterium limneticum. Lineage (GTDB taxonomy): Bacteria > Pseudomonadota > Gammaproteobacteria > Burkholderiales > Rhodocyclaceae > Azonexus > Azonexus limneticus_C. The sequence continues at coordinate 71,559 of JBAQOL010000027.1, forward strand.
TATCATGCGCCACACATTTACCCCCATAACCTGTGCCGTCGCACTAGGTTTGGGAATGCTCGCTACCGGCGCTCATGCGTCCGTAGCATCACCCATTCTTTCTGTATCGAATGTCGTTACAAGCAGCTCCAACCTTGGCGCCGGCGCGACGACCACGACATCGGGCCCGACTGTCACAAGCTACGCTAACGGGTCGAACACACCCTACAGCACGACAACCAGCAGCGCTTTCACCAGCGAAGTGCAAACGGCACCGACAGCCACCACCGCTGGTCTGGTTTACGACTACGAGACCGTGACGACCACAAAAAGCTGGGATCACCAAACCTGGAAAAACGACTATCTATCGATCGGCGTAACGTCTGATGGCACCAACCAGTCTGGCGGCAAATGGATTTCGCTGACCGGTAGTGTCCAGTCATCCATTGCCACATCTCTGTCATTTAACCTGTCGGCCTCGGGCAATTTCACCGCAGCGCAAACCCCATTTGGCGCTACCGCTCCCCTGCTTGCTTCGTTCTACTTTGGCGGCGCGCTACCGACGCCGCTCTCGGCCAATACGTATTCTGATCTGGAGCAATTGAGCTACGACACCTACAGTACTTCGTACTCCACCATGACTTTCAATCTGCTGGCTGGCGTCGCGCAGAATTTTGTCGCGTACGTCTATGCCCCGACGGATGTATCGGTCGACACTTTCCAGCTTTCAGCAAACACCGACAACTATGATTTTGTCAGCACATCCCAGAGCTTGGTCAATATTGGCCCCAAGACGCTGATCGGAGCCCAGACGCTGGCACCGATTCCTGAACCGGCTTCCTATGCAATGCTGCTGGCCGGGGTGGGAATAATCGGGTTGATGGCGCGCCGTCGGAAACAGGCTCGCTAACAAATTGCCGCCAAGTTTGCCAAAAATGAACGCCACCTGACCGGTGGCGTTTTTTTAGCTCTGGCGGAATTGGCTGTTGATAGAACCCCCTGAGCCTCTGCCAAGGCTTGGGCGTGATCTCTGTTTTGTGGCGTTCGAGCTTGCGTTGCCAGCCCGCTCAGCGATTAAGTGCTCTATCAATTTTTTATCCCTATCACGCGCCGTCGAGCAATCGCCGTCATTCCGGGGATTGAGACGCTCAAGGAGTTTCCCGGCTGGTAAAATCCCATCTTTGAATTTTCTGGATCACCGATGAAACGCACCCGCTTTGGCTCTCGCGACCGTCTTTCCCGCGACGCGGCCGAACTGCAACGTCTGGCCACTGGCCTTTCCGAATCCGGCGGCAAGCTGGAAGACGCCTACTGGGAAGCGCAACTCGCCGAAGTCGTCGACAGCCTGCTCAAAAACGGTGACGAGGATGACATCAACACCGCGCTCGACCGCCTGTTCGAGGCCAACCCGCGCGCCCACGACGAACTGGCCGACATGATCGAGTCGCGGGCCGAAACCAACCGGGTCGAAGTCCAGGGTCAGGCATACGACATCCAGCTCTTTGCCGCGCCCGTCCTTGCCTGGTCACGCTTTTCCATCCCCGCCAGCCCGCTTCCCAAGAGCACGCTGCAGGCCCTGCACGTGCATCTCGGCGCCCATGTCTTTGGCGGCGACGCGCGTATTGCGCTGGCCGACTTCCTGTTCAGCCCGGACCAGTTGCCGCGCAGCTTCTGCGAAACCTGGCAACTGACCAAACAACTGGGCGAAGCTGCGCTGGCCGGCAACCATCTGACCGTCGACAGCGCCAGCATGGCCGAAACCAACCGTTTCCTCTCCGACGTCCGCTACATCGTCGGTACCGTCGTCGTACCGCGCGGCAAGCCGCTGTTCCGCTGGAACGAAAAGGACGGCAACAAGGAAACCGCGCTCAAGGAATGGATCAAGCAGGGCAGCCCAAATATCGAGCCGCTGCTCACCGGCTGCGCCTGGCAACCACTGCTGCCCGATTCCTACCACGCCTCCTGCCGCAACGCCGACCGTCTGTCGCGGCCGTATTCGCTCAAGGCCTCCGTCGCCTTCCTGCAGAGCATGCTCGCCCTCATGCCGGCCGACATCCGCGCCGTCGTCGGTCCGTGCTACGACCGCCGCATGGAGGAATACCGCGTCGGCCTCGGCCCGACAACGGGTGACGAGGTCTACCACGGCATCGTCTGGCCGCTGCTCGGCGCCGAAGACGAAGCGACCGATGCAGCCGGCGAAATCGAAGCCGTGCTTCGCGAAGCCGGCGTCAAGGACGTGCTCTTCCTCGACCATCACTTCCCGATGGAGTTCTGCGACGACTGCGGCGCCCCGCTCTTCCCCAACCGCGAAGCCGAACTGGTGCACGCCGAAATGCCGGAACAGCCGGCGGCGACGTCACAAGTCCTGCATTGATGACCAAGCCGTCGAACGCCGACTGGCTGGCCCGTAGCCAGTCGGCCGTCTGGCACCCGTGCACGCAGATGCAGCACCACGCGCAGCCCGGCACGCCCGGCCACCTGCCGCTGGTGCCCATCGCCCGCGGCCAGGACGCCTGGCTTTACGACTTCGACGGCAAACGCTACCTCGATGGCATCAGTTCGTGGTGGACCAACCTCTTCGGCCACGCCAACCCGCGCATCAATGCGGCGCTGCGTGAGCAACTCGACACCCTCGAACACGTCATGCTGGCCGGCTTCACGCACCAGCCGGTGGTCGAGCTTTCCGAGCGTTTGAGCGCCCTGACCGGCGGCACCCTTGGCCATGCCTTCTACGCCTCCGACGGCGCCTCGGCCACCGAAATCGCGCTGAAAATGAGCTTTCACTACTGGCGCAACATCGGCCGGCCAGAGAAAGCTGAATTCCTCTGCCTGCAGGGCAGCTACCACGGCGAAACGGTCGGCGCGCTGGCCGTCACCGACGTCGCCATCTTCAAGGATTCCTACGCACCGCTCGTCCGCGCCGCAACGGTCATCCCCTCGCCGGATTTCCGCCAAGCCGAAGCCGACGAATCACCGGCCGACGTCGCCCGCCGCGCCGCCGCCGCGCTTGAAGCCCATCTTGAACGTCACGGCGAAAACATCGCCGCCCTGATCGTCGAGCCGCTCGTCCAGGGCGCCGCCGGCATGGCGATGTACGACCCGGAATACCTGCGCCTCGCCCGCCAGCTCTGCGACCGCTACGAAGTGCACCTGATCTGCGACGAAATCGCCGTCGGCTGCGGCCGCACCGGCACCTTCTTCGCCCACGAACAGGCTGAAATCCGGCCCGACCTGATGTGCCTGTCGAAAGGCATCTCCGGCGGCTACCTGCCGCTCTCCATCGTCCTGTCCAGCGACACCATCTACAACGCCTTCCTCGACGATTCGGTAACGCGCGCCTTCCTCCACTCCCATTCCTACACCGGCAACCCGCTGGCCTGCCGCGCCGCGCTCGCCACGCTCGACATTTTCCAGTCCGACGACGTTCTCACGGTCAACCGGAAAAAAGCACAAAAAATGGAATCCGCCCTCGCCCCGCTGGCCGACCATCCGCAGGTAAAACACCTGCGCCAGCGCGGCATGATCGCCGCTTTCGACGTCACCACCGACGACCCGCACTTCTCGCGCAAGTTCTACCGCGCCGCGCTGGAACGCGAAGCGCTGATCCGCCCCATCGGCAACACGGTCTACCTGATGCCACCGTACATCGTCAGCGACGAGGAAATCGAGCACCTGAGCAATGCAATCAGCGCAGCGCTCGGCGAATCTCTCGCCGGAACACCGGGTAAATCCGTTTAGAAAGAATCGACTGGGAAGAATTGCAGCGCTCTGACGTCACCCCGGACTACGACATGCAAATATTTTTTTCACCCGGCAGATAATTTCCCGCGAGGCATTGTCCAATTTGGATTGATGCCATCCGTGACTTTCCGACTTGTCTGCGGTTTCGAGGTGGCTGCGCTTTGAGGAGTTGCCATGAACGCCCCAAACGATCTGCCGCCGGCAGGAGTACCGAATAAAGCCTCATGTCCGATTGCGCCGATGCTTGCCGTCGGCCCGCAACTCGGCGAAGACTCTTTCCGTCGAGTCGTCGAGTGGGCCCCGAGTGCCATGGTCATGATCGACCTTGACGGCATCATGGTCTTGGTCAACGCGCAGACTGAGCAAATGTTCGATTACGGACGTGATGCCCTGATCGGAAAACCCGTCGAAATCCTCGTTCCCGAGCGATTCCGGCAGCATCATCAGGCCTTCCGTACCGGCTATTTTGATGACCCGCAACCGCGCCCGATGGGTGTCGGTCGTGACCTGGCCGGTTGCCGCGCCGATGGCAGCGAGTTTCCGATTGAAATTGGCCTCAATCCGATTGCCACTGAAGCCGGCGTCATGGTTCTGGCATCAATCATCGACATCACGGAACGCCAACGCGCCCAGCAACGCCTGGAAGATGCACTGCGCGAAAAAACCGTGCTGCTCAACGAGGTCCATCATCGGGTCAAGAACAACCTGCAGGTCATCACCAGCCTCCTCAACCTGCAGGCTGACTTTGCCGCTGATCCGCGCCTGCGGGCGATTCTCGCCGAGAGCTGCGGGCGGGTGAAAGCCATGGCGCTGACCCACCAGCTGCTCTATGAACGAAAAGACTTTTCCCGTCTTGACCTGGGGGATTATCTCGACCGTCTGGTTCAATCGATCCGCTCAAGCTACCGGGGAACCGGCGACCGCATCAGCCTGCGCATGGTACGGCCGGAGAACGATGTGCAGATCGACCTCGAGCGGGCAGTTCCCTGCGGCCTGCTGGTCAACGAGCTGGTCACCAATTCGTTCAAGCATGCGTTCACGGGGGAACGTCGGGGCGAAATTGTCATCCAAATAGAGGCGGAGGTGGATGGTTTGATTTGTCTCAGCGTAGCCGACAACGGCATTGGCTTGCCACCGGATATTGAGCTGGCTGAGGGGTCGTCTCTTGGCTTGCAACTGGTTCAACTTTTCGTCGAGCAACTGCACGGCACCTTGGCTATTGAACGAGCCGAGGGAACGCGGTTCTCCATGTGTTTTCCGAAAAGCATTGCGACGAAGGAGGTTTCATGAGTGCGCGCTTGCCAATCAATCTGATGCTTGTCGAAGATGAGCGCATTGTCGCCTTTGACTTGAAGCGCCAGCTCCAGGGCTTTGGCTATAACGTCGAAAGCGTGGTTGCCAGTGGAGAACAAGCCATCATCCGGGCAGCCGAGAACAAACCCGACCTGGTCCTCATGGATATTCATCTCGAGGGCCACATGGATGGCATCGAAGCCGCCGCGACAATTCGTGCCCACCATCAGATTCCCGTCGTCTTCCTGACTGCCTACGCCGAAGACGACACCTTGCGGCGAGCCCTGGAAAGCCGCCCCTTCGGTTATCTAATCAAACCGTGCGAAGGTCGTGAGCTTCACGCAACGATCCAGATGGCACTAGCTCGCCGGGAAGAGGAAGTGGCAGTCGAGCAAAGCGAACAGCGCCTGAAACTGGCGCTTGATGCTGCTTCGCTTGGGGTCCTGGAATGGAGCCCGTTGTCGAACCGACTGAAAGGCGATGTATACCTCGGCATGTTGTTTGGCAATCGGCCGCAACCGCTGGATGAGCCATGGGAAGCATTCATTGAAAGAGTCTACGAAGCCGACCGTGAACGGGTCAGTAATGCACTAACCACCAAGTTGCCCGGTGGCAAGGCGGTCAGTGTCGAATTTCGACTCGCCGGCGACGCCCTCCCCATCCGCCGTATGGAAGCTCACGCCAAGGCATATGGCAATGGAGGCGCGGTTCAGCGCGTCGTTGGAATACTCCAGGATGTAACTCAGCGCCGTCAGGACGAGGCCGTGCTGCGCCAGTCCAGCGTGGTCTTTCACACCACAGCCGAGGCAATCGTCATTACCGATGCCGGCCGCCGAATCATTGCCGTCAATACCGCCTATACCCGCATTACCGGATACGCAGAAACCGATGTCCTCGGCCAGGATCCGGACATTCTGCTGCGGGTCAGTCCGGCCTTTAAGCACTATGAAGAAAACTTCCTGTCCGAAGCTGACGGTTTCTGGCAAGGCGAAGTGCGCTGCCACCGCAGTGATGGCAGCGCATTCCCCGCCTGGCAAAGCGTCAGCGTCGTCCGCGACGTTAGCGGCAGCGTGACTCATTTCGTTACCGCATTTTCCGATGTCACGGCAATTTACGATGCCCAGCAAAAGCTCCAGCACCTGGCCCATCACGACCCGCTGACCTGCTTGCCTAACCGCCTGTTGTTCGAAGAACGGCTGCAATACGCCATCGAGCAGGCGATGCGCAACGAACAACGCTGCATCCTGCTCTTTCTCGACCTTGATGGTTTCAAGGTGATCAACGACACCCTCGGCCACGCTATAGGAGACGAATTGCTGCGTGTCGTTGGCAAGCGTTTGCGGGATATCCTGCGCAGCAGTGACACGATTGCCCGACTGGGCGGTGACGAGTTCGTGATTCTCGCCGGCAGTTTCAATCCGAACTACGCCGCACAATTGGCTGAAAAAATTCTGCACCAGTTGCGCCTACCGGTCACCTTACCCGGAGGCCCCCTTTCGATCAGCGGGAGTATCGGAATAGCCATGTTCCCCGACAACGGGACAGATAGTCAGCAATTGATGCGGGCCGCCGACATGGCCATGTATACCGCCAAGGCCGAGGGACGAAACCGCTACCACTTCTACGCGGCAGACATGTCCGAGCGGGCCCATCAGCGGATGAACATCGAGCAGGGGCTGCGTCGCGCCCTGGTTAGCGATGGACTGGTCGTGCACTATCAACCGCGCGTCGATCTCGCCAGTCGCCGGATAGTCGGGGTTGAAGCACTGGTCCGCTGGCAGCACCCGGAACGCGGAATCATTTCCCCGGCCGACTTCATCGGCATCGCTGAAGAATGTGGAATCATCGAACACTTGGGACGCTGGGTACTGCATCGTGCCTGTACCGAAATGCTCAAGGTTGTCCAGGGAAGAGCCTGCGCTGAAACCTTCCACGTTTCCGTCAACGTTTCGCCACGACAATTCCTCGGCGCGGATTTTGTCGCGACTGTCCGCGCCGTGCTCAGTCAAACAGGCTTTCCGGCCAGCGCACTCGAACTCGAAATCACTGAGAGCACGCTGCAGGCAACGGAGCGAAGCTTGTCCATACTCCACGCCTTGGACGAACTGGGCGTTCCCGTCAGTATCGATGACTTCGGGACCGGCTATTCGTCGCTGAGCGTCCTGCGCGACCTGCCCATCCAGCGCATCAAGATCGATCGCTCCTTCATCGTCGATCTCCCCGCCAGCCAGAATCAGCGGGCCGTCGTTGAAGCCATTGTCGCCCTGAGCAAGGCCATGACCATGCAGATCACGGTCGAAGGCATCGAGCACGCGGCCCAAGCCACGATCCTGCAGGAACTGGGTTGCCAGGAAGGCCAGGGCTATTTGTTTGCCCGACCGCTTCCCCTCGGCGACTTGCAGAAACTTCTCGACAGCTGACTTCTCGACAGCTGATTGGTCACCGGGCCATTTGTTGCCAAGGGCGCCAGGAGCCCTGATCCGGCTCACCGGCCATACCATCCAACTGCGGCCACCGTTGCCGATGCGCTCGCGGCAGGACCGGTCTGGCTCCGGCCTGCCCGCTCCCGCCACTTCCTGTGTATGCTGATGCAATATAAAGCAAGCCGGAAACACCATCGCGAATTCGACGACCCATCCGATCCGCCCAAACGAGATTCCCACGGTCAACCGGAAATTTGGCCCAAAATTGAAACGACGACAGCCCGTTGGCGCTGCTCGCCAGAACCATCAGGAGCCCCAATTGGCAGCACCGAATGCCCCCGCCCAACTGCGCCGCTACACCGACCTGCCGGCGCTGCTTCATATCCTGACTGCCCGGCGCATCACGCTGCTCGACCCCAAGACCTGGGACGACAAGAATGACTCACACTTCATGGCCGTCTACAAGGAGCGCAAAAAACTGAAGTCGCTGCTTGCGCTATGTTTCTCGGAGGCCTCCGAGACCTATCACCACTGGCGAGTCTTCTCGGGCGGCCCGGCCGGGGTTTGTATCGTCTTCGACAAGAATCGGCTGCTCGAAGACATTGCCCGGGTGCCGCATGTTTCCATGGGGAGCATGAACTACCTGACGATGAGCGAAGCACGGCGAAAGGCCTTTCAGGTCGACGAGCTGCCCTTCGTCAAACGCTATGCCTACAAGCCGGAACGCGAGTTTCGCGCACTCTACGCATCGCCAGTCGAAGAAATATTCTGGCTCGACCTGCCCATCCGCCTCTCGTCGATCAGCCGGATTTCACTAAGCCCGTGGATGCACACCTCCCTCTCCAAATCGACGGCCAGCACCATTCTCGCCATCAACGGCTGCGAAAAACTTCGGGTTTCCCGGTCTACGCTGATTTCCAACGAGCAATGGAAGAAGCTCGCAAATAGTGCGTTCTAGTTCGCCGCCGAGGAAAAGCGCGACATTCACGTGGGTCTGCGGGAAAATATGGCCCCATGACTTCCCGCTCCCTTGAACACCGCCTCGCCAGCGAACTGGCGGACCTTGAAACCGCCGGCCTGACCCGCCACCGTCGTGTACTCGAATCGCCCTGCGGCAGGCTTGCCACGGTCGACGGCAAAAAAGTGCTGAATTTCGCCGCCAACGATTACCTCGGGCTGGCCGGCAATGGCGAGATCGCCCGGGCGCTGGCCGATGGCGCGCTGCACTGGGGCGCCGGCGCCGGCGCTTCGCACCTGGTCAGCGGGCACCTCGCGCCGCACGAGACGCTGGAAAAGGAAATCGCCGCCTTCACCGGGTTTCCGCGCGCCCTGACCTTTTCGACCGGCTACCTCGCCAACCTCGCCGTGACGCCGACCCTGGCCGGGCGCGGCGACGCGGTTTTCGCCGACAAGCTCAACCACGCCTCGCTGATTGATGCCATGCAGCAGGCCAAGGCCAACGGCGCCGAGGTCCACCGCTACGCGCACAACGATGTCGCGGCGCTGGAAAAGCTTCTGGCGGCCAGTACCGCAGCCAGCAAAGTCATCGTCACCGACGCGGTCTTCAGCATGGACGGCGACCTCGCACCGTTGCCGCTGATCTTCGCGCTGGCCGAACGTTACGATGCCTGGCTGGTCATCGACGACGCACACGGCTTTGGCGTCCTCGGCCCGCACGGCAAGGGTAGCCTTGGCCACTTCAACCTGCCGGCCGCGCCGCGCATCCTGCTCATGGGCACGCTGGGCAAGGCGGCCGGCGTCGGCGGCGCCTTCGTCGCCGGTTCGGAAACCGCCATCGAATACCTGCTGCAAAAAGGCCGCAGCTACATTTTCACCACCGCCCAGCCGCCGGCCATCGCCTGCGCGCTATCGAAAAGCCTGGAGCTGATCCGCAACGGCGACACCCTGCGCGCCAACCTCATGGCCCGCATCGGCCAGTTGCGCGACGGACTGGCCGGCCTGCCGCTCACGCTGCTGCCGTCGCTGACCGCCATCCAGCCGCTCATCGTCGGCGAAAATGACGCCGCCGTCGCCCTCGCCAAAGCCCTGTGGGAGCGCGGCCTCTGGGTGCCAGCCATTCGCCCGCCGACGGTGCCGAAAGGCACGGCCCGCCTGCGCATTTCGGTCTCCGCCGCCCACACCGAAGCTGATATCAACCAACTCGTCACCGCCCTCAAGGAACTGGCATGACCGCTCCCCTCGTTTTCCTGCCCGGCTGGTGCGTCGGCCGCGGCCCGCTCAATGCTACGGTCAACCGGATAAATGGGCAGATTTTCGATTTGCCCGGCTACGGCAACGCGCCGCTGATCAGCGATTTTGATGCCGCTGCCGACGACATCGCGGCCCGCCTGCAGCCCGGCACGACGCTGGCCGGCTGGTCGCTCGGCGCCCAACTGGCGCTGGCCGTTGCCGCACGCCATCCGGACAAGGTCGGCAAGCTCATTCTCGTCGCGGGCACGACCTCCTTCGTCCAGCGCGACGGCTGGCCGCACGCCATGCCGCCAGCCATGCTGGCCGATTTCGCCGCCGGCATCGCGGCCGATGTCGAGGCCATGCTGCCGCGCTTTGTTGGCGGTTTCAATCGCGGCGACGCCCGCGCCAAGGCCGTCACCCTCGAACTGCTCCAACTCGCCGACCCGCGCCCGTCCGGCGAGGTGCTGGCGACCGGCCTCAACTGGCTGCGCGACATCGATCTGCGCGAGCTTGCGCCACAGGTCAAGGCGCCGACCCTGCTCATCCACGGCGCGGCCGATCCGCTCATGCCGCTGGGCGCCGCCGAAGCCCTCGCCGCCCTGATTCCCGGCGCCAAGCTAGCCGTCTTCGCCGACTGCGCCCACGCCCCCTTCATGTCCCGGCCGGACGATTTCGTCGCCACCGTGCACCAATTCCTGAATGACTAGACCGTCCAAGGCGCGCATCCGGCAGTCGTTCGAGCGCGCCGCCCCGACCTACGACAGCGCCGCCGACATCCAGCGCCGCATCTGCCTGCAACTGGCCGACGGCCTGCCGGCCATCGCCCCAACCCGCCTCCTCGATGCCGGCTGCGGCACCGGTTTTGCCCAGGTCGACCTGCTCGCCCGTTTTCCCGATGCCCATGCCGTCGCCCTCGACCTCTCGCCGGCCATGCTCGACCGGGTCGCTGCGCCATGCTGCCGCATCGCCGGCGATCTCGAACACCTGCCGCTGTCAGATGCCAGCCTCGATCTTTACTGGTCCAGCCTCGCCGTCCAGTGGTGCGATCTGGCCACCGCACTGCGTGAAGCCCACCGCACGCTGCGCCCGAATGGCCTGGTCGCCCTCGCCAGCCTCGGCCCGGCGACTTTTCACGAACTCCGCCACGCCTTCGCCGATGTCGACCACTACCGCCACACGCTGAGTTTCCACAGCGCTGACGAAATCCGGAAAATCGCCGTCAATCTCGGGTTTGCTACGGTCAACCCGAAAAAAAGCACAAAAATCGCGCACTACCCGGACTTCAAGACCCTGCTCCGCGCCGTCAAGGCCATCGGCGCCAACCAGCTCGGCGACGGCCGGCGCACCAGCCTGATGAGCCGCGCCACCTTCCAGCGCGCCGAAGTCGCCTACGAGCAACTGCGTACCCCGGCCGGCCTGCCGCTGACCTACGACGTGATCTACCTTTACGCGCAAAAATGAGCCAAGCCTATTTCCTGACCGGCACCGACACCGAAATCGGCAAAACCTTCATCACCTGCGCCCTGCTCCACCGCGCCGGGCTTGATGGCCTCAAAGCCGTCGGCCTCAAACCGATCGCCGCCGGCACCGATGCCGCCGGGCTGAACGATGATGTCGAAGCCATCCGCGCTGCCAGCAATGTCGAACTGCCGCGCCAGATCATCAACCCCTATTGCTTCAAGCCTGCCATCGCCCCGCACATTGCCGCGGCTGAAGCCGGCGTGAGCATTGAATTCGGCCCGATCGGAGCAAGTTGTGACGAGGCCCGGCAGCAGGCCGATCTGGTCATCGTCGAAGGCGTCGGCGGATTTTGTGTGCCCTTGGGCACCAAACGGAACGCCGCCGATCTGGCCGTCGACCTCGGCCTGCCAGTCATCCTCGTCGTCGGCATGCGTCTCGGCTGCATCAACCACGCGCTGCTCACGGCCGAAGCCATCGCCGCCCGCGGCCTGAGGCTGGCTGGCTGGGTCGCCAACCGTATCGACCCGATGATGTCCCGCTTTGAAGAAAATTTGGCAACGCTGCAAACCTTGCTGCCGGCCCCCTTGCTCGGCGTCGTGCCGCACGGGCCGCAAGGCGGCGCCCGTGGCGCCGCCGATTTCCTCAAACTACCCGGCGCTTAAAACCGCCGCAATTTCGCGCAGGCGCTGCTGCAGTCCGGCCACTGCCTCGGCCTGATCGGCGACCAGCCCATCGCGCGCCCGCAGTTCGACAACACAGGCCTCGGCCGCTCCGGTCTCATCGGAAAACGTTGCCAGCAAGCCTTTGACCGTATGGGCCTCGCGGCGCAGCACGGCAGGATCGCCCGACGCCAGGGCAGTAGCCAAGGCAGAGCAGTTGTTGTCGACATCCTGCACAAACATGTCGACCATCATCGTGAAAATTTCTTCGTCGCCGCCCAGACGGTCGAGAATCGACGCCTTGTCCAACACGAAAGCCCCTGCCATATTTTTCTCCATGCAGGCCGCCTGCCGAAACAGGAAATCGGCTGAAATCAAATTCAGATCTGCGGCATCTCTTCGTCGCGGAAGCGCTGGCGGATATCGAGCACATGCTCCCAACCGGCCAGGAAAGCCTCGACGCACATCGGATCGAAATGCTTGCCGCGCCCCTCTTCAAGAAACTTGCAGGCATCGTCCAGCGACCACGCCCGCTTGTAAGGGCGCTCGGAAGTCAGCGCGTCGAATACGTCGGCCACCGCCACGATGCGGCCGAACAGCGGAATCTGGTGCCCTTTGAGGCCATACGGGTAGCCCGTGCCATCGTATTTCTCGTGATGCGAGATCGCCACCTCGGCCCCGGCCTGAATGACTTCCGAACGACTGTCCTTGAGCAGCTCCTGGCCCAGCCGCGAATGCCCCTTCATGACCTCGAACTCTTCCGGCGTCAGTTTGCCGGGCTTGAGCAGGATGTAGTCGGGAATGCCAATCTTGCCGACGTCGTGCATCGGCGCCGCTTCGAGAATGAGCTTCTGCTGGGCAAGGCTCAGATCAAGGCCGAGGGCGATGATCTGAGAATAATGCGCCATGCGCTGGATGTGGGCACCGGTTTCCGGATCGCGGAATTCGGCCGCCCGCGAGATGCGGAAAATAAGCTCCTTCTCGCGATCGCGGATTTCAGCAGTACGCTCCTCGACCAGCGAACTCAGATGCTCGGCGCGGTCGGCAAGGTACTTCTGCCCGGTGCGCAGCGCCAGCATGTTGCGGACACGAGCTGAAAATTCGACACGGTCGATCGGCTTGGTCAGGAAATCGTTGGCACCGCCAAGCAGCGCATCGTAACGAATGTCCTTCTGGTCGTTGGCGGTAATCATCAGCACCGGAATCTCGGTGCGACCATGCAGCGCACGGAAGGCACTGATGAACTTGAGGCCGTCCATGTCCGGCATCATGTAATCGACAATGACCAGATCCGGCACGTTGCTGCGGCACCACTCGAGCGCCGCCAGTGGATGATCGAACAAGGTCGGGCTGCAGTCGCCCAGTTTGAGAACCAGCGCCTTGATCAGCGTCAGGTTGATGTCGCTGTCATCGATGATCAGGACGTTGTGCATGAACTCCCCTGCTTGCCGGATAGTTGTTTTCCGCAGTATATAATGCCCCGCCATGAAACTGCTCTTCGACCTCTTCCCCGTCATTCTCTTTTTCGCCACCTTCAAATATGCGGAAAAGAGCCCTGAACTCGCGGCCAGCTGGATGGGCTCGCTGCTTGGCTTCGTCCCCGACGACGTCAAGCTGGCGCCAATCCTGCTCGCCACCGTTGTCGTCATCGCGGCCACCGTCGCCCAGATCATCTGGGTGCATTTTCGCCACGGCAAGGTCGACAAGATGCTCTGGGTCAGCCTCGTTCTCGTCGTCGTCTTCGGCGGCATGACCCTGGCCTTCCAGAACGAAGCATTCATCAAGTGGAAGCCGACCATCCTGTACTGGGTATTCGCCGGCAGCATGGCCTTCAGCGCCTATGTGCTCAAGAAAAACGCCATCAAGGCCATGCTCGGCGAGCAATTGACGCTGCCAGAGCCGGTCTGGGCCAAGGTCAATCTGTCGTGGATCGCCTTTTTCCTGGTCATGGGCGCCGTCAACCTGATCGTCGCCTTCAATTTCTCGACCGATACCTGGGTCAATTTCAAACTGTTCGGCGGCATGGGCCTGATGCTCGTCTTCGTACTCGGCCAGGGCATGCTGCTTTCAAAATATGTTGAGGAAGAAAAGTAATGCTCTACGCCATCATCGCTGAAGACAAAGCCGGTACGCTCGACCAGCGCATGGCCGCCCGGCCGGCCCACGTCGAACGCCTGCAGGCCTTGCAGGCCGAAGGTCGCCTGATCCTGGCCGGCCCCTGCCCGGCCATCGACTCGCCGGACCCCGGCCCGGCCGGCTTTTCGGGCAGCATCATCATTGCCGAATTCGCGTCTCTGGAAGCAGCCCGGACCTGGGCCGATGTCGACCCCTACATCGCCGCAGGCGTCTATGAAAAGGTTGTCATCAAGCCGTTCAAGAAGGTTTTGCCGGCGTGAGTGCCGGGACTGTTGAGTTGCTGCGCCAGAGACTGGCCGTGCTGCAACCGGATTCCATCGCTATCATCGACGATTCGCACCGCCACGCCGGCCATGCCGGTGCGCGCGACGGCGGACACTACCAGTTACAAATTGTTGCACAGGCATTCGCCGGTAAAAGTACCATGGCCCGTCATCGCATGATTTATGATGCTGCTGGTGACTTGATGCGCGGCAGGATTCATGCGCTCAGCATTCGCGCCGAAGTACCCGGCGAAGTATAATTTTTCGATATTCCCTTCACCCAAGGATAGATACATGCTCAAGCTCTCCCGTCTGGCCGCTCTGCTTATCGCCGGCGCCATCGTTTCTGCCCCGGCTTTTGCTGCCGAGAAGGGCAAGGCCTTTGCCACCGTCAACGGCCAGCCGATTTCCCAAAGCGTCTATGACGCTTTCGTCACCGAACAGAAGGCCCAGGGCGCTCCGGATTCGCCGGAACTGAAAAACGCCGTCAAGGAAGAGCTTGTGCGTCGCGAAATCCTCGCCCAGGAAGCCAAGAAGAAAGGCCTCGACAAGTCCGCCAACATCCAGGGCCAGATCGAACTCGCCAAGCAAGCCGTGTTGATCCGCGCCTACCTGACCGACTACGTCAAGGCCAACCCGATCAGCGAAGCCCAGCTCAAGGCCGAGTACGAACTGATCAAGACCAACCTCGGCGCCACCGAATACAAGGCCCGTCACGTGCTGGTCGAGAAGGAAGACGACGCCAAGGCGATCATCGCCAAGCTCGAGAAGGGCGAGAAGTTCTCCGAGCTGGCCAAGGCATCCAAGGACCCGGGCTCCAAGGACAAGGGCGGCGAACTCGGCTGGAGCTCCCCGAACGCCTACGTCAAGCCGTTTGGCGAAGCGCTGGGCAAGCTCAAGAAGGGCGAATACACCAAGGCGCCGGTCAAGTCCGACTTCGGCTACCACGTCATCCAGCTCGACGACTCGCGTCCAATGACCCCGCCACCGTTCGATCAGGTCAAGCCGCAACTGCAGCAGCGCGCCGGCCAGCAGCAGGTTGAAAACCTGGTCAAGGAACTGCGCAGCAAGGCCAAGGTCGACTAAACCTTCGCCGAGCATGCGAAAATGCCCACCCTGCGGTGGGCATTTTTGTTTGTGGGAGACGAGTGTGTTCAACAGCCTGAAAAAACTGTTCAGCGGAAAATCCGGGCCAGCCGACGCGACCCAGCCCACCCCGGTAGCGCAAACGACCGCCGCCGCTACCCAGTTTCTTCGCCGCGAAGCCGTTTTTGACCGCAACAATCGCCTGTCCGGTCACGTTTTCACGCTGCAGGAATCGACAATGCTGGCCGAGGCTGACGATGCCCGCCAGCGCAGCTTTGACGAAACCCTGCTCGATACGCTGAACACCAGCACCGAAGCCTGGAATACCAGCCTCGCCTTCATTCCGCTTAGTTCCGCCAGCCTCGATCTGGCTGCGGTCGACCGCCTGAAAACGACGAATATCGTCCTCGTCCTCCAGTTGGCCGCCGATGCCGAAGCGGACGTCGTTTGCGAGGCGATCGACCGGCTGCACGAGCGCGGCATCCAGATCGGCGTATTCCGCCAGCCAAAGAACCCGGCGTTCGCCAAGGTCATCCATCTGGCCGACTATGCGGCCATCGATATCGGCGCCAACGAGGCCGATACCGCCCGCGACTTTTCCGCCGCGGTACGGGCCAGTGCGGGAGAACACCCCAAGAAACTGCTGGCCTGCAATGTCGAAACGCTAGACGACCTGCGCTTCTGCCAGCAGTGGCATTTCGACAATTTCCACGGAAAATTCGCCAGCTCGGATTCGGGCGTTCGTTCGGATAACAGCGGCGATCCGCACAAGGCGCTACTGCTCAACATCATGCGCCTGGTCCAGGGCGATGCCGAGACGGCCGAGATTGCAGCGGCGATGAAGCAGGATCCGCTGCTCAGCTTCCGCATCCTGCGCTACCTGAATTCCCCGGCCCTCGGCCTGAGCAATCGCATCGACTCACTGGCCCAAGCGCTGGTCATTCTCGGCCGCCAGCGCCTGACCCGCTGGCTCTCGGTGCTGCTTTTTTCGGTGCGTGACCCGCATTTCGGCGACTGGCTGCTGGTCGAGAATGCACTGACCCGTGGCCGATTGATGGAGGTACTCGGCGAACAGTCGATGCCGGGCGTCGCGCATGACCCGCTGTTCCTGACCGGAATCTTTTCCTGCCTCGGCGACTTGCTGCATCGGCCGCTGGCCGAAACACTCAACGACATGCTGCTCGCCGATGACATCAGGAACGCGCTGCTTGAACGCAGCGGCCCTTATGCCCCACTGCTGGCGGTGGCCGAAGCGTGTGAGGATTTCGATCTGCCACGCATGAAAAGTACGGCGCAGGAAGCCGGCGTCGACCCGGCCACGGTCAACCGCGCCCTGCTCGCCGCCACGGCCTGGGCCAGCGAAGTCACCGAATACTGGGAATAAGCCGGCCAGCCTGAATTTCGCCGGAAAACTTGATGCAGGTTGAGGCCGGAATTCGCCGGCGGTGGCTAAATCCGCTGCAATGGCCATTCGTCTTTTCTTCGCTGCCCTCTGCCTGAGCCTGTTGCTGCCGGCCCACGCCGACCAATCCCTGCAAGCCTGGATCGATACGGCGCTGCCGCGCACCATCCTGCGCCTGCCGCCCGGCATCTACCGCGGCCCGGCCAGCATCACCAAGCCACTGACGCTGGAAGGCAACGGCAAGGTCATCGTCGACGGCGGCGGCAAGGGGACGGTGCTGACCATCAAGGCAGACAAGGTGACCATTCGCGGCCTGACCCTGCGCGCCAGCGGCGATTCGCATGACGCCATCGACGGCGCCATCATGGTGACCGAAGGTAGCGGCCTGCTCATCGAAAACAATATGATCGAGGACGTGTTGTTCGGCATTTCGCTGCACCGGACGAGCGACAGCGTCGTGCGCCACAACCGTATCCGCTCGCGCCAGGTCGATTCGGCCGACCGTGGCGACGGCCTGCGCCTCTGGTACAGCACGGGCAACCGCATCGAGAACAACGACATCGCGCAGATTCGCGACATCACGGTGAGCAATTCGCCGCACAACCGCTACACCGGCAACACCATCCGCGACAGCCGGCGCGCCTTCAATTTTCTGTTTTCGCACCGAAGTCTGGTTGACCGTAACATTCTCGACAAGAACTCGACCGGGATCATCGCGCTCAACTCCGATGGCCTGATCATCCGCGGCAACCGCATCCTGCACGCCATGGATGCCTCCGGCGCCGGTATTGCGCTCAAGGAAACATCGGCGGCGCTGGTCATCGACAACGAAATCGTGCACTGCGCCCACGGCATCATGGCCGACTCGCCGATGGACGCCATCAACCGCATCGTTTTCATCAACAACATCATCGCCCACAACATCACCGGCATCTATTTTTATGGCGCCAAGGGCGGCCACATCGCCATCAACAACACCTTCCGCAGCAATTTGTGGCCAGTCACGGCCATCGGCGACGGCGACCCGATGAACGACACCTGGTGGGGCAATACCTGGGATACCTATGAGGGTTTCGACCTCGATGGCGACGGCTTCGGTGACAAGCCGCACGAGCTGCACGCCTACGCCGACCGCCTGTGGATCGAGACGCCGAGCGTCACGTTCTTTCGCAATTCGCCGGTGCTTGAACTGCTCGATTTCCTTGAACGGCTGGCGCCATTTTCGGCGCCTTCCCTCATCCTGCGCGACACGGCGCCGCGCATGCAGCCGGCCAAAGCCTACAACTGATATTCGTCGCCGCCGCCCTGCATGGCCATTTCGACCACCCGTTTCGACAGATGCGGGGCAAATAGCGAAATCAGGTCGTAGTCGTAACGGCGCAGATAGGTGCCGCGACGCAGGGCGAGGCGCGTCGTATTGGACTCGAACAGATGGGCGGCATCAAGCGCCACCAGACCGCTATCGCGCTGGGCATCGAAAGCGAGCGCTGAAATGATGCCCAACCCTAGGCCGAGGCTGACGTAGGTCTTGATCACGTCGGCATCGAGGGCGGTCAGCGCCACGTTGGGCTGCGCCCCGATACGCTCGAAAGCGCGGTTGATGCGCGAACGGCCGGTAAAGGCGGTGTCGTAGGTAATCAGCGGCCATTTCGCCAGTTCGTTCAGTGACAATGGCTGCGATTTGAGGATGGGGTGGCCTTCCGGGGCGATCACGCAATGCGTCCATTGGCGCACTGGCAGGGTGATCAGTTGGGGATACTGGTCGAGCGACTCGGTGGCGATACCGATATCAGCCTCGCCGGCCACCACCCATTCGGCGATCTGGATCGGGCTGCCCTGGTGCATTTCGAGCTTGACGTCGGGGTGCTGCGTAACGAAATCGCGGACCAC
The DNA here is from genome assembly GCA_049304775.1 of Ferribacterium limneticum. Classification (GTDB taxonomy): domain Bacteria; phylum Pseudomonadota; class Gammaproteobacteria; order Burkholderiales; family Rhodocyclaceae; genus Azonexus; species Azonexus limneticus_C. Next base: position 90,085 of record JBAQOL010000027.1, read on the forward strand.
CACAGGCAGCGCATAGCGCGCCTGGGTGTGCGTCGCGGCCAGCACCAGGCGGCCGGAACTTCCCGTGGCGAATTCGCTGCTCGCCCGTTTGAGGTTTTCCGCCTCGCGCAGGATGCGTTCGGCGATGGTCAGTACCGCCTTGCCCGGCTCGGTAACGCCGGTAAAACGCTTGCCGCTGCGCTCGAAGATGGCGATGCCGAGTTCGTCTTCGAGCAACTTGACCTGCTTGGAGATGCCGGGCTGCGAGGTGTAGAGCGATTCGGCCGCCTCGGAGACATTCAATCCCTGGCGCTGGATTTCGACGATGTAGCGTAGCTGCTGGAGTTTCATGAGGCGACTTAATAACTTAACGATATAACAATCTAACTCAATATTCTTTTTGATTCAATTGGCCGCGGTTAACATGGTTGCCATGGATTACCTCTACACCCTTTCCGGCTTCGCGGTTGGCGCCATTGTCGGGCTGACCGGCGTTGGTGGCGGCTCGCTGATGACGCCGCTGCTCGTGCTGCTCTTCGGCGTGCCACCAGCCACCGCCGTCGGCACCGACCTGCTTTATGCGGCGATGACCAAGGCCGGCGGCACCGTAGCGCACGGCAGGAAAGGCCATATCGACTGGGCCGTGACCGGCCGCCTGGCGGCCGGCAGCATTCCGGCTGCGGCGATTACGGTCTATATCCTGTCGCAACTGCCGAAGGGCAGCAATGTCATCGGCCAGATCATTTCGCATGGCCTCGGTTTTGCCCTGATGCTGACGGCCGTTGCCATCCTTTTCGGCCGCACGTTGCGTGAGTACGCCAGCAAGCACGATGATTCACCGCTGCGCCAGCGCCATCTGGGCAAGATTACCGTGGCGGTTGGCGTAACGCTCGGCGTGCTGGTCACCATTTCTTCCGTCGGCGCCGGGGCGCTCGGCGTTGCTGCGCTGTTTTTCCTCTACCCAAAACTTTCTTCGGTCCGCATTGTCGGATCGGATGTTGCCCACGCCGTGCCGCTGACACTGGTTGCCGGCCTTGGCCACTGGATGCTCGGCGGTGTTGACTGGGCCTTGCTTGGCAGCTTGCTGCTCGGTTCGATGCCCGGTATCTGGCTGGGCACACAAGTTTCCGCCAAGGTGCCGGAGCACATCCTGCGCCGCATTCTGGCCGCCATGCTGGTGCTCATTGGCACCAAGCTGGTTTTTGCCTGACGTTTTCCCCAAGGACGTTTCATGTACAAATACGATGCCATCGACCGCCAGCTCATCAACGAGCGTGTCGACCAGTTCCGCGATCAGGTCCGCCGCTGGAAAGCCGGCGAACTGACCGACGACGAGTTCCGCCCGCTGCGCCTGCAGAACGGCCTTTACATCCAGCGCCATGCGCCGATGTTCCGCATTGCCGTGCCTTACGCCATGCTCAATTCGGCCCAGCTACGCACGCTCGGCCATGTTGCCAGCAAGTACGACCGCGGCTACGGCCACTTCACGACGCGCCACAATCTGCAACTCAACTGGCCGAAGATCGAGGACGTGCCGGAGATGCTGGCCGAACTGGCCGAAGTCGAGATGCACGCCATCCAGACTTCCGGCAACTGCCTGCGCAACATCACCACCGACCAGTTCGCCGGCGTCGCTGCCGATGAAGTAATCGACCCGCGCCCGCTGGCCGAAATCCTCCGCCAGTGGACGACCTTCCACCCGGAATTCGCCTTCCTGCCGCGCAAATTCAAGATCGCCATTTCGGGAACGAAGGAAGACCGCGCCGTGACGTGGTTCCACGATATCGGCCTGCAGCTTCAAGAACAGAACGGTGAAACCGGTTTCCGCGTCATCGTCGGTGGCGGCCTCGGCCGGACGCCGATCCGCGGCCAGATCGTCCGCGAATTCCTGCCCTGGCAGCACATCCTGACCTATTGCGAAGCGATTCTGCGCGTCTATAACCGTCAGGGCCGTCGCGACAACGCCTACAAGGCGCGCATCAAGATTCTCGTCCAGGCCCTTGGTGTCGAAGCCTTTGCCCAACTGGTCGAAGAAGAATGGGCGCACAGCAAGGATGGCCCGGCCACCGTCACGCAAGCCGAGTTCGACCGCGTTGCCGCCCACTTCGGCGCGCCCGCCTACGAAAAGCTGAGCGCCGACGATGCCGGCCTGAGCGAAAGGCTGGCACTTGAAAAATCGTTCAAAAACTGGGTTGACCGTAGCACTCACCCGCACAAGGTGCCGGGTTACACCGCCGTCACGCTGTCGCTGAAAAAACACGGCGTTGCGCCGGGCGACATCACTTCCGAGCAGATGGCCGTCGTCGCCGACCTCGCCGACCAGTACAGTTTTGGCGAACTACGCATCAGCCACGAGCAGAACATCATCCTCGCCGACGTCAAGAAGGCTGATCTCTACGAAGTCTGGCAAAAAGCCAAGGCGGTCGGCCTGGCGACGCCGAACATCGGCCTGTTGACCGGCATCATCTGCTGCCCGGGCGGCGACTTCTGCGACCTGGCCAACGCCAAGTCCATCCCCATCGCCACCGCCATCCAGGCCCGCTTCGACGATCTCGACTACCTGTTCGACATCGGCGAAATCGACCTCAACATCTCCGGCTGCATGAACGCCTGCGGCCACCACCACGTCGGCCACATCGGCGTGCTCGGCGTCGATAAAAACGACTCCGAGTTTTACCAGGTCACGCTGGGCGGCCGTCAGGGCAACGATGCCAAACTCGGCAAGGTCATCGGGCCGTCGTTCGCGGCCGATGAAATGCCTGATGTCGTCGACAAGATCATCAAGGTTTACATCGAGAGCCGTCACCCCGACGAGCGTTTCCTCGACACCTTCGATCGCATCGGCATCGACCCGTTCAAGAACCGCGTTTACGAGGGCCGCGCCCACGGCAAGGCCAAGGCAGCACAAAAGGAGGCCGCATAATGGCGCAACTGATCAAGCACGGGGCGGCTACGCTCGACACCTGGACAACGCTCGAACTCGCTGAAGGCGAAACGCCTGAAGCGGTTGCCCTGCCCGCCGGCGACGTCATCTTCCCGCTCGCCGTCTGGCAGGCGCGCAAGGCCGAAATTATCTCCTGCCACAAGCGCATCGGCCTGCTCATCCAGCCGGATGAACGCGTCGAGGACGTCGCGGCCGATCTCGACTACTTCATCGTCATCGCCGTCAATTTCCCGAAATTTGTCGATGGCCGCGGCTACTCGACGGCCAGCCTGCTGCGCCAGCGCTACCACTATCAGGGCGAACTGCGCGCCGTCGGCGACGTGCTGCACGACCAGCTTTTCTACATGCAGCGAGTCGGCTTCGACAGCTACGCGCTGAAGGACGGCAAGAATGTCGTGGTCGCCATCGAAGCCGGCTTCAGCACCTTCAGCGATGCTTACCAGGCCTCGACCACCCAGCCGCAACCCCAATTCCGCCGCCGCGCCTAGGAACAGCCATGTCCCCCAGCCTGCTCAACATCACGCCCGAACTGACTGCCAGCGTCGCCACCAAGACCCAGGCCGTCAAGGCGCTGCTCGCCGACATCGCCGCCAACTGGTCGACCGCCGCCTTCGCCAACAGCCTGGGCGCCGAAGACATGGTGCTGACCGACCTCATCGTCAAGGCCAAGCTGCCCATCGAAATCTTCAGCCTCGACACCGGCCGCCTGCCGCTCGAAACCTACGACCTGATGGACGCCCTGCGCAAGCACTACGGCCTCAAGCTCAAAATCTACTTCCCGCAAGCCGAAGAAGTCGAAGCCTTCGTCCGCAACCACGGCATCAATGGCTTCTACGACTCCGTCACGCTGCGCAAGGCCTGCTGCCACGCCCGCAAGGTCGAACCGCTCAAGCGCGCCCTGGCCGGCAAACGCGCCTGGATCACCGGCCTGCGCGCCCAGCAAGCGACCACGCGCACTGGCCTGCCCTTCCGCGAGTACGACGAAGGCAACGGCCTGGAGAAATTCAATCCGCTGTCGGACTGGACGGAGAAGGAAGTCTGGGCCTACATCAAGCAAAACGAAGTGCCCTACAACGCCCTGCACGACAAGTTCTACCCCAGCATCGGCTGCGCCCCCTGCACCCGCGCCATCTCGCCGGGTGAAGACGTCCGCGCCGGCAGATGGTGGTGGGAGAATCCGGAAACCAAGGAATGCGGGCTGCACGTCAAGGGCTGAACCCGTTCAAGACCACCAGAACCCGGCTTCGAGCCGGGTTTTTTGTTGGCTGACGCCGGGATAGTTGGCCTAATCAGGGATTTACGTCAAAAAACACGATTGCTACGGTCAACCGGAAAAATCGGCGAAAATAAAAAGGTTCTGCCCCCTCTTTGCCCGCTCTCATTCCTTAGAGGCTGCCACTCTTGCATACAGAGAAAATCTCCAACCTTGCTGTTTCTCATTTTGTAACAGTCCCCTCCCGTGGAGGCACTGCTTACTCGATCGTTTCCATCTCCATTGATGGTCTGCGCATCCCCGAGTTACCTATCACTGCTGCAACTAAACCAAATTCTGGTCAAAACGTAATTGCTGCTTTCCAAGGCAATTCGAAGACAGACATTGTCGGTTGGCTGGACCCTGTAACGAATATCCCGATAGTCGTCATCCCAAAAATAGTCACCTATTACCCGATCATTCTCATATTTCTTTTTCCGTTACTTTCAATATTGCTAATCACTGCGCACCCAAGCCACAGAAACGTTTTTGCCTTTTTGGTAGGTGCCCTTGTAGTCGCTCTTGTTCTCGTTCAAGCCATTGGCCGGCCCGGCGTCGCGCGCCACCTAATGAAAGCCCAGGCGGAGGAAAAGGGACCGAGCTCGAACTAAATTTAAGCCAGCAGCAAATGCTGCTCTCCAATGTTTCGAATCTCCGCCTCAGCCACCCCGGTTTCCCGCGCAAACTCAGGCCAGTTCCTGATCGCCTCCCTGACTTTCCTGATCACCCGCGGCGCAGTGCCGATCTTGAAGCGGTCGGCTTCGGCCAGCAGGTCGGCTTCGCTGAAGTTCCTGAATTTCCCGTTCACCGACATGAGGTGCTGGTTGGTCCATTCGCCGGCCGGGTTGTGGGCGAAGGTGATGTCGTAGGCGGGGGACAGGGCCCAGGTTTCGTTGGCTTTTAGCCGGAACGAGATGTTCTTGGTGTGATCGTCGCAGTTGCGGGCCATGACGTTGAAGACCATGCGCCGGAAGGCCTCTTCCTTCTGCTCGTAGGGCAGCCCGAGTTTGTCCATGACCAGGAAGAGCTGCGAGTAGGCGTTGGTGCCCTTTTTCTTGTAGTCCAGGTGGTCCATGGCGCACAGGGTTTGCATGTGGTGGCGGACGGCGCCGTCTTCGCGGTCGAAACGGCGGGTCATGAAGTGCGCCCGGCCGTTTTCTTCGAGCAGCCGGCATTCCATCATGTCGATGCCGGCCGCCCTGGCCATCAGGTAGTACGCCTGCTCGATACGGCCGTAACCGCCCGAGGCGCCGAGTTCGAGGTCTTTGCCGATGCCGTCGAACTTGAGCAGCCAGTGCTCGAAGCCATCGCCGGCTTCGAACTGACCGGAGCGAACCTCGTTGGTCGTCCGGTTCCAGGCGATGACAGCCTTGGCACGCGCCCCGCCGGCCGAGGTGCCGACGTCGATGATGCTGCGCAGGGCGGCGTCGGTCTGCTCGTCGTCTTCAATCGTCCCGGCGACGGCCTTGCGCGCTTCGCTGACCAGGTCGCTCAGTTCGATGGGCGTCGGTTTCTGGCGGATGGGCCCGCGCCCCGGCTTGAAAACCATGGCGCCCATGGCGCGGTTGCCCATGTAGGCCAGCCGGTCGATTTCAGAAACCTGGCTGGCCGGAATACCGCGGTCGGCCATGTATTTGTTGATCAGGGCGTTGCCGAAATCGTCCGGCAGGGCATCGCTGAGTAGCGCCGGCAGCGCCTTGTAGGTTTCGCGCGGCAGATCGGTAATGATGTAGGGCTCTTCGCGCAGCGGCATGCGCAGGGGCGAGGGTTCAATCCCTTTGGCAATAAAGCTCGGGGCGTAGGCAAAGGCGTAGAAGCCATAGGCCGGGTCGAGGGCGACGGCACCCATGAGTTGGCCCCAGAGATGGACTTCAACACGGTCGACGTGCTTGTACGGCGCAGCGCGGGTACGGCGGGGTTTGGAAGGGGTAACCATGGCTGTCGTTCAGGCGCGCGCTACTTGGCCGGCGACGACTTGACGCGGGTAGACGTTGCCCGCTGCCGTTCGCGACGGGCGCGAACCATATTCAACGGATTGATCGTGGCGGTCGGCGCCAGGAGCGTCAGCCAGTCTTCACGATCAAGCGCGCGCACCACGGAGAGCAGGCTGGCGGTACTCGAGCCCGTGCCCGCCTCGAGATTCTGCAGGGCCCGGCGACTGATCCCGGCGCGTTCAGCGAGCAGGGTCTGGTCGATGTTTCGGCTCAGCCGGAGCTTTTTTACCTGCTCGCCCAGGACCGCTTCGAGTTCGGCGAGTGTACGACTGGTTTGCATGTCACGCTCTCCACAAGACGCACTATTACGCGCTTAATTTGAATATTAGACAACTACGCGCATCTTTTGACGCACCATATCATAAATACAATATTCTGTAACGCGCACAATATTGCGCCAATAAAACGTTATTAGCAATAACGCGCATAATATTGCGCTTTTAAAAAGTTTATTACATATTAATTAGCGCAGCCCGTGCAGCGAACCCGGCATCAAGCCCTCCGCTCACGCTGCAGCAAGACCGAATCGCCGCCTGAGCGCTGGTTCTCGGCCATAAACGTGATTGCCACGGTCAACCCGAAAAAACGGCCAAAATTGAAATCCCTGAAGCCGCTTTCGCCCCTGACCGCTGATCCCGATGCCAGTCGGACTGAAAACTGGCGGACCGCCGGAGGAAGCGCAGGCAATGAAGCGTTTCGGGAGCGCGTAGAATTACCCGGACTGACTTATCATGCAAACTTCGTAACGGATTTTGACTCCGCCATACCTCACATAAAAACAGAAACGCCGGGCGCGCCCATGCTTTCGCCCATCACGCTTCCGAACCCCCTGCCCCCGACTCATGGCCCGCTTCGACCCGCAACAAAGCTTCCTGCTCCAGCCCCACCCGCCACGCTGGAAATTTCAGCTTCTCCTTGGCCTCATCGTCGTCGGCGCCGCAGTTGCCGGCGTCGCCTGGGTCGAGCTGGAGGAATCCTTCATCCAGGCCAGCCACTTCGCCGAACGGGCGAGAACCTCGACGTGGAGCGTTGAGCCCGGCGCCGACAAGGATATCTGGCTGCCCAGCACCGGCCCCTACGAACAGCGCCTGGGCTATGCCCAGCTCAACACCTTCCTGCCGCGCCTGACCGGTGCCGGCTTCACTGTTGCCGCACAGGCCCGGCAATCCGAAGGCTTCCGCGCCATTGTCGGGCGCGGCCACTTCCCCATTTACCGCGAAAAGTCGCGGGCCGGCCTGACCATCCTCGATCACCACGACCAGCCGCTCTACGACAGCCAGTATCCGCGCGTCCAGTACGCCAGTTTCGAGGCGATCCCGCCGGTGCTGGTCGAAGCGCTGCTCTTCATCGAAAACCGCGACCTGCTCGACGCCAACTCACCGAAACACAACCCGGCAGTGGACTGGGGCCGGCTGACCCGCGTCGCGGCCGGCCAGGCGGCGCGCCAGGTCGGCCTCGGCGGTGGACGAGCCGGCGGCAGCACGCTGGCCACGCAGATCGAGAAATTCCGCCACTCGCCCGGCGGCCGCACGCATGACAGCAAGGACAAATATCACCAGATGATGTCGGCTGCCCTGCGCGCCTACCAGGACGGCGAAGAAAACCTGCCGGCGCGGCGCCGAATCGTACTCGATTTCGTCAATTCCGTGCCGCTCGGCGGCATCCCCGGTTACGGCGAGGTCAACGGCCTGGGCGATGGCCTGTGGGCCTGGTACGGCCAGGATTTCGGCCAGATCAACCAGCTACTGGCCGACCCCAAGGCTGATCTGACACAGCGTGCCAAGGCCTTCAAGCAGGCGCTGTCCCTGTTCGTCGCCCAGCGCCGGCCGTCCGGCCTGCTCGGCGACACCACGGGGCGCCTCAACACCCTCACCGACAGCTACATCCGCCTGCTCGCCGACGACCAGTTGATCCCCGCCGACCTGCGCGAAGCCGCCCTGCTCGTGCAAATCAGCCCGGCCCGCCAGGCCCGGCCGGCCGAAGAGGTCTCCTTCGTCGAGCGCAAGGCGGTCAATGAAATCCGCGGCACGCTGGGCGATCTGCTCAACGTTGAGAACCTCTACGCCCTCGACCGCTATGACCTGACCGTACATAGCACGCTCGACGGCCCGAGCCAGCAGGCGGTGACACGCGTCCTCAACCGCCTGGCCGACCCGACCTTCCTGAGCTGTGCCGGCCTCCGGGAAACCCGGCTGCTGGCCAAGGGCGACCCGAAACAGGTCAATTACAGCCTGACGCTCTACGAGCGCACGCCGACCGCCAATGTCCTGCGCATCCAGGCCGACAACCTCGACCAGCCACTCGACATCAATGCCGGCACCAAGCTCGATCTCGGCTCCAGTGCCAAGTTCCGGACCTTGGTTTCCTACCTGCTGGTTGTCGCCGATCTGCACAAGCGCTACAGCCAGACGCCACCGGAAGAACTGGCCAAGCTCAAGCAACATCCGGCCGACCGCCTGAGCAACTGGGCCATCGACATCCTGCGCACCAAACCGGAAACGACGCTCGAAGAACTACTCGAAGCCGCCATGGAACGCCGTTATTCGGCCGATCCCGGCGCCACCTTCTTCACCGGCGGCGGCATCCACCGTTTCGGCAATTTCAAGCATGAGGACGACGGCAAGGTGCCGAGCGTCGCCGAAGCGCTCGAACAATCGGTCAATCTCTCCTTCGTGCGCATCATGCACGACGTCGTCCATTACCACGCCTACGAGGCCGTCGACGCCCCCGCCCGCGGCCTGCGCGACAAGGACGACGACGAGACCCGCCAGGCCTTCCTCAACCGCTTCGCCGAGCGCGAAGGCCTCGGCTTCCTGCGCACCTACTGGCACAAGTACCGCGACGTCGCCCCGGCTGATCGCCTCGAAGTTCTCAGCGATTCAGTCCCGTCCCGCCCCGTGCCGCAGGCCGCCGCCTACCTGAGCGTGCTGCCGAAGAGCGATTTCGAGAGCTTTGCTGCCTTCATGCGCAAACAGCTTGGCGAGCGGGCCGGCACCGACGCCGGGCTGCGCCGCCTGTTCGACATGCACGCCACGCGCCAGTACAACCTGGCCGACCAGGGCTATCTGGCCCGCGTCCATCCGCTCGAGCTGTGGCTGGTCCGTCACTTGCAAACGGAACCGAAAGCGACGCTCAAGGACATCGTGCCGGCCAGCGTCGAGGCCCGCCGCGACGCCTCGAAATGGCTATTCGCCCCGCGCTTCAAGCACGCCCAGCAGGTACGCATCGACATCGTCGTCGAAGTCGCCGCCTTCGAGCGCATTGCCGAAGAGTGGCGCCGCCTCGGCTACCCCTTCGAGCATCTGGTGCCCTCGCTGGCCACCTCGATCGGCAGCTCGGCCGACCGCCCGGCCGCGCTGGCCGAGTTGATGGGCATCGTGGTCAACGACGGCATCCGCCGGCCGACGGTGCGCATCGACGAACTCCACTTCGCCACCAATACCCCATTCGAAACCCGCCTGCAGCATCAGACCGCCGCCGGCCAGCGCGTCATGCCGGTCGAGGTCGCCCAGGTCACGCGGCGCGCCCTGCTCCGCGTCGTCAATAGCGGCACGGCCCGGCGCATCAAGGACACCTACCGCGACCACGAGGAACAGCCACTGGCCATGGGCGGCAAGACCGGCACCGGCGACCACCGTTCCAAGGTCATCGGCGCCGATGGCGGCGTGCGCAGCGCCAAGGTCATGAACCGCGCCGCCACCTTCGCCTTCTACATCGGCGAGCGTTTCTACGGCGTCGTCACCGCCTTCGTACCAGGTTCCAAGGCAGCCGGCTACGACTTCACCTCGGCCCTGCCGGTGCAGATCATGAAAGAGATGGAACCGGCGCTGCGTCCGCTGATCGCCGATCGGCCGGCGGCCGAAGGCAAGTGCAAGGGCTGAGGCTGATGTCCTGTCCATGAAACCCGGCTGCGGCCGGGTTTTTCATGGCTATCCGAACGCTGCCGATTGCCACGGTCAACCGGAAAAAACAGCAAAAAATCAAATGTGCCATCCCCCGGTATTTGCGCAAAATCCCGCCAGCAGGAAAGCGCCAAAACATCGGCTCAAATTAAATCAAGTTGCGGTTATCCACGCTTTGCTGCATCGCAACAAAATGGTAGTCTTGTGGCCATAAGATATAGCCTTCAAGGCAAGGGAAAACAGCATGAGCGAAATTGATCTGAAACGATTCTTCCTTGAGCAGGTGCGCCTGTTCGAGAACTTTCCGGCCGACAAGGTCGAGGAAATCGTCATCAAGTCCCGCCTGGCCACCTACGAAGGCAACGAAGCCATCCTCGAAACCGGCGACGACGGCCGTTTCATCGGCGTCATGATCAGCGGCCACGCCGAGATTTCGATGACCGACAACACCGGCACCCGCGCCGTCATCACCCAGCTTGGCGTCGGTGATGTCTTCGGCGTCATGTCCCTGCTCACCGGCGACCGCATCGTCGCCGACGTCATTGCTGGCAACCGCTGCTTCGTGCTGATGATCCCGCAGGAAGTCTTCAACACGCACATCCTGACCAACCCCAAGGCCGTCGGCTACCTGTCGCGCCTGCTCGCCGACCGCACCCGCGCCATGTCGGTCGACCTGGTCACCGCCCAGGCCAATGCCATCGTCCGCTCGCGCGACCCCTATGCGCTGTCGCTGCAGACCAACCAGCCGGGCAAGGTCGTCGTCCTCAATGTCGGCATCAGCCAGATTCATTTCGGCATCTACGACACCGAAGAGAGCGGCGCCGATGTGCACGGCATCATCGACCACGCCGACCAGCAGGTGACGCGGATCACCGTCAAGGTCGGCACCCAGCAAAAGAGTATCGACCACGCGCCGTTCAAGCTGTCCGACCTGTTCGCGGTCATGCAGGAAGCCACCGCCCTGCTTGGCGAGCACTTCACCTTCCACCCGGAAGACGTCAGCGCCATCGGCCATCGCGTCGTCCATGGCGGCAACAAGTTTTCGAGCTCGGTCGTCATCACCCCGGCCGTCATCGCCGACATCGAAGAGCTGTCCGTCTTCGCGCCGCTGCATAACCCGGTCAATGTCGCCGGCATCCGCGTCGCCATGAAGCTGTTCCCGAACGTGCCGCAAGTCGCCGTTTTCGACACCGCTTTCCACCAGACGCTGGCCCCCTACGCCTACCTCTACGGCCTGCCCTACGACCTCTACAAGCAGCACGGCATCCGCCGCTACGGTTTCCACGGCACCTCGCACCGCTACGTTTCGCTGAAATCGGCCGAAGTCCTCAAGCGCCCGCTCGGCGAACTCGAAATCGTCTCCTGCCACCTCGGCATCGGCGCCTCGCTGTGCGCCATCGACCACGGCCGTTCGATCGACACGACGATGGGCATGACGCCGAGCGACGGTCTGATCATGCCGAGCCGTTCGGGCAGCATCGACCCGGCGGTGATGATTCACCTCATGGAAAAGCACCACATGTCGCCCGAGCAGCTATCGACGCTGATCAATAGCGAAAGTGGCCTCAAGGGCATCTCCGGCATTTCGAGCGATATCCACGACATCGAGGCTGCCGCTGCCGACGGCCACCACCGCGCCCTGCTCGCCCACAAGGCCTACTGCTACCAGGTGCGCAAGAACATCGGCGCCTACGTCGCGGCGATGGGCGGCATCGACGTCCTGGCCTTCACCGGCGACGTCGGCGAAACGAGCGCCACGGTGCGCAGCCTGGCCTGCCAGGGCCTTGAATTCATAGGCATCAAGCTCGACGAGGAAAAGAACCGCAATGTCGGCAGCGTCGACAATTTCGCCATCATCTCGGCCGACGATTCGCCGGTCACCATCCTCGTCGTTGCCAATGACGACGAACGTCTGGTTGCCTGGGAAACGCTGCGCTCCATCGAGCGCAATGCCTTGCTGCTGGCGGCCAACGCCGAAGAACTACCGATTCCGGTCGAAATCTCGGCCCACCACGCCCACCTGTCGCAGGCCGATGTCGAAAAGCTGTTCGGCCCCGGCCACCAGCTGACGCCGATGCACGAACTGTCGCAGCCCGGCCAATTCGCCTGCGAGGAACAAGTCCATCTGGTCGGCCCCAAGGGGCGGATCGCCAAGGTCCGCGTCCTCGGCCCGACGCGCAAGGAAACCCAGGTCGAGATTGCCATGACCGAGCAGTTCAAGCTCGGCATCCAGCCGCCCATCCGCCAATCCGGCGACCTCGCCGGCACGCCCGGCGTGACGCTCGAAGGCCCGTACGGCACCGCAGCAATCGAACGCGGCGTCATCTGCGCCCAGCGCCACATCCACATGACGCCGGAAGACGCCATGCGCTTCCATGTCCGCGACAACTACGTCGTCCGCGTGCGCATCGAAGGCGAACGCCAGTTGATCTTTGGCGACGTCGTCGTCCGGGTCAATCCGGCATTCCGCCTGGCCATGCATATCGATACCGATGAAGGCAATGCGGGCAATATCCAGACCGGGATGCTGGGGTACATTGAGGAAATTCAGAGCCGGCATTGATCCGACGCTGCTGATAATGGCCGGCTTTGTCCGGCCATTTTTTTGAGCCGGATTTCCGGGTGATGCTGCTGGGGTGCCTTGAATTAGCTTGGGGTTCCGCCCTTGCGGGGCGTCTCACTTTTTCTTGCTTCGCCAAGAAAAAGTAAGCAAAAAGAAGGCGACCCTGGGTCGGTGCCGGCTGCGCCGGTTCCCTGCGCTACTCGGTTCTGGCGGGGGCTGCGGAACTCGGGCTTCGCCCTCAAACAGTCCTCGCCCTTTATCCGCCAGCCCCTGCGTTG
>JBAQOL010000028.1:0-35950 GCA_049304775.1 Ferribacterium limneticum
CGATCTGGTCGTAGGTGGCTTTGTGCTGGACGTAGTTGTCTTTGGCGAGGTCGACGAGGTGGCGGTAGCGCAGGACGTCGAGGTAGGCGCGGCCGGCTTCGAGGGCGGTGGTTTCGGAGGCGTCGAGAAGTTCGTAGTAGCGGACGATGCGGGCTTTGTCGAGACGGCGGACTTCGTTGCGGGTGGCGAAGCCGTCGAAGAGCATCTGGTTGAGGCTGAGCATGACGCCGCTGCGGGTGTAGTCACGGTCGGCGGCGGTGGGCTGGCGCAGGCTTTCGCGACCGGAGCCGGCGGTGAGGTCAACGCGCGGGAAGTAGCCACCGCGGGCGACGCCAATTTCTTCGTCAGCGGCGCGGTAGGCGTGCCACTTCGACGTGACTTCCGGGCTGTTGAGGACGGCGCGTTGGGCTACTTGTTTTAGGGTGGAGGCGGGGGCGGTCGGCACCGGCGAAACCTGCCCGATAACAGGAAAAGCAGCCGAGACAAGTAGCGCGACAAGCGTGATTTTTTTCATGAGTGACATTTTTGTTATGGCAGAAAGAGGGCAAATCCCGGGCCGGGGCAATTATGCGCGCCCGGCACCACGAAAAATGCCAAAGAAATAGCTGGTCGAGATTATAGAGAGCCCTGCCACGCTGAATGTAAGAAATGGTAAAGGCCCGCCACTCAGGCGTTTACGAGGGAGGCGCTGTCGATTTTTGACGACTGCTACGGTCAACCGGAATTTTGGCCAAAATACGAAATCCCCGGCTACCAACCGATGACGGACGGACGTCGTTTCAGGCGCCTTTCAAGCCCTGCAATTTGCGATACAGGGTGCGCTGACTTACCCCAAGGCGAGCGGCCAGTTCAGCGGCATCCAGATCGTCGCGGCCTTTCGCCCAGCTCAGATAACGCTGCTCCAGCACATCCAGTTCGATGAGCCGTTCGACCCGGAAGGCGTTGTCATTTGCCAGCAAGGGCGGCGGCAGGTCGTCGGCCATTTCGTTGAGGTGCTGACGGTCGATCAGATCGCCATCAGCCAGCAGGGTGGCGCGTTCGATCAGGTTGCGCAACTCGCGGATATTGCCGCCATAGCGCCGGCCGCTCAGCCAGGTCAGCGCCTCCGGCGTGAACTTCCGCCCCGCTTCGCGATCGACCCGCTCGAGCAGGGAAACGGCGAGCAACGGAATATCCTCCGGGCGCTCGTGCAGGGCCGGGGTGCGTATCGGAAAAGTGTTGATACGGAAATACAGGTCGCGCCGAAAGGTTTCGGCCACAACCATGGCGCTCAAGTCGCGATGGGTCGCGGCGACCAGCCGAAAGTCCGCCGGCAGCCAGTCCAGCCCGCCGACCCGGCGATAGGTGCCGGTTTCAAGCAGGCGCAGCAGCTTGACCTGCAGCACCAGCGGCAACTCGCCAATTTCGTCGAGAAACAGGGTGCCGCCTGACGCCGCCTCGACGAGACCCTGCTTGCGGTGCGTGGCGCCGGTAAAAGCCCCCTTTTCGTAGCCGAAGAGTTCGCTTTCGAACAGCGTTTCGGTCATCCCGGCGCAGTCGACGGCAACAAAGGGCCCATCCTCCCGGGCGCTCGCTTCGTGGATGGCGCGGGCGACCAGTTCCTTGCCGGTCCCCGTTTCACCCAACAGCAGCACGGAAGCATTCGAGTTGGCGACGCGCAATACTTTTTCCAGCATGCCGACAAAAGCCGGCGAGCGGCCGACCAGCCCCTGTGCCGCCGGACGGCTGCTGGCCTGGCGCACGACGCGCATGGTTTCGACGAAATAGACGACCTGTCCGTTTTCGTCGCGAATCGGCGTTGTTTCGACGGCGACATGCTCTTCGCCACGCGGCGTATGGTGCAGGTGGAGCACGCGCTGCGGCGCCCCTGACTTCTGGCTCTGCTTGAGCGGACACGATTCGCCAGCCTGATCGCAGGGCACGTCGAAATGATGCGAGACCTCGTAGCAGGTCCGCCCGGTGATCAGCCGGCCACCGCCAAAATCGCGAACATAGGCGGCGTTGGCCGCAATAATCCGATAATCCGCATTCATTACGATGCGCGGCTCAGGCAAGCCGTCGAGGAAGGAAACCAGTTCACCCAAAGAATGTTCGCCCATGCCACCTCCGTCAATTGCGTCACTCACGTCTGTCAATATTGACACAATTTGCCAACAAGCACCCTAATGAGATATATAAGCAAATGATTTTTAAGCAACTTGAGCTTGAAAGCCGCCAGGCACGCATCTTGATAGTAAGTATTTCTGGAAACCGGCAACACCTTGGCCTCCGCACTATTGCGACACAATCCAATGGACGGCGGCCTTGGCAGCGACAGGCCTGACTGCGACTATCCCCCTCGCCCCGCAGGCTTGCTTTGCGCAGTCGCTTGTCGCTGTCGGTAGCGCCGGTTTCCAACCAACCCTTTCATCTTCACGAAAACGTCAATGAATCAGCCCCAAGAAAACACGGAAGAACTTAAAGCGGCCAAGGTTTCGTTTTACGAAAAGCACAAGATCATCTACGCCAAAGGCGTTCGTGGCTATTTCGACAATTGGCGAATCGCCCTGGTGATATTCACCCAGGTCTTGTTTTACGGCGGCCTGTGGCTGACCTGGAACGATCGGCAAGCGATTCTTCTGCATCTCGTCGAACGCAAGTTCTACATTTTCGGGGTTGTCTTCTGGCCGCAGGACGTCATCTACCTTGCGGCATTGCTGATCGTCTCGGCCTACGCACTGTTCCTCGTCACCGCCGTTGCCGGGCGGCTGTTCTGCGGCTATGCCTGCCCGCAAACGGTCTACACGCAGATCTTCATGTGGATCGAGAACTGGGTTGAAGGTGACCGCAACGCGCGGATCAAGCTCGACAAGGCCCCGATGGATGCGCGCAAGTTCCGCATCAAGGCAACCAAACACCTGCTTTGGGGCATCATTGGCTTGTGGACCGGGTTTACGCTGGTCGGCTACTTCACGCCCGTCGAGGAACTGATCAACAACGTCCTGACCGGCCAGCTCGGCCCCTGGGAAACCTTCTGGATCTTCTTCTACGGCGGCTTCACGATTCTCATGGCCGGCTTCATGCGCGAGCAGGTGTGCAAGCACATGTGCCCGTATGCCCGCTTCCAGAGCGTGATGTTCGATCCGGACACGATGATCATCACCTACGACGAGGAACGTGGCGAGCCGCGCGGCGCGCGCAAGAAAAACGTCGCCCCTGACGCCCCCAAGCTGGGCGATTGCGTCGATTGCAACCAGTGCGTCATCGTCTGCCCGACCGGCATCGACATCCGCAAGGGCCTGCAATACGAGTGCATCGGCTGTGCCGCCTGTGTCGACGTCTGCGATCAGGTCATGGAGAAGGTTGGTTTGCCAAAGGGTTTGGTCCGCTACTCGACCGAAAACGCCATGGCCAAGCATCAGGGCAAGCAGGAAATCCTCGCCCACATCATCCGCCCGCGCATCCTGCTCTACACCTTCATCCTGATCGTCATCACCGGGCTTTCCATCTGGTTCCTGATGTCCCGGATACCGCTCAAGGTGGACATCATTCGCGACCGCTCGACGCTCGCCCGCGAAGCCGACGACGGCCGGATCGAGAACGTCTACATGCTGCAGATCATGAATACCGAGGAACAGTCACATCGTTACAAGGTCACGGTCGACGGCTTGCCTGGCGCCGAAATCACTGGCGAGGTTGAAGTCGACGTCCCGCCGGCCACGCTGCAATCGTTCAACACGGTCGTTGCCGTGCCGCCCGATGCCGGCAAGACGGGCTCGAACCCGATTCACTTCGAGATCGTCGCCATCGACAACCCGGACATCAAGGTTCGCGAAAAAGCGGCTTTCCTGCTGCCCAGGTAATCTTCTGGCAGATTGGGATAAAGCGGGAGCGCGTCTCCCGCTTTTTTTCGTCTAAAAATTACCGAAAAGCCCGCTCCAGAAAGTCGCTCAGCAGGCCGACCTGTTGCACCAGATCGCCGTAATCATCGTGACTGCCGGGCACCAGCAACAACTCGACCGCCTCGCTGGTCCTTGCCGCGTAAATCTGCCGGGCCTCGGCCACCGGCACCGTGGCGTCCTCCAGACCATGCACGATCAGCGTCGGGCAAGCAATTCTGGCAATCGTGTTGCACGGCGCGATGTCATCGAAACGATGCCCGATGACCCGCTGCACATAAGCCAGGATGTAGGCCCCGAGCGGCCAGAACGGAATGTGCATGCTCGCCAGCCAGCGCCGCATCATGGCGGCCGGATGGGCAAAAGCCGCCAGACTGACGACGGCGCGGATGGCCGGTTGGCGCGAAGCAGCAAGCAGGGCCGCCCCCGCTCCCACCGAATGGCCAATCACCCCGAGGGCCTGCGGATCGACCTCCGGCCGCCCAGCCAACCAGCCCAACGCCGCCTCGATATCCTCGGCAAAGCGGGGTAGCGAGGCGAAACTGTCGTCATCGCTCCGGCCATGACAACGGGCATCGACCAGCAACAGCGAATATCCCGCGGCATGCAGCGGCGCCGCCAACGGCAACATCATCTCGGCATTGCCGCCCCAGCCGTGCATGACGACCAAGGCCGGCCGCCCCGCCCCGGCCGGAATAAACCAGCCGTAGAGACTTTTGTCGTTAGCCGTCGGCACCTTCACCTCAAGCCATGGCAAGCCCTCCGGGCGCTCCATTTCGACGATACGCGGCGCCGCCAGGCCACGCCGGATAATAAAGTTCAGCGCACCGACACTGCCGGCCAGCAGCGGAATTCCCCATAGCCAGGTCATCCCGGGCTCAGGGGTGAGGCTGAAAAATGGCGCCGCAGGGTCGCGCCGCGTACCGTCCGCGCCTGCATGCTCCACAGAAGACGCCGGAGCCCATCGCGGCGGCGAACCAGCCGGGCGCGAAGCTGCAGGAAATATCGGCACAACGGGGATAACGCATGACACCTCTTTCCGGCATTTCAAATTTGGCGATTTTTTCCGGTTGACCGTGGCAATCGGCCCCGAGCCGCCCGAAACGCCGCTCTTCGGCGATATACTGGCTGAAAACAAGATAAACCAAAAATGGAGACTTGGCCTGCACTCCACAGGCCGATGCGCATGGACACCCTCTTCCTGCTCGCCGTCGCCACCGTCGTCATCGTCCTGGTGTTCGACTACACCAACGGCTTCCACGACGCCGCCAACATCGTCGCCACGGTGATCGCCTCGCGCGCCATGACGCCGGCGCAAGCCGTCCTCATCGTCGGCATCTTCGAGTTCCTCGGCCCGCTGCTCGGCGGCACGGCGGTCGCCAACACCATCGGCAAGTTCATCGCGCTCGATGGCGTCGCGCCCGTGCTCTCGCTCTCCATCCTGCTCTGCGGCCTGATCGGCGCCATTGTCTGGAACCTCGGCACCTGGTACTTCGGCATTCCGTCGTCGTCCTCGCACGCCCTCGTTGGCGGACTGGCCGGTGCCGTCGTCGTCGCCGTCGGCCCGGCCCACGTCGTCTGGGGCTTTGGCGAACTGGCCGAAGGGCATCTAACCGGCATCGTCAAGGTGCTCGCCGCCCTGGTTCTTTCACCGCTGATCGGCTTCTGGTTCGGCTTTCTGACCCACCGCCTGCTCAGCGCCCTGCTCGTCGCCGCCAACCCCGCCGCCAACTCCCGGCTGCGCGGCCTGCAGTACGTCACCGCCGCCGGCCTGGCCTTCTCGCACGGCGCCAACGACGCCCAGAAAAGCATGGGCATCCTGACCCTGGTCCTGCTCCTCGGCGGCTTCATCCCGACTTTCGAAGTCCCCTTCTGGGTCATGCTCGCCTGCGCCTCGGCCATCACGCTCGGCATCATGTCCGGTGGCTGGCGCATCGTGCGCACCCTCGGCTTCGCCATCTACCGCGTCCGCCCCATCCACGCCCTCGGCTCGCAACTGACCTCGGCCGGCGTCATCATGGCCGCCTCGCTCGTCGGCGCGCCGGTATCGACCACCCACGTCGTCGCCACCTCGATCATGGGCATCGGCGCCTCGGAGCGCCCGCGCGCCGTGCGCTGGGCCAAGGCCAAGGACATCGCGATGACCTGGCTGATCACCATTCCCGGCGCCGCCATCGTCGCCATCCAGGCCTATGCGCTGATTCATCTATTCCTCGGAGGCACACCATGAGCGAAGTAACCAGCCCCTCGGTATTCCGCCGCCTGTTCGACCGCGTTTTCCCAAAAATGCCCGACTTCTTCACCCTGCTCACCGAGCAGTGCCAGCATGTCGGCATCACCGCCGGCCGACTCGTCGAATTCATGGAAACCGGCGACGCCACGGTTGGCCAGCTCATCCGCCAGGACGAGCACGAAGCCGACCGCGTCAAGATCCGCAACCTGCACACCCTCAACGAAGCCTTCTCGACCCCCATCGACCGCGAAGACCTCTACCGCGCCATCATCGACCTCGACGAAATCGTCAATTACTGCAAGACCACCGTCAGCGAAATGGAAGTCCTCGGCCTCGCCCCCGACAAGCACTGCCTCGAAATGGCCATGCACATCAAGCTCGGCACCGATGCGCTATCCCAGGGCTATTCCCGACTGGCCAAGGAGCCCGCC
Organism: Ferribacterium limneticum; assembly: GCA_049304775.1. Classification (GTDB taxonomy): domain Bacteria; phylum Pseudomonadota; class Gammaproteobacteria; order Burkholderiales; family Rhodocyclaceae; genus Azonexus; species Azonexus limneticus_C. The sequence goes on from JBAQOL010000028.1 coordinate 6,543, forward strand.
GCCGCAGCCGCCGACGCCGACGCCGCGCGCAAGGCCGAACGCCGCGTTGAAAAAAACTACCGCCGCGCCATCGCCGAACTCTTCGTCGGCGACGACTACATCCACATGTTCAAGCGCCGCGAAATCTACCGCCACCTCTCCAACGCCGCCGACCGCATGGCCAACTGCGCCAACACCTTGCACGACATCATCGTCAAGATGTGCTGAGTCCATGCTGAAAGCTGTCGCCCGCAGCCTGCTCAAGCTCTTCGGCTGGACCGTCATCGAACCGCCAGAGCGCCCGGCCCGTGCCGTCCTCGTCGGCTACCCGCACACCTCGAACCTGGATGGCCTCATCGCCCTGTTCACCAAACTGGCCCTCGGCCTCGACGCACGCTGGGTGGGCAAGGACACCCTGTTTCGCGGACCGCTCGACGGAATCATGCGCCGGCTCGGCGGCATCCCGATCGATCGCCGCGCACCGCGCGGCTTCGTCGCCGACATGGTCGCCCAATTCGCCGCCAACCCGAACTTTCTCCTGGTCATCGCCCCCGAAGGCACGCGCAGCCTGACCCCGGGCTGGAAAAGCGGCTTCTACCGCATCGCCCTCGGCGCCAAAGTCCCGGTCGCCCTCGCCTTCGTCGACTACTCGCGCCGCCAGGCCGGCATCCTCACCTACCTCACGCTGACCGGCGACCCCGCCGCCGACATCGCCGCCATCGCCGCGCACTATGAAGGACGGCAAGGCAAACACCCCGAACTCGCCTCGCCGATTCGCTGGCTGGAGTAGCGCCAACTCCCTCCCCTTCAAGGGGGTGAAGGCGGGGTTTCGCAGAGCACTGCTCTGCGCCGCCTGAACGGACTGGCTATGCAAAGCCAGTCCTCCGGTCGGGGTGGGGATGGGTCAATAACCACCTAAACACCCATCCCCCTCCCAACCTCCCCCTTGAAGGGGGAGGAGCTCTCCCGCTCAATTTCATTTTTCCCCGTTTTTTCCGGTTGACCGTAGCAATCGACCCCAGCCGCCATTTGCCCGGCTAGAATCCCGTCATCATGCAAATCGACACCTTCCTCGCCCGCTGGCGGGCGGCCGGCGGCTCCGAGCGCGCCAATTACCAGCTTTTCATCGCCGACCTCTGCGCCTTGCTGGAAGTCGCCCCACCCCAGCCCGCCAACGAAGACACCCGCGACAACCCCTACGTCTTCGAGCGCCGCGTCATTTTCCATCACGGCGACGGCAGCACCAGCAACGGCTTCATCGACTGCTACAAACGCGGCAGCTTCATCGGCGAAGCCAAGAAAATCCGCGCCGGTTCTGAAACCCGCCAGTTCGACGACGCCCTGCTGCGCGCCCGCGGCCAGGCCGAAAACTACGCCCGCCACCTGCCCGCCGACGAAGGCCGGCCGCCCTTCCTCGTCGTCCTCGATGTCGGCAACGTCATCGAGCTCTACGCCGAATTCACCTGCACCGGCGGCAGCTACACGCCCTTCCCTGACCCACGCAGCCACCGCATCCGGCTCGACGACCTCAGCAAGCCGGAAATCCGCGCCCGCCTCCAGGCCGTCTGGCAAGACCCGCACAGCCTCGACCCGGCCCGCCGCACCGCCCGCGCCACGCGCGAAATCGCCGTCCGCCTCGCCCGCGTAGCCCAGTCGCTCGAAGGCAAATACCAGCCCGAGCGCGTCGCCGCCTTCCTCTCGCGCTGCCTGTTCTCCATGTTCGCCGAAGACGTCGGCCTGCTCCCCAAAGTCGACAACGAAGGCGCCTTCACCGGCCTTCTGAAAACCCTGCAACACGCGCCACAACAATTCGTCCCGCTCGTCGCCGAACTCTGGCAAGCCATGGACGAAGGCAAATTCTCCGTCGCCATCCGCGCCCAGCTGCCGCGCTTCAACGGCAAGCTCTTCAAGCAACCCGAAGTCCTCCCGCTCGACCGCGACCAGATCGACCTCCTGCTCGAAGCCAGCCGCGCCGACTGGGCCGAAGTCGAGCCCGCCATCTTCGGCACCCTGCTCGAAAGCGCCCTCAACCCGCTCGAACGCCACGACCTCGGCGCCCACTACACGCCGCGCGCCTACGTCGACCGCCTCGTCCTGCCCACCGTCATCGAACCCCTACGCGCCAACTGGCACGACACCCAGGCCGCCGCCCTGCTCCTCGCCAACGAAGGCAAGCTCAAAGACGCCGCCGACCTCGTCCGCGCCTGGCACCACAAACTGTGCACCACCCGCGTCCTCGACCCCGCCTGCGGCTCCGGCAACTTCCTCTACGTCACGCTCGAACACATGAAGCGGCTCGAAGGCGAAGTCCTCGACACCCTCGCCCAACTTGGCGACACGCAACAACGCCTCGAAGTCGAAGGCCTCACCGTCGACCCGCACCAGTTCCTCGGCCTCGAAATCAACCCGCGCGCCGCCGCCATCGCCGAAATGGTCCTCTGGATCGGCTACCTCCAATGGCACTTCCGCACCCAGGGCAGCGGCCTGCCGCCCAGCCCCATCCTGCGCGACTTCAAGAACATCGAATGCCGCGACGCCGTGCTCAGCGCCGACGCCATCGCCTTCGCCACCGACGACAGCGGCAAGCCGCTCACCCGCTGGGACGGCCGCACGACCAAACCCCACCCCGTCACCGGCGAACTGGTGCCCGACGAAGCCGCCCAAATCCCGCGCGAACGCTACACCAACCCGCGCCCCGCCGCCTGGCCGCAAGCCGACTACATCGTCGGCAATCCCCCCTTCATCGGCGCCAAATACCTGCGCGCCTCCCTCGGCGACGGTTACGCCGAAGCCCTGCGCGCCGCCTGGCCGGCCGTTCCCGAATCCGCCGATTTCGTCATGTTCTGGTGGCACCACGCCGCCGACCTGACGCGCCGCGGCCAAGTCCAGCGCTTCGGCTTCATTACCACCAACAGCATCACGCAGACGTTCAACCGCCGCGTCCTCGAACACCACCTCAACGCCCAGCCGCCGCTCGCGCTGGCCTGGGCCATCCCCGACCACCCGTGGGTGGATGCTGCCAGCGGCGCCGCCGTGCGCATCGCGATGACCGTCGGCCAGCCCGGCGACGCACCGGGAACACTGCAGACCGTCGTTGGCGAAGGCGGTACTGAGGGCGATGCCGTGCACATCGAACTCGCCGAAAAAACCGGCCGCATCCACGCCAACCTCAGCATCGGCGCCGATGTCGTCGGCGCCAAGGCGCTGCGGGCGAATGAGGGCATCAGTTCACCCGGCATCAAGCTGCATGGCGCCGGCTTTCTCGTCACCCCCGACGAAGCCGCCAAGCTACAACCCTGCGACCGCATCCATCCCTACCGCAACGGCCGCGACCTGACCGACCAACCGCGCGGCGTTTCGGTCATCGACCTCTATGGCCTGACCGCCGATGAAGCGCGCAGCCGCTACCCGGCGGCCTATCAATGGGTGCTCGAACGGGTCAAGCCGGAGCGCGACCAAAACAACCGCGCCACCTACCGCGACAATTGGTGGCTGTTCGGCGAACCGCGCAAAGACCTGCGCGCCATGCTCGCCGGCCTACCGCGTTACATCGCCACTGTTGTCACCACAAAACACCGGGTGTTTCAGTTTCTCGACGCCGCCATCACGCCAGACGACGCAATCGTATCCATTGCTGAATCGGACGCCTTCACCCTCGGCGTGCTCTCCTCCCAAGTGCACATCGCCTGGGCACTGGCCACCGGCAGCACACTTGAAGACCGACCCCGCTACATCAAAACCACCTGCTTCGAAAAATTCCCATTCCCCGCCGCCAGCCCCGAGCAGCAAACCCGCATCGCCGCCCTCGCCGAGCAACTCGACACCCACCGCAAGCGCCAGCAAGCCGCCCACCCCGACCTGACGCTGACGGGCATATACAACGTGCTGGCCAAACTGCGCAGCGGCGAACCGCTCACCACCAAGGACAAGACCATCCACGAAACCGGCCTCGTCGCCGTCCTCCGCCAGCTCCACGACGAACTCGACACCGCCGTCCTCGCCGCCTACGGCTGGTCAGACCTGAATCTGACCAACCCACCCACCGCCACCGACGCCCTGCTCGACCGCCTCGTCGCCCTCAACGCCGAACGCAGCCGCGAAGAAGCCACCGGCCACATCCGCTGGCTCCGCCCCGACTTCCAGAACCCGACTGCAACCCATCCCCCACCCAACCTCCCCCTTGAAGGGGGAGGAGTATCGCCCCCTCCCCTTCAAGGGGAGGGCCGGGGTGGGGATGGGTCACTCCCCGCCCCCAAACCCGCCGAAAAACGCCCCTGGCCGCCCACCCTGCCGGAACAGGTCGCCGCCATCGCCCAACTTCTGGCCGAAAGCCCGCTGGCCCTCAGCGAGCCGGAAATCGCCAGCCGCTTCACCGGCAAAGGTCCGTGGAAGAAGCGCCTGCCGCAACTGCTCGAAACCCTGGTCGCCCTTGGCCGCGCCCGGATGAGCGACGACGGCCGTTTTGGAGCTAGCAAATAATGTTGAAAATCTTGGTCCCGCTGCTCGGTATTTCCCCGGTCTTGATCATGGCCGGCCTGCTGACTTGGCAAAAGCGCCGACTGGACGCCGACGCCCGCCGCGAGGCGATCACGACGGAACTGCGCAACCCGCCGGCGGCAAGTCTGGAGGCCAGGCGCGAAGCCATCCACGAGAAGCAACTGACCCGGATAGTCAGCGCCATGGTGAGTGGCATGGTCGCGGGAATGCTGATCCTCTCCCGGCACGCCGAAGTCGATCTCAGTGCCTGGGGGTTGATGGACACGCTGATCGTGCTGTTCATTGTCGGTATCGGGCTGTATTACGGGCGCCAGATCATTCAGGACATGCGCCCGACCCGTCAACTCAAGCAGGCAATCCGCGCCGAACAGGCGGTCGCCCAGGAGCTGGCCGCCTCGCTGGCCGGTGACAACCGCATCATCCACGACATCCAGTGCGGCGACTTCAACATCGACCATGTGGTCGTCACGCCGGCCGGCGTGTTTGCCGTGGAAACCAAGTCACGTTTGAAACCACCGGTTGGCAACGGTAGCCCGAAGGTGAAATACGATGGCCAGTCGCTGGATTTCGGCGGCTGGAAGGAGACCAAGCCGGTCGAGCAGGCCGAGCGTCAGGCCCGTTGGCTGGCCAATTACCTGCGCAAGGAAACCGGCGAGTCCTTCGCGGTGACTGCCGTTTTAGCCCTGCCCGGTTGGTGGATCGAGCGTACCGCGCGGATTACACCGACCATGGTGCAGGTGATCAACCCGAAGAATTCGCGCTGGCTGTTGCTCCCGGACAAGAAGACGCCGGTTCTCGACAGCCCGGCGATTCAGCGGGCGGCGAACGCCGTTGAGAAGCTGGCGCAGGCCGGAACGACATCGATTTGACCCGACATTTCGGGGAATCTGGCCGATCCGCTGACTGCGCTATTCGGCGACCAGCACCACTTCTTCGCCAGCAAAACTGACGACCTGACCGGGTTTCATTTTTGCCCGTTTTCTCGTGTCGACCGTAGCATCGACTTTCACCCGACCTTCGGCGATGGCGGCATGCGCTGCGCCGCCGGATTCGCACAGGCCGGTGGCCTTGAGCAGTTGGTCCAGCTGAATGTATTCGCCGCGAATGGCAAAGGTGATGCTCATGGGTATTCCTGTCGGTAACGGGGACAAGTGAGCGGATGGCTTGGCTTGTCGAAGGCGCTCATTGTATATCCATCGCCATTTTGCTTCCCGTTGGGAAGGGACACGCCTCATCATGGTGCGCCGCACCATAAATAGCACCAACAAGACGCCCCAACGTCATAAACCACCCACTTTTGTGGCAGGTACGATATTTGCTGAAGTCGACATATATTCCATATTTGTCAGCCATTACTGTGCACTTTCGTCCCAAACGCCCCAATCATTCCGGCGTCACCCCCTCGCGACTGAATCACTCCCGAGTTCTCGACACCCTGGTCAAGAACCTCGAAGGCATGGCCTACCGCTGTCTTCACGATGCAGGCTGGACGATGGTTTTCGTCAGCGATGGCTGCCGCGAACTCTGTGGCTACGCCTCTTCGGAAATTCTCGGCAAGACCGGGGTTTCATGGGAGGAGATCACCCACCCGGAAGATCGCCGGCACGTCCGCGATTGCATCGATGAGGCCAGCCGCAGTGGCCGCCGCTTTGCCGTCCAGTACCGGATCGTCAGCAAGTCGGGACAAATCAAGTGGGTGGTGGAGCGCGGCGTGGCGATCCGCGACGAGCAGGGCGAAGCTGTGCTGGAAGGTTTCATCGAGGACATCACGGCGCGCCGACTGACGCTCGAAGCGCTTGAGGCTGCCGAGTTGCGCTATCGCAACATCTTCGAACACGCCTCGGAAGGGATCTTCCAGTCCACTCGCGACGGCCGCTACCTGGCGGCCAACCCGGCGCTGGCCAGGCTTTATGGCTACGACAGTCCGCAGGCGCTGATGGCCGATCTGGCCGACATCGAGCGCCTTCTTTATGTCCGGCCTGATCGCCGGGAAGATTTTCTGACCTTGATCGAAAATAATGGCGAGGTCATGAACTTCGAGTCCGAGGTTTACCGGCGCGATGGATCGCGCATCTGGATTTCCGAAAATGCCCACGCTGTGCTCGGCACCAAGGGTGAATTCATTTGCTACGAAGGCACGGTGCAGGATATTTCGGAGCGCAAGCGGACCGAAGCGCACCTCCAGCTCATGGCCATGGTTTTCTCGAACAGCAACGAAGCGATCATCGTGACCGATGCGAGCAACCGGATCATCGCCACCAACCCGGCGTTCACGACGCTCACCGGCTATCGGCCAGACGAGGTGATGGGCAGGAATCCGCGCATGCTTTCAGCCGGCAGCACGCCGATCGAGGTTTTTTCCGACATGTGGACCTGCCTGCATCGGGATGGTGCCTGGCAGGGCGAGCTGTGGGACCGCCGTAAATCCGGCGAGGCCTACCCGAAATGGCTGTCGATCTCGCTGGTCCGCGACAAGGAAGGAGGGATCCTCAACCACATCGGCAGCTTCATCGACATTTCGGAGCTCAAGGCAACGCAGGAGCGCATCCAGCATCTCGCCCACCACGACACGCTGACCAACCTCGCCAACCGCTTCAGCCTGCACGAAAAACTCGCCCAGGCCATCGCTTTCTGCAAACGCAATCACATGCAGTTGGCCTTGATGCTGATCGACCTCGACCGCTTCAAGACGATCAACGACACCCTCGGCCACCAGGCCGGCGACGAACTGCTGGTTCAGGTGGCGCAGCGCCTGTCCAATAGCGTCCGCGAAAGCGACATCGTCGCCCGGCTCGGCGGCGACGAGTTCGTTGTCGCCCTGCCCGGCATCGGTTCGCCGGCCGACGCCGCCCATCTGGCCGACGAGATCATCCACGAGATTTCCGCCCCCTATCTGATCAACGGCCAGGAGCTGCGCACCTCGCCGAGCATCGGCATCTGCGTGTACCCGGGAGACGGCACGGAAATCGGTGATCTGCTGAAAAATGCCGACGTCGCGATGTACCACGCCAAGGCCAAGGGACGCGGCAATTACCAGTTTTTCACCGAGGACATGAACATCGCGACGACCGAGCGCATGAGCCTCGAGTCGGACTTGCGTCTGGCCATCACGCGCGGCGAGTTTCTGCTCTACTACCAGCCCCAGCTCGACCTGCGCAGCGGCACCATTGTCGGCGTCGAGGCGCTGATCCGCTGGCAGCATCCAACCCGTGGCCTGGTCTCGCCGGCTGACTTCATACCGATTGCCGAAGAAAGCGGGATGATCTCGGCCATCGGTGACTGGGTTCTCGAGGAAGCCTGCCGCCAGCTCAAGGCGTGGCAGACGAGGGGCATCACCCATCTGCGCATGTCGATCAACCTGAGCACCGGACAGTTTCTCGACAATACGCTGCCCGCCCGCATCCATGAACTGCTGGCCAGCAACGGCCTGAGCGCCGACCGGCTCGACCTCGAAGTCACCGAATCGATGTCGATGGCTTCGCCGGACGAGTCGATCAGCGTCATGAAAACCCTGAGCAGCAGCGGACTGACGCTGTCGATCGACGATTTCGGCACGGGCTATTCGTCGCTCGCCTATCTCAAGCTGTTGCCGATCCACACGCTGAAGATCGACCGCTCCTTCGTCAAGGACATCGAAACGGACCCCAACGATGCCGACATCTGCGACGTCACCGTGCTGCTCGCCCACAAGCTCGGCCTGGAAGTCGTCGCTGAAGGCGTCGAAACCGAGGCGCAACTGAAATTCCTGCTCAGCATCGGCTGCGAAAAAATCCAGGGCTACCTGATCAGCAAACCGCTGCCGCCTGATCAAGCCGAAATGTTCATCCGCAACAATCCGCCGATGCACAACCTGGGAACCGTCGACCTGTGGTCACCCCGCGAACATTCCAACTTGATCGAAGAGAACTGCCATGCGTAACAACCTGCCTGTCACCGACGTTGAAACACGATTGCCGGAAGGCCAGTTCATCTATTCCCGCACCGATCTCAAAGGCGTCATCACCGAAGCCAACGAGGCCTTTGCGCAGATCAGCGCTTATCGGCGCGAGGAGATGCTGGGCGAGAGCCACAACATGGTGCGTCATCCCGAGATGCCGGCCGAAGCCTTTGCCGACATGTGGCACGACCTCCGCTCAGGCCGCCCCTGGCGCGGCGTGGTCAAGAACCGGCGCAAGGATGGCGGCTACTACTGGGTGGTCGCCAATGCCTCGCCGATCCGGGAAGACGGGCAGATTGTCGGCTATCAGTCGGTCAGGACCACCCCCAGCCGCGAGGAAATCAAGGCGGCGGAGGGCGCCTACCAGCGCATCCGTCAGGGCGACACGTCAATTGCCGTCAAGCACGGCCGCGTTGTCGCGGCCCGAAAATCCCTGCTCACCCGCTTTGCCGGCCTCAGTTTCCAGTTACCACTGATGGGCGTTCTCGGCTGCCTGCTCGGCCTGGTCGCGTTGCTCGGCAGCCTCAATCCGGATCCGGCGCTAACCCCGCTGCTCCAGGCTATAAGTGGCATCGGTATCGTGCTCAGCCTCAACTTCCTGCTCGCCTTCTCCCCACGCCTGAAAACCGACCTCGGCGAAACTTTCACGGCGCTCGAGAAAATGCTGGCCAGCGGCGACCTGCGCCAGCGCATCGAGCATGGACGGCACGATCTGGTCGGCGACATGGTCGGCAACATCGACCGCGTCATTTCCTCCTTCCAATCGACCGTGCAGGGCATGGCCGACACGGCTTCGCAAGTGCATCGGGTTGCCTCGGAGGTCAAGGAAGGCGTTGGCAACGTCCGCGAATCGGCGCGCGTGCAGAGCGATGCCACCGCCACCGCGGCGGCCGGCATCGAACAGATTACCGTCTCGATCGGCGAAGTAGCGGCCCATGCCGGCTCGACGCGGGAAGCTGCGGCCCAGGCTTCGGCACTCTCCGAAGAAGGCGCCCGACTCTCGGCCCAGGCGTGCAGCACCATCCTGTCGCTGGCCGATACGGTCAAGGGATCGGCCGTGCAAGTCGAGCGCCTCGGTCAGCAATCGGAAGAAATCACCCGCATTACCAGCGTCATCAAGGGCATTGCCGACCAGACCAACCTGCTGGCGCTCAATGCCGCCATCGAGGCGGCCCGCGCCGGGGATGCCGGCCGCGGCTTTTCCGTGGTTGCCGACGAGGTGCGCAAACTGGCGGAAAGCACGGCCAAGGCAACCGGCGAAATTGCCGCGATGACCCAGTCGGTGCAGGACGAAACCGGCAAGGCGGTGGACTCGATGCGCCACGGCGCACAGCAGGTCGAGCGCGGCGTCCAGCTCGTCCAGGAGGCGCAAAACGCCTTGCAGGAGATAAATACCCAGATGAGCCTGACGGTCGGCATGGTCAACGACATTTCCCACTCCTCCGTCGAGCAGGAGCAAGGCATGACGGTGATGGCGCAAAGCGTCGAACGGGTGGCCGCAATGACCGAGCAGAACATGGCGGTGGTCAGCCAGACGACGAACACGACAGACTATCTGACCGAACTGGTCGAGCGGATGACCAAATCGGTGAATCAGTACCGGATTTAGCCGATCAGGATCAGATGCACCCGGCACGGCCCGTGGGCGCCGAGGACGATGGTTTGTTCGATGTCGCCGGTGCGCGATGGCCCGGAGATGAAATTGACGGCGCGCGGCAGGCTGCCGCGTTCGGTCCGGAGGAGCGCGAAGGCGTCTTCCATGGTCGCCACGATGCGCGAAACGTCGACCAGGGCAATGTGCGTTTCCGGCAGCAGGCTGACGGTGGCCGGGGTTTGCGGGCCGGAGAGCAGCATCAGCGTGCCGGTTTCGGCGATGGCGCAGAAGCAGCCGGAAATGCCGGTTTTGTCGGCGTCGACCGCAGGACGCGCGGCGACGGTCAGGCCGCTGCCTGACCAGTCGAGGCCGCCGACATCGGCCGTCGCCACCGCCTCGCCAGCCAGCCCGTTAGCCTTGAGGTAGGCGGCCACGGCGGCTGGCACCTCGGCCAGCGTGGCAACGGCGCCGACGGTGCTCGACAGGTATTCGGCCTTGGCCCGAAAGCGGGCGACGAGATCGGCGTTCATGACGGGCTGCGGCCCGCGCTCCGATGTTTTCAACGACGCAATGGCCGCCGCCCGCCGGCCAGCAAAGTCTTCCTTGCCGACACCGCGCCGGACGCGCCCGAGAATCTCGTCTTTGGCGCTCATGCCACGCGGTTCTGCGGCGCCCCGGCGACGAAGGCTTCGATGTTGTCAATGAGCTGATCGGCCAGCGTTTGCATGGCCGGCCGGCTGGACCAGGCGACATGCGGCGTGAGCAGGAAATTGGGCTGGGCGAGCAGAGCCGGATCGACCATCGGATGATCGGCCGGTGGCGGCTCGGCGGTGATGGCGTCGAATCCGGCGCCGGCAATCCAGCCTTCCTTGAGGGCGCGGATCAGCGCCAGTTCATCGACGATGCCACCGCGTGCCGTGTTGATGAGCAGGGCCGACGGTTTCATAGCTCGCAACTCGGCCTCGCCGATCAGGTCTTTCGTTTCCGCCGTCAGCGGGCAATGCAGGCTGATCGCGTCAGCCGCGGCGAGGACTTCGGCGAACGCCGTGTAGCCCGGGCGAACCACCGCCGCCCCCTTGTGCTCGGCGCGCAGCACGCGCATGCCGAAGGCCTCGGCCAGCCGCGCCACGCCGTTGCCCAGCGTGCCGCTGCCGATCAGGCCGAGTGTCGCGCCGTGCAGGTCGCGGATCGGATGATCGAACAGGCAGAACTGCTCGGAACGCTGCCAGCCGCCGGCCAGCAGGGTTTCGCGCCAGGCCACAAGGTTGCGAGAGAGGGCCAGCAGCAGGGCCATGACGTGCTCGGGCACTGTATGCACGGCGTAGCCCCGAATGTTCGAAACCACAACGCCGCGGGCCCGGCAGGCATCTAGATCGACGTTGTTGGTGCCGGTCGCCGAGACGGCGATCATTTTGAGATCGGGCAGCGCGGCGACTGCGGCAGCGTCGATGGCCACTTTGTTGGTGATGGCAATCGTCGCCCCGGCCAGGCGCTCGATGACCTGCACCGGCGCCGTTTTGGCATGCTCGACCCAGTCGTGGGCGAAGGCCGGCCGCCGAACTTCGGCGATCAGCGATTCGCCTTCGAGCTGGACGATGCGCAACATCAGGCGGCTTTCATCTCGAACGGGATACCGGCCGTTTCGGCAATGGCGCCGACCTGGACGCCGAGCGCGGCCTGGCCGCTGTACACCAGCCGATCGACGCCGGCGGCGCACAGCCCTTCGATGGCCGCCGTGTCGCCCTGCATGAGATTGAGCACGCCGGCCGGCCACTCGGCACGTCCGGACAGTTCGCACAGGGCGTAGGCAGCCGACGGCGCCTTCGGGCTCGGCTTGACGACCACCGTCGCCCCGGCCATGAGGGCTGGTGCGATGGCTTCGGCCAGGCCAGCCAACGGCCGCGAGGCATCAAGGACCAAGCCGAAAACCCCGGTTTCGCCCACCATCGCACCACTCAAAGCAGCGACAGCCTCGGCAACTTCGGCGTTGGCCCGCGCTTCATCGAAACCGCAATCCTGCATGAGCAATTTGGCAAAGTGTCCGGCATAGCGATCAAGCGCGTCGCCCAGGCCGGCCAGACAAAGACGCCGCGCCGGCATGCCCATCATCGCCCAGGCCGGCTGCGCCACTTGCGCTGCTGCGACAGCTTCGGCCGCCTCGCTCACACCGCACAGCGGGACGCGACGAGTCGCCTCGCCCGTCGCCGGATTCGTCACATCAAAAAAAGCATCGGTTACGGTCAAAAAGGCGTGACCGTTGATCCACAGGGGGATGGCTTTCGGGCCTTCGGCGGCAAATTCCATGTTCAGGGCTTCTTTCTTGCTGAGTAAAGTTCGTGAAATGTCCGGCCGGAGGATACCGGCAGATCGCGTCCTGCGGTCCACTCCGGCGCCAGGCCAAAAATACCGATGCGGCCGCTACCGTCGGCCAGCCAGTTGAGGTAGCGCGCCGCGCGCCGGGCGAACCAGCGGTAGAGGAATGGCTTGCCGGCCAGCCAGGCCCAGGCCTTGAGCGCCAACCGCTCGGACCACGGGCGCAGGGCACGCTCGTTTTGCTCTTCGCGCAGGCGATGCATGAGGGCAGGCAACGGAATGTCGACGGGACAGACGGCGCCGCACTGGTTGCAGCCGGTCGACGCGTGCGGCAGGTCGAGGGCATTCTCGATGCCGGTGTACAGCGGCGTCAGCACCGAACCCATGGGGCCGGGATAGACCCAGCCGTAGGCGTGGCCGCCGAGCGAGAAATAGACCGGGCAATGGTTCATGCAGGCGCCGCAGCGAATGCAGCGCAGCATGTCCTGGTAGTCGGAGCCGAGCAGATTGGCCCGGCCGTTGTCGACGAGGATGAAGACCGTTTTCTCCGGACCATCGTGGTCGCCGTCGCGCTTCGTGCCCGTCAGCAGCGAAACGTAATTGGAGATGGCCTGGCCGGTAGCCGAGCGCGGCAGCAGGCGCATGAGCGTGGCGAAATCTTCGAGCGTCGGGACGATTTTCTCGATGCCGGTGATCACGACGTGGACTTTCGGCAGCGTGGTCACCATGCGGCCGTTGCCTTCGTTGGTGACGAGCGCCGCGCTGCCGGTTTCGGCAATCAGGAAATTGGCGCCGGAAATGCCCATCTCGGCGCTCAGGAAATGCTGGCGCAGGACGGCGCGGGCCTCTTTGGCCATGGCGGGAATATCGGCCGAGGTGCGCGCTTCGAGCGGTCGTCCGTGCTCTTTGGCGAACAGCGCTTCGACCTCGCCTATCGTTTTGTGCACGGCCGGCGCGATGATGTGCGACGGGGGCTCGCCGGCCAGTTGCACGATGTATTCGCCGAGGTCGGTTTCGACCGGCCGGATGCCGGCGGCGGCCAGCGCCTCGTTGAGCTGCGCCTCCTCGGAGAGCATGGATTTCGACTTGACCGCCTTGCTCACGCCGTGGCGGCAGGCGATGTCGACAACCAGCTGGCTAACTTCCGCACCATCGCGCGCCCAGAGGACTTCGGCGCCGGTCGCCGTGGCCCTTTCCTCGAAGATATCGAGCCAGACGTCGAGATCGGCGAGATTTTGATTTCGGATGTTTTTTCCGGTTGACCGTAGCGATGCGAAATCGAGGCCATCTTCGGCCAGCGAGGCGATGCCCTTGGCGCGCTTGCCGACAAATAGCGGCTTGGCCTTCTGCAAAGCGCGTTGCAGCATGGCATTCCGAATCTTTTCCCCGGCCCGGGCGTGGAAATGCATGGCTTGCGAACGAGCCCCTGCCGACATCAGCAATCGCCCCCGCCGGCCAGCACTTCGGCAATGTGCAGAACGCGCGTCGTTTCATCGCCGCGCCGGCGCAAACGGCCTTCGATGTTGATCAGACAGCCGAGGTCGCCACCGACCACCGCATCGGCGCCGACGGCCGCAATCGAGTCGCACTTGCGGTCGACGATCTGCGTCGACACCTCGCCAAATTTGACCGAAAACGCGCCACCAAAACCACAGCATTCCTCGCAATCGGGCATTTCCTTGAGGCTCAGGCCACGCACCTTGAGCAGCAATTCGCGTGGCTGGCGCTTGATGCCCAGGCCGCGCAGCCCCTTGCAGGAGTCGTGGTAGGTGACGCTGCCGGCGAAATCGGGCGCAACAAAATCGCTCTTCGCCACATCAGCCAGAAAGCTCGTCAGTTCGTGCGTCCGTCCGGCCAGCGCCCGCGCTCTCGCGGCCCAGTGCGGATCGTCAGCAAACAACTGCGGATAGACATTCCGCACCAGATCGGCGCACGAACCGGACGGAATGATCACGGCGTCGTAGCCCTCCAGCTCGGCAATCGCCTTCATCGCCAAATCGACGGCAAGCGGACGATTTCCGGCGCTCCAGGCCGGTTGACCGCAGCAAGTCTGACCTTCCGGCACGAATACCTCGGCACCGGTCGCTTCGAGCAGACGCAACGCAGCAAAGCCGACCGATGGACGCATCAGATCGACCAGGCAGGTGACGTAGAGGGCTAAGCGCATGCTAATATTGCGGCGCACAAGAAAATGAAGTGGCTAATGCTACTCAAAGCACACCAATAAAGGAATCCAGTTGTCCGAAGCTGCCAGCGGGCCGGCCAAAACGCCAGGCACCATCCAGGTCATCGAGCGCATGATGTCGCTGCTCGATGCCCTTGCCGCGTCCCCTGACGCAGCAAGTTTGAAACAACTGGCCCAGGCCACCGAACTCCATCCGTCGACAGCACACCGCATTCTGGCCGCCATGAGCGCCGCGCGCTTTGTCGAACGTCAGGATGCCGGCACCTATCGTCTCGGCATCCGCCTGCTGGAACTCGGCGGCATCGTCAAATCGCGCATCAACATGCGTGAAGTCGCCCTGCCCTTCATGCAGGAACTGCATGAAAAAATCGGTGAAGCGATCAATCTGGGCGCTCGTCACGAAGACGAAATTGTCTATCTCGAGCGCACCTCGTCTGGTCGCGCCCTGGTCCGTGTTGTGTACCTGGTTGGTGGCCGCGCGCCGCTACACCTGACCTCGCTCGGCAAACTCTTTCTCGCAGCCGAAACCTCGCAAAAAGTGCGCGATTACGCGAAGCGTACCGGCCTGCCCGGCAAGACGCCGCATTCGCTGACCACCCTTGTCGCGCTGGAGAAGGAACTCGACAAGGTGCGCCGCCACGGCGTCGCCTACGATGATGAAGAAGCCGAACTCGGTCTCAAGTGCGTTGCCGCCCCCATCCATGACGATGAAGGCAACGTCGTAGCCGCGCTCTCAGTTTCCGCCCCGGCCGACCGCCACGATCCCGACTGGGCCCGCCTGGTCAAGCAGACAGCCGACGCCGTCTCGCACACCCTCGGCTACGCCGGCCCAAAAAAATAAAGGCCGCACTCGGCGGCCTTTGACACACAAGTCAGGCGGTCAGACCCGAGGGCGCTCCACCGCCAGGCTGGCACTTTCCATCCAGCGCTTGATCCGGTTTGCATCGCCAACCCGCGTCATCTTGCCCTGCGAATCGAGCAGCACGATGACCACCGGCCGGTCTGCCACCCGCGCCTGCATGACGAGACAGCGACCCGCCTCGGAAATATAGCCTGTCTTCGAAACGCCGATTTCCCAATTGTCGTTGCGCACCAGGGCGTTGGTATTGTGGAAATCGCGGATCCGTCCGTTCAGCTCGACCTTGGCTTCCGCCGTCGTCGAGTAATTACGGATTTCCGGGTAACGCGCTGCCGCCGCGACCATGCGGGCCAGATCATGTGCGGTCGACACGTTATTGCTGGAAAGTCCGGTCGGCTCTTCAAAGCGACTGTTGTACATGCCGAGTGCGTGGGCCTTCCGGTTCATTGCCTGCACAAACGCGTGCATGCCACCTGGATAGTGCCTGCCCAGCGCGTGCGCTGCGCGGTTTTCCGAAGACATCAGGGCCAGCAGCATGGCTGCTTCGCGCGTCATGGTCGTGCCGACCGGCAAACGGGAACGCGTGCCTTTCAGGCCGTCCACATCTTCGTCGCCGATGGCGATAACTTCCTGCAGATCGAGCTTGGCATCGAGAACCACCATCGCCGTCATGAGTTTGGAGATCGAGGCAATCGGCACCACCATGTCCGGCTGCTTCTCCAGCATCACCTGGCCGTTGCTTTGGTCGATAACGAGAGCCGAAGCCGAGTAGAGTGCCAGACGTCCCGTATCCATGTCGGCCAGGGCGGCGTGGCGCACGTGCTTTCTCGGCGACTCGTGGGCCAGTTGCGACTTTCTGGCCACACCGGATGACGCGTTCTTGGTCGGCGCTGATTTCCCGGCCACCGCCCTTGACGACTTCGCCGCGGCGGATTTGCTAGCTGATTTTCGGCTTGCCGTTTTGGTAGCCTTGGCCGTTTTTGCGGTTTTGGCCTGCGCTTTCTGAGTCGCCGCCGGCTCGGCCTTCTTGGTCGTAGCAGCCGATAGTGGCGCCTGAGCCCCCATAGCCAGCAAGGCAGCAAGCAGCAAGGCAGCCTTCAATTTATGCTTCATTCATGATCTCCTGCCAACATCGGATGCATTTTATCCTAGTTTAGCAGGAGGCCGTGAAATATCAATAAAAATACATAGATACAACAACAACTTAAGAAAAACTCTTACCCGGCATCAACCACCGTCAGTGCCGTCATATTGACAATTCGGCGAACCGTAGCCGTCGGTGTCAAAATATTCACCGGCTTGGCTGCACCGAGCAGGATGGGACCGATGGTCAGATTGTCTCCGGCCGCCACTTTCAGCAAGTTGAACGAGATGTTGGCAGCGTCGAGCGTCGGCATGACCAGCAGGTTGGCCTGCCCCTTGAGGCGGGAGTTCGGGAAGGTGCTTTGGCGAATGCGTTCATCGAGCGCCGCGTCACCATGCATTTCACCCTCCACCTCGAGATCGGGCGCGCGCTGATTTAGGATGGCCAGCACCTCACGCATTTTGAGCGAGGTCGGGGTATTTTCCGTCCCGAAGGTTGAGTGCGAGAGCAGAGCCACCTTGGGCTGAATACCAAAATTACGGATTTCCTGAGCGGCGAGCAGGGTCATGTCGGCCAGTTGCTCAGCGGTCGGATCGTAATTCACGTAGGTATCGCCGATGAACACCGTACGCCCAGGCAGCATGAGCAGGTTCATGGCATAGCAACGATCCAGGCCCGGCTGCTTGCCGATGACGCTCTCGACATAGTCGCGGTGCGTTTCATGGCGGCCGAAGGTGCCGCAGATCAGGCCGTCGGCGTAACCGAGATGAACCATCAGTGCCCCATAAAGGGTGGCACGGCGACGCACTTCCCGGCGTGCGTAGTCGGGAGAGACGCCCTTGCGCTCCATCAACCCATGATAAGTCTTCGAGAACTCCTCGAAATGCTCGTCGAAAAAGGCGCAGTTGTCGGCATGAATAACCTCGAAATCTTCGCCCTCGCGAATGCGCAGACCCGCCGTTTCGATACGACGATTGATTTCACTGTTCCGCCCGATCAGCACCGGCTTGGCGATGCCTTCATCGCGAATCACCTGCACCGCACGCAGCACGCGCTCATCCTCGCCCTCGGCAAAGACGATGCGCTTCGGCGCCATCTTGGCCTGCGAGAAGACCGGCTTCATGATCATGCCGGAGTGGTAAACAAATTCGTTCAAACCCTGGATGTAGGCGTCCCAATCCTTGATCGGCCGTGTCGCGACACCGGAATCCATACCGGCCCTGGCGACAGCCGGTGCGATCTTGACAATCAGGCGCGGATCGAACGGATTCGGAATCAGGTATTCGGGACCAAAGCTGGCGACCTTTTCACCGTAGGCGCGCGCCGCGACTTCTGACTGCTCGGCGCGAGCCAGCTCGGCGATGGCCTTGACGGCAGCCATCTTCATTTCTTCGGTAATCGTCGTCGCGCCGACATCAAGCGCGCCGCGGAAAATGAAGGGGAAGCACAGGACGTTGTTGACCTGGTTCGGGTAGTCCGACCGGCCGGTGCAAATAATGGCGTCGTTACGGACGCTCTTGACCAGTTCCGGTGTAATTTCCGGCGTCGGATTGGCCAGCGCCATGATCAGCGGGTTGGCCGCCATTTTGGCGACCATTTCCGGTTTCAGCACACCACCGGCCGACAGGCCGAGGAAGACATCGGCATCGGCGATCACTTCGCCGAGGGTTCGTGCATCGGTGACCTTGGCGTAGCGGGCCTTGATTTCATCCATCTCCTCGATCCGGCCTTCATAAACCAGCCCCTTGATATCGGTCACCCAGATATTGCTGGGCGGTGCACCAAGCATGACCAGCAGGTCGAGGCAGGCCAGCGCAGCAGCGCCCGCGCCGGAAGTGACGATCTTGACCTTGGTGAGATCCTTGCCGATCAGGTGCAGGCCATTGAGGATGGCGGCGCCGACAACAATCGCCGTGCCGTGCTGGTCGTCATGGAAGACCGGAATCTTCATGCGCTCGCGCAGCTTCTTCTCGATGTAAAAACATTCGGGCGCCTTGATGTCTTCGAGATTGATGCCGCCGAAGGTCGGCTCGAGCGAAGCGATGGTGTCGATCAATTTGTCCGGGTCGCGCTCTTCGATTTCGATATCGAAGACGTCGATGTTGGCGAACTTCTTGAACAGGACTCCCTTGCCTTCCATGACCGGTTTGGCAGCGAGCGGGCCAATGGCACCGAGGCCGAGAACGGCGGTGCCGTTGGTGATGACGCCAACCAGATTGGCGCGTGAGGTCAGCGTGCTGGCTTCGCGCGGATCGGCCACAATTTCCTCGCAGGCGAAGGCGACGCCCGGCGAGTAGGCCAGCGACAGATCGTACTGATTGGTGAGCTGTTTGATCGGGGTAACCGCGATCTTGCCCGGCTTGGGCTCGCGGTGATAGTAGAGCGCCGCTTCACGTAGTTTGCGAGAATCCATGTTTGTCTCCATTTTGTATTGTGAAATGCAATTTCAAATCGCGGAACATAATACCATGCAAGATCAGCGCTTTCACCCGTGGAAATCACGTAGCTTGATTAAGTCAAGTGGATGTTTACCCTACTTTGATGCATAATTACGGGCTTCCCAGCCGACGGCCTCAGCGCCGCTCGAAGTCTTGGCAGCAGCTCCCGGCGACTGGCGTGAAACTTATCTAATATCAGTCACTTGGAGAGAGACACCGCCATGACCGCACCGCTGAATGCACCCGATTACGTCAAACACGAAGGACTGAAGAAATGGGTCGCCGAGATCGCCGCCCTGACCCAGCCTGACCGTATCCACTGGGCCGACGGGTCGCAGGAAGAGTATGACCGCCTGTGCGCCGAAATGGTAGAGGCCGGGACCTTCATCAAGCTCAACGAAGCCAAGCGTCCGAATTCCTATCTCGCCTTCTCGGACCCCTCCGACGTCGCCCGTGTCGAAGACCGTACCTACATTTGCTCAGAGAAGAAGGAAGACGCCGGCCCGACCAACAACTGGGAAGAGCCCGCCGTCATGCGCGAAAAGCTCAACGGTATCTTCAAGGGCTGCATGAAGGGTCGCACGATGTATGTGATCCCGTTCAGCATGGGTCCGCTCGGTTCGCCGATCGCCCATATCGGTTTTGAAATCACCGACTCGGCCTACGTCGTCACCAACATGCGCACCATGACCCGCATGGGCAAGAAGGTATTCGACGTGCTTGGCAGCGATGGCGAATTCGTTCCCTGCATCCATACTGTCGGCGCCCCGCTCGAGCCGGGCCAGCAGGATGCCAAGTGGCCGTGCAACCCGACCGTCAAGTACATCGTTCACTACCCGGAAACCCGTGAAATCTGGTCCTACGGTTCCGGTTACGGCGGCAACGCCCTGCTCGGCAAGAAGTGTTTCGCCCTGCGTATCGCATCCAACATGGCCCGCGATCAGGGCTGGCTGGCCGAGCACATGCTCATCCTCGGCGTCGAATCACCGGAAGGTGAGAAGTCCTACGTCGCGGCCGCTTTCCCGTCGGCCTGTGGCAAGACCAACTTCGCCATGCTGATCCCGCCGAAGACCCTCGATGGCTGGAAGATCACCACCATCGGCGACGATATCGCCTGGATCAAGCCGCGCGTCGATAAGGACGGCACCACCCGTTTCTACGCCATCAATCCGGAAGCCGGTTTCTTCGGCGTCGCTCCGGGCACCTCGGAAAAGACCAACTTCAACGCGCTGGCTACGTTGAAAGAAAACATCATTTTCACCAACGTCGCGCTGACCGACGACGGCGACGTGTGGTGGGAAGGCCTGACCAAGCAGGCGCCGGATCACCTGATCGACTGGCAAGGCAACGACTGGACGCCGGAAGACGGCAAGGCCGGCAAGAAGGCTGCTCACGCCAATTCCCGCTTCACCGCCCCGGCTGCTCAGTGCCCGTCCGTTGATGCCGCTTGGGAAGACCCGGCCGGCGTGCCGATTTCCGCTTTCATCTTCGGCGGTCGTCGTGCTACCACCGTGCCGCTGGTCTATGAAGCCTTCAACTGGAACTACGGCGTCTACATGGCTGCCACCCTCGGCTCCGAAACCACCGCTGCCGCTTTCGGCCAGCAAGGTGTTGTCCGCCGCGACCCGTTCGCCATGCTGCCGTTCTGCGGCTACCACATGGGCGACTACTTCAACCACTGGTTGAAGATGGGCAAGACCGTCGATGCCGCTCCGAAGATCTTCTGCGTGAACTGGTTCCGCATGAACGAGAAGGGCGAATTCATGTGGCCGGGCTTCGGCGACAACATGCGCGTCCTGAAGTGGATCGTTCAACGTTGCAAGGGTAACGTTGCCGCCAAGGAAACCGCACTGGGCTGGATGCCGAAGTTCGAAGACATCGACTGGACCGGTCTGGACATCACCAAGGTTGAGTTCGAAGGCCTGACCAACATTGACGCCGATGCCTGGAAATCCGAACTGGCTGGCCACAAGGAGTGGTTCGACAAGATGGGCGAGAAGCTGCCGCGCGAATTCACCCTGAAGCGCGAACTGTTCGAAATGGCACTGTTCAAGAGCGCCGCCTGATTTAAGCTTTAGCTTTGATGAACGGCCACCGGGGTTCGCCAAACCCGGTGGCCGTTCTGTTTTGGAGAGCCGCATGTATCGCCCCGCCCAACGCCTTGCCGACATCGAACCATTCCATGTCGTTGAACTGCTGACCCGCGCTCGCCAGCTCGAAGCCGAGGGGCGCGACATCATTCACATGGAAGTTGGTGAGCCGGACTTCCCGACACCGGAGCCGATCGCGAATGCCGCGGTCAACGCGATAAATAGCGGAAAAACGAAATACACCCAGGCGCTCGGCTTGCCAGAGTTGCGCCAAGCGATCAGCGCCTTCTACCGCGAGCGCCATGGCGTCGCTGTACCGGCCAGCCGGATTGCCGTGACCAACGGCGCCTCCGGCGCCCTGAACCTGGCCTTTGCCTGCCTGGCCGATCCCGGCAGCGAGTGGCTGCTGACCGATCCAGGCTATCCGTGCAATCGTCACATTTTGCGGGCTTTTGACGGTAGCCCGCAGAACATCCCGGTCGGCCCCGGGACCAACTTTCAGCCGACGCCGGAATTGCTTCGTCTGCACTGGACGCCGAGCACAGCCGGTCTGCTCGTCGCCTCCCCGGCCAACCCGACCGGCACGCTGCTGACGCTGGCCGAAATCGAAGCGCTAGCCTCGGTCTGTCGTGAGAACAACGGCCATTTCCTGGTCGACGAGATTTACCACGGCCTGACCTACGAAATCGATGCGCCAACAGCCTGCTCTGCCGGTGACGACATCTGGGTTTTGAACAGCTTTTCCAAGTATTTTCAGATGACGGGCTGGCGACTGGGCTGGATGGTCATCCCCGAGCCCTACGTGCGCGACGTCGAAAAGCTGGCGCAAAACCTGACGCTCTGCCCCTCGACGCCCGCCCAGTACGGCGCGCTGGCAGCCTTCGAGCCGGAAACCATCGCCCTCCTCGAAACGCGACGAGCCGAATTTCGTCGCCGCCGCGACTTCCTCGCCCCGGCACTGGAGCAGATCGGCTTTCGCGTCACCGCCCGCCCTGAAGGCGCCTTCTATCTCTATTGCGACTGTTCGGCACTGGCCGACGACAGCTTCACGCTGGCCAAGGACTTGCTGGAGAAAACCGGAGTTGCAGCGACGCCAGGCCTTGATTTCGGCAACAACGAGCCGGAAAAACATATCCGCTTTGCCTACACGACAGACGTAGTCAGACTGGCCGAAGCCGTGGAACGCCTAAGCCGATACTTCGGCCGGTAAATCAAGGCCCGGATAGCGCGCCTGCAGCGCCACCCAGTCAAAATATGGCCCGGGGTCGGTCTTGCGCCCCGGCGCGATGTGGCAATGACCGGCGATGGCAGCAATCGGATAGCGCGCGCGCAAGGCATCAAGCACACCCCACAGCGCAGCGTACTGCTCGTCCGTGAACGCTTGCGTATCCGAGCCTTCCAGCTCGATGCCGACGGAGTAGTCGTTGCAGTTGTCACGCTCGCACCAGCACGACTGGCCGGCATGCCAGGCCCGCTGGTCGCAGCCGACAAACTGGACGACGCGGCCATCGCGTCGAACGTAGAAATGGGCCGAGACCTGCAATTTGAAAATTGTCGAAAAATACCGGTTGACCGTGGGATCGAGCCGATTGAGGAAAAAATCCTCGACCCAGTCGCCGCCGAACTCGTCAGGCGGCAGGCTGATGTTGTGGATGACCACCAGCGACACCGGCTCACCGGCCGGCCGCTCGCCAAAGTTCGGCGAGGGCAGCCAGCGCACGCCCTCCAGCCAGCCGTCAGCCTGCCACGACATCACTCGATACCCAGGCGCTCAAGACGATAGCGCATTGAACGAAAGGTGACACCGAGCAAGCGGGCCGCCGCCGTCCGGTTGCCTTCGGACTTCTGCAGGGCTTCGAGAATGGCCTGACGTTCGAGGCGATTGAGATATTCATCGAGCGTTTCGCTGCCCCGCCCTTGTTCCTCGCTACCGGCCATTTCTTCCGGACCGAGATGTAAATCCTCGACCTCAATCAGGTCACCGGAACACAGCGCGGTTGCCCGCTCGAGAATATTTTCCAGTTCGCGGACATTGCCCGGGAAGGAGTAAAGCGACAGCGCCTTGACTGCACCACTCGACAACTTGGGCGGCGAATCGCCAAAAACCCGGTGCAGGATGGCCTCGACCAGCGGCACGATGTCCTCCATCCGTTCGCGCAAAGGTGGCATACGCAACTCGATGACATTGAGCCGGTAATACAAGTCCTGACGGAAGGCCCCCCGGTCGACAAGATCGCGCAAATTCTTGTGCGTGGCGCAGATGATCCGGACATCGACCGGCTCCTCTGCCACGCTCCCCACCTTGCGTACGCGCTTTTCCTGGATGGCGCGCAGGAGCTTGACCTGCATCGCCAGCGGCAGATCGGCCACTTCGTCGAGGAACAGGGTGCCCCCGTGAGCGGCCTGGAAAAAGCCCTCACGCTCACTATCCGCACCGGTAAAGGCGCCTTTCCGATAGCCGAAAAACTCGCTTTCCATGAGGTTTTCAGGAATCGCCCCGCAGTTCACCGGGACGAAGGTGCCAGCCGCCCGCGCACTTCGACCATGGATC
This sequence comes from Ferribacterium limneticum, assembly GCA_049304775.1. Lineage (GTDB taxonomy): Bacteria > Pseudomonadota > Gammaproteobacteria > Burkholderiales > Rhodocyclaceae > Azonexus > Azonexus limneticus_C. Next base: position 30,070 of record JBAQOL010000028.1, read on the forward strand.
AGCCGCGCCGCCAACTCCTTGCCGCTACCCGACTCGCCGGAGATATAAATAGGTGCCTGGCTACGCGCCAGCTTTTCAATCATCGCCCGCACCTGCTGCATGCTCGGCGAATCGCCAAGCAAGGATTGCAGCGGATTCTCGCTATCCTGCCCGCCACCCGGCAGGCGCAGGGCCGACTTGACGAGGCTGCGCAATTGCTCGAGGCCCACCGGCTTGGCCAGGTAATCGAAGGCGCCGGCTTTGAGGGCAGCCACGGCATTTTCGGCGCTGCCGTAGGCGGTGATCACGGCAATCGGCGTCTGCGGATGGTGCTCGGCAATATAACGGACGATCTCCAGACCATCGCCATCCGGCAGGCGCATATCGGTCAGGCAAAGCTGAAACAAATCACTGTCGAGCGCCGCCCTTGCCTCGGCCACCGAGCCGACGCACTCTGTCGCCAGCCCCATGCGGACCAGCGTCAAATCGATCAGTTCGCGGATATCAGCCTCGTCGTCAATGACGAGGACCCGGCTCATTTCGCCGCGCGGGCGCCGTTCGGTTCTGGCAACAGACACGTGTCGTTTCTCCCTGCAACAATGAAATGCGCCCCGGCGGCGGAAACCGCCAGCTCCAGGCTCGCCCCGTTGGTCGCACACAATTCACGTGCAATGAACAGGCCCAATCCCGTCCCCTGCGTATGCGTCGTGAAGAATGGTTCGAAAATCTGCTCACGAACGGTTTCCGGAACCCCCGGACCGTCGTCGATCACATGCAATTCTACCCGGCCGTCGCCATGGGTGCTGCCCAGTTCAATACGTACGGCCCCGGGGCCGCGACTCGAATGGCGCAGGGCATTGCTGACCAGGTTCCACAGCACCTGATGCAAATGAGATCGATCAAAGCAGAGATTAAGTGGCGACACTCCGTCAAGCACGACGACGCCAGGTGACAGGCTTTCTGTCGCGTTGAAATGCTCGACGAAACTCGCACAGAACTCGTCGGCACGCAGTAACTCAGGTTCGGCGCGGCTCTGGCGGCCTAGCTCGAGAATATCGCCGACAATCCGATCGAGCCGGATCACGTTGTCGTGGAGAATGCGCAAAAGGCGCTCCTGCATCTCCCCGCGCCGCTCCTCACGCAACAATTCCCCAGCATGGCCAATGGCCGACAAGGGATTTCGAATTTCGTGGGCTATGCTTGCGGTCAAGCGGCCCAAAGAGGCCAATTTCAACTGCTGCGCGCGCTCCTTGATCCGCCCGATATCGTCAAGAAAAACCAGCACCTCGCCATCAGAACTTGCCGTCCGCTCGAACCGCGCCCGCAAATCACGTCCGTCCGCACCGCAAAAATGTAACCCGTCATCGCCACCATCTTGATCCCAGGCCAATAGCGCAGTTGCCAGGATTGGTGCCTGTGCGGCCAACTCAGCCAGCCCGTCCTCACCAGACAGCCCAAGCATTGCCCTAGCCACCGGATTGCAATGACTCACCATCCCACCCTTGGCAACGATCAGCACACCGTCCTGCATGCGCTCAACGACGCGCTGGCTGATCAGAATCTGGTTATCAAGCGCCTCGCCCCGTCGGCGAGCCAGATCCTCGTTGACCATCGCCCGCTGCCCGAGCAGACGGGCAAGAATTGCGGTGGCAAAGAAACCTGCGGAGATAAAGCCGGCCTGAACGATCGACGACTCTTCGAAGCCATTCGCAACAATTCCATATATCTGGCTCAACAAGATTGCCAGCGTCGCCAGCGCCGCATAGAACAAGACCAAGCGCCCGCGCCCGACCAGACTGGCTGCCGCCAGTGACACCAGCAACAGCACGCTCAATCCACTGCCAACACCGCCCGCCATATACATCAGCGAACTGACGATGCCCACATCGACCACCATCTGGGTGGACAACTGCCGGTTGAATCCGTGCTGCCAATGTGTTGCCAACAGCAAGCCACCCACCGTGGCCGCCATGTAACCCCCCGTCAGCCCGAACATCAACGGCGACGGCAACAGGCTCAAGCGCGCCGTCCATTCGTGTGGGAATACGATGGCCAGAAAGAACAGCGCAGCCAACACCAACCGGTACAGGTTGAAATACTGAAAAGAACGCCAATTGGCCTCCCAGGTCGATGAAAGCCAATTCCGCATCAGCGCTCCGCGTCGCTAGCCGCCAAACGATGCGCTTCGCTGCAATAGATCCGCTCCCCCGCAGCGATCCCCTCGCTCTCGGGCAGATGGACACCACAATGCGCGCAAACCACCATTTCCTCGGGGGCTGGATCCCGCTGCGGCGAAGCATCAGCCCCTCCCGTCGCCTGGCGCTTGGACAACAACCACCAGACCACCGCCAGGAAGGCAAACAAAAGCAGGTATTTCATTGTTTATCCCGGAAACAAAAAAACTTACGAAAATCCGTAATCTTCTATTTCTACCACACTTCAATACCCTCCCCGCCGCATCCATTTGTGGACCAGCGCCAGAACTGCCAGTCTCGACTAAGCAGTGGGGTATGAAACTTGTCCCCCTGCTGTCACCGGAGCGACCACCGAGAACAAACAGGAGGATTGAGGTGAATATCAAAAACTGAAAACACAAAGCAAAAAGCCACCCCGAAGGATGGCTAGCTGCTTTTTCTTTGCAGTGTTTTGGTCGGAGTGACAGGATTCGAACTTGCGACCCCTGCGTCCCGAACGCAGTGCTCTACCAGGCTGAGCTACACTCCGACATGAGAAAGAAGCCTAATGGTTTCTCTCAACTGCAAAGAGCGTCAATTGTAGCAGAGCTTTTTTATAATTTGAATCCCCTAGGCACTGAATTGATGCTCTGGCGAACTCCGCCTCGCGAGCGGCACGCTCCCGCGCATGATCCAGAGCACCACTGCTCCTGATGGCATCGAGCACAGCAGGGAAATCATCGCGCCCGCCCTCTTCGATTGCCTTGCGCACGCATGCTGCCTGCTCGGCAGTTCCATGCTGCATGACGTAGATCAACGGCAATGTCGGCTTTCCCTCGGCCAGATCATCGCCAATGTGCTTGCCGGTATCGGCCTCTTGGCCTGAATAATCAAGAACGTCATCGATTAGCTGGAAGGCTGTGCCCAGATGCATGCCATACGCAGCCAAAGCGGTTTCGATTTCTGGCGATGCCTGACCGAGAATTGCACCCAACTGAGCGGCTGCCTCGAAAAGCTTAGCCGTCTTGTAGTGAATGACCTGCATGTAACGCGCCTCGTCGACGTCTGCGTCGTGGCAGTTCATCAACTGTAGAACCTCCCCTTCGGCGATGATATTCGTCGCATTGGAAAGGACCTGCATCACGCGCATGTTATCGACCATAACCATCATCTGAAAGGCACGTGAATAAAGGAAATCGCCCACCAATACGCTGGCTGCATTGCCGAACATGGCGTTAGCTGTATCGTGCCCACGCCGCAATGCGGACTCATCGACAACGTCGTCGTGCAGCAAGGTCGCCGTGTGGATAAATTCGACAACCGCCGCCATCTCCTGATGACGAACTCCCTGATAGTCCAGCGCCCCGGCAGCCAGCAACACGAGTGCCGGACGCATGCGCTTACCACCACTACCAATGATGTATTCGGCAACCTGCCTGACCAGAACTACGTCGGAATGCAGGCGGTCGCGGATGACCGCGTCAACGGCCTTCATGTCGGGCCCGATCAGGGCGTAGAGCTGTTCCAGAGTCACGTCAGGTAATTCCTTGATGAAGCGCGGAATCTTAGGTGCCGAAGGTTGCACAGTCAAGGCCGAGCAATCAAGGACCCACGCTGTTTTGCTCGACACTTTGTTAAACTCTTCAGATTAATAGAATTAACAGGAGAGGGCATGGACATTCGTTCGATCATCGCACCAGCGATTCAAGATCGCGAAGCGCTGGAAGAGTTCACCGAGGTTCTGACTGATCGGGCACCGGAGATCGAACGTGAGGTTGCCCACCTTAGGAAACGGCCGGTCGACCGGGAGATTATTGCCAGCCTTTTTCGCGCCGTTCACAACATCAAGGGCGATGCATCGCTCTGCAAGTTTGACCTGGGGGTGGCCATTGCACACCCCATTGAAACCATGATGGCTCGTTTCCGAGAAGGTGAAATACCGTTCTCGGAATTGCTGGCTGAAATGATTCTGCTTGCCGTTGACCGCCTGGAATTGGCGACCACTGCCTTGCTAGCAAACAAATCACTGGATAACCTCCAACTTGTTATTCTCGTACAAGGCCTTGATGCCCTCGCGCAGGAATCACCAGAACAAATAGATTCCGCTTGCGCTGACCTGATTGAAGCGGTTACCGGTTTTCCGCCGGTAATTCCCGACATTTCAAGCCGCGCACCACGATCCTCTGCTCCGAGTCCTGAGCAAAAAAACGCCAGCGCAGATCTGCTGTTTTTCCGCTCACTTGCACTCCAGTTCGAAAGCCGCTCCCCCCTGTTCAAGGGACGCACCATGCGTGTCCTTCGCCTGGCACTGGAAACCAACAAGGCTGGCAAAAAGCCTGTTGATCCCGTTCAGCTGGAAGCAGCAGTCTATCTACACGACCTTGGAATGATGCTCCTACCAGAGTCAATCTGGCTAAAAGTCGGCAAAATGACTCCAGAAGACAAACTCACACTAAAAAATCACCCTAGTTTCGCGGCAGGTCTTTTACAAAGAATTCCCGGCTGGGAGGGCGCCACAGAAATGGTGGCCCAACACCATGAAATGCCGGATGGTGGCGGCTATCCAAACAAACTGCATCATGCTGACATATGCACAGGCGCCAAGATCTTAGCCATTGTTGACGCCTTTGAGGCCGTGATGCTCAAGCACATCCACCGCGGAAAAAATCGCTCAGTATTGCGCGCCATTGCCGAAATCAATGCCTGTGACAACCAGTTCTCCCCCGATTGGATTTCACCGTTCAATTCAGTCATCCGTAAGACGATTGAAAGTTAATGTCGATAATTGATCACGAACGTCGTTTCGGTGGCGTCAGCCGCCTGTATGGCACCGTTGGTGCCGAACGATTGCGGCAGGCAAATGTTTGCATTGTTGGCATTGGCGGCGTCGGCTCCTGGAGTGCAGAAGCTCTCGCTCGCACAGGGGTTGGCCGCATTGCCGTGGTGGACCTCGACATGGTGGCCGAATCGAATACCAACCGGCAAATCCATGCTCTAGGCGAGATCTATGGCAAAGCCAAAGTCGATGCCATCGCTGAACGTATACGGGCCATCAATCCCGATTGCGAAGTCTCTTGTATTGAGGATTTTGTCAGTCCAGAGAACGTAAGCTGCATACTTGACCACAACTATTCAGTGGTAATCGACGCAATTGACCAGGTACGCGCCAAAGTAGCAATGATCACCTTCTGCCGCAGGATAAAGACGCCGATCATCGTTGCCGGGGCAGCCGGAGGACAAATGGACCCAACCCAGGTCCGTATTGCCGACCTGAGCCAAACAGTGCAAGACCCGCTGCTTGCAAAAGTCCGCTCGCTGCTGCGCCGTGAACACGGCTTCCCACGTGACACAAAAAAGAAATTTGGTGTTTCTGCGGTTTTTTCTACCGAGCAGTTGCGCTACCCCGAGACTGATACAGCCTGCGATACGGACCGCGGTCCAGCGGGGCTCAATTGTGCCGGGTTCGGTTCATCTATTTGCGTCACCTCGGTATTCGGGATGGCGGCTGCCGCACAGGCGATCAAGCAGATCGTCAACTCGTAAAACCCGAACTCCGACAATTTTCGGTTAATCGCTTTTCTGGCGAAACTTTAATCCCTGCAAAGCAAAAGCCCCTGTTAGCTTCAGCTAACAGGGGCTTTTATGGGGGGTCTGGCGTTGACCTACTTTCGCGAGCGGAAGCTCACTATCATTGGCGCTCATCTGTTTCACGGTCCTGTTCGGGAAGG
>JBAQOL010000029.1:0-94484 GCA_049304775.1 Ferribacterium limneticum
GGCTATTTGGCACATCTATGGCGCAGCCATCACAAGCTGGCATATCGCCCGATCAGATTTTTTTGAGCCTCGGCAGAAGCAAGCGCAGTACCTAATCACATGGCTCATTCCTCTTCTCGGCACGGCCCTCATTCTTCGCATGCTTGGCCCAGAAGTTCGCACCCGGCGCCCCGGCTGGTCATTACTTGAGCCAATAATCTTGGCATCCTTTGGCATCTCCGCTTCCAACGCAATCGATTCAGCCAGCAATGAAAACTCGTCCACAACTTCAACGCCTGATCAAAGTAGTGATTCCGCCAGTGACGACTGAAAAACCTTCTAACATCCCGCTCCAGCCGACCGTCAAAAAGCTACGCTTTTTGCCGTCGGCTGAGCTTGCACGTTAGAAGGCTCCGGTTTCTCATGTCACTTCGCCACCCGTCGCTTGCTCTCGGCACCGTGCCTGTTTTGGCACGTCAGCTCGGCGTTTTCGTCGTTTCCACGGTCAACCGGAAATTTTGGCCAAAATTGAAATCAGGTTTGGGCGCTTTCCCGGCGGCCCAACATTTTCCGGGGGCCACGGCTGGTCTCGGCTGCTGGCAGTTCGTGGGTGCAGGCGCTTTCCCGGCTGCTGCTTCTAACACTACGGTCAAGGCCGCTCCCTTCGGTCGCTGGACGCTGCGCGATAAAGCGCCGCGCAGCGCCCCTTACCTACAACGTTAGGAAACAAAAGATGACTGACGACTGGGATTTCTATTTCCTGCAAGTCGATGACAAGCCCGCTTCAATCTACGTCGACCTCGGGGCACATGACTTTGCACCAAATCCGAAACTGCCACATATGGCATATGTGCGATTGCACATGAGAGAACCTCGCGACGACGGTTTGTCCAGCCGGGCGGAGTTCGATGCGCTCGTTTCGGTGGAAGATGCGTTAACGGCGTCTCTGGTCAACGTCGAGACCCAGTACGTCGGGCGCTGCACAACGGATTCCTGCCGAGATTTTTTCTTCTATGTCTCGCACCCTCAAGCTTGGTCATCTCGTGTCGCGGCTTGCATGCTTTCCTTCGATTGCTACAAGTACGAAGCTGACACACGGGAAGAACCCGACTGGTCGAGTTACTTCTCCTACTTGTACCCCTCGGATGCAGATCGTCAAACCATCGAAAATCGACGTGTCTGTGAGGCATTAAAACGAAATGGGGACAAACTCTCCGAACCCCGGGAGATCGACCATTGGGCTTATTTCGCAGATGCAAAATCGTTGACTGCGTATGTGGAAGAGGCGCTTCAACTTGGCTTCAAGGTTCGAGCAATCTCGGCGCCAGACGACAGGCGAAGTCACCGACTACGTGATAAGTGTACGCTTTGATGACGATGGAGAAGTCGATGAAATTTCGATGGAAAGCTAGTTTCCAGAGCAATTTGCATTCTTTCTTAAGAGCGCTTTGTCTAACCCAGCGCTCAACCTCGCTCCCTTCGGTCGCTGGACGCTGCGCGATAAAGCCGCGCAGCGCCGGTTAGCTCTGCGTTGGGCCCAGGGAGAATCAATGTGAACCATTTGCTGAAATTGGCATTGCTGGCAGTCACTCTGGCTTTCGTGTCCTCGTCCTCGCTTGCCAGGACAGAGGTCGCGACCGTGGCCAAGGTTGCCGACATGTACCACATAAAGATCGTCACGGTTGAACAGAGCCTTATCCCATTTCATCCTGACAAGGGATTCTTTCCGAAGATTCGTCGTGAGGTGCAATTTGTCACCACTGGCCCGGGTGAGAAGATCACCGTTGCAGACCGTGAGTATCAACGCTTTGTCATCAATCGTGATGTTGTCACGGTCTTGGACAATTGCATCTATTCCGAGGGAGAGATTCGGTTCTCCGAAAAGTTTGGCGAATTGATCATAGAAGGCAAGCTTTCAGCCAAGCACTCCCATTACACCAATCATTCGGGAGATTACAAAGGCGTGCAATTCTTGCATCCGGTGATCGTGGCGATAGACAAGAATGTTGCTCTCAGCTCAATTCCAAATTCATACGTAACCGCAACAGGTACCGTTGATTCCGGTCGACGAGAGTTTGTTTCAAATGGCGTAACTTACGAGGCACTTGATTCGTGCGCACAAGAGAACGACGAGCCGACAGAAATTGTGGCACGTGTCATTGTTCCAACGGGAGGAAGCAGAAACCCCTTTCTCTACGTCCTTCGTAAAACGGGCAAAGCAAAGAGAAGCCGTTGGTGTTCGCCATGTGGATCATAGGGTCGCGTCTGCTGTGGCCCAACATTCCAATCCACCGGACCTCCGGCAAGCTGCGCTTGCCTGCGTCCGGTGATTTTCAACGTTAGATGCGAAGCATGATTCTCGAGCAAGCCTTGTTTGTTATTACCCTTCTTGCGCCTTGGGCAATTCTTGTCGCAAACGCCAAGCTCTTTCTAGGGAAACACAAGGTCATTTTGGCCATCGTAAGCGTCGCATTCGTTTATGCCTCGCTGATGCTTCAAGTACATCTCATCGATGCCCGGCTGGAAAAAGAGTTGTACGCCTTCGACCTGAATGGAGATGGCGTATTTTCAGGGCTTGAAATAAATCCAGCTCAGGAAGAAGCGATGGCAAATTTAGTTAACGACACGGGGCGAGCTATGGCCCCAATTACTGGAGCGATTTTCTCGGTTTTATATACAGCCATTAGCTATATGGTCTATTTTTTTGCATCTTGGGGTTGGTCAAAATATCGTGCCAAAAACATCTAACATTGCGGTCAAGGCCGCTCCCTCCGGTCGCTGGACACTGCGCGAAGAAGCGCCGCGTAGCACCCCTTACCTACAACGTTAGGCGCCAAAGGAGGAACAACTCATGGATTGGAGATACAACACCGTTTGGTTTGATCAGCTTCCAGACGGGATGTATGGAGCTCTGGATTTCGACGATCGCACCCAAGCAAAGCTCCGTCTCGATGGCTATAGTTATGCCTTGGCACGAAAATTCCGGTCGAAATCGTTCGACTTAGAAGACTTCCCCGCTGATGAAGCCATCCAATACCTTGATCTAGAGCAATCAAACATTCATTCGTTTACCGGCCTATCACGCTTTGGAAGAGTCAAACGGCTGGAGGCGCACTATTGCCTGAAGCTTGCTAACGATGGTGGTTTGTCTGACGTCAAAGACTCATTGGAATGGTTACACATCAATCAGTCAAAAAAATTCTCAGTCGGCGAAGAGCTATTAAGCCTTCACAATTTGAAAGTGTTGTGCCTCAACTCGTGTGCACCACTGGCTGATCTAGACTTCTTAAGCGCCTTTCCAAAGTTGGTTGACTTTAGATTTGTGGACACAAACGTTCTGAGCGGCGATCTCACGCCTCTTATGAAACATCCCACGCTATGCTCTGTGGGTTTCCTAAACAAACGGCATTACAACGTAAGCGAAATAGAGGCAGATGATCACTTTTCAAGGAAGAAAATGGCGGCCATCGAAAAGGTATACAAGGGTCAGTGGGAAACATTTCGCTACATCGCACTCGATGACGCCTAACCCGCCGGTCGAGAGGGACCGCCTGCAAGCTGCGCTTGCCGGTTCCCTCCGCTTCGCTCTGGCGGCCCCTCACCTAGCACGTTAGAGGGCAAATCCTTGCCAGCGCCCAAGTCATTCACAAGAATTTACTGGCTCACGTGGCTAGCAGCTTTTTGCTGTTTTGCCACCGCACTGATGTATTACGGCATTGAGAACACCTTGGGTTCGTTTGCCTTATTTAGCGTCCTGCTGGGTGGCTTCGCATTCAATTTTGAATTTGGCCGCCTGATGGGTTTTCTCAAATTACATGCACCATCTTTCTATTCGCAGTTACCGAGTTCGCGATGGTTCGAGTTCAGCGCATTTTTCAGCCCGAGACTGCTTCGCACACCCGAGATTGGTGCCCCCCACTACTGTGCTATGCAAACCTACCGTGCTGCTTGGCGATTTTCAGTTGTCGCCATTTTTCTACCATTGCTTATTAATTGGGTCGCAAAGGCATATGCCCCCTAACATTGCGGTCAAAGTCGCTCCCTCCGGTCGCTGGACGCTGCGCGATAAAGCGCCGCGCAGCGCCCTTTACCTACAACGTTAGGGCCTCGCGATGCTGAGCGTCTTGCATGATTTGTGGCTAGAGTCTCCACCAATCCATGCTCCAGGTTTTATTGCTGCCTTAATCGTTGCAGGTTTGGGGGGCTACCTGAGTTTCATCAAGCTGAGAGCTAAAACGTGGAGCGTATTTTCCGTGTCAATTACTGTGGCGCTGTGCTGTTTTGTCAGCTTGTCAATTTTCGCCATCATTGGCATCTTGGTTGTGAACACAGGCACCTTTGGCATGGCGCGCGGTTGGGCATCCTTTGCTGATGCCTATGTTTGGGGTGTTTTTTCTTTACCATTCTTGGCGTTCATCTTGTCCTTGGCTGGTTTCGCCCTAACAAATCATTCAAGCGGGACGCGCTAAAGCGCGCCCCTAAATTCAAACGTTAGACGGCTGGAGGAAATACGTGCCTTTCGCATCGCATGAGGCCTACTTCGCAGGTGTTGCCCCCGAGGCTCGCCAGTTGCTCGTCTCTATCCAAACAACCGTGGCGTCTCTGCTGCCCGAAGCCGCGCGGTGCATTAGCTACAACATGCCCGCATTCAGAGCCAAGCGGGTCTTCTTCTACTTTGCAGCCTTCAAGAAGCACATCGGCGTCTATCCACCTATCACCAAAGACGCCGCACTCATTCGTGAGCTCGCCCCGTACCGCGGCGAGAAGGGCAATCTATCGTTTCCGCTCAGCGAACCGCTGCCAATCGAACTCATTGGCCGCGTGGCGCTGGCTCTTCACCGCGAGTATTGCTCAAAGTGAGGTCTATGCATCACGCGCCGTCTAACCCTTCGGTCGACCCCGTTCGCTTCGCTCTCTGGACGCTGCGCGATGAAGCCGCGCAGCGCCGGTCACCTCTACGTTAGTCCCAGACCAAATCCACTCTCCTTCAGGAAGCTTTTCACAATGGACATCCCCCGAATATTCAACATCACAGAAAGCGCTCACCGCATCCATAACCCGTTCACACCCGACAAGTTCGCCACGCTCGGCGCGGCGTTGCGTCTGGAGCCTGGGGCACGGGTGCTCGACCTTGGAAGCGGTTCGGGGGAGATGCTGTGCACCTGGGCGCGCGATCATGGCATCTTCGGCACTGGCATCGACATGAGCCGGCTGTTTTCCGAGCAAGCGAAACTTCGTGCGGAAGAACTCGGCGTTACACATCAAGTCAAGTTCATTCATGCCGATGCGGCGGGTTATGTCGCTGACGAGAAGGTCGACGTGGCCGCCTGCATTGGCGCTACCTGGATCGCTGGAGGAGTGGCTGGCACTATCGAACTACTGGCGCGAAGCCTGCGTAGCGGGGGGATCATCCTCATTGGCGAGCCGTACTGGCGGCAATTGCCACCTTCTGAAGATATTGCCAAGGGGTGTCTTGCCAACTCAATTTCTGATTTCCTCATGCTTCCAGAACTTCTCGCGTCTTTCGGCCACCTTGGCTACGACGTGGTTGAAATGGTTCTGGCTAACCAGGACGGTTGGGACAGATACGAAGCAGCCAAATGGCTCACCATGCGCCGGTGGCTTGATGCCAATCCCGACGACGATTTAGCCAGCGAGGTTCGCGCCCAGCTGACCTCGGAACCCAAGCGCCACGCGGCTTACACGCGTGAATACTTGGGCTGGGGTGTGTTTGCGCTGATGCCGCGGTGAGTCGTGGTGTCTAAAAAAACCTGGTGGCAAACCACAGTTCATACCCTCCAGCCGACCGTCAGCCAGCTACGCTGCCTGGGCCTGCGTTACTAGCTGGCTGCCGATGAATTCCATCGCTGTTTCCGCGCTGTATCTTGCTTCCGCCCTGACCTTTGTCGCGGCCTTGCTGCATTACGCCTGCATCGCGTGGGGGGCACCCGGTTTCCGCTTTCTTGGCGCGGGCGAGCCGATGGCGAAAATGGCCGAGCGTGGGCACTGGTATCCGACCGTTATTTCCATCGTGATCGGCACGGTACTCGTGGTTTGGGCTGCATACGCCTTGTCGGCGGCGGGCGCGATCGCTCCGTTGCCACTGCAAAGGCCGATACTTCCGGCCATCGCTGCTATTTTTCTGCTGCGCGGGATGGCATTTCCGTGGCTGAAGCCGATCTTTCCGGACAACAGCCCGTTGTTCTGGCTGACCACCTCCGGTATTTGCCTGCTCATCGGCAGCCTGTACGCGCTCGGCACCTACGCAGTCTGGGAGCGGCTGTGAGGCCTGCGCGGATGTGCGGAATCCGGAAATACCTTGCCGTCTGGCTGGCCAGGTTGCGGTTTTGACGTTGCCACGGTCAACCGGAAAAATAGGCCAATTTTGAAATCGGCTTTGGCGGCAACCTTCTGAATCAACTGCGGTCCATGCCAGACCACGAAAGAAAAGGAGAAGGGACAATGAGCACAGGAACGGTCAAGCTTCACCGCGTACTGCGGGCAAATCCGGAGCGCATTTATCGGGCTTTTCTCGATGCCGACGCGATGGCCAAATGGCTGCCGCCCTATGGGTTTACGTGCCGGGTTGAGCATCTGGACGCCAGGATTGGCGGCTCTTTCCGGATGTCGTTCACCAACTTTACGACGGGCAACGGCCATTCGTTTGGCGGTGATTACCTTGAACTGCTGCCCAACGAAAATATCCGCTACACCGACAAATTCGACGACCCGAACCTGCCCGGCGAAATGCAGACGACGGTGAGCCTGCAAGCCGTCTCCTGCGGCACCGAGTTGAGCATCGTCCAGGAGGGCATCCCGGCGGTCATTCCGACCGAGATGTGCTACCTCGGCTGGCAGGAATCGCTCGAACAGCTGGCCAGACTGGTCGAGCCGAACATTCCGGACTGACTAGCCAGCCTTCAGCCAGCCGAGCAGTTCATCCTTGCTCGGCATGCGGCCGGAGACCTTGACCGCTTCATCGACGACCAGCGCCGGCGTGGTCATGATCGGGTAGGCCATGATCTTGTCCATGTCCTTGACGTGTTCGAAGGTGGCTTCAAGGCCGAGTTCGGCCACGGCTTCGCGGGTCAGTTGTTCGAGGCGGTTGCACTTGGCGCAACCGCTGCCGAGAATCTTGATCAGCATGATTCACTCCTTTCTTGTGGCCTGGCGGCCACGTTCGATCAGGTGCAGCGAGGTGACGATCAGCGCGACGAAGCCGACCACGCCCGGCGCCAGTATGAGCAAGGATGTGCCATCAACCCAGGCCCCGTAGGTCAGCCCGGCCAGCGTCGAGAACACCGCGACCAGGCCAACGTAGGTCCACGCCTTGAGCTTGCCGATGATCGCCGAGGTAATCAGGATGCTCTGCAGAGACAGCTCGGGGTCGGCCATCAGGTAGGCGATCAGCGGCCCGGGGTGCATGCCCAGCGACAGGAACATCTTGGCGATGGGCACTTCGACCAGGGTCGGAAAATACATGAAGACGCCAAAGACCACCCCGGCCAGATTGGCCAGGACGGTATTGGCGCCGGCGATGCTGCGTATCCACTCGGGCTGGATGAAGACCCGGATGATGCCGACGAGAAAGACGCCAACGACGAGCAGCGGGAAAATCTGCTTCACGAAGCGCCAGGTTTCCCACAGCCATTGCTGCACATCCCAGGCATCGAAACGCCGGGCCAGCGGCCAGATGGCGAGACAGAGGGCGGACACGGCGAGCGTTCTGCCTGTCACGGTGAGCAACACGCCGGTTTCGGTGACGCGCATGCCGAGCGCGGCAAAGGCCAGGGTCAGCGCAGTGAGCGCCAGGGCGACCGGGGTCAGGCGGTTGAAACCGTTGTCGACCTGGCCCAGCCCTTTCCAGGCAAAGACACCGATGGCGCCCAGCAGGCCGATCAGGATGAGGCCCTGCAGGCTCAGCCCTTCAGCACCGGCCGCCTCGTTGATCGGCACCAGCTGGTCGAGCCCGGCCTGAACGGCGGCGGCGCCGGCCCACGGCATGTCGACGTGCAGCAGGCCGGCGGTCAGAAAGTCGAGTTTGAGCGTGCCGGCAATCAGCAAGGCGACGAGGGCGCCGAGGAAAAGCAGCGTGCGTTTTGGAATGCCTTCGCCAGCCGAGAAAGTCTCGACTGCGGCCAGCCGGGCGACATCGCCCTCACGGAACAGCGCGGCCATGATCATCCCGATGCCGATGCCGAAGGACAGGGCGAGCACGATGCGGGCAATGGCGAAGTCGGCGCCAAGCGCCACGCCGGTGTAGGACAGCGCCAGGATGTTGGCGGCCGGCGCGAAGAACAGGAAGGTGATGGCCGGCCCGAGCCCGGCGCCCTTTTTGTAGATGCCGGCGAACAGCGGCTGGATGGTGCACGAGCAGACGGCGAGCAGGCTGCCGGCGCCAGCCGCGGCCGGGTAGGACACCCATTTCGAGGCATCCGGCCCGAGAAAACGAATGATCGATTGCTGCGGCACCAGTGCGGAAAGCGCGCCGGCGATGAAGAAAGCCGGCACCAGGCAGAGCAGAACGTGGGCAGCGAGATAGGAGGCCAGGCTGGCCAGGCCGCCCTGTAATGCGGTGATCATCCATTCCATGTCAGTCCCCTTCCCAACTTAACCTGCTTCGTACCACCCCTTCGACGCATTGACGACCTTGACGACCAACAGCATGGCCGGCACCTCGATCAGCACGCCGACCACGGTGGCCAGCGCCGCCCCCGACTCGAAGCCGAACAGGCTGATGGCAGCCGCAACGGCCAGTTCGAAGAAATTGCTGGCGCCGATCAGGGCCGACGGACAGGCGACATTGTGTTTCTCGCCGACCTTGCGGTTCAGCCAATAGGCCAGCGCCGAGTTGAAGAAAACCTGGATCAGGATGGGCACGGCGAGCAGGCCGATGATCAGCGGCTGGCGCAGGATGGCTTCGCCCTGAAAGGCGAAGAGCAGCACCAGCGTGGCGAGCAAGGCGGTAATCGACCACGGGCCGATTTTCTCCATGGCCGCGGCGAAGGCAGCCTGCCCCTTGGCGAGCAAGGCTTTGCGCCAGAGCTGGGCGATTACGACCGGAATGACGATGTAGAGGACGACCGAGGTCAGCAAGGTGTCCCAGGGCACAGTAATCGCCGAGATGCCGAGCAGGAAGGCGACGAGCGGCGCGAAGGCGAAGACCATGATGGTGTCGTTGAGGGCGACCTGCGACAGCGTGAACAGCGGGTGGCCGTTGGTCAGCCGGCTCCAGACGAAGACCATGGCCGTGCACGGCGCCGCGGCAAGCAGGATGAGGCCGGCGATGTAGCTGTCGAGCTGATCGGCCGGCAGCATCGGGGCAAATAGCTGGCGAATGAACAGCCAGCCGAGGAAGGCCATCGAGAAGGGCTTGACCAGCCAGTTCACGAACAGCGTGACGCCGATGCCGCGCACGTGCTGCTTCATTTCGGCCAGCGCGCCGAAATCGACCTTGACCAGCATCGGGATGATCATGACCCAGATGAGCAACCCGACCGGCAGATTGACTTGGGCGACTTCCATGCGGCCGATGGCCTGGAACAGGGTCGGCGCGAACTGGCCGAAAACGATTCCGGTGACGATGCAAAGAAAGACCCAGATGGTCAGGTAACGCTCGAAGAAACTCATCGGCGCGCCGGCGGCGGCCTTGGCAGTGATTTCACATTGGGCAGACATGGCGGCTCCTTACAGGCCCAGTGCGGCGCGCACGGCGGGGATCAGGCGGGCGCGGATATCGTCCCGGACGGCGATGAAACTTTCCAGCGGCTCGCCATGCGGGTCGTGGAACGGCAGGTGAATGCGTGGCACCGGGCGCGGGAAGATCGGGCAGGTTTCCTTGGCGTTGTCGCAGACGCTGACCACGAGGTCGATGGGCTCGTCCATGACGGCTTCGACATCCTTGGCGAACAGCCCCTCGGTCGGCAGGCCGGCCAGCTTCAAGGCCTCAATGGCGCCGTCGGCTACCTTGGGCTGCGGCTTGGTCCCGGCCGAGATGCCGCGGACGAGGCCGGCCAGTTCGTGGTTGATGATCGCTTCGCCCATCTGCGAGCGACAGGAATTGCCAGTGCATAGCACGAGCACGGTTTTGAGATTCGACATCAGGCAGTCTTTCCGGTCTTGGCGCGACGCTTCTCGGTGGTGTCGCAGCAGGTGGTTTTCGGCAGGCAGGCTTCGCCCTGGCAGCAGTTGCTGGTCAGGAAGGCGATCAGCTCATCCATCGTGGCGAAGTTGGCCGAGTAGTGGATGAAGCGGCTTTCGCGTTCGCCGGCGATCAGCCCGACCCTGCTCAAATGCGCCAGGTGGAAGGACAGCGTGGCCGGCGCCATGCCCAGTTGTTCGCCAATGGCGCTGGCGTTGACGCCGGTCGGCCCGGCTTCGACAAGCAGGCGGAAGATGGCCAGGCGGGATTCATGACCGAGGGCGGCGAGAAGTTCGGCGGCGTTTAACGTTTCCATAGTTCGAGTATCGTCGAATTATTAAATGAAGTCCACACGTGATGTCTAGCGAAGTCATTGCCACGGTCAACCGGAAAATTTGGCAAAAATTTAAATTCAACAAAATCGCTAATTATTTCATTCCAATTTCATAACAAGCGCTGAATGGCCTATTAATCGACATCAATATGAAATATTGCAAGGTTACGCTGCCGTTATTCCGGTACTCAGGCATTCCCCATGATCTCGTTCGACAAACTCTCCATCCGCCTGCGGCTGCTCGTCATGGTTGGCATCGGCGCCATTTTTGGCCTGATTTTGCTGTCGACCGCGCTCTATTCGCTCAACACCTTTCGTAACGACACCCAGTTGGTAGCTCATGATGTTGAGCGCTCAACCCACGCCCTCACCCTCGTCAGCGGCGCCCAGAACGCCTTTCAGGCCCAGTTGCGCGGCCTGAAAAACATGGTCATTCGCAATTTCATGCCCGAAGAATTCGAGAAAGCCCAAAAAGAGTTTCTCTCGGAGCGCGCCAAATTCTGGCAGCAGATCGAGGAACTGGAAAATATCGACGCTGCGGGAACGATCAAGGGAACCGGGAACCTGCCGGAAATCCGCAAGCAAGCCCAGGAACTGAACAAGCTCTACGACGATGTAATCGCCGAGAACGAAGCCGGCATGCCCAAATATACGGTCATGGTGGACGCCGCCCTGCGCGGCACCGAGCACCAACTCATTGAACAACTGGCCATCGCCTACCAGGCGATCAGCGCCGCCACGACCGCCCTGGCCAGCGAAGCCTCGCAGCTCGCCGATCGCCGCTTCATGGCCAGCCTGATCCTCGTCCTCGTCGTCGGCCTGGGTGGTTCGGCTGCCTCGCTGTTGCTCGCCGCAATGCTGGGCGGGCGCATCCTGGCGCGACTGGGCGGCGATCTCGAACCGGTCGTTGCCGCCACCCGCCGCGTTTCCGAAGGCGACCTGACCGGCACCATCCAGTCCGGCAAGGCTGCCGCCGACTCGCTGGTCGCCTCCGTCGAGGCCATGCAGAAACGCCTGCGCAGCCTGATCGGGCAAGTCAAGCTGGACGCGGAAAAGACCTCGGGCAACGCGCAGGCACTGAGCACCTCGGCGGACGATGTCGCCCAGGCGGCCAGCGCCCAAAGCGAAGCCGCAGCCCTGATCACGGCCGCCATCCAGGAACTGACCGTAGCCATCAGCGCCATGGCCGACAGCGCCGGCGCTGCCGCCGATGCAGGACGCCTGACCCGCGACAAGGCGAGCGAAAGCGGCAACATCATTCTCGAAGCGATCGGCGAAATCGGCAACATCGCAACCCAGGCACAGCTATCGACCCGAACAATGGGCGACCTCAAGCAGCACACTCACGAAATCGCCCGATTTGCCCAGGAAATCAAGGAAATTTCCGACCAGACCAACCTGCTCTCGCTCAACGCCGCCATCGAGGCAGCGCGCGCCGGGGAAGCCGGGCGCGGCTTTGCCGTGGTGGCCGACGAAGTCCGCAAGCTCGCCAACCACACTGCCGACACCACGCACAAGATCGAAAATCTGGTCAAGCTACTCGATGGCGCCGCCCGGGAAACCGCCGAAGCGGTCGCCACGACAGCCCGTCTCGCCGAGCACGGAACCCAGCTCGCTTCAACTGCCAGCGATGCAATCTCGACCATCAAGGACAACTGCGAGCGCACCATGCACGCCACCAACGACATCGTCGATGTCCTCGCCGAGCAGCGCCAAGCCGCCGAGCAGATCGCCCGCAACACCGAGCGCGTCGCCCAAATGATCGAACAAGGGGTCGGCGCCGCCGCCAAGTCGTCTACCACGGCCAAGGAAGTGGCCTCGTTGGCCGAAGGGCTGCGCAGGGCGACGCTGCAGTTCAGCGTCTGACATTCTGGCAAAAGCCGGGATTCGCTACCGCCGCAGCAGCGCGACGAACTAAAATGGGCTCACTTCGGCTGGCGCCCTCTTTCGTCGTATCCTGCCATCGCCAGTCCCTGACCCTAGACCACAACCGAATGACCGAGTCCGCACCATGTTGAAACACCTTCTCAACCCCCTCATTGTTGCGGCCATTACCGCCGGCCTTGCCGGCTGCGCGACAAGGGGCGAGGAAAATACAGCCGCCGAGCCGGAAGTGGTTGCCGAAGCCGAGCCGGCTGCGTCTCGAGCGGCCGGCGACATCCAGAAAATTGCCGAGCTTGAGCGCCAGTTGATCAAGGAGCAGCGCCAGTGCCTCGCCGAAAAACGTCGGCTGGATCTGTCGCTCAAGGAATCGCAGAAGCAGAACGAAGAATTGCAGAAGAAACTCGACGACCTGCAAAAGAAGCTCGACGCCCTGCTCGCCATCGACCGCGACCTGCGCAACCGCAACCGGAACCGCTGAACGAGTCCGGCGAGTGGCGCACCCCGTGCGGGATACGCCACATGAAACTACAACAGAATCAGGCGGACTTGCGGCGCATAGCGAAGCCGATCAGGCCCAGACCAGCCAGCAGCATGGCGTAGGACTCGGGTTCCGGTACCGGCGCGAGCTGGACGTTATCGACCAGCAGGGCTGAGGTGCCGTTGAAGTCCTGGACATCGACCACACCCAAGGCGAGGGTGACGTTGCCGCTGGCGGTGAAGGTGTAGCTGAAGGTGGTCGGGGTCGAGAAGCCGATGCTGTCCTGAACGCCGCTCACCGCGGCGAGGTCGCCGAGGCGATACGTCGTCTGGTTGATGGTGACGAATGCGTAGTCGCCCTGCCAGGGATCGATGGTGGCGAACTGCCAGTCGAAGCTCAGCCTGTCGCCGGCATTGACGGCAAAGCTCTGCTTGATGGCCGAACCTTCGAAAGCGGCGATGCCGTTGGCGGCATCCGGGTCGAGGCCGCCCATCGGCAGGCCGATGAAGTCCTCGACACCACCGACGGTGCCGACGGGCGCAGCGGGAACGCCGGAGAAGTTGCCTTGACCGGCGCCGAGCAGTGGGGCGTCGTCTTCAAAGTCGACCGAGGCGGTGCCGAGCAGCACGCCGACGTTGCCTTGGGAAACAAAGATGTTGTCGATGGAGACGTCGCCGATAGCCGACCAGCCAGTCAGGGCGGATTCAAAGCTGCCGTTGGTGACAGCCTGGGCCGGAGCGGCGAAGGCCAGCGCGACAGCGGCGGCGAGCAAGGTGTTGTGCAGAATGGTCATGATGAATTCCTGAAAGAAGTGGGATTACAGGCCGAGTTCGCGGGCCAGGTTGATTTGCGCGGTGTTCAGCCCGGCCAGCTTGACCAGCGGGCGGGCGCCGCCGGCGCCGTTGCGACCGTCGGCGTCGAACTGGATGAGCACGCCGCCAGCCACGTCGACCGCGACGAAGTAGCCGTCAGCCACCGCCGTTTTGCCGGCGTAGCCCACCGATGCCAGCAACTGGCTGGCATCGATGCGGTCAGTACCGGGCACGAAGTCGGCAATGGTGTCGCCCGCTTCACGCAAGGAGTTGTAGACGAAGACATCGCCGCCGAGACCGCCGGCCAGGATGTCGGCGCCCAGGCCGCCGACGATTTCGTCATCGCCGTCGGTGCCGGTCAGCGTATCGCGACCGGTGGTGCCGACGATCTTGTTGAGGTGCAGCACGGCGAAATCGCTGGCATGGTTGATCACCCCCCAGGCCTTGCCGCTGGTGGTATCGACGCCGTAGCTGCCCAGGCCGTGGGCGGCGCTGTCATAGGCGCCATTGACGAAGGCAGCCGTACCGCCCTGATTGGTCGCGACGGCGCGGACCCAGTGGCCCCACTTGTCGCGGGTGGCGAGGAAGAGTTCGCCGGCGGCCAGGTCGGCGGCGCTGACCTCGGGGGCGAAGTAGCTCAACGACAAGGCATAAGGGTCGGTCTTGTCGCTGCCGATGGCGTCTTCCATGCCCCACAGCGTCAGGGCATCGCTCTTCAGGCTGCCGGTGCTGTCGGCGCGGCTGGTCCAGCCGGTGCTGACGTCGTTGGCGGTGGCGCGGCCGTCGTAGAGCGTGGTAACGGTGGCGTTGACGCCGTTTTCGATGGCCGCGGCGGTGCCCAGCCAGCCAGTGCCGGTCGGGCTCTGGTCCTGGACGACGGTGAAGCTGCCGTTCTTGGCGACGACGAACTGCTTGCCGTTCAGGCTATAGCCGAAGCTTTCACGCTTTTCGAAGCTCAGTGCCGGGGTGAGGGTCAGGTCGCAATCGACGCCACCGCTGGCCAGCGAACCGCCACAGCCGTTGTTGGAGGCGTAGTGATCGACCGTGACCTTGGGGCCATCGACGCTGACGATGTAGTAGCCAACGGTGTACAGCTCCTGGGAAACCGGGGTTTCACGCGGCGGGTTGTTGTACTTGATGTCGTTGATGCTGGTTCCGGTCTTCGGCACGTAGAACTTGTAGCTATTCGACGAGGTGGTGATGTTCAACACCTGCGATTGACCGTCCGGGCTGGCGATCAGCGAGCGTTGATGATTGTGGTCGTGGCCGTTGAACAGATAGCGCACGCCGTTGGCCTGCAGGCTGCTCATGAAAACGTTCTGGGCAGCCGGGTTGGATGACGGGTTGGCGCCGAACAGGATGTCGGTGTGGTTGGCGGTGACCAGCCCCTTGTGGCTGAAGACGAAGGCGTGGTTGCCAGCGGCCTTGCCGGTCAGCGTGGCGTCGATCCAGCTTTGCTGGTCGATGATGTTGTTGTTCGAGCTGCCCAGGTAGTTGGTGTTGTCGGTGCGGGTGAACTGATCGAGCATCACGAAACGGGCGTTGCCGAAGTCAAACGCGTAGGACAGGCCGTTCAAGGTGGCAAAGGGGCTGCTGAAATTGCTGGCGCCGACGCTATTGGCACCGCCGGTGGTCTGCGGGAAAACTCCGGGCACGTACAGCGCCGAAGCCGACGAGCCTTCGTGGTTGCCGCGCAGCGGGAAGAATCCGATGCCGGCGTTGTACAGCGGCTGGGCAGCGGCGACCCGGGCATCCACGTTGGCGCTGGAATAGCTGTCCACCAGGTCGCCGACCTGGATGACGAACTTTACGTTCTCGGCGATGAACTGCTCATTGACTTGCTTGATGATGCCGACGGCGACGGTGCCCGGGTTCTCACCATCGAGATTGGACTTCCATTGGGTGTCGGCCATGACGCCGAACTTCCACGGTTCGGCGTGAACGGCCGGCACCATGGCGAGGAGGCCGATGGCAAGAGCCGTGGCCTTGAGCTTGAATTGCGTATTCATGTTTGATATCTCCCTGACGGCGCGCGACCGGGGTCGCAGACCAGTTGCTGAAACGAGGATTGGACGGTGCGATGGCAGACGACGTTAGTGGCCGGCTTATGACAGATACCGGCGAGCGCGTCTTGGGAACGTTTTGGTAAAAGGTCGGTTTATCGAACCCGGCTGACAAACAACGATTGCCCCGCCCCTTGCAGGATTGCCCGTCGCCGGCCTGGCTGTAACCGGCACGATGCGAACAGGCCGGCAAGGACATCCTGCGCCCGCGATGTTGCAGTTTGGTCTATGCCTTTGGTCTTAAAACATGAGGCGAAATGATCAATCCTTGTCACAAATGTGCACCGGGCTGCAATGCAATGATCATTTTTGTGTGGCGGCGCTTGGCCGACGCATTTCGATTTTGGGCATTTTTCCCGGTTGACCGTAGACCTGGCGGTAAACGAAAAAAGCCCGGCCGAAGCCGGGCTGGGTAGCGCGAAAAAGCTACTGAACTTAACGCTTGTTGCGGCGACGCGCAGCGAAGCCGATCAGGCCGAGGCCGGCCAGGAACATGGCGTAGGTTTCCGGCTCCGGAACAGCGGAGATCTGGATCAGGCGATCCACACCGTCGCCCGGGTGCTGGATGTTCACATAAGCCTTGTTGGCGTCGAACTTGTCGAAATACAGGCCGGTGAACTCGGAGCCCGGGGTACCGTTGGAAGCCCAGCGAGCCAGGCCTTCGCCGGCGTCGAGCAAGTCGCCATCGTGGTTGATGTCCTTGGCAAACCAGATGTCGTCATCAACAGCGCCGTTGCGGTCTTCGATGATGTAGA
The DNA here is from genome assembly GCA_049304775.1 of Ferribacterium limneticum. GTDB lineage: Bacteria > Pseudomonadota > Gammaproteobacteria > Burkholderiales > Rhodocyclaceae > Azonexus > Azonexus limneticus_C. The sequence continues at coordinate 16,447 of JBAQOL010000029.1, forward strand.
CGTTGCCTGCAGCATCAATAGCGATGTTGTCCGGGCTCGTAAAGGCAGCGCTACCGACGGCCAGGCCGGTTGCAAGGTCAATGGTCGAGGCGTTGGCAAATACGGTGGCCTGGTTGGTGTCGAGGTTGAACAGGTAAACTTCATTGGTGGTTGTCGTGGCGATATACATCGCTTGCTCGCCATTGGCGAGCTTGCCGATATCAATATCTTCCGGACGCTGATAATCGGTGCCGCCGACGGTGTTGGCGGAGGCCCGGCCGTCGATGGTACCGTCAGCCAGCACGGTCGAAACGCCAGTAATTGCAGCACCGTTTACATCGGTGATGGCTGTCCAGGAGATTGCGCCAACGGCATTGGCGTTGCTGCCACCGTTAACCTTGGCGGCGAATGTCTGGCCGGCAGCAAAGTAATCGTTGCCGTTGGTGGCATTCGGGTTGGCGGAAACGTACTTGTAGATCGAGCCGCCGTTCAGTTCGTCAATGAAGTACATCGACTTCTGCTGGTCAAAAGCCAGGCCTTCGTGCGAGACGCGCGGAATGATGCTGCGCTGAACGAAGCTGCCGCCGTTGGCGCCGGCGGTCGTGGCATTGGTGACTTCGAACAGGCGGCCCTTTCCGTTGCCGCCAGTGGACCAAGATTCTTCGGCCGTCACGTAGCTGCCCCACGGGGTCCAGCGCGAAGCGTCGCCCGAGGTGAAGCCCTGAGTGCCCGGTGCGACGATGGTCACGGTACGGGTGTTGTAGTTGTTGTTCCACAGGTCGACGCGCTGAACGCCACCGGTACCGGTTTCGAACGGCATGAACAGGTAGCGGCCGGCATTCGGGCCAGTTTCGTTGGCGGTCATCATGTCCCAGTTACCCGAGTTGCTGCCCGGAACCAGCGTGTTCTGGGTTAATTTGTCAGCAATGGTGACCTGGGTGAAATTCGGGCTGGACAGCGTAATCGGCGTCGCCGGGGTAGCGGTCACGCCGGCCGAGGCGGCGAGCGGGGTGAAGTTGTCGAAATAAGTATCGGCGGCGTGAGCGCCAACAGACATGGCGGCAAGGGCGCTGGCTACGGCAATGTTGAGGTACTTCTTTTGCATTTTATGATGCTCCTGGCTGGCGAGAGTACGAAGAAAAATAGCTGGCTTGGGGGTGACGATCCGACTTGTGGCGGGCAGCGGCATACACACCCCGTGCATGCCCGACACGACGACCTAGTCACTCGCCTATGATGAAGGTCAGTTATTACAGGTAGATGTGCGTCAAGTGGCTAACCACTAGTACGTTCGGACTATTCCCGGACCGGCCCGGTAGATTTTTGCTCGTTGTTTGGGGATCGGCGGCGGCTCAACGAAAGCTAAGCTGGCACTGAGTAAATATCCGGAAACCGGTGATGGATAAACCCAATGTCGCGGGAACATTTCATTTTTGGCCATTTTTTCCGGTTGACCGCAAGATCGTGACCGAATGCCCCAGCTCCCACCGCAGCTTGGAAGCGAAAATCCAGGCAACAAAAAGCGGCCACCCAGGCGGATGGCCGCTACGCTGCAATCTTCTTACTTGAAGCTGTCGGCGAAAATGCTATCGGCCCAGGTAAACATGTCTTCGTAGCTGTCACCGTCCACGCCGTTGCTCGGTGCCTCGCCGAGGTCGGTGCGATGCATGCCCTTGCCCTTGACCGCGCCGTTGACGTCGTAGATGTTGCCATAGACGAAGTTGGCCGATAGCCAGGACGCCGTGCGCGACGTAATCGGGCTGTAGCAGGCCGAGTTGGTCGCGACGTTCTGGTCCAGTACCTCGCCACTCAGCGTCCGCAGGATGGCGTCAGCGCAGACTTTGGCCTGCGAGTTGGCCATGTGGCCGGACTTGGGAACCGCCTTGCCATCGCTGGCCGGCACGGCGCAGGAGTCGCCGATGACGTGGATGTTCGGATAGGCGACCGTGCCGTAGCTCAGGGGATTAACCGGCACGAAGCCGGCGAGATTCACGCCCAGGCTGGCGGCAATCGCCCCCGCCCGCTGGTTCGGAATGTAATTGAGCACCTTGGCATTGCTGACGCTCATGGCCGACGTCACGATGCTGCGTGTCGCCGAATCGACGCTGACGACATTGGCATTGGGCACGTACTGAATGCGGCCGGCGTGGGTCACGCTGAAGGCATGGCCGAAAGCTTCCGGTTCGGCCTGAATGCTGGCGTTGGCATCAAGCACGAGCACCTTGGCCCCGGTGCGCTTCTTGGCACGGAGATAGTCGGCGACGACACAGGCTCGCTCGTACGGTCCCGGCGGACAGCGGTAAGGCGATTTGGGCACGGTCACGACAAAGGTATCGCCGCCACGCATCGCGGCCAGCTGGTTCTTGAGCAGAGTGGTCTGGGCGCCGGCCTGCCAGGCATGCGGTGTCAGGTTCGGGTTCCAGTTACCCGCTGCCGGTGTGAACTCGACGCCCGGCGAAAGGACCAGATGGTCGTAGTCGAGCACCTCGTTGCCGGCGGCGGTCTGCACCGTCAGGCGGTTGCCGGCCGGATCGATGGCCAGCGCCCTGCCCTGCAACACGGAAACACCATGGGTGGTCTTCAAGGAATCATAAGCCAGCGTGATGCGGCTCATCGAAAGGGCGCCGGTGACGACCAGGTTGGAAAGGATGCAGGAAATATGCGTGGCGTTTGGTTCGACCAGGGTCACCTGGACATTGCCGCCCCACATGCGCAGATATTTGGCGACGGTAGCGCCGCCAAAGCCGCCGCCGACGACAACGACACGCGGGCTGGTGACGGCAGCGCTGACGGCGCGGGGAATAGCGGCAAAGGCAGCAATCGCACCCGCCGACTTGAGGAAATCTCTTCTGTTAAAACGATGCATTTTTAATCTCCGATTCGCTCAATCGCCGCCGTTGCCGGGCTGGGTGGACAGATATTCCGAAATCAGGCGAAGTTGCTCGTCGGTGTAGCCGCGGGCCTGACGGTCCATGATGCCTTCCACCGGTCGCGCCTTCATTTCCTGCAATTCGCTGTACAGTTCATGGGCCGACTTGCCGGCCAGTTCGTCGAAACCGGGGCCGTTTCCGTTGGTTCCATGACACTGGGCGCATTGCGCCGCCAGCGTCCGACCGGGTGGCGTCGTCTGGGCCGAGACGGACAGACTGGACAGGGCGAGCGGAATACCGACCAGCAGGGTCCGCAGGCACAACTTGCTTGGATTCATAAAACCTCCGTTAACGCATCAAGGGTTAAACATACGTGGGTAAAATTTCCGCACGGACACTCAACACCGATCTTCCCAGTTTGCATAAATTCCGATAGATGTCGTCCGTCCCCGACACTATTGCAAGTTGCCGCCATGACATACGATAGGCCCCATGAAACGCTACCCGCGCACCTTCCTGCAGCTGATCACCTTCGGCCACATCCTCTTTGCGCTGCCCCTGCTGATTGCTGCCGGCTATGTGTTCATCAAGCTCGACACCCTGAACGATCGCTATCGGGAAGCCATCGAACAAGCCTCCTCCTCATCGTCGCTGCGCGGCGAAATAACCGAAGACATGCTGCACATGGAGCGCAGCCTGCGCCGCCACATGGTCATGAAAGATGCCGAGTCGCTGAACGACTACGGTCGGGTACGCGGCGAATGGCGAAGCAATGTCGAATCGCTGACGCAACTGACACCGCTTCCCGTCGAGATGATTGACGAACTGGGCGCCCAGCTCGACCTTGAGCAAAAAGCGTACACAAGGGTGCGCGAGGGTGAAATGATCGAGGTTCTGGCTGCCGCTCTCGCCGAGATCAAACTGCGCTCGCAGAAATCGCTCGTCGACGCCCGGAAAATCCTTGATCGCCAGCAATTGAGATTCCTCGAGGAATCAGACACCCTGCGCACCCGCCTCCTCCTTGCCGCGGGTCTTGCCGTGCTCATTGCCATGTGTTGCCTGTGGGCGATCCGCAGCTTGCTCGCCCGGCTGATCGGCCGCTTTGAATCGGTGGTGATCCGCCTCGGCAAAGGCAACCTGCAGCAGGCCATCGAACTCGGTGGCCCCGGCGACCTGCGCTGGTTGGGGCGCTGGCTGGAGTGGCTGCGGCGACGCCTGCTCTCGCTGGAGGAAGAGCGGGCGCAAGTCCTGCGCCATGTCTCGCACGAACTGAAGACGCCGCTCGCCGCCATGCACGAAGGCGCCGCACTGCTCGACGAAGAAGTGCCCGGCCCGCTGACCCCTGAGCAGCGCCGGATTGTCGGCATATTGCAGAGCAACTCCCGGCGCCTGCAGGATCTGATCGAGGGCCTGCTCCGCCTGCAACAGGCCGGCCATGCAGCCGAGCGCATCGGTTACGAGACACTGCGCTTCGATCAATTGATCGCCGAAGTGGTCGAAACGACCCGCCTGATTGCGGCAGAACGCGGCGTGCAGTTCGCCTGTAGCCTGGCCGAAACCGGGATCGTCGCCGGGCGCGAAGCCCTGCTCACCATTGCGCACAACCTGCTCGCCAACGCCCTCAAGTTTTCACCGGACAATGGGCTGATCAAGGTGACGCTCAGCCATGATGCGTCGACGGCCTGGCTTGATGTCGAGGATCAGGGCCCCGGCGTCGACGAACATGATGCGCCCCGGATTTTCGAGCCCTTCTATCGCAGCAGTGCGTCGCGCGACGTCGCCGGCGTCGGCCTGGGACTGGCGATTGCCCGTGAATTCGTCCTGGCGCACCGCGGCGAAATAAAACTAATGCCATCTTCGGCTGGCGCCCACTTTCGCGTTGTTCTGCCACTGCGAGCTTCTTACCTGAGACAAGCCCCCGATGCCTGAGTCCATGCCATGTTGAAAGCTTCGGGGCAGGTCGCCCGCATCCTGATCGTCGATGACGACCAGGACATGCTGCACCTCATCAGCCTGCGCCTCAGTGCGGCCGGTTATCAGGTGTCGGCCGCGGATTCCGGCGAAGCGGCGCTGCTCAGCTTCCGCCAACAACGCCCGCAAATGGTGATCACCGACCTGCGCATGGGGGAAATGGATGGCCTGATGCTATTCGATCATCTGCAGGCCGAGGCGCCGACCCTGCCGGTCATCATCCTCACCGCCCACGGGACCATCCCGGACGCCGTGGCCGCTACCCGGCGCGGCGTCTTCAGCTTCCTGACCAAGCCCTTCGACGGCCAGGAGCTGCTGCGCCGCGTCGCCGATGCCATCCGCCTCTCGCCGGCGCTCGACACGGCAGACTGGCGTACTGCCCTGATCACCGTCAGCATCCGGATGGAGGAATTGTTGCGGCAAGCCCGGCGCATCGCCGAGGAAAATCGGACCGCCCTGCTGATCGGCCCCGCCGGGGCGGGAAAAACAACGCTTGCCCGGGCCATTCACCTGGCCGGGCCACGGGCCGGACAGCCCTTCGTGAGCCTCTCGTGCACCGACTACCCGGCCGCTGAACTGGAAGAAATCCTCAATCCGAACAATCCGCAGGGCGCCTGCGCGCAGGCCGATGGCGGCGTGCTCTATCTGGAGGATATCGGCGCCCTGTCACATATCGCCCAGGGCCGGCTGTTTTCCTTGCTGCTGGCGCAATTGCAGGGCGACGACCCACTGCATCGCCTTGAATCGTCGACCCGGAAGCCCAATTCGGCCAATGTGCAGGTCATCGCCGCCAGTCCGCGCCCGCTCGACTCGTCGGTGGCCGAAGGGCGTTTTCGCAGCGAACTGTATTACCTGCTGAGCCGCACCATTCTGCATGTGCCACCGCTGAGCGAGCGCTGCGAAGATATCCCTGTGCTCGCGGCCCATTTTCTGACCAGCGCGGCGCCGGGAAAAACCTTGGCGCCCGAGGCCATGCTCGCCCTCGAGGAAGGGAGCTGGCCGGGCAATGTGCGACAACTGAAAAACATCATCGAGCAGGTCGCCACCGGCAACCTGACCGAGCTCATCCCCGAAACGGCCGTTCGCCGGGCCATGCGCGACTTCGACGACGACAGCCTGATTGCCCTCGACGACGCGCGCCGTGATTTCGAACGCGACTACCTGATCCGTCTGCTGCAAAACACCGCCGGCAACGTCTCGCAGGCGGCGCGTATCGCCCAGCGCAACCGCACCGAGTTCTACAAATTACTGGCCCGGCACGGGCTGGATCCGGTCAATTTCAAACAACGCTTCAAGTAATGCACACACCTTTCCCGCTCTTAATTCCGGCTTAAGCTGAGCCGGATAAACTGCCCAAAACCTGTTACGGATGAATCCCCATGTCGCGTCGCCCTTTCATTTTTGGCCTTTTTTTCCTGTTGACCGTAGCAAGCCAGCTTCAGGCTCAGGAAAACCGCCTGACGCTGCAGCCGGCGCAACTCAAGTCGCTGGGCATTGAAACGGCCGTCGCCGGCGAGATGCCCGGCGGTCGCAATGGCAGTTTCCCGGCCCTGGTGCGCGTGCCCAATGAACAGATGCGCGTCGTCGCCGCGCCGGTTGGCGGCATGGTCGAGATGCTTGCCGTGGCGCCCGGCGCTACCGTCAAGCGCGGCCAGGTCGTCGCCCATCTGAGCAGCCAGCAAGCCCTCGAACTGCAACGCGATGCGCTGCAAGCCGGCAGCCAGTCCGCCCTGATGCAACAGAACCTCAAGCGCGACGAACAACTGTTCTCCGAAGGCCTGATCGCCGAAAGCCGGCTGCAGGCTACGCGCGCGGCCGCCGCCCAGGCCGGCGCGCAAGCCAGCGAACGGCGTCAGGGTCTGGCCCTGGCCGGCGGCACGGCGGGCAAGCTGGGCGGCAAACTGGCGCTGACCGCTCCGATCGACGGCGTCGTGCTTGAACAGGGCGCCCAGCTCGGCCAGCGCGTCGAAACTTCGGCGCTGATCTATCGCATCGCCAAACTCAGCCCGCTGTGGCTGGAAATCCAGGCCCCGGTTGCCATCGCCGCCACGCTGCGTGAAGGCAGCGCAGTGAAAATCGCCAACAGCGAGGTGACGGGCAAGCTGATCGCCATCGGCCGCGCCGTCGATCCGGCCAGCCAGACCGTGCTGCTCCGCGCCGAAGTCGGCAAGGGGGCAGAAACGCTGCGCCCCGGCCAGGTCATCGAAGTCGAAGTCGCCGCCCCGGCTGGCCAGCAACAGCGGCTGCCCGCCGCGGCGCTGGCCCGCAATGAGGGCAAGACCTTCGCCTTCGTCCAGACTTCCAGTGATGACAAGGGTGTCGTCTTTGCCGCCCGCCCGGTCCGCGTTGTCAGCCAGGGCGGTGACAGCGTCACCGTCGACGGCGTCAAGGCTGGCGAGAAGGTCGCCATCAAGGGCGTCTCCGGTCTCAAGGCCCTGCTGACCGGCGTTGGTGCCGAATAATGTTGGACGCCCTGATCCGTTTCTCGCTGACCCAGCGCCTGTTGGTGCTGGTCCTTACCGTCATGCTCACCGGGGCCGGCGTGCAGGCTTTTCTCGGCCTGCCCATCGACGCCTTCCCGGATGTCTCGACGACGCAGGTCAAGATCATCCTGAAGGCCCCCGGCATGACGCCGGAAGAAGTCGAAATGCGCCTCGCCGTGCCGGTCGAGCAGGAACTGCTCGGCATCCCGCACCAGAAACTGTTGCGCTCGGTGTCCAAGTACGCGCTGACTGACATCACCCTCGATTTCGAGGACGGCACCGACATCTATTGGGCCCGCCAGCAAGTTGGCGAACGCCTTGCCGCCGCGATGGGCAACCTGCCGCCTGGGGCGACCGGCGGCATGGCGCCGATCACCACGCCGCTCGGCGAAATGTTCATGTTCACCATCGAGGGCGACCTCTCGCTGGCCGACAAGCGCGCCCTGCTCGACTGGGTGATCCGCCCGCAACTGCGCACCGTGCCCGGCGTCGCCGACGTCAATAGCCTGGGCGGCGAGGTACGCACCTTCGAGGTCGTGCCCAATCCGCAAAGTCTGGCCGCTCGTGGTCTGGCGCTCAAGGATCTGCAAACCGTCCTCGAAGCCAATAACCGCAACGACGGCGCCGGCCGCCTCAACGATGGCGAGGAATCGCTGCTCGTTCGCGCCGAAGGGGCGATTGCCACGGTCGACGACGTCAAATCGATTGTTTTGCAAGCCAAAGACGGCACCGTGGTGCGCGTCGCCGATGTCGCCGAAGTCCGCCTCGGCTCCCTGACCCGCTACGGCGCGGTAACCAAGAGTGGCCAGGGCGAGGCGGTGCAGGGCCTGGTTCTCGGCCTGCGTGGCGCCAATGCGCAGAGCGTGGTTGAAGGCGTCAAGGCGCGCTTGGCCGAAATCGCCCCGACGCTGCCCGCTGGCGTCACCGTCGAAGCCTTCTACGACCGGAGCAATCTGGTCGGCCGTGCCGTCGGCACCGTATCCAAGGCGCTGCTCGAAGCCATCGTCCTCGTCGTGCTGCTCCTGCTGGCCTTCCTCGGCAACCTGCGCGCCGCGCTGGTCGTTGCGCTCATGCTGCCGCTGTCGGCGCTGGCCACCTTCATTTTGATGCGCATGTACGGTCTGTCGGCCAACCTCATGAGCCTCGGCGGCCTGGCCATCGCCATCGGCATGCTGGTCGACGCGGCCGTCGTCGTTGTTGAAAACGTCGAGAGCCAGCTCGCCGAGGCGCAGGAAAACCTGCCGACGCTGCACCTAATCTACCGGGCGGCGCGCGAAGTGGCCTCGCCGGTAACCTCGGGTATCGTCATCATCATCATCGTCTTCCTGCCGCTGCTCACGCTGCAGGGGCTCGAGGGCAAGATGTTCGGGCCGGTCGCCCTGACCATAGTATTCGCCCTGGCCTCGTCCCTGCTGCTGTCGCTCACCGTGGTGCCGGTGCTCGCTTCCTACCTGATCAAGCGCGGCGTGCATCACGAGCCGTGGCTGGTCAAAAAGCTGGCCGCCCTCTACGACCGCACGCTGAGCACCGCGCTGGCCAACAGCCGCACTTTCATGATCGCCGCGACGATTGCGCTGGCTGCGGCGGCCGGTGCCTTCCTGCTGCTCGGCAAGAGCTTCATGCCGACCATGGACGAAGGCGACATGATCATGCAGCTCGAAAAGCTGCCATCGATCAGTATCGACCAGACCATCGTCATCGACAGCGCCGTACAGAAGGCGATCCTGGCGCAGGTGCCGGAGATCAAGTCCATCGTCGCCCGGGCCGGTTCGGACGAACTGGGCCTCGACCCGATGGGCCTCAACCAGACCGATACCTTCATGGTCCTCCAGCCCCGCGACACCTGGCGCAATCCTGACCCGGCCTGGCTGGCCGACCAGCTGCGCGCCGTCATGGAAAACTTCCCCGGCATCGGCTTCTCTTTCACCCAGCCCATCGACATGCGCGTCTCGGAAATGCTGACCGGCGTGCGCGGCGATCTGGCCATCAAGATTTTCGGCACTGATCTCGCCACGCTGAACCGCCTGTCCAATGAAATCGTCGCGGCGGTCAAGAAAGTACCGGGCGCCGAAGACACCTTCACGCTCAAGAACGACGGCGTGCAGTACCTCAAGATCGCCGTCGACCGGCTGGCTGCCGGCCGCTTCGGGCTCAACGTCGATGACATCCAGAACGACCTCAAATCCCTGCTCGAAGGCCGCAATGTCGGCGTCGTCATCGAACAGGGCCGGCGCGTCCCGGTCGTCCTGCGCGGCCCGGCCAGCCTGCTCAACTCGCCGGCCGATTTCGAGGCCCTGCGCCTGAGCCTACCGGGTGGCGGCAGCGTGCCGCTGGCCAGCGTCGCCAAAATCGGCCGCATCGACGGGCCGGTCAAGGTCGACCGCGAGAATGCCCAGCGTTACGTTGTCGTCCAGTCCAATGTCCGCGACCGCGATCTGGTCGGCTTCGTCGAGGATGCCAAGGCCGCCGTTGGCCGTGACATCAAGCTGCCAGCCGGCTACCGGCTGGCCTGGGGTGGCCAGTTCGAGAACCAGCAACGGGCGGCTGCCCGCCTCATGGTTGTCGTGCCCGTCGCCCTGGCGCTGATCTTCTTCCTGCTCTTCTCGACTTTCCGTTCGGTCCGCCAGGCCCTGCTCGTCCTCTCCAACGTGCCGTTCGCCATGATCGGCGGCGTCTTCGGCCTGCTCATCTCGGGCGAATACCTGTCGGTGCCGGCCTCGGTCGGCTTCATCGCCCTGCTCGGCATTGCCGTGCTCAACGGCGTCGTCATGGTCACCTACTTCAACCAGTTGCTGGCCCGCGGCATGGCCGTCGGCGAGGTTGTCGTCGAAGGCGCCAAACGCCGTTTGCGGCCGGTCATGATGACCGCCAGCATCGCCGCCTTCGGCCTCGTGCCCATGCTCTTCGCCACCGGCCCCGGCTCCGAAGTGCAGCGTCCGCTGGCCATCGTTGTCATCGGCGGCCTGCTCACCTCGACGGCGCTGACCCTCGTTCTGCTCCCCATCCTGTTCCGCCGCTTCGGCGTCAAAACCACCGTCTCCTTTACCGAGGGCCGCCGCCATGGCTGATGTCCTGCTTTCGCTCACCATGCCCAACGACGTCGCCCAGCACGTCGAAGACCTATTGCTGTCGCGCCCCGATCTTGTCCGTGGTTTCACTGCCACGATGGCCGAAGGTCATGGCGCCGTCGTGCCCCTGGTCGAACCGGCCGAACTGGTCAGCGGCCACTCGCCACGCCTGCAGATTCGCCTGGCCGGAACGGAAGAAGCCATGCGCGCCGTACTCGCCCTGATCAAGGCCGAGCTGCCCAAAGCCAATATTTTCTTCTGGCTGGTGCCAATCATCGAGATGGGGCGTTTATGAATTTCGATTTTGCCCATTTTTTCCGGTTGACCGTGGCAATCGGCATCGCCGGCACCAGCGGCATCGGCGGCACCGGTTTCGCTGCCGAAACGATGCCCAATCTGCCGCCGACTGAAGTTGTCACGCGTGTCCTGCAGACCAACCTGTCGGTGCAAGCCGCCGCCGGCCAAGTCCGTGTCGAGGAAGCCAACCGCAGTCGTCTCGAAGCCGGCCAATACGAATGGAACGTCCGCCTCGGCGGCCAGCAGCGGCGGAGCAAGCCGGCCACCGGCACTGATGAACGCTTCAACGAATGGAACGCCGCCATCGAGCGCCCGCTGCGCCTGCCCGGCAAGGGCCGGCTCGACGGCGAGCTCGGCGCGGCCGGCGTAGCGCTGGCCGAAACGGCCCACGGTGACGCCCTGCACGAAGCCAGCCGCGATCTGCTCAAATCGTGGTTCGTCTGGCTCAAGGAAAGCGCCTCCGCGACGCAATGGGCTGAACAATTCGCCCTGCTCGACAAGCAGGCCAAGGCCATCCAGCGCCGCCAGCAACTCGGCGACGCCGCCCGACTCGAGTCCATCCAGGCCGCAGCCGCGCTGGCCCAGGCCGAAGCCGCCCTAGCTCAGGCCAGAGTGCGCCAGCAGACAGCCGGCGAAGACCTGCGCCGCCGCTACCCGGGCCTGCCGCTGGTCACCGAGAACACGATTGCCGAACCAACACCGATCGACGGCAACGAAGCTGAGTGGATCAACGCCATCCTCGAACACAGCCACGAACTCGACCTCGCCCGCGGCGAAACCCGACGCGCCCAGATCGTCGCCGGCCGGGCCAGCCGCGACCGGATGCCCGACCCGACCATCGGCCTGCACGTTTCGCGCGAACGGGCCGGCGAGGACCAGATTTTCGGCGCCTACATCAGCATCCCGCTGCCCGGCGGCGCTCGCCGCGCCGGCTCCGATGCGGCGCTGGCGCAGGCCGATGTGGCCGGTCGGCGCGAAGCATTCACCACCCAAAAAATCACCGCCGAATCGGCCATGCTCTACCAGTCGGCCAACGCCGCCTTCTCAACCTGGCAGGCCAGCCGCAGCGCCGCCGAACGCCTGGTCCAGGCGGCCGACATGACAGCCCGCGCCTACCAGCTCGGCGAAGGCAGCCTCAACGACCTGCTCGCTGCCCGCCGGCTGGCCAACGAAGCCCAGCTATCATCCCGCCTGATCCAGCTCGACGCACTTGAGCTGCGCTACCGCCTGCTGCTCGATGCCCACCGGCTTTGGGACATGGATTAGCCGCGCATCCCCGATTGACCAGCTCCCGGATAGCCCGCGCCAGCCAACTGCCGCGGGCTGACCGCATGCGTCGAAACATTTTGTAAGGGTTTTCAGAAGTCTCCGACTAATTGTTCAAGTAGCTCATTGGCGCTGCTTGATGACAAATTCAACTTCAACGGAGATTCAAAATGAAAACCACCAAAATTCTTTCCCTGGCCATCGGTTCCGCTTTCGCTGCCGCCACCCTCTCCCCGCTGGCCCACGCAGCCGGTGACAACCCGTTCAGCGCCAGCAAGCTGGAAGCCGGCTATCAGTTGGCACAGGCCGACACCAAGATGAAGGATGGCAAGTGCGGTGAGGCCAAGTGCGGCGCCGACAAGAAGGCAGGCGAAAAAATGAAGGACGGAAAATGTGGCGAAGCCAAGTGCGGTGCCGATAAGAAGGGCGCTGACAAAAAGAAGGACGGCAAGTGCGGCGAAGCCAAGTGCGGCGCCGACAAAAAAAAATAACCGGCCGATCTGAACGCATTCCGGCTGCCAGGCATCCGGAATGCGACAACAAGAACCCCAGCCCCCCCAACATCGCGCCCGGCCCGGGTTGCGCACCAGACGGCATAAAAAATGAAAAACACGCTCACTCGCTATCTTGGTTTTACCTTCTCCCATCTTGACCTGCTGGGACTGTGGCTCGGCTTGCTCAGTCTGCGCCTGCTGCTGGGCTGGGACTTCTACGAATCCGGCCTGGAAAAATTCCATGGCACCAACTGGTTCACTGATATCCAGGACCGATTCCCTTTCCCCTTCAATCTCGTCCCGCCGGAAATCAGCTGGCAGATGGCGACCTGGTTTGAACTGCTCGGTGGCATTGCGCTGGTCATCGGGCTCGGCACCCGCTTCTTTTCAGTTTCGCTGCTCATCCTGACCATCGTTGCCATCGCCAGCGTGCATTGGCCGGAAGCGTGGTCGAGCTACAGCGAATTGCTGCAAGGCTATGGCTTTACCGACAACGGCTTTGGCAATTTCAAGCTGCCGGTGCTGTTCATCGGCATGCTGCTTCCCTTGATGCTGATGGGCCCGGGCAAGCTGTCGATCGATCATCTGATCCGCCGCAAGTTTCATTGAAGCAGGCTTCCCGGCCATGACCACCGCGTCCTTTCGACAACTGCTGCAGGCCAACCTGCTGGCTATCATCAGCGTGCTGATTGCCGTCGCCAGCCTGTCGTACAACACCTGGCGCAACGATGTATCGGAACTGAACCGGAATCAGCGGGCAGCGGGTTTTGCCGTGCTGCAGGAACTCGCCAAGCTGCAACTGCTGGTGGACCACCTGACCTACGACGATAAACGACAGCGCGGCGACACCATAGAAGGGTGGACCCGCATCGTATTCATCGGCGACCTCGCCAGCCTGACCTCGCCCAAGGTGGATGCCGGGGCAAAGAGCTTGCGTCAGCAATGGGAAAGCGAAGTCGGCCGACTGGAATCGAGCGAAGCGGCTAACGCAGCCATCAGCCGTTCGGTCGAATCATTGCGCCTTGAAACCTTGCGCACCCTTTCCGATTTACGGTGAACAATGTGCAGTACCGGACGTATCATGAGCAAACGATTCCTACCCATGAGGCAATACGATGCCCTTGAATCTGCGCCAACTCGCCAGTCTGTTCTTGGGAATTTCCGCCGTCGTCCTGTCGCTGCCGGCAGCAGCCTGGGAACTGTCCGGCAACAAGACAATCCGGCTGCAAACACGGGATGGACAAAGCATCGTGCTGGGGTCTGTCGAATTCACGCCGAAAGGCGAATCCAGCACCTTCTCACTGCATCTCGACCACGCCAAACTGAAGGATTTCTTCCTTTCCATGAAGGAATTCAAATGTCTGGAAGGCGAGGAAATCCATTGCCACGTGCCCTACCCCTACGCCAATCCGGGCACGGTGAGCCGCAATGACCTGCGCTGGCTGGAGCATTCACTGCTCTTTCTCTACAAGCAGCCCAAGGATTTCGGCGCCCGGCTGTGGAACGGCCTTTATTACGAGATGGCGTTGACTGAAAAAGGCATCGTCGGCACGCCACAAGCCGTCGATCTCGTCCAGATCGGCGCCCCGCCGGCCGACACCTCGATTCCGCCTTACGGTCCGGGCGATCGCAGCGAAATTCCGCGTGACTCGCGCTGGATTCGCAGCCTGAGCATCGAATAAACCAACCTCAATCCTGAGCGGAGACGCTCAGTTATCGACTTTCTGCCAGCCCTTCGCCTGCATGCAGGCGTGCATCCGGCGCACGCTGGCGTTGGTGACCACGCCGTCGGCGGTGGTGTAGACCTGTTGCTTGCAGAAGATTTCGTCGCGTGTGTACTCACCGTCGAGCGCCCCGCGCTTTTCCCAGTGCCACGAAGAACAGCCCGCCAGGCCAATGAAGGCAATGATCAGTAATTTCATGGCGCAAATTCTACGCTGATCGTCGCAATGCCAGTCTCGCTACCGCTGGCAGTCGTTCATTCAAAAATAACTTTTAATTTGTAATTTATTCTATAGAATAAATATAAGTCCATCAGGAAACGCCATCATGCCGACTGCCCTGCAAGCCAATCCGCTCTCCGAACGCTCCCGCGTGTTGTCGACGGCCGTGGTTGAAGCCGCCAGACGCCTCGGGCTGGGCTCCACCGACCTCAACGCCATCATCGGCACGAGCCAGCCTTCGGCCTCGCGCCTGCTCAACGGCAAATATTTCATCCCGGAAGGCAGCAAGACCTGGGAGCTGTCGGCCCATTTTGTCCGTCTCTACCGCTCGATTTCCTCGCTGGTCGGCGGCAACGACGATCTGGCCCGGAGCTGGCTCAAGTCCGGCAACCAGGCTTTCGACAATCGCCACCCGCTGGAAGTAGTCAAACGCGTCGAAGGTCTGCTCCATGTCTGCGAATATCTGGACGCCCACCGCGCTCGCGTTTGAAGCCCGACCCTGGTCGGGCAAAGGCTGGCGCGCCGTCGAGGCGCTGCACCGGGTAGCAACAATGACGCTGGTGCACGGCGACCTCGGCGACCAGTCGCTGCTTGAAGACATTCTCGAAGAAGCCAAGCCTGTTCTACCGCGTGAAGCCAACGGCCTGCACTGGCTGCTCGCCACACCCTTCCGCTACTGGCCGAAACCGCCATCCGGCTCGCGTTTTCGGGCGCGCACCGATCCCGGCGTTTTCTACGGCGCCGATGAGGAAAAGACTGCCTGCGCCGAATGCGGCTACTGGCGCCTGCGTTTCTGGCTGGACAGCGAAGGCCTGGCCGGGCGCGAAGCGTCGATCCCGATCACGCTTTTCGAATTCCACGGCGCCACGCCGCACATGATCGACCTGACCCTGCCGCCGCTCGTCGCCGACCGCGCTAGCTGGACCGATCCAGCCGACTACAGCGCCACCCAAAAAGTTGCCGGCACAGCGCGGGAAGCCGGCATCCAATTGATTCGCTACCAGTCGGTGCGCCATCCCGAAGGCAACTGCCTGGCCATCCTGACGCCACAGGTATTCAAGGGCGTCGACGAGGCCTTCCGCAACGTCCAGCACGGCTGGACGCTATGGCTCAAGCCGCCCGGCCTGACCGTCTGGCAGCGCGAATTGACACCCGAAAGCCACGTTTTTCAATACGCCTGAAAAACGGCTTGGTATCTCCATACGTCCCATAAAGAATCGCCCAACAAGGAACCCGCAGCGCGTTATGCAATCCAAATAGGATTTACGGCGCTATCTGGCAGTAATCAGGCGTCGCTCTCATCACTTGCGTGAAAGGACGATCATGAACAATCCCGTCGGCTGGTTTGAAATCTACATACAGGATATGGAACGCGCGAAGGCGTTCTATCAAGCGGTTTTCGACGTTCAGCTAACCCGGCTGGAAAGCCCGCCTGGAGTGGAGATGTGGGCGTTTCCCATGCAACCGGACAGCTACGGCGCGCCCGGCGCACTGGTCAAAATGGAGGGCTGCGGCTCAGGCGACAACAGCGTTCTGGTTTATTTCAGTTGTGCCGATTGCGCCGTGCAGGCAGCAAAAGCCGTCAAGGCTGGTGGCAAAATCCACAAGGAAAAAATGGCCATCGGGCAATACGGCTTTATCGCGCTGGTCGTCGACACCGAAGGGACGATGATCGGCCTGCATTCGATGCAATAGGCGATCCGCAGGCTTTCAATTTTGGCGGTTTTTTACGGTTGACCGTGGAAACCTGGCTTTCCGGCTTACTTACTCACCCACCACATCAGCGCCGGCTGGCGGGGTGAACTTGAAGGTGCTGGCCGGCAAGGCAGGATTGCGTTCAATCTTGTTGAAGCGAATGTGCGTCGTCTGGCCGAAGCTGTCCTGCAACTCCATGGCTTTGAGGTCGTTGCCGGCAAAGCCGAGGCGAACCGCCTCGAAGCCGCTATCGCCCGCCTTCGGGGTGGCTTCGACCCAGGCCATGCCTTCGGCTTCGCCGGCTTCCTTGAGCGTGAAGTTCTTTTCCAGCTCGTTGCTGCCGGAGAGCAGCGCCGCTGGCGAGCCGCCGATGGCCTGGCCAGCCTTGCGCACGGTGACCTGTTGCAGATCGGGGTCGTGGATCCAGACTTTCTCGCCGTCGCCGACGACCAGCTGCGGGTAAGGCTTCAAAATTTCCCAGCGCAGCTTGCCCGGCCGAGAAATGGCGACGGTACCCGATGACTGCTGCGGTTTTCGGCCATTCTTGCCGATGACCATCTGCGAAAAATCGGCTTTCAGCGTGCGCGTGCTTTTGAGGAAATCATGTAGCTGATCGACCGCGCCAGCCTGGGCCAGCAACGGAAAGAGGGCCAACGCTACGGTCAACCGGAATTTTTGGGCAAATTTCATATTTGAAGCTTAGCGGGTTGGCGCGTAGCGCTGTGTTTCAGGGTGTAACAAATTGCTGGCAAATCACTCCGCCGGCTTCTTCATGAGCACTTCGCGCCCGCCACGACCATCCATGGTCGACACCAGCCCGGCCTTTTCCATCGCCTCAATCAAACGGGCAGAACGGTTGTAGCCAATTCGCAGATGACGCTGGACGAGCGAAATCGAGGCCCGCTGGTTCTTGAGCACGATATCGACGGCCTGATCGTAGAGTGGATCGCTCTCGGCATCGCCGCTCTCGCCACCTTCGCCACCGCCCTCTTCGTCATCACCGCCGGAACCGGTCAGGATGTCTTCGATGTACTCCGGCGCCCCGGTCGCCTTCAAATGTTCGACGACGCGATGCACTTCGTCATCGGAAACGAAGGCGCCATGGACGCGAGTCGGGTAGCCGGTGCCCGGCGCCAGATAAAGCATGTCGCCCTGACCGAGCAGTGCTTCGGCGCCCATCTGGTCGAGGATAGTCCGCGAGTCAATCTTGCTGGAAACCTGGAAGGACAGGCGGGTCGGGATGTTGGCCTTGATCAGGCCGGTGATCACGTCAACGCTGGGCCGCTGCGTCGCCAGCACTAGGTGGATGCCGGAAGCACGGGCCTTCTGGGCCAAACGGGCGATCTGCTCCTCGACCTTCTTGCCGACGACCATCATGAGGTCTGCCAACTCGTCGATGATGACGACGATAAAAGGCATCGTTTTCAGCGGCTCTGGCGTTTCCGGCGTCAGGGTCAGCGGATTCGGGATATGCTCGCCGCGCTTTTCGGCATCGCGGATCTTGGTGTTGAGGCCGGCAATATTGCGCACGCCCATCGCTGACATCAGTTTGTAGCGCTTTTCCATCTCGGTGACGCACCAGTGCAGCGCGTTGGCCGCCTGCTTCATGTCGGTGACGACGGGCGCCAGCAGGTGCGGAATCCCTTCGTAGATGGACAATTCGAGCATCTTCGGGTCGACCATGATGAGGCGGACCTGATCCGGCTCGGCCTTGTAGAGCATCGACAGAATCATCGCATTGACGCCGACTGACTTGCCCGAACCGGTCGTCCCGGCGACCAGCAGGTGTGGCGTCTTGGCCAGGTCGGCAACCACCGGCAGGCCGCCGATGTCCTTGCCAAGGCAGACCGTCAGCGGACTGCTCATGTCGTTGTACGGCTTGCTGGAGATGATCTCGGACAGCTTGACCATCTGCCGCTTCGGATTGGGCAGTTCGAGCGCCATGCACGACTTGCCGGGCACCGTCTCGACAACGCGGATCGAGACCATGGCCAGGGCTCGGGCCAGATCGCGGGCCAGGTTGACGATCTGCGCGCCCTTGACGCCGACCGCCGGCTCGATTTCGTAACGGGTAATCACCGGACCGGGCATGGCGGCCAGCACTTTGACCTGAACGCCGAAGTCGGCCAGCTTGCGCTCAATCAGGCGCGAGGTGTATTCGAGCGTTTCGGCGCTGACCGTTTCGGTCGCCGGCGGCGCCGGGTCGAGCAGATGCAGCGGCGGCAGTTGCCCGCCAAAGATCGCCTCGGGAAAGAGCGCCGCCTGCTTCTCACGCTCAACGCGCGCTTCAGCCTTTTTCGACACCGGCACATCAGGCGGCGGTGTTTCGATGATGATCGGATCGTGCAATTCGACGCGCTGTTTTTCTTCCTTGACGACGACTTCGCGCTTCTGCGCGACTTCCTTCCCGATCTGCCGGTCACGCCAGGCATCGACACGGCCGTAGAAGAAACAGAGGAAACTCTCGAGGAAAATGCCGAGTTGCTCGAAAGCCCAGACCCAGGACATGCCTGAGAAGATGCTCCAGCCAGCAGCCATCGCGGCGAGCAGGAACAGTGTCGAACCGGTATAGCCCAACTGGGTGGACAGCAGGCGGCCAAGCTCGATGCCGAGCATGCCGCCCGGCGCCAGCGGCAGCGCCGCCTTCAGAGAATAAAAACGCAGCGCCTCAAGCGATGAACTGGCCACCAGCAGAAACGAAAAGCCGCCCAGCGCAATGAACAGCGGGTGCTGCTTGTGTTCTTCAGGCGAATGATATTTGCGGAAGCCCCACCACACGAACATGCCGAGCAGCACAATCCACCACCAGGCGGACAGTCCGAAAATGTAAAGCATCAGATCGGCGATCCACGCCCCGGCCCGACCGGCCGGATTGTGCAGGGTGGCCGAGCCGACGGCATGCGACCAGCCCGGGTCTTCCTTGCTGAATCCCCACAGCGCCATGGTCAGGAACAAGGCAACAGCGCCAACACCCAACCAGCGCGACTCCTGCAGCAACGAGCCGATCTTTTCCGGCAGCGGGCTAGGCGCCGCCGCCCGATTCACCATCCGTGCCCCCACCGTCAAGCGACTCCGGGAATGACCAGAATGTCATTCTCGTAACGGATGTAACCGCTCAATTCGAGATCGCGCATAACCTTACTGACCATTTCGCGCGATGCACCAATCATTTTCGCCATATCCTGCTTCGACATCTTTTTCTTCACAATACGATTGCCGTCCACGATCTCCGACATATCGAGCAGGAGACGGGCTACACGGCCATAAACGTCGAGCAGGGCCAGGCTTTCGATCTTGCGATCGGCCTCGCGCAAACGCAGGACAAGAATCTTCATGAGCTTCTGGGCGACCTGGAAATTGTCCTGCATGCAGCGCTGCAACGAATCCTTGTCGAGGAACAGCAGTTCGCAGGCTTCGGCCGCGACCACATTGGCCGAACGCGGACTGCCGTCGATCAGGCCCATTTCACCAAAAAACTCGCCGGGGCCAAGCCAGGCCAGAATGATCTCGCGACCTTCTTCGTCGGTATTGGTGACTTTGGCCCGCCCGCTGATCAGGACATACAGGGAATCCGTACTGTCGCCGGCCCGCACGACAGAAGCGCCACGTTCGGCCCGCTTGCGCCCGGCAACCCTGGAGAGTTTTTCCAGTTCATGCTCTTCCAGCCCGGAAAACAGGGGGACATTGCGCAAGACCACCAAGCTCAAACCACATGGAGTTGCTGACATAAATCAGTTTCCGTTCATAGAGTTACGAAATGATTATAAACCGCTTTCCCAAATTACATAGGAACTTCGAAAAAATTGCAGGCTCAGAGAACGCTATAATTTTCCCATTAATCACCCAAGAGGATGACCATGTCCCAGAACGCCCGCCACAATCCCCTCATCATTCTCGGCTCCGGACCTGCCGGCTACACCGCCGCCGTCTATGCCGCCCGCGCCAACCTGAAGCCGGTGCTGATCACCGGCATGGCCCAGGGCGGCCAGCTCATGACGACGACCGAAGTCGATAACTGGCCGGCCGATGCCGACGGCGTCCAGGGACCCGACCTCATGGCCCGTTTCGAAGCCCACGCCCGCCGCTTCGAAACCGACATCGTCTTCGACCACATCCACACCGCCAAACTGACCGAAAAGCCCTTCACCCTGATCGGCGACTCCGGCACCTATACCTGCGACGCACTGATCATCTCGACCGGCGCTTCGGCCCAGTACTTGGGTCTCCCTTCCGAAGAAAAGTTCATGGGCAAGGGCGTTTCAGCCTGCGCCACCTGCGACGGCTTCTTCTACCGCAACAAGCCGGTCGCCGTCGTCGGCGGCGGCAACACAGCCGTCGAGGAAGCACTTTACCTCGCCAACATTGCCAGCCATGTGACACTGATCCATCGCCGCGAAAAATTCAAGGCTGAAAAGATCATGCAGGACAAGCTGTTCAAGAAGGAAGCCGAAGGCAAGATCACCATCCTCTACAACACGACGCTCGACGAAATACTTGGCGACGACTCCGGCGTCACCGGCCTGCGTGTCAAGAACAAGGTCACCGGCGCGACGCAGGATGTGGCGGTGCACGGCGTCTTCATCGCCATCGGTCACAAGCCGAACACCGACATCTTTGCCGGCCAGCTCGACATGGAGAATGGCTATCTGATCACCGAAGCCGGCCGCAACGGCAACGCGACCCAAACCAGCATCACCGGCGTTTTCGCCGCCGGCGACGTGCAGGACCAGATCTACAAGCAGGCTTGCACTTCGGCCGGCACCGGCTGCATGGCAGCGCTCGACGCCGAGCGTTACCTCGACGCGCTCGCCTGAATTTGATCGATCCGGAAGACATTGCTGCCTTCCAGGCGGAAGTGGCCGATATCAAGCCACTGCCGCCGGTCAATCGCGTTCAGTTAAACAAGCCGAAGCCGGCAGCTCCATCCCGGCCATCGGTCAGCGAAAAAAAGCCGGTTGAGCGGAAAAAGCCGCGCCAGGAGGCTTTGCCGGCGCACTGGAATACTCCCGCCGAAGCGAAGCCGCCGGCCATGCTCGATCCGATCCAGGCCGAATTCCGGGCCGCGATGAGCGGTGTCCAGCCGCTCCCCCCGCCCAATCTCGTCGAGCACGGCAAACGGCCACCGCCGCCCCGCCCGCTCCAGCATCTTGCCGACGAACAGGCCGCCCTGCATGAAAGCCTGCACGGCTTTATCGGTCTACAGGATCGCCTCGAGGGCGGTGACGAGCCGCATTATTTGCGGGCCGGACTGGCCCAGAATGTTCTGCGCGATTTGCGGCGCGGACGCTGGGTGATTCAGGATGAAATCGACCTGCATGGCCTGAACCGGGACGAAGCCCGGCAGCTGCTCGCCGGCTTTCTGGCCGAGTGCCTGCACCACGGCAAGCGTTGCGTCCGGGTCGTGCATGGCAAGGGCCTCGGTTCGCCGCAGAAAACCTCAATCCTGCGCCAACTCGTGCGCGGCTGGCTGGCCCAACGGCAGGAAGTGCTGGCCTATTGCCAGGCCAAGCCGCCCGATGGCGGTGAAGGCGCGCTGATCGTTCTGCTGCGCAACCAGAAATGACGAAGGGCAGCCGCAGCTGCCCTTTTCATTTTTGGCCGTTTTTCCCGGTTGACCGTAGGAATGCGATCTCCGGCCGCAAGGCAGCGATCAGATCGCTGCTTCGTTCGTTTCGCCGGTACGAATGCGCACGACCTGCTCGACCGTCGTGACAAAAATCTTGCCGTCACCGATCTTGCCGGTACGCGCTGCCTTGATGATGGCTTCGATGGCGGCGTCAACATGATCGGAATTGACGACGATCTCGATCTTGATCTTGGGCAGGAAATCGACCACGTATTCGGCGCCACGATACAGCTCGGTGTGCCCCTTCTGGCGACCAAAGCCCTTGACCTCGGTGACGGTCAGGCCGGCGATGCCGATTTCGGACAGCGCCTCGCGCACTTCGTCGAGCTTGAACGGTTTGATGACAGCTTCGATTTTTTTCATGGGCTGATTCCTCTATGCAGGTTCTTAAAATTCGTCGGAATATCGATTGGTAATAGGATACCGCCAATCCTTGCCAAAACCACGCGGCGTGATGCGGATGCCGATCGGCGCCTGACGGCGCTTGTATTCGGCGATATGCAGCAGGCGAACGACCCGGCGCACGGCATCTTCGGGCAAACCGGCCGCGATGATTTCGCGCGGGCTGCGGTCCTCTTCCATGTAGGCGCGGACGATGGCATCGAGCACCTCGTACGGGGGCAATGAATCTTGGTCAGTTTGATCGGGTTTCAGTTCCGCCGATGGGGGCCGGACGATGATGTTTTCCGGAATCACCGGGTCGCCCTGGCACAGCGTATTGCGGTAGCGCGACAGGCGATAGACCAGCGTTTTGTAGACGTCCTTGATCACGGCGAAACCGCCGGCCATGTCGCCGTACAGGGTGCAGTAGCCAACGGCCATTTCCGACTTGTTGCCGGTAGTCAGCACCAAGGCGCCAGTCTTGTTGGAGATGGCCATCAGGATGTTGCCGCGAATGCGCGCCTGGATGTTTTCCTCGGTCGTATCGGCCGGCAGGCCGACGAACAGCGGGTCGAGCATGCTCCCGTAGACGTCCATCGCTGGCGCAATGGCGATCTCGTCGTAGCGCACGCCAAGGACCCGGATCATCTCGCGTGAATCATCGAGGCTCATCTGCGCCGTATAGGGCGACGGCATCATGATCGCCCGCACCTTGTCGGCGCCCAGCGCGTCCACGGCAACGCACAGCGTCAGCGCCGAGTCGATTCCGCCTGACAGGCCGATGATGGCCCCCTTGAAACCGGTCTTGCCAATGTAGTCACGGACCCCGAGAACCAGCGCCTGGTAGGCTTCGGCCTCGATCGACAGCTCGTCGGCCATCTGCTCGGAATGCAGGCAGCCGGCATCAAAATCGACAATGCCCAGCGCCTCCTCGAACGATGGCAGACGCATGCAACAATTTTTCCAGGCATCGAGCGCAAAAGAGGCGCCGTCGAAGACCAGTTCGTCCTGACCACCAACCAGATTGCAGTAAATAGCTGGAATGCCCGTGGCGTCGATGCGCTCACCGAGCACCTGGGCGCGTTGCTGGTGTTTTTCGAGATGGCAGGGCGAGGCATTGAGGACGAGCAGCAACTCGGCTCCCGCCCGATAGGCCTGTTCGGCCGCGCCCTCTTCCCAGATGTCGGCGCAGATGTTGATGCCGCAACGGACACCGCCCAGCGTCACGACGCAGGCTTCGCTGCCCGCCTCAAAATAGCGTTTTTCGTCGAAAACTTCGTAATTCGGGAGACGAATCTTGCGGTAACCCGCGATTTTCCGGCCATTTTCGATGACCGTTGCCGCGTTGTAGCAACGTCCTTCGTCTTCTTCCGGATGGCCGACAATGATGGCAATGCCATCGATTCGCCTAGCCAGATCGTCGAGAGCGCGGTTGCAGGCCCGGTAGAAATCCGGGCGCAGCAACAGGTCTTCCGGCGGGTAGCCGCATAGCGCCAGTTCAGGCGTCAGGAGCACCTGGGCGCCGCGGGCTTTCGCCTCGACGGCGCACTGGATGATGCGTTCGACGTTGCCCGTCAGGTCACCGACAGTGGCATTGAACTGGGCAACGGCGATACGCAGCATGACGTGCTTAGTAAGCCGGCTTGTCTTTCGCGTCGTTGTAACGCTGAATGCCGGTCAGAATCTCATTGCGAGCTGCTTCAATGCCTTCCCAGCCATTGACCTTGACCCACTTGCCGGGCTCGAGATCCTTGTAATGCTCGAAGAAGTGCGCGATCTGCTTGCGCAGCAGTTCCGGCATGTCTTCGTAGCTCTTGACGTCCTTGTAGAGCGGGGTCAACTTGTCGACCGGCACGGCCAGCAGCTTGGCATCCTCGCCACCTTCGTCGGTCATCGACAGCTGACCAAGCGGACGGCAACGCACGACAACACCCGGCGGCAGGGAGAACGGGCTGACCACCAGCACGTCGACCGGATCACCATCACCGGCGATGGTGTGCGGGATGTAGCCGTAGTTGCAGGGATAGTGCATCGAGGTCGACATGAAACGATCGACGAAAATCGCGCCGCTTTCCTTGTCGACTTCGTATTTGACGGGTTCGGAATGGGCCGTGATTTCGATGATGACGTTGAAATCGTCGGGCAGGGACTTGCCGGAAGGAACGTTGTTTAGAGCCATCGTTATCTCTCTGCGGTTGGGTTTGAGAACTTGTAATTATAACGTCGTGCCGGCGCTTATTTACTGCCAGGCGGCGAGAAACTCTTGCCAGTGCGGCGCGCCTATCCGGGCGAGCTGTGCCTTGACGAAATCGCATTCGGCCAGCTCTTCGGTGGCAGTCAACTCGCCGCGCATGCGCCTGAAGCGGTTATAGACCAAGTAGGTATTGATCACATCAGTCTCGCAGTAATCGCGAATCTCGGCGCTCTTGCCAGCCTGCCAGGCTTCCCAAACCTTGCCGCCATCCATGCCGAGCTTGCCGGGGAAGCCATAGAGCTTGGCCAGATCGTCGAGTGGCGCATTGGCGCGAGCGTTGTAGAGAGCCAGCAGATCCATCAGGTCGAGATGGCGCATGTGGTAACGACTGATGTAGTTATTCCACTTGAAATCGCGCGAATCGGCGTAATCGCCGTCACCGAGATCCCAGTAACGCGGAGCCGCGACGCCGTGCAACATGCCGCGGTAGTGCAGCACTGGCAGATCGAAGCCGCTGCCATTCCACGAAACGATCTGCGGCGTGAATTTCTCGATGCCGTCGAAAAAGCGCTGAATGATCGCCCCTTCGT
Source organism: Ferribacterium limneticum (assembly GCA_049304775.1). Lineage (GTDB taxonomy): Bacteria > Pseudomonadota > Gammaproteobacteria > Burkholderiales > Rhodocyclaceae > Azonexus > Azonexus limneticus_C. The sequence goes on from JBAQOL010000029.1 coordinate 41,304, forward strand.
TGAGGTCCGGCTCGGACAACGACCAGACCTTCAGCCCCTCGCCGGTGCGCAGCACGCAGGAAATGGTGACGATGCGCTGCAGATGCAATTGCAGGAAATCGTTGCCGGTCTTGGCGCGCCGCTGCTGGAAGGCAAGTTCGGCGACTTCATCGTCGGAAAGCCCGGCCGGCAGGTCATTCAGCCGGCGCAGGCCGGCGACATCGGGGATAGTCTCGATGTCGAAAACCAGAACAGGTTTCATGCCGGGAAAACACCCGTCGACAGGTAGCGATCGCCACGGTCGCAAACGATGGTGACAATCACGGCGTTTTCCAGTTCCTGCGACAGACGCAAGGCCACCGCCAAGGCGCCACCTGAGGAAATACCGGCGAAGATACCCTCTTCCATCGCCAGCCGTCGCGTCATGACCTCTGCATCGGCCTGACTGACGCTTTCCACACGGTCAACCCGATTTTTATCGAAAATTTTAGGCAGGTAAGCTTCCGGCCATTTACGGATGCCGGGTATCTGGCTGCCGTCTTCCGGCTGGCAACCAACGATCTGGATTGCCGGATTCTGCGCCTTGAGGAAGGCCGACGTACCCATGATGGTGCCGGTCGTCCCCATGCTGGAAACGAAGTGCGTGATCTTTCCGTCGGTGTCGCGCCAGATTTCCGGACCGGTGCCTTCGATATGAGCCAGCGGATTATCCGGGTTGCCAAACTGGTCGAGGATGATGCCCTTGCCTTCGTCGCGCATCTTTTCGGCGACGTCGCGGCACAACTCCATACCGCCATCCTTGGGCGTCAGCACGAGTTCGGCACCGTAGGCACGCATGCTCTGCCGGCGTTCGATGCTCTGATTCTCGGGCATGACCAGAATCATTCGGTAGCCCTTGATCGCCGCCGCCATGGCCAATGCAATGCCCGTGTTGCCAGAAGTCGCCTCAATCAGCGTGTCGCCCGGTTTGATCTCGCCGCGCGCTTCGGCGTGGACGATCATCGACAGTGCCGGGCGGTCTTTCACCGAACCGGCCGGATTGTTGCCTTCGAGCTTGGCCAGAATGACATTGTTGCGTTTGTCGTTTTCAGCGCCCGGGATGCGTACCAGCCGTACCAGCGGCGTGTTTCCGACAAAATCCTGCAGGGTTTTATACATTTTTATGGAGCCACTCGATGTATTGGGAGACGCCCTCCTCAACCGTGGCCATCGGCGCAGCGTAGCCGGCGTCGCGCAGGCGCGTCAGATCGGCCTGGGTAAATGCCTGATACTTGCCCTTCAGCGCCTCGGGGAAGGCGACGTATTCCAGCAAACCCTGTGCCCGCAACTCGTCAAGCGATAGCGGCGCTTCGCTTTTTGCCTTCCGGCAGCCGTTGACCGCAGCAACCGCCACATCGTTGAAACTCTGCGCCCGGCCGGAGCCGAGGTTGAAGATGCCGGACTTTTCCGGATGATCGAGAAAGTACAGATTGACCTTGGCGACATCGCCGACGAAAACGAAATCGCGCTGCTGACCGCCGTCCGGGTAGCCATGCGAGCCTTCGAACAACTTGACCTTGCCGTCGGCCTTGAACTGGTTGTAGTTGTGGAAGGCGACGGAGGCCATGCGCCCCTTGTGCGTTTCGCGCGGACCATAGACGTTGAAGTAGCGGAAGCCGACGATCTGCGACGACGGGTTCTGCGCCAGCTTCTGGCGAACGATCTGGTCGAAGAGGAACTTGGAGTAGCCGTATACGTTGAGCGGCCCCTCATATTGGCGCTCTTCCTTGAAGACGTTGCTGGCGCCGTAGGTGGCGGCGCTGGAGGCATAGAGGAACTGGACGTCCTGATCGAGACACCAGTCGAGCAGAATGGAGGAGTAACGAAAGTTGTTCTCCATCATGTAACGGCCATCGGTTTCCATGGTGTCCGAACAGGCGCCCTCATGGAAAATGGCGTCAATCTCGCCATCAAAATGCCCAGCCTGAATACGCGCGATGAAATCGTTCTTGTCAATGTAATCGACAATTTCGCAATCGATCAGGTTCTTGAACTTGTCGGCCTTGGTTAGGTTGTCGACTGCGATGATCTTCGTGACACCACGCTCGTTGAGCGCCTTGACGATATTGGAACCGATGAGGCCGGCAGCGCCGGTAACGACTATGTACATGATTATTCCTTACAGGGCTGCGGCAAGTTCTTCACGGCTGACAACGGCAGTACCAAGTTTGCCGACGACAATGCCGGCGGCGATGTTGGCGACACGAATGGCTTCGGCCCAATCGGCACCGGCAGCAATCATGACAGCCAGCGTGGCGATCACCGTGTCGCCGGCGCCGGAAACATCGAATACTTCGCGCGCCAGGGCTGGCTGATGGTGTGTTTCATCGGCGAACAGGGTCATGCCCTCCTCGCTGCGGGTAACCAGCAGGGCTTCGAGGCCGAGTTCGCCGCGTAACTTGCGCGCCTTGGCGGCCAATTCCTCGTCCGACGACCAGCGCCCGACAACCTCTTTCAGTTCCGAGCGATTCGGCGTTATCACGGTAGCACCAGCATACTTGCCCCACTCATCGCCCTTGGGATCGACCAGTACCGGCTTGTCATGGGCGCGCGCGATGCGGATCATTTCAGCAATATGCATCAGCCCGCCCTTGCCGTAATCGGAAAGGACAACCACATCGGACTGGACGACCCGGGTTTCGAAATCTGCCAGCTTGGCCTGCAGCACTTCGTGCGAAGGCGTCGTCTCGAAATCAATGCGCAGCAGTTGCTGCTGACGACCGATGACGCGCAACTTCACAGTGGTATCAATCTCACGGTCAACGTGCAAATTCGCATCAATTTGACCTTCTTCGAGCAAGCGCCCGAGCGTACGCCCCGCCTCGTCGTCACCAACCACCGACAGCAAGGCTGAAACGGCCCCGAGCGAGGCCGCATTGCGGGCAACATTGGCCGCCCCGCCGAGACGCTCTTCCATGCGCTGAACCTTGACCACCGGCACCGGCGCCTCGGGCGAAATCCGGCTGACCTCGCCAAACCAGTATCGGTCGAGCATGACGTCACCAACAACGAGCAGGCGAACCTGCGAAATCTTTTCCAGCATGCTGCTGCTCATTGATCAGCGTCCGATTGCAAAATACTCGATGCCTGTAGCACGCACGAATTTCGGGTCATACAGGTTACGGCCGTCGAAAATCACCGGACTCCTGAGCGTTGCCTTGATGGACTCAAAATCCGGACTCCGGAATTCCTTCCATTCGGTAACGATCAGCAACGCATCGGCGTTTGTGAGAGCCCCCATCGGGTTTTCGGCGTATTGCAGACGGCTGTCATCACCGTAGATGCGTCGGGTCTCGTCGATGGCGACAGGATCGTAGGCCGTCACCGTTGCACCGGCGGCGAACAAGTCGGCAATCAGTTCACGGCTCGGCGCTTCGCGCATGTCGTCGGTATTCGGCTTGAAAGCCAGACCCCACAGGGCAAAATGCTTGCCCTTGAGATCGCCGAAGCGCGCCCTGAGCTTCCGGGTCAGCACGTGCTTCTGGGCATCATTGGCTTCCTCGACGGCAGTCAGCACTTTGAGGGTGATGTCGGCATCGTCCTTGGCTGTCGCGATAAGCGCCTTGACGTCCTTGGGGAAGCAGGAGCCACCGTAGCCGCAACCGGGGTAAAGGAAGTGGTAGCCAATGCGCGGATCAGAGCCAATGCCCTGGCGAACCATTTCGATATCTGCGCCAAGCACTTCGGCCAGATTGGCCAGTTCGTTCATGAAGCTGATACGCGTCGCCAGCATCGCATTGGCGGCGTACTTGGTCAGTTCGGCGCTCTTCACGTCGGTGATGATCAGGCGCTCGTGGTTGCGTTGGAACGGTGCGTAAAGGGCACGCATCAGGTGGATGGCCTGCTCTTCTTCGGCCCCGACAACAATGCGATCAGGGCGCATGAAATCTTCGACAGCCGCCCCTTCCTTGAGGAATTCAGGATTGGAAACAACGCTGTAAGGGATGTCGACGCCTCGCTTGGCGAGTTCGTCAGCGATGGCGGCCTTGACCTTGGCACCGGTACCGACCGGCACGGTGCTCTTGTCGACCACGACCTTGTAGTCGGTCATCAAACGGCCGATGTTGCGGGCTGCGCCTAAGACGTACTGAAGATCGGCCGAACCATCTTCGTCAGGCGGCGTACCAACCGCGATGAACTGGATGGTGCCGTGCTGCACGGCTTTTTCAACGTCGGTGGTGAAGTGCAGGCGACCGGCGGCAACATTGCGGCGGACCATTTCCTGCAAACCGGGTTCGAAGATCGGAATGCCGCCTTCTTCGAGAATACGGATTTTCTCGGGATCGACGTCCAGACAAAGGACATCGTTACCTACCTCAGCCAGACAGGTGCCACTGACCAGACCGACATAGCCGGTGCCGACAACGGTGATTTTCATAAGGCTTCCTACAAGGATTGATCGAATTCTTCACTGCGACGCGGCGGATAGGTTTCCCAACCACCACAGGCCGGACAACGCCAATAAAACTGGCGGGCCTTGAAACCGCAATTATCGCATCGATAGCGCGACAGACGTTTCGTGTAGCCCTGGATAATGGTCCTCGCCAACTCGACATCCGGACGAACCTCCGGCGCCACCAGCGGCAAACGCGCACTCATCAGTTTTTCCAGGCCAAGCAGCGTGGGATTGCGCTGAAGTTCGGCCCGCACCAGGCGATAGGCTGCTTCGACACCTTCGCTTTCGAGGACCAGTTGATAGACCACTTCGAGCAGGTCAAGCGAGGGATAGCGCTCGAGATAGCCACTCAACAGCGCGATACCTTCTGCAGGCCGTTCGAGCTTGCGGTATGCCTCAAGGAGGCGCTGAGCAACCAGCGCAAGGTATGCAGGATCCTGTTGCTCAATGCGCTGCCAGGCTTCGATAGCGCCGTTGAGATCGACCTCCTGCATCAGCAGATCCCCTTGCAGAAGGCTGGCCCGCACGCACTTCCGATTCTCCTGAGTCGCAACCTCCAAATACTCACGCGCCGAATCCGGGCGAGAACGCATGATTTCGTTGGCCGCCAACTCGCAGTAGTACTCGGCAATATCGCGATGTGAGGCGACATCCGGCAGTTCGCGTGCGATTGCTATGGCCTTCAGCCACTCTTTCTCGACCTGATAGATTTCCAGAAGATTGCGCTTGGCCTCTTCCTCAAAGTCGGTTCCCAGCAATTTGTTGAAAATTTCTTCAGCCCGATCAAGCAGGCCTGCCTTCAGGTAATCCTGTCCCAGCTCCGACAGCGCCTGCAACCGCACCTTGTCATCGAGGCCAGGCAAGTCGATGAGGTTCTGGTGCATGCGTATGGCACGCTCCGTCTCGCCACGCCGGCGAAACAGATTACCGAGTGCAAAATGCAGCTCAACGGTCTGCGAATCAACCTTTGCAACCTCGAGAAAGGAATCGATTGCCTTGTCCGGCTGCTCATTGAGCAGAAAATTCAGTCCCTGAAAATAGGAACGAGGCAAGGTGCGCGATTCATGCACGACCTGCTGCATATCGACGCGGGCAGCGATCCAGCCCAGAGCAAAAAAGGCCGGTATTAGCAGTAGCTGCCAGTATTCGAATAATTCATTCATGCGTTTGGCGGCACTTCCGAGGTAAGCGAAGCTGGCTTTTGCACAGCCTCACGCTTCAGGCGCGAGATTTCACGACGCAGCCGGAAAATAACACCAAGCAACGAAAGCGCGCCAAGTATCACGCCACCGATAAAGAAGACCAGCAGGGCGATCACCAAGGGCGTCTGCCAGACAGTTCCTGGTAGAAGGCGAAGGCTTACCGGATCGGTGTTCTGGGTAGCGAATACAACCAGAAAGACAAAAATAATGGCCCGTATGGCCCAGGTCAGTGCTGTCATGACATTCAATAAAAAAGGGCAGTGAAATCATCCACTGCCCTGAATCTACCACATTGGGCCAAGCCCGAGGTCAGATCGCCTGATCGACCCTTTCGCGCAATTCTTTTCCAGCCTTGAAGTGGGGAACCCACTTGGCCGGGACGCCAACCTTTTCCCCAGACTTGGGGTTACGGCCAGTACGCGGTGGCCGATAGTTGAGCGCAAAGCTGCCGAATCCGCGGATCTCGATACGATCTCCTCGCACAAGTGCTTCGGACATCGCATCGAGAATCATCTTGACCGCAAAATCAGCATCTTTCGCCACCAACTGGGGAAACCGCTCCGCCAGCCGGGCGATGAGCTCAGATTTGGTCATGCTATTGCCTTATCAGCCTTGCTGGTTAAGCTTGGCCTTCAACAGGGCACCCAGGTTGGTCGTACCGGAAGCGGCAGCGGAAGACTCGGCAGAAAGTTTCTGCATGGCTTCGTGCTGTTCGGCATTGTCCTTGGCCTTGATGGAAAGGTTGATACCACGGGTCTTGCGATCCACGTTGATGATCATGGCTTCAACGGTATCGCCCACCTTGAGGTGCTGCGACAGGTCATCGATACGATCACGCGAGAATTCGGAAGCACGCAGGTAACCTTCGTTCTCACCATCCAGCGTCAGCACGGCGCCGCGAGCGTCGACCGTCTTGACGGTGCAGTTCACGATGCTGTTCTTTTCGTGGGTAGCGATGAAGTTGGTGTACGGATCACCTTCCATCTGTTTGATACCGAGGGAGATACGCTCTTTCTCAACGTCGATGCCAAGAACCAGCGCCTCGACTTCATCACCCTTCTTGAAGTTGCGGATGGCTTCTTCGCCAGTCGCAGACCAGGACAGGTCGGACAGGTGAACCAGACCATCGATGCCACCAGGCAGGCCGATAAAGATACCGAAGTCGGTGATCGACTTGATGGCGCCCTTAACCTTGTCACCCTTCTTGTGGTTCATGGCGAAGTCGTCCCAAGGATTGGCTTGGCACTGCTTCATACCCAAGGAGATACGACGACGCTCTTCGTCGATTTCAAGGATCATGACTTCGACTTCGTCGCCGAGCTGGACAACCTTGGACGGATGAACGTTCTTGTTGGTCCAGTCCATTTCGGAAACGTGAACCAGACCTTCGATGCCCTGCTCGATTTCAACGAATGAACCGTAGTCGGTCAGGTTGGTAACCTTGCCGAACAGGCGGGTGCCAGCCGGGTAACGGCGGGCAATACCAACCCACGGATCGTCGCCCAGTTGCTTCATACCCAGGGAGACGCGGTTTTTCTCGGCGTCGAACTTGAGGATCTTGGCGGTAACTTCGTCACCGACATTGAGCACTTCGCTCGGGTGACGCACACGACGCCAGGCCAGATCGGTAATGTGCAGCAGGCCATCGATACCACCGAGGTCAACGAATGCACCGTAGTCGGTGATGTTCTTGACGATACCCTTGACGGTGGTGCCTTCCTTGAGGTTTTCGAGGAGCTTTTCGCGATCTTTGTCAGCGGTGGCTTCGAGAACGGCACGGCGGGACATCACGACGTTGTTGCGCTTGCGATCAAGCTTGATGACCTTGAACTCCATGGTCTTGCCTTCGTACGGCGTGGTGTCCTTGACCGGACGCATGTCGACGAGGGAACCCGGCAGGAAGGCGCGGACACCGTTGGACATGACGGTCAGACCGCCCTTGACCTTGCCGGTGATGGTGCCAGTAACCAGGGAGTTGTTGTTCAGGGCTTCTTCCAGGAAGTTCCAGGCAGCGATGCGCTTGGCGCGATCGCGGGACAGGCGCGTTGCGCCGTAGCCGTCTTCCAGCATTTCGATAGCCACTTGGACGAAATCGCCCACCTTGACTTCGAGTTCGCCCTGATCATTCAGGAATTCTTCGAGCGGAACATAGGATTCCGATTTCAGGCCGGCATTGACCACAACGAAATTGTGATCGATGAGCACCACTTCTGCAGTGATGACTTCGCCTTGACGCATTTCCTGGCGAGCCAGGGATTCTTCAAATAGTTGAGCAAAAGATTCCATTGACGGAGAGAACTTTCATGCTGCCGCGAATCGTGAAATCCACAGCGGGTTAGGGTTTAAAACAAATTACCGGCCACCTGGCCGGCAACACCTTACTGCAACACTTCCTTGCTCCAGACCAGCACCTGATTCACCGCCTGTTCGATGGTGAGATGCGTGGTGTCGAGCAGCTTGGCATCTGCCTCTTGCCGAAGAGGAGCAACGCTGCGCTGTGAATCGCGCTCGTCACGTTGCTTCAAGTCCAACAGAAGGTCCGCGAGATTAGCAGAGAATCCTTTTTCGATCAACTGCTTATAACGCCGTTCAGCGCGCGCTTCGGCACTCGCCGTCAGGAAGACCTTGAGCACAGCGCGAGGGAAGACAACCGAACCCATGTCACGTCCGTCACCGACTAGGCCGGGCAGCTTGTTGAACGCCCGCTGGCGAAACAAAAGTGCCTCGCGCACAGCCGGCATGGCCGCAACCTTAGAGGCGCCGGCCGACATTTCCTCGGTGCGAATCGCATCGCCGACAAGGCTGCCATTGAGGCGGATATCGCCTTCGGAAAACTCGACGTCAAGACCGGCAGCAATCGCTGCCACGCCAGCCTCGTCGGACCATTCCACACCGGCCTGTTTAGCGGCGAGTGCGGTCAACCGGTAAAGGGCACCGGAATCGAGATAGGCGTAACCGAGGGCCGCCGCCACTCGCGCCGCCACCGTCCCTTTGCCGGAAGCAGAGGGGCCATCGATGGCGATCACCGGCGCCGCCTTGGTCACCTCTGAGAAGCGCTCGAAGTAATCGGGAAAAGTCTTGGCCACGCACTTCGGATCATTGATGCGCAGCGGCGTGCCAAAGGCGGCCAAGGAAAAACACATCGCGACGCGATGGTCATCGTAGGTATCGATTGCGGCGGATTTGAGTACAGCCGGGGTGATACTGATGAAATCCTCACCTTCCTCGACCGCGGCACCCAACTTGCGCAACTCGGTCGCCATCGCAACAATCCGATCAGTTTCCTTGACCCGCCAGCTGGCGATGTTGCGCAGCGTGGTCGTTCCTTTGGCAAACAAGGCCGTCGTTGCCAGTGTCATCGCCGCATCGGGAATATGGTTGCAGTCGAGATCGACCGCAACCAAGCCCCCTTGCGGTGCTTGCGCCTCCATCCAGTTCGGTCCCATCTCGATTTCAGCGCCCATTTTGGCCAGCGCCTCGGCGAAACGTACATCGCCCTGAATCGAATCGCGCCCAACGCCTTCGACCCGCAACGGACCATCACCGATGGCGCCCAAGGCCAGAAAATACGAGGCCGACGAAGCATCGCCTTCAACGTAGATTGTTCCCGGTGAGAGATAACGACTACCAGCCTGCACCGTAAACCGCTGCCAGCCATCACGCTGTACCAGCACGCCAAAACGCGCCATGGTCGCCAGCGTAATCTCAATATAGGGTTTGGAAATCAACTCGCCAACAACGTCGACCGCAACAGTCTGCCCGGTCAGCGGCAAAGCCATCAACAAGCCGGTCAGAAACTGGCTCGAGACATCGCCGCGCACCTTGACCACGCCACCCGGTTTGATGTGCGTCGGCTTCAGGTTCAGCGGCGGATAACCCTCGTTGCCCAGATAAGTAATATCCGCCCCGAGCTGCCGCAAACCATCGACCAGATCGCCGATCGGCCGCTCATGCATGCGGGCGACGCCCTTCAGGACGTAATCACCGCCAGCCATGGCCAGCGCCGCAGTCAGCGGACGAAACGCCGTTCCGGCATTACCGAGAAAAAGCTCCGCCTGTTTTACCGGAAACTGGCCGCCACACCCTTGGATTAACCAGTTTTCACCCCCCTGATGAGTAACGCCGACGCCAAGTATCTTGAGCGCATCGAGCATCCGCTCGGTGTCATCTGAAGCCAGCAGATCGCGGACCTCGGTTTCACCTTCCGCGAGCGCTGCCAGTAAGAGAACGCGATTGGAAATGCTCTTCGAACCGGGCAGGCGCACAGTGCCATTAGCAGAAATCAATTGGGGCAGATCGAGAAATTCGTGAATCACACAGTCACCGTGGTCATTGCGCGGCAATTGCCGCAAAGATGTTCAGGAAAAATTATTGGCAGCGGGGCAGTATTCCGGAACCCAACGCTTCAGGGTCTCTCGAACCAATGCATCGCTCTGGCTGATTTCGGCAAGCCAAACATGCAAATTCAGCAAAAACTCATCATCAACAGAACGAGCCCGGGCAATTCGCAACTTGGGGTGCGGTGTTGGCCGGGTTTGCTCGGCATCGGCCAATAATTCTTCATAAAGCTTCTCGCCCGGACGCAAGCCGGAAAATTCAATACGAATTTCACTATCCGTATAGCCGCAAAGGTGAATCATCTTGCGCGCCAGTTCGACAATCCTGACCGGCTCGCCCATGTCGAGTACAAATATCTCCCCCCCCTGCCCCATCGCCGCCGCCTGCAGCACCAGTTGTGCCGCCTCCGGAATCGACATGAAGTAGCGGGTGATTTCCGGGTGGGTAACCGTCACCGGTCCGCCACGGGCAATCTGCTCCTGAAACTTGGGAATCACACTTCCGGTACTGCCCAACACATTGCCAAAACGAACCATCTCGAATTGCGTCCTGGAACACTGACAATGCAAGGCTTCGCAGACCATCTCAGCCAATCGCTTGGTCGCCCCCATCACGTTGGTCGGGTTGACTGCCTTGTCAGTCGAAATCAGCACAAAACGCTCAGCCCCAAAACGACTCGCCGTCTGCGCCACCCGCAAGGTACCCAACACGTTGTTGCGTACCGCCTGCCAGGCATTACCCACCTCCATCAGTGGCACATGCTTGTAAGCTGCAGCGTGGAAAACCACTTGCGGCTGATAGGCTGAAAACACCTCATCCAAGCGCGCCGCATCCTTCACGTCGCCCGCTAACGGCACCAAGGAAATTTCTGGCATATGTACAGAAAACCATTGTTCCAGCGTATACAGCGCAAACTCGCTCTGTTCGTAGAGGACGAGTTGCGCTGGCGAGAACCGCGCCAATTGCCGGCATAACTCACTACCAATCGAGCCACCTGCGCCAGTCACCAGAATGGTTTTGTCAGCCACCATGGCCGCCACATGCTGAGAATCAATCCACACCGGCTCCCGACCGAGCAAATCCTCAATTGCCACCGGGCGAATCGACGAAATGGCAACCCTCCCAGCCATCATATCCTCAAGCCCTGGCACAGTAAAAATATGCGCCCCGGCCTCCACTGCCAGATCAGTAGCCCGGCGGCACGCTTCGGCCGCAGCCGACGGCATGGCCAGGATCACATGCGACGCTTTCTCTGAAGCCAGCACATCTGGCAGTGCATCAATGCCCCCTACCACCCGATGTCCGGAAAGCTCTCGTCCCCACTTGCTGCGATCGTCATCGACCAGACAGACGACGCGCCAATCAGCGCTACGTTCGAGTTCGCGCACCAGCATGGCGCCACCGCGCCCAGCCCCAACAATCACTACCGGCTTGCCCTGGGCGATCAGGCCACCATAGAGGCGATGCTCCTTCCACATTCGGTATGCAGCCCGGCCGCCGCCCATGTAGAGCAACATCAGCATTGGATAAAGGATCAGCAAGGAACGCGGCACTACCTGCTGCTCGGTACGATACAAGACAAAAAACACCATCAGTGCTGCGGTAGACAAGCCCACTGCCCGCAAAACCCGCCTCAGATCCGGCAAGCTGGCAAACATCCAGATGCCCCGATACAGCCCAGCAACACGGCAGGCTATCGCATGTGACGGAGCCAGAAATACTAGCCCCCAGCCAAGCGCCGGCAAAAAGCTGGCCGGGATGTCAAAGTTGAAGCGCAAGTAAAAGCCCCCCGCCCAAGCAAAAATGACGGCAGAGAGATCGAACAAAAAGACGAAGAGGGAAAGGAAAGCTTTAGTCACTTGAATTTTTCTTTAACCCGTTTTCAACCACCATTTGGCGAAAAATGGAATTTAGTGGTCTACCAATGAATTCTTGGTCTATTACCCCGGCCAGCTAAAGTTCTGAGCCGAAATTGAGAATTACAAGCCAATATTGCAGTTGCACCCAGATGTGACAGCAAAAAACACTGGGCTCAAAGCCCGCTGATTGTACCCTTGCCAAGCTTGATCTTGTGATCGCTCAATGGGAAACGCCATCCCGTTTGAGCACCTTGAGTAAGGTCATCCACAAGATATGGAGGTCGAATCGCAATGACTGACGCTCCAAGTACTCAGCATCCAACTTGACCTTGTCCACAATCGCCAATTCGTCTCGCCCATTGATCTGAGCCCAACCAGTAAGCCCAGGAACCAATTCGTGGACACCATGCTCGGTCCGCAACGCGACCAGATCATCCTGATTAAACAGTGCAGGACGCGGCCCGACAAAACTCATGTCACCAACCAAAATGCTCCACAACTGCGGCAACTCATCAAGGCTGGACTTGCGCAGAAAAGAACCGATCGGAGTCAGATAGACATTCGGATCGCTGAGCAAGTGGGTTGCCACCACCGGGGTATCAATCCTCATGCTGCGAAACTTCGGCATCCTGAAAATCCTGTTTTTGCGACCGACACGATCAGACCAATACAAGGCCGGCCCAGGTGATGTCAGATAAATGAGAAGACCCAGCACAACCACCGGAATCAAGAGCACAAGACTTGCCAAGAGGCACAACAGCAAATCAAAAATGCGCTTCATATATGTGTTCCACAAAAAACTATTGGCTTAAAGCCACTGAATACTGCTTGAGCCAGGCTCCGGAAATCGCATCTGATGAATATTCGCTCAAGGCTCGCTGACGAGCTTGTGCCCCCAAAGAGGAACGAAAATCATCATTCTGTATCAGTAATGCAAGTGCAGCCTGCAAGGCCTGCGTATCGCCAACGGGAAAACATACTCCGGTAACCCCTTCGACCACTGCGTCAGTTAAACCGTAGATGCGTGAAGCGATTGTCGGCAACCCTACTGCAGCAGCTTCCAACACCACCGTACCGAAACCCTCCCGATAACTTGGCAATACCAGCACATCTGCGGCAGCCAGATAGGCGGCAGATTGAACCACTTTGGGTTCCAGACGAAGGTGGTCGACAGAGGCACCAGCCGCTTCGAGGAGCGTGCTGGCCAGATTCTCCTCATCAGGACCGGCAAGCAATAGCCAAGCTCGCGGAAATTTGCCGGAAAGTGACTTGAACGACTCAACCAGATCAACAACCCCCTTGTCCCGGGTCATTCGCCCCAAAGCAATAAAAACCAGTGCATCATCAGGAATCTTCAAGGACTCCCGAACCGTGTGGCGAACTACGGGATTGGGCATGAAACGCGTAGTGTCGACCCCGGAAATCGAGCCAGGTCCGGCAACATCGATAGCGCCCGGCTTGATGACTTTCTCCGCCACCAGAAAATCACATTGAGAGGCACTGTCAGCAAGTACGTTTGTTGCACAAACAGCAATCAAAGAATCAAGTTGCTTCAGAAAATATCGACTCAATCCGTGACTCGTAACCCAGACTTGCCCTGTAAAGGTATGTTGGCGACATCGGACCCCCGCCAGTTTGGCGGACAACATACCAAGCAACCCTCCCTTGGGAGTCAGGCTATGCACGAGATCAAACTTTTCGCGCCGGAAAAATCTCCATAGCCAGAGCAAAGATTTCAAATCCGAAAGCAGATCAACTTTTCGCGCCAGATCCAGATGCACGACCCTAACCCGCCCATCCAGATCGGTGGACAACGGATATTCAAGCGTATTTACAACCAAAGTAATTGAGAAATTATTCGCTAACACCCTGAAATGGTTAAGTAAAAATCCATTGACAGCGAACGGACTCGTCAGAACAAAACAAATTCGCTGCATTCATTTAATCCCAAGATCGAAAACGCATGACCAAGAGCCTACGCATATACTTCGCAAATGAAAGACACTGCACAATCCAATAGGCTAAGCGTGAAATATATCCCGCCGCATAAATTCGACGGTAGGTGTCCAACTCCCCCTTCTCCATCCTCCATAAGTCTCTTGACAACCCAGAATCACCAAAATATGGTTTATGAGAATAGGAAAGTGGAAGCTCAAGCTTATAAACCTTATGGCCAGAAAAGACTACGTTCAGCCACAAGAGGTAATCTTCGGCATATCTCTTCTCTGGGCAAAATCGAAGTAGAACTTCTTCCCGCCTTAACATTACTGACGGCGTTGGCAATGGATTAGATAGCAATAATCGCATTCGGCGAATAGGACGAATCAACAACTTCGTTGACAAACTCAGTACAGGATCCGAAGTTCCAGCAACAACGTTTTGGTGACCAGTTAACCCTACCGCCGGATGAGCATTCATCCACGTGTATTGCATTTCAATTTTCTTTGGGTGCCATGTATCGTCAGCATCCAAGAATGCCACATACAGGTGAATAGCGAGATCCCAACCCGCGTTTCGCGCACTTGCTGCTCCCTTATTTTCACCTAGCCGATGCAGCCTCACTAAACAGGGATACTCTTCTGCAATCTTGCTTAAAACATCCCATGTATCGTCATCACTTGCATCATCAACCAAGATAATTTCCGACGGAACTTGGGTTTGATTGACAACAGAATCGACAGCCCGCCTGATAGTCGTAGCACACCGAAAACATGGAATAACCACACTTACGGGAGCAAATTGCTTGTCCACAATCAAACCTTAGTCCAATGAGCGGGAAGTCGCACCAATCGCCGGCCGATATCTAAAACACGCTTCGCACTACGCTCCCCCAACAATCGCCAAATAAAAATTCTTGCATATACCTTGGCAACCAGAAACAAAAACATAATGCTTGGCAAACGAATCCCGTTATTAATCTGAGCCTTTCTAAATTCCTGCAAGACTAATAATGTACCACTCGGATTGCTACTTACACCACCTAAGCGCATCGCTGAAAAAATAACATCAGGAAAAAACACAGCATCCTGATTTTTCAGAAAGCGTAACAGTAAGTCATAGTCACCACCAATACGAAATGACTCATTAAATACTCCGTATTTGACAAAAAGGTCACGCCTATGCATAACCCCTTGGTGGGGTATGGACATCGCATACCTAAAACGCTTCCTCACATTTTCCCAACGCTCTCCAACGGGATAAATTGGTACAGAGTTTTCGTTTAATATCATTACCCGCCCATAGGCGACAAAAACATTAACTGAAAGCTTGTTCAACTCACCAACCATCTTATCCAGTGCCTGAACATCAAAAAGAAAATCATCTCCCCCTAAAAAGCAAATCCAATCACCTGTGGACTTTAATAAAGCCTTATTCCATGCATTATATATACCAGTATCAGGCTCGGAAATCCAATAGGAAATTTCATTATTACGCCCAAGCAAATCAGCTGTTCCATCAGTTGACCCACCATCAATCACAATCAATTCCCATTTCTTATAACTCTGCTCCACGACACTATCAATACACTGCTGAATAGTATCAACGCAATTATAAGCAGCAACGACCACCGTAATCACAGGAGATTCATTTGAGCTCAACGAAGCCGCCTCAGGAATTAAAAATCAAAAACACATTAGCCAATTTTAAATTAAATATCAATAGAGAAAACACGAAACATAATCATCAATCCATTTTATTTATAAATAAATTTATGAGCAATACCGGAAAAATAATGATAAAGACTACACTCTCAAACAATGAACCACTGCCCTCATATTCCACTAGAACAAGCGCTGGAGAAATTAGTTTTTTTTGACGCCAAACTCTAGAAGACCAAATCCGAGAAACATAACACATCCATGCAAAATACCGCCCCTGAGACTTTAAGTAAAGTGCAATAGCTGAATTATAACCATCCACTATTTTTCCATTAGAATTTAAAACAGTGAACGATTCTGCGTGGTTACGAAAAAAAACCAAAGGTTCCCGAATAAACACCACGCTCGCATAATGATCCATAGTTAACAACATGATCATTAAATCAGGCCCGGCACCATGCATATCAAAGGGGCGAGGTGTAGCTGTTGGCAAGCTCTCGCGTAAACTTACGATCAAATCCTTAGTACGAAGCATTACTGCCCCAGGACTAACGGGCGCTTGATGCCGAAGCACCAATGATAGGTAATGCTCTTTATCAAACGAGGAGCCACAATTTGATAAATAGAAAATCGCCGAACTTTCCTTTTTTTCACCAACTCTGGCTGCACTATAAACAAAACCAACTTCCGGATCGACTATTTCGCCAAGCATTCGCTCAATGCAATCAATCTCTAGCAAATCATCACTAAAAAGCATCTTACTGTATTCACCACGGGCTTCCTGGGCACACCGAATCCAGTTCCTAACCGGGCCAATATTTTCCCCATTTCTAAAAACTCGCACTCTTGGATTCCGCTCAGCATACTTCTGGCATATTTCCCAAGTTCCATCGTCGCTCGCATTATCCACAACGACGACTTCAAAATCCTGAAAACTCTGATGCAGAGCAGAATCTATACATTCAGATATATATTTATTTCGATTGAAAACAGGGATAAGAATACTTATTTTTGGACTATTCATTAAACAACTCAAATTGCTAGTTTTTATTTAGCCCGAGCCAAGATTGACATCACTTGAATTGGGCCAACGATAGCAAAGATAGACAGACTGAGACAAGTAGCCCAAACGACTCCATCCACACCAAACCCGAAATCATTAACAAGAATAATAGCAACAGGAATATTGATTAGCATGGCGGCCACAGCCGTATAAAGCTGGAGACGAATTTCCCCAACTCCATTCAAAAAATAGGCAAATATATTGTTCCATATAGAAACAACCAGAAAGACGGATACGCTCAAGATCAGCAAGAACGGGGTTTCCACGCTTGGGCCAACCCACACTTTAATGATTGAACCAGCCATAAAGCACAGAACAACAGTTGCTGCGACAACACAAACAAATATCAGCAATTGTTTTCGTAATGTCACACCCATCCATTTAAAATCCGACTTATAGTAGGCATCGGTATATGCAGACCACAATGGAGCTGAAATCAGCCCATGAATCAAAGTAATAACGCTGAACAGCTTGAAGACCACATCATACCGGGCAACATATTGAGGACCAAACAACTGCGTTATTAAAATCTTGTCCGTGGTAAAAATAACCAGGGCAGCAAGTTGAATTACAAAGAACTGCCCCCCAAGCGAAAGCAACGGATATAAATGTTTCCGGTCATATGACAGCTTAGGTCTCAAGTCTCCACGTATCACATAGAAGCCGAAACTCAAAAGCAGATTGGCAGCAACAATTGACAGACCGTAACCCGCCACCAGTAGAAGAAGGGATGCTTCTGTTGTTCTGCTCAGAACATGTACAACTATCAACCCTAAGCCATTTGACAAAAACTGTCCGAATACAACCCATGACGTTTTTTGTACTGCATTAAGTACCTGATTGATTAGGCCCAACCAAAAATTTATCAACACAAAAACCGCAGAAATCAACACTGCATTTTGCAATTTTCCATTACTCAATAAATTTGTATTAAAAACGACCTGCCATGGAACCAGGAACGAAAAGACCGCAACCAAAACCAGCAAAACCGCAGATATAACTCCGATCCATGTATAGCCCGACGAAATGTAGCCCGTAGCTTCGGTCACCTGGTTTTTTGCCAATGACTCCGCAAGTTTATTTCGGAGGCCATTACCAATACCAAAATCAAAAAAAACTGCCCATGACATTATTGACAAAAGTGTCGACCAAATGCCATATTGCTCATTTCCCAAATACTGAATCATCAGTGGGACGGCAAAAAAAGATGCTCCTACCGCCAAGCCCTTGAATAAGACAGATCCTTTAACTTGGCGGAAATAGTTTTTTGTTCTATCAGGTGAAGCACCATCGGTCATTGCATCTGCCCGACCCACTCAAACATGCGCGCCACACCTTTCTGCGAAGATACCTCAGGTTCCCAGTTCAACAGTTCTTTTGCCTTGGTAATATTAGCTACAAAAACACGCTGATCACTTTCTCGTACCGGTAACCTGCTATATTCAAGTTTTACGTTGGCAATTTTTTCTAATAGCGAGAAAAGATCAAGCAACGAGAGACTATTTTTAATTCCTCCCCCGATATTAAAAGCCTGGCCTTTCGCTTTTTTAACATTCATCACAGCTGCCATATATAGCCGCTTCATGTCGTCAGCATGCAAAACATCGCGCACTTGCTTCCCAGTACCCGAGATGGTGAACGGCTTTTCCGACCCTCCTGTTTTCGCTTCTACGGCTTTTTGACAAAACCAGCCAATCCAACCTTGATCATAGGTGGCAAATTGCCGGCCACCGTACATTGATGAGTGCCTGAAGACGACTGTATTTAGCCCAAATATTCTGGCGTAGTCGAGCATGTATTGGTCTGCTGCGCCTTTTGAGCAGCCGTATGGGGAATGAAAATCGAGCTGTGTGTTTTCGTCGAAACCAATGGGGTGCTCAATACACTCGTATCGCGTGTCTGTTTCCCGATAAGTGTACTGCTCTAAATCACCATAGACCTTGTTGGTGGATGAGTAGACCACCACGGCTTGAGCAGCATGTTGTCGAACGGCCTCAAGCAGATTGTGGGTTCCCATAACGTTTACTTCAAAATCCATCCGAGGATTGGCGATTGAAGTGGTCATGGCCACTTGGCCTGCAAGATGGAAAACGGCGTCTGGCTGAAACTCCAGAACAATTCGTGTAATGTCATTTTGGTTACGAATATCACCGTGCTCAAATCTGAAACTTCCCTGCAGCTGAAGCCAGCCAAGGTTTTCACGGGAGCCTGCACGATAGAGGTTATCGAAAACCACGAGTTCATCGCCTCTAGCCAAGGCATCCGCAGCCAGATTACTTCCCAGAAAGCCGCAGCCTCCAGTAATGAGTAGTTTCATCGTTTAAATTCCAGTTCGATTGTTTTTCGAATACCTTGATCAAGGCTGTAGGCAGGTTTCCAGCCTAGCTCAACGAGCCGGCGAATATCCGCCAGGCACAGCATTGCTTCATTTTCTCGATATGGCACCGCACCAAATTGCAGTTCAGTTCGCGAACCAGTGAATGAATGTATTTGTTCGACAAAACTGCGCACCGTGGGTGCATAGCCGGAGCCCACGTCAACTTGGTCGGAGAGAGCAAATTCATGTAAATTTTGCGCTACTACTTCATAGGCACTAACGACATCATCGATATAAATGAAATCACGTCGTTGCTCGCCGGCCGTTAGCGCAAGCCGTGGCTCGTGATGCTGGCAGGCATGTAATACCAATGTTGGAAACTTGCTTCGATCATCACCGGGGCCATACATGTGCTGCAGACGAATATTGACGAATTGCAGCGTATCTGGATGCTGCCGGGCCAGCATGTCTCCCCACTGAGCAAACTGCTGCTTGCTTAGTGCATAGTTACTTGTCATTGAATCAAGCACAGTACCAGTATTGATAAACCCAACTCGCTTTCTTCCATTTGCTCGTACCGCATCAAGCAGTAGCATTCCAAGCCGGATATTGGTATCAAAAATCTGCAATACCGATTCACCCTGGCGACCATAGGCGCATGCGGCATGCACGATCATATCCGGTGATGTTTCGCGGACAAGGCGAACAACATCGCTATCAGCCAGTGACCACGTGGCAAGCTTTGCAGTTGGCAATAGTGATTGGACTCTCTGCAACGACGATGTCGGGCGTACCAAGAGGGTCAGGTCATGTCCGGCCTGCACCCAGTATTTGGCCAGAGCGCTTCCAAGAAAACCGGTGGCGCCAGTAAGCAAAATTTTCACTTAACAGGACTCGAAGTATTAGAAATTTACGCCGAGATAAGTCTCGATCTTGCTCGCCGCGAATTCCAGCATTTCCGGGGGCAGCGAAGGTTGCACCCCGATCCAGAAAGTGTTGTTCATTACATTGTCAGTATTGGTCAGGTCGCCGCTGATTCGGTAATTGGCACCAATCATGTAGGGCTGGCGTGTCAGGTTGCCAGCAAACAACAGGCGAGTACCAACTTTGTTTTGGTCCAGATAGGTGAGCAGTTCCAGCCGCGTTACCGGGCAGGTTTCCTTTAACGTAATGGGGAAGCCGAACCATGACGGATCGGAGTGTTCGGTCGGTTCGGGTAGGCTGATAAATTCTTCGCAGTTCTTCAGGCGGTTTTTAAGGAACGTGAAATTATCTTTTCGCGACTGGATGAACTGTGCCGCCTTGTCCAGTTGCGCCAGTCCGCAAGCTGCTTGCATGTCGCTGATCTTGAGGTTGTAGCCAAGGTGACTGTAGGTGTACTTGTGGTCATAACCATGCGGCAGATCACCCAGCTTTCGGCAAAAGCGCTGGCCGCAGGTGTTGTCTTTCCCAGGAGGACAGAAGCAATCGCGCCCCCAGTCGCGGAAGCTCTCGGCAATGCTTCTGAGTTCATCGCTATTGGTGAACACGGCGCCACCTTCACCCATGGTGATGTGGTGAGCCGGGTAAAAACTTAGCGTCGCGATATCGCCGAAGGTACCAACCATCTGATTACGGTAGGTCGAGCCCAAGGCATCACAGCAGTCCTCGACCAGCCACAGCTTGTATTTCTTGCAGAGCGCAGTAACTACATCAAGGTTAAAGGGGTTGCCCAGCGAGTGGGCCAGCATGATTGCCTTGGTCTTGGGGCCAATGGCCGCTTCAATCTTGCTTGCGTCAATGTTGTGTGTCAGACGGTCAACGTCAACAAATACCGGCACTGCACCAAACTGGAGGATGGGGTTAACGGTGGTAGGAAAGCCTGCTGCCACGCCAATCACTTCATCACCCGGCTTGATGGCGCGGTCGCCCAGTTTTGGCGAGGTCAGGGTACTGAAGGCCACCAGATTGGCAGAAGAACCAGAGTTGACCGTAATCAGATGCTTGATGCCAATAAAGGCAGCCAGCCTTTTTTCGAACTCGGCATTAAAGCGTCCGGTGGTCAGCCAGCCATCGAGTGATGCTTCGACCATGTTCTTGAGCTCTGCGGCGTCGAGCAATTTTCCTGAAGGAGGAACTGCGGTAGTACCGGGAAAGAATGCTTCCGGCGCCAGAGCAAGGGCAGCGTACTCCTCAACCAGAGAGGCGATTTTGTCGCGAAGGGCTTGGGTTTTTGCGTTTTGCATACTTGAGGATTTGCCGACCTTAAGTGGGATTGGAAGTGCCTGCCAGCGCCTGATAGGACCCGATTTGTGCCTGCGTCAGCGCGCGCAGATCAGCACCGGCCTGCTTGCCACGAGCCCAATCAACGATCAGACCCAAGGCTTGGTCCAGCCGCATGGCTGGCTGCCAGTGTAGATAGTGCTCCGCTTTGGAGATATCAAGTTTGAGGTAAGTTGCTTCGTGTGGGTGGTCACCCGCATCAATTTGCCAGCTGGCCCCATTTGACCACTTCTGCGCGAGTTGCCTGACAATCCACTCGACAGCCTTGGCATCATCGCCATGAGGTCCAAAATTCCAGGCCTCGGCAAATACAGGTCCTTCCGTGTAAAGCTTTTCGGCCAGCATCAAGTATCCTCGCAGCGGCTCCAGTACATGCTGCCACGGCCGCGTTGCATGCGGATTCCTGACCACCACCGGCCGGGAGTTTTCGAAAGCTGCCAGGATATCCGGAATCAACCGATCCTCGGCCCAGTCACCGCCACCAATCACGTTGCCGGCGCGAGCTGTTGCCAGTGCGACATGGTGTTCGCTGTATCTCGCTGAATTGAAAAACGAGTTGCGATAAGCGGCTGTTACCAGTTCCGAGCACCCCTTGCTGTTGCTGTAAGGATCGAAGCCACCCATGGGCTCGCTCTCGCGATAACCCCAGACCCATTCCTTGTTCTCATAGCACTTGTCGGTCGTCACATTGACTACAGCGCGCACTGATGGTGTTTGACGCACCGCCTCCAGCATATGCACCGTACCCATGACATTGGTGGAATATGTTTCGACCGGGTCGACATACGAGCGACGTACCAGTGGCTGTGCTGCCATATGAATGACAATTTCGGGCTCGGCCTGACGCATTGTATTTGCCAGCGCTACACCATCGCGAATATCGCCAATGATCGACGTCATGCCTTTCTCGACGCATGCCACCTCGAACAAACTTGGATTTGTCGGGGGTACCAGCGCATAGCCGGTCAATTCGGCACCGAGTTGTTGTAACCACAGGCTGAGCCAACTCCCCTTGAAGCCGGTGTGGCCGGTCAGGAATACTTTTTTGCCTCGCCAGAAAGCGGCGTTCATTCCCAAACCTTCCATGGCGCCTTGCCGGTTTGCCACAGTTCTTCCAAATGGGTTTTGTCGCGAAGCGTATCCATGGGTTGCCAAAAACCGTCATGGGAATAGGCTTTCAACTGGCCGGATGCCGCCAGAGTCTCAAGGGGGCCACGTTCCCATATCACCTGATCGTTTTCAATCAGGTCAATTACCTTCGGCGAAAGGATAAAAAATCCGCCGTTAATACGACCGCCGTCACCTTTCGGCTTTTCCTTGAAAGAGGTCACGCTGTGGTCCGAGTGGATATCCAGCGCCCCAAAGCGGCCGGGGGGATAGGTGGCAGTCAGCGTTGCTTGAAGGCCATGAGTGTGATGAAAATCAATCAGTTTTGCGATATCCACATTGCCGACGCCATCGCCATAGGTAAAACAGAATGCTTCTTCACCTTGCAAATAGGGAGCAACACGCTTGAGACGACCACCGGTCATGGTGTCGTCGCCAGTGTCCACCAGCGTGACACGCCACGGTTCGGCATATCGCTGGTGAACTTCCATTTTGTTGTGCTGCATGTCGAAGGTGACGTCCGACATATGCAAAAAATAGTTGGCGAAGTATTCCTTGATGACATAGCCCTTGTAGCCGCAGCAAATAATGAATTCGTTAATTCCATAGTGGGAATAAGTCTTCATGATGTGCCACAGAATCGGCTTGCCGCCAATTTCAACCATAGGTTTCGGGCGGGTCGAGGTCTCCTCGCTGATTCGTGTACCCAAGCCTCCGGCGAGTATGACTGCTTTCATTTTCTGATTACTCCACGCTCACGGCAATTTGGTAGCCGTGTTGCTTCAACAACGCATGTTTCTTGGCATCGGCCAGATCTGCTGCCACCATTTCCTGAACCATTTCATCCAGCGTTATTTCGGGCACCCAGCCGAGTTTGGCTTTGGCTTTGGCGGGATCGCCGAGCAAAGTTTCAACTTCCGTGGGACGGAAATAGCGGGGGTCGATGCGGATAACAGGTTTGTCGTTCCAATATCCCACTTCGTCCACGCCCTCGCCTTCCCAGCGAAGTTCCATGCCGAGAGCAGCGGCGGTTTTCTCGATAAATTGGCGAACGCTGTATTGCACACCCGTAGCAATGACGAAATCTTCAGGTTTATCCTGTTGCAGCATCATCCATTGCATGCGCACATAGTCTTTGGCATGGCCCCAGTCGCGTAACGCGTCCACGTTACCCATATAGAGGCAGTCTTCCAGCCCCTGACTGATGTTGGCCAGACCGCGGGTGATCTTGCGGGTGACGAAGGTTTCGCCCCGACGCGGGCTTTCATGGTTGAAGAGGATGCCATTGCAGGCATAGATTCCATAGGCTTCGCGGTAATTGACCGTAATCCAGTAGGCGTACATCTTGGCTACCGCATATGGACTCCGTGGATAGAAGGGAGTGGTTTCCTTCTGCGGAATTTCCTGTACCAAGCCGTAGAGTTCGCTGGTGCTGGCCTGATAAAACCTGGTTTTCTTTTCCAGACCAAGAATGCGGATAGCCTCGAGCAGACGCAAGGTGCCAATGGCGTCGACATCAGCAGTGTATTCCGGGCTTTCAAAGCTGACCGCTACGTGAGACTGGGCACCCAGGTTATAGATTTCGTCGGGCTGCGACTCCTGCACTATACGCATGAGGTTGCTGCTATCCGACAGATCACCGTAATGCAGCTTGAAATGAGCATTCTGAATATGCGGATCCTGGTAGATGTGATCTACCCGCTGGGTGTTAAATGAGCTCGCTCGCCGTTTGATGCCGTGGACGATATAGCCTTTTTCGAGCAAAAATTCAGCAAGGTAGGAGCCATCCTGGCCCGTAACACCGGTGATGAGCGCAACTTTTTGTTGAGTGGTCATTGTTGATTCGGTCTTAAAAAATCTGCGTAAGCCGTTGCCAGCCCATCCTCAAGCCCAACGGTTGGCCGCCAACCTAGTGCGTTAAGGCGAGTGCTGTCCATCAGTTTGCGGGGCGTACCATCGGGCTTGCTGGGGTCGAAAACGATCTGGCCTTGGTAAGCAATGGTTTTACTCACGGCCAGAGCAAGTTCACGGATGGTAATGTCACGTCCATAACCAACGTTGATGTGGCTTTGCATTGGCTGGGTGTGGAGATCGTAGGTGGCTTTATCCAGATTCATGACGTACACGCTGGCGGCACCCATGTCGTCCACATAAAGAAACTCGCGATGCGGGGTGCCGGTGCCCCAGATGGTGACACTTGGTACATTGGCGACCTTGGCCTCGTGGAGACGGCGAATCAGCGCCGGAATCACATGGCTGTTTTCCGGGTGGTAGTTGTCACCCGGGCCATAGAGATTGGTTGGCATCACGCTGCGGTAATCGCAGCCATACTGCCGGTTATAGCTTTCGCACAGTTTGATGCCGGCAATTTTGGCAATGGCGTAGGGCTCGTTGGTTGCTTCGAGAGGGCCGGTCAGCAACGCATCTTCACGCATGGGCTGCGAGGCAAGCTTGGGGTAGATACAACTTGAGCCAAGAAATAGTAGCTTCTGCACCCCGACGCGCCATGCTTCATGAATGATATTGGCCTCGATCATCAGGTTTTGATAGATGAACTCGGCTGGAAAAGTATTGTTTGCATGAATGCCACCGACCTTGGCAGCAGCCAGGTAAACTTGATCCGGCTTTTCAGACTCAAAAAACTCTCGAACTGCTATTTGATTCGTCAGATCAAGTTCAGCATGGCTCCGCACAACAATGGGAGACCGGAATTGCTGGAGAAGTGTGCGGCAGATGGCAGAACCCACCATCCCACGGTGGCCCGCAACATATACTTTGGATTGAGTAGTCGTGGCGGTCATGATTTCATTTTTTTGACAGAAGGATCAAATCAATCACCGAAACCCATTCGGATTATTGCTCTGCCAACGCCAGGCATCGACACACATGGCGTCCATGTTTCTTTCGGCACGCCAGTCGAGGAGTTCTGCGGCAAAAGCCGGGGCGGCATAGCAGGAGGCCACGTCTCCAGACCGGCGCGGCGCTAGTTCGTAGGGCACCGGGCGGCTACTGGCTTTTTCGAATGCTTTGACCACGTCAAGCACGCTATAACCGGTACCTGTACCAAGGTTTACCTCAAAGCATTGCGCCTCGTTCAGGCGTTCAAGCGCCTTGAGATGACCGAGAGCCAGGTCGACGACATGGATGTAATCGCGCACCCCGGTGCCGTCGGGTGTCGGGTAGTCGTTGCCCCAGACTTTCAATTGCTCGCGCCGGCCGACGGCGACCTGGGCGACGAAGGGCATCAGGTTGTTCGGGATGCCTTGCGGGTCTTCGCCGATCAGGCCGCTTTCGTGGGCGCCGACCGGATTGAAGTAACGCAGGATGCCGATTCGCCAGGTTGGATCGGAGCGGTAAAGGTCGCGCAGCATGTCTTCGATGACCAGCTTGGTCCGGCCGTAGGGGTTGGTTGCCGAGAGCGGGTGATCTTCGGCCAGTGGCAGGAACTGCGGTTCGCCGTAGACGGTGGCCGAGGAACTGAAAACGAGGGTCTTGATGCCGCACGCGCCCATGGCGCTGAGCAGGCGGTGCGTGCCGATGACGTTATTATCGTAGTAGTCGAGTGGTTTTTCGACGGATTCGCCAACTGCCTTGAGTCCGGCAAAATGGATGACCGCCTGGCAATCGAATTGCCGCAAAGCAGCAACCACGGCCGCCTGGTCGCGGATATCGCCTTCGACGCAGTGAATTTTCTTGCCGGCGATGGTTTCGACGCGGTTTAGCGATTCCCGATGGCTATTGGAAAAGTTGTCGAAAACAACCACATCCTGACCGGACTGGAGCAGTTCAACGCAGGTGTGCGAGCCGATATAGCCGGCCCCGCCAGTCACGAAAATCATCGTTATTTGCCGAGGAAAATAAAGGGGGCATTTTAACCGCTCGCGCCCCGCTGCGCATTACAAACCAAGGTAAAGAATTTGCGTTGCCCGGGCGCTGAATTACTCGTCCCGAATACGCAGGAAACTGGCGAATCGCGGCAGCCCCTTACTCGTCAGATCGCGGTAGCGGTAGGTCACCGTCGCCCCCACCGCAGGCGGCTCGCGTCTTTGTGCCGCCGAGAAACCTGTGCCCAAGAGAAATTCTTTCCCTTCCGGCGTGCGCACTTTCAGAGCGCCCAACATGCCCGCAAAGCGCCCCTTGCCCGGCAGATGACCGATGACCACGGCTTCGGCGTCCTGCCATGGTTTCACCTTGAGTAGCACGTCGCTGCGTCCGGTTTCGTAGGGTGCATCGGCCAGATGCAGAACGATTTTTATCGACATTTTAATTGTGTCAAATAAGCACTGCGAGTGGGCAAATAGCTGCAATATAAGTATTCAAAAGTCTGGCGCAACTATATTTATTGACACGTCTCACTTGACACATCAAGATTGACGAACATTGAGAAAAATCGATCATAACGTATCACCTTGGGGAGCGTGAAGTGATCTACCTTTGGTCAGCCTCTGATGCTCAACAGGCTCGCGATGTACCACTGGCAATAGTCCTTGCTCAAATCTGCAGCCACGTTAAGAAAGATCGCGACTTCACGTCTCGCGATGCAGACACAAATAAGGTGCTCGATACCAAGGCGGTCAAGCTGGTTCGCACCCTGATGGCTGCTCCCCGCCCCGCAGACATTACAGAGCGAATGAAGATCAGCAGAAGCACCCTTTACAACATCGTGCGCTCAGAAGCTTAGGCGTATCCGGCTGCTTTCAGAGTCGAGAGGTCCCTTGAACATCCCGAGTAGAAGCTTGGCGTTTGACCGGTTCTGGTCGGGACGAGTCCCTAATTTACCGCTTCCTTCGACTGCTGCCGCGCTTCGCTTGGCGCCTGGCTCGTTCAGGCTTCGCTGATCCGAGACCACGGAGAGTTCATTTTATAAGTGCGCAAATACGAATATTTTAAAAATCAAAAGCAGTGATGGCGTTGCTCTGTGCATTAGCAACGCCCATGAGCAACGGACTACGCGCTCATTACGCGGGGAGGGTACTCATATTCACTGGCATACACACCCCTCGACAAATTGCGGGAAAAGCACTCCTGAAAGGCACTGCTGCTCCTATATCCATAGGAGAAAAACTCAAAGCCGCCTAATGCCTATCAACCGGGTTCAATTGACACTAGGAATCTGTCTGTCGATAAAACATCAAGCCTTCGCCACCGGCCCGAACGACCTCGTCGAGGCGCTTTTTGAGATTGCTACGGTCAACCGGAAAAAACTGCTTAATTTCAAATAGCCATGGGACGTTGGCCATGCGCACTATCCGCCGTATCTGCTCGGCCCGCTCGCTGAAAGTACCGGATGCGCCCGGCAATTCGAAAATCATATAGCACACCTCGCGCCAGGCCGCATCGTCGGGAATCTCGCGTCGGACAATGCCGGAAACGCGCTCGAACTGGCCGCGGGCGATCCATAGTTCTCCATCGAGCGGCTGTTGCGGCAGGCCGGCGAGAAACCAGTCCGGTGCGTTGATAGTTTTTCCGCTACGAAAGTGCAGCGCCTGCCCGTCCCAGATTGCCCGCACGCCGTCGAGCTTTTCACTGGCCAGATAGCGGGAGACGTCGATCTGCTCGCGATAGACATTGGCCAGCAGAATGGCCGGCGCTTCGGCTACAGCGAGGATCGGCAGCGTCAGCGCCAACCCGATGAGCAGCGCCTGAAGCAGCCGGGACATCAGCCCTCGCCGGCCCAATCGCGACGGGCGCGGCGGGCGATGCCGAAGACTTCTTCGAGGCGTTCGCCATCGTTGCGGGCCAACGCCGTGCGCAGTTCGTCGAGCTGCGCACGATAGCAATCCAGTTCGCCGAGCAGCGCTTCGCGATTGGCGAGGCAGATGTCGCGCCACATTTCCGGGTGGCTGGCGGCGATGCGCGTGAAGTCACGGAAGCCCGAGGCAGCGAAGGTGAAGAACAGATCGGCGTCGTCGCGCACGGCCAGTTGATGCACGAGCGCGTAGGACAGCAGATGCGGCAGATGGCTGACCGCGGCAAAGACGCGATCGTGCATTTCCGGCGTCAGCTCGTAGATGTCGGCGCCACAGAGCGACCAGGCGCGCTTGATGTGGTCGAGGGCGTCGTCGCTGTTTTCCGCCAAGGGCGTGACGACGACCTTCTTGCCCTGGTAAAGATCCCAGCGCGCCGCTGCCGGGCCGCTGTTCTCGGCACCGGCAATCGGGTGAGCCGGGACGAACTGGCCGATACGGTCACCGAGTGCCGCCCGCGCCGCAGCAACCACGTCGCCCTTGGTCGAGCCGCCGTCGGTGACGATGGTATTCGGGCCAAGATACGGACCGATACGTTCGAAAATATCCGCCATCTGGGCTACCGGCGTCGCCACCAGCACGATGTCGGCATCCTCGATTTCGTGGGTTGGGTTGATGCCTGCACGGTCGATGACGCCGAGTTCCTGGGCCTTGCGCAAAGTAGCCGGGGTGCGGCCGAAACCGACGACTTCGTCGACGGCATCCGCTTCCTTGAGGGCCAGCGAGAACGAGCCGCCGATCAGGCCGGTACCAAAGACGACGACTTTGCCGAATTCGGCCATGGCCTTAGAGCGCCTTCTCCAGCGCTTCGAGGAAGCGGGCGTTTTCCGGCTCGGTGCCGATGGTGACGCGTAGCCACTCCGGTAGGCCGTAGCCACCGATCGGCCGGACGATGACGCCCTGCTTGAGGAGTTTCTGATTGATCCCGGCACCATCGCCCACCTTGAAGGTGACGAAATTGCCGTGCGGCTTGATGTATTCGAGGCCCAACTTCTCAAGACCGGCAACGATCTGCGCCATGCCGAGCCGGTTCAGCTCGTAGCTCGCCTGCAGGAATTCGTCGTCATCAAGTGCCGCCAGTGCGCCGGCCAACGCCAGGTTGTTGACGTTGAACGGCTGGCGAACACGGTTCATGAGGTCTGCCACCTCGGCCGAGGCCAGCGCGTAACCGATACGCAGGCCAGCCAGGCCGTAAATCTTCGACATCGTGCGACAGACGACCAGATTGGGGAAATCCTTGATCCAGCCGGCGACATCGACACGTTCGGCCGGCGGCAGATATTCGTTGTAAGCCTCGTCGAGGACAACGACGACATCCTTCGGAACTGCTTCGAGGAAGGCGCGCACTTCCGGATAGGGCACGAAATTGCCGGTCGGATTGTTCGGGTTGGCGATCCACACGATGCGCGTATCGGGCCGGATGGCGGCGCGCATGGCATTGAGGTCGTGACCGAAGTTCTTGGCTGGCGTGGCGATCAGTTCGCCACCAATCGACAGCGTGGCCAGCGGATAAACGGCGAAAGCATGTTGCGCAAAAACCGCCGAGCGGCCGGGTGCCAGGAATACGCGGGCGATCAGGTCGAGCACGTCGTTCGAGCCGTTGCCGAGCACCACCTGGTTTTGCCCCAGGCCACAACGCTCGGCCACCTTGGCAATCAGATCAAATTGATCGGGATAGCGCTCGACGCCGCTGATCGCCGCTTCGACGGCCTTTTTCGCCTTCGGGCTCATGCCCAGCGGATTTTCGTTGGAAGCCAGCTTGACGATCTGGTCGACCGGAATGCCCGTTTCACGGGCCAGTTCAGTGATCGGCTTGCCCGGCTGGTAGGGCGAAATGGCGCGGACGTAAGGCAGCGCCTGGTCGGCAAGGCTCATCGAGCTTTCCTTAATAAACGGCAACCGGGTAGGACCCGAGAATTTTGAGATAGGCGGCGTAGGCAGCCAGTTCTTCCAAGGCAGCCTTGATCGCCGGGTCATCATGATGACCTTCGATATCGACGTAGAAAACGTATTCCCACAGGGCGTTTTTGGCCGGCCGCGACTCCAGCCGACACATCGAGACACCGGCCTGCGACAGCGGTCGAAGTAGCTCATGAAGCGCGCCCGTGCGGTTCGGTGCCGACATGATCAGCGAAGTCTTGTCGCGACCGGAAACCGCCGCATCGTGCTTGCCGAGGATCAGGAAGCGCGTGGTGTTGTTCGGCTCGTCCTCGATGTTCTCGGCCAGCTTGGGCAGCTGGTAGCGGGCCGCCGCCGCTTCGCCGGCGATCGCTGCGGCACCGGCTTCGGCCGCGGCAAATTGGGCCGCCTGGGCATTGCTACCGACCGAGATGCGTTGCACCCCGGGCAGCATGCGGTTGAGCCATTCGTGGCACTGCGCCAGCGATTGGGCGTGCGAATAGACCTTGGTAATGGTGCCCAGGCTGGATTCATTGGACATCAGATTCTGGTGCACGCGGACGACGACCTCACCGCAGATTTTCAGCGGCGTCGTCAGCAGCAGATCCATGGTCCGGCCGATGGCGCCTTCGGTCGAATTCTCTACCGGCACCACGGCGTAGTGCGCGTGTCCGGCTTCGACTTCGCGGAAGACATCGTCAATCGAAGCCTGCGGCAGCAGATGCGCCGCATGGCCGAAATGCTTGGTTGCTGCCGATTCGGAAAAGGTGCCGAGCGGCCCGAGGAAGGCGATGCCGAGCGGCTCTTCGAGCGACAGACAGGCCGACATCACCTCCCGGAAGAAGAAAGTGATGTTTTCGTTGGGCAGCGGACCGGGATTGGCATCCTGCAGTCGGCGCAAAACCTGAGCCTCACGCTCCGGGCGGTAGATATGCCCGGCTTCACCGTGCTCGGCCTTGATCTCGCCAACTTTCTGGGCGCAACGGGCGCGCTCGTTGAGCAGGCGCAGCAATTCGCTGTCAATGCCGTCGATTTCGGCGCGCACGCCGGCCAGGGCTTTTTGCAAGTCGGTTTGCTGCGGGTCGCTCATAAACTCAACCGTTACGTTTGGCGAAATCGTTCATGAATGCCACCAGCGCCTGCACGGCCTCCAGCGACACGGCGTTGTAGATCGAGGCACGCATGCCGCCCACCGACTTGTGCCCCTTCAAGCCGAGCACGCCGGCCGCCTTGGCTTCGGCCAGGAAAGCCGCATCGAGATCGGCATTGCTGAGAATGAACGGCACATTCATGGCCGAGCGGCAATCCGGATCGACCGGGTTGGTGTAGAAGCCGTCGGAATCGTCGATGGCGGAATACAAAATTCGTGCTTTTTCGGCGTTGACCGTGGCAATGCCCGACAAACCGCCCTGCCGCTTGAGCCACTGGAAAACCAGGCCGGCGACGTAGATACCGAAGGTCGGCGGCGTGTTGAGCATCGAGCCGTTTTCGGCCATGACCGCATAATCCATGACCGTCGGGATGTTCAGCGGCGCCATGCCGAGCAGGTCACGATGAACGACAACCAGCGTCAAACCGGACGGGCCGATATTCTTCTGCGCACCAGCGTAGATCAAGCCGAATTTCTCGACATTGACCGGCCGCGAGAGAATATGCGACGACATGTCGGCGACCAGCGGCACGCCGGTATCGGCAATGCGTTCGGCCGGAATTTCGACACCGTGGATGGTTTCGTTGGTGCAGACGTGCAGGTAGGCGGCGAAGGGGTCGAGCTTGATTTCCTCGGCCACCGGCAGGCGGGTGAAGCCGCTGCTCTCGGTCGTCGCGGCACAACGGACATTGCCGATGCGCTGCGCTTCCTTGAAAGCCTTTTTCGACCACGAACCAGTCACGATGTAGTCGGCCGAACGACCGGCCAGCAGGTTCATCGGAATCTGCGCGAACTGCTGCGTTGCCCCGCCCTGCAGGAAGAGCACCTTGTACTGCTCGGGAATGCCCATCAACTCGCGCAGGTCGGCTTCGGCCTGGCCGAGAATGCTGCCGAACTCCTTGCCGCGATGGCTCATTTCCATGACGCTGCAACCGGCGCCATGCCAGTCGAGCAGCTCTTCCTGCGCCTGGCGCAGGACTTCCTCGGGAAGAGCAGCCGGACCGGCGCTGAAATTCCAGATGCGGCTCATTTATGCCTCTCCACCTTCATTGGGTTCGGACGATTCCGGATTTTGCTCATTTTCCGGGTTGACCGTGGGATTCGCGATTTCAGCCTCGGATTCGGCTTCAGCATCGACCTCTGCGACCGATTCAGCGACCTTTTCCAGGCCGGCCAGCTTCTCGCCGTCATCCAGCGAGATCAGCGTGACGCCCTGCGTCGCCCGGCCCATGCCGCGGATTTCCGCGACGCGGGTCCGGATCAGCACGCCACCGGTGGTGATCAGCATGATTTCGTCTTCGTCATTGACCAGCTTGGCGCCAACCACGATGCCGTTGCGCTCGCTGTCGGCAATGGCGCGGACGCCCTGCGTACCGCGACCGGAATGGCGGAAATCGGCGAGCACGGTACGCTTGCCGAAACCGTTCTCGGTAGCGACCAGTACGGTCTGCTGATCGCTCTCGGCGACCAGTAGCGAAATCACCGACTGCCCTTCCATCAGGCGCATGCCGCGCACACCGCGGGCACCACGGCCCATCGGACGGACATCTTCTTCGTCGAACCAGACGGCCTTGCCCGCGTTGGAAACGAGCACGATATCGCTCGTCCCGCTGGTCAGCTCGACGCCGATCAGGTAATCGCCCTCGTCGAGCGCCACGGCAATGATGCCGGCCTTGCGCGGATTCGAGTAATCGGACAGCGGCGTCTTCTTGACGGTGCCCATGACGGTCGCCATGAACACGTACTGGTCGTCGGAGAATTCCTTGACCGGCAACACGGCGTTGATCCGTTCGCCCTCTTCGAGCGGGAAGAGATTGACGATCGGCTTACCGCGGCTGACCCGGCTGCCCTGCGGCGCTTCATAAACCTTGAGCCAGTAGCAGCGGCCGCGGTTCGAGAAGCACAGAATGTAATCGTGCGTGTTGGCGACAAACAGGTGATCGACGAAATCCTCGTCCTTGATCGCCGCCGCCTGCTTGCCCCGCCCGCCGCGCTTCTGGGCGCGGTAATCGGCCAGCGGCTGGGCCTTGATGTAGCCGCCGTGCGACAGCGTGACGACCATGTCCTGCGGCGTAATGAGGTCTTCGAGGCTCAGCTCGTGCGTCTGCAGGATGATTTCCGAGCGACGCTCGTCGCCGAACTGCTCGCGGATCGCTACCAGTTCGGTCACGATGATTTCGGTGATGCGTTCCGGCTTGGCCAGGATGTCGAGCAGATCGAGGATCTTGGCCATGACATCCTTGTACTCGCTGACGATCTTGTCCTGCTCGAGACCGGTCAGGCGCTGCAGGCGCAGCTCGAGAATGGCCTGGGCCTGGGCATCGGACAACCGATAGCCCTGCTCCGACAAACCGAATTCCGGTGCCAGACCATCCGGACGCGAAGCGTCGGAAGCGGCACGAACCAGCATTTCCTCGACCACGGCGCTGCGCCAGGTGCGCTCCATGAGGCCGCGCTTGGCATCAGCCGGCGTCGGCGCCGCCTTGATCAGGGTGATGATGTCGTCGACGTTGGACAGCGCAACGGCCAGACCTTCGAGGATATGGCCGCGTTCGCGGGCCTTGCGCAGTTCGAAAACGGTGCGCCGCGTAATGACTTCGCGACGGTGCGACAGGAAGCATTCGAGCATCTGCTTCAGGTTGAGCAGGCGCGGCTGGCCATCGACCAGCGCCACCATGTTCATGCCGAAGGTATCCTGTAGCTGCGTCTGCTTGTACAGGTTATTGAGGATGACCTCGCCGACTTCGCCGCGCTTCAGCTCGATAACGATGCGCATACCCGACTTATCGGACTCGTCGCGGATGTCGGAGATACCCTCAATCTTCTTCTCGTTAACCAGCTCGGCGATCTTTTCGATCAGCGACTTCTTGTTAACCTGGTAGGGAATTTCATCGACGATCAGCGCCTGACGACCATTGCCCTTTTCCATGTCCTCGAAGTGCGTGCGAGCGCGCATGATGACGCGGCCACGACCAGTCTGGTAACCCTCGCGCACGCCCGTCATGCCGTAGATCAAGCCGGCCGTCGGGAAGTCCGGTGCGGGGATGTAGGCAATCAATTCCTCAATGGTGATCGCCGGGTTTTCCAGCATGGCCAGACAACCAGCGATGACTTCGTTGAGGTTGTGCGGCGGAATATTGGTCGCCATGCCCACCGCGATACCGGACGAGCCGTTGATCAGCAGGTTGGGGATGCGCGCCGGCATAACCAGCGGTTCGTTCTCGGAACCGTCGTAGTTCGGCCCGAAATCGACGGTTTCCTTATCGAGGTCTTCAAGCAATTGGTGACCGATCTTGGCCATGCGGACTTCGGTGTAACGCATCGCCGCCGCGTTGTCGCCGTCGACCGAACCGAAGTTACCCTGGCCATCGACCAGCATGTAGCGCAGCGAAAAGTCCTGCGCCATGCGAACGATCGTGTCATAGACTGCGGTGTCGCCGTGCGGGTGATATTTACCGATCACGTCACCGACGATACGCGCCGATTTCTTGTACGCCTTGTTCCAGTCGTTGTTCAGCTCGTGCATCGCGAACAGCACCCGGCGATGCACCGGCTTCAGGCCATCGCGCGCATCCGGCAACGCCCGGCCAACGATCACGCTCATGGCGTAATCGAGATAAGAACGCCGCATCTCGTCTTCGAGGCTGATCGGCAATGTTTCTTTGGCGAATTGGTCCATGTCTCACATTCGCACCGCTTGCGCGATGCCTTATTAGTTGATTCAAGCGTAATTTGCTATTTTAACACGCCAACTTAACCGTACAGACCCCGTTTTACATGACAACAACACCCCAAGTTATCGACCTGCTCATCGACGCCCACTGGATTGCGACGGTCGAATCCGATCTCGTTCTAACCAACCATGCCGTCGCGGTCGACAACGGTCGCATTCTGGCTGTTTTGCCGAGTGGCGAAGCCCACGCCCGCTTTGCGCCGGGCAAGCATGTCAGCTTGCCGGATCACATCCTGATCCCCGGCCTGATCAATCTGCACACTCACGCCGCGATGACACTGATGCGCGGACTGGCCGACGACTTGCCGCTCATGGACTGGCTGCAAAAACACATCTGGCCGGCCGAAGCGGCCCACATGTCAGCCCAGTTCGTTTATGACGGCACCCGGCTCGCCTGCGCCGAAATGCTCAAGGGCGGCATCACCTGCTTCAACGACATGTACTTTTATCCCGAGGCCGCAGCCGCCGCAGCTTCCGAAGCCGGCATGCGGGCCATGCTCGGCATCATCGCCCTCGAATTCCCCACGCCCTACGCCAGTGATGCCGACGATTACCTGGACAAGGGCCTGGCTGTTCGCGAAGCCTGGCTGAATGACCCGCTGATCGGCTTCTGCCTCGCCCCGCACGCGCCCTACACCGTCTCCGACCGCACCTTCGAGCGGATCCTGACACTTTCCGAACAGCTGAACCTGCCTGTGCACTGCCACATCCACGAAACGCGACAGGAGATCGAAGACAGCCTCAAACAACACCAGCACCGTCCGCTCGAGCGCCTGCACCAGCTTGGCCAACTCGGCCCCAACTTCATCGGTGTCCATGCCGTCCACCTGAACGAAGAGGATTTGCAGCTACTCGCCTCCACCGGCAGCAGCGTCGCCCACTGCCCGACATCCAATCTCAAATTAGCCAGCGGTTTTGCGCCTGTGGCGCGGATGCGACAACTTGGCATCAATGTCGGACTAGGCACCGACGGCGCCGCCAGCAACAACCGCCTCGACCTGTTCGCCGAAATGCGCCTGGCCTCCCTCCTCGCCAAAGGCCTGACAGGAGATGCCAGCGCCCTGCCGGCCCACGAAGTCCTGCGCATGGCAACCCTCAACGCGGCCAACGCTTTGGGACTGGGCAAGGAAACCGGCTCGATTTCCCCCGGCAAGTCCGCCGACCTATGTGCCGTCGACCTCGGCACTCTTGAAATGCGCCCATGTTTCGATCCGCTGTCACATCTCGTCAATGTTGCCGGGCGAGAATGCGTCAGTCATGTATGGGTGGCCGGAAAGTGTTGCGTAGAACACAAAACTTTACTCAACAATGACCAAAAGCACTTGGAATCGGTCATTGCACTATGGCAGAATGCTCTGGAAGTCCGCCGGCAGCCTTGAGCTTCGCCATAACGCGGGTTAAAGATTTTCAAATTTTCTTCAACGAGGGAAAACAATGATCAAAAATATCGCCAAGAAATCTCTGGTTCTGGCCCTGCTGGCCGGCATCGGTTTTACCGCTGTTGCCCAGGAACGCGTTTACCTGATCGACGGCCGTGATGTCGTCGCCAAGTCCGGTTTCGGCCTGTGCTGGCGTGATGGCTACTGGACCCCGGCCGCTGCCGCCGCCGACAAGGCCGGTTGCGAGTGCGACAAGGACCTGCTGCCGAAGGAAACCTGCGAGCCGAAGATGGCTGCTGCGCCGGCCGCGCCGGCTGCCGCTGGTGTCAAGCCGTCCGGTGAAAAGATCACCGTCGCTGCCGACGCCCTGTTCGACTTCAACAAGGCTGTCCTGCGTCCGGCTGGCAAGGCCAAGCTCGACGAGCTGGTTTCCAAGGCCAAGGCCATCAAGCTCGAAGTGATCCTGGCCGTTGGCCACACCGACCGTATCGGTGGTGACGCCTACAACCAGAAGCTGTCCGAGAAGCGCGCTGCCGCCGTCAAGGAATACCTGGTCGCCAAGGGCATCGAAGCCAACCGTGTTTACACCGAAGGCAAGGGCGAGAAGCAGCCGGTCACCGGCGACAAGTGCAAGGGCAATGCCAAGACCAAGGCTCTGATCGACTGCCTGCAGCCGGATCGTCGCGTTGATATCGAAGTCATCGGCACCAAGTAATTCGCCGACGCTTCAAGGAAAGCCCCGCCCTGCGGGGCTTTTTCTTTTCTGATCAAATATTCTCAACACAATGACCATGCTCAACGCCGACCCCGCCGAACTGGAAAAGTTTGGTGACCTCGCCCACCATTGGTGGGACCCAAACAGCGAATTCAAACCGCTGCACGATATCAACCCGCTCCGCCTGGACTGGATCGACCAGGCCCTTGGTTTTGCCGGCAAGCGCATCCTCGATGTCGGCTGTGGCGGCGGCCTCCTCTCGGAAGGCATGGCGGTGCGTGGCGCCAATGTGACCGGTATTGACCTCTCGGAAAAGCCGCTCAGCGTCGCCAAACTGCATTTGCTCGAGAGCGGCCAAAAGGTCGACTACCGCAAAATTTCCGTCGAGCAACTGGCGGATGAAATGCCGGGTGCTTTCGATGCGGTGACCTGCCTCGAAATGCTCGAACATGTGCCCAATCCGTCCAGCGTTATTGCCGCCTGCGCACGTTTGGTCAAGCCGGGTGGACAGGTCTTCCTGTCCACGCTGAACCGCAACCCGAAGTCCTACCTGTTCGCAGTGATCGGGGCCGAATACGTCATGAATATGCTGCCCAGGGGCACGCACGACTACGCCAAGTTCATCAAGCCGTCGGAACTGGCGCGCTGGACCAATTTGGCAGGCCTTGAGCCGGACGAAGTCGTCGGCATGAGCTACAACCCGCTGAGCAAGGTCTATTCCCTGGGAGCGGACACCAGCGTCAATTACCTGATGCGCGCGACCCGGCATGTTTGATGCGGTTCTCTTCGACCTAGACGGGACGCTGGCCGATACGGCGCCCGACCTGGGAGAAACGGTCAATATTTTGCTGCTTGACGAAGGTCGACCGCAGCAATCGCTGACCACACTCAGGCCTTATACCTCGCAAGGCGTTCGTGGGCTGCTCAAAGCGGGTTTCGGTATCGATAACTCGCACCCGAGTTACGAGCACCTTTCGCACCGATTTCTTGAGATTTACGCCGGGCGTCTATGTAATGCCACCCGGCTGTTCGACGGCATTCCGGAACTGCTCGATACACTGGAGGCCTTGAATCTGGGCTGGGGTATCGTTACCAACAAGCGTATGCGCTTTACCGATCCGCTGGTCGAGTTGCTGCAGCTGACACCGCGCACAAGCTGCGTTGTCAGCGGCGACACCACGGCCGAGGCGAAGCCTTCGCCCTTGCCTATCCTGCATGCCTGCCAGTTGCTCCGCTGCCGGCCGGAACGGACGCTTTACGTTGGTGATGACCAGCGCGACATCGTCGCTGGCAAGGCCGCTGGCTGCAAGACGGTAGCCGTCTCCTACGGCTATCTCGGCGACGGCGGGCCGTTGCATGGCTGGGGTGCCGACCTGATCATCGACCACCCGCGCGAACTGGCCGAGTATCTGGCTAAGCGAGTCGAGCCGAAATAAGCAGATTGCGCGGCGTCAGACGCCGGTCGCAGAAGCTGCCCAAGCCAGTCTCGTAGCCCTGTTCGTTTAGAAAACAGGCGAGATCGAGGGCAAGCCAGACTTCGATCGCCCGGCGGAAGGCGTGACGAACGATGGAAAGCCGCATGACTTCGTCCCTACGTTGCCACCCTCTTGCTTCGAACTCCAGGACGACTGTGGTCGATGGCATCGGCAGGCGCTCCCGTTCTGCCATCATGCCAAGAAAATCTGCGAACTCGGCCCGTACCCAAGCGTCGGGTACCGGTTTGAAACTGCAGTAAGCATCGCCAACCACCTTTCGGCGATAGGCGTCGAAACCGAGTTTCCAGGCGATGGCCCTGTCCCGCTGCCGCGTTTCCCGTGGTGATGAAGTAACGGTTTCGGTCACGGCCAGACGGGTATCGTCGCGCGTCAGCGCCAATTGCAGATTGGCCGACAGCGCCTGATAGTTTTCGGCCACGCCACGGTAGTAACAGCATGGCGCGACATCGAAACTGCCGACGCCTTTATCGACACCATCGCGGATCAAGCGACGATGCAGTTCGCCGCAGGCGTGGAGGGCGACGGCATGCTGGCCGGCCTGCGGCCAGTCGGTTGCGGTCAACGCATCAGAAACGACAAATTGCTGCCGTACCCCGGCGCGTTGCGCCAGATCTTCCCCCGCCTCACACAAACCGGCATCGATTTCGAGGGTATGCACTGGTGTCTGCCAGGTTAGTGCCAACAGGCGGCCAAGGTGGCCCTTGCCGCCGCACCAGTCGAGTACTGGTTGCCGGCCCTGACCGGCCGCAGCGGCGAAGGCTTCGATCTGCTCGCGCTTGCGCCCGGGGATTTCCCAGGCCCAGTGGGCACTGCGGTCGGGCAACGATGTTCCTTGCAGCACTGGCAAATCGGCCAAGGAGGAAAGCGTGGAGACGGCCGGGATGTGGCGAGCGAGCAGAGCCAACGCAGCCTCGCAGTCATCGTTTAGGCGCGCAATGTCTGCTTCGGGCAAGCCCATCAGTTCGTCGAGCAGCGACGGCCAGCGTTCACACCACTGCGGACGAGGCTCGCGAAAGGGCTGCGGATGCCACAGGTCGTGAAAATTGAGCAGTTCGGCATCCAGCCCTTGCTGGCGCTCGACCAGCTTCACTTGAGCGCGGCCCGACGCTCGCGGCGACGATAGCCAATGACGGCCGGGATGATGGCCAGCACCAGCACCAGCAGGCCGAGCCCGAGCGGCCAGAGCACGGGACTATTCCATTCACGCCTGGCAGCAGTGCGATCAGCGCTGTCGATGCGCTGGTATTTCAGGGTGTTGTTGCC
Organism: Ferribacterium limneticum; assembly: GCA_049304775.1. Lineage (GTDB taxonomy): Bacteria > Pseudomonadota > Gammaproteobacteria > Burkholderiales > Rhodocyclaceae > Azonexus > Azonexus limneticus_C. Next base: position 80,847 of record JBAQOL010000029.1, read on the forward strand.
AACGTCGCTCGGTTTGCGGTTCTTGAGCCAGCGATGGCTGAGCGTGTAGCTTTTCGGGTGCAGGCCGAAAACCCAGGGCGCGTCGTGGTGCAGGATGCGGTTCATCTGGCGGACGATGCCCAAGCGCTCGGGCGTGTTGTCCATGTTCTTCATGCGCAGGAACAGGCGGTCGAATTCCGGGTTGGCGTAGTTCGAGGCGTTCTCGCCTCCCTTGGCGACCTTGCTTTCGTTGCCGTCGAGCAGGAAGAAAAAGTTTTCCGGGTCCGGATAATCGGCGTTCCAGCCAAAGTAATAAAGCTGGACGTTGCCTTTGCGGATCTTGTCCTGGAAGCGGTTGAAGTCAGTCGAGCGGACGACCAGCTGCACGTCGATCTTGGCGAATTGCCGGGTCAGCCAATCGAGGCGGGATTTCTCGCCCATGCCACCGCCGGTGGTGTCGAGATTGACAACCAGCGGTTCGCCAGTTTTTTCATCGCGGCCATTCGGGTAACCGGCTTCGGCGACCAGCTTTTTGGCGACCTCGACCGGCTTGCGTTTCGGCTTGCCATCGACCCAGTCGTAAACCGTGCTGTCGATCCCCTGCTCGCCCGCTTCGAAACCGAAGATCCCCGGCGGCAGGGGGCTTTGGGCGGCAATGCCACGGCCGTTCTGGAAGATGGAAATAAATTCTTCCTGGTCGATGGCAATCGAAATCGCCTGGCGCAGCTTGGTCGACCGTGGCGAAAGGCCGCCGATGACCGGGTCGAGCATGTTGAAGCCCATGTAGAAGGTCGACGATTTGACCGAGGTGAGCAGGCGGATGCCCTTGTCGCGCATTTCGTCGCTGAGCGCCACGTCGCCACCGACATTGACGCGCACTGCTTGGTCGAAGCTGTCCGAGGAAATCCCCGAGGCATCGTAGTAGCCTTGCAGGAACTTGTTCCAGTAGGGAATCGCCTCCTTTTCGCGCGTGAAAATCGCCTGATCGAGGAAGGGCAGTGGCTTGCCGCAATCGTCGAGCAAGCCGGCGGCACGGTCGCCCGGCTCGCCTTCGCAAGGGTAGGTCTGGCCGTGGAAATTCGGGTTTCGGGAGAGAACCATGCGGCGGTTCGGGTCGTTCTCGCTGAGCATGAACGGGCCCGTGCCGACCGGCCACCAGTCGAGGGTCAGGTTCTTTTCCGCCATGCCCGGCTGGCTGAAGAAGCGGTCGACCTCGCGCGGCACCGGTGCAAAAAACGGCATGGCCAGCCAGTAGAGAAACTGCGGGTACTTGCCCTTGATGCGAATGCGCCAGGTCAGCGCGTCGACCTTTTCGACACCGCTCAGTGGGTAGGCGTCGAGATCGAGCCATTCATTCGCCGGCTTGTCCTTGGCGGCTTTTTGCAGGCTGTCGCCAAGCTCCTTCAAGCCGACAATCTTGTCGGCCATCATGCCGAAAATCGGCGAATGCAGGCGCGGGTGGGCCAGGCGCCTGATCTGGTAGATGTAGTCGTCGGCCGTCAGTTCACGCGTGCCGACCTTGGAAAAATCGGCCATGGTCTGCCGTTTGGCGATTTCATTTTTGGCCAAAATTTCCGGTTGACCGTGGGAATCGAGTACGAAGGCCGGATGCGGCTGAAAACGGATGCCCGGCTTGAGTTTAAGCTCGTAGACGCTCTCGGCGATGCGCTCGACCGGCGCATCGTGGGGCAATTCGCGCCCGGCGGCGTCGTAGAAACGCGGCACCGGCACCTGCTCGACGGTAGACGGAATCAGTTCATACGGCCGCTTGAGGTAGTGGTATTGCAGCGGCGGTTCGTAGATTTGCCCGGTAAAGGTGACCTCATCCTCGGCATAGGACTGGGCCGGGTCGAGATGCTTGGGGCGGTCGGTAAAGGCCGTGTAGAGAATGTTGCGACCGGCGTCGGCGACCGGGTACGGATCGTTCCAAGCCTGCCCGCAACCGGACAGGGCAATGACGACAACGAGGCTCGCGCAAATTTTTCGCATGGGCAGAAGTTTAACAAATGCCCGCCGCGCCGCTTGACCTGCCGGCGGTGAATTGCCCACAATGCCTCAAACACCACAACACAGAGGCATTGCCATGCTCGACACCCAAATCCCCGACTTCTCCCTGCCCGCCACCAGCGGCACGACCTTCAACCTCGCAGCCCAGGCCGGCAAGGTCGTCGTAATCTATTTCTACCCGAAGGACAGCACCCCGGGCTGCACCACTCAGGGCCAGAACTTCCGCGACCTGCACGATCAGTTCGTTGCCGCCAACGCCGTCGTTCTCGGCATTTCGCGCGATAGCCTGAAGTCACACGAAAACTTCAAGGCCAAACAAAGTTTCCCCTTCGAGCTCGGTTCCGATGCCGATGAAGCCATCTGCAACTTGTTCGCTGTCATGAAAATGAAAAACATGTATGGGAAACAGGTGCGGGGCATTGAACGCAGCACCTTCGTCATTGACCGCAGCGGCGTTCTGCGCCGCGAATGGCGTGGCGTCAAAGTCCCCGGCCACGTTCAGGAAGTGCTCGATTTCGTCAAAACCCTTTAACCCTTTTTACTTCTCCCACCCAACCAAAGGCCCACTCCATGCCGCGCAAGCCCGCAGCCATCAAGAAGCCCGCCGTTACCAAAATTTTCGTCCTTGACACCAACGTGCTCATGCACGACCCCAGCAGTCTTTTCAGATTCGAAGAACACGACGTCTTCCTGCCCATCATGACGCTGGAAGAACTCGACAACCACAAGAAGGGCATGTCCGAAATTGCCCGCAACGCCCGCCAGACATCACGCATGCTCGACGAGTTGCTGGCCGCCAATGGCGAGGACGACATCGACGAGGGCATCGATCTCTACGGCCCGTCGAAAAAGCTGGCCAGCGGTCGCCTCTTCCTGCAGACCGAAGCGATCAGCGCCGATCTGCCGCAAGGCCTGCCGACCTCCAAGGTCGACAACCAGATCCTCTCGGTGGTCATCCACCTCCAGAAGAAATTCCCGAAACGCCCGGTCATCCTGGTGTCGAAAGACATCAACATGCGCATCAAGTCGCGCGCCCTCAACCTGTTGGCCGAGGACTACTTCAACGACAAGGTACTCGAGGATACCGACATCCTCTACTCCGGCACCCGCGCCCTGCCCGACAACTTCTGGGACAAGCACGGCAAGGGCATGGAATCGTGGAAGAAGGACAGCCGTACCTACTACAAGGTCACCGGCCCCCTTTGCCCGCAGATGTTGATCAATGAGTGTATCTGGCTCGAGAAGGACGGCTTCACGGCCATCGTCAAGGAAACCGCGGGCAAGACGGCCGTTCTCGAAACGCTGATCGACTACAGCCATCCGAAAAATGCCGTGTGGGGCATCATGGCGCGCAATCGCGAACAAAACTTCGCGATGAACCTGCTCATGAATCCAGACATCGATTTCGTCACCCTGCTCGGCCAGGCCGGTACCGGCAAGACCCTGCTGACCCTGGCCGCCGGCCTGACTCAGGTGCTCGAAAGCAAGCTGTTCGCCGAAATCATCATGACCCGCGCCACCGTTCCGGTTGGTGAAGACATCGGCTTCCTGCCCGGCACCGAAGAAGAAAAGATGGCGCCGTGGATGGGCGCCCTTGAAGACAACCTCGATGTCCTGACTCATACCGACGACAGCAACAGCCCCTATGGCGGCGACTGGGGCAAGGCAGCAACCAACGACATCGTCCGCTCGCGGATCAAGATCAAATCGATGAACTTCATGCGCGGCCGGACTTTCCTCAAGAAGTTCCTGATCATCGACGAAGCCCAGAATCTGACGCCGAAGCAGATGAAAACGCTGGTCACCCGCGCCGGCCCCGGCACCAAGGTGGTCTGCCTCGGCAACATCGCCCAGATCGACACACCTTACCTGACCGAAGGCAGTTCCGGTCTGACCTACGTCGTCGACCGCTTCAAGGGCTGGCCACACTCCGGTCACATAACGTTACAACGTGGGGAGCGTTCCCGCTTGGCTGACCACGCGGCCGAAGTGCTATAATCGTCCCTCCAATAAAGGGGCCGTGTCAGTGACACGGCCTTTTCGTTTCAACCACGGATTATTTCCGCCGGAGGAGTTTCTTGAAACGTCGCGATTTTCTGGCATCAGCCGCAGCACTCTCGCTATTCGTCACCGACGCCTGGGCAGCAAAAAAGCAGGCCAAAGCCGGTTCAACCAAGGCACGCACGGGCAAGCCGGCAAAAAAACCAGCTGTCAAACCTGGCCAGCGAAAAGGCAAAGTCAGCTACAGGCCTCAGCAGCCGGTGGTCCATACCGCCGAAGATTCGGTCATCGAGCGCCCACCGCTAGGCACCTCCGCATCCCGCCTGCCGCCGGTCAAGGCCCCGGAACCGCCAACTGAATGGCGCACCTTTGAAATCACGACGACGGTCAACCTCAAGAACAGGAGCGGCCCGGCCAAGCTCTGGCTACCCCTGCCGCTCAACCAGGACACCCTTTTCCAGCGTACCCTCGGACACACATGGGCCGGCAACCAGGCCAACGCCAGCATGCGCCGCCTGCCCGACGGCGACCTTGAGGTTTTCCATTGTGAATGGCCCGACAGCGGCGATGCCCGCCTCCAGCTAACCACGCACGTCACCACGGCCGACCGCCATTTCGACGTCACCAAACGGACGGTCGCCCCGGAGCGCGAAGACATTCTGCGGCGCAACCTGCAGGCCTCGCAATTGATTCCCAACGACGGCCTGGCCTTCCAGCTTGGTGAACGCATCCTCGGACGCATCAAGGACCCGGTTGCCCAAGCCAAGGCCGTCTACGAATGGGTTGTCGATAACACGATCTACGATCCGACTCTGCCCGGTTGCGGCACCGGCGATGTCCGCCGACAACTGATTCAGGGACAATACGGTGGGCGCTCGGCCGACATCAACGGTCTCTTTGTCTCGATCTGCCGGGCCATCGGCATCCCGGCGCGCTGCGTTTATGGTATGCGAACCGGATCGTCACGACTTTTCAGAAGCCTTGGACTGAGCAGCGACGACGCAACCCGTGGCCATCATGTTCGTGCCGAATTCTACGTGCCAGGCTACGGATGGATCCCCGTAGACCCCAGCGATGTGCGCCGGGCGATTTCCATGGAAGTACTTTCCGACCGCGACAGCAAGCTGATCTCACTGAAGAAAATCCTGTTCGGCGTGTGGGAAATGAACTGGATTGCCTTCAATTTGGGGACTGATGTCGTCCTGCCAGGAAAGAATTCAGCCATCCCCTTCCTCCTCATGCCGCAACTGGAATCATCGGGCAGTCGCGCTGACGCAGCCACCCAATACAGCATCCGCACCCGACAGGTCGTTCTATAGACGACGTCAGTTCTGCGAATCGATGAAGCCGCCGCTAGCCAGATTCTGGAAGCGAGTGAATTCGCCAACGAAGTTCAGGCGCACGGTACCGGTCGGGCCGTTACGCTGCTTGCCGATGATGACTTCAGCCAAGCCCTTGTTATCCTGGCTTTCCTTGTTGTAATACTCGTCGCGGTACATCATCAGGATCACGTCGGCATCCTGTTCGATAGCGCCTGATTCACGCAAGTCGGACATCATCGGTCGCTTGTCGGTGCGCTCCTCAACCTTTCGCGACAACTGCGATAGCGCAACGATGGGCACCTGCAACTCTTTAGCCAGGGATTTGATCGAGCGGGAGATTTCCGATACTTCAGTCGCCCGATTCTCCCCTTGCCGGTTACCGCTCATGAGCTGGATATAGTCGATGACAATCAGCCCCAACTTCCCGCCATATTGACGCGCCAGACGGCGGGCGCGGGCACGCAGATTGGCCGGGCTCAGCCCCCCCGTTTCGTCGATATAAATCGGCGCTTCGTGCAATTTGCCGAGCGCGAAGGACAGCTTGGACCATTCCTCGTCGTTCATCCTGCCAGTACGTAGGCTTTGCGAATTAAGGCGCCCGATCGAGGCCAGCATCCGCATGGCCAACTGGGCACCGCCCATTTCCATCGAAAAAACACCAACCGGCAGACCGCTTTCGACCGCCACATTTTCGGCGATATTTAGAGCGAACGCCGTCTTTCCCATCGACGGACGACCCGCAACAATAATCAAGTCACCCGGCTGGAAGCCCGATGTTTTCTGGTCGAGATCGATAAAACCGGTCGGCACGCCCGTTATATCCGAAGGATTGTCTCGATCATGCAACTCCTGAATCCGCTCAACCACCTGAGTCAGCAAGGGATTGATGTGGACAAAACCTTCGCTGTGCCCGGCCCCCGCTTCCGCAATCCTGAAAATCTTCGATTCCGCTTCATCAAGCAGCGTCTCGGCATCCCGACCCAGCGGATTCAGCGCATCGGCAGCAATTTCGTCGGCAGTCGCGACCAGCTTGCGCAACACCGAACGCTCGCGAACAATTTCAGCGTAGCGCTTGATGTTGGCTGCCGATGGCGTATTGGCCGCCAGCTCGCCAAGGTAGGCCAACCCGCCGGTCTGATCCCCTTCACCGGCCGCATCAAGCGCCTCGGCAACCGTAACCACATCGGCCGGCTTGGCGTTATCCAGCAACTTGCGAATCTGCCGAAATATCCGCCGGTGCTCATCCCGGTAAAAGTCGGTTTCTGCAACCTGGTCGCCAATGCGGTCCCAAGCCTGGTTATCCAGCAGCAAGCCGCCAAGAACCGACTGCTCTGCCTCGATGGAGTGAGGGGGAACACGTAGGTGATCGAGGGTGGAATCGGAGATTCTTTGCTTGGGCGGACGTTGATTCATGGCGGCAAGTTTAAATTAAAAAGGCCTCGCAATCGCGAGGCCTTTTTGGTGGGTGATGTCCGGAATTACTCGGCGACCACGGCCACGGTGATGTTGGCCAGCACGTCGGTGTGCAGTGCAACGTCGAGCGGGAACTCGCCGATTGCCTTGAGCGGACCGTCCGGCATGCGGATGGATGCCTTGTCGACATCGAAACCGGCAGCCTTGAGAGCTTCAGCGATATCAACATTGCCAACGGAACCGAACAGACGACCGTCCATGCCGGCCTTGCGGGCGACGGACACGGCGGTACCGTTCATCTTGTCGGCAACAGCTTGGGCGGCGGCAAGCTTTTCAGCAGCCAGCTTTTCCAGTTCGGCACGGCGAACTTCAAATTCAGCCATGGCAGCCGGCGTAGCACGCTTGGCCATACGTTGCGGAATCAGGAAATTACGGGCGTAGCCGTCCTTGACCTTGACGACATCACCGAGGTTACCGAGGTTAACAACCTTTTCGAGCAGAATGATTTGCATGTTTCGTCTCCTCGAAAATTATTGATGGTTGTCGGTGTAAGGCAGCAGTGCCATGAAGCGGGCGCGCTTGATAGCGGTGCCCAGCTGACGCTGATAGCCGGCCTTGGTGCCGGTCAGACGAGCCGGCATGATCTTGGCGTTTTCCTGGATGAATTCCTTGAGGACATCCACATCCTTGTAGTCGATCTGTTCGACCTTTTCAGCCGTGAAGCGGCAGAACTTGCGACGCTTGAACAGGCCGCCACCGCGCTTCTTTTTCTTGTCGTCATCCTTCTTCTTGAAGAACCGAGCCATTTTCATTTCCTTCCAAAAATTCGAGTGTATTCACATGCAGCACGGGAGCCTTGCTGTTGCGGCTCTTAGCAGCCAGAAATCCAGTCAGTTTGACCGCCCCTCCGAGGGGCGCTGCCTCCAGCCAGCGGGCAGTTTCGCCCAAGGCCACGACAGCAATTTCCACTTCCACCAAGCGCTCCGCACCACTTTCAGTTTGCGAGGAGCTGTGTTGCAGCCATCCTTCGCTAACCGGGACACCTGCCGGTGTGTAACGCAATGCTTTGCGCTCGACCAGTTTGCCCGAGAGTGTGATGCAGTTCAGCCGTAATTCCCGTACAGAGTCTTAGGCAGCAGCCGCTTCAACCGGAGCAGCAGGAGCTGCATCGCCAGGCATCATCGACTTGGACTTCTCTTCCTTCATCATCGGCGAAGGAGTCGTCACAGCCGCTTTCATCTTGACGGTCAGGTGGCGCAGCACGGCGTCGTTGAACTTGAACGAATGTTCGAGTTCGTTCAGCGTTTCGCCGTCGCACTCGATGTTCATCAGAACGTAGTGAGCCTTGTGGATTTTCTGGATCGGGTAAGCCAGTTGACGGCGGCCCCAGTCTTCCAGACGATGAATGGTGCCGTTCTTGGCGGCAACAATGGCGCGATAGCGCTCGACCATGCCGGGCACCTGTTCGCTTTGGTCCGGATGGACGATAAAGCAGATTTCGTAATGGCGCATGCAATCTCCTTTTGGGATAAACCCTCCGCCATGCGAGTGCGGTAGGGCAAGGTTGAAAAGCCCGCGACTATATCAGAAATCGCGGGCTTTTGGGGAAATCAGGAGACTGATTGTCAGAAACTGTCTTCGGCGAGTTCCAGTGAACCAGTTGCGCCAGCCACTACGGACTCAGCCAGGCCCGATGCCTGGGTCAGGAAATGATCGGCATAAAACCGGGTTGTCGCCAGTTTTGCTGCCCAGAAAGGATCGGTTTCTCCAACCGCAATCTTGCCACGGGCAATGACTGCGGCGCGCCCCATCAGCCAGCCGCCAGCCACGATGCCGAAGAGATGGAGAAAAGGCACAGCTCCGGCATGAGCAGCCTTCGGATCGGCGGAAAAATTGGCCACAAGCCAGGAAACAGCCCTTTCCAGCGCATCGACCGCAGCATTCTGCCGAGCGCCGATGACCGCCAGATCACCATCAAGCTGCGTTGCAGCAACCCGCATGTCGGCGATGAGCGCCATGATCGTCGCCCCTTTTTCGCGGGCGATCTTGCGACCAATCAGATCATTCGCCTGGATCGCAGTCGTGCCCTCGTAGATGGCGGTAATCCGTGCATCGCGCAGATGCTGGGCGGCACCGGTTTCCTCGATGTAGCCCATGCCGCCATGAACCTGCACGCCCAGCGAGGCAATATCAATGGCACTCTCGGTACTCCAGCCCTTGACGACCGGAATCAACAGGTCGGCAAAAGCCCGCGCTTTTTCACGAACAGCGCCATCCTGATTGGCGTGTGCATTGTCCTGGGCGGAGGCGGTGACATAGGCCAGCGCCCGCATGGCTTCAATACGGGCGCGCATGGAGAGCAGCATGCGGCGTACATCCGGGTGCTTGATGATCGGCACCTTCGGCCCACCACGAACACCGACTTCCGTCCCCTGAACGCGATCCCTGGCATATGCCACTGCACGCTGATAGGCGCGCTCGGCATCACCCAGCCCTTCGAGGCCGACATTAAAACGGGCTGCGTTCATCATGATGAACATGTACTCGAGACCACGATTTTCCTCGCCAACCAGCGTGCCGATGGCCCCGCCATTGTCGCCGAAGGCCAGCACAGCCGTGGGGCTCCCGTGAATGCCCAGCTTGTGTTCGATGGACACGCAATAAACGTCATTGCGCTCGCCCGGCGTACCGTCGGCATTAAGGAGGAACTTGGGTACGACGAACAGCGAAATGCCCTTGACGCCTTCGGGCGCATTGGGCGTCCGCGCCAGCACGAGATGGACAATGTTATCCGTCATGTCGTGCTCGCCGTAGGTGATGAAAATTTTCTGACCAAAAATCCTGTACGTTCCGTCACCGACCGGCTCAGCGCGCGAACGCACTGCTGCCAGATCAGAACCCGCCGAGGGCTCGGTCAGGTTCATCGTGCCGGTCCAGTCTCCTGAAACCAGGTTTGGCAGATAAGCTGCTTTCTGCTCATCGGTCCCGGCAATCATCAAGGCCTCGATGGCACCTTGCGTCAACATCGGACAAAGCGAGAAGGCATGATTGGCGGCCTTCCACATTTCACTGACGGCCGTCGACAGAAGTTTGGGCAAGCCCTGCCCGCCGAACTCGGGATCGCAACCCAGACCGTTCCAGCCATTATCAACAAACTGGCGATAGGCTTCCTTGAAGCCAGGCGAAGTCGTGACGACGGTATCTTTCCACTTGGCGCCATCCCTGTCGCCAACCCGGTTGAGGGGTGACAAAACCTCACCGGCAAAGCGGGCAGCCTCTTCGAGAATGGCATCGACGACATCTGGTGAAGCCTCTTCACAACCTGGCAGAGCAACTACCTGATCAAGGCCTGCCAGTTCCTGCATGACAAAACGCATTTCTTTCAGCGGGGCGAGATATTCACTCATCAGACGGTATCCATACGGTTAGCGGTTTCTTTAAGTTCTATCAGGAACAGCACATCCTCGACGACCGGCAATGTAAACCCCGTGCGTTGCCCCCCGCGGTTGTCACGCAACAATTGGTACATGTAGCCCACGACATCGCCGGATGTCCAAAGATCGACAATCGTGTTGGCCAGACGCGGCAGGTCTTCCAGAGTCTGCGGTCGAGGCGCAAGCGGGCGCTCGTTTTCCGCAGACGCGCCCTCCCCTGCTTGAGCCCCATCCCAACTCTGAACCTCGACATTGAAATGCAGATTGAGGTTGCGGGCGACGTTCTCAAACTCGGTACGCATACCAGCCATCCGGTACACATCCATCAAGCGGATCCACGGCTGCAGCGCTTCCTGCGGATTGTGATCGATGTATTCCTGCAAGGCCTGAGCAGCGCCCTTGACGCGACCGAAGGAGAGCATGATCTCTGCCAGTTCCATGACGGGATTGGCTTCGAAATGTTCATCCAGCGTCGTTGCATTGATCGACATCAGGGAGTCGTGGCCGCGCTCTGGCACCTTTGCCGGGATTTCCGATCGCCTGGCGAGGCTTTCGCTTCCGGCATCAAGCTCGACATCCACTTGCATCGGCATACCCATGGCTACCGGCTCGAAGTGAAGGTCGACACCACCGAGTTCCTCCCACTCATCGGCGCGCTTCGGGTCAACCGTCAACTCCGGGACATCGATCGCAGGCTCGCTGTCCGTACCCCCCGGACTCTTCGGACGATAATTTCTCCAGCCCAGCCAACCAGCCAGCCCGAGCGCCGATCCAAGCAATATCCCGTACAACGTCCACTCGGATAAACCAGAGGTCTCTTCGGCCACAGGAGGCTGCGGTGCTGGCTGCAGCTTGGCAACATCACTGCCGGAGGACAATGGTTCGGTGGAAGTTGGCTGCTGAGCACTCGAGGCTGCTTGCTCAGAAGATCCGGCAACCGGCGCAGCATCGTTCGTCTCTACGCGCTTGGCAAATTCGGCGGCACGCTGCTGAAGCTCGCCCAACGTAGCTTCCATGTTGCGCAACTTCTCGGCTGTGGCCAATTGAGAGGTGGCCTGCTCATGCATGGCCATCAGCATCCGATACTCAAGACGCAAGATCTCGCGCTGCGTCTCCTTCACCTCGGTGGCCCCGCGGAATAGTCCAGTGGCCAAACGCAATGACGGTTCAGCGGCGAAGTCACCATCCGACAACATCAGGCGATCAGGCATTCCGCTGGTAACCGGCCGCTTCTCAGCTCGCCGAGTCGGCAATTTGGGCGGCGCATCGACTAACGCAGACGCTACGGAACGAACCTTTGCGGGCGGCCGAACTTGCGGCCTATCGGCAGGCAATGCCACTTCGGGCTGGCGGCGCTCCTTCGCCACGGGCGGGTCAGCTCTTTGCGGCGATGCCATAAGGATATATTCGCGGGATACTTCATGCCCGCAACCGAGTTGTACAGCCAATTGCATGATCGGTTCACGCAACTGCACATCTGAGCGAATTTCGAGAACAGGCTGAGCACCTTTGCGTACGCTCAAACCGGCTTTTTTGAGCCACGGCAGATCACCGGCACCGGATGGCTGCACAAGACGGAAACAACTCGCATCAAGCTTCTGTTTTTCTGCTCCCAGAAGATCGATTTCCAACTGCATCCGCTCACCAAGAACCGGCTGACCGCGCAAATCGCCCAAGCCTACCGCCGACACCCCCCCAGACAAGGCAAGCATCAAGACCGGCAAAGAATAGCGACGAGCAAAGCGATTCAAAGACACAGCTCCAAATGACATTAAATTATTGGAATTGTAGCCGTTATTTACCGGCCAGATAACTTGAATCATCGAAGCTGACCACCCATTCAGGGCGGTAAACAACGAACAAAGTCATCAACATGCCGGACAACCACGCTTCAGAGAAAGCAAGCAGCACAAAATAGGGGAAATATTCGCTGATCAGATAGTCCCATTCATAGGCGCCAACCATTGCCAGCAGGACGGTCACACCGAAACCAACGCCGATAATCGTCAGCGCAGCACCGAGAAAGCCATTTACGAAGATATAGACAAAGAAATGTCTCGGCAGCACCCGGCGAAAAAAACGGGAGCAGAACTGGCTCAGCGCGACACTGAGGCCGGCCAGCAGCAGGGCATTTGCAGCATAGGCAAACGGTCCCGCAGCACCATTCAGGGTTATGCCGAGCGTCACCAGGGAAAGCCCGACAAAGGCCAGATGCGGACCGAAACTCAGCGTAAAGACCGTCGCCCCCAGCAAGTGGTAAGTCAGGCCAGGCTTGACGCCAGCCTTGAGACTCCAGACGAGGGTTAGCAAAACAATCATCCCGAGCCACACATTGAACAACTCGGAGTCCTTGAGCCGCGCCCAGGGGGCCCGCCAAAGGCTATGGGCGAAAAACAGTAACCAGGCGATCCATGCCGCCCAGTACCATCCTTCGCCCATCAAGGTATCTGTCAGATTCACATGGCTATTTTAGCCGACTGCTCCGACCAGTTGCGGCACCACTTCGAACAAATCGCCAACCAAGCCGTAATCCGCCACCTGGAAGATCGGTGCATCGGGATCCTTGTTGATGGCGACGATGACTTTCGACTCCTTCATCCCGGCCAGATGCTGGATGGCGCCCGAGATGCCGACGGCGATGTAGAGCTGCGGGGCGACGATCTTGCCGGTCTGACCAACCTGATAGTCGTTCGGCACGAAGCCGGCATCGACTGCGGCTCGGGAGGCACCAAGGGCGGCACCGAGCTTGTCGGCCAGCGGCTCAAGCAGGGTGTGGTAGTTCTCGCCACTGCCCAGGCCACGACCACCGGAGACGATGATCTTGGCGGCACCGAGTTCGGGACGTTCGGACTTGGTCAGTTCTCTGTTCGTGAGGGTGCTTTGGGCGGTGTCATTGGCCGCGGCGATGCTTTCGATTTTTGCGGCATTTTCCCGGTTGACCGTGTCAAACGCCGTGGTGCGCACGGTGATGACCTTGACTGAGTCGCTGCTCTTGACCGTGGCCATGGCATTGCCGGCGTAGATCGGGCGGACGAAGGTGTCGGCTGATTCAACGCCGGTGATTTCGGAGATTTGCGCCACGTCGAGCAAGGCTGCGATTCGGGGAGCGAGGTTCTTGCCGAAGGTGGTGGCCGGGGCGAGGATGTGGCTGTAGCCGGCGGCGTTGGCGATGACCAGCGCGGTGAGGTTTTCGGCGGTCTGGCTTTGGTAGTGGGCGGCGTCGGCTACTTTGACGAGGCTGACACCGCTGAGTGTGGCAGCTTCCTGGGCGGCAGCTTGGCAGCCTGATCCGGCGACGAGAACATGGATGTCACCACCGATCTTGGCGGCCGCGGCGACGGTGTTGAGGGTGGCAGCTTTGAGCTGTTGGTGGTCGTGTTCGGCGATAACGAGAATGGTCATGATCAGATCACCTTGGCTTCGTTCTTGAGTTTGTTGACGAGTTCGGCGACGTCGGCAACGCGGATGCCGGCGCTGCGCTT
>JBAQOL010000030.1:0-85928 GCA_049304775.1 Ferribacterium limneticum
AAGCGCAGCGCCGGCATCCGCGTTGCCGACGTCGCCGAACTCGTCAACAAACTCAAGAACGAAGCCAAGGTGATCTGATCATGACCATTCTCGTTATCGCCGAACACGACCACCAACAGCTCAAAGCCGCCACCCTCAACACCGTCGCCGCGGCCGCCAAGATCGGTGGTGACATCCACGTCCTCATCGCCGGATCAGGCTGCCAAGCTGCCGCCCAGGAAGCTGCCACGCTCAGCGGTGTCAGCCTCGTCAAAGTGGCCGACGCTGCCCACTACCAGAGCCAGACCGCCGAGAACCTCACGGCGCTGGTCATCGCCAACGCCGCCGGCTACAGCCACATCCTCGCCCCGGCCACCACCTTCGGCAAGAACCTCGCCCCCAGAATTGCAGCCTTGCTCGACGTGGCGCAAATCTCCGAGATCACCGGCGTTGAATCAGCCGACACCTTCGTCCGCCCGATCTACGCCGGCAACGCCCTGGCCACCGTCCAGTGCGCCGACAAGATCAAGGTCATCACCGTCCGCACCACCGCCTTTGACACGGTCAACCGGGAAAATGCCTCGAAAATCGAAAGCATCACCGCTGCAGCCGACACCGCCCAAAGCACCCTGACGAACAGAGAACTGACCAAGTCGGAACGTCCCGAACTCGGGGCCGCCAAGATCATCGTCTCCGGTGGCCGTGGTCTGGGCAGTGGCGAGAACTACCACACCCTGCTCGAACCGCTGGCCGACAAGCTCGGTGCCGCCCTTGGTGCCTCCCGAGCCGCAGTCGATGCCGGCTTCGTCCCGAACGACTATCAGGTTGGCCAGACCGGCAAGATCGTTGCGCCGCAGCTCTACATCGCCGTCGGCATCTCGGGGGCCATCCAGCATCTGGCCGGCATGAAGGAGTCGAAAGTCATCGTCGCCATCAACAAGGATCCCGATGCGCCGATCTTTCAGGTGGCGGATTACGGCCTCGTGGCTGACCTGTTCGAAACCATTCCGGCCCTCGTTGCCGCCGTCTAAACAAGAAACACGGAGATAAACCCATGAGCACCTATATCGCCCCGATCCGCGACATGCAGTTCGTCCTCAACGAAGTGGCCGGCCTCGAAGAAATCTGCGCCCTGCCCGGTAACGAGGAATGTTCCGTCGATCTCGTCGAGTCCATTCTCGACGAAGCCTCCAAATTCGCCACCGGCGTCCTCGACCCGATCAACAGCGTCGGCGACCGCGTCGGCCACGTCTGCAAGGACGGCGTCGTGACCACGGCGCCCGGCTTCAAGGAAGCCTACAAGCTGTTCGCCGAAACCGGCTGGAATTCCATGCCTTTCGACCCGGAATACGGTGGTCAGGGGCTGCCGGCTGTCGTCTCGATGGCCGTCAATGAAATGTGGAAGGGCGCCAACATGGCCTTCGGCCTGTGCCCGATGCTGACCGGCGGCGCCATCGAAGCCATCGCCCACCACGCTTCCGACGAACTCAAGCAGAAGTATCTGCCGAAGATGATCGAAGGCACGTGGACCGGCACCATGAACCTGACCGAGCCGAACGCCGGCTCCGACCTGGCTGCCATTTCCTCCAAGGCCAAGGCCGTCGGCGACGGCACCTTCCTGGTCAGCGGCACCAAGATCTTCATCACCTGGGGCGAGCATGACGTCGCCGAGAACATCATTCACCTCGTTCTGGCCCGCCTGCCGGATGCGCCGCCGGGACTGAAGGGCATCTCGCTGTTCCTCGTGCCGAAGTTCCTGGTCAATGACGACGGTTCGCTCGGCAAGCGCAATGACCTGATCTGCGCCTCGATCGAACACAAGCTCGGCATCCACGGCAGCCCGACCGCCGTCATGTCCTACGGCGAGAACGAAGGCGCCGTCGGCTACCTGATCGGCGACGAGAACAAGGGCATCGGCTACATGTTCACGATGATGAACCACGCCCGCGTCAACGTCGGCCTCGAAGGCGTCGGCATCGCCGAGCGCGCCTACCAGCACGCCCTGTGGTACGCCCGCGAACGCGTCCAGGGCAAGATCATCGGCGATACCTCGGGCGAGAAGAAGACCATCCTGCATCACCCGGATGTCCGCCGCATGCTCATGGACATCAAGTCGCGCACCGAAGCCATGCGCACGCTGGCCTACTACACGGCCGCCAACATCGACCGCGCCCATGCCGGTAATGCCGCTGCCCAGTCGCGCGTTGACCTGCTGACCCCGGTCGTCAAGGGCTGGAGCACGGAGCAGGGCGTCGAGCTGTCATCGACCGCGCTGCAGGTCTTCGGTGGCGTTGGCTTCGTCGAAGAAACCGGTGCCGCGCAGTACTACCGCGATTCGCGCATCACGACCATCTACGAAGGGACGACGGCCATTCAGGCCAACGACCTGGTCGGCCGCAAGCTGGCCCGCGAAAAGGTACCCGGCGCTGCGATGAAGGCGCTGATCGCCGAAATGTCGGCCGATGCCGAAGTCTTCGCCGCCAATACGCAACTGGCTGGCATTGCTGGCCATTTGAAAAATGGCATCAAAGCCCTGTCGACCGCAGCAGACTGGATCGTCGCCAACTACGAGAGCAACCCGCAGGCCGTCCATGCCGGTTCCGTGCCTTTCCTCAAGCTGACCGGCATCGTGGTCGGCGGCTGGCTCATGGCCAAGTCGGCTGCGATTGCCGTCAAACACATTGCCGAAGGCACGACCGACGACTTCTACAAGGCCAAGCTGGCCACGGCCAACTACTTCGCCGCCCACCAGCTGCCGTTCGCCGCTGCCTACTCGGCTGAAATGACCGGCGGTGCAGAGTCGGTGTTCGCCTTGCCTGAAAACCTGTTCTGATCATGACCATGCGCACCGATCGCGATGCGATGGAATACGATGTCGTGATCATCGGGGGCGGCCCTTCGGGGCTGTCGTCGGCGATCCGCATCAAGCAACTGGCAGAACAGGCCGGCAAGGAAGTCTCCGTTTGCCTGTTGGAAAAGGGCTCGGAAATCGGCGCCCATATTCTCTCCGGCGCCGTGCTCGAACCGCACGCGTTGGCCGAGCTCATTCCCGACTGGCAGGAACGCGGCGCGCCGCTCAATACGCCGGCCGGTGAAGACCGGCTGCTGTTTCTGACCGAAGCGGGCGCTTACAAACTGCCGACGCCGCCGCAGATGGGCAACCACGGCAACTACATCATCAGCCTGGGCAATCTGGCCCGCTGGCTAGGTGAGCAGGCCGAGGCGCTGGGCGTTGAAATATATCCGGGTTTTGCTGCGGCCGAAGTGCTTTACCACGAGGACGGCTCGGTCAAGGGCGTTGCCACCGGCGACCTCGGCATCGGCAAGGATGGCCAGCCCGGCCATAACTTCCAGCCGGGCATGGAACTGCACGCTCGCCAGACGATCTTCGCCGAAGGCTGTCGTGGTTCGCTGACCAAGGAGCTGTTCGGCAAGTTCAACCTGCGCGATGGCGTCGATCCGCAAACCTACGGTATCGGCATCAAGGAGTTGTGGGAAATCGATCCGGCCAAACATCAGCCGGGGCTGATTGTGCACTCGGTGGGCTGGCCGTTGAGTTCGGACACCTATGGCGGTTCTTTCCTGTACCACCTGGAAAACAACCTTGTCGCCATCGGCATGGTCGTTGGCCTCGACTACAAGAACCCCTGGCTGTCGCCCTACGAGGAATTCCAGCGTTACAAGACGCACCCGGCGATCCGTGGCTATTTCGAAGGCGGTCGGCGCATTTCCTACGGCGCCCGCGCGCTGTCGGAAGGTGGCTACCAGTCGGTGCCCAAGCTGACCTTCCCAGGTGGACTGCTCATCGGCGACACGGCCGGTTTCCTCAACGTGCCCAAGATCAAGGGCACGCACATGGCGATGAAGTCGGGCATGGTTGCGGCCGAAGCCGTCTTCGAGCATCTCGCCAAAGAAGACGCCGGGGCGGAAGCCACCGAGTACGCCGAGCAGATCAAGAAATCGTGGTTGTGGGACGAGCTTTACACCGTGCGCAACATCCGCCCGGCCTTCAAGTGGGGCCTGTGGGGCGCGCTGGCTTACGGCGCCATCGACACCTACGTCTTCAAGGGCAAGGCGCCGTGGACGCTGCATCACCACGACGACCACACGCAACTGGGCGACAAGAACAGTCATCCGAAGATCGCTTACCCGAAACCGGATGGCACGCTGACTTTCGACCGCCTGTCCTCGGTCTTCCTCTCGGCCACCAACCACGAGGAAAACCAGCAGACGCATCTGCGCCTCAAGGATGAAAGCGTTGCCATCAGCGTCAATTACGCCAAGTACGGTTCGCCCGAAACGCGTTATTGCCCGGCCGGCGTGTACGAAATCCTTGGCGAGGAAGAGGGCAAGCCACGGCTGCAGATCAACGGGCAGAACTGCCTGCATTGCAAAACCTGCGATATCAAGGACCCGACCCAGAACATCAACTGGACGGTGCCGGAAGGTGGCGGTGGGCCGAACTATCCAAACATGTAGTTCAAATTGAGCCGACCGGGAAAATTCCACGGTCGACCGGAAAAAAACATGAAAACCCGAGAACAGCGCAGCAACACAAATTTATCGGAGTTTCCAGGAGGTCTTATGTCACAACCTAATATCCAGGCGAAGATTCGGAGCAATCCGCGATTCGCCGAACTGGTCGGCAAGCGCACCCGCTTTGCCATCATTCTTTCTCTCGTCGTGTTGGTGCCTTACTACACCTTCATGTTCCTCGTCTCCACCCAGCCGCAATTGTTTGCGAGCAAGGTGGCAGAAGGCGGCGTCGTGACCATTGGTTGGCCGATTGCTGCGCTGATCATCGTTGGCGGCTGGCTGCTGACCGGTGTTTACGTCAACCGCGCCAACAGCGAGTTCGACGAGATCACCGCTGAAGTCCTCAAGGAGGCCCGCAAATGAAGCGCTCCCTCTCTGCATTGCTCGCCGGCAGCCTGCTCGCTGTTTCCTTCGCCGTCTTTGCCGGTCCCGGCGCCATCGAAGGCGTCGAGAAGCAGCCGATCAACGTCAGCGCCATCGCCATGTTCATGATCTTCGTGCTGGCCACGCTCGGCATCACCAAGTGGGCGGCCGGCAAGACCAAGACGACGGCTGACTTCTACACGGCTGGCGGCGGTATCACCGGTTTCCAGAATGGCCTGGCCATTGCCGGTGACTATATGTCGGCAGCGACCCTGCTCGGTATTACCTCGATGGTCTACTTCAAGGGCTATGACGGTTTTGTTTATGCCGTCTGCTTCTTCGTTGGCTGGCCGATCATCCTGTTCATGATGGCGGAACGTCTGCGCAATCTCGGCAAGTTCACCTTTGCCGATATCGCCTCCTACCGCCTCGACCAGAACCGCATCCGGACCTTCGCGGCCATCGGTTCGCTGACTGTCGTCTGCTTCTACCTCATCGTCCAGATGGTCGGTGCCGGCCAGTTGATCCAGCTGCTCTTCGGTCTGGAATACAACTATGCCGTGGTGGTGGTTGGCCTGCTCATGATGGTGTACGTCACCTTCGGCGGCATGACGGCAACGACCTGGGTGCAGATCATCAAGGCCTGCCTGCTGCTCGGCGGCGGTATCACGCTCATGCTGCTGACCTTGTCGCAATTCGGCTGGTCGCTCGACAACCTGTTCTCGAAGGCCATCGAGTCGCACAAGCTGGGCGAAAAGATGATGGCGCCGGGTTCGCTCATGGCCGATCCGGTCTCTGCCTTCTCACTGTCGCTTGGCCTGCTCTTCGGTACCGCCGGCCTGCCGCACATCATGATGCGCTTCTTCACGGTGCCGAACGCCAAGGAAGCCCGCAAGTCGGTGTTCTACGCGACCGGCTTCATCGGCCTGTTCTTCCTCGTCACCATCATTCTCGGTGCTGGCGCTATCACCATTGTCGGTACCAACGGGGCCTTCTTCGAAGGCGGCCAGGTCGGTGGCAAGCTGATCGGCGGCAACAACATGCCGGTCATGCACCTGGCCAAGGCCGTCGGCGGTGACATCTTCCTCGGCTTCCTGTCGGCTGTCGCCTTCGCCACCATCCTGGCCGTTGTTTCCGGTCTGGCCCTGGCTGGCGCCTCGGCGATCTCGCATGACTTGTATGCCCGCGTGATCAAGAAGGGTACGGCCAGCAGCGCCCAGGAAATGAAGGTCACCCGCTTTGCTTCCGTTGGTCTGGGTCTCACCGCCATCCTGCTTGGCATCGCCTTCAAGGACCAGAACGTGCTGTTCCTCGTCGCGCTGGCTTTCGGCGTCGCCTCGTCGGTCAACTTCCCGGTCCTCATCCTGTCCATGTACTGGAAGGGCCTGACCACCCGCGGCGCGCTGTGGGGCGGCATCGCCGGTCTGGTTTCCTCGGTTGGCCTGGTTGTCCTGTCGCCGACCGTGTGGGTCAAGATTCTCGGCAACAAGGCCGCCATCTTCCCGTACGACCATCCGGCCATCGTTTCGATGACGCTCGCCTTCTTTGTCACCTGGCTGCTGTCGGTTACCGACAAGAGCGTGCGTGCCAACAAGGAAAAGGAAGCCTACGAAGAGCAGTACATCCGTGCCCAGACCGGGCTCGGTGCTTCGGGTGCGCATGCGCACTAAGTCACTCTGCGGGTGAGATACGGGAGAACAGTGCCCGCCGTCTCATTCCTTTCGGGGGCCTTCGGGCCCCTTTTTTTATTTCAAAATCGGGCATTTTTTACGCTTCGCGTAGTAAACCCGGTTGACCGTGGGGTTTTTATCTTTTTGCGAGGTCTAGTACTTTTGGCAGAGTTACAATAGAAAAAGAGCCTCCGTTTGAGGGGCGAAAGGAGAGCATGCGGTTTGTAGCCAACGAAAAGTCCGTGCCGAGGATTCACCTGATCGGCAGTATCGCCATGGTCCTGTTCTTGACCGTGGCCTTGGCGGCTTTCTTTACCTGGCAAAACCTCTCCGAACGCCGTGATTCGTTCGCCCGCATCGAGCAGGACGTCACCGCCCAACTGAAGGGCCGGGTCACGGCGGAAATGGACCGCTCGCTCGAATACATCGAGTTTGCCCGCTCGCGCAGCGAAACAGCACTGCGCCAGAGCCTCGTCCAGCAAGTCGATACTGCCTTCCAGATCGCCCAGGCCATCTACGACCGTGAATCGCCGCGCCGTCCGGCCGCGGAAGTGAAGCGGCTGATCATCGAAGCCCTGCGCCCCGTGCGCTTTTATGAAGGGCGTGGCTACTACTTCATCGACGACATGAATGGCCAGTTCATCCTGCTCCCCACCGCGCCGCAGCTGGAAGGCAAGACCGTCCTCGACAACCAGGACGACACTGGCCACTTCATCATGCGCGGCCTGATCGAGGCGGCCGGTAAACCGGATGGTCAAGGATTCTCGCGCTATCGCTGGTACTCGCCGGACGACCCGAAAAAGATGTCGGACAAGCTCGCCTATGTCCGTCGCTTTGCGCCCTACGACTGGCTGATCGGTACCGGCGACTACACCTACAAATGGGACCAGTTGCAGCAACAGGAGGCGTTGGAACGCTTGCGCTCGGTGCGTTTCGGGGCGACCGGCTACATCGCTCTGCTTGACCGTGAAGGCCGCCCCCTGATCTCGCCGGTCAAACGGTCGCAGGAGGGTTTGCCGGTCAGCGCTGTGGAGCCGGTTGAACGTGCCGCATTGGCGACGATGCTGGACAGCGCGAATCGGGGTGGCGGCTTCATCAACTATGAATGGCCGCACCCGGAGAGCGGCAAGCTGGCGACCAAAACGGCGCAGGTCCGGAGGATAGAACCCTGGGGCTGGGTGGTCATAGCCACCGTCTTCAACGACGAGTTCCAGAGTGCGCTCGACGCCGAGACAAAGGTTTTCGAGGAGGGGGCGAGCCAGCGGCTGCTCACGCTCCTGCTGGTCATTGTCGGCGCGCTGGGCATTGCACTGGCTGGTTCGCTGCTGTTCTCCCGCTGGTCGAAGCGTCTGTTTGCCAATTACCACGAGCAGAACCTCGCCCAGCAGTCTGCCCTGCAGGCCAGCGAGCAGAAGCTGGCGACCATTCTCGACAGCGTCGAGGCCTACATCTACATCAAGGATCCCGACTACCGTTATCTCTACGCCAACCGCCCGGTGCGGGATTTGTTCGGCAAGCCGATGGCGGAGATCGTCGGGCATGACGATGCCGCGTTCTTCGATCAAAAGACCGCCGACAACATTCGCGCCAATGACCGCCGTGTGCTCGAGCACGGCGAGCGGGTGGCCGCGGAGGAGGTCAATACCAGCCGCGACGGCACGGTGACCAGCGCCTACGCCTCGGTCAAGCTGCCGCTGCGCGATGCCGACGGGAAAATCTACGCGCTGTGCGGCATTTCGACGGATGTGACCGCCCGCAAGCAGAACGAAATCGAACTCGAACAGTATCGCCATCACCTCGAAGCGCTGGTCAGTTCGCGCACCGAGGAACTGGCCGAGGCCAAGGATGCAGCCGAGGCGGCGAGCCGGGCGAAGAGTACTTTCCTGGCCAACATGAGTCACGAGATCCGGACGCCGATGAATGCCATCCTCGGTCTGGCCCATCTGCTGCGCAAGGGGGCCAGCGAGCCGAAGGCGATCGATCAGCTCGGCAAGCTGACCGATTCGGCTCGCCACCTGCTCGGCATCATCAACAACATTCTCGATTTCTCGAAAATAGAGGCCGGCAAGTTTGCCCTCAATGTCGCCGATTTTTCACCGGCCAAGGTCGTTGAACAAAGTCTCGGCATGCTGGCCGAACGGGCTGCCGCCAAGGGTTTGCAGCTGGTCGGCGAGATTGATCCGGCAGTGCCAGCCATGGTGTCCGGCGACCCGATGCGGCTCCAGCAATGCCTGCTCAACTACTTGGGCAACGCCATCAAGTTTTCCGCATCGGGAACAATCAGCGTCCGTGCCTCGCTCAGTGAAGACACCGGCGACGCGGTGCTGCTGCGCCTGGCGGTCACGGATCAGGGCGTCGGCATTTCCGCCGAGCAATGCGCCACCCTGTTCAGCCCCTTCACCCAGGCCGACGACACGACGACGCGCCGCTTTGGCGGCACCGGTCTGGGCCTCGCCATCAGCCGCCAACTGGCGCACATGATGGACGGCGAGGTTGGCGTCGACAGCCAACCGGGCGTCGGCAGCACCTTCTGGCTGACGGCGCGTCTGCCTCGGGCGGCCAGCCATCCAGTTCCGATGGCTCCGGCCGATGCGACGCCGGTCATGCCCGAGGCGCTCATCGCCCAGCGCTTTGCCGGCGCCCGGGTGTTGCTGGTCGAAGACGACCTGATCTGTCGCGAAGTGGCGCTCGAATTGCTCTCGATCGCCGGCCTGACGGTCGATGTCGCCGAGAATGGCGAGCAGGCGGTGGCCAGCGTCAAGGTCAACGATTACGCCGTGGTCCTGATGGACATGCAGATGCCGGTGATGGGCGGCCTCGAGGCGACGCGGGCGATTCGCGCCCTGCCTGGCAAGGCGATGCTGCCGATCCTGGCGATGACGGCCAATGCCTTCGAGGAGGATCGCCACGCCTGCCTGCTGGCCGGCATGAACGACCATGTCGGCAAGCCGGTCGATCCCGATGTGCTGTTCGTGACCCTGCTCAAGTGGCTGGAAAAACCCGGCTGATGGATCAGGAAATTTCATTTTTGCGCCTTTTTTCGGGTTGACCGTGGAAGGAGCGATGTGCCGGAAGAATCACCAGCAGGGCGGAGCGAAGCATTAGAATCGTCTTCCCGCCTTCCCGTAATTCAGTGACTGCCTCGTGGTGTCATCACAGATGAATTCAATCGATATTTTTCCTTGGGACGACAACTTCAATACGGGGCTGTCCACGGTCGATGAGCAGCATCACAAGCTGGTCCGCCTGCTCAATGATCTGGCTGGCCATGTCGCATTCAAGACCGATGAACTGACGCTCGATCGCCTGTTCGACGAACTGGCCGAGTACGCGGTCTACCATTTCGGCTCGGAGGAGGCGATCTGGCGCACCTATCTGGCCAATGATCCCGGCGAGATAGCGCACCGCAAGACGCATGCCTCGTTTGTCGACGAAGTCGTGCGCATGCGCCAGGGATTGGCTTCGCGGCCCTTGATGGAGGTGGCCGAAGAGACGCTCGGCTTTCTCGCCCGCTGGCTCGCCTCGCACATTCTCGAAACCGACCGCTACATGGCCTATACCGTTCTGGCCATCCAGGACGGATTGCCTGTCGACGCCGCCAAAGCTCGGGCCAAGGAACAGATGGGTGGAACGACGCGGACGCTCATCGACATCATCCTGTCCATCTACGGCACCTTGTCCAACAATACCTTGCGACTGATGCGCGAACTGGCCGAACACCGCCAGGCCCAGACCTCGCTCAACGAAGCCAAGGCGGCGCTGGAAGCGTCGAACAGCCTGCTCCAGACGGTCGTCGGCAACGTGCCGGTGCGCATTTTCTGGAAAAGTTGTGAGCTTGACTACCTGGGCTGCAACCCGGCCTTTGCCCGGGATGCCGGCAAGCAGTCGCCACAGGAACTGATTGGCCGGAGCGACTACGAGATGGGCTGGGCGTCGGAAGCCGATCTGTATCGCGCCGATGATCGCAAGGTCATCGAATCCGGCATCCCCAAGCTCAACTACGAGGAGCCGCAGACGACGCCGGACGGCAAAACCATCTGGCTGCGCTCATCCAAGGTTCCCCTCAAGGACGGCAACAACGAGATCATCGGCGTTCTCGGCATCTACGACGACATCACGGCGCGCAAGATCGGTGTCGAGGCGCTCAGGGAGAGCGAGGAGCGACTCCGGCTGGCCTTGCTGGCGGCCAATCAGGCCTGGTTTGACCTTGACCTGGGCACCGGGGCGGTCGTCGTCAGCCCGAACTACGCGCGGATGATCGGCGAGGAAGCGGCTGAGTTCAAATCGAGCCTGGCCAACTGGCTCGACCACATCCATCCTGACGACATCGTGGCGCTCAAGCAGCAATTCGATCGCTGCCTCAAGCTTCCGGGGGCGCAGACCATGGAGTACCGGCGGCGGACCACGTCGGGCGACTGGATCTGGATGCAGTCGGTCGGCGAGGTTGTCGAGCGCGATGGCGATAATCGTCCGCTGCGCATGATCGGCATTCATACCGATATTTCCGAGCGCAAGAAATCGCTGAACGAACAAAACCGGCTCAATCGGGCCTTGCGCCTGCTCAGCGAGTGCAATCTGGCGCTGGTCAGAAACGACAGCGAATTAGAGCTTTTGAAAGACGTCTGTCGTTTGATCGTCAAGACTGGCGGCTACATGAGCGCCTGGGTTGGCTATGGCGAACACGATGCGGGAAAAACCGTTCGTCCGGTCGCGCAGTCAGGCTGCGAGGCCGCTTATCTCGACAAGGCGAGAATTTCCTGGGATGGCGTCAGTCCCTATTCCGAAGGGCCGACGGCCCGGGCGATTCGTTCCGGCCAGACGCAAATCAACCAGGAACTGCCGGCCAATAACGGCCAGGAGCCCTGGCGCCTCGCCGCCATCCGGCAAGGCTACCAGGCCGCCATCGCCCTGCCGCTCAAGCAGGGTGACAGCGTTCTCGGGGGGCTCTGCGTCTATGCCGCCGAATCCCATGCCTTCGGCCCGGAAGAGGTCAGCTTGCTCGAGGAGCTGGCGTCCAACCTGAGCTTTGGCATCATCGGCCTGCGCGCCCGGGTCCAGCGAGAAAAGGCCGAGGCGGCCAATAAAGCCAAAAGCTCCTTCATCGCCAACATGTCGCACGAGATCCGCACGCCGCTCAATGCCATCAGCGGCATGGTGCATCTGCTGCGCCGTTCGGGCGTCACGGCCGAACAGGACGGCCGCCTCGAAAAAATCGATACGGCCGGCCAGCATCTGCTGGAAATCGTCAATGCCGTGCTCGATCTGTCGAAAATTGACGCCGACAAGCTGGAGCTGGAAGACAGCGTCATCGACATCAATGCCATTCTCGACAACGCCGCGGCCATGGTTCACGACAAGGCCCGGGCCAAGAATGTCGCATTGCTGGTCACGCATGCCCCGAATCTGCGGCTGCGGGGCGACCGGACCCGGCTGCAACAGGCTGTCCTGAACTACCTGTCCAATGCCGTGAAATTTACCGATGCCGGCCAGATCGAGCTCGGTTGCCAGGTCGTCGAATCGACGCCGGACGAGGTGCTGATCCGCCTCGAAGTCAGGGACAGCGGCATCGGCATTCCGGCCGACGCCTTGCCCAGGCTCTTCTCTGCTTTTGAGCAGGCGGACAATTCGACGACGCGCAAGTACGGCGGAACCGGCCTCGGCCTGGCCATCACCAAGAAATTCGCCCAGTTGATGCAGGGTGATGCCGGGGCCGAGAGCATTCCCGGGCAGGGCAGCACCTTCTGGTTCACGGCCCGGCTCAAAGTTGTCGGGCCGGCGGCGACGGGCTCGGGCGATGCGTCGCCGGCGAATACCGAGGCAACGCTGCGCGGCCATTTCGCCGGCCGCCGCGTTCTGCTCGTTGAAGACGAACCGATCAATCAGGAAATCGCCCGCATGTTGCTGGAAGACGTCGGCCTCGTCGTCGATGTCGCCAATGACGGCGTCGAAGCCGTTGCTGCCGCTGCCGACCAGTCCTACGATCTGCTGCTGATGGACATGCAGATGCCGCAGATGGACGGCCTCGAGGCGACGCAGCGGATTCGCCGGCTGGCGGGATACGGCGCGACGCCGATCATCGCCATGACCGCCAATGCCTTTGTCGATGACCGGCAGCGCTGCATGGTCGCCGGCATGAGCGACTTCATCGCCAAGCCGGTCAATCCGGATGTCCTGTTCGCGACCTTGCTCAGGAACTTCGAGGCCTTGCCGGCGAGCTGAATCAGGCCGGGTGCGCCGGGCGGAGCGAGGTGCTTGGCGTCGCCCGGGATTTCATTTTTGCGCTGTTTTTCCGGTTGACCGTGGGAACACGGCCGGCGTCTCAGCTCGTGGCAATCTCGGCGCGCTCGAACAGCGAGCGGATGACGACGCGGCGGATGCCCGGGTTGTCCGGCACGGCGTACATCACGTCGGTCATCATTTCCTCGAAGATGCCGCGTAGGCTACGCGCCCCGGCTTTGTACTCGATGGCCAGCTCGGCCATCTGGCGGAAGACGTCGGGGGCGACCTGAAGGTCCACGCCGTCGGCCGCCAGCATGGCGCGGAACTGCCGGTAGATGGCGTTCTTCGGCTCGGTCAGGATGCGCACCAGCATGTCCTGCGATAGATCGTGCAGGCGGGTGACGATGGGCAGGCGGCCAGCGAATTCGGGGATCAGGCCGAATTCGAGCAGGTCGGTCGGCTTGACGCGGGCGTTCAGGCGTTCGAGGATTTTCTGGTCCTCGCCCTCGGTCGTCGAAATGAAGCCGAAAGTGTGCGTCTTGGTCAGGATGTGGTCGAGCCCGACGAAGGCGCCGCCGCAGATGAACAGGACATTGGTCGTGTCGATGTGGCGCCCGTCCTTGAGC
Organism: Ferribacterium limneticum; assembly: GCA_049304775.1. Taxonomy (GTDB): domain Bacteria; phylum Pseudomonadota; class Gammaproteobacteria; order Burkholderiales; family Rhodocyclaceae; genus Azonexus; species Azonexus limneticus_C. Next base: position 13,394 of record JBAQOL010000030.1, read on the forward strand.
CGCACCGGCGCGCCTTCCATGATCTTGAGCAGGGCGTGCTGGACGCTTTCGCCCGAGGTGGCACGGGCCTGGCCGCCGACGGCCTTGAGCTTGTCGACTTCATCGACGAAAACGATGCCGCGCTGGGCCAGCTCGATGTCGTCGTTGGCGCGGTCAATCAGGCGGTGCAGGATGGCTTCGATCTCGTCGCCGACGAATTGCGTCTGGGCCAGCGAGGTGGCGTCGGCGGTGACGAAAGGCACGTCGAGAATGCGGGCCAGCGTTTCGCAGAGCAGGGTCTTGCCGGTGCCGGTCGGGCCGATGAGCAGGATGTTGCTTTTGGTCAGCTCGACGCTGTCCACCGCAGCATTCGCCGCCATGCGCCGGTAGTGGGCGTAAATGGCAACGGCCAGCGTGCGCTTGGCCTCCTCCTGTCCGATGACGTGTTCGGAAAGCTGGCGGACGATTTCGCTGGGTTTGAGCTGGCTGGACATCGGGGCATCCTTGTTGCGGAATGCCCCGATGCTAGTCTTCTCAGCCCTTTTCGGGAAGAACGATATTGACTTCGAGGACTTCGTAATTGCCCTGCTTTTCGAGCGAAACGCGGATGTCTTCAGTGTTCACCTTGACGTACTTCGAGATCACGGCGATCAGTTCGCGTTGCAGGTCGGGCAGGAAATTGGCGCTGCTGCCGCCGCCATCGCGTTCATGGGCGATGATTAGCTGCAGGCGTTCCTTGGCTAGGTGAGCGGTTTTCGGCTGGTTGCCAAACAGTTTCTGGAGCCAGGACATCTCACTTGCCTCCGAACAGGCGCTTCAAGAGGCCCGGCTTGACGTAATCGACGAAACGCAGCGGCTTGTCCTCGCCGAGGAAGCGGCTGATCACGTCGTGGTAGGCCTCGGCCGCGTCGGTATCCTTCTGGTGAATGACCGGCGAGCCCTGGTTGGAGGCCTGCAGGACTTCTTCCGATTCCGGAATGACGCCGATGATGGGCACTCGCAGGATTTCCTGGATGTCCTTGTATGACAGCATTTCGCCGGCCTCGACGCGGGTCGGGTTGTAGCGCGTGATGAGCAGGTGTTCCTTGACCGGGTCGCGGCCTTCGATGGCGCGCCGCGACTTGGCCTGGAGGATGCCGAGGATGCGGTCGGAGTCGCGCACCGAGGAGACTTCCGGATTGGTCACGACGAGCGCCTCGTCGGCGAAAGTCAGGGCCATGACGGCGCCCGATTCGATACCGGCCGGCGAATCGCAGACGATGTAGTCGAAGCCCTGGTGTTCGAGTTCCTTGATGACCTTCTCGACGCCTTCTTCGGTCAGCGCATCCTTGTCGCGCGTTTGCGAGGCGGGCAGGACGTAGAGGTTGTCGGCGTGCTTGTCCTTGATCAGCGCCTGAGTCAGCGTCGCTTCACCGTTGATGACGTTGATCAGGTCATAAACGACGCGGCGTTCGCAACCCATGATCAGGTCGAGATTGCGCAGGCCGACGTCGAAGTCGATGACGGCCGTCTTGAAGCCGCGCTGGGCGAGGCCGGTGGCAAAGCTGGCGCTGGTGGTGGTCTTGCCGACCCCGCCCTTGCCGGAAGTTACGACGATGATTCTGGTCACGTGAGTTCTCGCTGGGTAAGTTATGAAAAGGAGTCGCGTCGAAACGCGCGATTAACGGAGCGCCAGGGCCGCGACGGTCAGGCGGCTTTCGCCACCTTCCTCGGTCAGGCAGACGGTGGCCGGCTGGCGGGCGAGTTCGGCGGGAACGCCGGCCTCGAAAGTACGGTAGATGCCGGCCACGGAAACGAGTTCGGCTTCCAGGCAGGTGGTGAAGATGCGCGCCGTCTTGTCGCCGCTGGCCCCAGCCAGGGCGCGGCCACGCAGCGGGGCGTAGATGTGGATGTTGCCGTCGGCAATGACTTCGGCGCCGGCGCTGATCATGGCCGTGACGATGAGGTCGCTGCCCTTGGCGTAGAAACGCTGGCCGGAACGCAAGGGCTTGTCGAGCGTGATGGTGCGCGGGGCGGGGTCGGGGAGCGGCGGTGGAGCGACTTCCTGAACGGTGGCGGGCGGCGGAGCGACCGGGGTTTCAGGCGCTTTTGGACGCGCCGTGCTGCGGCCCAAAGCATCGGAGCCCACCGTGGGCAGCCCCAATGCACTGGCCGAACTGGCCAGTTCTTCCGGCAGGCCGCGGGTGGCGATGGCGTGCAGGCCGGAGCCGCGCAGCAGATTGCAAATGGCCGGCCAGTCCGGGCTGTCGGTCAACGGCTCGGCGAGGTTGAAATCGAGGACTGCCAGCTCGTTCTCGAAAAAGTCCGGGCTGTTGCCGGTCAGTTCGCCCAGTGCGGCGTGCAGCGTGGCGAGGTCGGTGGTACGGAGCTGCGTCTGGATGATCTTGAGCGAAGTGCCCTTGAACTGGATCGGTGCGTCTTTGGCCATGCCTGCTGCGGTGTTGCGGAAAGGGGGGCGATTATCCCATAGGCGACCAGTGTAAAAAATGAAACTTGTGTAACGGTGCGTTCCGGTGCAGGCCAATGCAGAATGGATAGAGATGGGCTGGGGCGAGTCGCAGCAAGCGGGTAAAATGACGGTTTTTGCCGAAAGCCAGCCCATGCTGAACAAGCTCTCCGCCTTTCCCGGTGTTCACGGCCCGGTCGTCATCATCGTCATGGACGGCTACGGCCTGCCCAAGACCGATGTCGGCAGCGCCATCGCCGCCGCCCGCAAGCCGACACTCGACCGCCTTTTCGCCAATTACCCGAACATCCGCCTGCGCGCCCACGGCACTGCCGTCGGCATGCCGTCCGACGACGACATGGGCAATTCCGAAGTTGGCCACAACGCCATCGGTGCCGGGCAGGTCTATAGCCAGGGCGCCTCGCTGGTCTCGAACGCGATTGCTTCCGGTGCCATCTGGCAAGGTGAGGCGTGGCAGCAGATTGTGGCGGGCGCCAAGGCTGGTCGCGGCGTGTTGCATTTGCTGGGCCTGTTCTCCGACGGCAACGTGCATAGCCATATCGACCACCTCAAGGCCATGGTCGTCCAGGCCAAGGCCGAAGGCATCAGGACCGTGCGCATCCACGCCTTGCTTGACGGCCGCGACGTGCCGGAAACCAGTGCGCTCGATTACGTCGTGCCGTTTGAAGCCTTCCTCGCCGAAATCAGCGCCGACGGCTTCGACGCCCGCATCGCCTCGGGCGGCGGCCGCCAGTTCATCACCATGGATCGCTACGACGCCAACTGGTCGATGGTCGAAAGAGGCTGGAAGACGCACGTGCTGGGGCTGGGTACGCAGTTCCCGAACGCGACTGCGGCGGTCAACGGCCTGCGCGAGCAGAATCCGGGCACCATCGACCAGGATCTGCCGGAATTCGTCATCGCCGACAACGGCAAGGCTATCGGCACCATCGAGGACGGCGATGCGGTCGTTTTCTTCAACTTCCGCGGCGACCGCGCCATCGAAATCACCCGTGCCTTCGAGGAAGCGGCTTTCGACAAGTTCGACCGCGTTCGTGCGCCGAAGGTGACCTACGCCGGCATGCTGCAATACGACGGCGACCTCAAGCTGCCGGCCCGTTTCCTCGTCGCCCCGCCGGCGATCAAGGACACGACGGGCGAATGGTTTGCCAAGTCGGGTATCGCCCAGTTCGCCTGCTCGGAAACGCAGAAATTCGGCCACGTCACCTATTTCTGGAACGGCAACCGCTCGGGCAAGTTCGAGGGCGAAACCTGGCAGGAAGTGCCGAGCGACGTCGTGCCTTTCGAGCAACGCCCGTGGATGAAGGCAGCTGAAATCGCCGACGCGATGATCGCCGCCATCCAGTCCGGCCAGTACAAAACCCTGCGCTGCAACTTCGCCAACGGCGACATGGTCGGCCACACCGGCAATTTCGAGGCAGCGCGGATAGCCGTCGAAGCCGTCGATCTGTCGCTGGCCCGCGTCCTCCAGGCCGTCGATGCGGCCGGCGGCGTGGCGCTGATCACGGCCGACCACGGCAACGCCGACGAAATGTTCGAGCTGGACAAGAAAACCAAGCAGCCGGCCATGAACAAGGACGGCTCGTTCAAGGCCAAGACGGCGCACACGCTGAACCCCGTGCCGCTGATCCTTTACGACAACGTGAGCGGCGGCAAACTGGGCCTCAAGCAGACCGAAACGGCCGGCCTGTCGAACATCGCGGCCACCGTCGCCAACCTGCTCGGTCTCGAAAAGCATGCAGCCTGGGACGACAGCGTGCTCGACATCAAATAAGATTTTCCCGCGCAAGAAAATGGGCGTCTTGCCGTGTGGCAGACGCCCATTTCATTTTTTGCGATTTTTCCCGGTTGACCGTAGCAACCGGTCAGCAGTCAGAAAAATCAGCTTTTCGACTTGCCTTGCGCCTTGTCGAGTTCCGCCAGCAGTCGCAAGGCGCGTTCCCGGTTTTTCTCCTTGGCGGCGGCGCGTTCGGCCACCTTGGCCGCTTCGTCCAGCGACGCCTTGACCAGCGCTTCGTGCGGTGTCAGGCCGCCCATGGCAGCGCTGAGCATACGCTCGACTTTTTCGTCGAGATCTTTGTCCGGCATCGGAATCTCCATCAGGATCGGCTACAGACTTGGCGCTTCACGCAGGGTGGGCAGCGCCAAGTCGCTATCGTTATTTGACGCCCGGTTTTCGGCCCGGCGCCGGGCGTGGAATATACCCCGAAATCCGGCATTGAAAGCCTTCAATTGCCTTGCCTTTGACGTAGCTGGTCACGCTGCAGCGCGAAATGTCGCCGCGGGCGGATAGCTCGGTCAGCGAGGCGCGGACATCGGCCAGGGGCATATTGATCGCTGCGGCGATATCGAAATCGAGCAACTGGCCATGTTTCTTGAGGTGTTCGAGAACTTTTGTGGCGTGCATCAGGATTCCTTTCAATGGCTTGAACGGGTTTCGCTTCCGCGCTACGACGCGGAATGGATGGCCGCTTTCGGCAATAAAACAAACTCCGCATTTTGTTGCGCCTGCACACGGTGGTCGGGGCAAGGCAAACAAAAAAAGAAGCCCGCACGGGGCGGGCTTAAATCCATTTCTTGGAGGAGATGGAGGAGACAAGGTTCATTATGCCCCCAAGTATTGTGCACCGCAACATGTTTTATGTATCAAATTGTGTCGACGGGTTTTTCACGGCTGGCAAATCGCTGCCTTCGCGCTCTGTGTCGATGTTACAGCGATTAAACGCAGGCCAAAAAAAGCCCCGCGGCAGGCGCGGGGCTTTCGATTTCGGGAGGCCCGAAAGAATTACTTGGACTTCTTGGTGACAGCAGCGATGTTGGCCTGGGCTGCATCAGCAAATTGCTTGGCCATGGTGTTCATGTTGCCGAAAGCCGAGTTGGCGGCAGCGATGGCGCTCTGGATCGCGGCAACAGCACCTTCGGAACCAGCCGGAGCCGACTTGGTGGCCTTTTCGACCATGCCGGCGATGGACTTCTGGAAGTCGCCAAACTGGGCTTCGACCATCTTGGCCAGATCCTGCTGGGTCTGGGCGGTGATTTCATAAACCGAACGCGAGTAGGCAACAGCCTTGTCGACAGCCGGCTGGGCCAGGGCGGTCTGAGCGGCCAGGGCTTCCTTCGGATCCTTGGCACCCATGACCGACTTGACGCCGGAAACGGTATCTTCCAGAGCAGCGCGGGCGGTGTTCAGGTTGAGGGCAGCGATGCGCTCGGCGGATGCCAGGGCGGTGTTGGCGACGGACAACAGGGAGTCAACGGTTGCTTTGTTGGCGGCGGCGAATTGCTCAGGATTGATAGACATGTGTTGTCTCCAGAAAGGGTTATCGGTGTGTTCGGCAACGAGTATAGCGCACAATTTGTAAAAATTGTGCACTGCAACAATTTTGTTGTCGTGGATGATGCAGGCGTTATTGAGCGTGGCCAGCCGACTTCATTTTCGTTTCTGTGAAGAGTCTTGCCAATGCGGGACTTTCGGCTCGGGAGCTTGAAATTCAAGGCGACTATTCTCGGCCGGCTCGAATTGTCGTCCGAGTTCGTCTACCAAGCCGGCGACGGCATCCTCAATCATGTCGAGAACCAGCTCGAAGCGCCCGCCGAGGGTGAGGTAGGGATCGGGAACCTCGTCTTCGGTGAAGCGTCTGGCGTAGTCCATGACCAACCTGATTCGCATCAGTTGCTCTTCGGTCGCCATGCGCCGCAGGTTGTACAGATTGGTCCGGTCCATGGCCAGGATGAGGTCAAAATAGTCCAGGTCCTGCCAGCCGATACGCCGGGCGCGGATTTGTGACAGGTCATAGCCCTTCGCCCGCGCCACCCGCTGGCTGTTGCCATCGCAAGCCTCGCCGACGCGATAGCCGTGGGTGCCGGCAGAACAGACCTCGATCCGGTCGGCCAGTCCGTTTTGCTCGATCAACTGGCGCAGTATCGCCTCGGCTGTCGGCGAGCGACAGACGTTGCTCATGCAGACACAGAGGATGCGGAAGGGGGTTTTCATTCGGCCACGGTGGCGCTACTTCAGGTTTCTTTCGCGCACGATGGGGGGCACGAATTTCACCGAAAACCGCCAGCCTTCCGGGGTGGCTTTGAGGATCAGGGATTTCGACTTGGCCCCGACGTCGAAGGCCGGTTCATCGCCGAGCAATTCGATGGCACCGATGCTCTTGATGACGCAGGCGCCGGGAAGGGTGACGAAAGCCGATTCGGCAGCAACCAGAACGAATTGCCCCTCGCGCGATTCCGAACACGACAGCCCTTTTGGTACGGTGGACGGATTCTCTTTCCAGGCCAGGCGAAGCGTTTCCAGGGCGGCGCCGAGTTCGTCGGTGATTTTTGCGGCGAGGGTGACTTCGCGTGACTTGGCGTGGTTCATTTGATTCTCCGGGGGGTCTGGGCGGGGCCGATCAAAGCCACGACAACCAGCGGCCAAGTCCCAGCATCAGGAGTATCGGCAGGTAGGGAAAGGCGACGGTTGGACGCAAGGCGCTGACCAGGTAACTGCCGAGCAGGGCGCCACCGCCGGGGCGACTGGCCAGCCAGTCGGTATGAAGTTGCATGGCGGACGGCGTCGGGTTCGGTTGAGCGAGGCGTGCTTCGACGCTGAGCAGGCGATCGGCCAGCCGCGACTGGTAAGTCTTGAAAATGCCTTCCTGTATCCAGCAGAGCAGGACGGTGAAGGCGATCCAGCTCAGCGGCAAACCGGTGGCCAGTCCGGCAATGGACAAGGCCAGGCAGGCCAGCTTAATGAACAGGGCGTTTTGTTCGTGCTGTTCGTGATTGTCCTGCAGGGTCTGCCATTCCTTACCCAGTAAGGTGGAAATCTCCATCGGTATTCTCCTGTGTCGCTGGCTGCACTGAGTCTACAAGAATAGCCGCTGCCGTAGAGAATGCACAAAAAATGCAAAAGGAATATTTTTTGTCAGTGGATGTGAGCGGTATTCTTTCAATAACTGGGTTGCATGCTTCGGTTTTTTCGAAGCATTGGTGATGATGCGTGGGGTGGTTTCAATGTGCCGGGCTCCTTACAATGGGCGCCTGATCTTTCGCCTGGCTATTTCCCCATGCTCGAATTCCTGCTCTCCCCCGAAATTTGGATTGCCTTCTTCACGCTGACTGCGCTGGAGCTGGTGCTTGGTATCGACAACATCATTTTCATTTCGATTCTGGTCGACAAGCTGCCCAAGGAAAAACAGGAGGTGGCACGTCGCATCGGCCTGTTCCTCGCCATGTTCATGCGCATCGGGTTGTTGCTGCTGTTGTCGTGGATCGTCGGCCTGACCGAGCCGGTGCTGACGCTGTTCGACTTTGCTATTTCCGGGCGCGACATGATCCTTATTGCCGGTGGCCTGTTCCTGATCTGGAAGAGCACTGGCGAGGTACACCAGTTGCTCGAAGGCGAGGAGGGCGAGGCGTCAAGCAAGGTGGCGTCGAGCTTTGCCGGCGTCATCGCCCAGATCATCGTCATCGACCTGGTGTTTTCGCTCGACTCGATCATCACGGCGGTCGGCATGGTCAGTGAGGTCGGCGTGATGATCGCTGCCGTCGTTGCCTCGGTCGGCTTGATGATGCTGTTCGCCCGCTCGATCGGCGAATTCGTCTCGAACCACCCGACGATCAAGATGCTGGCCCTCTCGTTCCTGGTCGTCGTTGGCGTCGTGCTGATTGCCGATGGTTTCGGTCACCATGTGCCGAAGGGTTACATCTACTTCGCCATGGCCTTCTCGGTCGGCGTCGAAATGCTCAACATCCGCATGCGCAAGAAGACCGTCAAGCCGGTCGACCTGCGCGAGCCCTACGCCCGGGAATTCGGATCGGACTAAGTCAGACCGGCGACAGGATGGCGACGACGCGGCCGGGCTCGATGCGGATCGAGCGAAGCAGCCAGCGGGCCGCCTTTTCCTGGGCCGTGCCATCTTCGCGCAGGATGTATACCGGCTTCGAGCGGAAATAGTTGGTCATCAACTGGGTAACGGCCTGACGGGCCATCGGCTCCGATTCGCGGCCGATGGCTTGCGACTGGACGGTATGGGCAACCGGGTTTTCCAGGAAGAAGGCCTTGGCGTTGTCGTCGTAGCGAATGCCCGAGGTGCCTTCGAAAGCGACTGGCACGGGCGGGCTGCCGAGCAGTGAGACATTGATGCGGGCGGACAGCGTGGTCTTGCCCTCCGGTGTGCCGAGCAGGATTCTGGGCGGCTCGATCAGTGACACGACAATCAGACCGTTGCCGTAGCTTTTCTGCATCGTGCCGCTTTTTTCGACTTGCATCTGGATGTCGGCTTCGGAAAAGTAGATTTCGCGTTCGAGAAAACCGACGCTCCAGGCCAGCGTGCTGGCCGTGATCGCCAGGGCGGCCAATGCGGATTTGAGTTTGGTGGCCATGCGTTTCCTTCAGTTCGTTCCGGGCGGTTTGTCGGCCCATTTGCGCCGATAGTGTACCGGCGCCATGCCCGTCCATTCGACAAAGGCGCGGTAAAAAGCCGAGCTGTCGGCGTAGCCGAGATCGGCGGCGACCTTGGTGATCGGATCGTCGGTCTTGGTCAGCCGGGCCAGCGCCATGTCGCGGCGCAGGGCATCCTTGATGGCGCGGAAGCTCGAGCCTTCTTCTTCCAGTCGGCGGTGGATGGTCCGGGGCGACAGGTAGAGGCGGTCAGCGATGTCGTCGAGACTGAGCGTCTCGGGCAGCGCGGCGCGCAGCAGGTCGCGGACGCGGATGACCATTTCGCGGTCGCGCCGGTAGAGCGTGGTGATCTTGCCCGGGGCGCCCTCCAGGAAAGCGGTGAGCGCTGCTTCGTCGCGGCGGATGGGGAGGTCGAGCAGGTTGGCGTTGAAGCTGGCGACCAGCGTGCCGGTGCCGCCGGGAACGGTCGGCGCGAAACGCGAATCCTCGGTGAAGATCAGCGCGTAGTCGGCGAAATGGGGCGGCTTGCGGTAGGGAAAAATGACGCTGTCCAGCCCGATGCCGCGCCCGGCCAGCCAGCATGACAGGCCGTGCAGCAGGCGGAGCAGCCATTCGAAGGCGAAGATGCGGCCGGGGTCGTCGGTGTCGTCGGCCAGCTTGCGCGTTTCGGAAATGACCAGTTCGGCATGGCCGTGCGAGCGGCGCACGCTGACCGCCAGATCGGGGAGCACGACGTGCAGGAAACGGCTGGCCCGGGCCAGCGCTTCGGCCAGTGTCGGGGCGCTGATGCAGGCGCGGCAGAGAAATTCGAAGCTGCCGACGCGCATCGGCTGGGCGAACAGGCCGAAGCCTTCGTCGTCGAGCTGGTGGTTGAGCCGGTTGTACAGCGCGGCGTAGCTTTCGACCGGAATCCGGCTGGCGATGTCTGCAATATCAATGTTGGTGGCCGCCAGGTGCGGGGCGGGGTCGATGTTCCGACGCGTCAGGCCGGCCAGCATTCCGGTAACAAAACCCATGGCAACAGAGGTTTGCGTTCTGTTGGCGAGTGGCGAAGGGGCGGGTGATTTCAATTTTGGTCATTTTTTCCGGTTGACCGTGGCACTGTATCACCTTGGCGGAATTTGCACGATTGTCGTCATTCGCGACAATGGCAGCGGCGTCAAAGGGGCATACCATGGTCGCCTTTCCATCTTTTCGATGAGGCTGGCGTCATGACCGATCTTTCCGTTGCCAAGAAGCTTTCTCCGTACAAGCCCAAGCACAAGGTGCGTTTCGTCACCGCCGCCTCGCTGTTCGATGGCCACGATGCCTCGATCAACATCATGCGCCGCATCCTGCAATCGACCGGTTCCGAAGTGATCCACCTCGGCCACAACCGCTCGGTGCAGGAAATCGTCAATGCCGCTTTGCAGGAAGACGTGCAGGGCATCTGCATCACGTCGTACCAAGGCGGCCACGTCGAGTTCTTCAAGTACATGATCGACCTGCTGAAGGCCAACGGCGGCGCCAACATCAAGGTTTTTGGCGGTGGCGGCGGGGTCATCGTGCCGTCTGAAATCAAGGAGCTGCACGCTTACGGCGTGACCCGCATCTACGCGCCGGAAGACGGCGTGCACATGGGCTTGCAGGGCATGATCAACGAGGTCGTGCAGAACGCCGACTTCGATGTCGCCGACGAAGGCGTGCCGAGTGTCGAGCAGGCGCTGGCCGGTTTGCAGGCGGGCGACAAGCGTCTGCTGGCGCGCCTCATCACGCTGCTCGAAAACGGCGAAGCGCCGGCCCTCAAGGAGCCGCTGCTCAAGGCCGCTGCCGCGCTCGAAACGCCAGTGCTCGGCATCACCGGCACGGGCGGTGCTGGCAAGTCCTCACTGACCGACGAAATCGTTCGTCGTTTCCGCCTCGACCAGGGCGACACCGTCAAGATCGGCATGATCTCGATCGACCCGTCGCGCAAGCGGACCGGCGGTGCGCTGCTCGGCGACCGCATCCGCATGAACGCCATCGAACACCCGAACATCTTCATGCGCTCGCTGGCCACCCGCGATACCGGCAGCGAAATCTCCGTCGCGCTGCCCGAGGTCATCGCCGCCTGCAAGCTGGCCGGCTTCGATCTGGTCATCGTTGAAACCTCCGGCATCGGTCAGGGCAATGCGGCCATCGTGCCCTTCGTCGATCTGTCGCTGTACGTCATGACCCCCGAATTCGGCGCCGCTTCGCAGCTCGAGAAGATCGACATGCTCGATTTCGCCGATTTCGTGGCGATCAACAAGTTCGACCGCAAGGGCGCCGAGGATGCACTACGCGATGTGCGCAAGCAGTACCAGCGCAACCGCGAAGCCTTCACCACGCCGACCGACGACATGCCGGTGTTCGGCACGCAGGCCGCCCGTTTCAACGACGATGGCGTGACTGCGCTGTATCAGGCGCTGGTGCCGGCGCTGACCGAGAAGGGGCTCAAGCTCAAGCCAGGCCAGTTGCCCATCGTCACCGTCAAGCAGTCGTCGACCCAGCGCGCCATCGTCCCGGCCCAGCGCGTCCGCTACCTGGCCGAAATCGCCGACACCGTGCGCGGCTATCACGCGCACACCGAGTCGCAGGTGACGATTGCCCGCGAACGCCAGGCGCTGCGTATTTCGAAAGGCATTTTTGCCGCCTGCGACAAGTCGACCGCAGACTTTGACGAAATGGCCGCCTTCAAGGACAGCCAACAGGATCCGAAGGCCAAGAAGCTGCTCGACATGTGGCCAGCCACCGTCGAGGCCTATGCCGGCGACGAGTACGTCGTGAAAATCCGCGACAAGGAAATCCGCACCAAACTGGTTTCCGAGTCGCTGTCCGGTACCAAGATCAAGAAGGTCATCCTGCCCAAGTTCGGCGATGACGGCGAAACCCTGCGCTTCCTGATGCGCGAGAACGTCCCCGGCTCCTTCCCCTACACCGCCGGCGTCTTCGCTTTCAAGCGCGAGGGTGAAGACCCGACCCGGATGTTCGCCGGGGAAGGCGATGCCTTCCGCACCAACCGCCGCTTCAAGCGTGTGTCCGAAGGCATGCCGGCGCACCGCCTGTCCACGGCCTTCGACTCGGTCACGCTGTACGGCTGCGACCCCGACGAGCGCCCCGACATCTACGGCAAGATCGGTAATTCCGGCGTTTCCATTGCCACGCTCGACGACCTCAAGGTGCTCTACGATGGTTTCGACCTGCTCGCCCCGAGCACCTCGGTCTCGATGACCATCAACGGCCCGGCACCGATCATCCTGGCCTGCTTCTTCAACACCGCCATCGATCAACAGATGGTCAAGTTCCAAAAGGACAACGGTCGTCAGCCGACCGAAGACGAAGCCGAGAAGATTCGCGAATGGACGCTGTCCACCGTGCGCGGCACGGTGCAGGCCGACATCCTCAAGGAAGACCAGGGCCAGAATACCTGTATCTTCTCGACCGAATTCGCGCTCAAGATGATGGGCGACATCCAGGAATTCTTCGTCCATAACCAGGTGCAGAATTTCTACTCGGTGTCGATCTCCGGCTATCACATCGCCGAAGCCGGCGCCAACCCGATCAGCCAGCTCGCCTTCACGCTGTCCAACGGCTTTACCTACGTTGAAAGCTACCTGGCGCGCGGCATGAAGATCGACGACTTTGCGCCGAATCTCTCATTCTTCTTCAGCAACGGCATGGACCCGGAATACTCGGTGATCGGCCGTGTCGCTCGCCGCATCTGGGCCGTCGCCATGAAAAACAAGTACGGCGCCAACGAGCGTAGCCAGAAGCTCAAGTACCACATCCAGACTTCCGGTCGTTCGCTGCACGCCCAGGAGATGGACTTCAACGATATCCGCACGACGCTGCAGGCGCTGATCGCCATCTACGACAACTGCAACTCGCTGCACACCAACGCCTACGACGAGGCGATCACGACGCCGACGGAAGAGTCCGTGCGCCGCGCCATGGCCATCCAGCTCATCATCAACCGTGAGTGGGGTGTCGCCAAGAACGAGAACCCGAACCAGGGCGCCTTCGTCATCGACGAACTGACCGACCTTGTCGAGGAAGCCGTGCTCAAGGAATTCGAAGCCATCGCCTCGCGCGGCGGCGTGCTCGGTGCCATGGAAACCGGCTACCAGCGCGGCAAAATCCAAGAAGAGTCGATGTACTACGAGCACAAGAAGCACGACGGCTCCTACCCGATCATCGGCGTGAACACCTTCCTCAATCCGAAGGGCATGGCCCAGCAGGAAATCGAGCTGGCCCGTTCGAGCGAGGAAGAAAAGCAGTCGCAGATCAAGCGCCTGCGCGACTTCCAGGCCCGCCATGCCGCCCAGTCACCAGCCATGCTGGCCAAGCTCAAGCAGACCGTGATCGAGGATGGCAACGTCTTCGCCGTGCTCGTCGATGCCGTGAAGTGCTGCTCGCTCGGCCAGATCAGCACGGCGCTGTACGAAGTCGGCGGCCAGTATCGGCGCAGCATGTAAGGCCGCCGTAAAAGGTGAACAGCAAACCCTACCCGAAAGGGCGGAGGAGAAAAAAGGACGGCGAGGCAAAGTACCTCGCCGTTTTCATTGGCACGTCGGGCGCCAGCGGAGGCCTGTGCAGCAAGTTGCCAGATCGATGGCGGATGCCGGAGAATCGCGCTGTCCTCTCTTCCGCCTATTCGGAGTGCATCATGAACCATGCGGATCTCGCTTCCTGCCTACAGTCCAACCGCATTACCCGCCGCCAGATGCTCTGGCTGCTCGGAGCCAGCGCCCTGTCGGGGTGCGCCAGTTCGCCGGTCGGCGGCGGGTCGATTCTCGTCGGGATGAGCGAGGACGAGGAGAAGGCGGTAGACAGGCAGGTCTCGCCGCAGCAGTTTTCGCAGGATCTGGGGGCGGTTCAGGATGACGCGCTCAACCAGTATCTGAGTGATGTTGGGCGTCGACTCGACGCCAAAACGCATCGGCCGCAGATGCCGTATTCCTACCGCGTGCTCAATGCCAACTACGTCAATGCCTACACCTTCCCTGGTGGGGCGATGGGCGTGACGCGCGGCATTCTGGTTGATCTCGACGATGAGGCCGAACTGGCGGCACTGCTCGGTCATGAGTTGGGCCACGTCAATGCCCGTCACGCGGCGCAGCGGCAGGGCTCGGCGCTGGTCACGCAGGTGGCGATGACCGGCGTCAATATCATCGGGACGGTGGCCGGTTACGGCGGCTTGACCGATATTGGCACCAAGCTCGGGGCCAGCGCGCTGCTCTCCAGCTATTCCCGCGACAACGAGCGCGAGGCCGATGGGCTCGGCCAGGAATACATGGTGCGCGCCGGTTATCCGGCCAGCGGCATGGTCGGGCTGCAGCAGTTGCTGGTCGAGCAGCAGAAGGAATCGCCGGGGATGTTGCAGACGATGTTCTCAACCCACCCGATGAGCGGCGAACGGCGCGATACGGCGAAGCAACTGGCCGAGAGCAAGTATGCGGCGAGCAACACACGCGATGCGGGTCGCGAGCGTTTCATGGACAACACGGCGTCACTGCGCCGTATCAAGCCGACTATCGATGCCTGTCAGAAAGGCGAAGTGGCGATGGCCGGCAAGGAGTACGGCAAGGCCGAAGAGCGCTTCCGCTCGGCGCTGAAAGCGACACCGCACGATTACGCGGCCAATGTGCTGATGGCGAAATGCTTGTCGGAACAGGACAAGGATGCTCAGGCCCTGGAATACGCCCAGACGGCGACCCGGGTTTATCCGCAGGAAGCCCAGGCCCACAAGCTGGTTGGCGTGCTGGCGCTCGGTCAGAAAGATCCGGGCATGGCTTTCGAGCATCTCGATCGCTATGACCGGCTGTTGCCCGGCGATGCCGGCGTGACCTTCCTGAAAGGGATTTCGCTGGAAGGCATGGGCAAGCGCCCCGAGGCGGCCCAACAGTATGCCGCCTACCTGAAACGCACGCAGCAGGGCAAGGCAGCGGAGTATTCGATCAGCCGGCTGAAGAGCTGGGGCTATCTGAAATGATTTCGATTTTGGCTGCTTTTTCCGGTTGACCGTGGAAGTCAGTCACCGAACGAACGCAGCCCGTCGAGGTCGAGAATATTGATGCCGCCGTACTCGCTGCGCACCAGTCCGGCGTCTTCAAGAACCTTGAGCGCCTGATTCGCCCGCTGGCGCGAAACGCCAGCCAGGTAGCCGAGTTCTTCCTGCGAAATCTGCAGCAGGCGGTTGGTGCCGGGGTAGAGAACGGGGTTAAACAGGGCGGCCAGGCCGCGCGCGATGCGGGCGTCGGTGTCGAGCATGCGCTCGTTTTCGATCATGCCGATGAACTGGCCGAGACGCTCGTTGAGCTGGGCGATCATGTAGCGGTTGAACGGGATGCTGTGGTCGAGCAGCCACAGGAAGGTGGCGCGGCTCATGAAGGCGACGCGCGTTTCGCGGATGGCCATGACGTCGTAGCGGCGCGCTTCGCTCTTGAGCAGTGAGCCTTCGCCGAACCAGCCGCCGGTGCTGATGCCGGTCAGCGAAGTGGTCTTGCCGGTCGTCCAGTGGCTGGCCATCTTGCCCAGACCGTCGATGATGCCCATCCAGTAATCGACTGGCTCGCCCTTCATGCAGATGAAGGCGCCCGGCGCGAAGCTGCGTTCGAAGGTACCGGCCAGCGCCCTGGCCATTTCCTCGGCGCTCAGTGCCGGGCCCCAGACGGAGGTGCGAAGGAGTTCTTCGGCGTTTTTCAATTTATTTCCTGGATTGTCTGCCGGATGACAATTATACGGCGGGCAGATGCATACACTGAGCCGCAAAGTGAGAGACTGTCCGGGGCTGCAAGGTCTGTGTAAGCCAGCCGTCCCCACAATGATTCAAACGAACGTTAGACCGCGAACGATGAGTCGCGGCGGAGGAGACTAAGAATGCCCACGCAGGCGAATTTCGCCGCGCTGGATGGTTTGCATACCTTCCCGCGGCTACTGTTTCATCACGCGAGCGTCCGGCCGAATGCGCCGGCCATGCGCGAAAAATACCTCGGCATCTGGCAGACCTGGACCTGGTCCGATGTCGGCGAACGCGTCCGTGCGCTGGCCTGTGGTCTGGCCTCGCTCGGTTTCAAGCGTGGCGACAATCTGGCCATCATCGGCGACAACCGGCCGCACCTTTACATGATGATGACCGCCGCCCAGTGTCTGGGCGGCGTGCCGGTGCCGCTCTACCAGGATGCCGTGGCCAACGAAATGCTCTTCGTGCTGCAGGATGCCGGCATTCGTTTCGTCGTCGTCGAGGATCAGGAACAGGTCGACAAGATGCTCGAAGTCAGCGATCAGGTTGGCACGCTCGAACACATCATTTACGACGACCCGCGCGGCATGCGGCACTACAACCAGCCCTTCCTGCATGACATCCATGAATTGATGGAGATGGGGCGGATTCATGACCGCAACCATCCGGACTTCCTCAATGCCGAGATTGAACAAGGGCATTTTGACGATGTGTCCGTCATGCTCTACACCTCGGGCACCACCGGCAAGCCGAAAGGCGTCTGCCAGACGCACGCGGCCTTCATCGCCGCGGCGCAGGGCGGGGTCCAGGTCGACAAGCTGGGCGCCGATGGCGACATCCTGTCCTATCTGCCCATGGCCTGGGTTGGTGACCACCTTTTTTCCTACGCGCAGGCGCTGGTCGCCGGTTTCACCATCAACTGCCCGGAATCGGGCGAAACCGTCATGTCCGACCTGCGCGAAATTGGCCCGACCTGCTATTTCGCGCCGCCGCGCGTTTTTGAGAGTTTGCTGACGTCCGTCATGATCCGCATGGAAGACGCCGGCAAGATCAAACAGAAAATGTTCCACCACTTCATGGCCGTCGCCAAGCGCTGCGGTGCCGATATTCTGGACGGTAAATCGGTTGGCCTTGGCGACCGCGTCCAGTACTGGCTGGGCAACCTGTTGATCTACGGTCCGCTGCGCAATGTGCTCGGCATGAGCCGGATCAAGGTTGCGTATACGGCCGGTGCCGCGATCGGGCCGGAGCTGTTCCGCTTCTACCGCTCGATGGGCATCAACCTCAAGCAGTTCTACGGCCAGACCGAAACCTGTGCCTACGTCTGCCTGCAACCGGACGGCCAGATCAAGTTCGATTCCGTCGGTCAACCGGCCCCGGGCGTCGAAATCAGGATCGCCGACAACGGCGAAGTGCTGGTCAAGGGCCCGATGCTGCTCAAGGAGTATTACAAGCGCCCGGACGCCACGGCCGAGTCGATCAATGCCGACGGCTACTTCATGACCGGCGACGCCGGTTTCCTCGACGAGGACGGCCACCTGAAGATCATCGACCGTGCCAAGGACGTCGGCAAACTGTCGAACGGCGCGATGTTCGCCCCGAACTACATCGAGAACAAGCTCAAGTTCTTCCAGCACATCAAGGAAGTGGTCTGCTTTGGCCACGACCGCGACATGGTCACCGCCTTCGTCAATATCGACGTCGGCGCGGTCGGCAACTGGGCCGAGCGGCGCGGAATTTCCTATGCCGGCTATACCGATCTGGCCAGCAAGCCGCAGGTTCTGGAATTGATCCGCGAGTGCGTCGAGCAGATCAATGCCGACCTCGTGCACGACAGTATGGTCGCCGACTCGCAGATTCATCGCTTCCTTGTCCTGCACAAGGAGCTCGATCCGGACGACGACGAGCTGACCCGCACGCGCAAGGTTCGCCGCAACTTCGTCGCCGAAAAATACAAGGTGCTGATCGACGCGCTCTATGAGGGCAAGGCCAATCAGTTCATTGAAACCGAGGTCAAGTTCGAGGATGGCCGGCGCGGCAAGGTGTCAGCCGATCTCAAGATCATCGATGCCAAGACCTTTCCGATCGTGAAAAAGGCTGCCTGAACATGTCCAAGAAAATAGGCGACGTCATTCTCGACCTGCAGAACATTTCCCTGCGTTTCGGTGGCGTCAAGGCGCTGACCGACATTTCCTTCGATGTCCGCCAGCACGAAATCCGGGCCATCATCGGCCCGAACGGCGCTGGCAAGAGCTCGATGCTCAACGTCATCAACGGCGTCTACCACCCGCAGGAAGGCAAGATTTTTTGGCACGGCAACGAGCGCAAGCGGATGGAGCCGCACATGGCGGCCCAGCAAAACATCGCGCGCACCTTCCAGAACATCGCCCTGTTCAAGGGCATGAGCGTGCTCGACAACATCATGACCGGGCGCATTACCAAGATGAAGGCCAACTTCATCGAGCATGCGCTGTGGTTCGGCCGCGCCCGCAAGGAAGAGCTGGAGCATCGTCAGAAGGTGGAGGAAGTCATCGACTTCCTCGAAATCCAGCACATTCGCAAGACGCCGGTTGGCCGACTGCCCTATGGCCTGCAGAAGCGTGTCGAACTTGGCCGCGCACTGGCCGCCGAGCCGTCGATGCTGCTCCTCGACGAGCCGATGGCCGGCATGAACGTCGAAGAGAAACAGGACATGTGCCGTTTCATCCTCGACGTCAACGACCAGTTCGGCACGACCATCGTGCTTATCGAACACGACATGGGCGTCGTCATGGACATCTCCGACCGCGTCGTCGTGCTCGATTACGGCAAGAAGATCGGCGATGGCGTGCCCGATGAAGTCAAAAATAACGAGGATGTGATCAAAGCCTATCTAGGCGCTGGTCACTAAGGAGTCGGGACATGAATTTTTTCTTTGAAGTCCTCATCGGTGGCCTGCTTTCCGGCGTCATGTACGCCCTGGTTGCCCTCGGTTTCGTGATGATTTACAAGGCCTCGGGCGTCTTCAACTTCGCTCAGGGCGCCATGGTTTATCTGGCTGCGCTGTCGGTTGTCGGCTGCATGGAAAAGGGTGCGCCGCTCTGGCTGGCGATCATCCTCGCTTTCGTCATCATGACCCTGTTCGGCATCGCCACCGAGAAGTTCGTGCTGCGCAAGCTGGTCAATCAGCCGCCCATCGCGCTGTTCATGGCGACCATCGGTCTGGCCTTCTTCATCGAAGGTCTGGCCCCGATGATTTTTGGCAGCGAGCCGCGGGCGCTTGAGCTGGGCATCGTCGATGAGCCGATTCCCTGGGTGCTCGACAACTGGAACATGGTTATTTCCAAGTTCGACCTTGTGGCTGCTGGCGTTGCTGCCGTGCTGGTCGCCACGCTCGCCCTGTTCTTCCAATACACCCGCATCGGTCGGGCGCTGCGCGCCGTGGCGGACGACCATCAGGCGGCGCTGTCGATTGGCATTCCGCTGCAGAACATCTGGGCCATCGTCTGGGGTGTCGCCGGTTTTGTCGCACTGGTGGCCGGCATGATGTGGGGCGCCCGCAACGGTGTGCAGTTTGCGCTCACTTTCACCGCGCTCAAGGCGTTGCCTGTGCTGATCCTCGGTGGCTTCACTTCAGTGCCGGGGGCGATTGTCGGTGGCCTGATCATCGGCGCTTCGGAAAAGCTGGCTGAAATCTACATTCCGCCCGTCATGCAGGATCTGTTTGGCGGCAATTTTGGTGGCATCGAGGGCTGGTTCCCTTATGTGCTGGCGCTGCTGTTCCTGCTCGTTCGTCCCGAAGGTCTCTTCGGCGAAAAACACATCGACCGGGTTTAAGGAGAAAACACATGCTTTACCGTGAAGCCGGTCAATTCAAGACGACCTACGCCGCCGACCAGCAAATCTTTCCGATTCGTCAGGACCGGATCGGGGTCATCGCGCTACTCGTCGTCGCTTTCATCGGGGTGCCGCTTTTTGCCAGCGAATACTGGTTCTCGGCCATCCTGATTCCTTTCCTGATCTTCGCCCTGGCGGCCTTGGGGCTCAACGTTCTGACCGGTTATGCCGGCCAGCTCTCGCTCGGCTCGGCTGCCTTCATGGCGGTGGGTGCCTATGCCGCCTACAACTTCCAATTGCGCATCGAGGGCATCCCGATTCTGGTTTCCTTCATTTGCGCCGGGTTGACCGCAGCCGGGGTGGGCATTCTGTTCGGCCTGCCGTCGCTGCGCATCAAGGGCTTCTATCTGGCGGTGGCGACGCTGGCCGCGCAGTTCTTCATCGTCTGGTGCCTGACCAAGTTCCCGTGGCTGTCCAACAACTCGTCGTCCGGCGTTATTTCGACGCAGCGCTTGATCATCTTCGGCCATGAACTGACGACGCCGGTCGAAAAGTATCTGCTGGTCCTTTCCATCGTCGTCGTCATGGCGCTGGCCGCCAAGAACATGGTCCGTTCGGCCACGGGCCGGGCGTGGATGGCAGTGCGCGACATGGATGTGGCAGCGTCGGTCATCGGCATCAAGCTGATGCAAACCAAGCTGCTCGCCTTCGCCGTGAGTTCTTTCTACTGCGGTGTGGCCGGCGCGCTGTACGCCTTCTGCTACCTCGGTTCGGTCGAGCCGGACGGCTTCTCGCTCGAAATGTCGTTCAAGATTTTGTTCATGATCATCATCGGCGGTGTCGGTTCGATCATGGGCAGCTTCCTCGGCGCCGCTTTCATTCTGCTGCTGCCGATCTTTCTCGATATCGCCCTGCCGTTCTTCGCCGAACTGTTCGGGCTGCCGTTTTCCAGCGCTACCGTTTCGCACATCCAGATCACGGTGTTCGGGGCGCTGATCATGTTCTTCCTGATCGTCGAGCCGCACGGGCTGGCCCGTTTGTGGCAGATCGCCAAGGAGAAGCTGCGCTTGTGGCCGTTCCCGCATTAGTGCTGACTGTGGTTCAAGCGGTGGGGCACCGCCGCTTTTTGTAATAACTGGAGGAGACATTCAATGATCAAAAAATTCAAACCCGCTATTGCCGCAACCGCGGTTTCCCTGGCCATGCTGTCGCAAATGGCCGTGGCTGCCGAAGAGCAGTTCTTCCCGCTGATCGACTACCGCGTCGGCCCCTATGGCTCGAACGGCCAGGCTTTCTACGGTGGTTTCATCGACTACCTCAACTACGTCAATCTCAAGGAAAAGGGCGTCAATGGCGTCCAGATGACCTACGAAGAGTGCGAGACGGAATACAACAACGCCAAGGGCGTCGAGTGCTACGAGCGCCTCAAGAGCAAGGCTGCCAAATCGGCCGGTCCGTTGCACACGATGTCGACGGGCATTTCCTACGCGCTGATCGACAAGTCGGCTCAGGACAAGCTGCCGCTGGCCATGATGGGCTACGGCCGCACCGACGCGGTGGACGGCTCGGTCTTCCCGTACGCCTTCCCGCTGGTCACCACCTACCAGATGCAGGCTTCGGCCATCGTCAAGTTCCTCAAGGACAAGAACGGCGGCAGCCTGGCTGGCAAGAAGATTGTTTATCTCTACCACGACTCGGCCTACGGCAAGGAAGCCATCGTCGCGCTCAACGCCGAAGCCGGGCTTAACAAGTTTGAACTGGTGCAGATTCCGGTGGCGCATCCTGGTAACGAGCAGGGCGCCCAGTGGTTGAAGATTCGCCAGGAAAAGCCCGATTTCGTCATCTTCTGGGGCTGGGGCGTGATGAACCAGACGGCATTGAAGGCTGCCCAGAAGGTCGCTTTCCCGCGTGAAAAGATGATCGGCTCGTGGTGGACGGGGTCGGAAGAGGACGTGATTCCGGCCGGTGAAGCCGCCAAGGGTTACATGGCCGCGACGTGGAACGTCGCTGGCAAGCAAGTGCCGGTCATTGCCGACATCGAGAAGGTGGTCTACGGCGCCGGCAAGGGCAACCTGCAGGACAAGGCCAAGATCGGCACCATCCTCTACAACCGCGGCGTTTCTGCCGCCGTGCTGTCGGTCGAAGCGATCCGCAAGGGCCAGGAAAAGTACGGCAAGGGCAAGGCGCTGACCGGCGAACAGACCCGCTGGGCGCTGGAAAACCTGAACATCAATGATGCCCGTCTGAAGACACTCGGCGCCACCGACCTGCTGCCGGAAATCAAGACCTCCTGCGACAACCACGAAGGCTCCGGTAAGGTGAAGATCCAGCAATGGGATGGTGCCAAGTGGGTGCCGGTGTCCGGCTGGATCGAGGGTAACAAGGCGCTGATCCACCCGCTCTTCCAGGCTTCTGCCAAGCAGTACGCCAAGGAAAAGGGCATCACGCCGCGCGATTGTTCCAAGGAAAAATGAGACGGCAGGAGAAAGGAGTGGGGGCGCGAGCCCTCGCTCTTTCTCTCCGTCCCATGAATCGGAAACGCATATGACTACACACACAGCCGCTGCGGCGGGCGAAAACTACCTGAGCATCAACAACATCGAGGTCATCTACGACCACGTGATTCTGGTGCTCAAGGGCGTCTCGCTGAATGTGCCGAAAGGCAAGATCGTCGCCCTGCTCGGCGCCAACGGCGCCGGAAAATCGACGACGCTGAAGGCGATTTCCAACCTGCTGCACGCCGAACGCGGCGATGTGACCAAGGGCTCGGTCGAATACAAGGGCCAGCGCATCGATCAGCTGACACCGAACGAGCTGGTCAAGCGCGGCGTTATTCAGGTCATGGAAGGGCGGCATTGTTTCGGCCACCTGACGATTGAGGAAAACCTGCTGACCGGAGCCTACACGCGGAGCATTTCGCGCGGCGAACTGAAGGACAGTCTGGAGAAGGTTTACCACTATTTCCCGCGCCTCAAAACGCGACGCACTTCGCAGGCAGGCTACACCTCGGGCGGTGAGCAGCAGATGTGCGCCATCGGCCGGGCGCTGATGGCCAAGCCGGAAATGATCCTGCTCGACGAGCCGTCGATGGGTCTGGCGCCGCAGATTGTTGAAGAGATTTTCGAGATTGTTAAGGATTTGAATTCGCGTGAGAACGTGAGTTTTCTGCTGGCTGAGCAGAACACCATGGTCGCCCTGCGCTATGCGGACTTCGGGTACATCCTGGAGAACGGGCGGGTGGTGATGGAGGGGGATGCGGAAGATCTCAGGACGAATGAGGATGTTAAAGAGTTTTATCTGGGACTGAGTTCGGCCGGCCGAAAATCCTTCAAAGACGTAAAACACTATCGTCGCCGCAAACGCTGGCTTTCCTAGCGGGTTGCAGTGCGCCCCGCATGGCGGCGTTGTCGGCCGGCTTGTTGGCAAGAGCCAACGGCGCCGGCCTCCACCTTGCCACGCACGGCTACTTTGCAACCCTCGGGCTGTGTGGGTGCTTTGGCTTGACTGAAAAACCAAATCCCACGGTCAACCGGAAAAAACGGAGAAAAATGAAATGAGCTATTACGACCCGCTCGAGACCCGCGATCCGGATGAGCGCGAGGCGGACTTGATGGACAAGCTGGCGCGCCAGGTGGCGCATGCCAAGGAAACGACGCATTACTATTTTCAGTCGCTGGCCGGGATCAACCCATTCGAATGCGCGACGCGCGAGGCGCTGGCCAAATTGCCGCTGACGCGCAAGCGCGACCTGATCGAGCTGCAGAAAAAGACGCCGCCTTTTGGCGGCCTGAATGCCTTGCCGCGACACAAAGCCAAGCGGGTGTTCGCGTCGCCCGGGCCGATCTACGAAATGCAGGGCAAGGACACCGATCCCTGGCGCCTGGCGCGCGTGCTGTACGCCGCCGGTTTCCGCGATGGCGACCTGATCCACAACTGCTTTTCCTACCATTTCACGCCAGGCGCTTTCCTCATGGAAGGCGGCGCCCGCAAGCTTGGCTGTGCGGTCTTTCCCGGTGGCACCGGGCAGACCGAGCAGCAGGTGCAGGCCATGGTCGATCTCAAGCCGGAAGGCTATGTCGGCACGCCGTCCTTCCTGCGCATCATTGTCGAGAAGGCCGAGGAAATGGGCGCCGATATCAGTTCCTTGCGCAAGGCCTGTGTCTCCGGCGAAGCCTTGCCCGGCGTCACCCGGCAGTGGCTCAACGAGCGTGGCATTACGGTTCGCCAGTGCTATGCGACGGCTGATATCGGTGCCATCGCCTACGAAACCGAGGCGGAAGAAGGCATGGTCGTCGAGGAGGAAATCCTCGTCGAAATCGTTCGTCCGGGCACCGGCGACCCGGTCGAGCCGGGCGAGGTTGGCGAGGTCGTCGTCACCACTTTCAATCCGGATTACCCGCTGATTCGCTTCGCCACCGGCGATCTGTCGGCCATCCTGCCCGGCCGCTCGCCCTGTGGTCGCAGCAACATCCGCCTCAAGGGCTGGATGGGTCGGGCCGATCAGACGACCAAGATCAAGGGCATGTTTGTCCACCCCGAACAGGTCGCCCAGATCGCCGCCCGCCATCCGGAAATCCACCGCATGCGGCTGGTCGTCGACAACCCGGGCGGCCAGGACCGCATGGTGCTGCATTGCGAAATTGAAGCCGGCCATGAAGTTCTCGACAAGGCCTTGGTCAACAGCCTGCGCGAAGTGACCAAATTGCGCGGCGATGTGGCATTTGTCACACCGGGGGGCTTGCCCAACGATGGAAAGGTGATCGAAGATAGCCGGATCTATTGATCCGGGAAATTGCCATGCGAATTCTCCTCGTTGT
Organism: Ferribacterium limneticum; assembly: GCA_049304775.1. Taxonomy (GTDB): domain Bacteria; phylum Pseudomonadota; class Gammaproteobacteria; order Burkholderiales; family Rhodocyclaceae; genus Azonexus; species Azonexus limneticus_C. Next base: position 37,609 of record JBAQOL010000030.1, read on the forward strand.
GCTGGCTGGCCTGACGCTCTCAGCCCAGGCCGCTGAGCCAGTGGTTTTGCGGCCATCGGCCAAGCTGCTCTTCAAGCAGCCGGAATTGCTGCAGGCCGGTCAGTGCGTGCGCTACGAGGAGGGCGGCAACGGCTGGGTGGCGACCGATCCGGTCTTTTTCCTCAAGGGCGAGGTGCTGTCCGCCGAGGTGCGCACCCGCCATCTCGGCAAATGCCCGGTGGTGCCCGGCAAGACGCTCGAGCGCTACAGCCGTGACGAATTCAATCGCCACGTTCAGGCCTTCCCGTGCGTCGCCGAGGGCGTTCCGGAACGCGACGAACAGAGCGGCGTCGTCCGCATTCGCGTCGCCGACTGGGAAACGCCGCATGCCAGAAAGGCCGAAAACGCCGGCCGTTTGTATCGCGGCATGTTCATCGAGAAAAAGCTCGAAAAAGGTATGGAAATCGAGCTCGAAGCTGACCTCCTGAGCGTCTGCGAGCTGTAGCCTGCGGCGTTTGGCGGATTCCGGCTGTTGCTACGGTCAACCGGAAAAAAGCCGCAATTTTGAAATGTTGCCGCGCCCCGGCTGGGCCGCAAATGCAGGTTAGTCGGCAACCAGCTTGAGCAGTTGCCCGTTGCGCTCGTCGGTCAGCAGGTAAATCGTCCCGTCCGGCCCCTCGCGGACATCGCGCACGCGCTGGCGCAGGCCGGTGAGCAGCTTCTCTTCGCGGACGACCCGGCTGCCATCCATCTCCAGTCGGGCCAGATAGTCGAATTTGAGCGAGCCGACGAGCAGGCTGCCGCGCCAGGCCTTGCCGTAGCGCTCGCTGCGCATGAAGGCCATGCCGGATGGCGCAATTGACGGCACCCAGTAATGTACGGGCTGCTCCATGCCGGCCTTGCCGGTCAGGCCATCGCCGATGGCGCCGCCGCCGTAGTTTTCACCATAGGTAATGACCGGCCAGCCGTAATTTTTGCCCGGCTCGGGGCGATTGATTTCGTCGCCGCCCTGCGGGCCATGCTCGTGCATCCACAGCCGGCCGTCCGGGCCGAGCGTTGCGCCCTGCCCGTTGCGGTGGCCGTAGCTCCAGATTTCGGGCCGTGCGCCAGCTCGGCCGACGAAAGGGTTGTCGGCGGGAACGCTGCCATCCTTGCTGATGCGGATGATCTTGCCGTGATGGTTGTCGAGTTTCTGGGCGTCGGCCATGCGCGAACCGCGTTCGCCGAGGGTCAGGAAAAGCTTGCCGTCGTCGGCCTCGACAATGCGGCAGCCAAAATGCAGGCGGCTGCTGACTTTCGGCGTTTGCCGGAAGATCGTCGTCACTTTTTCCAGCCGTCTCGCGTCGTCGGAAAGACGCGCCGAGGCGAGCGCCGTCGAATTGCCGCTGCCCAGCGCCGCTGCTTCGGCGTAACAAAAATAGATCGTCCGGTTGCGGGCGAAATCGCGGTCGGCGACGACGTCAAGCAAGCCGCCCTGGCCGGTGACCTCGATTGCCGGCAGGCCGTCCACCGGGGCGCCGACCTTGCCGTCGGCGGCGATTACGCGCAGCCGGCCTGGACGTTCGCTGACCAGAAACTTGCCTTCGCTGATGAAGGCCAGACCCCACGGATGATCGAGTCCGCTGGCCACGACTTCCACCCGCGGCTCGCCGCAGTGCGCCGCCAGCGGCAGCGCCGTCAGGGCCGCGAGCAAGATGGCGAGCAGGGGCTTCGGCATTTCAATTTTCGCCAATATTTCCGGTTGACCGTGGAACTCAGCCGGCGATCTTGCCGCGACCAAACAAGCCCTTGACCGCTTCCTGCAGATCGGCCGGCAGCACGATGACCTTGGCGTTGTCCTTCTCGCCCATGCGTTCCAGCGCGGCGATGTATTTTTCGCCGAGCATGTACGACATCGGGCCGGTCTTGTCGCCGATCGCGGCAGTGATGCGGCGGATCGCCTCGGCCGAGGCTTCGGCCAGCATGACCTGGGCGTTGGCGTCGCGCTTGGCCGATTCCAGCCGCGCCTCGGCTTCGAGGATGGCCGATTGCTTTGCCCCTTCCGAACGGGTGACGACGGCCTTGCGCTCGCGCTCGGCGGCGGCCTGCATTTCCATGGCCTTCTGCATCGACTGCGAGGGCTTGATGTCCTGAATTTCCACCGACTTCACGGTCAGACCCCAGTCGACAGCCTCATCGGCGATGCTCTCGCGCAGTCGGGCCTTGATCTTGTCGCGCGACGACAGCGCCTCGTCGAGCTCCATTTCGCCGACGATGGAACGCAGCGTGGTCATGATCAGATTGCGGATCGCTTCGGAAAAATCGGTGACGCCATAGACCGCCTTGACCGGATCGGTGACCTTGATGAATGCGATGGCATTGGTCAGGATCACCGCGTTGTCGCGGGTGATGACCTCCTGCTCCTGGACGTCGAGGATGATGTCCTTGGTCACCAACTGGTAAGCCACCTTGTCGAGGTAGGGAATGACGATGTTGAGGCCGGGCTTGAGCGTGCCGTGATACTTGCCGAGCCGCTCGACGATCCATTCCTCGCCCTGCGGCACGATGCGCACGCCCTTGGCGATGGTGACGACGACAAAGACCAGTATGGCCAGCGTGACGATAAAACCTGCGTTCAAGTCCATTTTTCGACCTTTCTAAGCCTTGTCTACCTTGAGAAAACTGCCTTCCACCGAGACCACCCGGACCCGTTCGCCGGCCGCGATGGCGGTGTCGGCGACGCAAGCCCATTCTTCCGAGCCGAGCAGCGGCCCCTGAAAACGCACCTTGCCGCGGGCGAAGGGAGCGACGGCGCTGACCAGCAGGCCGACCTCGCCAATCGCCTCGCCATCGGCCGTACCCGCCCGGGTCTTGACGAAGCTTTGCTTGAAAACGCGGAACCAGAGGAAAACCATGGCCAGCGAGGCCAGCGTCCACGTTGCCAGCTGGGCAGTCAGCGAGAGATCGAAAGCCAGCGCGAGCAAGCCGACAAGCAGCGCGCCGAGGCCGAACCAGACGATGAAAAACGAGGGGACGGCCAGTTCGGCGAGAATCAGCGCAATGCCGCCGACGACCCAGTGCCACCATTCGAGATGCATGTTTATCTCCTTTGCCCGGCGAGTATTTCGGGTTTGCCGGGCAGGGTCAAGGCGGATTTCAGTTTTGGTCAATTTTTCCGGTTGACCGTGGAAGTCGCCAATTGCTCCCCGGCGCAGCGATTAAAATGCGCCCATGAACACCGCGCTGCTGCTCCTCCCCGATTTTGCCCTGATCCTGCTCGGCACGGCCATCCGGCGCTGGATGCATCTGGGCGACCATTTCTGGAGCGGCGTCGAGAAGCTGGTCTATTTCATCCTGTTTCCGGCACTGCTCATCAACGCCATCATCAAGACCAAACTTGACATCGGTTCGGCCCTGCCGCTGCTCGCCACGGCCTTTGCCGCGATGGCCGCCGGCATGGTACTGGGGCTGATCCCCAAACTGTTCAGCCGCCTGCCAGCGCTGACTTACGCCTCGATGTTCCAGTGCGCCTACCGCTTCAATTCCTACATCGCGCTGGCCGTCGCCGGCATGCTCTTCGGCGCGCCGGGCATCGCGACGATGGGTCTGATCGTCGGCGCCGCTGTGCCCTTCGCCAATCTCGTGTCGGTCTGGATGCTGGCTCGCCACGGCGATTCCGGCCTGTGGCGCGAAATCGCCCGCAATCCGCTGATCTGGGGAACGGCCGCCGGTTTCCTGCTCAATCTTGCCGGCTTCGTACCGCCGGCGCCACTGCAGGCTTTTCTCGGGCGGCTGGCCGATGCCTCCATCGCGCTCGGCCTGATCACCGTCGGCGCCGCCTTGCGTCTGGACAGCACGCCGGGCGTACGCGGTTTTTCGCTCTGGCTGGTTGTCGTAAAACTGCTCGCCCTGCCGCTCGTCGCCATCGGCGTCGGTTCGCTGCTCGGCCTGTCCGGCCTCAACTATCAGGTGGCGGTACTTTTCGCCGCGCTGCCCACGGCTTCATCGGCCTACATTCTGGCCATGCGCATGGGCGGTGACGGCAAGAGCGTCGCCTGGCTCATCTCGGCGACGACGCTCGGCTCGATGCTCACGCTGCCGCTCTGGGCAGCGTGGCTGGCCGGACGCTGACTATCTTTTGACTGCCGGCTTCCGGGCCTTGGGCTTGGCGGCCTCCTCGGCGGCGGCGCTGGCGGCGGCCTGAGCGGCAGCTTCGGCGCTCTGCTGCATCTGCTCGCGCATCTGCTGCATCATCTGCCACGGCCACATGGCGGCGTCGGAAATCGGGCTGTTTTCGGGATGAATCGCGCCCTGGAAGAAATTGGGCGGCGGGGCCACCGGCGCTTCCGGGGCGGCTTCCGGCGTCATCGACTTGGCCGCGTCCTTGGCCATCTTGCCCATGGCCTCAACCGCGCCGACCGTCGTGCGCTGCATTTCGAGGCCCTGAATGGTCATCTGCAGCATCGACAGATTCATGCGCAGCCAGCCTTCGACGGCCTTCATGTCCTTGATGCGCTTGTCGAGTTCTTCAACGTCGAAAGTCGGGGCGACCATGCCGGGCAGCGAGAAGCCCATGTTGCCCCACATACTGCGCATGAAATTGAGGGGGTCGTGTACCTGATTGTCGGACATCTTGGTCTCCTTCTCGTTGTGTTTGGCCATCTTAAACCACTTGGCGCATGTTGACCTTAAGCAATGAGCGTTCATTTGGTGGGCCTATCTCGCACGCCGGGCATCCCTTGAGCTATGCAAAATGATAAATTAGCGCCCTGTTGAATAAGGGGGGCCTATGTTGAAACTGTTGGTGGTGGAAGATCACGCGCTCGTTCGCGAAGGCTTGGTCCGACTGCTCGGTCAGGTCGAGCCGGGCGCACAGGTGCAAGAGAGCGCGGATTTCGAAGCGGCGCTCAATGTCCTCGATAGCGAAGGCGAATTCGATCTGGTCCTGCTCGATCTGGCCTTGCCCGGGATCGATGGCTTTGCCGGCCTCGACATCCTGCGTCGACGTTACCCGGCGATGCCGGTCGCCGTCGTCTCGGCTTTCGACGATTTGCCGACCATCACGCGTGTGCTCAATCTTGGCGCTTCCGGCTTCATCCCCAAGGCCTTTTCCGGCGAGGCGCTGCTCTCGGCGGTGCGCGAAGTGCTGGCTGGCAACATCTTCCGGCCGACCGGCCAGTCCTCGTCGCAGCTCGACGACATGACGCCGGTGCCGCCGTCAAAGTCGGGGGTGCGTCCCGACGAAATCGGCCTGACCGATCGCCAGGGCCAAGTGCTGGCGCTCATGGTGCGCGGCATGTCGAATCGCGACATCGCCGACCAGCTCGGTCTCTCCGAAGGCACCGTCAAGATCCACGCGACGGCCGTCTTCAAGGCCCTTGGCGTCAATAGCCGGACGCAGGCCTTGGTTGCCGTGGCCCGTTACGGCATCGACTTCGAAAGCGTCTTCTGAAGCTGGTTGAGTAGCGCCCGCAGCTTGGCCGGGCGCACCGGTGCGGGCAGGGCGTGAGCTCCGGCCGGCAAAGCCTGCCCGGCCGAACCGACCAGCACGATGAGCGGTGTGCCGGGCGCCAGCTCGGCGCTGACGGCGGCAGCCGGCTCGACATCACTGATCAGCACGACATTTTCCGGTGGCCGTTCGCCGCCACTGCGCTCGGCGACGCTGACCGCATAGCCCCAGCCCTTGAGCAGGCCGACGCAGGCCACCATTTCATCCGAGTTGCCGATGCAATGGACTTTGCCGGCGGTTGGCGAGGTGCTTTCCTGCTGCTGGGCAACAATCCCCGGTGGGCTGCCGGGCACGCGCAGTGAAAAGGTAGTGCCTTCGCCGAGCCGCGAGCGCAGCGCGACCTGGATGTCGAGGGCGCGCGCCAGCCGGTCGACGATGGACAGGCCGAGGCCCAAGCCCTTGTTGTGTTCGCGGGCCGTATTGCCGACCTGGTAGAACTCGGCAAAGATCGCTGCCTGATGTTCCCTGGCAATACCGATGCCGCTGTCGCGCACTTCAATCAGCAGTTGCTCGCCACGCCGCCGGGCGACGACCAGTACCCGGCCGCCGGCCGGCGTGTAGCGCAGGGCGTTGGAGACGAGATTGGCGATCATGCGGTCGAGCAGCAACGGGTCGCTGTCCGCCCACAACGGGGTGGGCCGGAAACGCAGCGTGATGTTGCGGTCGGCCGCGGCGCGCCGGAAGGAATTGGCCACCCGCTCGAAAACCGGCTGGATGGGGAAAGGGCGGCGGTCCGGCTTGATCCCGGCGACATCGAGGCGGGAGATGTCGAGCAGCGAGTCGAGCAGGTCACCGAGCATGGCGGTGGACGCAGAAATCTGCTCGGCCAGCCGCGGCAATTCGCTTGGCGTGCCGCTGCGTACCTGACGCTGGAGGTCGGCGGAGAACAGCGAAAGGGCGTGCAGCGGCTGCCGCAAGTCGTGGCTGGCGGCAGCGAGAAAGCGGCTCTTGGCCGCGTTGGCGCGTTCGGCCGCATCCTTTCGGCCGGCCAGTTCGACCGTGGCGGCCTGGATGCGCTCTTCAAGATGATCATGGCTGGCCGCCAGTTCGCTCGTCATGATCGACATTTCGCGCACCTGACGGCGGACGAGCAGGGCGCCGACGAAGAGCACGATGGTGACCAGCAAGCCGAGCGAGGCAAGCTCGAAAAGTCGGGTTTTCCAGGCGGCCAGTAGTGTTTTTTCCGGAATGGCGGTGAGGATGCGCAGGTCGGAAAAACCCGGTACGTCGGCGATCGAGACGAGCAGGCCATTGAACTTGATCAAACCGCTGGCTGGCACCATGTCCCGCAGCTTGCCATTGAACAACGCGGTGCTGGCCTTGGCGCCGAGGACGGCTGATTGTCGGCTGATATCGCTGGGTCGGCAGGAGGCAATGATTTCGCCGCGGGCGTTGGTCAGCACCGCTTCGAAATCGTCGGACAACCGGTTCGACCAGCAAAAGTCCTGCAGGTATGCCGGCTCGACGGCAGCGAAGACGGCGCCCGAGAAGACCCCGTTGTCAGCGTTCAGGCGCCGGCTGATGGCATAGGTGTAACGCCCGGAATTGCGGCCGACGTAGGGGCCGAAAGTCGACACCTCGGCGCCATCTTCCAGCGCCGCGAAATACGGGCGGTCCCTGACGTTGACTTGCGGCGCGGGGAAATGCGTCGAGATGAAACGCTGGTTGCCGTAGCGGTCGAAAACGATAAGGTCGCGCAACTGCGGCATCGAGCGCGAGTGGCGCTGGGCGATGTATTCCCAGCCCCGCGACGACTCCCACTTTTCCCAGTCGCGACGGGGGCCGGAAAGATCGCTGGCGGTGTCGCGCAGCAGCACATCGATGGCTTCGAAGGTGCGCGCCGTGTGTTCGGCCATCATGATGCCGAAGTGCTGAAGGCGGCGCTCACCGACCTGAAGATCGTTGTGGCGCACCAGCGTCAGGTCGATGACGAAGACAAAGAGAATGATCAGCGTGCCGGCCATGGCGGCCGTCAGGGCAAGGGTCTCGGGCTTTTGGGTGCGCATTGCCGGGCTGGCGTAGTGACTAGAGTTGGTAGCAGTAGAGCGGACGGGACGGGGTGCAATCGACGTCGATGATGCGATCCGGTGTCTCGCCAGGGACGGGGAAACTGTTGCTGATGAAGAGACTGCCCGGCTGCATTTCGGCCTTCACCTTGGCCCAGAGTTGGGGCATCGGCGCCGGCGAGAGAAAGGCGTAAACCACATCGTATTCGCCCAGCTTCGCCTGCCACAGATCGTCCCAGCGCCAGCGGATGTTGGGCCGGCCGAGGCTGAAGAAGCGCCCGACCAGCCAGGTCAGCGGGGCGTTTTCATAGCCGGTGAAATGGCTGTCCGGCAGTGCGTCGGCCAACGGCACGGTGGTGCTGCCCAGCCCGGCGCCCAGGTCGAGAAAACGGCTAGGGCCACGTTCGGCCAACAGATCGGCCAGGGTGGCGACCGTTTGCCTGTTGGACAGGTAAAGCGGCACCTGCCCGGATAGCGCACCACGAAAGACGAGCAGCAGAGAGATGGCAGCGAGCAGGAACCAGAGCGGATCGATCGCCAGCCCGTAGGTGTACCAGACCAGCGGCATGAAGCCGCCATGAATGACGCGCCACCACCAGGGCTGGCGCGAAACCGTGGCAAAAAACAGGGCGACGCCACCGATGGCCAGACTGGTTTCCAGCCACGGCATGGCTTCGGCTTTCCAGCCGTAATAAGGCCAGGCGATGGAGAGAACAAGGATGACAGCCGCCGCTTGCAGGGCGAATTGTCGTTTCGGCGTTGAATTCATCCGCCGATTTTATGCGATCAGCGCCGAACTCGCCTTTTCTCTTGCTTGAGTGGCCTGTTCGGTCGGTGCGCTCAGCGAGCGGGGGGAACGGATTACGCAGGGTTTGGATGGATTGCCGGGAAAGTGACTAACCGCGACGATTTCAATTTTGGCCAAAATTTCCGGTTGACCGTGGAAACGCCAAGCCTACTGGTTTTGGGGGAGATATTACGGTTTCGCCCGCCGAAACCGTGGTCTGTCCCCTATTATTGGTGCAATGTTAGATGTTTTTGACACGATATTTTGACCAACCCCAAGATGCAAAAAAATAGACCATATAGCTAATGGCTGTATATAAAACCGAGAAAATCGCCCCAGTAATTGGAGCCATAGCTAGTCCCGTGTCGTTAACTAAATTTGCCATCGCTTTTTCCTGGGCTGGATTTATTTCAAGCCCTGAAAATACGCCATCTCCATTTAGGTCGAAGGTGTACAACTCTTTTTCCAGCCGGGCATCGATGAGATGCACTTGAAGCATCAGCGAGGCATAAACGAATGCGATGCTTGCGATGGCGAAAATGACCTTGTGTTTCCCTAGAAAGAGCTTGGCGTTTGCGACAAGAATTACCCAAGGCACAAGAAGGGTAATAAAAAACAATGCTTGCTCGAGAATCATGCTTCGCATCTAACGTAGAGCTAAGGGGCCGGCCGCTTGCGGACGGTCCCGCTTGAGCGCCGGGTTAGGCAACGATTTTTCGGAGAGCGACATGAACGAGTGGCAACAAGAGTGGCAACCGACCGAGCGCGACAACAAGCTGCACGAACTGGCAACGCGCTACCACACTGAATGCGAAGCCTACGACCAGACGGTTTGCACCGGGCCTATGGGACAAGACGGAATCATGCCGGCGAACCCGCGAGAGCTGGCGCTGATTAACCGCAATGCCCATGCCGTGCGAAAGCGCCTGACCGAAGAAGCAGAATGCGAAGGCATTAGCCGTGAAGAATTGGCGCGAGCGATCAGCAAGTGGCACGGCTCGTTGCCTAACGTTGTAGGTAAGGGGCGCTGCGCGGCGCTTTATCGCGCAGCGTCCAACGACCGGAGGGAGCGGCCTTGACCGGGATGTTAGACCTGCTATTCATCTTCATCTTCGTCTTCGTCATACTCGCAATCGCAGCAAAATGCCTGACCTCCACAAGTTGGGCACCTTTCAACATCACACCCTACTACGTGGTACTGGCCTTTTATGACTGCGCAATCATGGCATGGGCGTTCATTTGCACCCCAATCTTCTTCCTCTTCGCCATAGCGGATGCGTTGGTGCTCAGAACCACCGATTGAATAGGTGTGCTGCAACTGGGCCTCTTCGATTCGTTCCGGCCAGCCCTCGATTACCTGGGTGCCGTTGTATTCGACAAATTTCTTTTCCATTGTGTTGGCTCGTAAATGTAAAGGTCTAACTAGTAGTAGACGACAAAACTGTCGCCTAATCCGGAAATCTGTCCAATAAGCTGGCGGACAGGACGGCAGGTTTCGCTTGCACGGTGGCTGATTTCGACATTTAGCTGGATATCCATGCAGTATTTTGTCGCCATGAAACCGGACGCTTCCATTTCTCCTCCCGAAATGCCCATGGGGACAATTTGCAGATCGTCCGGTCGGGGTGTTGCTTTGCCGAAACGATCATTTACAGGGCGACAGCATACGGAGCGCATGAATTAATGTCGAGTGGGTATGGCGTATTTCCGGGGAACCAGAAGGCAAGCGGAGGCGTGTTTCACGCGATCTGCCGCGACGCCTCCCGTCGGTCAGCTACCTTCGCCGCCGCCTCGCTGCGCACCGGCCCAAATCCGCGCACCTCGGCCGGCCAGTTGGCGAGTGCGATGAGTTCCGGGCTTGGGCTGTGCCCGGCGATGAAATCAAGGTCGCTTTCGTAGTCGGCGAGTAGCTGGCGGTCCAGTTTGTTTTCTTCGCTGTTTTTCCACGGATCGAGCCAGCTGCCGCGCCAGCGGCGGGCTTTGGCCATGAGGCTGAATACCGGCAGCACCCAGGCGCCGAAGCGGATTTTCTTTGGGCGGCCGTCCGGGCCGGGGCGGCTTAGGCCGGGTGGGGCGAGGTGGAAGCTCAGGCGTAGGTCGCCGTCGAAGCGCTCGTTCATGCTCTTCAGGAAATCGGTCTGGGCGTACAGGCGGGCGACTTCCCAGGCGTCCTTGGGGGCGAGCAGGCGGGCGTATTGGGTGGCGACGGCGCGGGTCAGGTCGTCGTTGCCGAGGCGGCGGATGGATTCGACGCGGCTGGCGTAGCGGGCGGCGAGCTTGGCGTCCTGATAGGCGGTGAGGTGGGCGACGCGGCTGGCGATCAGTTCGTCAAGCGTTTGTTCCGGCAAGGGCTGGCCGGTGAGTGGGCCGGCGATTTTGGCGACTTTTTCCGGGTCGACCGCAGCCCGCCGGCCCCATTCGAAAGCCTGGCGATTGGCGTCGACGGCGGCGCCGTTGAGGACGATGGCGCGGTCGAGGGCGGCGGCGGAAACGGGCACCAGGCCGAGTTGCCAGGCGTAGCCGAGGAGCAGCATGTTGCCGTAGAGGGCGTCGCCCATCAGGCGGCTGGCGAGGTGCTGGGCGTCGATGAACTGGACGTGATCGGCGCCGAGGGTTTCGTTCAGTTGCGTCTTGAGGCCGGCCAGCGGGAAGTGCCAGTCGCGGTTGCGGGTGAAGTCGGCGGTCGGCGTGTCGGTGCAGCTGACGACGGCGCGCGTGCGGCCTTCGAGCATTTTCGACAGGGCTTCGGTGCCGGCGCTGACGACGAGGTCGCCGCCAAGCACGGCGTGGGCTTCGCCGGTGGCGATGCGGGCGGCGTGGATGTCTTCCGGGCGGTCGGCGATGCGCAGGTGGGAGAAGACCGCGCCGTATTTTTGCGCCAGCCCGGTCATGTCGAGGGTCGAAATGCCTTTGCCGTCGAGGTGGGCTGCCATGCCGATGAGGGCGCCGAGGGTGATGACGCCCATGCCGCCGACGCCGGTGATGAGGAGGTTGTAGGGCTGGGCTGTGGACGGCAGTTTGGGCGATTTCAAAATTGGCCAGTTTTCGGCGTTGACCGTGGGATTCGATCCTTTTTTGAGTTTGCCGCCTTCGATGGTGACGAAGCTCGGGCAGAAGCCTTTGACGCAGGAGAAGTCCTGGTTGCACGACGACTGGTCGATCTGCCGCTTGGTGCCGAAGTTCGTTTCGACCGGCACGATGGACAGGCAGTTGGATTGCACCGAGCAGTCGCCGCAGCCTTCGCAGACGGCTTCGTTGATGACGACGCGCTGGGCGATGGGCGGCATTTTGCCGCGTTTGCGCCGGCGCCGGGCTTCGGTGGCGCACACCTGGTCGTAGATGAGGACGGTGACGCCGGGCTCCTCGCGCAGTTCGCGCTGGACGGTGTCGAGTTCGTCGCGGTGGCGGATCGGCACGTTGGGGGCGAGATCGGTGATTTCAGCGTACTTGGCCGGATCGTTGGTGACGATGACCATCTTGCCGACGCCCTCGGCTTCGAGCTGGCGCGTGATGCGGGCGACGCTCAGGATGCCGTCGACGGGCTGGCCGCCGGTCATCGCCACGGCGTCGTTGTAGAGAATCTTGTAGGTGATCGGCACCTTGGCGGCGATGGATTGGCGGATGGCGAGGATGCCGGAGTGGAAATAGGTGCCGTCGCCGAGGTTGGCGAAGATGTGCTTTTCGCTGGTGAAGGGCGCCTGACCAACCCAGGGCACGCCTTCGCCGCCCATGTGGGTGAAGGTTGAGGTTGACCGGTCCATCCACGTCACCATGTAGTGACAGCCGATGCCGGCCACGGCGCGCGAGCCTTCCGGGACGCGGGTCGAACTGTTGTGCGGGCAGCCCGAGCAGAAATGCGGCTTGCGCTCGGCGAGGACGATGGGGGTCAGTGCGGTTTTCTGCTTGCTTTCGATCAGGGCGAGGCGGGCGGCGATGGTCGGCGAGGTGAAGAAGCGGCCGATGCGTTCGGCGATGACGCGGGCGATGGTGGCAACGGGCAGTTCGCCGGTGGCCGGCAGCAGCCAGTTGCCTTCGGACCACTCGCCGATTTCGTCGAACTTGCCGATGACGCGCGGGCGGACGTCGTCCTTCCAGTTGTACAGCTCTTCCTTGAGCTGGTATTCGAGCAGTTGGCGCTTTTCTTCGACGACGAGGATTTCCTCCAGCCCTTCGGCGAAGTGGCGGACGCCCTCCGGCTCGAGCGGCCAGACCATGCCGACCTTGAACAGCCGGATGCCGATTTCGCCGGCCAGCGCGTCGTCGATGCCTAGCTCGTCGAGGGCCTGGCGGACGTCAAGGTAGCTTTTGCCGGCGGTCAAAATCCCGAGGCGTGGGGCGGGCGAATCGATGATCAGCTTGTTCAGCCCGTTGGCCCGGCAATAGGCTAGCGCGGCGTAGAGCTTGTGGTTGAGCAGGCGGGCTTCCTGGACCAGCGGCGGGTCGGGCCAGCGGATGTTGAGACCGTCCGGCGGCATTTTGAAATTTGGCGGAAAAATCGGGTTGACCGTGGAACCGTCAATGCTGACCGAAGCCGAGGTCTCGACCGTGTCGGCCAGGGCCTTGAAGGCCACCCAGCAGCCGGAATAGCGGCTCATCGCCCAGCCGTGCAGGCCGAAATCGAGGTATTCTTGGACATTGGCCGGGTAGAGCACCGGCATCATGACTGCCTTGAAAAAGTGTTCGGTCTGGTGCGGCAGCGTCGAGGATTTGGCGGCGTGGTCGTCGCCGGCAATGACCAGCACCCCGCCGAATTTGGAGGAGCCGGCAGCATTGGCGTGGCGGAAGACGTCGCCGCAACGGTCGACGCCCGGCCCCTTGCCGTACCACAGGCCGAAGACGCCGTCGTAGAGCGCGCCGGGAAAGAGATTGACCTGCTGGCTGCCCCACACGGCCGTCGCTGCCATGTCTTCGTTGAGGCCGGGCTGGAAGGTGATGTGGTGCTCGGCGAGGTGTTCCTTGGCCTTCCACAGGCCGAGGTCGAGGTTGCCAAGCGGGCTGCCGCGATAGCCGGAAATGAAGCCGGCGGTGTTGAGCCCGGCGGCGAGATCGCGTTCGCGCTGCAGCATGGGCAGGCGGATCAGCGCCTGGGTGCCGGTCAGGAAGACGCGGCCGGTATGGCGGGTGTATTTGTCGTCGAGCGCCGCCGAGGGATCGGCCGGCATGGGCGGTTGCGCCAGGTTGCTCATCTTTGTCTCCGGTTGTCACGCCTTGTGGGCGCTGTTGAGCATCGCCCGGCCGGGGGTGGTGGCAAGGCATGCTTTGGAGATTGGATTGTCATCGCCGGTCAATGTTCCGGCTATGCGGGATTACCCGGGCAAGCCGAGGCGCAGCGTGAAGCTGAAAGTGCTGCCGACGCCTTGCTGGCTCTGCACGGTCAGGTGGCCGCCCATCAGGTCGACAAGCTGGCTCGAAATGGTCAGGCCGAGGCCGGTGCCGCCGAAATTGCGGGTGGTCGAACTGTCGGCCTGGGCGAAGGCATGGAAGATTGCGTCGAGACGGTCGGCCGGGATACCGATGCCGGTGTCGGCTATGTCGACGGCCAGCAGCATGTCGCTGGCGCCTGTTTCGACGACCCGCGCGGAGACCGCAATGCGGCCGGTGAGTGTGAATTTGACGGCATTGCCAATCAGGTTGAGCAAGACTTGCCGGATGCGCAGCGGGTCGCCGATCAGGGTCTCAGGCAACTCCGCCGGCAGGCTGCATTCGCTGCTCAGGCCTTTGTCCCTGATCTGCGGCGCCATGAGGCGGAGGACATCACGGACCAATGGGGCGAATTCGAACGGCGTATGTTCGATATGCAGCTTGCCAGCCTCGATCTTCGAGACATCCAGAATATCGTTGAGGATGGCCAGCAGGCTGTTGGCCGACGCTTGGGCAATCGTCAGGTATTCCCGGGTCTCGTCGTCGAGCGTGTTCATCCGGGCCAGTTCGACCATGCCGATGACACCGTTCATCGGCGTCCGCAGTTCATGGCTCATGTTGGCGAGAAATTCGCTCTTCGCCTGGTTCGCCGCTTCCGCCGACTCCTTCGCGGCCGCCAGGTTTTCGATCATTTTCGAACGCTGTTCCTCGCTCGCCGCCAGGGCCAGTTCGGCCGCGTTGCGGGCGCCGAGAAACTCGTTGAAGGCGGCGGCGACGGTACTGATTTCACTGCTGCCGATTTCGGCCACCGGTTCGGCGGCCTGTCCCGGCCGCATGGTGCTGGCCCGTTGGCGCATGGCACCAGCCAGCTGGCCCAAGGGCCTCGAGATGCGCGCTGAAAAGAGCCAGAGCAGCGGGGTGGCGAGCAACATGAGCAGGATGGTAATCATCGCCATGCGCCGCTCGATGTTGTTGATGGGCAGGAAAGCCTCGCTGCTCGGAATGACCGAGGCGATGATCCAGTCTGTCGTGGCCAGTCGCTTGAAGGTGAACAGTCCCTCCAGCCCCTGGCTGTTGGTGCCTTCGAGGGTTCCCTCAAAGCCGGCGAGGGCGCGGTCAAGGGAAGGGTTGGAGCCGGGTGGGGCGACTTCCTTCATGATTCGCTCTTTGTCCGGATGGGCGATGACCAGCCGGTCCCTGCTGATCAGATACAAATAGCCGCTCTCGCCAATCTTGCGCGAGCCCAGCGTGCCGATCAGATTGGGTTTGTAGAGGTTGAGCACGCCACCGAAGATGGCGACAAGCTCGCCCCGGGCATTGAGAACCGGGGCGGCCATGACGACGATGGGCTGCTGCGTGGCCTTGCCGAGGATGGGCTGGGAAATGGTCGGCTTGAGCGTTTTCCGGACGTTCTGGATGTAGTCCCGGCTGCTCATGTCGAGATCGCGTCGTCCCGGCTTGATCGGCCAGTCGACGAGGAGCAGGCCCTTGGCATCGAAAATGTAGAGGTCGTCGAACAGCGTCAACAGCGTGGGGCGCTCGCGCAGATGGCGCTCGAGGGCGGCGAGGTCGGTCAGGCTGTCCTGCGGCACGGTGCTGGATACCGTGGCCAGGGCGCGCAGGCGCTCCTGCAGCTTGTCGTCGATATTGCCGGCCAGTTCGCCGAGGAAGGCAAACTGCTCGGCTTCGATGCGTTTGCCGAGATCTTCGCGCAGAACCGAGTATTGCCCGAAAAACTGGACGACGAGGAGGAGCAGCGCCGTGCCGATGGCGCCAACAGTGAGCTTGAGTTTGAGACTGTAGGGCGACATGGTCAAAGTGCCGGTGGCAGAGTTTTTCCGCGATTCAGCATATTAAACGGATCAGGCGACTGCCGGATCGCATCCGCGACAGCAAAAGGGTTGTCGCGGCCATGTTTTTGCGCGTCGAGTGCCCCGGGACCAATTTTGCTGGAAGTTTTGCCCAAGCGCAGACCGGAGCGTTGCCGGTATCGATGGAGCGCTCACGGAAGAAAGCGGGTGGCCTGGTCGAGATCCGTGTGGGTATGGCCTTCGTAAAGCGCCGTGACGAATTTGCGCCAGACCAGATCGGGCTCGCCGATACGGAAGCCGCAGTAATGCTGGTCATCGACATCGGTTTCCTGAACGACCTGGACGGTCAATCGGGAGATTTCATTGAGGCCAAGCTGGACGGTGGCGTTGAGCCATATGTCGGCCGGAATCTGCTCGATGATGCGGGCCCGGAAACCGTAGCGCGACACTTCGTTGACTTCGATGTTGATCGGTTTCTCGAAAAGTGGCGTCGCGTTGTTGAGGCGGGCCGGGCACTTGACGGAAAAGCGACGGTGCTGGCGAATCTGCTGGGCGGCACCTTTTTCCGGGAGTCCCGGCAGCACGCTGCGATATTCCGGCAGGTCGTAGATCAGGTGGAGCAGGGCTTTCTTGCGGTCGCTCAGTTCGGCGAAGACATTGGTTTTCTTGTTGAAGAAGTAGTCGATCAGCTCAGGCGTCAGTACCGGGTCGTTGGTCGTGAAGAAGCGTCGGTGCGGGATCTGGATGTTGGCTAGCTTGGTTTCGCAGAAGTAGTGATAAAGATTGCGGTTGTTGGCCTTGCCCGCGTAGGCCTTGCGCATCGTTTCCGGCGCGTGCTTGAGGTCGAGCGAGGCGCCGACGGCGGGTGCGCCATTGACGAAGTCGTAGTTCTCGACAACGTTCGCAGTCAGCCGCTTGAAGAAAAGCAGCGACTCGTACATTTCGATGTGGCGCGGATTGACCGCGATGACCAGGTGACGGGTGTCGAAGAAGGTCGTGCAGTATTCGTACATGAACTTCATGAGCGGGAAGAGGATGGTTCCTCCCGTCCGCCGGAAGCGCGGATGCACGGCAAGGGCCGACACCTCGGCGATATTGCCTTCCTTTTCGCGGACGCCGGTCAGGTCGAAAATGCGCTGCAGCGGGAAGCCGATGGCGCTTTCGCGGATCAGCGACAGCGTGCCGACGACCTGATCGTCAAATTTTGCACACAGCGTCGTCGTCGTCGGCAAGGCGTGATAGACCGTGACGCGCATGCCGGAAGGATCGGGGGTCATGAAGCCGCTGCTGACATAGGCGTCGTGCAGCAATTTGAAACAGGCTTCGAGCTCTTCCTTGGTCTCGGCGATTTTCAGGACCAGGCGCTTGTTTGGTTCGGGATCGCAATCCACGAAGGAGCGATAGACGTTATGGCGGCTCTTCTGCGGCAGCATCGCAAAAAGCTTGCGTGCAGTCTGGCTGAAGTAAAACCGCAAACGGGCTAAGGCCGGCATCAAGCACACTCAAAGGAAAAACTACGTTTTTATCATAGCACCTTATGATTGACATGAATCAGGTGCCTCCGGACAATCGGAGGATACCGTTTTATCCCCCCCAGAGATCAGGAGAAACACCGATGCAAGCCAAGCTTTCCGTAGTTGCCCTCTCCGTTGCCGCTGCTTTTGCCCTGTCCGCCTGCGGCCAGAAGGAAGAACCCAAAATGGTTGCTCCCGCCGCGCCGGCAGCGAAGCCGGAAGTGGTCGTCAAGCTCGGCCATGTCGCACCGATGACCGGCCCGCAGGCTCACCTCGGCAAGGACAACGAAAATGGCGCCGTGCTGGCCATCGAAGAGCTGAACGCCAAGGGTATGGAAATCGGTGGCGCCAAGGTCAAGTTCGAGCTGATCAACGAAGACGACGCAGCCGACCCGAAACAGGGCGCCATCGTTGCCCAGAAGCTGGTCGATGCCAAGGTCAATGGTGTTATTGGCCACCTCAATTCGGGCACCACCATCCCGGCCTCCAAGCTTTACGCCGATGCTGGCATCCCGCAGATCTCCGGTTCGGCGACCAATCCGAAATACACGCAGCAGGGCTTTGCCACGGCTTTCCGCGTCATGGCCAACGACGTCCAGCAGGGCAAGAGCCTTGGTGAGTTCGCCGTCAAGCAGGGCGTCAAGACCGTGGCCATCGTCGATGACCGCACCGCCTACGGCCAGGGCCTGGCCGACGAGTTCAAGAAGGCGGCCGAGGCTTCCGGCATCAAGGTGGTGGCCAACGAATACACGACCGACAAAGCGACCGATTTCAAGGCCATCCTGACCAAGATCAAGTCGACCAAGGCCGAGCTGGTCTTCTTCGGCGGCATGGATGCGCAGGGCGGCCCGATGGCCAAGCAGATGAAGGAACTCGGCATCAAGGCCAAATTCCTCGGCGGTGACGGCGTCTGTACGCCGGAGTTCATGAAGCTCGGCGGCCCGGCTACTGAAGGCCAGTTCTGCTCGCTGCCCGGCATGCCGCTGGAAAAGCTGGCCAAAGGTCCGGAATTCCGCGAGAAGTTCAGCAAGAAGTTCGGGGCTGAAATCCAGCTTTACGCACCGTATGTTTACGACGCGGTGATGGTCATGGCTGATTCGATGAAGCGGGCCGATTCGGTCGAGCCGGCCAAGTTCCTGCCGGCCATTGGCCAGACCAAGTACGACGGCGTGACGGCGATGGTCGAGTTTGATGCGCTGGGCGACCTCAAGGGCGGGGCCATTTCCATTTACAAGTACACCGATGGCAAGCTCGAATACGTCGAGACGCTGGGTGGCAGCACGATGGAAACGGCCAAGGCTGAAGTCAAGGAAGCCGTTGCCGAAGTGAAGGATGCGGCCAAGGCCGTGGCCGGCGCCGCGACGGCGGTGGGCAAGGAAGCGGTCAGCGACGTCAAGGATGCGGCCAAGGCAGCGACCGAGGCTGGCAAGGATGCCGTCAAGGCGGGCGCCGAGGCGGTCAAGAACGCGGCCGATGCGACCAAGGCGGCGGTCGAGAAGAAGTAATCGTGTAATTCGCTGCATGGAAACGGCACCGCAAGGTGCCGTTTCCTTATGTTCAAAAAGAAAAAGACTAAATGGATATTTTCCTCCAGCAGATCATCAACGGTCTCGTCCAGGGCAGCATCTACGCACTCGTTGCGCTGGGCTACACGATGGTCTACGGGATCATGGGATTGATCAATTTCGCCCATGGCGAGGTGGTGATGATCGGCACGCTGGTCACCATCACGGTGGCCGGTTCGCTGATCAAGGCCGGCATGCCGGTGGCGGTGGCCGGACTGGCCGGCATGATGGCGGCGGTGCTGGTCTGCATGGCGCTCGGCTGGGCGCTCGAACGTGTCGCCTACCGGCCCTTGCGCAACGCGCCGCGACTGACGCCGCTGATCACGGCGATCGGCATGTCGATCGTTCTGCAGAATCTGGCGATGATCATCTGGGGGCGGAATTACCTGACTTTCCCTTCGCTGCTGCCCAAAATCAATTTCGAATGGGCGGGGGCGCATTTCACGCTGATCCAGGTGATCATCGTCCTCGTTTCGGCGACGACGATGGGCGGTCTGTTACTCCTCGTCTATCGCACCAAACTCGGCATGGCCATGCGCGCCACGGCGCAGAACCCGGCCGTGGCCAGCCTGATGGGGGTCAATATCAATCGGGTCATCGCTGCCGCTTTTGTCATTGGCTCGGCGCTTGGCGCGGTGGCCGGTGTCATGGTCGGCACCTATTATGAAATCGCCCACTACCAGATGGGCTTCATGCTCGGCCTCAAGGCCTTCACGGCGGCCGTGCTTGGTGGCATCGGCAATCTGGCCGGGGCGATGCTCGGCGGCATCCTGCTCGGCATCATCGAGGCGCTCGGGGCTGGCTACATCGGCGACCTGACGGGGGGATTCCTGGGTAGCCACTATCAGGACATCTTTGCCTTCGTCGTGCTCATTGTCGTGCTGATGTTCAAGCCCTCAGGTCTCTTCGGTGAAAAGACGGGGGACAGGGCATGAGTTTTGGCCGTTTTTTCCGGTCGACCGTGGGAATAGGGCTGACAGCCGCGTTTCTGGTTGCCTTGCCCTTTTTCGCCGCAACCGGCGGCCAGGCCTGGGTGCGCATCCTCGATTTCGCCATCCTCTACGTTTTCCTGGCGCTCGGCCTCAACATCGTCGTCGGTCTGGCCGGTCTGCTCGACCTCGGCTACATCGCCTTCTACGCCGTCGGTGCCTACACCTGGGCGCTGCTGGCGAGTCCTCACTTCGGCCTGCACTGGCCGATCTGGGCCATTCTGCCGATCGGCGCCGGGCTGGCCTGCTTTGCCGGTGTGCTGCTCGGCTCGCCGACGCTCAAGCTGCGTGGCGATTATCTGGCTATCGTGACGCTCGGTTTCGGCGAAATCGTCCGCATTTTCCTCAATAACCTCAATGCGCCGATCAATGTCACCAACGGGCCGCAGGGCATCACGCTGATCGATCCGGTCAGCTTCGGCGCCTTCAAGTTCTCGGGGACGACGCAGATTTTCGGCTTCGCGCTCAGTGGACCGCAGAAGTATTACTTCCTGCTCGTCGCGCTGGCCATTCTCGTTATCATCATCAACGTGCGCCTGCAGAATTCGCGCATCGGCCGCGCCTGGCAGGCCATCCGCGAGGATGAGATTGCAGCCAAGGCAATCGGCATCAACACGCGCAATCTCAAATTGCTGGCTTTCGCCATGGGCGCCAGCTTCGGCGGCGTCGCCGGCGGCATTTTCTCGGCCATGCAGGGCTTCGTTTCGCCGGAAAGCTTTTCCTTGCTGGAATCGATCATGATCCTCGCCATGGTCGTCCTTGGCGGCATGGGCCATATCCCAGGCGTCATCCTCGGCGCTGTCCTGCTCACGGTGCTGCCGGAAGTCCTGCGCTACGGCGTCGGGCCGCTACAGATGGCCGTCTTCGGCAAGATGCTGGTCGATCCGGAAAGCCTGCGCATGCTGGTTTTCGGACTGGCTCTGGTCCTCGTCATGCGCTTCAAGCCGGCCGGCCTGTGGCCGTCGCCGGAACGCCAGCGCGAGTTGCAGGAGACCGGCAAATGAGTGCGAATTTGCCAAAACCGCTGCTCGAAGCAAAGGCGGTCGCCAAGCATTTCGGCGGCGTCAAGGCGCTGCGCGACGTGTCCTTGACCATTAATCACGGCGAAATCTACGGTCTGATCGGCCCGAATGGTGCCGGCAAGACGACTTTCTTCAACTGCATGACCGGGCTTTACATTCCTGATGGCGGCGGCTTCACTTTCGATGGCACGCCGCTCATCGCCGATGCGCCGGACAAGGCGGCGGCGCGCGGCATCGCTCGCACCTTCCAGAACATCCGGCTGTTCGGCAACATGACGGCGCTGGAAAACGTCATGGTCGGCCGCCACGTGCGGACCAAGGCCGGCGTGCTCGGCGCGATGTTCCAGAACGCGGCGACCAAGACCGAAGAAGCGGCGATTCGGCAGAAAGCCATCGACCTGCTGCACTACGTCCGCATCGAAGAGCGAGCCGATGACCTGGCCCGCAATCTCTCCTACGGCGACCAGCGCCGACTCGAAATCGCCCGCGCCCTGGCCACCGAACCCAAGCTGCTCTGCCTCGACGAGCCGGCCGCTGGTATGAACGCCACCGAAACCGAACAACTGCGCGACCTGATCGACGGCATCCGCCGTGACGGCACGACGATTTTGCTCATCGAGCACGACGTCAAGCTGGTCATGGGCCTCTGCGACCGCGTCGCCGTGCTCGACTATGGCGCACTGGTCATCGAGGATGTGCCGGCAGTTGTGCAGAAAGATCAACGCGTCATCGAGGCATATCTAGGTGCTTGAAGTAACCGGACTCCACGTCGCCTACGGCGGCATCCAGGCGGTGCGCAGCATCACCTTTCACGTCAACGAAGGCGAGACGGTGGCACTGATCGGGGCCAACGGCGCCGGCAAGACGAGCACGCTGAAGGCCATTTCACGCGTGCTCAATGCTGTCGGCGGCGACGTCCATTTCTGCGGCGAAGACATCACCCGCATCGCGCCGCATCACGTCATCCGCAAGGGCATCGCGCTGGTTCCCGAAGGGCGTGGCGTCTTTCCTCGGCTGACCGTGCTCGAAAATCTGCACATGGGCGCCTACATCCACAATGCTGCGGTCGACGTCGAAAAAGATCTGAAAATGGTTTACGGCTATTTCCCGCGCCTCAAGGAGCGCGAAAGCCAGCTTGCCGGCACGCTCTCCGGCGGCGAACAGCAGATGCTGGCCATCGGCCGCGCCCTGATGAGTCGGCCGAAAATGCTGCTGCTTGATGAGCCGTCGATGGGCCTGGCGCCGATCATGGTCCAGAAGATTTTTGAAGTCGTCCGCGCCGTTGCCGCCGATGGCATGACCATCCTGCTCATCGAGCAGAACGCCCGGCTGGCCCTGCAATCCAGCCAGCGCGGCTATGTCATGGAAAGCGGCGAAATCACGCTGAACGGGGAATCGGCGATGCTGCTCGACGACCCCAAGGTGCGCGCCGCCTACCTCGGCGAGTAAGGCGTGAGCATCGTTCCCTTTCGGGCACTGGCCTGTCCGCTCGATGGCGCGCCCTTGCATTGCCATGGGTCGAGCTGGCGCTGTGCCGCCGGCCACAGTTTCGACATCGCCGGCCAGGGGTACGCCAACCTGTTGCCCGTCCAGCAAAAGCGCTCGCTCGATCCGGGCGACAGCAAGGAAATGGTCGCCGCACGCCGGCGTTTCCTCAATGCCGGGCATTACCAACCGATAGCCGCGGCGGTCAGCCGGGCAGCGCTGGCCGAACTCCGTGCCAACGCGATGATCCGTTGCCTCGATGCCGGCTGCGGCGAGGGTTACTACCTGCGCCAGCTCGCTGCCGCGTCGGGTGAAGGACGAACGTTGGCCGTGCTCGGCCTGGATATTTCGAAGTGGGCGGTCCTTTCCGCCGCCAAGCAGGACAAGCGGCCGAACTGGATCGTCGGCAGCAATGCCAACCTGCCGGTGCTGCCGGCGACGCTCGACCTTGTTTTGTGCATGTTCGGTTTCCCGGTCTATGGCGAGTTCGCCCGAGTGCTCAAACCGGGCGGCGTGCTGTTGCAGGTCGATGCCGGGCCGGACCACTTGCGCGAGTTGCGCGAAATCATTTATCCCGCGTTGAAGCCCGAACGTCCCGCCGACACGCAGGTGCCGGCCGGCTTTGGCTGGCTGTCCACGGAAAGCGTCCGCTTCCCGCTGGCCATCGACGGCGCCGAAGCGATCGCCGACCTGCTGGCCATGACGCCGCATCTTTACCGGGCCAGCGCCGAGGGGCGGGCGCGGGCGGCGGCGCTGACGGCGCTGGCGGTGACCGTGGACGTCCGTCTGACGCGTTTCGGGCGCCTCGCCTGAGCATCGGGAAGGTCAGCGCTTTTTCAGTTGCATCAAACGATTTGCCGGGCGGACGGGTGACAATGCCCGACATTGCCATTCACCGGATTGCCCCGCCATGACCTTTCGCCATTCCCTTGCCGCGCTGGCCGCTCTTTTTCTCTCCGCCACGCTTCAGGCCGAAGAGGCCAAGCCGGTCGATGACACGCCGAAAATGGCTTACGGCTTGATGCTGAAGCAGGGCGACCGGCTCATTTTTTCGCCCTGCCGTGACCGCAGCTACGCCAATGTTGAAGACGTTTCGGTCGATGGCAGCTTGACCAAGGTGCTCAACAGCGTCGGACTGGATGCCGGCAAACGGCTTTACGTCGAACTGCTTGGCGTGCTCGACAACGGGACCTTGAAGGCGTCGGCCTTCAACATGGCGCGCGTCGAAGGGCGCTGCCAGATGCCGGGCGGCAAGGAAGAAGCGTGGCGTGCTGCCGGCAACGATCCGGCCTGGGCGCTGGTCGCCGGCGGCGAACATGTCCGCCTGCAGCGCTACGGCAAGCCCGAAGTCGTGCTGCCTTACACGGAATTCGGGAACGAAGGAAATCTCAGCAGCTATGAAGGCAGTGCCGACAAGAACAAACTCGCCGTCCGCCTCGACAAGACCATTTGCCGCGATGCTCAGGCCAACGGTGCCTTCGCGTGGACGGCTTCGGTCGAGCTGAATGGCCAGGTGCTCAAGGGTTGCGCCTGGCAGCGCTGATCCAGGTTACTTCCACGGTCAACCGGAAAAAACGGCCAAAATCGAAATCCGCTTGGCGCCTCAAGTCGTCGAAAAGGTGAAGGCGTCGGCGAAGAACTCTTCTTCCGGCATGCCTTGGGCGACGAAATCACGCTTCGCCGCCTCGATCATGAGCGGCGATCCGCAGGCATAGACCTGGTAGCCGGAAAGATCGGGAAAGTCAGCCAGCACGGCCTGGTGCACGAAGCCGGTGCGACCGGTCCACTCGTCGCCCGCCGACGGCTCCGAGAGCACCGGGGTATAGCTGATGTTGGCGTGATCGGCCGCCCATTTTTCCGGCAGCGCGTTCTGGTACAGATCGACGCGCGCCTTGGCGCCCCAGTAGATGAACATCGGCCGGGTGATGTTCTTGGCGATAGCGTGTTCGACGATGGACTTGACCGGCGCAAAGCCGGTGCCGCCGGCGAGCAGGATCATCGGCTTGGACGAATCTTCGCGCAGGTAGAAGCTGCCATGCGGGCCATTGAAACGCAGGATGTCACGGACCTTCAAGGTCGAGAAAACCTGCTCGGTGAACAGCCCGCCGGGAACGTGGCGGATATGCAGTTCCAGCATGTTTTCGTCGCGCGGAGGGCTGGCCAGCGAATAGCTGCGCTTCTTGCCGTCCTTGAGCAGGATGTCGATGTACTGGCCGGCGAGAAACTCAAAACGTTCGTTGGCCGGCAGGCGCAGATGCATTTCGATGACGTCCGGCGCCAGCTTGTCGAGCTTTTCGATGCGCGAGGGCAGGGTCTTGACTGGAATGTCGCTGGCCAGGGCCAGTTGCTTGCATTCGATGACCAGATCGGACTCGGCGCTGGCGCAGCAAAACAAGGTCATGCCGGCCGCTTTTTCCTCGTCGGTCAGCGCGTGTGGCTGCGACTTGCCGTGGTCAACCGTGCCGCTGACGACCTTGCCCTTGCAGGCGCCGCAGGCGCCATCCTTGCAGCCGTACGGCAGAATCAGGCCCTGGCGCAGCCCGGCGTCGAGCAGGGTCTCGCCGGCTTCGGCGCTGAAGGCGCGGCCGCTTGGCTGGACAGTGATCTGGTAGCTCATAAAATCCCCTTGGTCGTCGGCTACAATGCCGGCGTGCAAAAAATCCTGATTGTCGGCAGCGGGGACGTTGCCCGCCGCATCCTCTCCCGCATTGTCCCCAATGCTCGCGTCTATGCCCTGCTGCGCAATGCCAGCCGGGCGGCCGAATGGCGCGAAGCGGGGGCGCTGCCGGTGCTGGCCGATCTCGACGACCGGGGCAGCCTGCAGCGCATCGCCGGACTGGCCGACTACGTCTTGCATCTGGCGCCACCTCCCGGCGAAGGCCGTCACGACACGCGTACCCGCAACCTGCTGGCCGCCTTGGGCAAGAGCAAAAGTCTACCACGGTGTCTCGTTTACGTAAGCACGACGGGGGTTTATGGCGACTGTGGCGGGGCGCAGATCGACGAAACGCGCCGCCTGAATCCGGAGAGTTCGCGGGCCGGTCGGCGCGTTGATGCCGAGCGTTGCCTGCGCCAATGGGGTGAGCGGACCGGCGTCAAGGTTTCCATCCTGCGCGCCCCGGGCATCTACGCCGCCGACCGCCTGCCCATCGAGCGCCTGAACAAGGCGCTTCCGGCCCTGTGCGCGGCCGATGATGGCTACACCAATCACATCCACGCTGACGACCTGGCCGCTGCCTGTATCGCCGCCTTGCGTCATGGCGGCGCCAACCGCGTCTACAATGTCGTCGATGATTCCGACCTGAAGATGGCCGAGTATTTCGACCGGGTCGCCGATGCCTTCGCATTGCCGCGCCCGCCGCGCATTTCGCGGGAGGAGGCGGCGAGAACCCTGTCGCCGGTGCAGATGTCCTTCATGCGTGAATCGCGGCGTATTGGCAACAAGCGCCTGAAAACAGAATTAAAACTAAAGCTCGCCTTCCCGAACATCGATGTCGGGATCGCAGAGGCAGTCTCAAGGAGAAACGCATGCTCGTCGTAAAGACTCTGCATATCTGGATGGTCATTTCGTGGTTTGCCGGCCTGTTCTATCTGCCGCGCATTTTTGTCAATCTGGCCATGGTGCCGGCCGACAGCGTCGCCGAGCGCGACCGCCTGCTGCTCATGGCCGGCAAGCTGTACAAATTCATGACGCCGCTCGGTGTATTCGCCGTGCTGACCGGCTTGTGGCTGTGGTTCGGCTACGGCTTTTCGGGCGGTTGGCTGCATGCGAAAACCACCCTGGTCGCCGGGCTCGCCCTCTACCACTGGCATTGCGGCCGGGTGCTCAAGCAGTTCCAGGGTGGCGGCAATACCAAGACCCACATCTGGTTCCGTTTTTATAACGAACTGCCGGTGATCGTTCTGCTGATTGTCCTTTTCCTCGTCGTCCTGAAACCATTTTGATATGAGCACCTATTTCGCAATTTGCCCGCGTGGGCTGGAAGAACATCTGCTCGAGGAGCTTCGCGCCGTCGGCGGCGAAGACCTGCGGACGACGCACGGTGGCGTCTTTTTTAGTGGCGACTGGTCGGTCTGCTACCGCGCCAACCTCGAATCGCGCATCGCCACCCGCATCCTCTGGCACATCGTCAAGGGGCCGTACCAGAAGGAAGAAGACATCTACCGGCTGGCCGTCCGCCAGCTGTGGCCGAACCATTTTGACGTGACGCGCACCATGCGCGTCGTGACGACGGCGATCAAGTGCCCGCTCAAGTCGCTCGATTTCGTCACGCTACGTGTCAAGGATGCCGTTTGCGACCGCTTCCGCGAGGACCGCGGCGACCGGCCGAACATCGAGACGCGTAACCCGGATGTCAGCATCCATGTCTTCCTCTCCGAAACCGAGTGCACGCTGTACCTCGATACCTCCGGCCAACCGCTGTGGCAGCGCGGTTTCCGCAAGGCCAGTGTCGACGCGCCGCTCAAGGAAAACCTGGCGGCCGGCATCCTGAAAATCACCGGCTGGCAGCCCGGCACGCCGCTGGTGGACCCGATGTGTGGCAGCGGCACCTTCCTGCTCGAAGCCGTGCAGATGGCGCTTGATCGCGCGCCGGGTCTGGATCGCGGTTTCGCCTTCGAGATGCTGCGCAATTTCGAGGCGCTCAACTGGGCGAACATCCGTCAGACCGCCGAAGCGCGCGTCAAGCCGGCCGAGCCGATGGACATCCGTGGCTACGACATCGACGACAAGGCTGTCCGCGCCACTCGGCGCAACCTGCAGGAAGCCGGTTTTGGCAACGTTGTCACGGTCGACCAGGGCGATCTGCTCGAAACGCAACCGCTGACCGATCACGGCATCCTGGTCACCAACCCGCCCTACGGCGAGCGGATCGGTGAGCAGGACGAGCTGGCCGCCTTCTACCCGGAACTCGGTTCCGCCCTCAAAAAACACTGGGCCGGGTGGAACTGCTTCTTCTTCACAGCCGACCTCCGTTTGCCTAAACTGGTCGGACTCAAGCCAAGCCGCAAGACGCCGCTGTTCAACGGCCCGCTCGAGTGTCGCCTTTTTGAAATTCGCATGGTTGCCGGAAGCAATCGCAAGGTATAAACATACCCCGATTGCTGCAATGCAATACGCATGGAGTTTTGATCCCGGTCAGCTTATTGGTCTGACCGCCATGCGAGGATTAACGTTTTGCCAAAATAATTTCAGGAGATAGCGCATGTCCGTCCAGGCCCTGTACCAACAAAAACGCATGTCCGCCGCCGATGCCATTCGCGTCGTCAAGAATGGCGACACCATCGTCGTGCCGACCGCCGTCGGCGAACCGCCCAGCTTGCTGGCGGCGTTGTCGGACGCGCGACGTGATTTTCGCGGTGTCCAGGTCTCGCAGATTCTGGCCGTACGCAAGTTTGGTTATCTGGACCCGGAAACGGTCGACAATGTCCGTCACACCGCCTATTTCTACAGCGGCGCGACGCGGCCGGGCGGCAAGGATGGCTGGGTCGATTTCATTCCGGCCTACTTCTCGGAAATGCCCCAACTGATCAAGCGTGGCCTGATGCCAGCTGACGTGGTTTTCAGCATGGCTTCGCCGATGGATGAACACGGCTTCTTCTCGCTGGCGCTGGCTGCCGATTACACAATGGCCGCCATCGAGCGGGCGCGTGTCGTCGTCCTCGAAGTCAATCCGAACGTGCCCTTCGCCAATGGTGACTGTCACATTCACATTTCGCAGGTTGCCGCGCTGTGCGAGAGCGATGAACCGATTCTCGAAGTCGGCCTGCCCAAGATCGGCCCGGTCCAGGAAGCCATCGGCAAGTACGTTGCCGAGATGATTCCGGACGGCGCCACGCTGCAGATCGGCTACGGCGGCATTCCCGACGCCGTGGTCATGCAACTGACTGACAAGCACGATCTCGGCATCCATACCGAAATGGTCGGCGACGGCATCATGTCGCTGGTCGAAGCCGGTGTCGTGACCAATCGCAAGAAAAACTACCACCACGGCAAGATGCTGGCGACCTTCGCGCTCGGTTCGAAGAAGCTTTACCAGTTCATGCACCGCAATCCGGCGCTCGAAATGCATCCGGTCGATTTCACCAACGACCCCTATCTGGCCGGCCAGAACGACAACCTGCACGCCATCAACGCGACAATGCAGATCGATTTCCTCGGTCAGTGCGGCTCGGAAAGCCTCGGGCCGATTCCCTATTCCGGCACCGGCGGCCAGTCCGACTTCGTCCGTGCCGCCAACCGCTCGAATGGTGGCAAGGCGTTCATCGTCCTGCCGTCGACGGCCAAGGACGACACCATTTCGCGCATCGTGCCGACCCTGTCGCCAGGAACCCACGTGTCGACGAGCAAGAACGATATCAACTACGTCGTCACTGAATTCGGTGTCGCCCAACTGCGTGGCAAGACTGCCAAGCAGCGGACCGAAGCGCTGATCGGTATCGCCCACCCGAATTTCCGGGGCGAACTGCGCGATGCGGCAAAGCGTCTGAAATTGCTCTGAGGAGGCGACGATGATTCTGCAAAAGCAATTTACCGATCAGGAGTTGTCGCAGATCATCGAGGAAGGCGCCATCTACATGTGCGCCTGCCCGGCCCAGGTAGCGGTGCAGTTGCGCAGTCTGCGCGAACTGCACCGTTATCAGAATCGCTGCGAAGTCGATCCGGGCAACGATCACCGCGTTCATAAGGCCATCGCCGAGGCAACAATGCGGGCGCATGCAGTGATGGAGGAGTGCATGGTGGACATTCTTGCGCTCGAGGGCTGGGACCGGACGACGCTGAAAATGCCGGAAGGGCTGCGCCGCCGACGCGATGAACTGATCGCCCGGGACGACTGAAGTCGCCCGGCGTTCCGCTTACAAACTGTAGCAAATTTAATCGCTCGTCCGGCCTAAAATTGACTATCGTGTAATTGTGGTCGAGGAAGGTTGGAGTTCCCCATGAAAGCGGCAAAAATTCTGACGGTGGTGTTGGCTTTGGTGTTGGCTTTGGTGATGGCCGGGATGGCGACGAGTGCCTCGGCACATGGTCCGCGGGTCCGTCTCGGCGTTAACATCGGCGGCCCGGTCTGGGGGCCTGGCTGGTATTCGCCGTACTACTCACCCTACTACTACCCGCCGCAGGTCATCGTTGTGCCACCGCCCCAGCCGCAGGTTTACATCGAACAGGCGCAGGAACCGGCACCCACTGCCGGCCAGCAATACTGGTATTTCTGCAAGAGCGCGCAGGGCTATTACCCCTACGTCAAGGAATGTCCTGACGGCTGGCAGAAGGTTCTGCCGCAACCGGAGAAATGAATCATGGCTGACAAGAGATTACTTCTCCCCCGCGCGGGCTTGATGGGGGGCGCCTTGCTGCTTGGCGCCTGTACCGTAATGCCGAGCGGGCCGAGTGTCATGGTTTTGCCGGGAACCGGGCAGAGTATCGAGAATTTCAGGGCAGACGATGGGTATTGCCGGCAGTTTGCCCACATTCAAATTGGCGGCAAGACGGCTGGTGAGGCATCCCGGGAGTCGGCGGTGACCAGCGCGGCGGTCGGTGCTGCAGTTGGTGCCGTGGCCGGGGCGGCCATTGGCGGCGATGCGCGGGGCGCGGCTACCGGCGCTGGCGTTGGTTTGCTGCTGGGCAGTGCAACCGGCGCCGACACGGCACGTGCCTCGGGTGTCGGCACCCAGCGCCAATACGACAACGCTTACATCCAGTGCATGTACAGCAAGGGGCACCGGGTACCGGTGCCGGCCAATATGGTGTCTACGCGCGCGGTACGGTCTACCGATGCGGGCATCCCGCCGCCCCCGCCGGGGGCGCCGCCTCCGCCGCCGCCCAATGTGAAATAGGGCAGTCCAAAAAAATGCCCGGCATCACCTGCCAGGCATTTTGTTTTTGGCCATTATTTCCGGTTGACCGTAGCAGTTCTCCGGATGGCTTGGAATCAGGCGACGCCGGCGCTGTGTGCCTGCTGGTCGGCCCAGTAGCTGGAGCGGACCATTGGGGCGCAGGCGGCGCCGGTGAATCCCATTTTCTTGGCTTCTTCTTCGTACATTTTGAAGGTGTCGGGATGGACGTAGCGGGTCACCGGCAGGTGATGGCCGGAGGGGGCGAGGTACTGGCCGATGGTCAGCATTTCGACGTCGTGGGCACGCAGGTCGCGCATGACGTCGAGGATTTCCTCGTCGGTCTCGCCGAGGCCGACCATCAGGCCGGACTTGGTCTTGACGTCCGGGTAGCGCGCCTTGAACTGCTTGAGGAATTCGAGCGAGTGCGCGTAGTCGGCGCCGGGGCGGGCCTGTTTGTAGAGGCGCGGCACGGTTTCCATGTTGTGATTCAGGACGTCGGGCAGGGCGCCACCGAGGACGTCGAGGGCGACCTCCATGCGGCCGCGGAAGTCGGGCACCAGCGTTTCGACGGTGGTGGTCGGCGACAGTTCGCGGACATTGCTGATGACGTCGACAAAGTGCTGGGCGCCGCCATCGCGCAGGTCGTCGCGGTCGACGCTGGTGATCACGACGTAACGCAGTTTCAGCGTGGCGACCGATTCGGCCAGTTCGCGCGGCTCGTTCGGGTTGGGCGGCAGCGGTTGTCCGTGGCCGACATCACAGAACGGGCAGCGGCGGGTGCAGATGTCGCCGAGAATCATGAAGGTCGCCGTGCCGCGGCCGAAGCATTCGCCGATGTTGGGGCAGGCGGCTTCTTCGCAGACGGTGTGCAGCTTCTTTTCGCGCAGCATGGTCTTGATTTCGCCGAAGCGGCCGGCGCTGTTGCCGGCCTTGACGCGTATCCATTCGGGTTTGCGCAGCGGGGTGTCGACCGGCACGATCTTGATGGGGATGCGCGCGGTTTTGAGTTCGCCTTTTTGTTTGACGCCTTTTTCAGCCATTTTTCTGTTCCAGTTGCTGTAGCAAGTGTTGCGAGAGTTGCTCTCCAGCCTCGTGAGCGGTGAGCGGAATATTGAAGTCGGTGGTCTGGATGACCTTCAGGCCAGCATAGCCGCAGGGATTGATCGCCGCAAAGGGGGAAAGATCCATATCGACATTGAGCGACACGCCATGGTAGCTGCAGCCGTTGCGGATGCGCAGGCCGAGGGCGGCGATCTTGGCTTCGCCGACATAGACGCCGGGGGCGCCATCGCGGCGTTCGGCGGTGACGCCGTATTTGGCCAGCAGGTCGATGACCGCCTGTTCGATGGCGGTGACCAGTTCGCGCACCTTGATTTTCAGACGAGCGAGATCGAGCAGCAGGTAGATCACGACCTGGCCGGGGCCGTGGTAGGTGACCTGTCCGCCACGGTCGATCTTGACGATGGGGATGCCGACATCCTTGAGGATGTGTTCCGGCTTGCCGGCCTGGCCCAGGGTATAGACGGGAGGATGTTCGACGATCCAGATCTCGTCAGGCGTTTCGGCCGTGCGGCTGGCCGTGAAATCCTGCATGGCCTGGAAGGTGGGTTGGTAATCGACCCGGCCCAGGCGCTTGACGACAGGAGGCACTTACAGCACGACCTTGATCATCGGGTGACCGCTGAGGTCGGTGTAGAGCGCGTCGAGTTGCGGCTTGGACGTGGCGATCACGGTGCATGTCAGGCTGACGTAGTTGCCGCCCGAGCTGGCGCGCATTTCCATCGTTGCGCCATCGAAGTCGGGGGCGTGCACGGTGACGATGTCGAGGACGACCTGAGCCAGGCTGTCGTCAGCCTTGCCCATGATCTTGAGCGGAAATTCACAGGGGAATTCGAGGAGGGTGTCCTTGTACGAAGCCATTTCAGCCTTTGCGCATTACGGTGTTCTTGAAATCCTGGTACCACTGCCACATCTGCCCGGCCAGCGGGCCGGGTTTGCCGGTGCCAACTGGCTGGCCGTCGAGTGTCGTGATCGCCAGGATTTCTTTTGTCGATGAGGTCATCCAGACCTCGTCGGCGGCACGAAGTTCAGTTTCTTCAATTTCGGCGATTTTTACCGGTTGACCGTGGGATTCGGCCAATTCGAGGATCACGTCGTAGGTAATGCCCGGCAGCATGAGCTGCGTCTTGGGCGGCGCGCAGAGCACGCCGTCCTTGACGATGAAGATGTTCGACGCCGCGCCTTCCTTCATGAAGCCATCGCGAATCAGCAGCGCTTCGGCGCAGCCTTGCTCGACGGCCTGCTGGCGAGCCAGCACGTTGGCGAGCAGCGAGATGACCTTGAGGTCGCAGCGCGACCAGCGCAGGTCGGGCACGGTGATCGCCGCGACGCCTTTGGCGCGGATGTCGGCTGGTGTGGTGACCAGCGGTGACGAAAATGCAAAGGCCGTCGGCGGCACGCTGGCCGGCGGGAAGGCGTGGTCGCGCTTGTCGTCGGCGCCGCGCGTGACTTGCAGGTAGATCGACTGGTCTTCCCAAGGCGCGCTTTCGATCAGCTTGAAAACCACTTCCTTCCAGCCGTCAGCCGTCAGCGGATTGGCCAGTTTGATGCCGTCCAGCGTCGCCTGCAGACGCTTGAGGTGTTCGTCGACTCGGAACACCCGGCGCGAGTAGACCGGGATCACCTCATAGACGCCGTCGCCGTACAGAAAGCCGCGGTCGAGCGGCGAAATGCCCGCTTCGGCCAGCGGCTTGAACTGGCCGTTCAGGTAAACGGGATCGGCGACGTAGGGCGTCATGGGTTTAGTTGAACCAGAGTCGAATGGTGTCGAGGATACGAATGAAGATGTTGCCGAGTGGCACGTTTTCAAGGGCGACGACCGGATATTCGCCGTAAACCTTGCCGTCGATGCTGACCTTGAGCACGCCCAGTTTCTGGCCTGCCTCAATGGGGGCGATCAGGCGCGGCTCGGCGACGAAATCGCTCTTCACCTTATCGGCGTAACCCTTGGGCACGGCGATCGACAGGTCGTTCGTGAAACCGGCCTTGACCTCGCTCTGGGCGCCCTTCCAGGCACGTAGCGTGGCAACGGCCTGGTCTTTTGCCTGCACGGTCACGGCGTCGTAGGAAATGTAGCCCCAGTTGAGCAGTTTCTGCGACTCGCTGGCCCGGGCGCTGTCCGAGACGGTGCCGAGGACGACCGAGAGCAGGCGACGCTTGTCGCGCAGGGCCGAGGAAATCAGGCAATAGCCAGCGGCTTCCGTGTGGCCGGTCTTGACGCCATCGACCGTGGGGTCGATGTAGAGCAGGCGGTTGCGGTTGGGCTGGGTGATGCCGTTATAGGTGTATTCCTTCATCGAGTAATACTTCTTGTATTCCTCGGGGAAGTCGCGGATCAGGGCGGAAGCGAGCAGGGACAAGTCGCGTGCCGTGGTGTAGTGCTCCGGATCGGGCAGGCCGGTCGAGTTGCGGAAGCTCGAGGCATTCATGCCCAGTCGCTGCGCTTCGCGGTTCATCATCTGCGCGAAGTTTTCCTCGCTGCCGGCAATGCCCTCGGCCAGTGTGACGCAGGCATCGTTGCCGGACTGGACGATCATGCCCTTGATCAGGTCTTCCACCGGCACCTGCGTGTCGACGCGGACGAACATCTTGGAACCGCCCGTGCGCCAGGCTTTTTCAGAGACCGGCAGCGGCTGCTCGAGCGCCAGGGTTTTCTTGTGCAGGGCGGCGAAGGTCAGGTAAGCCGTCATGAGCTTGGTCAGCGAGGCTGGTTCCAGGCGCTCGTCGGATTTTTCTGCGGTCAACACCTGATTCGAGCCCATTTCCAGGAGCAGCCACGATTTGGCGGCCAGAGACGGGGGAACGGGCAATTGCTGGGCCATCGCCTGGGCGGCGAAAGCGAAACTCAGGGCGAGAAGGGTGGTCTTGCGGAACAGCGACATTGGTTTTGGACTTTGTTTTGCGTTGGGGGGCGGAAATTATACCCTTGGCTCTAGCGAGCCTTGCGCGGCCGCCGCGCAAAGCGCCTCGACGGCCGGGTGGTGGATACGGCGTTCGTTGGAGATGGCGAAAATGTGTTCGCTGACGCCGCTCATCGCGCCGAGCGGCACGGCTTGCAACTGGCTGGCGACCTGCTCGGCAAGCGCCAGCGGAGCCGGGAAAATGCCCAGCCCGCCGCGGCCGAAGGTGGTCAGCAAGGCGCTATCCTCGAATTCGCCAACGATTTTCGGGTGAATGTTCGAATTCTCCAGCCAACGGTCGATGCGGCCACGCAACGCATTGTGGCGGGTGGGCAGGAGCAGCGGCGCCCCGTTCAGGCTTTGCGGGAAATTCTGACGATATTGCTCGGCCAGCCCCTGCGTTGCAAACAGTCCGGTAGCGAAATCACCGAGCGGCGTGCTGAACACCTTGAGATTGGCGCTGACCGGGGCAGCCCGGTCGGTCAGCACGACATCGAGCCGGTGCAGGGCGAGGTCGGCGAGCAGGGTTTCGAATTCGCCTTCGTCGCAAATCAGGCGGACATCGGCCGGCATGCTGGTCACGGTCGACAGCAGGCGGTAGGCCAATAGTTTGGGAATGCCGTCAGAAATACCGGCGCGCAGGCGGAGTGTGGATTCGCTGCCGACGCCTTCGACGGCCTCGGTCAGCGCCTCGCCGAGCTGGAAAATCTGGTCGGCGTAGCCCTGGGCAACCCGTCCGGCCTCGCTCAGTACCAGGCCGCGGCCCTGGCTGTTGAACAAGGCTTTGCCGAGTTGCCTTTCAAGTAGTGAGAGCTGGCCGCTGATCGTCTGGACGGCTACGCCCAGGCGTTCGGCGGCCCGGGTAATGCTGCCTTCCTGGGCGACGACCCAGAAATAATGAAGATGTTTATAGTTAAGTGGCGTCATGAGTTCTGCAGAAAAAACCGAAGAATGTTTCCATTTTGCTCCTGTTTTTTAGTTTGTTGCAATGCAATAACATCCGCCTGTTTCTCTTTCGAGGAGTTGATCATGAAACGTATTGTCCTTTTTCTCGCCACCAACCTCGCGGTCATGCTGGTTCTCAGTGTGGCCACCAGTCTGCTGGGCGTTAATAAGTTCCTGACGGCCAACGGCCTCAACGTCGGCATGCTGTTTGTCTTCGCTGCCGTGATCGGCTTTGGCGGCGCCTTCATTTCGCTGCTCATGTCGAAGACCATGGCTAAGTGGAGCACGGGCGCCCGGGTCATCGAGGCGCCGAGTTCGTCCACTGAAATGTGGCTGGTCGACACCGTCGCCAAGCTGGCCAAGCGCGCCAACCTGCCGATGCCGGAAGTCGCCATCTATGACGGTGAGCCGAATGCCTTCGCCACTGGTGCCAGCAAAAACAGTTCGCTGGTCGCTGTGTCGACCGGTCTGCTGCAGGGCATGACGCGTGACGAAGCCGAAGCGGTTCTGGCCCACGAGGTCGCCCACATCGCCAACGGCGACATGGTGACGATGACGCTGATCCAGGGCGTGGTGAATACCTTCGTCGTCTTCCTGTCGCGCATCGTCGGCTACCTCGTCGATGGTTTCCTGCGCCGCGGCGATAGCGAAAACACCGGCCCGGGCATTGGCTACATGGTGACCAGCATGATTTGCGAAGTCGTCTTCGGTCTGCTCGCCAGCATCATTGTTGCCTGGTTCTCGCGCCAGCGCGAATTCCGTGCCGATGCCGGTGCGTCGGGCCTGATGGGCTCGCCGGTGCCGATGCAGAACGCCTTGCGTCGCCTCGGCAACCTGCATACCGAGCCGCTGCCGCAAAACATGGCAGCGTCGGGCATTGCTGGTGGCAAAGGCGGTTTCATGGCGCTGTTCTCGACGCACCCGCCACTTGAAGAGCGCATTGCCGCATTGGGAGGCCGTTGATCGCAGCCATTCAGTGGCATGCGGTTTGCTAGGTAAAAATTTATGATGCAATGCACAAAAATGCTCGGTTTCGTTTTAGGCATGGGCGCGACGCTTGCCGTCGCCCAGCCTGAATTCGATCTGCCGAAACTGGAGGCGCTGGCCCTCTCGTCGAGTCGCGCCGTGTTGTCGGCGCGCGACCAGATTACGGCAGCGCGCTATGCGATCGATAGCGCCGGCGCCTTTCCCAACCCCGAACTGGAATATCTCGGAGGAACCTCGCGCAGTCGCGGCGTCGGCGGCACAACCGGTGACGCGCGCAGCGTTACGCTGACCCAGCCGCTCGATATGCCGTGGCGGCGATCGGCGCGGATTGGTGCGGCGGAGGCCGGGCTGGAATCGACGACGGCTGCGGTCAGGGCCTTTGAGGCGGATATGCTGGCCCGCCTGCGCCTGCGTTATTTCGAGGTCTTGCGGCGCGATGTTGAACTGAGCAATACGCGTGAAGATTTGGCGGCCATGGAGAGTGTGCGCTCGCGTATCGCGCTGCGCGTGGAAACCGGCGAGGCGCCGCGTTTCGAGTTGATCAAGGCCGATGCCGAATTGCTGAATGTTCAGAAAACCGCCCAGGCGGCTGGTTTTCGCGGTGAGCAGGCGCGCTCGCAATTGCGCCAGAGTGTAGGCGGCGCCTTGCCCGCCGACTTTGCCCTGCGCGGCCGCTTGCGGGACGTCCCGGAGCTGCCCCCGCTGGATGGCTTGCGCAAGCAATTGGCCGAAACCAGCCCGGATTTGGCGCGGGCACGCTCCGAAATGGTGCGCGCCCAGCATCTGCTTGATCTCGAACGTCGTCAGCGCTGGCCCAATGTGGCATTGAAAGCCGGCATGGATGAAGACCCGGATATGCGCGCCAACAAGCTCGGTGTTGTCGTCTCTATTCCTTTGTGGGACCGCCGTAGCGGCCCGGTTGGCGAAGCCTCGGCGCAGTTGTCGCGGGCCCGCCACGAGTTGGCGGCGCAGGAATTTTCTCTGGTCCAGCAGCTTGAAATCGCCTTCCAGCAATATGAGATTGCCCAGGCTCAGGTCGTCGCGTTGGAGTCCGGCATTCTCATGCAGGCCGAAGCGGCCGTGAAGGTGGCGGAAGCGGCCTATCGTTTTGGCGAACGCGGCTTTCTTGAAGTGCTCGATGCGCGGCGGGTTTTCCGCGCAGCGCGCGCCGAATTGATTACAGCACGTTACGAACTGGCTTCGGCCTGGGTGGAAAT
Source organism: Ferribacterium limneticum (assembly GCA_049304775.1). Classification (GTDB taxonomy): domain Bacteria; phylum Pseudomonadota; class Gammaproteobacteria; order Burkholderiales; family Rhodocyclaceae; genus Azonexus; species Azonexus limneticus_C. The sequence goes on from JBAQOL010000030.1 coordinate 74,560, forward strand.
TGAACGACTACGGGCGATCCCCGGAGGAAAAGAATAATGAAAAAAGCCCTATTTTTGCTGTTGACCGTGGCAACACTGGCCGGCTGCAATCAGGAGAATGACAAATCGGCCGCGCAGCAGGTGCGCGACCCCTTGAGCGTTACGCCCTCGCCGGAACTGCTTGATCAGCTCAAGTTGAGTGCAGTCAGCACTCAGCCCGTGGCTGAAACGCTGCGCGTCAGCGGACGCATCGATTTTGACGAGCAACGTCTGGCTCGCATTGGCGCCACGGTAACCGGCCGGGTAACCGATATCGACGCCCTGCTTGGCCAGAGTGTCAAAAAGGGCGAGGTGCTTGCCAAGCTGAACAGCAGTGAGTTGTCCAGCCAGCAACTGGCATACCTCAAGGCGCGCGCCGAGCTGGAACTGAATCGGCGCAATGCCGAACGCGCCAAGGCCTTGTTTGAGGCCGACGTGATCGGTGCGGCCGAGTTGCAGCGCCGGGAAAGCGAGTACCAGATTTCGAAGGCCGAAACACGGGCGGCCAGCGATCAATTGCAGTTGCTGGGCGTCGGTCCGGCAGCCATTGAGCGCTTGGGCAAGCAGGGCGAGGTCAATTCGGTGACGCCGGTCGTGGCGACCTTGAATGGCGTTGTCGTTGAACGCAAGCTGGCGCAGGGGCAGGTCGTGCAACCGGCCGATTCCTTGTTTGTCGTCGCCGATCTGTCGCGCTTGTGGGCCGTGGCGCAGGTGCCGGAGCAGCAGGTCAGCCAGGTCAAGACCGGGCAGTCGGTGAGTATCGAAGTGCCGGCGCTGGGCCATGAAAAGCTGGTCGGCAAGCTGATTTTTGTCGGTCAGACCATCGACCCGGAGACGCGCACGGTCTTGGTTCGTACCGAACTGGATAACCGCGATGGCCGCCTCAAGCCGGCCATGCTGGCGTCGATGCTGATCGAAGCCAAGCCGGTGAATCGTCTGGTCATACCGGCCGGTGCTGTGGTTCGCGAGAATGACGAAGACAACGTTTTTGTCGCCGAGGGCGATGGCGCCTTCCGTTTGGCCAAGGTCAAACTGGGGCCCGAGCAGGGCGGGGTGCGCGTTGTTCTGTCCGGCCTCAAAGGCGGGGAAAAACTCGTGGTCGACGGCGCTTTTCACCTGAACAACGAGCGTAATCGCAAGGAAATGGAGGGATCGTGATCGAGTCCCTCGTCCGTGGGGCGCTCAAGCAGCGCCTGATCGTCGCGGTGATCGCCACCGTCCTTTTCTTCTTCGGGCTCGATGCGGCGCGCAAGCTGTCGGTTGATGCCTTCCCCGATGTGACCAACGTCCAGGTCCAGATCGCCACCGAGGCCACCGGCCGTTCGCCGGAAGAGGTGGAGCGTTTCGCTACGGTGCCGCTTGAGGTCGCGATGACCGGCCTGCCCGGACTGGAGGAGATGCGCTCGCTGAACAAGCCGGGCCTGTCGCTGATCACGCTGGTTTTTAACGACAAGACCGACGTCTATTTCGCCCGCCAACTCGTCATGGAGCGCCTGCTCGAAGTCGGTTCGCGCTTGCCGGCAGGGATTACGCCGGTGCTCGGCCCCGTGTCGACTGGCCTCGGCGAGGTATTTCAATACACGCTGGAACGGCCGGATGACGGCGACCGGACACTGAGCGTAGAAGAGCTCATGAAGCGCCGGACCGCTCAGGACTGGGTGGTTCGTCCCTTGCTGCGCTCCATCCCGGGCGTTGCTGAAATCAATTCGCAGGGCGGCTACGCCAAGCAGTATCAGGTGCTGGTCAATCCCGACAAGCTGCGCCACTTCGGGCTCAGTGTGGCCGACGTCTATCAGGCGGTTGGCCGCAACAACGCCAATGCCGGCGGCGGCGTCCTGCCGCAATATGCCGAGCAATACCTGATTCGCGGTGTTGGCCTGGTCCGCGATCTCGAAGACCTTCGCGCCATCGTGCTCAAGGAGAAGGACGGCGTGCCGGTCTATGTGCGCGATGTCGCTGACGTGCAGATTGGCCACGACGTTCGCCAAGGTGCCGTGATCAAGAACGGGACGACCGAGGCGGTCGGCGGCGTGGTCATGATGATCGCCGGCGGCAACGCCAAGGACGTGGTTAGCCGGGTCAAGGCGCGGGTCGAGGAGATCAACCGCAAAGGCATGTTGCCCGACGGCTTGAAGATCGCACCGTATTACGACCGTTCGGAACTGGTCGATGCGGCCTTGTGGACGGTGACCAAGGTGCTGCTTGAGGGCGTCGCGCTGGTTGTCGTCGTGCTCTTTCTGTTCCTCGGCGATGTCCGTTCGTCGCTGATTGTCGTCGGCACGCTGGTGCTGACGCCGCTGCTGACTTTCATGGCGATGAACAAGCTGGGCATTTCGGCCAACCTGATGTCGCTCGGCGGCCTGGCTATCGCTATCGGCCTGATGGTCGATGGTTCGGTTGTGGTCGTCGAAAATGCCTACCTGCAACTCGGTCGCCATGCCAAGACCGGCGAGAGCCAGTTGCGCGTCATCCTGCGCGCCGTGGTCGAGGTGGCGACGCCGGTCATCTTCGGCGTTGGCATCATCATTCTCGTCTTCCTGCCGTTGATGACCCTGCAGGGCATGGAAGGCAAGATGTTCGCGCCGCTGGCCTACACGATTGCCATTGCCCTGGCCATTTCGCTGGTCCTGTCGATGACGCTGACGCCGGTGATGTCGACCTACCTGCTCAAGCCGCCGGCCCACGATGGCGACCACGACACCAAGCTGATCGCCGCGATGAAACGCCGCTACCTCAAGATGCTGCACTGGACGTTGGGCAACGAGCGAAAGACGGTGATTCTGGCCGTTGGCGCCTTCATCCTGACGGTGGGTACGCTGCCTTTCCTCGGCACCGCCTTCATTCCGGAAATGAAGGAAGGTTCCGTCGTGCCGGGTATCAACCGCGTGCCCAACATCTCGCTCGACGAGTCGATCAAGATGGAAATGGAGGCCATGCGACTGGTCATGCAGGTGCCGGGCGTCAAGTCTGCCGTGTCCGGCGTTGGTCGTGGCGAATCGCCGGCCGACCCGCAGGGGCCGAATGAATCGACGCCCATCGTCAGCCTGAAACCGCGTAGCGAATGGCCTTCCGGCTGGACGCAGGAGGACATTCAGGACGCCATGCGCGAGAAACTGAAGGTGCTGCCGGGCGTGCAGGTCGTCATGGCCCAGCCGATTTCCGACCGCGTCGATGAAATGGTCACCGGCGTGCGCTCCGATATTGCCGTCAAGGTCTTTGGCGACGATCTCGATCAGTTGAAGAAGATTGCCGGCCAGATCGGCAAGGTCGCCCAGACCTTGGAGGGCGCGCAGGATTTGCGTATCGAGCGGATCAGCGGGCAGCAGTATTTGTCCATCGAAATCGACCGGCAGGCCATCGCCCGACTTGGTTTGAACGTGTCCGATGTCAACGATTTGCTGGAAACGGCGGTCGGCGGCAAGGTGGCGACTGAGATTTTCGAGGGTGAGCGTCGCTTCCCCGGCGTCGTCCGTTTGCCGGAGAGCTTCCGCAATAACATCGAGGCGATTTCCAATATTCTGATTACCTCGCCGAATGGTGCTCGGGCACGCCTGGCCGACGTGGCGAAAATAAGCGTCATGGATGGCCCGGCGCAGATCTCGCGCGAACTGGGCAAGCGGCGCATCGTCGTCGGTGTCAACGTCAAAGACCGTGACCTTGGCAGTTTTGTCGCCGAGCTGCAGCAGAAGGTGGATGGCCAGATCAAACTGCCGGAGGGCTATTACCTGGAGTGGGGCGGTCAGTTCCAGAACATGGAGCGGGCGCTGGGTCACCTCAAGATCATTATCCCGATCACCATCGCGGCGATTTTCTTCCTGCTCTTCCTGCTCTTCAATTCGCTTCGTTTCGCCACGCTGATCATCACCGTGCTGCCGTTCGCCTCCATCGGCGGCATCATCGGCCTGTTCGTCAGCGGCGAATACCTGTCGGTGCCGGCCTCCGTGGGCTTCATTGCGCTGTGGGGTATCGCTGTACTCAATGGCGTCGTCCTGGTGTCCTACATCCGGGGTCTGCGCGACCAGGGGCGTAGCGTGCGCGACGCGGTGGTCGAGGGCGCAACGCTGCGTTTCCGGCCGGTCATGATGACGGCGACCGTCGCCATGCTCGGCCTGATTCCCTTCCTGTTTTCCAGCGGGCCGGGTTCCGAGGTCCAGCGGCCGCTGGCCATCGTGGTGATTGGCGGCTTGATTACCTGTACTCTGCTAACGCTGCTGGTTTTGCCTACTATTTATCGCTGGTTTGACGAAGAAGAGGTCGAAGCATGAAAGAAATCAAGGCTGTCATTCGCCCCAACAAACTGGCTGATTTACGCGATGCTCTGGTCCTGTTGCCAGGCTTTCCTGGCATGACGGTAACCAAGGTCGAGGGTTGTAGTGCCCCGTCGCGTCATGTCCCGGCACGCACCAAGATCAAGGATGAATTGACCGATTACACGCATAAGGTGCGCGTCGAAATCGTTGCCCCGGACGAGGTGGCCGAGGCCATTTTTCAACGCATTACCGAGGTGGCACAGACCGGCCATTATGGCGACGGCTTGGTGTGGATTACCGATATCCATCGCGCCGCGTTCATCTTCAAGACGACGCCGGGGCCGGAGTAATGGTAATCACCTGACTATTACTTTTGTCAGGTGTGGAGGATTTCACAGGCGGAATTGACCGGGATTCTTAAAATTCGGATTTGAGTAATTGCCCCGACAGGGGCCAGATCAGTCGGAATTTATGGAAAACATGGTCAATCCGGGTCTCGGCAGAGCCCTGATGTCACCGCTGGAATTGCAGGAGGGTATCGCCACCCTGTCGCGCGGCGCCTATTTCAAGGAGGCGTCGCTCGACATGATGCTGAGCATCCTGACCGAGTCGGCGGCGCAGATGTCCGGCGTCGAGCGCGTCAGCATCTGGGCGCTCACCAACCAGCATCAGGAACTGCTTTGCCTTGACCTCTTCGAGCTGTCGCCCCGGCGCCACAGTAAAGATCAGCGTATCCATGCCCGCCAGTATCCGCTCTACTTCCAGGCATTGCGGGCCGGCGGCAGCATTTCGGCTGACGATGCCTACACGCATCCGCTGACCGCCGAGTTCGCCTTCGATTATTTGCCTCGTCATGGCGTGACGGCGATGCTCGATACGCCGATTCACATCCGGGGCGAGTTGCAGGGGGTTCTCTGTCTGGAGCAGGTTGGCACGCGACAGCCGTGGACCTCGGCTCATGCGCTGTTTGCGCAGGCTGTCGCCAATCTGGTCACGCTGGCTCTCGTCGAGTACGAGGCGGGAGAGGCGAAGCTTCAGGCGCTCGCTGCCGGGGAGCGGCTAAAGGCCGTCTGTAGCGCGATCTGAGCGCATTTCAAATTTGGCCGAAATTACCGGTTGACCGTAGCAATGGTGCTGCCCAGTGTTTCCAGCCGGTTTTGCACTTCCTGGCGGACTGCCGGGCTATCGAGGTCGGCGGCATGTCGCTTGATGCATTCCGACAACTGCCGGGCCAGATGCATGATCCCCCATATTTCCAGTAATTCGGCCTGCTGCGCCAGTTTCAGCGACTCCGTGGCAAGCGCGTAGGCATCGGGTGGCAGGGCGGCCAGCGCGTCGTGCATGAGCTGGATTTGCTCGCTGGCTTCGTCGACGAACAGCGCGTCAAGGACGACCGAGCGTTCGTCCGGATTGGCCGTTGCCGCGGCCGCTTCAAGACGTTTGGCGAAGTGGTCGGCGCGTTCGGGGAAGGCGGTGTGTTCAAGCCCCTCGGCTTCGCTCAGGCATTCGATGGCTGCAGTCATCGCCGCAATCAGGCGTGGCGGAAGAACATCTTCTTCTAGGCGGTCGGCGGCGCTGGCCAGCGCTTCGCCGAGGCGCAGACAGTTGGCGTCGGTCGTTTCGATGGCGATGGCGTAGAGGCTGAATATGGCTGGCCGAACATCGTCGGCGCCGGCGCTGTGGCGCTCGGACCACGCTGCTGCCAAGCGTTTGCCGGCGGCCATCCAGCGTTCATTGAGCTTCGGGTCGAAGCGCGCCTTTCTGGGTGTGGCGACCCAGGGCAGGATCGCCGCGGCTGCCTCCAGGGTGGGGGCGAGCGCGGCGCGAGTTTCCTCGAGTTCGTGCTCGGGGATATCAGCCATTTTTGCTTATTGGGCGGCCAGCTTGGCGAAGGCCGAGACAACTTCCGGCGGCGCTTGAACCAGTTCGATCAGCACGCCTTCGCCGCCGATCGGGAATTCCTCGTTGCCCTTCGGGTGCAGGAAGGTGATGTCGAAACCGGCGGCGCCCTTGCGGATGCCGCCCGGGGCAAAACGTACTCCATTGGCCGACAGCCATTCGACGGCCTTGGGCAAGTCGTCGATCCACAGGCCAACGTGGTTGAGCGGCGTGGCATGGACGGCCGGTTTCTTTTCCGGGTCGAGGGGCTGCATGAGGTCCACTTCGACCTTGAACGGGCCGGTGCCCATGGCGCAGATGTCTTCGTCGACGTTTTCGCGCTCGGAAACAAAGGTGCTGGTGATTTCCAGGCCGAATTTCTCGACCCACAGGGTGCGCAATTTTTCCTTGGAAGGGCCGCCGATGGCGATTTGCTGGATGCCGAGAACCTTGAACGGACGTGTCATGAGTCGATTCCTGTCGTATGGTGGATAACGTAATCCATAATTATAGAGATTTCCGGCGCTTGGCGAGTACCAGCAAAACGATGCCGGCCAGCACCATGGGCAGCGACAGCCACTGACCCATGCTGATCGTGTACGACTGGCCAAAAATGCCTGCATCGGGCTCGCGGAAGAATTCGGTAATGAAGCGGAAGCAGCCGTAGCCGATCAGGAAAACACCGGACACCGCACCGCGTTGCTGCGGTCGACCGGAAAAAAGCCACAAAATTGAAAAGAGGGCGAGGCCTTCCAGACCGATGTGATAAAGCTGCGACGGGTGGCGCGGTTGCATGTCGCCGGATTGCGGAAAGATCATCGCCCACGGCAGGCTGGCGTCGGCGACGCGGCCCCACAACTCGCCGTTGATGAAGTTGCCGAGACGTCCGGCGGCCAGGCCAAGCGGGACGAGCGGCGCGACGAAATCCATGATGTCCCACCAGTTAAGCTGCTGCTTGTTGGCCCATAGCCCCATGGCAGCGAGGACGCCGAGAAAGCCGCCGTGGAAGCTCATGCCGCCTTTCCAGACGGCGAAAATTTCCAGTGGATTGCTCAGGTAGTAAGCCGGCTCATAGAACAGCACTTGCCCGAGGCGCCCGCCGACAATGACGCCAAGCATGCCGTAGAAAAGCAGGTCGTCGAGCTGTTCGACGGTGAGAATCGACGGACGACTCTTGATCCGGTAGCGGCCGAGCAAAATAAACTGAACGAAGGCGACGAGATACATCAAACCGTACCAGCGCACCGAGAGCGGGCCGAGCGAGAAGGCGACGGGATCGAACTGCGGGTGAAGAAGCATCGAAGGTTCAGAGTGGGCTAGAATTAGCCGATTATAGTTCGCGCGCCATGACAAGACATCGGCGCCAGATTCAGACGGAGAGAGAGTCATGCCGCAATACCGTTCCCGCACCTCCACCCACGGCCGCAACATGGCCGGTGCCCGCTCCCTGTGGCGCGCCACCGGCATGAAGGATGGCGACTTCGGCAAGCCGATCATCGCCGTGGTCAACAGCTTCACCCAGTTCGTGCCGGGCCACGTGCACCTCAAGGACATGGGCCAGCTGGTAGCGCGCGAGATCGAGGCGGCCGGCGGCGTCGCGAAGGAATTCAACACCATCGCCATCGACGACGGCATCGCCATGGGCCACAGCGGCATGCTCTACTCGCTGCCCAGCCGCGACCTCATCGCCGATTCGGTTGAATACATGGTCAACGCGCACTGTGCCGACGCCATGGTCTGCATCTCCAATTGCGACAAGATCACCCCGGGCATGCTGATGGCCGCCATGCGCCTCAACATCCCGGTCATCTTCGTCTCCGGCGGCCCGATGGAAGCTGGCAAGGTCAAGATCCAGGGCAATGTCGTGCATCTCGACCTCGTCGATGCCATGGTCAAGGCCGCCGACCATTCGGTTTCCCAGTCCGATCTCGATGAAATCGAACGTTCCGCCTGCCCGACCTGCGGCTCTTGTTCCGGCATGTTCACGGCGAACTCGATGAACTGTCTGACCGAAGCCTTCGGCCTCAGCCTGCCCGGCAATGGCACCGTCGTCGCCACGCACGCCGACCGCAAGCAACTCTTCCTGCGTGCCGGCCGCCTGATCGTCGATCTGTGCAAGCGCTATTACGAGCAGGATGACGCCTCGGTCCTGCCGCGTTCGATCGCTACCAAGGCCGCCTTCGAAAACGCCATGACCCTCGACGTCGCCATGGGCGGCTCGACCAACACCGTACTTCACATCCTGGCCACGGCGCAGGAAGCCGGCGTCGACTTCACGATGGCCGACATCGACCGCATTTCACGCGCCGTGCCCTGCCTGTGCAAGGTCGCGCCGATGACTGACAAGTACCACATCGAAGATGTCCATCGCGCCGGCGGCATCATGGGCATCCTTGGTGAGCTGGACAGGGCCGGCCTGATCGCTCGCGACGTGCCGACCGTCCATATCAAGAATATCGGGGAAGCCATCGAGCGCTGGGACGTCGTCCGCGAGCACGACGTCAAGGTGCACGAGTTTTTCAAGGCAGCCCCAGGCGGCGTGCCGACCCAGGTCGCCTTCTCGCAGGATCGCCGCTACAACGAACTCGACCTCGACCGCACCCACGGCTGCATCCGCAACAAGGCCAACGCTTTCTCGCAGGAAGGCGGCCTGGCTGTCCTGTACGGCAACATTGCGCTTGACGGCTGCATCGTCAAGACGGCTGGTGTCGATGAATCGATATGGAAATTTTCCGGCAAGGCTCGCGTCTTCGAAAGTCAGGATGCTGCGGTCGACGCCATTCTGGGCGAGAAAATCGTTGCCGGCGACGTCGTCGTCATCCGCTATGAAGGTCCGAAGGGCGGCCCCGGCATGCAGGAAATGCTCTACCCGACCTCGTATCTGAAATCGATGGGGCTGGGCAAAGCCTGCGCGCTGCTCACCGACGGTCGTTTCTCTGGTGGCACCTCCGGTCTTTCCATCGGCCACGCTTCGCCGGAAGCGGCGGATGGCGGCGCCATCGGCCTGGTCGAAGAGGGCGACACCATCGAAATCGACATCCCGAATCGTCGCATCCACTTGGCTATCGCCGATGACGAACTCGCCAGCCGCCGCGCCGCGATGGAAGCCAAGGGCGAAGCCGCCTGGCAGCCGGTCAACCGCGAACGCACGGTTTCTGCCGCGTTGCAAGCCTATGCCCTGATGGCCACCTCGGCCGACAAGGGCGCGGTGCGCGACGTCAAGCAGATTCAGCGCCGCAAATGACACTCACCGTCTGGCTCGGGTTCCTGCTGGCATCGATCCTGATCGCCGTCACGCCCGGGCCGGGCGCCGTGATCAGCATGAGCACCGGCATGCGGCACGGCTACTGGTCGGCCCTGACGGCCATTCTTGGCTTGCAGACCGCGATTTTGGCTCATTTGTTGATTGTTGCCCTGGGCCTTGGCGCCGTGCTCGCGGCCTCGGAGACCGCTTTTTTGTTGGTCAAATTCTTTGGTGCGGCTTATCTGGTCTGGCTTGGCATCCAGAAATGGCGGGCCCCGGCCATCCCCGTCGACGCCAATGCCCCGGAGGTCCGCCGCAGAGGATTGTTCCTGCAGGGTGTTCTGGTCAATCTGACCAACCCGAAGGCGATCATTTTCATCGCCGCGCTGGTGCCCCAGTTCGTAGATCCCGTGCAAGCCCAGGTTCCGCAATATCTGGTGATCGCGACAACGCTTTGCCTGACTGACCTCACCGTGATGTCAGGTTATGCCCTCGCTGCGGTTCATCTGGGCCGCTGGTTGCATGACCCCGCTGCTATTCGCCTGCAGAATCGCTTTTTCGGCGGCTTGTTTGTTTCGGCAGGGGCGCTGCTGGCCGTCTCGTCGCGACCTTCATAAGCATTTGCTGTCAACGTGTTGCCAAGATTGTGCGTTAATCACCTTGAGCGGGAGAGGCGCATACCCCAAGCATCCTGTTTGCACGCGATAGAAAAGGGTTTTATCATCCAATACTGATTTATCCACCAACCTGAATAACGGAGCGAGAGAATGAAAGCTGTTTATGTTGCCGTGATGGCCGCCGCTGGTATCGTGATGGCCGGTCAGGCCCAGGCCGACGAAGCTCTGGCCAAGGCCAAGAACTGCATGTCCTGCCATGCCATCGACAAAAAGCTGGTTGGTCCGGCTTACAAGGAAGTTGCTGCAAAGTACAAGGGCGACAAGGCTGCCCCCGCCATGCTGGCCACCAAGGTCAAGGCTGGTGGCAAGGGCGTCTGGGGTCAGATCCCGATGCCGCCCAACAACGTTACTGAAGACGAAGCCAAGAAGCTGGTCGCCTGGGTGCTCTCCCAGAAGTAATTTCAGTTTCGAAAGCGGAAAAAGCCGGCTATATGCCGGCTTTTCTGTTTTTGGGTGTTGACAGGGCTGGTGGTCGTCCGGATAATCCCGGGTTCTTCCGGAGGGGTACCCAAGCGGTCAACGGGAACAGACTGTAAATCTGTCGGCTCTGCCTTCGAAGGTTCGAATCCTTCCCCCTCCACCAGATTAAATGCTGTAGCAGCCTGTGTTGCGGGCGTAATAAGCGGGTGTAGCTCAATGGTAGAGCTGAAGCCTTCCAAGCTTAAGACGAGGGTTCGATTCCCTTCACCCGCTCCATGACGCAGTACGGCTGGAGTTTTAAGGTAGGCCCATGTGGCTCAGTGGTAGAGCACTCCCTTGGTAAGGGAGAGGTCGGCAGTTCGATCCTGCCCATGGGCACCACCGATTAGCTTGGATTCTGGATTTTTTATTTATTTGATTATTGAGGAACTGGAATGGCTAAGGAAAAATTCGAGCGTACCAAACCGCACGTAAACGTTGGCACGATTGGTCACGTTGACCATGGCAAGACGACGCTGACGGCGGCGATCACGACGGTGCTGTCCGCCAAGTTTGGTGGTTCGGCCAAGAAGTATGACGAAATCGACGCGGCGCCGGAAGAAAAGGCTCGCGGTATTACCATCAACACCGCCCACGTCGAATACGAGACTGCCAACCGTCACTATGCCCACGTTGATTGCCCGGGACACGCTGACTACGTCAAGAACATGATCACCGGTGCCGCCCAGATGGACGGTGCCATTCTCGTCTGTTCCGCCGCTGACGGCCCGATGCCGCAGACCCGCGAGCACATCCTGTTGGCCCGTCAAGTTGGCGTGCCGTACGTTCTCGTGTTCATGAATAAGTGCGACATGGTTGACGACGCCGAACTGCTTGAACTCG
>JBAQOL010000031.1:0-56626 GCA_049304775.1 Ferribacterium limneticum
GGCGCCGGCCAAACTCGACCTTCACATTGGCGCTGCCATGACCAAACCAATTATCCGGAATGAAAAAGACGGCTCTGTCTGCGAACAACAGGAGGGCGACACCATCCTGCGGGCAGCCTTGCGGGCCGGGCTGGGCTTGTCGTACGAGTGCAACTCGGGCGGCTGCGGCGGTTGCAAGTTCGAGCTCGTCGAGGGCGAAATCGAGACGCTGTGGGCCGATGCCCCGGGCCTCACGGAGCGTGATCGCAAACGCGGTCGCCACCTGGCCTGCCAGTGCCGGGCCTTGGGGCCGGTAACCATCAAGGCCGCGACGGCGCCCGAATATCGGCCGAAGCTTCTGCCCAAACGACAGAATGCCCGTTTGATCGGCACGCGCGATATCACGCACGACATCCGCGAGTTCCGCTTTCGCTCCGAGGAAGATGCCGAGTTTTTGCCTGGTCAGTTCGCCATGCTCGATCTGCCCGGCCTTGCCGCCTCGCGTGCCTATTCCTTGTCGAACACCGCCAATGAAAAGCGCGAGTGGCATTTCCAGATTCGCCGCGTCCTGCATGGACAGGGCACCCACGTACTTTTCGAAAAGCTGGCCGAGGGCGACGAGATTGGTCTCGATGGCCCCTACGGCGTCGCCTACCTGCGTACCGATTCGCCGCGCGACATGGTCTGCGTGGCGGGCGGCTCCGGATTGGCGCCGATGATTTCGCTGACGCGCGGAGCTGTCGAAGCCGGACTGCTGGCCGACCGGAAACTGTATTTCTTCTACGGTGCGCGAACGCCACGCGATGTCTGCGGCGAGGAGATGCTGCGCGTCCTCGCCGGCTTCGGCGACCGGATCGTTTATATCCCGGTCGTTTCGCTGCCCGGCGACAACGGCGACTGGCATGGCGAAACCGGTTTCGTGCACGACGCCATAGCGCGAGCACTGCCAGCTGAACTGGCGAGCTACGAGTTCTACTTCGCCGGGCCGCCACCGATGACCCAAGCCCTGCAGGAGCTGCTCATGGTCGGCCACAAGGTGCCCTTCGAGCAGATTCATTTCGACCGCTTCTTTTGACGTGCGTTTTATCCCGGCAACGCCGGGGATTCAACTGTTTCACATTCCAACAACAGAGGAGATGACGGGGATGACTACAAAAAAATTCGTTGTATCGGCGTTGGTTTCGGCGCTGGCAGGTGGAACTCAAGTGGCGCAGGCGACCGATGTTTTCCGCCTGGAAGGTTTCGGTGCCGTATCACGCGGCATGGGTGGCACTGCAGTCGCCCATGACGTCGGCCCGGCCGGCATGATGACCAATCCGGCAACGCTGTCGCTGATGCCGGATGGCGACCAGGCCATGGTTGGTCTGGATCTCGTAACGACGGATATCACCGTCAAGAACACACGGACAGGCGAAACGGTTTCCTCCGAAACGCATTCCAATAATCGCGGCCCCTATGTCGCGCCGGAAGCGGCGTTTACCAAGCGGATCGGGAGCTGGACTCTCGGCGTCGGCGCGTTCGCGCAGGGTGGCTTGGGCGTTGAATACGGAAACGGCAGCTTCCTGTCCCGCGATGTCGCCGACCAGCCCACCGGACTCCCCAATTCAAGCCGTTTGCTGGTCCTGAATATTCCCTTCGCTGCCAGCTTCCAGGCAACGGAAAAGTTGACCATTGCTGGCAGTGTCGATGCCATGTGGCAGGGCCTGAATCTGGACTTGTTGCTGACGACGAGCCAGGTTGGCACGCTGGCGGGCAATGGCCGGGTAAGCGGCAGTCTATTTACGAATGTCCTGGTTCCCAACCTGGCTAACATCACCGGGGCGCATTTCAGTCTGACCAAGGACCAGTTCCTGGGGAGCGGGGTCGATGCTTGGGGTTACGGCGCAAAGCTCGGGATGCTCTACAAGCTCACGCCAGCCACGACGCTGGGCGCCGCCTATTCGTTCCAGAGCCAGATGGATGACATGGAAGGCCAGGCTACCCTGACTGCTGTATTTAATAACGCGAGCAACTCACCAAACGGGGCCACGAACTTTCCCCTCGGCGGAAAAATCAAGATCAAGGACTTCCAGATGCCCGCCCATATCGACGTGGGGGTCAGCCAGCGCCTGAGTTCGCAGTGGATCGTCACGGCCGACGTGTCGCGCGTGTTCTGGAAGGATGTGATGAAGGACATCAAGGTGACCTTCGTTTCCAACCAGGGCATGGGTGATCTCAATATCGACCTGCCGCAGGATTACAAGGATCAGACCGTTTTCTCCATCGGCACGGCCTACGATCTGAATGACCAGCTGACACTGCGTGGCGGTTTCCGCTTTGCCACCCAAGCCCTGCGTTCCTCGACCCTGTTCGCGGTGATCCCGGCAACGCCGACCAAGCATCTGTCCGCAGGCTTTACCTATGCCTTCTCGAAACAGGCCAAGCTTGATTTTGCTTACTCCCACGCTTTCAAGGAAACCATGGACAACCCGGGCGTTGCGGCAGGCAATTCGAATGCCGGCGATCCGATCCAGGTGACGCATGCCCAGAACAACGCGACGATAAACTTCCGCTACAGCTTCTAACTGTTTACCCATCCTCCGATGGTTTTTGGCGAGTTTTTTAACTCGCCTTTTTTGCTTTCTGGACGAGGCCGGGTTTCTGTCTGAAACGACCAGGGAAAGACAGCGCCGACTTTTTGCTCGTATAGTCGAGAGGTGGCCGTGAAACGGATTTTGGAGCGTGGATGAGAACTGAATTTCTGGCTCGGAACGAGAGCCTGCAAGCTTCCGTAAAGGGCGTGATGCTTGCCGCTGACGACAGCACCGAGGTGCGGCGGCAAAAGCTGGCGCGCATCATTCTCGACGCCATGTACCAGTTTCTTGGGCTGCTTGACGTCAATGGCACCGTGCTGGAGATCAACAAGGCGGCTCTGGAGGGGGCGGGCGTCTGCCTTGACGATGTGGTCGGGAAGCCCTTCTGGGAGGCCCGCTGGTGGGCCGTTTCCGAAGACTCGAGTCAGCGGGTGCGGGAGATGGTCGAGCAGGCCAGGCGGGGCGAATTCGTGCGCTGCGATGTTGAGGTTTATGGCGATCTGCATGGGGAAAAAACGATCTTCGTCGATTTTTCACTGACCCCGATTTACGACGATGAGGGGCGAGTCGCCTTCCTGTTGCCCGAAGGCCGAAACATCACCGAAAAGATCGCCATCGAGGCCGAACTGACGCGCAAGAACGGTGAGTTGCAGCTGGCGCTCGAGAAGCTGCGTGAAATCGACGGTTTCAAAACGAAGTTCTTCGCCAATGTTAGCCACGAACTGCGCACGCCTCTGGCCCTGATTCTCGGACCGGTCGATCAGCTTCTCAAGGAAGCCACGCAGTTGGGCGAGCGGGAGCGCTTCCGGCTGACGACCATCAAGCGCAATGCCCAGTCGCTGCTGCATCAGGTTAACGATCTGCTCGACCTGGCCCGCATCGACGCCCAGCAGATGCCGCTGGCTTACATCTGCGCCAATGTCAGCGCCATGCTGCGGGATGTCGCGGCCAGCTTTGCCGCGGCGGCCGAAGAGCGCTCGATTTCCTTGCTGATCGAGGGGGCGGACGAACTCTACGCCGACGTCGACCGGGCCAAGCTGGCCCGCATCCTGGCCAATCTGCTCTCCAATGCCTTCAAATTTACGCCAGCCGGCGGCCGTATTTGCTGTTCGATCACGCGCGTGGCGAATCGGCGGTTTTTGCTGAGCGTGCAGGACAACGGACCGGGTGTGCCGCCGCAAATGAAGGAGCAGATTTTTTCCCGCTTCGCCCAGGGGCAGGACGGTCTTTCGGGGAGTGGCAGTGGCCTGGGGCTCAACATCGTCAAGGAATTTGTCGAACTGCATTTCGGTACGGTGGTGGCTCTCGATGCGCCGGGCGGCGGGGCGATCTTCCAGGTCGAAATGCCGATGCGCGCGCCGAAAGGCGTCTTTGTCCGTGAAAGTAATGACGAGACTGGCCTGGGGGCTTATCAGCCCATCGATTTTGGCGATCCGCAGAGTCAGCCGGCCCGAGATGACAAACCGGGCGTTTGCCGGATTCTCGTCGTCGAGGACAACCCCGACCTGCGCCATTTTCTCTATGACGTACTGATCGACGACTACAACGTCACGCTGGCCGAGAACGGGGCCATCGCGCTTTCGTCGGCGCTGGAAAATCCGCCGGATCTGGTCATCACCGATCTCATGATGCCGTATTTCGACGGCGAGCAATTCGTCCGGGAACTCCGTGCCAGCGAGCGTTTCCCGAATGTTCCCGTGCTCGTCCTCTCGGCCCGCGCCGACGATGCGCTGCGCGAAACGCTGCTCGAAGAGCTGGTTCAGGATTACCTGACCAAACCGTTTTCGCCGCAGGAGTTGCGGGCCCGCGTTCGCAACCTGGTCATGGTCAAACGCACGGTCGACATCCTTCAGAAGGAACTCAATTCGCAGGCATCCGACGTTTGCGAATTGACCGCCGGGCTCGTCTCCAGCCGAAAATCCCTGCAGGATGGCCTGGTTGCCCTGCAGATATCGGAACGGCGCTGGCAAGGGCTGTACAAAAACACCGGCGTCGGCATTGCGCTGGCCGACCGGGAGGGGCGGATATTGAAGGGCAACCCCGCCTTGCAGCGCATGCTCGGTTACAACGAAGCCGACATCGTCGGCGTCTCGTTCGTCGATATTTCCGAGGAATCGCAGCGGGCGATGACCATGCAAAACGTCCATGGCCTGTTCGACGGCATGATCGACAACTATCACGTACAAAAACGCTATGAAAAACGCAACGGCGGCTTCCTCTGGGCCAACGTCAGCGCGTCGCTGATTCCCGCCGTGGACCGCGAAGGGCCGCGACTCGCCGTCATCGTTGAAGACGTCACTTCGCGCAAACAGGCCGAAACCGCTCTTTCCGCCACCCAGGCAGAGCTGGCCAGGGTGACGCGCTTCACGACCATGGGCGAACTGGTCGCCTCCATCGCCCACGAAGTCAATCAACCGCTGTCGGCGATTGCCACCAACAGCCAGGCGGCGTTGCGCTGGCTGGCTCGGGAAACGCCTGATCTCGACGAAGTGGTGGCCGCCCTCCGCCGGGTTAACCGCGACGCCAGCCTGGCCGGCGAGGTCATCACCCGCATCCGCAATTTTCTCCGTATGGGCGGTATCAAGCGCGAAGTGCTCGACGTCAAGACCATGCTCGACGACTTGCTGCAGATGCTGCAAACCATGCTGCTCGAGTCCGGCGTCCAGGTTGACGTCGCGATTGCGCCTGACTTGCCGGTCGTACACGCCGACCTCGTTCAGTTGCAGCAGGTCATGCTCAATCTGGTCGTCAATGCCGTCGATGCCATGCGCGATCAGCCGCCAGTCGAGCGTGTTTTGAGCATCACCGTGACGGCCAACAAGCAGGAAGGGGCGTTATTCAAATTCAGCGACACCGGGCCGGGCATTCCGCCCGACATGAAAGAGAAGATTTTCGACGCCCTGTTCTCGACCAAACGCGACGGTCTGGGCATGGGCCTGGCGATCAGCCGCTCAATCGTCGAAAACCACGGCGGCCGACTCAGGTTGGAAGCAACCGCCCGTGGTGCAAACTTCGTCTTCAACATTCCAATCAGCCAATGACTGCCAGCCTGACTTCGCAACTTCCCATCGTCTATGTCGTCGATGACGACGCCTCCGTTCGTGAGTCCCTGAGCAGTCTGATCCGCTCGGCGGGAATGGCCGTCGAGGTCTTCGCCTCCCCCTTCGATTTCCTGGCCAAGGACAAGCTCAGCGATTTCGCCTGCCTCGTCCTCGACGTCCGCATGCCGGGCCTGGACGGTCTGGCACTGCAGGAAAGAATCGCCGAGCTGGGTGTCGACATACCGATCATCTTCATCACCGGCCACGGCGACGTACCGCTGGCGGTCCGCGCCATGAAGGCCGGCGCCATTGATTTCCTGAACAAGCCGTTCGACGACACCGACCTGCTGAAAGCCATCGCCGTCGCCCTGTCGCGGGTCAGCGCTGCGGTCAATGAGCGGACCGAGCTGGCGGACTTGTGCCAGCGTTTCGACGCCCTGACGCCGCGCGAAAAACAGATCATGTTCGCCGTCGCCCAAGGCAAGCAGAACAAAGCCATCGCCTATGATTTGTCGGTGACGGAAAGCACCGTCAAAGTCCACAAACACAACGTGATGAGCAAAATGAACCTGCGCTCCGTCGCCGAGCTGACGCTGGCCATTCAGCAGCTAAAAAGTGTCGGCAAGAAAGCCCCGGCGGGCTGAAGAGGCAGAAGCTGGCGACTACGGCCAAAAGGTAATTTCAATTTTGGCCGTTTTTTCCGGTTGACCGTAGCAATCACAAAACAACCGGATCACTGACCACGCCGGCCGTCGCCAGCCGTTCAATTTCCTCTGCCGATAGCCCCCGCGCCGCGAGGCGTTCGCGCGAATGTTCGCCGAGCAGTGGGGGCGGGCTTTGGATGGCGCCGGGGGTGCGCGACAGGCGGGGGGCCGGGGTTGGTTGCAGGACGCCGGCAACATCGGCGAAGGCCTCGCGGGCTACGTTGTGCGGGTGGGACGGGGCGTCGGTCATGCTCAGGACCGGCCAGACACAGTCGTCGGTGTCGTCGAACAACGCGGTCCAGTGGTTGCGCGGCTGCGCCTTGAAAATGGCGGTGAGGCGATCCTTCATGGCCGGCCAGGTCGTCGTGTCGTACTGCTTGCCGCTGAAATCCGGGTCGCCGACGAGGCCGAGGCGTTCGACGAAAGTCTTGTAGAACTGCGGTTCGAGCGGGCAGACGCTGATCCATTCGCCGTCGGCGCACTGGTAAACATCGTAGAACGGCGCGCTCGAGTCGATGGCGCACTGGCCTTTCCATTCGCCCAGGGCTTCGAGGTTGAACAGGCCGTGGGCGAGGACAGCAGCGCCTTCGCACATGGCGGCGTCGATGACCTGGCCTTTGCCCGAGCGCTGCGTTTCGATCAGAGCGCAGGCGATGCCCCAGGCCAGCATCAGGCCGCCGCCGCCCATGTCGCCGACCAGCGTTGGCGGCGCCCACGGAGCGCCGCCGTGGTGGCGGCCGGTGTCGAGCACGCCGGCGATGGCCGCGTAGTTGGCGTCGTGGCCGGCGCGCGGGGCGAGCGGGCCGGTCTGGCCCCAGCCGGTCATGCGGCCGTAGATCAGGCGCGGGTTGCGCGCCAGGCATTCGTCCGGGCCGAAGCCGAGGCGCTCCATGACGCCGGGGCGGAAGCCCTCGATCAGTACGTCGGCACCTTCAATCAATTTGAAGACGAGCGCCTTGGCTTCCGGATGCTTGAGGTCGATGCACAGCGATTTCTTGCCGCGATTGGCCACCGCCTTGCGCCCGCCGCCGAACAGTTGCGAGGCAAAGGTGCCGCCGGCGCGCTCGAGCAGCGTGACCTCGGCCCCCATGTCGGCGAGCAGCATGCCGCAGAACGGCCCGGGGCCGATGCCGGCGAATTCGACGACCTTGATGCCGGCCAGCGGGCCGCGGGATGGGGTTTGAGTGTTGGTTGGCATGGTTTTGGCGAGAAGCTGATTCGGATGGAGGAAGAACATATCACCCAATGGGCATGGGCTGGGCATCGTCCGCAGTGTAGGTCGTGCACCGAAAAACACTGTCGCAAACACGACAATTGAATGGCAGTGCGCCCGGAAAGGCAGGCCAGATCGCGAAGTGCATTCAGGCGTGGAATTTGCTGATTAGGGCTACACCCCTTTCAGAGCATACAAAAATGACCCCAGAACTCCGCGAAAAACTGCTGGCCGGCCTCAAGGATGGCAGCATCGTTCCCTACCTCGGCCCTGGCGTTTTGGCTGATGTGAAAAATGCGGCGACCGGCGCGCCGATTCCGGCCGACAGCGATTCGCTGATCTACGCCATGAACGACGGCAAGCCGATGGCGCCCAAGCTCATGTACGAATTCCCGCGCGCGGCGATGAACGTCGAGCTCAAGCGCGGCCGCAGCGCCGTCACCAAGTTCCTCAACCGCACCTACGGCGAAACCGCCTGGACGCGCGGCGCCGTGCATGACTGGCTCAAGGGCATCGCCCCGCATTACGTCATCGACATCAACCGCGACACGCAGTTGCAGGACTCCTACGCCGACGTCCCGCACAACCTGATCGTCGGCATCGCCCGCCTCGGCGGCACCGATTTCCGCTACAAACTGTATTTCTGGGATGGCGTTGCCTACCAGAAGACCGAAGTCATCAATGCCGCCCTGCCCATCCTCTACAAGCCGATGGGCACGCCGAAGCCGGAAGCCAATTACATCGCCTCCGACGCCGATTACGTCGATTTCATCACCGAACTGATGGGCGGCTTCTCGATCCCGCCGGAAGTCAAGGAGCTGCGCAAGGGCAAGCAATACCTGTTTATGGGCCTGCGCATGAACCGCGACACCGAGCGCATGGTGTTGTCCGACGTCATCTACGCCGCCGCCGAACCGGCCGGCTGGGCGCTGATCGCCAACCCGACCGACAAGGAACGCCGCTTCTGCAAGAAGCAAAAGCTCGAAGTGATCGAAGCCGACGTCTTCGATCTGATCGGTGCAGCGATTGCGGCCTGAGAGGCAGCCTAATTCATTCAATCCACCAAGGAAGCAACATGTCGCTTGACCGTTACGAACCCCTCTTCTTCAACGCCAATTTCAAGGAAGCCGCCACCTCCGGCGGCCTCGTCGCCTATCGCGGCGAGCTCGTCCTCAAGGAAGGCGATGTGGCCGATGCCAATGGTCGCCGCAAACCGCCGACGGAAGTCCTCAAGCAGGCAGTCCTGCTCGGCGATGCCGGCGGCCTCAAGCTGGTTGCCGGTTCGCTCGACGAACTGCAGCAATACCTGTTTGTCGTTGAAAAATTTGGCGCTGAATTCAATGCCGGAACGATTGCCGTCTTCTTCACAGTCAATATTCCCAAGGGTTTCGTGACGACCACCAACGGCGCAACCGTCGCCTTCATTCCGCTCGTCCAGGGCATGGTGTGGACCGAGTTGAGCGATCTGGTTGCGCTCGACAAGGGCGATTTCAAGGGCCTGAGCGCTGCTGACAAGGTCGTGACCGTCTTCGACGCGCTCAAGAGCTTCAAATTCAAGCTCGCCGAGAACACCGTCGACGAAGCCCTGAAGACCACCAATAACGCCAAGCGCGAGACGCACGGGGCAATCTGATGGCCTGGGATGAGTCCCGTCATGGGCTGGGTGTCCCCGCAATGGACGACACCCATCGCGAATTCGTCGAGCTTGCCTACGCCTTGCTCGTCGCCTCCGACGAGGACTTCCCGGCGTTGTTCGTGCGTCTGCACGAGCACACCCGCCAGCATTTCGAGCACGAAGGCAAGCTCATGAAGTCTTGCCGTTTCCCCGCCATTGGCGAGCACAACAGCGAGCACCTGCGGGTGCTCGGTGAACTGGCCCACTTCGCCCGCGGCGTGGCGGCCGGCCGGCTGGGGGCGGCGCGTGAATACGTCCGCAACCTGCCAACCTGGTTCGCCGGTCACCTGGCGACGATGGATTCGGCCCTGGCGGGGTGTTTGAAGAAAGTGTGATGGCGGACCGCGTCGCGCCCAAGTTTGCCGTCTGCCCGAGTGCCGAACTGGCCGACGGCGAGCACCGCAAACTGACCCTGACTTTCGAAGGGCGGGAGGAGGAATGCCTGCTCCTGCGCTTCGAAGGACAGGTCTACGCCTACATCAACCTCTGCGTGCATATGCCGCGCCGGCTTGATGGCGAGGAACCACAGGTTTTCGACCACAGCGGGCGCTACCTGCGCTGCTCGATGCACGGCATCGTCTACACCCCGCAAACCGGCGCCTCAGTCAGCGCCATGTGCGAAGGCGAACGGCTGCGGGCGGTGGATTGCTACGAGGATGGCGGGGCGGTTGGGATTGCCGACTTCCGGGTGAGCGCCGTTGTTGCCCCCGTCAATTAAGGGCGTCGCTGACGCGCAAGAGTCCGTGGCTTGTCCCTTGTTGTTGCTACCCGGTTGTTAGCTAACCTCGGTAGGATTCAAGTCTTGATTTGGGAGGTTGGTCACGTACATTGGGAATACTCGATTACCTTCAAGTAGTTCCAGCGTCATTGCACGGATACGTTCTTGCTCGCCTTCGATTTTGCCGTGAGCTGTTGGCGAATAAGTTCCATTCTTTATTTGCGTTTTGTTGAAGTCGTATCCCACTGCCTTGCCCATTGCATGCAATAAATCCACAAGGAGATCGACCCTACGAATATTCCATGCGGTGCTTTCCATTGCGGTTTGGCCAAGATGATCGAGATACTGTTGCCAAACATCGAGAACTGTTTTTTCAAGTTGTTTCTTCGCGGAAAACTCTAGGTCGATACTGTTGAGCGCTTCGACATGCCGATGAGAGATGTTGTATGCGCGAGTAGCCATCAACGTTTTGAAAACGTGAAGCTTCCGCCCTCTCTCTTCGTTGCGGTCATCAAGGTAGCGCGTGACTTGCACAGCGATTAATGGACTTAGAGCAGTGGCAGCAATCATCAAAATGTCTGTGAAATTCATGGCAAGTGTAATTAGCTAATGTTCAAGAATGCCGGCCCCGCCGGCTGCTTCACGATTAGCATAGCCGCATAGTTCCTGAATGTCTGTAATTGGGAGGGCAAACTAGGAGCAGTTCCGGGCGCGTATCGTTCCCAATCACGCTTTGATCGTCACTGTGTTGAGCCGGTCATGCGCCAGATATTTTCTGACCATCATCCATGCGAAACGATGGTCAGCTCGGGCGATATTCCGTATTCAGGCTTCCGCCGTCAGCTTTTCCAGCAGCAGCGGTTTGACCTGGGCCAGCCAGGTGGTGATGCGCTCGTCGGTGAACATGCCTTGCGTGCGCTGGTCGATGAGCAGGCCGATGAAACGGCCGTCGACTTCGGCGGCGGAGTGGTCGTAGGTGTAGCCGTCGGTCGGCCAGTCGCCGACGATCTCGGCGCCCCAGCCCTTGAACTTCTCGACCAGCGCGAACAGCGAGCTGCAGAAGCGGTCGGCGTAGCGTTCCTGGGCGCCGAGGCCGAAGAAGGCGATGCGCTTGCCGGTGAAGTCCACATCGGCCGGGAGCAGGGCGAGGAATTCCTCCCAGTTTGGCTCGAAGCAGCCGGATGAGGCGCCTTTGCCGGGAATTTCGCCGATGCCGTAGCTCGGCGTGCCGAGGATCAGCGCGTCGTATTTGAGCATGTCGTCCGGGGTGATGCGATTGACGTTGACCGGCTTGTCGCAGACGTCGTCGCCGAGCTGTTTCTGCATCTTCTTGGCGATGAGGCGGGTGGTGCCGGTTTCGGTGCCGAAAAACATTCCGATTTTATTCATGGTCGTTCCTGATTGAGGTTGGTGGTTGGTGCGGCGTGGACTTGGCACGGCCGTTGCGAAGATGGGTGAAAGCAGGCTGCCGACGTCGACTTTGCGACAGGGCAGCAGACCCAACCCCAACGGAGTTCGCCATGAGTGCCACCACCATTGATTGCAAGGGACAGATCGTCAGCATGGGCGACAAGGTCCGCGTTCTCGAAGTCAGCGTCGATCCCGATCTCGATGAGGACGATCTGGAGATGTTCCGCGACATGGTTGGCGCCATCTGCGCCATCGAACGCATCGATGCTGAAGGCGCCGCCTGGGTGGCGCTGTGGTGGAATGGCGACGAAGGCACCATCCTGACCCAGGTTGGCCTGGCGCCGCGGCAGATGGAGCGGGTGGCGGTCTGAGCCGCCGTTAAGTGACTCATTCGTCGATTTCCGCCGCGCTGTAGTTTTTCAGCCGCTTCTCGGCCGAGACGCCGAGAATCTTGAGCAGCCAGGGCGGTGGCGATTCGACCATGGCCACCTGGAAGGGCTGGAGAATGTCGAGCGCCGGCCCGCCATCGGGAATCTTGATCGGGTAGATGTCGGCGCGGATGACCTTGGCGGCCGCCGGGCCGCCAATCGAGACGACGTAGCAGACGTGACAATCGCCGATCAGCTTGGCGCGCCAGAGGTTCTTGTCTTCGGAGAACTCGGCGTCCATGGTGTCGCGGATATCGACCAGGCGGATTTCGGTCGGCGACACCTGATAGACCAGGAAGCGCAGGCAGGAGCCGAAGTGGCCGGAGAGCAGGTCGCCCTTGTCGGAGGCGATGGCGATGCGGACCGAGCCGGGCATTTCGCCGTCTTCATAAGACTCGATCTTGGGCAGCGAATCGTCGCCCTGCGTTTCGCCCCACAGGATGCGCACGGCCAGTTTCATTGATTCAAGGCCGATGCCGATATCCTCGCCGTCTTCCTCGCCGTCGGCGCTGGCAAAGCCGGTCTTGAGCATGGTCACCGTCGTCTGGCGCAGCTTTTCCTCGTCGATCTCCTCGCCGAGCCGGCGTTGCAACAATTGGATCAGCGCCGGCAGGCTGGCGTTGGGCATGGCCCGCGACGCCAGCGCGATGCGCAGCGCGGCTTCGCGGGTGACCGGCGGTTTTCTGGCTTCTTCCATGACATTCTCCGTTTTTGATTGGGGTTGGGATTTAGATTTAGGTTTGCTTTTTCCAATTCCCTTGCAGAGATGGTGCCAGCCAGTGAATATGGGCTAACTGCCTGATTTCACGCGGGCATGGGGCTTGCTGAAGTCCACCCAACGCCAAGGAAAACCCATCATCGTGTCGGATACCTCACAAGAAGTCGTACGCGCCTACCACGCGCGCACCAAGCATCGTTTCGAAGCCTATGCCGAAGGCCCCGGCCAATTGGACTGGGATGCCCAGCCGGCGGCTTTCCGCCACTATCCGGGTGCGCCGGTGCTCGAATTGCCGCTGGCGGCGGACCGTTTTGAGCGTTGCTACGGTCAACTGGAAATAAAGCCCAAAAGTGAAATTGCCCCGGACCTTAGCAGCCTCGGCGCGCTGCTCGAACTGTCGTTCGGGCTGTCGGCGTGGAAGACCTGGGGGCCGAGCCGCTGGGCGCTGCGCTGCAATCCGTCGTCCGGCAACCTGCATCCGGTCGAAGCCTGGGTGCTGAGCGCCGGTCTGCCCGGTGTCGGCGCCGGCCTGCAGCACTACGACCCGGAACAACATGCCCTGGAAGGTCGCGCGCTGACGGCGCCGGTGGCCGGTGAGGCATGGCTGGCCATCGGCCTGTCCAGCGTCATGTGGCGCGAAGCGTGGAAATATGGCGAACGCGCCTTCCGCTACTGTCAGCTCGACATCGGCCACGCCGTCGGCGCCCTGGCCTACGCCGCCGCGCTGCTCGGTTGGGAAGTCGTGCCACTTGGCGCTTCGGCTGAAGCGCTGAAGCATTGCCTCGGGCTGGACCGGCCGGAAGATTTCCCGCCCTCGCGCTACGCCTTCACCGAAACCGAAGAGCCCGAAATACTGCTCGCTATCCGTGCGCCTGGCTTGAGCACGCCACCGTCGGCCGAAGCACTCGCCGCCTGGCTCGATGCTGCCGACTGGCAAGGCAAACCGACGCGCATCGACCCGTCACCGGGCTACCGCTGGCCGGCCATCGATCAGGTCGCTGCCGCCAGCCGTGGGGTGCTCAGCGCGCTGGAATCCACGAGCTTTGCGCCACTGCCGTCCCTCGTCCCGCATCCGACGACGACCGGCACCGCCCAGATCATCCGCCAGCGCCGCAGCGGCCAGCGTTTCGATCCACACTATGCGCTGTTGAAACCAGCCTTCTACCGCATGCTCGACGCTGTGCTGCCCCGCCCGCAACTTCCGTGGCTGGCGCAGAGTACGCCGCCGCGCATCCACCTGCTGCTCTTCGTCCTGCGCGTCGACGGCCTGTCCAGCGGCCTCTACCTGCTGCCGCGCACGCCGGCCGCTTGCCGCGAATTGCCCGCGGCCTTGATGCCGTCCGACGAACGCTTCGCCACCCGCCGCCCAGTCGCCGATTTCGACCCCGAATGCCCGCCGCACCTCGGCCTCATCCAGCTCGCCGAAATGGGCCTGCAGGAAATGCAGCGCCTGGCCCGCTCGCTGTCCTGCCATCAGGACATCGCCTCGACCAGCGCCTTCTCGCTCGGCATGCTCGGCGAGTTTGCCGATGCGACGACCACCGGCCACGGCTACCGCGAACTGCTGCGCGAAGCCGGGCTGGTCGGCCAGGTGCTCTATCTCGAAGCCGAAGCCGCCGAAGTGCGTGGTACCGGCATCGGCTGCTTCTTCGACGATCCGGTGCATCAGCTCGTCGGCCTCTCAGGCCCGCGCTACCAGAGCGTCTATCACTTCACGGTCGGTACGCCCGTCACCGACGCGCGTATAGAAACCGGCCCGCCTTACCCCCAACGACAAGAGAAACCATGACCCCCCAACTTTCAGCCTTCCTCACCGAACACGGCTTTCAGCCCGACAACATCAACGCCCCGCAAGCCGACGGCCGCTTCACGCCGCTCATGCGCGCCGCCAAACTCGGCCGGCTCGACATCGTCGACGAACTGCTCGCTCTCGGCGTCGATCTCAACGCCCTCAACGCCGACGGCTGCAACGCCCTGTGGCTGGCCTGCTACAACGGCAGCCATGAACTGATCGAACGCCTGATCGCCGCCGGCATCAGCATCGACCAACAAAACGGCAACGGCGCCAGCGCCCTGATGTATGTGTCGTCGAACAGCAAGCCCGATCTGGTCAAACTCCTGCTGGAGAAGGGCGCCAACCCGAAACTCAAGAATTTCGACGACTCCACGGCGCTTGATCTGGCGGCCTCGCTGGAGTGCCTGAAGCTGTTGCGCAAGGCGGCTTGAGGGGCTGGGCCGGGACAGTTTTCTCCTCCCCCTTTATGGCCCGCAGGGCCGGTATCCTATGGATAAGGGGGAGGCAGGGGGATGGGTGTTGAGTCTGCTTGAGCTTAACCCGCCCACCCCCAACCCTTGAAGGGGAGGGGCTTGATGCAATCGACCTCATGCCTATGCTGGGTCCCTGGCTTGCCCTATCCCTCGCGTATAATTCCATTTTTGGCCGATTTTTCCGGTTGACCGTAGCAAAGCCGGTCCGCCGCCGCGATTCAGGAATAAACATGCTCGATATCCAACAACTCCGCTCCAACCTTGATGCCGTGGCCGAAGGCCTGGCCAAGCGCGGCAAGCCGATCGATTTCACCGAATTCAAGGCGCTCGAAGCCGAACGCAAGACGCTGCAGAGCCGCACCCAGGAACTGCAGGCCCAGCGCAATTCGCTGTCCAAGCAGATCGGCATGTTGAAGGGCAAGGGCGAGGATGCTTCCGCGGTGATGGCCCAGGTTGGCGCGCTGGGCGACGAGTTGAAGGCTTCCGAGGCCCGTCTCGGCGAATTGCTCGAGCAGTTCAACGCCATCCTCGCTGCGCTGCCTAACATTCCCGACGAGTCCGTGCCGGTCGGTTCCGACGAAACAGGCAACGTCGAAATCAAGCGCTGGGGCACGCCGCGCGTTTTCGATTTCCCGGTCAAGGATCACACCGACGTCGGCGAGCAGCTTGGCCAGCTCGATTTCACCACCGCCGCCAAGATTGCCGGCTCGCGCTTCTCGCTGCTCAAGGGCGGCCTGGCTCGTATGCACCGTGCGCTTGCCCAGTTCATGCTCGACACGCACACGGCCGACCACGGCTACACCGAACTCTACGCGCCCTACCTCGTCAATGCCGCCAGCCTGTACGGCACCGGCCAGTTGCCGAAGTTCGAGGAAGACCTGTTCAAGGTGCTGCGCGGCGACCAGGATCCGCTCTACCTGATCCCGACGGCCGAAGTGCCGGTGACCAACATCGTGCGCGACGAAATCCTCGCCGCCGAAAGCCTGCCGCTCAAGTTCGTCTGCCACACGCCGTGCTTCCGTTCAGAAGCCGGTTCGGGCGGTCGCGACGTGCGCGGCATGATTCGTCAGCACCAGTTCGACAAGGTTGAATTGGTCCAGGTCGTCCATCCCGAGCAGTCGGCCGAAGCCCACGAGGAGCTGACCCGTCACGCCGAAGTCATCCTCGAAAAGCTGGAGTTGCCCTACCGTCGCATGGCGCTGTGTTCCGGCGACATGGGCTTCTCCGCCGCCAAGACCTATGACCTCGAAGTCTGGCTGCCGGCCCAGAACACCTACCGCGAAATTTCCTCCTGCTCCAACTTCGGCGCCTTCCAGGCCCGTCGCATGCAGGCGCGTTTCCGCAACGACAAGAACAAGCCGGAGTTGTGCCATACGCTGAACGGTTCCGGTCTGGCTGTCGGCCGCACCCTGGTCGCCATCCTCGAAAATTACCAGCAGGCCGACGGCAGCGTGACCGTTCCGGTCGTGCTGCGCCCGTACATGGGCGGGCTGGAAGTGCTTTCCGCCAGCTAAGCTGACGGGGATCAGCCTCCCTCCCCGGAGAAGGGGAGGGGTTCAGTCTTTGACTTCCTGCCCAATGGTCGGCAGGCGCAGCGTAGTCTCCCCCGTCTCGTCCTGTTCCGTCGCCGAGATCGTCTTGGCGGCGGCAATCCGCTTGACGTAGGCCTTGCGCCGCTCTTCGATTTCAAGCACCAGCCGGGTCAGGCTGGCGGCGGCTGAGGGCGTCGGGGCGAAGGGCGCAGCGTTGCGCAACAGGATGTCGTAATAACTGCGGATGTTCTCGACCAAGATGACCGCTTCGCCACCGCGGGCGCGGCCCGTCTTGACCATGCTGGCATATTTTGGCTGGGCCAGTTTGGGCAGCACGCGCTTCATGTCGTACCACGAGTCCGGGTCGGCTTTCAGGTGTTTGGCCAGCGCCCGGGCACCGTTGAAATGGCCGGGGCCGATGTTGTAGGCGGCGAGCGCCAGCCAGGTGCGATCCGGCTCGCTGACTTCCTCCGGCAACGCTTCCTTGAGCATGTTGATGTAGCGGGCGCCGGCCAGGATGCTTTCGCTCGGATCTAGGCGGTTGCTGACCTGCAGGTGGTCGGCTGTCTCTTCGGTCAGCATCATGATGCCGCGCACATTGGTGTAGCTCGTCGCATTCGGGTCCCAGTTCGACTCGTGGTAGGCGACGGCGGCGAGCAATCGCCAGTCGATGCCGGTCAATGCCTGGGCGGCTTGAAAGGACTTGCGGAACTTGGGCAGGGTGGTCTCGACTTCGCCGAGGAACTTGATCACATCGGCCTGGGTCAGGCGCCGGACATGGCCAAGATAGCGGTCCTCCAGCCGGGCCAGCGTGCCGTCGTGCTGGACGCGTTCGATAAATGCGTTGAGCTTGACGCGCAGTTCCGGGTTGGGGTGCCGGCCCAGTTGCCAGACAACCGGCTGAGTCTCGCTCAGCGTTAGCGTCATGCGCATGTTGGGCACGTACTGGTTGGCGATTTCCTCGAAGCTTTCGTCGATGGCGACGAACTCGATTTTTCGCTCGCCGAGCTTTTCCAGCAGATCAAGGCTGGTGCCTTGGCCGACCGTGACAACCGTAAGCCCCGGAATCTCGCTAGCCAGTCTGGTCAGGGTTTCCGCCTGCCGCGAGCCGGCCATGGCGTGGACGGTTTTGCCGGAAAGCTGGGCGAGTTCCGAGAGTGGGAGCGACGCCTCGTTCTGCGCCAGCACGTCCCGCGTCAGGGTGATGGCCGGCGTCGACTGCATGGTCTCGTCGGTGCTCGGCGAAAGCCAGGCAGCGGCAAGGTGATAACGGCTGCCGACGAGGTGGGCTTCCAGTTCCTCGGGCTGGACGACGACGTATTTCACCTCGACGCCAAGTTCCTGGGCAAAGGCCTGGGTCAGATCGTATTCGAGCCCACTCGGATTACCGTTGTCATCTGTCCCGTAGGTCAGCAGGCCGGGACGGATCAGGACGACCAATTCGTGCTGCGCCGGGGTCGGAAAAGGCAATGACCCGACGTCGCCGCAACTGGCGGCGAAAAGCGAAACTGCAATCAGTAATAGTCGTTTTATCCAGTGCATCTGTTGTGCTATTATGCCGGCCGCTGCGGAGAGGTGGCAGAGTGGTCGAATGTACCTGACTCGAAATCAGGCGTACTGCAAGGTACCGTGGGTTCGAATCCCACCCTCTCCGCCAGCACCTAAAATCAAGCGCCTTTCGGGGCGCTTTTTTGTTGTGCCCAACTTTTGGAAAGGTGCCTGCTTGAATTCGGAGGTGCGCACTTTACCTTTGTGCGGCGGTTTGAAGCATTAAAAAATGTAAAACGCATGCCGTATCAATAGGCGCCTGCATCCGGAAACCATTTCAGAATCTGACCCATGGCTGAAAAACTGAATTTTACTGTCGATCTTGAAGATGGCGTTTTCGTCGCCCGCTGTATCGAACTGGACATTGTGACCGATGGCCTGACCAAGGCCGAAGCGGTTGAGAACCTCAAGGACGCGCTGGATTGCTACTTCGCCAATCCTGACGAGCGACTCGACCGGCGTCTGCAGGGCGCTGACGATGAGGATGACGCCCGGTAGACCGCCACGTCGGGCGATTTGCCCGGCCCTGCTTTGTCTTAGCACTTCTCGCCGGCTCTTGGCATAATCGGGCCAATGCTCGCTTACATCATCCGCCGCCTGCTTTACGCGCTGCCCATCCTGATCGGGGTAAACCTCGTCACCTTCGCGCTGTTCTTTGTCGTCAATACGCCGGACGACATGGCGCGCATGCAGCTTGGCGTCAAGCGCGTGACGCCCGAGGCGATCCAGAAATGGAAGGTCGAGCGGGGTTACGACAAGCCGTTGCTGATCAATTCCGAGGCTGGTGGTTTGGCCAGCGTGACCAACACGATCTTCTTCGAAAAATCGGCCCGCATGTTCGTTGGCGATTTCGGCCGGGCCGAGGATGGCCGCGACATCGCCCGCGAAATCGGCAACCGGATGCTGCCGTCGCTGGCCATCGCCTTGCCGACCTTTATTCTTGGCCTGTTCGTGACCATCACGTTTGCCCTGACGCTGGCCTTCTTCCGTGCCACCGCCTTCGATTTCTGGGGCGTCGTGCTGTGCGTCGCGGCAATGTCCATTTCCGGGCTGTTCTACATCATCGGCGGGCAATACCTGATCAGCAAGGTGTGGCGGCTGGTGCCGATTTCCGGCTTTGGCGACGGGCTGGAAGCGTGGCGGTTTCTGATCCTGCCGGTACTGATCGGCGTCGTTTCCGGCATCGGTTCCTCGACACGCTGGTACCGGACCATCTTCCTCGAGGAGGTCAGCAAGGATTATGTGCGCACCGCCCGCGCCAAGGGGCTGCCCGAGACGCTGGTTTTCTTCCGCCACATTTTGCGCAATGCGCTGATTCCCATCCTGACCGGCGTCGTCGTGGTCATTCCTCTGCTCTTCATGGGCTCGCTGCTCACCGAATCCTTCTTCGGCATTCCCGGCCTGGGCAGTTACACGATTGACGCGATCAACGCGCAGGATTTCTCTGTGGTCCGCTCGATGGTCTTCATCGGCTCGGTGCTCTACATCGTCGGCCTGATCCTGACCGACATTTCCTACACGCTGGTCGATCCTCGGATACGCTTCGAATGATGGGCTTTCAGGTCGTCGTGCTGTGGTCGGATATCCTGATCTGGTTGCTCGTCGCGGCCGGCGTCGGTGTCGGCGTGTTGATCGCCAAGAATCCGCCGCTGCTCGCCGCCTGGCGCCGGGTCGGGGCCAACCGGGTCGGCATGGCGTCGGCCACGGTGCTGCTCGCCTTCATCCTGATCGGCCTGCTCGATTCGCTGCATTACCGGGCGCAACTGGAAAGCAAGCCGGGGCAGAAGGCGGTTTATGCGATCGAGGTGTTGTCGGTGCTCGATGCGCTGGCTGCGCCGCTGCGTTCGCGCAACGAGAAGACCTACTCGGCACCGTTCGCCACGCGGCTCTACGCCAAGGAAACCATCGACGTGCCGGGGCAGGGCACGGTGCGCGACTACCCGCGCCTCAAGCATGGCGGCAAGCACCTCGGCGAGCGCGAGGACGAAGTGGCCGAGGATGCCGCTTTCACGGCTTTCAAGGCCGGCGTGCTGGGTTTTGTGGCGTGGCTGGGGGTGTTTGGCGCCGTTGCCACGGTCAACCGGAAAAAAAGCCCAAATTTGAAATTGCGCGACGCGGCCTTCGCTTGGGATGCCGTGCTGCTGACGCTGCTGCTCATCCTGGTGACCCTCGTCCCGCTCTTCTGGCTGGCCGGGCAATACCACGTTTTCGGCACCGACAAGGTCGGCCAGGACGTGCTCTACCAGATCCTCAAAAGCGTCCGCACCGGCCTCATCATCGGCCTCGTTACGACCCTCGTCATGCTGCCCATGGCCGTGCTGCTCGGCATCGTCGCCGGCTATTTCCGCGGCTGGGTCGATGACGTGATCCAGTACATCTACACCGTCCTCAACTCGATTCCCGGCGTTCTGCTCATCGCCGCCGCCGTGCTCATGATGCAGGTCGTCATCGACACCCATCCGCAATGGTTCTCGACCGCCGCCGAGCGCGCCGACCTGCGCCTACTGGCCCTCTGTTTCATCCTCGGCATCA
The DNA here is from genome assembly GCA_049304775.1 of Ferribacterium limneticum. Lineage (GTDB taxonomy): Bacteria > Pseudomonadota > Gammaproteobacteria > Burkholderiales > Rhodocyclaceae > Azonexus > Azonexus limneticus_C. The sequence goes on from JBAQOL010000031.1 coordinate 20,340, forward strand.
CGAGCTGGACGGGGCTGTGCCGGCTATTGCGCGGCGAGACGCTCAAGCTGCGCGAACTCGAATACATCCAGGCGGCGCAGGCTTTTGGCGTGTCGAGCTGGCGCATCATCGTCCGCCACATCCTGCCCAACCTCATGCACATCGTCATCATCGCGCTGGTCATGGACTTTTCCGGGCTGGTGCTCGCCGAAGCCGTGCTCTCCTACGTCGGCATCGGTGTCGATCCGACGATGACCAGCTTCGGCACGATGATCAACAACGCCCGCATGGAACTCGGCCGCGAGCCGGTCGTCTGGTGGTCGCTGGTCGCCGCCTTCTCGGCCATGTTCATCCTCGTCCTCGCCGCCAACCTGTTTGCCGACGCCGTGCGCGATGCATTCGACCCGAGGGCTGCGTAAATGTTGAAGGTCGACAACCTCCGCCTTGGTTTCACCGCCGGCAAGAAAACGCTGGCTGCGGTCGACGGCATTTCCTTCTCGATTGATAAAGGCGAAACCTTCGCCCTGCTCGGCGAATCGGGCTGCGGCAAATCGGTCACGGCGCAGGGCATCATGCGCCTGCTGCCCGCCGCCGGACGGATTCTCGAAGGCCGCGTTGCCCTCGAAGGCGAGCCACTGCTCAGCCTCTCCGAAGCCGACATGCGCGCCTACCGTGGCGGTCGCATGGCGATGATCTTTCAGGAACCGGCGACCAGCCTCAACCCGGTGCTCACCGTCGGCCGCCAGATCAGCGAAGTACTCGAACGCCACCTCGACCTGCGCGGCGCGGCGGCCACCGAACGCATGGTCGACCTGCTGCGTCAGGTCGGCATCGCCGACCCCGAACGCCGCTTGACCGAATACCCGTTCCAGCTCTCCGGCGGCATGAAGCAGCGCGTCATGATCGCCATCGCCCTGGCCGGCGAACCGGAACTGCTCATCGCCGATGAGCCGACCACTGCCCTCGACGTCACCGTCCAGGCCCAGATTCTCGATTTATTGGCCAAAATTCAGGTTGACCGTGGCATGGGCATGCTGCTCATCACCCACGACCTCGGCGTCGTCGCCCGCATGGCCCACCGCATCGGCGTTATGTACGCCGGCGAACTGGTCGAAGTAGCGAGCCGCGAAGAGTTCTTCACCAAGCCGCGCCATCCCTACACGCAAGCGCTGTTCGAGGCGCTGCCCGAAATCTCGCGGCGCGGCCTGAAACTGACCACCATCCCCGGCCAGGTGCCATCGCTCGCCGCCATGCCCAGCGGCTGCCGCTTCGCCGACCGCTGCGCTCACGTCATGCCGGTCTGCCACGAAATTTCTCCGCCGTGGCGCGAGGTGGCCGACGGCCACACCGTCCGCTGCCACTGGCAGGGCGAGGCGGCCGAAGAGTCGGCGACGCGCCACGCCGTCACCGAACTCGATATCGATCTGGGCAAATCCTTCCTGCAAGTCGCCGACCTCAAGGTCCATTTCCCGATCCGCAAGGGCTTCATGCAACGCACTGTCGGCCACGTCCGTGCGGTCGACGGCGTTTCGCTGGCCATTGCCGCCGGGCGTACGCTGGCTCTGGTCGGCGAGTCCGGCTGCGGCAAGACGACAGTCGGCAAGGCGCTGCTCCAACTGATCCAGCCGACGGCCGGCAGCGTAAAGCTCGGCGGCAGCGAACTGGTCGGCCTCAGGGGCCACAAGCTCCGCGACGCGCGCCGGCACATGCAAATGATTTTCCAGGACCCGTTCGCCTCGCTCAATCCGCGTCTACGCGTCGGCGAAATCATCGCCGAAGGCATGGGCGCGCTCGGTGTCGAGACGGATTCCGCGGCGCGGGCGGCAGCGGTCGCCGTACTGCTCCAGCAGGTCGGCCTGGCAAGCGAAGCCATCGACCGTTATCCCCATGAATTCTCCGGTGGCCAGCGTCAGCGCATCGCCATCGCCCGCGCTCTCGCCGTGCAGCCGGAATTGCTTATCTGCGACGAACCGACCTCGGCGCTCGACGTCTCGGTTCAGGCGCAAATCCTCAATCTGCTTAAAAAACTGCAGGCCGAACTCGGCGTCGCCTACCTGTTCATCACCCACAACTTCGCCGTAGTCGAATATCTGGCCCACGACGTTGCCGTCATGTACCTCGGCCGCATCGTCGAGCAGGGCAGGGCGGAAGAAGTCCTGCGTTCGCCGCGGCACCCCTACACGCAAGCCTTGTTGTCAGCCGTTCCGGCGCCACATCTGGACAGTCACACCGAGGTTATCCGGCTACCCGGCGAAACACCGTCACCGGCCAATCCGCCGAGCGGTTGCCACTTCCATCCGCGTTGCCCGCAGGCGATGGACATCTGCCGGCTGAGTTATCCGACTGTCACCGGGCTTTCAGGAACGCACACCGTCAGTTGCCACCTGGCCGGCTGATTTAGCGGCGTTTGCCTTTGGCTGGCTTGCTGGCACTAGCTTTGGCTGCTTTGGCCGCGCCAGCTTTTGGTTTGCTGTTCCCTGCAGCCTTGGCCGTTGATTTTCCCGCCTTGCCCTGTTTGGCACCAAGCTTGTTTCCATCGGGTTCGGCCTTGCCGCACTTCTTCGTCGCGCGCTTGCCCTTGCCGGTCTTGCCGCAGCGTGCCGCGGGCTCCGGTTCGATGATGTGCTGCGGGGCTGAGGTATTCAGCATGGCGTTCAGGCTGGCCGAACTGCCGCTACCGGGTACCAGCAGAGTCGAACCGGCTCCGAGGCGGACCCTTTCCGAAAGACCGTTGGCCCGGGCCAGTTCGCCGGCTGTAGTGTCGAAATTGGCGGCGATCCGGTCCAGTCGTTCCGGGGCGGTCAGCGTGTAAGCTTGCCATTGGGTCAGCGGCGCCTCGGCATTCTGCAGGTTGCTGCGGAAGGCATCGAGTTTGTCGGTCGGAATCACGATGGGGGTGGAAGCCTTGATGACCGGGCGGTTATGAGAGGGGTTGAGGCGCTGGAATTCCTCGATCGTCATGTTGGCCATGCGGGCAGCTGTCTTGACGTCCATCGGACGCCGCGTTTCCAGCGTCGCGAAATAGGGTTCGTTGGGGATCATCGGCAAATCAAGTTGGGCGACCAGCGCCGGGTTGCCGAGAATGTTCTTGAGCGCCTGCAACTTGGGGACGTAATGCCGGGTTTCGTTCGGCATGGTCAGGTTGGGGTAGTCGGTCGGCAAGCCGCGCGACTCGTTCTTGCCAATGGCCCGCTTGACCGCGCCTTCGCCCCAGTTGTACGAGGCCAGGGCCAGATGCCAGTCGCCGTGCATTTCATAGATGGCCTGCAGGTAATCGAGCGCCGCATTGGTCGATGACACGACGTCGCGCCGTTCGTCACGCCACCAGTTCTGTTCGAGATTGAAGCGCTTGCCGGTGGCCGGGATGAACTGCCACAGGCCGGCGGCGTGCGCCGGCGAGTAGGCGTTCGGATTGAACGAACTCTCGACCATAGGCAACAGCGCCAGTTCGGTTGGCATGCCGCGAGCCTCGAGTTCTTCAACGATGTGATGCAGATAGGGCCTGCTGCGCGCAAGCATGCGGCGCAGTGCGTCGGGACGGTTCTGGTACCACTGCTGGTAGTGCAGGACCAGGTCGTCGTTGAGGTCGGTCATCGCGAATCCGTTGCGGATGCGCTCCCACAGGTTGGTCGAATGCAGCGTAAGGTCGATGGTGGCCGGCAACTGTGGCGTCGAGTGCATTTCGTGGACGGTCAGCACGTCGTCGGCAAGCAACCCCGGTTCGGCCAGCGATGGCATGTTCAGCGACGGGAAGCTCGTCCCGTCCACCTCGTCGGCCAGCGAAGGAGTGGAAAGCGTCAATAAAGCTGCGCCAAGAATTGCGACAAAGATTTGGCGGACAGGCGACAGGACGCTGCGATGCTGCATGAATTGGGCTCCTGGCACTGACGAATCGACTAAGCCGGCGATTATACCCCGGTGGGGAAAGTCCATTTTTCGCAGGTAAACTAAAAAGACCAGCCTGGGCTGGTCTTCAAGAAGTTGGCGGAGTGGACGGGACTCGAACCCGCGACCCCCGGCGTGACAGGCCGGTATTCTAACCAACTGAACTACCACTCCGCGCTAAAACCTTGGCGTCCCCACGGGGATTCGAACCCCGGTTACCGCCGTGAAAGGGCGGTGTCCTAGGCCTCTAGACGATGGGGACCCGGACTTTCAGTACTGCCTAGTTCGGCGCTTGGTGGAGGTACGCGGGATCGAACCGCGGACCTCTTGCATGCCATGCAAGCGCTCTCCCAGCTGAGCTATACCCCCACATTCGAGAGACAGCCGAACTATCTGGGTACGAGGCATTTGCCTCCTACCCGAAAAAAAACCGGACGGGTCCGGTTTTCTTAAACGTTGGCGGAGTGGACGGGACTCGAACCCGCGACCCCCGGCGTGACAGGCCGGTATTCTAACCAACTGAACTACCACTCCATTTACTACCAAAACCTTGGCGTCCCCACGGGGATTCGAACCCCGGTTACCGCCGTGAAAGGGCGGTGTCCTAGGCCTCTAGACGATGGGGACCCGGACTGTTTTCTTTCGCACTTTTGGTGGAGGTACGCGGGATCGAACCGCGGACCTCTTGCATGCCATGCAAGCGCTCTCCCAGCTGAGCTATACCCCCGCCGCGAAAGAAGGCCGCATTATAGGGACCTGCTTGGTCCTTGTAAAGGGCCTTTCGCGATTATTTAGAGGTACGGCACCAGCGCAGCAACAACCTTGTCACGGCCAATCAGGGTGATTACCGCGTCGACTGCGGGTGTCTGCGCCTGACCAGTCAGAATGACGCGCAAAGGCATCGCCAGCTTGGGCATTTTAAGGCTGTGCTTGGTGACCATTTCCTTGATCATGGCATTGATGGCTGGTGCTTCCCAAGCCACGCTGGCAATACCGGCCGCGAAATCGGCCAGGGCCGGACGGGCTTCGTCGGAAAGATGTTGGGCAAGCAACTCCGGATTGGGCGTGACGTGGCTGTAGAACACTTCGACGGCATCGGCCAGCACGTTTAGCGTGTTGCTGCGGTCGACATACAGAGCGACCGCTTTTTCAAGATCAGGGCCGGCGCTGGTGTCGACACCGCGCGCGGCGAGGATGGCATTGACCCGGGCAGCGAGATCGGCAGGCGGTGTCAGCTTCATGTAGTGCTGGTTCAGCCACAGCAACTTTTCGGTGTTGAACTGGGCAGCCGAGGCGGTGATGTGGTCAAGGTCGAACCATTCGACGAACTGCTGGCGCGAGAACACTTCTTCATCGCCGTGCGACCAGCCGAGGCGGGCCAGGTAGTTGATCACGGCCTCGGGCAGGAAGCCGTCCTCGTCATACTGCATGACCGAAACCGCGCCGTGGCGCTTCGACAGCTTGGCGCCGTCGTCACCGAGGATCATCGACAGGTGGGCGTAGGTTGGCACTTCGGCGCCTAAAGCGGCGAGGATGTTGATCTGGCGTGGCGTGTTGTTCACGTGGTCGTCGCCACGGATGACGTGGGTGATGCCCATGTCCCAGTCGTCGACGCAGACGCAGAAATTGTAGGTCGGCGTGCCATCGGCGCGGGCGATGATCAGGTCGTCCAGTTCGGTGTTGGCAAATTCGATGCGACCCTTGACCTGGTCATCCCAGGCGACGACTCCGCCCTGCGGATTCTTGAAGCGGACGACCGGCGGGATGTCAGCCGGTGCTGCAGGCAGCGTTTTGCCTGCTTCCGGGCGCCAGCGACCATCGTAGCGCGGCTTTTCTTTCTTCGCTTCCTGCTCGGCGCGCAGGGCATCGAGTTCTTCGCGGGTCGTGTAGCAGTAATAGGCACTGCCGTTGGCCAGCATCTGCTGGATCACTTCCTTGTAACGCTCCATGCGCTGCATCTGGTAGAACGGACCTTCGTCGTGCTCCAGGCCCAGCCACTGCATGCCGTCGAGAATGGCCTGGACGGCTTCCGGCGTCGAACGGGCAACATCGGTGTCCTCGATGCGCAGGATGAACGTCCCGCCATGGCGTCGGGCATAGGCCCAGGAAAACAGTGCGGTGCGGGCGCCGCCGATATGAAGATAACCGGTGGGGCTGGGAGCAAAACGGGTGCGGACAGGCTTCATGGGATGCGTAATCTATGCGGAAACAAAGGGTGCTATTCTAGCCGACCCGCGTTTGACCGGCTTGGCGACTTATGGTTAAATGCGCCCCTCTCAAGTGGGCGGTTAGCTCAGCGGTAGAGCACTGCCTTCACACGGCAGGGGTCACTGGTTCGATCCCAGTACCGCCCACCATTCAAGAGAAAACAGAAACCCGCTCAGCGCAAAGCTTGGCGGGTTTTTTGTTTTTAGGTTCCTACGGTCAACCGGAAAAAACGGCTAAAAATGAAATCGTCGAAGGGCGCCTATTTTTTGACCAGCCACCACGACATCCAGCGTGATAGTCGTGGCATCACGAGGTAGGACATCGCTAGCGCGACCAGGGCCGTGAACACCGCAGTCCTGAGCAGGAATGGCCAGCTGGCGAGGAGTGGTGAGACCAGCCAGAGCAGGAGCGCGACTGTCGGAAAGATGCCCAGCCAGCTGACGAAGGTCATTCGCCATTTCGCTGGTGGGCGGCTGGCTGGAATGGCGGTGGGTGCGAACCAGGCGTCGAGGCCGGTGAGCAGGCGGTATTCCGGATCGCCTTCGGCGACGGGGCGCAGGCGCTCGTGCCAGAGGGCGCGCTGGGGCGAGGCGTTCCAGCGTTCGAGGTCGGCTTCGGTGGCGAAGCGCTGGAGTATCTGGTATTCGCCGCCGACGGTTTCCGGCGGGATGAGCTGGGCGGCGAGGTAGCCCGGAAACTTGCTGGCGTCGGCGAACATGGCGCGGATCAGCGCCTCGTAGGCTTCTTCACAGCCGGCTTTGGCCTTGCGTCGGACGACGCGAACCAGTGGGTCAGTCATGGCGTATTACGTTTCAGGCGGTATTGCAGTTGCGGGCGGGTAATGCCGAGAACGCGGGCGGCGCCGGCCAGGTTGCCATCGGCGCGCTTGACGGCTTCGGTCAGCAGTTCCTCTTCGAGTTGTTCGAGTGACATTCCGCTCGAAATGATCGAGTCGAGCAGGCTGGAGCTGCATTTCTTGGCTTTGCCCTGTTCCAGTGAGCCCGATGCCGAAATCGCCGATTCCCAGGATTTGGCTTCGCTGACGTGGGTGAACAGATGTTCCAGTTCGATCCAGCCGCCTTGCGGGGCGAGGATGACGCCGCGTTCGATCATGTTTTCCAGCTCCCGTACATTGCCCGGCCAGGGGTAGCCCTTCATGGCCTGCAGCGTCTTGTCGGTAACGCCGAGCAGGCGTTTTTCGTGCAGTGTCGAGAAGCGGCCGAGCATCGCTTCGACCAGCGGCTGAATGTCGGCGACGCGCTCGCGCAGGGGCGGGATGGTGACCGGATAAACGTTCAGACGATAGTAAAGGTCGGAGCGGAAACGACCTTCCTTGACGGCATTGGCCAGATCGACATTGGTTGCGGCAACCAGCCGGATATTGACTTTGCGCGTCCGGTCGTCGCCGAGGCGTTCGATTTCGCCTTCCTGCAGCACGCGCAGCAGTTTGGCCTGGGCGGCCAGCGGCAATTCACCGATTTCGTCGAGAAACAGCGTGCCGCCATCGGCCCGCTCGAACTTGCCCATGCGTGAACTCTGGGCGCCGGTGAATGCTCCTTTTTCGACGCCGAACAGTTCCGACTCGATGAGGTCGTGCGGCAGGGCGGCGCAGTTGATGGCGACGAAGGGGCCTTGTCGGCGGGAGCTTTCCTGATGCAGGGCGCGGGCAAAGCGTTCCTTGCCGACGCCGGTTTCGCCAAGAAGCAGGACGGTGACCGAGGTGCGCGATGCCTTGGAAACGAGTTCCTGGGCTTGCTTGAAACCGTTCGAGATGCCGACCAGTTGCGGTGTTTGCACATTTTGCGTGATCGTTGTGCGGAGATACTCGACCTGGGTGCGCAACTCCATAAGGTGATTGAGCATGGGGTCGGACTGGAAGTAACTGGCGTGTTCTTCCGCATCCTCCCATTCCTCGAGCGGCTTGCCGACGATCCGGCAGTGGTTGTCACCGCAGGCGACGCACTCGACTTCCTTGAACAGGATGAACTTGCCGACGAAGGCCGAGGTGTAACCCGAGGCGTAGCCGATTTGCGACCAGCAGACCGGCTCGCTCGAGCGGCCGAATTCCTTCATGTGAACGTCCTGTTCCCAGGAGTTTTCCCAGAGGAATTCACCCTCGAAATTTCCGGTTTCGATGTCCATTTTGAGGTTGACCGGGGTAACCCGGACGATGCCTTCGAGCATGTGCAACTGGGGGCCGGTGAAGAAGGCATCCTGCAGCGACTGGTGGGCACGAATCCGTTTGGCCAGTTCGGCATCGCGAACACCCGAGGCGTAGCCCATACGGGTCAGGATGCGCCGGGTCTGCTCCTTGCCTACCGAATCGACCAGCTCCTTCCGCAGTGTGCCGAGTGCCGCCGTATGCATGAGGATCATCCGGTTTTCACCGAGCCAGATCGTGCCGTCGTTTTCGCAAAACTTGACCAGATTTCTCAGGTCGTTGGATTCGGGGTACTGAATCGTCGTCATCTTGTCTCTCAACCGTTGAATGCCGGAAGGCCTCAAACGGCATTCATTTTTTATGTCAGCAACGCCATTTGGCGGCATTGGCTGGGTACTGAATTTCCAACGAATATCACAACATAGAATTCTCGAGATTATTTCATGGTTTTGAAATTCTGTGGCGATTCGCTTTCCGGCTATGACCTTCGTCAAGTATAGGCGGTGTGCGTTCCACTGTTGGTGCACGGTGACAAATCGGACCCTCAAATCGATCCGTTTTACGGCTTGATGCAATTGATCAATTGATTAACTGACGGTGAATCGATTGATCAAAACATAATTTGTTACGGCCCCGACTGGCGCTCGAGTTTTCGGTTTTCCCATAAAAACAGTGCCTTGCGGTTCTGGCACGCTCCTTGAGTAAGAGAAAGCCTCGACGCATCGCTGATCGCGTCATTTTCAGGAGAAAGCAGCATGGGGCAAGAAGACATTGTTCAAGCGGGAATCACCTTCGATCCGACGCGTCGTTACGTTCGGGTTTGCGAGCAGCGACCGGACGGTTTCATCGAATTCGAATTCGCCATTGGCGATCCGGCGCTCTGTGTCGAGTTGATGCTGCCGGAATCCGCTTTTCACGAGTTCTGCCTGGCCAGTGCCGTCATCGTCCTTGATCCGGCCACGCCCGGTCAGGGCGATTGGGCGGCACGTTTGAATTCGGCGTCGCAACAGCAAATAGCCGACGCCGGCTAACCATCCCGATAGAGGGAATATAAGAGGAGACATCTATGGAAATTGATCTGCGTACAGTCGCCATCAAGCCGTTGCGACACACCTTCGATTACATCGCGCGACGCTTTGGCGACAAGCCGGCCAGCCGTTATCAGGAAGGTACCTACGACATCCAGCAGACGGATATTTTCCACTACCGTCCAATGTGGGAACCGGAAATGCAGCTGTTCGACAAGCGCCGCACCAAGGTTGAGATGAAGGACTGGTACGCGCTGAAAGACCCGCGCCAGTTCTACTACGGTGCCTGGACGATTGCCCGTTCGCGCCAGCAGGATGCCGCTGAATCGAGCTTCGACATGATCGAAGAACGTGGCCTGGCCGATATGGTTCCGGAAGAGATCAAGCAGACCGCCCTGGCTGTTCTGGTGCCGCTGCGCCACGTCGAGTGGGGCGGCAACATGGGCAATTCCTATATGTGCGCCTACGGCTACGGCACGGCGATTACCCAGCCCTGCCTGTACCACGCCATGGATCACCTGGCTGTGGCCCAGTACCTGACCCGCATCGGTCTGGTCCTTGAAGGCCCCGAGGCGCTCGACACTGCCAAGGATGCCTGGATGAACGCCGCCATGTGGCAGCCGATGCGCCAGCATGTCGAAAACGTGCTGGTCGTTCAGGACTGGTTCGAAATCTTCGTCGCCCAGAACCTGGTGCTCGAAGGTCTGACTTATCCGCTCATTTACGACTACCTCGATGGCGATTTCTCGGCCAATGGTGGCACAGTCATTTCGATGATGACCCGCTTCATGGGCGAGTGGTCGACCGAGACGGCCAAGTGGGTCGATGCCCAGATCAAGGTGGCGGCTGCCGAGTCGCCCGAAAACAAGGCTTTGATCACTGACTGGGTCAATCAGTATCGGCCGCTGGTGCTCGCCGCTCTTGCGCCCATCGCTCAGCGCGCCTTCGGCGATCAGGCCGAAACGGTGCTTGCCGAAGTCTCCGCCCAGTTCAACGCCCGCTGCGCCAAAGCCGGCCTCACCGTCTAGGAATTCCTATGTCCAAAGTATTTATCGCTTTTCAAACGAATGAAGATACCCGCCCGATCATCGAGGCGGTGCTGGCCGACAACCCGCATGCCGTCGCCAACGAATCGCCGGCCATGGTCAAGATCGACGCCGAAGGTGAGCTGGTCATCAAGCGCGCCAGCATCGAAGAGCTGATCGGCCGCGATTTCGACCTGCAGGAACTGCAGATCAACCTCATCACCATTTCCGGCCACCTCGACGAAGACGACGACGAATTCAAGTTGTCCTGGCTGAACTGATTTAGGAGACGAACATGGATATGAACGTTAAAAAGAAGAAGCTGGGCCTCAAGGAAAAATACGCCCACATGACCCGCGGCCTCGACTGGCAGACCACCTACCAGCCGATGGAAAAGGTCTTCCCGCAGGCGACTTTCGAAGGCATCAAGATTCACGACTGGGACAAGTGGGAAGATCCGTTCCGCCTGACCATGGATGCCTACTGGAAATATCAGGCCGAGAAGGAGCGCAAGCTGTACGCCGTGCTCGACGCCTTTGCCCAGAACAATGGTCACCTCGGTATCACCGATGCCCGTTATCTGAATACTCTCAAGCTGTTCCTGACTGGCGTTTCCCCACTCGAATACATGGCGCACCGCGGCTTTGCTGCTACTGGCCGCAACTTTCCCGGGGTTGGACCGCGTGTTGCATGTCAGTTGCAGGCGGTCGACGAAATGCGCCACGCCCAGACGCAGACTCACGCGCTGTCCAACTACAACAAGTATTACGACGGATTCCACGACTTCAAGCACATGCATGAGCGCGTCTGGTATCTCTCGGTGCCCAAGTCCTTCTTCGACGATGCCAGCAGTGCCGGTCCGTTCGAATTTATGATCGCCATTGGCTTCAGCTTCGAATACGTGCTGACTAACCTGCTGTTCGTGCCCTTCATGTCGGGTGCTGCCTACAACGGCGACATGGCGACGGTGACCTTCGGTTTCTCGGCCCAGTCTGACGAAGCACGTCACATGACGCTTGGCCTCGAGTGCATCAAGTTCATGCTGGAACAGGACCCGGACAACCTGCCCATCGTCCAGAAGTGGATCGACAAATGGGCCTGGCGCGGCATCCGCGTACTGAGCCTGGTCTCCACAATGATGGACTACATGCTGCCGAAGCGTGTCATGAGTTGGAAGGAAGCCTGGGAAATCTACTTCGAGCAGAACGGTGGCGCGCTGTTCAACGACCTGGCCAAGTACGGTATCAAGGTGCCGGACTGCATTGCCCAATGCACGGTCGACAAAGAGCATCAGTCGCACCAGCTATGGCTAACCTTGTGCACCCACGGGCACGCGATGGGTCTTCATACATGGCTGCCCAGCGCCGAGGAGATGGACTGGTTGTCGGCCAAGTACCCGAACACTTTCGACAAGTACTACCGTCCGCGTTTTGACAAGCTGCGTGAATTGGCCGACAAGGGCGAACGCTTCTACACCAATACCTTGCCCATGCTGTGCCAGGTCTGCCAGATTCCGATGCTCTTTACCGAGCCGGACGACCCGACCAAGATCTGCTATCGCGAGTCGGATTACAAGGGTGAGAAGTACCACACCTGCTCGGACGGCTGTAAGCATATCTTTGACGACGAGCCGGAGAAGTACATCCAGGCCTGGTTGCCGGTACATCAGGTCTATATGGGGAACTGCTGGCCGGAAGGGACCGATCCGACGGTCGAAGGTTTCGATCCATTGGCCAAGTATCTTGAGTGGTGCCACGTCGAAATTGGCAAGGACAACGGCGATTACGAGGGCTCTAGCGATCAGGCGAACTTTGCTGCCTGGCGTGGCGTGGCAATCCAGAACACCTGATCGATCAATACCAACGGAGGGCGGCTTCGCCCTCCGCACAAAAATTTAGGAGACGAACATGGCTGTCAAAGCCCTCTACGATTATCAATTTCCTGCTGCAGATACACAGGACAAGTTCCATGGCAACCAGCTGCTCTACGTTGGTTGGGATGACCATTTCATGTTTGCCGCGCCGCTCGCTTTTATGTTGCCGCCGAGTACCAAGTTTTCGGAACTAGTCGAGAAGACACTGACGTTTTCTTACGGCCGTCACCCCGACTGGGCCAAGATCGACTTCAGCAAGGTCGTTTGGCTCAAGTCCGGCCAGCCTTTCCAGCCGGACATGAACAAGACGCTGGCCGAGCAGGGTATCAAGCACAAGGATGTGCTGCGCTTGCAAACCCCGGGCCTGAACGGCAACGGCACTAACTTCTGATTCGAGGGCGGCATGAGCTACGAACTGACCATTGAACCGCTTGGCCAAACCATCGAAGTTGAAGATGGCCAGACGATTCTCGATGCCGCCCTGCGCGCCGGTATTTACCTGCCGCACGCCTGCTGTCACGGCCTGTGCGCCACCTGCAAGGTGCAGGTGCTGGATGGCGAAGTCGATCACGGCGAAGCCTCGACCTTTGCCCTGATGGATTTCGAGCGCGAAGAAGGCAAGACGCTGGCCTGCTGCTGCCGGCTGGAGTCCGATACGGTGATCGAAGCCGAGATCGAGGAAGATCCCGATTCGCGCAACCTGCCGGTGCAGGACTACGCAGGTGAAGTGGTCCGGATCGAAGCCCTGACGCCGACCATACGCGGTATCTGGCTCAAGCTGGACCGGCCCATGGACTTTCAGGCCGGGCAGTACATCAATCTGGAGACTCCTGCGGTCGACGGCCAATCCCGGGCATTTTCGCTGGCTAATGCGCCGCAGAGCGGCGATATCATCGAGTTGAATGTACGCATCGTGCCGGGCGGCCAGGTCACCACCTGGCTGCACGAAAAGCTGGCAGTTGGCGAAAAGCTCAAGCTGACCGGGCCTTACGGTCGTTTCTTCGTGAAGAAGTCAGCCAATTTGCCGTTGATCTTCATGGCCGGCGGCTCTGGCCTATCCAGTCCGAAATCGATGATCGAGGACTTGCTGGCCGAAGGTTTCGCTCTGCCGATGACGCTGGTGTACGGTCAGCGCAGCCGCGAAGAGCTTTACTACGACGCCGAGTTCCGCGCCCTGGCCGAGAAATATGCCAACTTCACCTATGTGCCAGCCTTGTCGAGCGAGCCGGAAGGCTCCGACTGGAGCGCTGCCCGGGGCTTTGTGCATGAGGCCGCAAAGGCTCACTTCAACAACGACTTCCGCGGTCACAAGGCCTACCTGTGCGGTCCGCCGGCGATGATCGAAGCCTGTATCACGACCCTGATGCAGGGCCGGCTGTTCGAGCGCGACATCTACATGGAGAAGTTCTTCTCCGCCGCAGATGCCTCCCAGCAACTGAAGAGCCCCTTGTTCAAAAACATCTGAACGTGGCAGGGAGCAGTCAATGATCTATTTCACCGTGCTGATCGAGGAAACCGGCGAGAGCTTTCGTTGCTCGCCGAACGAATCCCTGCTCGTCGGGATGGAACGCCTCGGCAAGAAAGGCATTCCGGTCGGTTGTCGGGGCGGCGGTTGTGGCGTCTGCAAGGTCGAGATCACGGGCGGTACATACCTCAAGCGGGTGATGAGCCGTGAGTATGTCAGTGCCGAAGACGAGGCGGCGGATCGCGTGCTGGCTTGCCGGGTGAAGCCGACCAGCGACATTACCTTGAAGGTACTTGGCAAGATGGCCAAGAACGTATATCGGACGCCCGTGGTGGCGTCGCCGACGCTCGCGGTCTAGGCGCCGGTTGGCGCCGGCCTGGTTGGTCGGCGCCACGGGCTTGCTACGGTCAACCGGAAAAAATGGCCAATTTTGAAAACCGGCCAGCCGCGTTCAGGCGGCCAGCTTTTCGTTCAGCCGGTCTTTCGGAATGGCCTGAACGGAACGGAAAGTGAGCAGGATGTGTTCTCCGAGGATCGCGGTGGCCTTGTCGGCATCGCGAGCCATCGCAGCCTGGAGCAGGGCTTCGTGTTCGTCGTGAATGTTGCGGGGAATCGGCTTCAGGTAGAGCGACATGCGGCGGTAGCGCTCGGCTTGCTGATAGAGGATGGAGAGGAAATGTTTGAGCCAGCGCGACGGACAGGCAGAGATCAGCACCTCGTGGAAGATGCGGTTGCGTTCTTCCCATTCCTCGCGGTCGTCAGAGCCGATTCGTTTTTCTTCGGCCTTGGCGAGACGGTGGAAGGCGGCCAGCAAGTCACCTTCCCAGGCGTCGTCGCCCATGGTGATCGACTGGCGCAGGGCCTCGCATTCGAGCATGACGCGAGTCTGGGTGATGTCCTCGAAGTCTTCGAGGGAAACCGGGGCGACGCGAAAGCCGCGCTGTCCCTGGCTGACGACGAGGGCATCGGAGATGAGCAGGGAAAGGGCTTCGCGCAAGGTGCCGGCACCGACGCCGTAGTTGTCCTTGAGGTGCTCGACGCGGAGTTTTTCACCGGGGGCGAGGTTGCCTTCGATGATGTCGCGGCGCAGTGCGCGGTAGGCGGATTCGACGAGCGTCTTTGGTTCGGCCGAGAGGCTGTCGCCGGTGGATGTGCTGTTAGCCATGACAGTAGGGTTCGGTTAAGTGGTTTGACCAGATGGTGAAATTCTACCCTGATAGATGGAATTTTCAGGGTTTTTAAAAATCTCGAGAAAAAGTATTGACATCGAGATTCGTTGTAGATATCGTAATGGTAAATCGATTGCGCAGATTTTTGTGTGATTGAAATACTCAAAAAACAGGAGAAGACAAATGGCAATGACTGGTGTTTTACGTCCCGGACACGCTCAGATGCGGGTGCTCGACATTGAAGAAAGCGTTGATTTCTATTCGAAGGTGCTGGGCCTGATCGAAACCGGTCGTGATGCCCAGGGTCGTGTTTATTTCAAGACCTGGGAAGAGCGCGATCACAACAGCGTGATCCTGCGTCAGGCCGACTCGGCCGGTATCGACTTCTTCGCCTTCAAGGTCGATAGCGATGCCACGCTGGCCAAGCTCGAGAAGGATTTGAACGCCTACGGCGTCGCCACCAAGCGCATCCCGGCCGGTGAACTGCTCGAAACCGGTGAGCGCGTGCGCTTCACGCTGCCGACAGGCCACGACATCGAGCTGTATTCGCAAAAGACGGCCATCGGCAACGAGATGGGCGAGCTAAATCCGGAAGCCTGGTGTCCCTCCGCCGAAAAGGGCATCGCCCCGATCCGCCTCGATCACTGCCTGCTCTACGGTCCGGATATTGAAAAGGCCCAGGCCATCTTCCAGGACGTCCTCGGCTTCTATCTGGTCGAACATATTGAAATTGAACCGGGTCAGGATCTGGCGATCTGGCTGTCGTGCTCGACCAAGGCCCATGACATCGCCTTCGGCCGCCATCCGGAGCCGGGCAAGCTGCATCACGTTTCCTTCCTGCTTGAAACCTGGGAGCAGGTGCTGCGCGCCGCCGACCTGATGTCGATGAACCGCGTCTCCATCGACATCGGCCCGACGCGTCACGGCGTGACCCGCGGCACCACCATCTACGCCTTCGACCCCAACGGCAATCGCTTCGAAACCTTCTGCGGCGGCAACTATGCCTACCCCGATCAGAAGGCGACGAAATGGACCATGGATGAAGTTGGCGCCGCCGTGTTCTATCACGACCGCAAACTCAATGACCGCTTCCTGACCGTGGTGACCTGATGCAAGTCGCCGCCACGATCCCAGGGATTTCGGCCGAGGCGGCTGCGGCCGCCTGTTCAGCGGCCGTGGCGCATGCCACGGCCAACGGCTGGAAGATCAACGTTGCCGTGGTTGATCGTGGCGGCAATCTGATGGCCTTCTTGCGTATGCCCGGCGCATTCATCCACTCGATCGATATCGCTATCGACAAGGCCTACACCTCGGCCAGCTTCGGTTTTCCGACCAAGGCCTGGATGGGCGCCATTGGCCACGATGAGGGAATGAAGCTGGGTTTTTCGGCACAACCGCGGCTCATCGTTTTCGGCGGCGGCTTGCCCGTAGGTTCGGGCGACTGGCTTGGTGGCATCGGCGTTTCCGGTGCTTCCGAAGCGCAGGACGAAGAATGTGCGCGGGCCGGCCTGGCGGCCATCGGTCTAGTTTAAGAACAGCAAACAAAAATAGGAAAACAAGGGAATGAAGCAGATCCTGAATTTCATCAACGGTGAATTCGTCGCGACGGGCAAGCAGTTTGAGAAGCGCACGCCGCTCGATAACTCGATCATTGGCATGGTGCACGAAGCCGGCAAGCCGGAAGTCGATGCGGCTGTCCAGGCTGCACACGATGCTCTGAGCGGTCCGTGGGGCAAGATGACCGTGGTCGAGCGCACCGACATCCTGAACAAGGTGGCCGACGAAATCACCCGTCGCTTCGACGAATTCCTCGAAGCCGAATGCGCCGATACCGGCAAGCCGAAAAGCCTCGCTTCGCATATCGACATCCCGCGCGGTGCCGCCAACTTCAAGATCTTCGCCGACGTCATCAAGAATGCGCCGACCGAGTTCTTCGAAATGGCCACGCCGGATGGCAAGGGTGCGCTGAACTACGCGATTCGCCGCCCGGTCGGCGTCGTCGGCGTCGTCTGCCCGTGGAACCTGCCACTGCTGCTCATGACCTGGAAGGTTGGTCCGGCGTTGGCCTGCGGCAATACCGTCGTCGTCAAACCATCCGAAGAAACGCCGTCGACCGCAACATTGCTCGGCGAAGTGATGAATGCCTGTGGTGTGCCGAAGGGCGTCTATAACGTCGTGCATGGCTTCGGGCCAAATTCGGCCGGCGAGTTCCTGACCACCAACCAGGGCGTCAATGCGATCACCTTCACCGGCGAAACGCGTACCGGCGAAATCATCAACAAGGCCGCGGCGCATGGCTCGCGCCCGGTGTCGCTGGAAATGGGCGGCAAGAATCCGGGTATCGTCTTTGCCGACGCCGATCTCGACGTCGCCATCGAAGCTACCCTGCGTTCCTGTTTTGCCAATTGCGGCCAGGTTTGCCTGGGCACTGAGCGTCTTTATGTTGAACGTCCGATCTTCGACGAATTCGTCGCTCGCCTGAAGGCTGGTGCCGAGAAGCTCAAGCTTGGCGTGCCGAGCGATCCGGCCACCAACATGGGGCCGCTGGTCAGCCAGGAGCATCGCGACAAGGTGCTCTCCTATTACAAGAAGGCGGTCGACGAAGGTGCGACGGTCGTTACCGGCGGCGGCATTCCAAAAATGCCGGGCGAACTGGCCAACGGCGCCTGGGTTCAGCCGACCATCTGGACCGGTCTCGACGACAACGCCACGGTTGTCCGCGAGGAAATCTTCGGACCGTGCACGACGGTCATGCCTTTCGACAGCGAAGACGAGGTCATCAAGCGCGCCAACAACACGACCTACGGTCTGGCCGCCTCGGTGTTTACGCAGAACATCAACCGCGCCCACCGTGTAGCCGCTCAGATGGAAGTCGGTCTGGTCTGGGTCAACAGCTGGTTCCTGCGCGACTTGCGTACGCCGTTCGGCGGCGCCAAGCAATCGGGTATCGGCCGCGAAGGCGGCGTGCATTCGCTTGAGTTCTATACCGAGCTCAAGAACGTCTGCATCAAGCTGTAAGGGGAAGTGACCGTGTCCGCAACCTCTCCCGAAATCGGCCAGCGAATCGTTGCCGGCGGCATCGAGACCAACTACCACGATGTTGGTAGCGGGGCGCCGGTGCTGCTCATCCACGGTTCCGGACCGGGCGTCACGGCATGGGCCAATTGGCGTCTGGTCCTGCCGGAACTGGGCAAGACCTGCCGGGCCATCGCGCCGGATATGGTTGGCTTCGGCTATACCGAGCGGCCGGCCAGCATTCAGTACAGCACCGATGGCTGGGTCGATCACGCCATCGGCCTGCTCGATGCACTGGGTATCGAACAGACAGACCTGATCGGCAATTCCTTCGGCGGCGCCATTGCGCTGGCCTTGGCCATCCGTCATCCGCAGCGCGTGCGTCGGCTGGTGTTGATGGGCAGCGTCGGCGTGCCGTTTGAAATCACGGCAGAACTCGATGCCGTCTGGGGTTACGCACCGTCGCTGCAAGCGATGCGCGGCCTGCTCGACATCTTCGCCCACGACCGCAGCCTGGTTAACGACGAACTCGCCGAGTTGCGCTATCAGGCCAGCATTCGACCGGGCTTTCAGGAGTCGTTTTCTGCCATGTTCCCGGCCCCGCGTCAGCGTTGGGTCGATGCCATGGCCAGTGCCGAGGCTGACATTCGGGCGATCAAGCAAAAAACGCTGGTCATCCATGGCCGTGACGACCGGGTGATTCCGCTGAGCAATTCCCTGACCCTGAACCGCTGGATCGACGACTCGCAGTTGCATGTTTTTGGCCGTTGCGGGCATTGGGTCCAGATCGAACACAACCGCGACTTCAACCAGCTGGTCAGCAATTTCCTGGCCGCATAACGAAAGAGCACGAGAAAGCATCATGGAACAATCGCAAATCACCCAACTCGGCGACGAACTCTACGAAGCCCTGGTCGCCGGCAAGACGGTCAGTCCGCTGACCTCGCGCGGCTTCGACATCACCATCGAGGACGCCTATCACATCCAGCAGCAGATGCTGTCGCGTCGTCTGGCCAAGGGCGAGCGCGTCATCGGCAAGAAGATCGGCGTCACCAGCAAGCCGGTCATGAACCTGCTCGGCGTCCATCAGCCCGACTTCGGCTACCTGCTTGACGGCATGGTTTACAACGAAGGCGAGTCGATCGAGATGAGCTCGCTGATCCAACCGAAGGCTGAAGGTGAAATCGCCTTCCTGCTCAAGAAGGATCTGCAAGGCCCGGGCGTCACCGCCGCCGATGTGCTGGCTGCCACCGAAGGCGTCATGGCCTGCTTCGAGATCGTCGATTCGCGCATCACCGACTGGAAAATCAAGATTCAGGACACCGTCGCCGACAATGCCTCCTGCGGTGTCTTCGTGCTCGGTGACCAGCTCGTCAACATCAGTAACATCGACCTCGGCCTGTGCGGCATGGTCCTCGAAAAGAACGGAGAAATCGTCGTCACCGGCGCCGGCGCGGCGACCATGGGTCACCCGGTCAATGCCATGGTCTGGCTGGCCAACACCCTCGGCAAGCTCGGCATCACGCTGAAGGCTGGCGACATCGTGCTGTCCGGCGCGATGGGCGCGATGGTCCCGGTGGTCAAGGGCGACAACCTGCGCATGACCATCGGCGGTCTTGGCGGCTGTTCTGTGCGCTTCGTCTAAGCCGGTTGCCTGAAATGGACCTCCAGATACATTCCAAAATTGCCCTGATTTCCGGGTCGACCGTGGGAATCGGCTTTGCTATTGCCACGGAGCTGGCGCGTGAAGGCGCCCGGGTCGTAATTAACGGCCGCAGCCAGAAAAGCGTCGATGCGGCGGTTGCCAAGTTGCATTCATTGGTCGCCGGCGCCGATGTCCAGGGCGTGGCGGCAGATCTGTCCACAGCGGAAGGTTGCCAGCTTCTGTTCGACGCCTGCCCGCAGGCCGACATCCTGGTCAACAACCTCGGCATCTTCGATCCAGTCCCGTTCGACGCCATCCCCGATTCCGAATGGCAACGCTTCTTCGACGTCAATGTGATGAGCGGCGTTCGTCTGGCCCGCCATTACCTGCCGGCCATGAAGGCGGCCAACTGGGGCCGCATCGTCTTCATCTCGAGCGAATCCGGCATCAATACGCCGGGTGAGATGGTGCATTACGGCATGACCAAGTCGGCCCAGCTGGCGGTGTCGCGCGGTCTGGCCCAGAGCTGCGCCGGGACGGGCGTCACGGTCAATGCTGTGCTGCCCGGCCCGACCCGCTCTGAAGGCGTCGGCGAGTTCTTCGGCAAGCTGGCTGCCGAGGCCGGCATCAGCCTCGATGAAATGGAACGCCGCTTCTTCGCCGAAGGCCGTCCGACCTCAATTATCAAACGCATGATCGATCCGGCCGAAGTGGCTGCGCTGGTCGCCTACGTCTGCAGCGCACGCGCTGCTGCGACGACGGGGGCCGCGCTGCGCGTCGAAGGCGGGATCGTTTCCACTATTTGCTGAACCACGATCAATAAGGAAATATTGATGACCCAAAAAATCAAATGCGCCCTGATCGGTCCGGGCAACATCGGGACCGACCTGCTCTACAAACTCAAGCGCAGCCCCTACCTAGACCCCGTCTGGATGATCGGCATCGACCCTGAATCCGAAGGTTTGAAGCGTGCCGCCGAGATGGGCCTGAAGACCTGTGCCACCGGTGTCGACGGCTTCCTGCCCCACGTCCTCGCCGACAACGTCCAGATCGCCTTCGATGCGACCTCGGCCTACGTGCATGCCGAGAACAGCCGCAAGCTCAACGCGCTCGGCGTCCTCATGATCGACCTGACGCCGGCCGCCATTGGCCCGTTCTGCGTGCCGCCGGTCAACCTCAAGGAACATGTCGGTCGCCGTGAAATGAACGTCAACATGGTCACCTGCGGTGGCCAGGCCACCATCCCCATGGTGGCAGCCGTCTCGCGCGTTCAGCCAGTCGCCTATGGCGAAATCGTCGCCACCGTCTCTTCCAAGTCAGCCGGCCCCGGCACCCGCAAGAACATCGACGAATTCACCCGCACCACCGCCGGTGCTGTTGAAAAGGTCGGCGGTGCCAAGAAGGGCAAGGCCATCATCATTATCAACCCGGCCGAGCCGCCACTCGTCATGCGCGACACCGTGCACTGCCTGACCGAAACAGCTCCGGACCAGGCCATGATCACCGAATCCATCCACGCCATGATCAAGGAAGTCCAGAAATACGTCCCGGGTTACCGCCTGGTCAACGGCCCGGTCTTCGACGGCAACCGCGTCTCCGTCTACATGGAAGTCACCGGCCTCGGCGACTTCCTGCCGACCTACGCCGGCAACCTCGACATCATGACCGCCGCCGGTGCCCGCACCGCCGAAATGTTCGCCGAAGAAATGATCAAGGGCACGCTCAAGCTCGAGCCTGTCGTCGCCTAAGGAATATGGAGAAAAAAATGACCCTACGCGGCAAAAAAGTAACCGTCCACGACATGACCCTGCGGGATGGCATGCATCCCAAGCGTCACCTGATGACCCTCGACCAGATGGTCAGCATCGCCACCGGCCTCGATGAAGCTGGCGTGCCGCTCATCGAAGTCACCCACGGCGACGGCCTCGGTGGTTCCTCGGTCAACTACGGCTTCCCGGCCCACGCCGACGAGGAATACCTCGGTGCCGTCATCCCCAGGATGAAGAACGCCAATGTTTCGGCCCTGTTGCTCCCGGGCATCGGCACTGTCGACCACCTCAAAATGGCGCGTGATCTCGGTGTGCACACCATCCGCGTTGCCACCCACTGCACCGAAGCGGACGTCTCCGAGCAGCACATCACGATGGCTCGCAAGTTCAACATGGACACCGTCGGCTTCCTGATGATGAGCCACATGAACAGCGCCGAAGGCCTGGTCACCCAAGCCAAGCTCATGGAAGGCTACGGCGCCAACTGCATCTACGTCACCGACTCGGCCGGCCATCTGCTGCCGGAAGGCGTCAAGGAACGCCTCGGCGCCGTGCGTGCCGCCCTCAAGCCGGAAACCGAACTTGGCTTCCACGGCCACCACAACCTGGCCATGGGCGTTGCCAACTCGATCGCTGCCATCGAAGTCGGTGCCAACCGCATCGACGCTGCAGCGGCTGGTCTGGGTGCCGGCGCCGGCAATACACCGATGGAAGT
Organism: Ferribacterium limneticum; assembly: GCA_049304775.1. Classification (GTDB taxonomy): domain Bacteria; phylum Pseudomonadota; class Gammaproteobacteria; order Burkholderiales; family Rhodocyclaceae; genus Azonexus; species Azonexus limneticus_C. The sequence goes on from JBAQOL010000031.1 coordinate 42,277, forward strand.
GCTAATCGCCGTGTGCAGCCTGATGGGCATCGAAACCGGCGTCGATGTCGCCAAGATCACCGACGTCGCTGAAGACCTCGTCGTCCCGATGATGGACTTCCCGATTCGCATCGACCGCGATGCGCTGACGCTCGGTTATGCCGGCGTTTATGGTTCCTTCCTGCTTTTTGCCAAGCGCGCTTCGGTGAAGTACGGCGTGCCGGCACGGGACATCCTGGTTGAGCTGGGTCGTCGCGGCATGGTTGGTGGACAGGAGGACATGATTGAGGACACCGCCATGAGCATGGCGCGCGAACGGGGACTGATGGCATGAAACTGAACCAGCAAACCATTGGCCAATTGGCCGAACTGCTTGAAAACGCCGAACTTCAGGCGCACGACGTCGTCAAGATTACCGATGCCCATCCGGAAATGGATTGGGATGACGCCTACGCCATCCAGAACGAAATCCTCCGCCGCAAGCTGGCCTGTGGTAATCGCGTCGTCGGCCTGAAGGCAGGCTTGACCTCGCATGCCAAGATGAAGCAGATGGGTGTCGAAACACCATGTTTCGGCTTCCTGGTCGATTACTTCAGCGTGGCCGATGGCGGTGAGATCAAGATTGATCAGTTGATCCACCCGAAGGTCGAGCCGGAAATTGTCTTCGTTCTGAAAAAGGCGCTCAAAGGCCCGGGCTGCCATATCGGCGCCGTGCTGGCCGCGACCGATTTCATCATGCCGGGCATCGAGATCATCGATTCGCGTTACCGCGATTTCAAGTTCGACCTCAAGAGCGTCATCGCCGACAACTGTTCGTCATCGCGTTTCGTGCTTGGTGGCCAGATGACGCCGGTCGCCGGTCTCGATCTGCGCACGCTGGGCGTGGTCATGGAAAAGAACGGCGAACCCGTCGCCATTGGCGCCGGTGCGGCCGTGCTCGGCCATCCGGCAGCGGCGATTGCCATGCTGGCCAACCATCTCGGCGCCCGTGGCGAGGAAATTCCGGCCGGCACGATGATCCTGTCCGGCGGTGTCACCGAGGCCGTTGCCGTCAAGGCCGGCGATCACGTCAGTTTGCGTATCCAGTCGCTGGGCGGCGTCAGCTGCCGTTTCGTTTAAGGAGAAACCATGCCATTCGCGCAAATTTATCTGATCGAAGGACGAACGGAAGAGCAGAAGAGGGCAGTCATCGAAAAGGTCAGTGCTGCTCTGGTCGAAGCGCTCGGTGCGCCGATTGAAAACGTCCGTGTCTGGATCCACGACGTGCCCAAGGCGCAATGGGGAATCGGCGGCAAGACGGCCAAAGATCTCGGGCGCTGAAAACGGTTTCCTTGGTGCGGGAAGTTCCTTTCCGCACCAAGGAAACCTCTTGAATCAAATGCTCGCATGTCGTTTTTTCAATGCGAAAAAGTCCATACCTTTGCAGTATTTAATATCGTGTTAATTGGTATTGGACGGTATTGGTGAGGGCAATGCATAGTCTGAATAAGCCGAGGTCTCAAAGGCTGTTTCAACGAAATACGACTGAAAAAAGTGCCACCAAAAGGCACGGATAACTGGAGGAGTAGATGGGCTGGGTGAAGAAAATCTCGTGGCTGCCATTCGGCGCCACCATTGCCTGCGGAGTGCTTTCCGCTTGCTCGCAAGGCCCGGATATGTCCGGGATTGCAGCGGAGCGTGAGCGTTCGGTGCATCGCTATGACATCAGCCAGGCGATGGCCAGCACTGGCAAGGTGGTCGTGGCTGGTACGCAAAGCGGTGTCGTCCTGAGCTCGGAAGATCAGGGCAAGAGCTGGAAGCGGACGCCGCTCGGCAATACTTCCCTGGTTGATATGACCGTCTGCGGCGATCAGGGCTTCGTCGCCATCGACCATTACCACAGGGTGTGGTCGGCCGATGCCGACGGCAATAACTGGAAATCGGTTCCCCTCGACCTGCCGCGTACGCCATTGGCGGTGACCTGCGACAAGCAGGGCGGCTGGTGGGTTGTTGGCGTCAATGCTGTCATTTCCGGTAGCGCCGATCAGGGCAAGACCTGGAAAACCACAGAACTGGGCGAAGACACGCAGATCACGACCATCCAGTTCCTTGACGAGAAAAACGGCATCGCCCTCGGCGAGTTCGGCCTGACGGTGATGACCGACGATGGCGGCGCCACCTGGAAAAAAGGCCCGAAAATGCCGGGCGAGTTCTATCCCTACGCCGCCCTGTTTGCCAGCCGCAACGAAGGCTGGGTCAGCGGTCTGGCCGGGCAGATGCTGCATACCACCGATGGCGGCAAGTCGTGGAACAAGCAAGCCAATACCACGCAGGCCTCACTCAATCGCCTGTTCATGCACGAAGGCCAGCCTTTCGGCGTCGGTGCCAGCGGCGTTATTGCTCGTCTCGAAGGCGATAGCTGGCGTGCCGTGCCGTACACCGATCCCGTGCCGGTCTTTCTGGGTGGCGGCGCTTCCCTGCCGGGCCAATCGGCCATCGTGATCGGCGGCCCCGGTGGGCTGCTCCGTGCTGTCAGCACGCACGCCAAACAATAAGCCAGGGAGATCTCAACACCATGGTTGCAAAAACACGTCACGCCATTACTCATGCCCTGCACAAGGGCGAGGAATGGATTTTCCGCAATCCAAAGATTGTGCTGTCGCTGGTCCTGGCCGTCACCATCCTGTTCAGCATGGCTTTGCCCAGCCTGCGCGTCTTTACGGATTTCGCCGATCTGCTGCCGCAGAACCACAGCTACATCAAGGTCTACAACCGCCTGAAGGAAAACTTCGGCGGCGCCAACATGATTGTCATGTCGGTCGAAGTCGACAAGGGCACCATCTTCAACGATGAAACCCTGCAACTCATTCACGAGGCCACCCAAGGCGTCGACAACCTGCCGAGCGTCAATCACAACCTCGTCAGCAGCCTGACGCACCGGACGGCGCGCAAGGTATTCCTCGACGATCAGGGCGGTTTCGCTTCCGAGTCCTACTACGACCCGCTCAAGCCAAAACGTACGGTGGCCGAACTCGAGCAGCTGCGCAACGACGTCATTGCCAACCCGACCATCTACGGCCTGCTTGTTTCGCCGGACATGAAGGCGGCGTTGATCAAGGCCCAGATGAACGAGGGCTCGATCGATTATCCGACCACTTTTGCTGCCTTGCAGAAGGTCCGCGAAACGCTGGCCCGACCTGGTCATCAGATTTACGTCACGGGTAACCCGGTGCTGACCGGCTGGGTCTATACCTACCTTAACCAGATTGTCGAAATCATGATGTGGACGCTTCTCCTGCTGTCCGCATTGCTGATTCTGTACTTCCGTCGCTTCTACGGAGTCGCGCTGCCGCTGCTTGGCATCGCACTGTCCTCCATTTGGGGCCTCGGTTTCATGGCAGCGATGGGCATCAACCTTGAACCCTTGTCGTTGCCGATTCCCTTCCTGATTGCTGCTCGTGCGACCTCGCACGGCGTGCAACTGGTCGTCCGCTACTACGAAGAACTGGCCATCGTCCATGATGGCAAGAAGGCCGCCCGCAATGCGCTGGATGCCCTGTTCCGCCCGGGTTCGCTGGCCATCATCGTTGATGCGGTGGGGATCGCCGTGCTCATGCTGGGCGCCGCGCCGTTCAACCACAAACTCGGTCTGGCTGCTGGTTTCTGGGGCTTCTCGGTGATCTTCACGGTGCACTTCATGGTCCCGCTGGCCCTGACCATTCTGCCTGCCCCGAAGAACCACCACAACGGCAACGAAGGCATCCGTGCCTTCCTCGGCAAGGCCATGGCTCTGACCGGCGGCACTGACGGTGGTGCACGCTCGATCCTGATCCTGACCCTGATCGGCGCTATCGGTGGCACCTACTTCGTCAGCAAGGTGCAACTCGGCGAATCGGAGCCAGGCTCGCCGCTGCTCCACCTGAGCCACGACTTCAACGTGTCGACCAAGGCCATCAATACCCGCTTCCCAGGTTCCGAGGAACTGCATATCGCGGCACGCACGGACGAGAAGGGCGGCATCAAGCGTCCCGATGTCATGGCCGCCATCGAGCGCTTCCAGGCGCACATGCTGTCCGATCCCTCGCTGGGTGGCACCAAGGCCATGCCGGGCGTGCTGCGCGTGGTCAACAAGCTGACCCACAACGACGACCCGCGCTGGATGCAGTTGCCCGATACGGCCGACGAAATCGGTGGCCTGATGTTCGCCTACATGGCCTCCAGCCCGATTCCCGGTGCCTTGAAGGAATTCGTCACTTCCGACGAAAACGAAGCCAACATGGTCTTCTACTACAAGGACCACCAGGCCGAAACGATCAACCGCATCGTCGCGCTGGCCGAGGAGGGCATCAAGAAGATCGAGGCCGAAGTGCCGGGGCTGCACATCGAGCTCGGTGGCGGCATCATCGGCGTCACCGCGGCCGGCAATCAGGCGCTGCATACCGACCACATGATCATCATCCCGGCCGTCATGCTGCTCGCCTTCTTCATCGTCATGATCTATTACAGCTCGCTGCACGCCGGCTGGCTGATGGTCCTGCCGATGCTGTTCTCGACCTTGATGACCTATGCCTACATGGGGGCGCTCAATATCGGGATCAGCGTCAATACCGTGCCGGTCATTGCCGTCGGCGTTGGTGTCGGTATCGACTACGCCGTGTATTTCATGGACCGCATCCGCGAAGAGTATGCCGTGATGCGTGACATGAAGAAGGCGGTCATCACCGCCGTCGCCACCACCGGTTACGCCGTGAGCTTCACGGCCGTCACGCTGATCGCCGGCGTCGTCATGTGGATCTTCATGTCCGATCTGCGCTTCCAGTCCGACGCCGCGATCCTTCTTTCTTTCATGCTCATCGTCAACGCGATCGCCGCCGTACTGATCGTGCCGTCATGGTGCGTCGTCTTCAAACCCAAGTTTGTGACGGCAGTGCATTACGACGAAGACGGTGTCCTGGAAAACGATTAACAACACTCCGGAAGACCGGGGGAACAGCAACCTTTTCTTTCAACAAAACCATTGGGGGTTTGATCCATGGAGACAAAACTGAACACTGGAAGGTGCCTGACGCTCATCGCGGCAGCGCTCTCCGCCTCTTTCGCGACACAGGCTTGGGGCGACGACCTTCCGTCGATGGGCGAGGAGTCTTCGCCCTGGCAGGTCGATGTGACCTACGAGAACCATACGGCACATCGTGAGCACGCTGGCCTGGCCAAGTTCCGAAATACGATGCAACTTGAAGCAGACAAGAAATTCGGGAATGGCTGGGGCGTCCACAGCATCCTGCGCGGAAGCTGGGACGGCGTTTATCGCATGAACAGCAGCGAGTACGGCAAGGATGCGGGTGGCTCAATTACCTCGCAATCAACCGTCGGCGGGCAGCTTGTCACCGTTCCGTGGGGTTCCGTCGCCGGGCCTATCGTTGGTAACTACAACGCCCCTCCCGGGAATGCCTTCCTCGATGCATATACCAATAATCCCAATGAGGGATTGCGTACGCTTGGCGATCGCTGGCATGGTATTGATGGCGGGGTTGGCATGGCTGTGCCGGTTCGTCCCTGTGACGTGGACAGTCGCGGTTGCCGCGACTTTGGCGGTTATGGCGACAAGACGCTATCGGAACTGGAAGCGCCGGAATTCAACGATCGACTTGATTTCATTCGCGAGCTATATGTCAAGAAGACATTCGATCTGGGTGATGGCAAGGGATTATTCCTGAAGCTGGGTAAGCAGCAGGTAGTGTGGGGACGTACGGACCTCTTCCGCGTCCTCGATGTCATTAACCCGGTTGATTATTCGCGTAACAACATTTACGACGAACTGTCCGATATCCGCATTCCGATGTGGATTGCCCAGGCGGAATACCGCATGGGGGCCAGTGAGTCTATGCAGGACCGCAACTTCCAGATCGTCTGGAACTTCGATCAGTTCCGGGCCAACAATCTGGGCCAATGCGGTTCGCCTAACGTGATACTGGACGCAGGGTGTTTTTTCCGCGGTATGGCCAATCTCTGGGATAACGGTGGCACGGTGGCCAGCTTTGCCAATGTCGCGCCCGGTACGTTGTTAGCAACCAATTTTGGCCCAGGGCAGATTGGCATCAAGGACGTTAATCTCCCTGACTGGTCATTGTCGAACACCCAACTGGGGGCAAAATATGAGGGCGTGACTGCAGACGGCCTGTCCTTCTCGCTGAACGCGCTGACCTATCGTTCCCAATTGCCGTCTCTGCACGGTGGTAAGCGGGCGACTAACTCCTTCACGGGGGTGTATCAAAATGCTTGGCCCTATCTGATTTCCTTCGATATCGAATTTCCGCGGGTTAACCTGATCGGTGGCTCGATGGACTTCCAACTCCCTGCGGCAGGGGCTGCTGTGCGTGTTGAGGCCGCGTTTACTGATGGTGAAGAGTTTTCCAATACTGCACGCGAGCAGCTGTATTCGAAGAACAATGTTTTCCGCAGCGTGATCGGTATTGATCGTCCAACCTTCATCCCGTTCATCAGCGAAACTTCTGCAACTCTGATTTCGGGGCAGTTGTTCTATCAACACATTTTTAATCACGAATGGAAGCAGGGTTCTCTGGGACCTGTTGGTATGCCGGATTGGGAAGACAACTTTATCGGCACTTTGCTGATCAAGGGCTTTCTGCGTAACGGCACGCTGAGCCCGCAAATCATCTTCGCGCATGACTTCCAGGCACGGGCGACGGCTATGGCTCCGCAGGTTGAATGGAACGTCACGAACGATCTGAAGGTGACCTTTGGCGCCAACTACAAGCTGGCTGAAGGGCGCACCCGCTGGAATTTCGATGACTGTCGTTCCTGTAATCCGTTTGCGCCATATACCGCACCCAACGGAGATGCGGATCCGTTCACCTCGTATTCACGTGGACTTAGCGGCATGGAACCCCTCGGCCGCTTCCGCGCCGGCCCGATCGGTGCTGCGTTCAAGGAAAACGACATTTTCGTTCGTGTTAACTACAAGTTCTAACTTATACCCGGAGACAACCACATGAAAAAAACCATGATTTCCCTGCTGCCACTGGTGGCGGCAGGTTTGGTCGGCTCGGCATTTGCTGCTACGGAAGCAGATGTCGAAAATACCTTCAATCCTTACAAGGCTGGCATGCCCAGCGCGCCGGGTGTGACACCCGGAACGGTGATCACCAAGGCCAATGCTGACCAGTTCAAGGATGTCCTGTCGGTTGGCCTGTACAAGCTGCTCAAGGATGGCGCCTTCGAAATGAAGGTCGGGCCGACCACCCAGTTCATGATCAACAGCAGCTACATCAACGCCACCAAGACCAACCTGAACAAGACCAAGCTGGGTTCGAAAGCCGGCGAGAATCTGACGGGTTACGTGGCTGGTCGTCCGTTCCCGGAAGAGCCGGATGCGAAGGATCCGCGTGCGGGCGAAAAGCTGGCCTGGAACTACAAGTACGGTGTGAACTGGGGCGACGGTGCGGTCATTTCGCCGTTCTACTGGCGTTACCGCAACATGACGACGGGGCAGATCGAGAAGACCATCAAGTATGACTTCCACTTCCTGAACTTCATGCATCGGACCAAGGATGCGCCGATTCCCGAATTCACGCCGAATCCGTCCGGCCTGTACCGGGCGATTTACGTCAAGGCCAACGAGCCGCAGGATCTGAAGAATACGCAGTTGCTGATCCAGCGTTTCGAAGACGACAGCAAGCTCGACGACGCCTATCTGTATCTTGGCTTCCAGCGTCGCGTGCGTCGTCTGGCCCAGGGCCAGGTGACTGACTCCTTCCTCGGCTCCGATCTGATGATCGAAGACTTCGAAGGCTACAACGGTCGCGTTTCCGACATGAAGTGGACCTACAAGGGCACCAAGAACATGCTGTTGCCGATGTGGAACCACAATGAACTCAAGCTTTCCGACGAGTTCAAGGAAGCCGATGGCTACAAGTTCGTGAACTACGGCGGTCAAGGTGGATGCTTCCCGGATGCGACCTGGCAGTTGCGCAAGGTCTATGTCCTTGAAGCGGTGCCGGTCAATCCGAACCACCCGATCAGCAAGCGGACTTTCTACATGGATGCCCAGTTGCAGAATTTGAACGGTGCCGTCGACATCTACGACCGCAAGGGCGAACTGTGGAAGGCCTTCAGCGTCGGCAAGTCGCATCCTGACCATCACCTGCCGGTCAACAAGGGTTCCGGTATCGGTATCGATGACGGCGTGATCATGGTCGACGTTCAGGCCAAGCGCTGCACGACCGCCCAGTTCAAGGGCCAGGTTGATCCGAAGAAGGCGCCTCCGGGTCTCTTCCAGGTTCAGAACCTGCGCGGCGGGGATTGATTACGTCGTCAGTGTTTTATTGTCTCTGCGGGCGAGGGCTTTCTTGTTGAAATTCCTCTCTCTCCTTCGGGGGGCCTTTGGCCCCCCATTTTTTTGCGCGGGATTTTAATTTTGACCAAATTTTCCAGTTGACCGTGGAATCCTGAAACTTAGTCGCTGGGCGCTTCCCTGAATTTCTGCACGCTGGCCAGAAAGGCTTGCAGGATCGGTGAATGATCATCGGTGCGGTAGATACAGCTGAGGTCCACGGTGGCCGAGATGGCGTCGCGGAACGGGCGGCAGACCACGCCGGGCAGGCTGATGGTGGTTGCCGATTTGGGTACGATAGTGATGCCGAAGCCGCCGGCGACCAGTGCCATGCCGGTCACGGCATCGCCGACGACCTGGGAAATCTGCGGCGTAACGCCCATGTTCCCGCAAAGCTGAACGATCCGGTCGACAAAGTTCGGCCGGGCGCCTGACGGGAAGAGGACCAGCGGGTACTTGGATACTTCCATGAACGGTACCGACTCGTGCTGGGCCAGCGGGTGATCTTCGTTGACGACCAGATAAAGCGGCTCGCGCATGATCAGCTCGGTCGTGATGTCGGGCAGCGGCGCCAGCATGCGGTTGAAGCCGATGGTGATGCGGCGCTGGCGCAGGGCTTCGATCTGCTCCGACTTCGACAGGGTGTGCAGCGAGACGACGACATCGGGGTTCGTGTCGCGGAATAACTGCAGCAGCCTCGGGATGGTGCCCAGGATGCCGGTGCCGAAAATGCCGATGTCCAGCCGCCCGAGCTTGCCCTGACCGGCCCGCTTGGTGCGCTCGATGGCCTGCTCGACCAGCGCGCGGATGTTGGTTGCCTCCTCGTGGAACATCTCGCCGGCCTGCGTCAGCTCGACGCCACGCGGCGTGCGGATGAACAGCTGAACGCCGAGTTCTTCTTCGAGTTGCTGAATCTGCCGCGTTAGCGGTGGCTGCGAGATACACAGCCGCAACGCAGCCCGCCCGATGTTGAGTTCTTCGGCTACGGCGATGAAATATTTGAGATGACGAAGATCCATTTTTACGCCCCAGCAGAATTCGGTGTTTTTCAAAAAAGGTATGGCGTGGCGCCAAATCGAGTATTTGACAGTATAGCTCAGGCTTCCTAATCTGTTCCTGGCAGCAAGGGATTTGGCTTGATGGTTGGTTGATAAATTTGTTCAGTTTGTAAAAACGGATTGGTTAAAAATAAGTAATCAAATTTTGTTTTGGTGAACAAATTTAATACTGTGCAATTAAATCAATGTCTTGCCGAATTGGCATACATCCTGCGATTAGTCTTTTCATCAAAGGCATTCGCAAAAAGCAGGGTGTTATTTGAAGTAATGATTTCAAGTCATTAACAAGAAAGAGGAGACAAAACCATGGCATTGACAGGCGTACTTCGTCCCGGACACGCGCAGGTTCGCGTGCTGGATCTGGAAGAGGCAATCACTTTTTACCGCGATGTACTCGGTCTGGTGGAAACCGGCCGTGATGCGCAAGGGCGCGTCTATTTCAAATGTTGGGATGAGCGTGATCATCACAGCTATGTGATCCGCCAGGCTGACCGGGCAGGTCTCGATTTCTTTGCTTTCCGCGTCCTCGACAAGGCAACGCTGGACAAGCTGGATGCCGATCTGCAAGCGTACGGGCTGAAGACCGAGCGGATTCCGGCCGGTGAGATGCTGGAGACCGGTGAGCGTGTCCGCTTTACGCTGCCCTCCGGCCATGTCATGGAGTTGTTCGCCGAGAAGAGCAAGGTCGGCAACGGTATTCCCCTGATTAATCCGGCGCCGTGGAGCAAGGCCCGTGACAACGGTATCGCGCCGACGCGCCTCGACCATGCGCTGCTCTATGGGCCGAATGTCGCCGAGGTGCAGAAGATATTCACCGAAGTGCTCGGTTTCTATCTGGTTGAGCGTGTCCTGACGCCGGATGGCAATGGCAATGCGGCGATCTGGCTGTCCTGCGGGCAAAAGGTCCATGACATCGCCTTCGCCGAATACCCGGAACCCGGCAAGTTGCATCACTGTTCGTTCCTGATGGAAAGCTGGGAACAGGTCCTGCGCGGTGGCGACATCATGTCGATGAATGCCGTACCTGTGGATATCGGCCCGACCCGGCATGGCGTCACGCGTGGCTGCACCATTTATGCGTGGGATCCGTCCGGCAATCGTTTCGAGACTTTCTTCGGTGGCCACCTGCCGTATCCCGACTACGAGACCATGACCTGGACCTTCGATAACTTCGGCCAGGGTCTCGATTATCCGCAGCGCAAGCTGCATGAAACCTTCCTGACCGTCGTCAGCTGAGGTTTCCGGCCAGAGCCGGTACGGCTGCTGCTGGCCGCAGCAGCCGTTGAAAATAATTCCAAAAGGAGACAGGACGAATGCAAATCGATCTGCGTACCGTCAGCATCAAGCAGCAGCGCAATACCTTCGATCACCTGGCGCGCCGCTTTGGCGACAAGCCGGCGTCGCGCTACCAGGAAGGCAGCTACGACATCCAGGCCACCGAAAACCTGCACTACCGCCCGACCTGGGATCCCGATCAACTGATCTACGATGCCTCGATTACCAAAATCGTCATGGCCGATTGGTACGCGCTGAAGGACCCGCGCCAGTATTTTTACAACAACTACACGCTGGCCCGGGCTCGCCAGCAGGAAACGGCGGAAGCGAATTTCAGCTTCGTCGAAAGCCGCGGTCTGGCCGACATGTTGCCGGACGAACTCAAGCAGATTGCGCTGAATGTGCTGGTTCCCCTGCGCCATGCCGCCTGGGGTGCCAACATGAACAATTCCTTCATCTCGGGTTATGGCTACGCCGCCATCTTTACCCAGGCGTGCATGTTCCACGCCATGGATAACCTGGGCATCGCCCAGTACCTGTCACGCCTCGGTTTGCTGCTCGGCGATCAGGAAGCGCTGACCGAAGGCAAGACGGCCTGGCTGGACGACGATGCCTGGCAACCGATGCGCCGCTACATCGAGGATTGCCTGGTCGTGCGCGACCCGTTCGAGTTGTTCGTCGCCCAGAACGTGGCGCTCGACGGCCTGCTTTATCCGCTGGTCTATGAGCGCATTGTCGACGGCTACCTGTCGGCACAGGGGGCTTCCGCCGTCGCCATGCTCTGCCAGTTCATGAATGACTGGTTCGATGAAACCCGCAAGTGGGTCGATGCCGTCATGAAAGTGGCCGCCGCCGAGTCGGAGCACAACCGCGCCATCCTGCAGGAGTGGACGGAAAAGTGGAGCACCCGGGCCGCTGCCGCGATGCTGCCGGTTGTCGGGAAAGCCCTCGGGGCGGATGCCGAGGAGGTGGTCGGCGATGAAGTGGACGCCTTCAAGGCGCGCCTGAAAAAAGTCGGCGTGGAAATCTGAGGAAAAACCATGTCGACCGTATTCATTGCCCTGCAAGCCAACGAAGACACGCGTCCGATCATCGATGCCATCGTGCAAGACAACCCGGCAGCCATCGTCAATCGCCAGCCGGCCATGGTCAAGATCGATGTTCCCGGATCGATGACCATCAAGCGCGAAACCATCGAGGAGCATATCGGCCGCGCCTATGACTTGCAGGAACTGCAGATCAACCTGATCACCCTCTCCGGCAATGTCGATGAGGACGAAGACAGCTTCACCCTGCGCTGGAACGCCTGAGAGCGAGAAGGAGACAAAAATGGACATGCAAGTTGCCAAGAAGAAACTCAGCCTGAAAGAAAAATATAAGCTGATGACCCGTGACCTCGGCTGGGATACGACCTATCACACCAAGGATGAGGTGTTCCCTTACGTCCAGTACGAAGGCATCAAGATTCACGATTGGGACAAGTGGGAAGACCCCTTCCGCCTGACCATGGATTCGTACTGGAAATACCAGGCCGAGAAGGAGCGCAAGTTCTACGCGATCATCGACGCCCACGCCCAGAACAACGGTCACCTGAACATCACCGATGCCCGCTACCTGAGCGCCCTGAAGATTTTCCTGCAGGCCATCAGCCCGGGCGAATACGCCGCCGGCAAGGGCTTTGCCCGCATGGGTCGGGAGTTTCCCGGCGTCGGCACGCAGGTCGCCTGCCAGATGCAGTCGATCGACGAGATTCGCCACGCCCAGACGCAGATTCACGCGCTGTCGAACTACAACAAGTTCTACAACGGCTTCCACGCCTTCGCCGATGCCCGCGACCGCATGTGGTACTGCACGCTGCCGCGCTCCTTCTTCGACGATGCGCTGTCGTCCGGGCCGTTCGAATTCATGATCGCCATCGGCTTCAGCTTCGAATACGTCCTGACCAATCTGCTCTTCGTGCCCTTCATGTCGGGTGCCGCCTACAACGGTGACATGGCGACGGTGACCTTCGGTTTCTCGGCGCAGTCCGACGAAGCGCGTCACATGACGCTCGGCCTCGAGTGCATCAAGTTCATGCTCGAGCAGGACCCGGCCAATCTGCCTATTGTCCAGGGCTGGATCGACAAGTGGTTCTGGCGCGGTTTCCGTCTGCTCGGCGTGGTCGGCACGATGATGGACTACATGCTGCCGAAGCGCGTCATGTCCTGGCGCGAGGCGTGGAACATCTACGGCGTCGAGAACGGCGGCGCCCTGTTCCGCGATCTGGCGCGCTACGGCATTCGTCCGCCCAAGGGCTGGGACGACGCCGAAAAGGGCATTGATCACATGTCGCACCAGTTCATGCTGGCGCTGTATCAATACAACTTCGGCACGGCCTTCCACAGCTGGATTCCGTCCGAAGACGAAATGGAATGGCTGTCGAAGAAGTACCCCGACACCTTCGACAAATACTACCGTCCGCGCTGGGCGCACCTGAGCAAGCTCAAGGCCGCCGGCACACCGTTCGCCAACATGGGCCTGGCCAAGCTCTGCCAGACCTGCCAGATCCCGACCGTGTTCACCGAGCCGGACGATCCGACCTCGCTGTGCCAGCGCGAAACCGAATACAAGGGCGAGAAGTACCACTTTTGTTCGGACGGTTGCCAGCACATCTTCGAGAGCGAACCGGAAAAGTACATCCAGGCCTGGCTACCGATGCAGCAGCTTTTCCAGGCGCCGATCAACGGTGATCTGGGGGCGTGGATGAACTGGGTCAGCCTGATACCGGGCAAGGACAACGGCGACTTCGACGGTTCCGAGGACGAGCGCAATTTCGCAGCCTGGCGCCAGCAGGCGACCAGCAATCAGTGAATATCGGGAGAGATAAATGACTTTGACCTCAACCAAGCCCTACGTCGGCGTGCCGCGTGACGTGGTGCAAAACTTCAATGGCAAGCAGATTGTTTATGTTTGCTGGGATCACCACATGTTGTTCGCTACGCCGCTGATGCTTGTTGTTGAGCCGGGGATGAGTTTTGGCGATTTGCTGGAGAATGTTGTCAGGCCGCTGATTGGGGCTGATCCGGATGCGGCGGTGGTGGATTTGCGCTCTGTTGAGTGGCAGAAGGCAGGGCGTTCTTGGACGCCGGATTTTGGTGCCAGCTTGGCGGCGAATGGGATTGTTCATAAGGAGCAATTGCGGTTCAGTACGCCGGGGGTGAATTCGTTGCTTGCCGCCTAATTGGCATGGGTTTCCGCCTTGTTGGCGGGCGTACTTTCTTTTGCTTCGCCAAAAGAAAGTAGCCAAAGAAAAGGCGACCCCGGGGGCGGCGCCCTTCGGGTCCCTTGCGCTACTCGGCAGGCCGGGCGGCTGCGGAACTCGGGCTTCGCCCTCAAACAGTCCTCGCCGACTGCCCCCGGCCTTCCTGCGTTGCTCAGCGCCTTCCACGGGGACCCCAAAGGCGTCCGGGCTCGACCGATGTAGCGCAAAAAAATGGTTTCCACGGTCAACCGGAAAAATAGCCCAAAAATGAAATCTGCCATTCAGGCACCCAAGCTCAAGCCGGGATCGTTTTACCGGGCCCCTTGAGAGGTGCCGAGCAACGCAGGGGCTGGCGGATAAAGGGCGAGGACTGTTTGAGGGCGAAGCCCGAGTTCCGCAGCCCCCGCCAGAACCGAGTAGCGCAGGGAACCGGCGCAGCCGGCACCGACCCAGGGTCGCCTTCTT
>JBAQOL010000032.1:0-36041 GCA_049304775.1 Ferribacterium limneticum
GGCGGCGACGCCGCAGGAGACGGCGATGACTTCCGTGGCGATGCCGGCTTCCTTGAGACGGACGGCTTCTTCGATGGCAATTTCGTCGAAGGGGTTCATGCTCATCTTGACGTTGGCCAGGTCAACACCGGAACCATCAGCCTTCACACGGACTTTGACGTTGTAATCAACGACACGTTTTACGGGTACGAGAATCTTCACCAGCATCTCCTTTTCGGTTCAACTTTTTTGAATTACTGCCGCCTGTTTGACAGACGATCACTCAATCAGCACAATGACCATACTGTGTCGTATGGAAAAGCATACGGTAGCGTATGGAAAACAAACCTGTCAAGCCCTTGATTAAATCCTCATCCGTGAAACCTCGCAAGCGGGCTGCCGAAGCACGCACTCAACTCGACCCGGAACGCTGGGTGGATGAGGCTATCGACGTGCTGGCAAAAGAAGGCGTCACCGGTTTGCGGGTCGAAGTGCTGGCCAAGCGTTGCGGCGTTACCAAAGGCAGTTTCTACTGGCACTTCAAGGACCGGCAGGCACTACTCGATGCGGTGCTCGAGCAATGGAAGATCGGGCGCATCCGCGATATCGAGAAAACCACGTCCGTAGCCGTGGGGCAGGAAAGCCAGCAACTCCACTATGCCATCGAGGTGTACGGCGCCAGCCGGAACCGCAAGGGCATGTCGATCGAACTGGCCGTTCGCGACTGGGCACGGCATGACCCACGGGCAGCTGCGGTCGTCGAGTCAGTCGACCTTTATCGACTCGAATGCACACGCAAACTGTTCGTTGCCTCCGGCATGTCGGATGCCGAGGCCAAGAGCCGCAGCCTGTTGCTCTACGCCTGTGTCTTCGGCTTGTCGCTGATGCATTACACGCACTTCGACGACAATCTAGCCGATCTCAAGCAACGCATCGCCGAACGCATCATTTCCAGCTAGCCGGAACAGGCGCTCTCGCCCTGCCTTTTTTCCCAGGCGAGCAGATCGGCTGCCAATTGTTCAACGGCGCTGGACAAAGCACCGACGCCTCCGCGCGCATCCTGGCTGACTGCCGACTTCTCGATTTTAAGATCGAGCTCGGCCACCTGGCGGCGTGAGCGATCAAGCAGAGTGGCGCGCCCTTGCAAGACGCCCTTGCTGCTTTCCGGGGTGATGAATACCTGGCTGAACTCGGTAATTTCGACACGCACAACACAACGCGCCTGCCCTTGCCCGGAAATTGAATAATCAAGTTGCTGCATCAGTCGCTGCTGGATCATTTGGGCCGGTGGTCCGGCCCAGCGCGCCCGGGCGTACTCGCGCAAACGCGCGACATCGACGTAGGCCAGCCGATAATCGATACCCTGCGAGTCAAACCACAGCGGCGCCCGAACCTCGAGCGCCAGAGGCTGTTTGCGCGGTGTCGCCAACAGGCTGGCCGGAGCCGTGCCGAAGTCGTAGATCGCCAGGGGGCTATCGCCACCGCGCTTGCCAGCCGTAAAACAGGCTGAAAGCAGGCAGCAAAACAACAGGGTCAGCAGCCAGCGCATCTTATTTCTCCCCGGCCGGATTGAAACCGGTCTCGCCCGGACCGGGCACCTGGGCGGGTGCGCCGAAGACCAGGCCCTGTGGCGTATCTTCGAGAACGCGCAGGACGCGGCTCAACTGGCGCGAAGTGAGCGAAAAATCGGTCGCCAGCTCGTTGAGGCGCGGCATCAGCGCCGAGGTTCCGCCAGCCGAAGCGTCGCCGATGGCCACATCAAGCTTGTCGGTCGCCACCTGCATCTTGCCGATCAGGACGCGGGTATCGGCCAGCAGGGGTTGAACTTCACCGGCGGCTTGCGACAGATTCCTGATATTGCGATCGTCGAGTAGTTTTTTAACCTGCAGCAGCGTCGTATTGAGGTTTTCCAGAACCGGTTTCATGTTGCCCGAGGCCGCTTCGAGATTGACCAGCGTAGCCTTCAGGAGAGCGCGATTTTCCTCGTCCAGCGTGGCGTTGGCGCTCGCCATCAGTTGACGTGCCTGCTTGAGCGTAGCCATACCGGTTTCGCCCAACTCTTCGAGCAAGGACGGAATCATCGTGATGCGCGGCGGGTGCTCATCGTCTGGCACCAGCGGCTCGCTATCCTTGCCGGTTTCCAGCAGGAGGATATGGGCCAGACCGGTCACCCCCTGATAGTTCAGTTTAGCCACGGTCCCTTTGGTCAGCGGCACGTCTTCATTGACCGAAATGCTCACCAGAATATTGCTGTAATCCTCGGGATCAAGGCGGATGTCGCTGACCTTGCCGACCCGAATGCCACGGTAACGCACCTGCGCCTGCGGGTTCAGGCCACCGATATTCTGTTTGGTGACGACGATGTATTCGTGCTCCGAGTCCTTGCTGTCGCTCAGCCAATACACGGCCAGCAACGCAGCCGCTCCGAGCAGTAGGGCAAAGAGACCGGCGGCGAAGGCGTAGGACTTGTTTTCCATGGATGCCAATTAAAGCAGCTTCCGGCGGTCTGCGCCAAAAAAGCCGGTAACAAAAGGATGATCGACCGTCATGACCTCGGCTTTCGGGCCGAAGGCGATGATGTGCTGATCGGCCAGCACAGCGACATGGGTAGCCAGCCCGGCCAGGGTATTGAGGTCGTGGGTAACCATGACGACGGTCAGGCCGAGCTCGCGCTGCAGGTCGCCGACCAGTTCGACGAAGTTCTGGCTGCGATCGGGATCGAGGCCGGCCGTCGGCTCGTCGAGCAGCAACAGTTCAGGCTCCAGGGCCAGGGCGCGAGCCAAGGCAACGCGCTTGACCATGCCGCCGGAGAGTTCGGCCGGCATCAGTTTGCCGTGATCCGGCTCCAACCCGACCATCGCCAGTTTGAGATGGACCAGGCGGCGAATCCAATCGGCGTCGAGACAACGCAGTTCGCGTAGCGGAAAGGCGATGTTGTCGAAGACCGACAAGGCGGAAAACAGGGCGCCTTGCTGAAACAGCATGCCGAGGCGCCGGCGCAGATTGCGCTGCATCTCGACATCCGGGTCGTTGAGATCGACGCCGAACAGGCGAACGCTGCCGGCGTCCGGCCGTAACAAGCCGAGAATTTCGCGCAACAAGGTGGTCTTGCCGCTGCCCGAGCCACCGAGCAAACCGACGATCTGCCCCTCCTCGACGCGCAGGGAAAGATCGCGATGGACCGCTTTCCCACGAAAACTCACGCCGACGCCGTTCAGTTCGATGACGGGTAACGGGCTCATGGCTAGGGCACTCCGATGTTCCGGGTGAACACGGCGAAAATTGCATCGAAGAGGATGACCGTGGTAATCGCCGTCACCACGGCACTCGTCGTGTTGGCTGACAGGCTCTCGGTATTGGGTTTGACGTGCAGGCCGAAGTGGCAGGCGACGACGGCGATGACGAAACCGAAGACGACGCCTTTGCACAGCCCGATGACCAGATTGGACACCGGCACGGCGCGTGGCAGGTTGTCGAGAAAATAGACGAGGGACAGGTCAAGCTGAAGCAGCGCCGCCAGCATGCCGCCAAAAAGCGCTACGGCCGAGGTCCACAGGACCAACAAAGGCATTGCTACGGTCAACCCGAAAATCTTGGGTAAAACGACACGGATGCTGCGCGAAATGCCCATCGTCGACAGCACGTCGATTTCCTCGGTCACCCGCATCACGCCAATCTGCGCCGTCATCGCCGAACCGGAACGACCGGCCACCAGCACGGCAACGAGCACCGGCCCCAGTTCGCGAATGATCGAGATGCCGAGAATATTGACGATGAAAATGTCGGCGCCAAAGCTCTTGAGCTGCAACGCCGAGAGATAACTGATCGTCACCCCGATCAGGAAACCGACCAGCGCCGTGACGGCCAGCGCCTGCGCCCCCGACTTGTAGACATTGGCGGTAATCTCCTTCCATGGCACATCCTGCGGATGACGGAAGAGATAGGCCACATCGAGCAGCAATTGACCGAACAAGGCAATCATGCCGCGCAAGTTGACAACAGCCTTGAGCAGCAAGGCGCCGACCACTTCGGGAAATCGCGCCTTGGGTCTGACTTGCCCGGGAATCTCGTGCGGCAATTCGGCTACCCGCTCAAGCACCTGCCGGTGCAGTTTGCCGACGACCAGGCCGGCCGGCCAACTTACGCCCCAGGTGCGCCACAGCAGCACGGCCGCGGCACTATCCAGTCGCGTCACTGCCGACAAATCCCAGTCTTCGATGCCGCTTGAACAAGCGGCCAGATCGGCCTGCAAGGCTGGCAACTGCGGCAACATTTCGGCCAGCGTCCAGCTCCCGGACAGCACCACTCTCCCCGGCTCGACCAGCAAGCGCGGGGATTCGCTCACGCGATTTTCCTCGTCGGTTTCGACTGAAGAATGTAGTCCCGGCCCAGCTGCCTCCAGACCGTCGCCTCTTCGCCGAAGGCGGCGGCGGTCCACGGATTGGCGGCCAGCCAGTCGGCCGGCAGCTCGATGATAAATCCGTTGTCGCTCCGACTGGCGCGCCAGGCAGGGATCGCCCGGTCATCGCGCGTGCGGTGGAGCAGCACGGCCAGGCGCAGGCAGAAAATGAGATCCCAGGCGCTGTCGGTCGCGGGAATCGCCCCCAGCTTCTCGAGCTTGCCGCGATGGCCGAGCACCAGCATGGCCAGCCGCGCCTGATCCTTCTTGGAGAAGCCCGGCATGTCAGCGTAGGTCAGGATGTAGGCACCATGCTTGTGATAGGCGTTATGGGCGACGGAAATGCCGATTTCATGCACACGACAGGCCCACGCCAGGAACTGCACATCCGCCTCGCTCGGCGAGCCGTCGAACAACTGGGTCAGCGCCGAAAGCGCCGTCGCCTCGACACGCGCCACCTGGTCGCCTTCGACCTGATAGCGGCGGCGAAACTGGGCCACGGTCGAATCACGCATGTCGTGATGATGAAAGCGGCCGAGCAGGTCATAGAGCACACCGAGGCGCAAGGCGCCATCGGCGTAGGACATTTTTTCAATATCGAGCTCTTCGAAAATCGCCGACATGATGGCCACACCGCCCGGAAAAACCGGCAGGCGGTCGCCCTTGACCCCGGGCAGATCAAGCGCTTCGGCTGAACCGGCCTTGATGAGCAGATTGCACAGCTTTTCCAGCCCGATGCGCGTGATGCCGCTTTCGCCGTTCGGATTCAGGCCGTTCAGTTCAAGGACATCGGCAATCGCCCGCGCCGAACCCGATGAACCGACGGCTTCCTTCCAGCCCAGACGCTGGTAATCGGCGGCAATCAGTTCGATTTCCTTGGCCGCCGCCACCTGCGCCTCGCGCAGGCGCTTGCGGTCGATCTTGCGGTCGGGAAAAAAGCGCAGCGTGTAGCTGACGCAGCCCATGTACAGCGATTCCATGAGTTGCGGGTCGTGCCGTTTGCCGATGATGAATTCGGTCGAGCCGCCACCGATGTCGATGACCAGGCGCTTGTGCGCCGCCGAGGGCAATGAATGCGAGGCGCCGATGTAGATCAGACGCGCCTCTTCCCGACCGGCGATAACTTCGATCGGGAAGCCGAGCGCCTCCTCGGCCTGCGGCAGGAACTCGAAGGCATTCTTGGCAATGCGCAGGGTGTTGGTCGCCACGGCGCGGACCGCACCGCGATCCAGCCCGCCCAGGCGTTCGCCGAAGCGGCGCAGCGCATCGAGCGCACGGGCCTGGGCTGCCACATCGAGGCGTTTGTCAGGCATCAGGCCGGAAGCCAGACGCACCGGCTCCTTCATGGAATCGAGCGTGTAAATCTGGTTATCGACCACCCGTCCAACCTGCAGACGGAAGCTGTTGGAGCCCAGATCAACGGCGGCGACGGTTTCGTAAATCATTTGTCAAAAACCACAGGAAGCTTCAGTTGGCGGGCATTCTACCACCCGACCCGCGGACGGATTGTGACGCCGGAGCAAACGCGGTCATAACGCAGACTTCCACGGTCAACCGGAAAAAACGGCCAAAAATGAAATTACAGGGCGCAAAAAAGCCCGCCGGTTTTCGTCGGCGGGCTTGTTCAGGCAAGGACGGCGCTTAGTTGGCCAGCGCGTTCTTGATCTGCTCCAGCGTCGAAGGATCGTCGATGGTCGTCAGATCGCCCGGATCACGGCCTTCGGCCAGCGCCTGCAGCGAGCGACGCAGCATCTTGCCGGAACGGGTCTTGGGCAGACCGGTCACGAAATGGACGCGAGCCGGACGGCCAATGGCGCCGAGAATGCTGTCGACCGTGCCAAAGACTTCCTTCTCCAGCGCCTTGACCAGCTCGGGCGTCGCAATCTTGGAAGCATCCTTGACGACGGCAAAAGCCATCGGCACCTGACCCTTGAGCTTGTCCTCGACGCCAACCACGGCCACTTCGGCAATCGCCGGGTGGTTCTGGATGGCTTCCTCGATTTCACGGGTGCCCAGACGGTGACCGGCAACGTTGATCACGTCGTCAGTACGGCCAAGAATCGTGAAATAACCGTCGTCGTCCTTGATCGCCCAGTCGTAGGAGGAATAAACCAGCGGCTCCTTGAACAGGGTGAAATAGGTGCTGACAAAACGGTCGTCCTGACCCCAGACGGTGGACAGACAACCCGGCGGCAGCGGCGGAATGACGGCGGCGATACCCTTCTCGTTGGCACCGCAGACCGAACCGTCCTCGCGGAAAATCTGCAGGTTGTAGCCGTAAACCGGGAAGGATGGCGAACCGTACTTGATCGGGGTCTGCTCAACGCCCGGCAGCGCGGCCAGCATCGGCCAGCCGGTTTCGGTCTGCCAGTAGTTGTCGATGACCGGCTTTTGCAACTCGGTCATGAACCACTCGTGGGTCGGCTGGTCGAGCGGCTCGCCGGCCATGAAGATATGCTTGAGCGACGACAGGTCGTACTTGTGCATGAAGGCCGGATCCTGCTTCTTCAACACGCGGGCGGCGGTCGGCGCCGAGAACATGACCGAAACCTTGTACTTCTCGACGATCTGCCACCAGATGCCGGCGTCCGGACGCAGCGGCGTGCCTTCGTACATGACGGTGGCCATGCCGGCAATCAGCGGACCGTAGATGATGTAGGAGTGACCGACCACCCAGCCGATGTCCGAGGTCGAGAAGAAGGTTTCGCCCTCGCCGCCGCAGTAGATGTGCTTCATCGACGAAGCCAGCGCCACGGCGTAGCCACCGGTATCGCGCTGCACGCCCTTCGGCTTGCCGGTCGTACCGGAGGTGTAAAGGATGTAGGACGGCTCGGAAGATTCCAGCCATTCGCACGGCACCTTGGCATCCATGAACTTGGCGCGCTCGGTGGCGTAGTCAACATCGCGACCGGCAACCTTGTTGAATTCCTTGTCCAGGCCACGGTCGATCATCAGCACCTTGGCCGGCTTGTGTTCGGCCAGATCGATGGCTTCGTCGAGCAAATGCTTGTAGGGAACGGCCTTGCCGCCACGCATGCCGGCGTCGGAAGAAACGATCAGCACCGGCTTGGCATCGTCGATGCGGGTGGCCAGCGAGCCGGAAGCAAAGCCGCCGAACACCACCGAGTGGATGGCGCCGATGCGGGTTGCGGCCAGGATGGCGAAGGTTGCCTGGGCGATCATCGGCATGTAGATCAGGACGCGGTCGCCCTTCTTGACGCCGAGGCTCTGGTAGATCGCCGCCATGCGCTCGATTTCACGCTGCAGTTCGGCAAAGCTGTAAACCGTTTCTTCATCGGTTTCCGTCGAAATGAAGATCAGCGCCCGGTCATTCGGACGCTTGGCCGCATGACGGTCAACCGCGTTGTGGCAAAGATTGGTCTTGCCACCGACAAACCATTTGGCAAACGGCGGGCGGGAATAGTCGCACACCTGGGTGAACGGCTCTTTCCAATCGACGAGCTGGGCCTGCTCGGTCCAGAACTCATTCGGCTTTTCAATCGAATACTGGTGAAACTCTTTGTACGTCGCCATAAAATTCCCTCTAGCTAAGTTTTCCTGCACAACAAAATACAGAACGGACTAGTTTTTTTGAGATTTCCGTTCACTCAAAATACGTTCGATCTCGGCCACCGGCAGAGCCAAGCCCAATTCACGATTCATCAAATTCATCAACGGCAACAAGCGTTCAGCCAGCGAAGGCAAGTGCGGGATCACCGGCGACAAGCGATTGGCCGCCAGCAACTCCAGGGCATGATGGATGGAGATCGGCCGTGAAGCGGGCGTCACCCCGCCCGACTCGGTCCGGTTTCCACCCGCCCGCATGGCGGCATGCATGCGCTCACCGGCCAAGTCGAGCAAAGCCCCGGCAGACGTCACCAGATCGGTCGGCACACTGGCCAGACCGATACTGACCGTCAAGGCCACGGTCTGGCCCTGAACCGACAAACGCGCCACCTCGACAGCCTCGCGCACCCGTTCGGCAAAAGTCGCGCAAAAAGCCGGGGCCGTTCCCGGCGAAACAACGGCAAACTGCCCGGCACCAAAATGGCCGAGACTGTCTTCCTGACGCATCTTGCCAGCCAGCATCTTGGCAAAGCGATTGCCCACCACCTCGGCAACCTGCTCGCCCAGCCGTTCGCACATGCCGGCAAAACCATCGAAACCAAGCACCATCACACTGACATCAACGCCATGCCGAGTGGCATGCGACATCGCCTGTGCCGCCTGCAACTCCAGATACTTCCGGGTAAACAAACCGCTCACCGGATCCTGGACCATCTGCTCGCGACCGGCATCAAGATGCTCCTTGGCATCGGTCAAAACCAGCAGATTATTCAGACGGGTCAACACCTCCGTGCATCCCGCACCTTTCGTGACGAAATCGGAAACACCCAGCGCCTTGGCCTTGACCCGCTCCTCTTCGGTTTCCTCGCCGGACACCAGAATGAACGGCAATTGCTGCAAGCGTCTCAGCTTCGACGTGCGGACGCGTTCCAGCAACTCGTAACCATTCAGCTTCGGCATCTGCAGATCGGAAATCACGGCGCGAATGGAGTGATCGAGCACCAGCGTCTGCCAGGCTGCCTCGCCATCCCCCTCCTCGCGCACCTCGTACTGCCCCTTCAAATGCTGAATGAGCGATATTCTGACCACCCGAGAGTCATCGACCACCAGAATGCGCGGCAACTCGGCCACGTCAGCCTCCGCCAATTTCCACCACGACTCGGCCCTTGGCCCGTCCGGCAATGTATTCGCCGAAGGTGGCCGGCAGATCGTCAAACGGAATCCGCCGCGCCATGGCGGCCAGATGCGGCGGGCGCAAATCACTGGCCAGTCGTTGCCAGACGCCGCTCCGATAAGGCTCCCGGATATAACCGGAATCGACACCGAGCAAGGAAACCCCGCGCAGAATAAAAGGCGCCACCGTCGTGTTCAGCGACATGCTGGCCGCCAGTCCGATGCTGGCGATGGTGCCGCCCTGCTCCATGGTGCTGGCGATCCAGGCCAGGACGTCTCCCCCAAGATTGTCCACCGCACCGGCCCAGCGCGCCCGGCCCAGCGGCCTGATCTTCGACAGGTCCAGACTCTGGCGCAGCATGACTTCGGCGGCCCCGAGGCCGCGCAAGTAATCCGCTTCACTCTCCTTGCCGGTCAGCGCCACGACGTGATAACCGATCCTGGCCAGCATATCGACCGCCAGACTGCCGACGCCGCCCGTGGCACCAGTCACGATGACCGGCCCCTTGCTCGGGCGCAAGCCGTTTTCTTCCATGCGGACGATGGCCAACGCCGCGGTAAACCCCGCAGTGCCCAGGGCCATCGCATCGAAGAGTGACAGACCAGAGGGCAAGGGCACCACCCAGTCGCCCGGCACCCGGGCAATTTCGGCATAACCGCCATGGTGCGCGACGCCGATATCGAAACTGGTGGCAATTACCGGATCACCTGGTTTGAAGCGCGCGTCGTCGCTGGCGATGACCGTACCGGACAGGTCGATGCCACCGACGCAAGGGAAACGCCGAATGATCTTTCCCGCCCCCGTCGCCGCCAGTGCATCCTTGTAATTGATGCTCGAATAGGCAACCTTGACCGTGACAGTTCCGGCATCCAGCTGGCCTTCGCCCATCCGGACGAAACCACTGCTCACCTTGCCATCGCATTCTTCAATCAGCAGTGCCTTGAAGGAATCCATGTTTGCCTCACGTCTCGGGAACGAAATTGTATTCATAATTACGGATGATGAACATAGTTGCAGCCGGTGAATTTTCGTCGCCTTTACAGCCGGCTACTTTTCAAATATATTTCGCCGCTATGCATAAAGTACTGGTTTCTCTACTGCTTGCTTCCTCGCTGCTCCTGAGCGGGATCGGTGCGCCCTTGGCGGCCGAGCAGATTCGCAAGCCCGAAGAGCAACAGTCGTTTTTTGAACGTTACACCAACGCTGCTCAGGATGTCATCCTGCAAGGTCTCAAGCTGGTTGGCGTCCGTTACCGCTGGGGTGGCAATGACGAAGAGAGCGGCCTGGACTGCAGCGGCTTTGTCCGACTCGTGTTCAAGGACAGCACTGGCACCTCGTTGCCACGCACCGCTCGCGAAATGAGCGAAGTCGGCCAGCAGGTTGATGCCAACCAGTTGAAGCCGGGCGACCTGGTCTTTTTCAATACCATGCGTCGCACCTTTTCACACGTCGGCATCTATCTTGGTGACAACCATTTCCTGCATGCACCGCGCAAGGGCGCCGAAGTTCGCGTCGAGAACATGGATAACAGCTACTGGATGACCCGCTACAACGGGGCGCGACGAATACTCGAAGGCAATTGAACAGAAGCGGCTTCTAGCCGCTTTTTTTACGCCCACCGAAGATAATCATTCTCATTTACAAGGCAGCTTGTAGCCAGTAGACTGGAAAAACTCTCATATCCAGCCGGAGTTCCCGCATGAAACTGATGCCCGCCCTGATCGCTGCCGCAACCCTTGCCATATTCAATTCGGCGCTTGCTCAAGAAAAAATCCTCAATCTGTATTCGGCCCGCCACTACCAGACGGACGAAGCGCTTTACACCAGCTTTACCCAGCAGACCGGGATCAAGATCAACCGGATCGAAGGCAAGGAAGACGAGCTGCTTGAGCGGATCAAGAACGAAGGAGCCAACAGCCCGGCCGACATTTTCCTGACCGTCGATGCCGCCCGACTGGCCAAAGCCCATGAACTGGGCCTGTTTGCCCCGGTTTCCTCCAAACTGCTCGAATCGCGCATCCCGGCCCACTTGCGCACCGAAGACTGGTTTTCGTTTTCGACGCGGGCCCGGGTGATCGTTTACAACAAGGCCGCGGTCAAACCGGAAGATGTCCAGAACTATGCCGACCTGGCCAACCCGAAACTCAAAGGCAAGTTCTGCTCACGCTCCGGTTCGCACCCCTACAACCTTTCGCTGATGGCCTCGATCATTGCCCACCAAGGCGAAGCCAAGGCTGAAGAGATTGCCCGAGGCATGGTCGCCAATTTTGCTCGCGCCCCGAAGGGCGGCGATACCGATCAGATCAAGGCGGTTGCCGCCGGCGAATGTGGCGTGGCGATTTCCAATACCTACTACGTGGCTCGCCTGCTTCGCTCGACCAAGGCCGAAGATCTGAAAATGATGGAACGGGTTGGCATCGTCTGGCCGGACCAGGGCGGCAATGGCGCCCACATCAATGTTTCCGGCGGTGGCATGCTGAAGACCGCACCGCATCGCGAGGCGGCCGTCCAGTTCCTCGAATACCTGGCCTCCGATCAGGCCCAGCGCTATTTCGCCGATGGCAACAACGAATGGCCAGCGGTCGACAGCGTCAAAGTGGCGAATCCGGCACTCGACGCCATGGGCAAATTCAAGGCCGACAAATTGCCGGTCAAGAACCTCGCCATGTACCAGACCAAGGCCCAGATCATTTTCGACCGTGCCGGTTTCAAGTAGCACCAGCAAGTAACGCCAGTTCTCGCCAAAGCCCCGGCAATTCCCTACAATTCCCGGGGCCTACGAAACAACTGGAATATGACCGTCAAAAGTTTTACCACGCATAAACTGATCGATGCCATCCGCGCTGGCAGCCTGACTGGCGTACTCACCGCGCTGGACGATGGCGCTGACATCGAGATGCCCGACATGCACGGCTGTAGTGGCCTGCCACTACGCGCCGCCTGTTTTGAAGGCAACCTGGCCGTCGTTCGCGAGTTGCTGAATCGTGGCGCCAATCCAAACGCCATCGCTAGCGACGGCCCGGGAGCGCCACTGCGGCTGGCCCTGAGAAAAGGCCATCAGGACATTGCCGATCTGCTGCTGCAAAAAGGTGCGATGCCACTCGCGGCCATTGCGCTCAGCCCTGTGACTCCGAACGCCCCCGTGCCCGACGAAGTCGTCACGCCGCCACCTCCCGAGACAAAGCCGGACAACACCGTCGAGTTCACCCTCTCCAACATGCCTCCGCCGACCGCCGAAGCAGTTGATCAGCCGCTACACGAAAGCAAACCGGGCAACCTCATCGAGTTTTCGTCTTCCGATACGTTTACTCCGACTGACGACGCCGAGACGTCGAGTCAATTCGGAACCGATACCAGCCTTCTGAGCATGGACCTGCTTTTCCTGGAAGAAAGCGAAAACCCAGGCCCTTCGCCGCAGGCGCCGGAAAAGCGCTAGCAGTCTGCCTGGCTGCAGCAGAGAATTGAAGAAAGCCGGTTAGCGCCGGCGCGCGGCCGTAATCTGCCGCGACAGGGCGATCAGCGGCAGCAAACCCACCGCGACGATGGCCAAGGCGGCCGTCGATGCTTCGGCCAGACGTTCATCCGAGGCCAGCGTGTAGGCCTGCGTGGCCAGCGTATCGAAATTGAAGGGGCGCATGACCAGCGTGGCCGGCAACTCTTTCATCACATCGACGAAAACCAGCAAACCAGCCGTCAACAGACTGCCGCGCAGCATCGGGACATGGACGCGGCGCAGAGTTTCGCCCTGCCCCAGGCCCAGGCTGCGCGCCGCGTCATCCATGTTCGGCGTGATCTTGGCCAGACTCGATTCAACCGTATGCAAGGCCACCGCGAGGAAGCGCACGAGGTAGGCATAAATCAGCGCAGCGATGCCGCCGGTCAGCAGCAGGCCGGGGTTGTAACCGAACCACTGCGTCCATTGCCCGGCCAGCCAGTTGTCGAGACGGGTCACGGGAATCAGCACGCCGACGGCGATGACTGCGCCCGGCACCGCGTAACCCAGACCGACAAGGCGGTTCAGGCCGTTGGCGAAGGTCGTTTTCGACAGGCGAGCGCCGTAGCCCATGAGCAGGGCGAGCAGGACGGCGATGGCGGCCGTCACGCCGGCCAGCACGAAACTGTTGCGAGCGAGCACCAGGAAGCGTTCGCCGAACTGGGCGTCACCTTCGGTCAGCGCCATTTTAAGCAGCAAGATCGCTGGCAGAACGAAGCCGAGCAGCAAGGGAACGGTGCAGGCAAAAGTCGCCAGCCAGGCGGCCGGGCCGCGCAACTGCGCGCCGGCCATCGGCCGGTTGCGCCCGGTGGTGTTGTGATAGCGCGCCCTGCCCCGCGAGGTGCGCTCGGCCATGAGCAGGAAAAGCACGAAGGCGAGCAGCATGGCGGCCAGTTGGGCGGCAGCGACGCGGTCGCCGAGCGAGAACCAGGCGCGGTAAATGCCGGTGGTAAAGGTGTTGACCGCGAAATAGGCAACCGTGCCGTAATCGGCCAGCGTTTCCATGAGCGCCAGGGCAATGCCGGCGACGATGGCCGGCCGGGCCAGCGGTAGGGATACGGCGAAGAAGCCGCGCCACGGGCCCATGCCCAACGTCCGCGCGGCTTCCAGCATGCCGCTGGCGCGTTCGAGAAAGGCGGTGCGGGCGAGCAGGTAAACGTAGGGATAAAGCACGCTGACAAACATCAGCATGGCGCCGGGTAGCGTGCGGATGTCCGGGAACCAGTAGTCGCCATGTTCCCAGCCGAAGGTGTCGCGCAGGAAGGTTTGCACCGGGCCGACGAATTGCAGGAAATCGGTGTAGACGTAGGCCATGACATAGGCCGGAACGGCGAGCGGGAGGACCATGGCCCATTCGAAGAAGCGCCGGCCGGGGAATTCGTGCATGGCCGTCAGCCAGGCCGTGGCGACGCCGACGACACCGACGCCACAACCGACGCCAAGGCACAGCCAGAGCGAATTGGCGATGTATTCGGAGAGTACGGTGTCGGCCAGGTGCGACCAGGTGGCGCTGGTGCCGCCAACAAAGAGATTGAGGCCGACGCTGGCCACCGGCAATCCAGCCAGCAGGGCGACGACGATTCCGACCGTCAGCAGGGGGGAATAAAGGGCTGTGCGCATGTGTGTGAATGGGAATTATAATCGACCACCTATGGCCCAACTTGAACTAAATGGCGTTGTCCAGCGCTACGGCAACCACACCGTCGTCGATGGCGTTAACTTCTCGCTCGAAGTCGGCAGCATCGCCTGCCTGCTTGGTCCCTCCGGCTGCGGCAAGACGACTTTGCTGCGCTGCATCGCCGGGTTCGAAGACATCGCCGGTGGCGAAATCCGGCTGCACGGCAAAGTCGTCAGCCAGGCCGGCCAGCGTGTTTCGCCCGAGAAGCGGCGGATCGGCATGGTTTTTCAGGATTACGCGCTGTTTCCACACCTTTCCATCGAAGCGAATGTCGCCTTCGGCCTCGGTCGCAATCCGGGCGATGAGGCCCATCTGCGCGTTCGTCAATTGCTGGCGACGGTCGGCCTGCATGGCCAGGGCAGCAAGTTTCCGCATGAGCTTTCCGGCGGCCAGCAGCAGCGCGTGGCGCTGGCCCGCGCCCTGGCGCCGCGGCCGGAATTGATCCTGCTCGACGAGCCGTTTTCCAACCTCGACGTCGGCCTGCGCGAGCGGCTGTCGGCCGAGGTGCGCGAAATTCTCAAGCGCGAGGGGTCGACCGCAGTCATGGTCACCCACGACCAGAACGAAGCTTTCGCCATGGCCGACGAGATCGGCATCATGTACGAGGGCCGCATCCAGCAGTGGGATGTCCCGTACAACCTGTATCACCGGCCGGCCAATCGTTTTGTTGCCGACTTTATCGGCCAGGGCGTACTGGTGACCGGCACGGTCGGCGACAACAACAGCGTGCGCATGGAACTGGGCACGCTGATTTCCGATACCCCGGTCGAGTGCAACGAAACCTGCGCCGCCTGCGACAACGGCTGCAAGGTCGACGTGCTGTTGCGGCCGGACGATATCGTGCATGACGACACCAGCGCCGTCCAGGCCGAGGTGCTGAACAAGGCTTTCCGCGGGGCCGACATCCTGTACACGCTGCGTCTGGCCAGCGGCACGCAGGTTTTGTCGCTGGTCCCGTCGCATCACAATCATGCGCTCGGCGAAAAAATCGGTATCCGGCTCGATGCCGACCACGTCATCGCCTTCATGAAGCATGAGGAATGCGACGATCCGGCCTGCGAGATCAAGCTCGAACAACAGGTCAAGCCGATCACCTGGCTGGCCAACAACAGCGCCAGCTGATTCTTCACGATCACGCATGATTCCGTTTCTCGGCCCGCTCGACCTCTTTCCGCCGGTCGACATGGCCCGGGAAGAGATGGGCGGCCTACTCGCCGTCGGCGGCGGCCTGCAGCCCGACCGTATTCTCGCCGCCTACCGGCAGGGCATTTTCCCGTGGGGGACGGTCGATGGCTTGCCGCTGTGGTATTCGCCCGATCCACGGATGGTGCTTTTTCCCGAAGAATTCCGGCTGACCCGTTCGCTGAAGAAAACGCTGCGCGCCGGCAAATTTGAAGTGCGCTTCGACAGCGACTTTCCCGGCGTCATGGATGCCTGCGCGACAACCCCACGCGACGGCCAGGACGGGACCTGGATCACGCCGGAAATGAAGGAAGCCTACTGCCGCCTGCATGAACTCGGCTGGGCGCATTCGGTCGAAAGCTACGAGGGAGACACGCTGGTCGGCGGCCTGTACGGGCTGGCCATCGGTCGCATGTTCTACGGCGAATCGATGTTCTCCCGGCGGACTGACGCCTCGAAGGTCGCTTTCGCCCACCTCGTGCGTTATCTTGTCAGCAACCAATTCGGCATGATTGATTGTCAGATGCATACCGACCACCTCGCCTCGCTCGGCGCCCGCGAAATTCCGCGCGACGCCTTTTTGACCCGGCTGTTGACCTTGACCGCAGCCGAATCGGCGCGCGACCGCTGGTCGACTGACCAACTCGATCTCGCGTGGTAAACCATGGCCCAGCCTGACGACGCCGAACTGCCCTTCTCGCTCCTCCAGTACTACGCCACCTCGCCCTATCCGTGCAGTTACCTGGCCGACCGCGAGGCGCGTTCGCAGGTGGCGACACCGGCCCACCTGATCGACAGCCAGATCTACAGCGCGCTGGTCCGCGCCGGTTTCCGGCGCAGCGGCGTGTTCACCTACCGGCCGCATTGCGACCACTGCCAGGCCTGCGTACCGGTGCGCCTGCCGGTCGCCGAGTTGCAGCCCAACCGCAGCCAGCGCCGGGCCTTGAAACAGCACGCCAACCTGCGTGCCCGCGAGTTGCACCTGCTTTATTACGACGAACATTACGCCCTCTACAACCGCTACCAGCAGGCCCGCCACCCGGGCGGCGGCATGGACGAGGACAGCCACGACCAGTACGCCCAGTTTCTCCTGCAAAGCCGGGTCGATACGCGGCTGATCGAGTTCACGGAAGACGGCGTCGTGCGCATGGTGAGCCTGATCGATGTGCTCGACGACGGCCTGTCGTCGGTCTACACGTTTTACGATCCGGACATCCCGCACGCCAGCTTCGGCACCTACAACATCCTCTGGCAGGCCGCCCAGTGCAATGCCCTCGGTCTGCCCTACCTGTACCTCGGCTACTGGATTGCCGAAAGCCGCAAGATGGCCTACAAATCAGCCTTCCAGCCCATCGAAGGATTGATCGACGGGCGCTGGATTCCTCTCCCCAAACCGGAAAACCCATGAATCTTCGCCCCCTGCCGGCGCTGATGCTTGCCCTGCTCCTCCCGCTCGGCACCTGTGCCGACGAGAACCGCATCGCCTACACCTGCGACGACCACAAGCGCATCGACATTTCATTTTCGGCCGATATTTCCGGTCGACCGTCGGCAAGCCTGCATATCGCCGATGAAACCGTCGTCTTGCCGCAAGTCCCCGCCGCCTCGGGCGCGCTCTACCGCAACGGCGACATCCGCCTGGCCACCAAAGGCGACGATGCCATTTTCGAGGACGGCAAGGGCAAGCTGCGCCGCTGCGCGCGCGGCGGCGTGGCGCCGGTTGCGCCGCAAGCTGCGCCACAGGCCGCTACCAGCAGCTTCGTCGACATCGCCGGCCAGGTCAGCACCCTCGCCCGCATCGCCCTGCCACCGAATGCCATCCTCAAGATCCGCATCCAGTCCGGCCGGCGCACGCTGGCCGATCAGCGCTACGAACTGAACGGCGCCCAGGTGCCGATTCCCTTCAGCGCCACGGTCGACCGCGACCTCATGGGCAAAAAGGCCAGCGCCACCGTCAGTGCCCGGATCGAGGCCGGCGGCAAACTGCTATTCGCCAGCGCCAAACCCGCTCCGGCAACGAAGAACGGCCAGCCCGTACCGGTCAACATCGTGCTCACACCGGCCGTTCGTGCGACATCCCGCTAGTGCGCTGATCGGCACCCTGTTTGCCGGCCTGTTGATAAGCCACGCCAGCGCCGAGGAAAGCGTCTTCTGCCACGTCGACTACGCCGGCCAGACGCAGATCGTCGAAGCCCGACCGACGGCCTCGCCCTACACCGTCGAGGCAGTCGAGTTCGGCTCCTACCTGCTCTTCCGCGCCGTTTTCCGGCGCGAGCCGGCCGACCTCGCCAGCATCAAGCTCTACACCTACGCCCAGCACGAAGACATCATCGGCCGCCCGCTCATCCACCAGGCGACCTATGACTACCCGCCCGTGCCTGCCGGCCGCTACGGCTTCACCGGGCTGAACCATGCCTACGAGCCGCGCTACGGCCTCGTCCTCGATTACTGGTGCGAACTGCGTGAGACGATTTCAAAATGAGGCAATTTTTCCGGTTGACCGTGGGAATCGCCCTCTTGGCCGCGCTCACCGTCCAGGCCGAGCCGCTGACCCTCATTTTTGCCGGCGACGTCATGCTCGATGACGGCCCCGGCCGGCTCATCGCCAAGGGTGGCGACCCGCTCGCCCCGTTCGCCAAAATCCTCAAGGCCGCCGACTACCGCATTGCCAACCTCGAAACCCCGGTCGCCAGAAGTGGCCAGCGCTCCGCCGGCAAGCCCTACGCCTTCCGCGCCCACCCACGCGTGCTGCGCGTTCTGCGCGGACGCTTCGATGCCGTCACGCTGGCCAACAACCACGTTGGCGACTACGGCCACGCCGCCCTGCTCGAAACCCTGCGCCGCCTCGACGCCGCCGGCATCGGCCACTTCGGTGCCGGCAAAAACCTCATCGAGGCCCACCAGCCGCTGTGGATCGAACGCCAGGGCCTCAAGATCGCCATCCTCGGCTACAACGAATTCGCCCCGCGCGCCTTCGAAGCCGGCGCCAACACGCCCGGCACCGCCTGGAGCGAGGACGACCACGTCATCAGCGACATCCGCGTCGCCAAGGCCGCCGGCGCCGACCTCATCATTCCCTTCATGCACTGGGGCTGGGAATACGAACCGGCCCCCAGCCCGCGCCTGCAAAGCTTCGCCCGGCGGATGATTGACGAAGGTGCCAGCATGGTCGTCGGCAGCCACCCGCACGTCACCCAGGGTGCCGACGTTTATCAGGGCAAGCCCATCATCTACAGCCTCGGCAACTTCGTCTTCGACGGCTTCGAGACCCCGGAAGCCAAGCGCGGCTGGCTGCTCCGCCTCAAACTCGACAAAAGCGGCGTGCTCGAATGGGAAACCCTGGCCGCCAAAATGGACGGCCACGGCACACCGCACCCCGTGGCCGGCGCAACGACGCCCTGCGGCAAGGCCGGCGATACGCGGGTTTCGTTGTGCCGGAACCCGTAACCCCCTGCTTCCACAGAAAGGACTGCCGTCATGGACACCCGTTTTCTCGACGACCTCACCCCCGGCCAGCGTTTCACCTCGCCGGGCCTGACTTTGACCGAAGCCGAGATCATCGACTTCGCCTGGCGCTATGACCCACAGCCCTTCCATCTTGACGCCAACGCGGCAGCCGACTCGCCCTACGGAGGGCTGATCGCCAGCGGTTTCCAGAGTCTGGCCATCTGCTTCCGATTGTTCATCCAGTCCGGCATCCTGGCCGAATCGAGCATGGGTTCGCCGGGCATCGACGAATTGCGCTGGCTGGCGCCGGTGCGACCGGGCGATACGCTGCACAGCGAGATCGAAGTGCTTGAGGTACGGCCATCGAACTCGAAGCCGGATCGCGGCATTGCCCGTCTGAAGTATCAGGCAGTGAACCAGCGTGGTGAGGCGGTGCTCAGTTTCATCGTCATGCATCTGCTGCGCCGCAAACCGGCCTGAGACCTTCTGGCGACGATTTCAATTTTGGTCGTTTTTTCCGGTTGACCGTAGCAAACCAAACTTTACCCGCCCGGAAATATCACGATGGTATGCTGTTCCGCGAATCATTTTTCGGGAGTCATCTTCATGCGCATTCGTCTCTACTCCATCCTCGTCCTCATCGCCAGCCTGCTTTCCGGCTGCGGTTACAACCAGATCCAGATCAACGACGAGGGCGTCAACGCCGCCTGGTCGGAAGTGCTCAACCAGTACAAACGCCGGGCCGACCTCATTCCCAACCTCGTTTCCGTCGTCCAGGGCTACGCCGCGCATGAAAAGGAAGTCCTGACCCGCGTCACCGAAGCGCGCGCCAGCGTCGCCGGCATGAAGATCACGCCAGAACTGGTCAACGATGAAGCCGCCTTCGCCAAGTTCCAAAAGGCGCAGGGCGAACTCTCCGGCGCCCTGTCCCGCCTGCTCGTGGTCGCCGAGAACTACCCGAACCTCAAGGCCGACGCCAACTTCCGCGACCTGCAGGCCCAACTCGAAGGCACCGAAAACCGCATCACCGTGGCTCGCAACCGCTACATCGATACGGTCCGCGTCTACAACATTTCGGTGCGCACCTTCCCGAACAACCTGACGGCGATGGTCATGGGCTACAAGCCCAAAGCCAATTTCACGGTCGACGACGAGAAGGCGATTTCCGCCCCGCCCGTCATCAAGTTCGACACCCCCGCTGCCGCCAAGTAAACCTCCATGCTGCGCTGGCTCGCCGCCCTCTGTTTCGCTCTCCTGCCGCTGCTCGGCTGGAGCGCCAACGAGGTGGCGCTGCCGGCGCTGACCGAGCGCGTCACCGACCTGACCGGCACGCTCTCGGCCGAGGCTAAAGCCGGGCTGACGGCCAGCCTGGCGGCGCTGGAAAAGGACAAGGGTGCGCAAATCGCCATCGTCCTGCTGCCGACGACACAGCCGGAAAGCATCGAACAGTTCGGCATCCGCCTAGCTGAAAAATGGAAAATCGGCCGCAAGGGCGTCGATGATGGGGTGATCGTCATCGTCGCCAAGGACGACCGGCGCATGCGCATCGAAGTCGGCTACGGGCTCGAGGGCGCCATTCCCGACGCCATCGCCAAGCGCATCGTGGCCGAACAGATGGCCCCCCGTTTCCGCGAGGGCGATTTTGCCGGCGGCCTGCGGGCCACCGTGGCGACGCTCGACAAGGTCATTCGCGGCGAACCGCTGCCCGCCCCCGTCGTGCACACCGCCCCGAGCGGCGCCGACCCCGGCGACGCACTGACTTTCCTGCTCATCGTCTTCTTCATGGCCGGCGTCATCCGCTCGATGTTCGGCCTGCTCGGCTCGCTGGCCGTGTCCGGCGTCGCCGGCTGGCTGGCCTGGACCGTCTTCGCCTCCCTCGGTCTGGCCGGCGGCGCCGCGCTCGTCGCCTTCGTCCTCTCCTTCATCCGCCTCGGCCGCGGCGGCTGGTCCTCCGGTGGCAGAGGCGGCTTCCCCGGCGGTTTTGGCGGCGGCGGATTTTCCGGTGGCGGTGGCGGCTTTGGTGGCGGCGGGGCCTCGGGGAACTGGTGAAACCATGCTGAGACGCCTGCTCAAACACCTCTCATCGCCCGGCTGGTGGGCCAGAAGAGCCTTCCGCGCCGACGATCTGGCGGCCATCGGCGCAGCAGTCAAGGCGTCCGAAGCAAAGCAGCGCGGCGAAATCCGCATCGCCATCGAAGGCCCGCTGCCGCTCCGCGCCCTGCTCCGCAACGAATCCAGCCGCGACCGCGCGGCAAGCCTCTTCCAGTCGCTCGGCGTGGCAGCAACGCGCGAGGCCAACGGCATCCTCATTTATGTTCAGCTGGTCGACCATCAGGTCGAAATCCTCGCCGACCGCGGCATTTCCGCCCACGTCCCGCCAGCCGAATGGGACGCCATCTGCCGCCGGATGGAAACAGCGTTCGCTGCCGACAACTACCAAACCGGCATGGTGGACGCCATCAAACGCATCACGGCCCTGCTCGCCCAGCACTTCCCGGCCACCGGCGACAACCCGAACGAACTGGACGACGCGCCAACGCTGCTTTGAGTCTTTGATACGAAATCTGCGACTGGCTCACATCGGCCAACTGCGGCCGTAGATTACTTTGCCCCAAAGCGGACAATCAGTTGTGCAACAGGTATGCTATCGGCGTTTTATGGCTCGTCCGCTACTGAAAACGCGAGCCTGGCCCCTTTAATTGCAGGCGATTCAATCGTGTTCGTATTATTAGTAATGACGGTGACGATTCTGTGCCTGAATAACTGTTAGACCGCCCCCCCGAGGCCCACGCCATGCCGTTCCCAAGAGACATAAGAGATATTGCCCTCGTAAAGTCACATCGCAGGTGCTGCGTCTGTCATGAGTTTGGTGGGCGCAGTGTTAACGTTCATCACATCGTGCAGGAAGCCAACAGCGGCCCGGATACACTTGAGAATGCCATCTGTCTTTGCCTTAGGTGCCACGCCGAGGCCGGGCACTTCAATCCTCGCCACCCTATGGGCACGAAGTACTCTCCTGCCGAACTGCGAGCTCATCGAGATCAATGGTGGAGCTATTGCCAAGATCATCCCGAAGAACCGACTGGTTTGTTCATGGACGTCGGGTTTAAGTCCGTGTCGAGAACAGCTGAGATACATCGGTATCGCCTCATCGCGAACTACACGAACACCTTGAAGGAAGCTCAAGACGGCTGGAAACTTCAAATTTACTTCCCCGCTTTCGTCCCTCTATTTCCAGACGACTATGATCGTTATGAAACTCGTCTGGGTGGTGCGCCATATATCAAGTTGGAGTCCTCGTCCAACGACCGCGTGTTTCCCGGCGAGTGCATCGAGGTTGTGCCGCGGGACTTTCACTTCATCGAGTACGAAATCAACAACGAGGTATTCCATCGTCTTCGCCCGGACCAGATGGTCATTTGGAAATTCTTCACGCCTAATGCTCCAGTCATTGAGGGCGAAAGGTCGCTCATGGACCTGCAGGAGTTTTAAAAGCGCGGTCTAACATCACAATCCACCGGACCTCCGGCAAGCTGCGCTTCCCAATACTGACTACGACAGTTTAGGGCACTTTGGCTCCATGGAATAAGGGCCAGCAATCTCTTCCTTCGCCAGCCTTGGTCGTGCAAACACACACATTCCCGATTTCAATTTTGACCGTTTTTTCCGGTTGACCGTGGCATTCGCCATCAGCCGTTCGCCACCTGCTCAAAGCTCCGAAAATCGCCGTCGCCCAGCGCGATATTGACCCGCTGAACGATGGCATGGCTCGGCCCACGGCGTGCCCAGTTTATCAATTCGAGCACGGCCATTTCTTCACCGACGGCCATTGCCTCGACCCGGCCGTCGGCCAGGTTGCGCACCCAGCCGACGACGCCGAGTGCCCTTGCCTGCTCGACCATGGACCAGCGATAACCGACGCCCTGAACCCTGCCTTCAATCACCAGATGACGCCCGATTCTTGCCATTTTTCGCTCCTTGCCAGCACGCTGCCGATGCCGCCATCTATACCAAAGCTCGGGGCAAAGTGCTAGATTGGCGGGCTTGCCAGACCGCGCCCCCCAGAGAAAGGCGCAGCTAGGCAAGCAGCACTGCAAAATTCAGCGCCACTGGCGCAACAGGGGAATAGATGTCGTCACATAACAAGCAAGCCTTGCCGGCCATTACGGTCGCTGCCATCGGGGTCGTCTTCGGCGACATCGGGACCAGCCCGCTTTACGCGCTGAAGGAAATCTTCAACGGCCACCACCCGATCCCGGTTACTCCGGAAAACATTCTCGGCGTGCTGTCGCTGGTTTTCTGGGCGATCATCGTGCTGGTCACGATCAAGTACGTACTCATCATCATGCGGGCCGACAACCGCGGCGAGGGCGGCTCGCTGGCGCTGCTGGCGCTGGTCACCGAAAAGGCCAAGAACCCGCGCCTGTCGTGGATCGTCACGCTGCTCGGCATCTTCGCCGCCGCCCTGTTCTACGGCGACAGCATGATCACGCCGGCCATTTCGGTGCTCTCCGCCGTCGAAGGCCTGGAGATCATCACGCCCGATTTGAAGCCCTACGTCATCCCGCTCACGCTGGGCATCCTGACCGGCCTGTTCTTCATCCAGAAGCACGGCACCGGTGCCGTCGGCAAATTCTTCGGCCCGGTCATGGTGGCCTGGTTCGCCATTCTGGCCCTCCTCGGCATCCTGCAGATAGCCAGCAATCCGGCCGTGCTGCTCGCCCTCAACCCGCTGTTCGCCATCGTTTTCATCGCCGAACACCCCAGCCTCGCCTTCCTTGCCCTCGGCTCGGTCGTGCTCGCCGTGACCGGCGGCGAAGCGCTGTACACCGACATGGGCCACTTCGGCCGCTTCCCGATTCGCCTGGCCTGGTTCGGCTTCGTCATGCCGGCGCTGGTCCTCAACTATTTCGGCCAGGGCGCCCTGCTATTGGTCGATCCGGAAGCCATCGCCAGCCCCTTCTACCACCTCGCCCCCGACTGGGCCCTGATCCCGATGGTCGGACTGGCCACCGCCGCCACCGTCATCGCCTCGCAGGCCGTCATTTCCGGTGCCTTCTCGGTCGCCCGCCAGTCGATCCAGATGGGCCTGCTGCCGCGCATGCAGATCATCCACACCTCGGGCATGGAAGAAGGCCAGATCTACGTGCCCTTCACCAACTGGTCGCTCTACCTGGCCGTCGTCGCCCTGGTCATCGGTTTCCAGAACTCGTCCAACCTGGCAGCCGCCTACGGCATCGCCGTCACAGGCACCATGCTCATCGACACCATCCTCATCGCCTTCGTCATGGCCCTGCTCTGGAAGTGGAACAAGCTGCTCGTCGTCCTTGTCGCCGGTTCGCTGCTCGTCGTCGACATCGCCTTCTTCGCCGCCAACGCCATCAAGATTCCCCAGGGTGGCTGGTTCCCCCTCGTCGTCGGCCTTATTTCCTTCTCCGTGCTGACCACCTGGCGGCGCGGGCGCAGCATGGTTTCCGAGGAAATGGCCAAGCAGGGCATCCCGATGGACGATTTCCTCGATGCCATCGACGGCGTGCACCGCGTCTACGGCACAGCGATTTTCATGACCAGCGCCAAGGACGGCGTACCGCCGGCCCTGCTCCACAACCTCAAGCACAACCAGGTGCTGCACGAACGCGTTGTGCTGGTTACCGTGCAAACCATGCCGACGCCGCACGTCAACGACATGGACCGCATTTACCTGCACGACATGAAAAAGGGCTTCAAGCGCCTGATCATCCGCTATGGCTTCATGGAAAGCCCGGACGTGCCCGGTGCGCTGGAGCAATGCAGCCGTTTCGGCGAAACTTTCGACATGATGGAAACCACTTTCTACCTGTCGCGCGAAACCATCGTCCCGTCGATGTCGCGCGGCATGCTGCCAATCCGCGCCCGGCTCTTCGCCATCATGTCGAAGAACGCGACGAGCGCCAGCGACTTCTTCCACATCCCGACCAACCGTGTGGTCGAACTGGGTACGCAACTGGTCATCTGAACGCCATCTTCGCGCCAGCAACGCCCTGTCCGGCCCGGCAGGGCGTTTTTCATTGGCCCGTCGCGGCCATATCAGCAAAAACTGAAACTAGCGCAGATCAAGGTTGTCCGAGAGGCAAGCGGCAACAATCGCCCGATCAACTATTTCCGGATGCCCGCATGAAGCGCCTGCTCTCCCTGTTTTTCGCTGCCAGTCTGGTCTTTCCGGCATTTGCCGAGGTTCAGAGCTACGACCAGCCGATCCATGACGCCGCCCGGGCTGGCAATGGCGACGACGTTCGCCGCCTGCTCAAGGCCGACCCGAAACAGCGCGAAGTACGCACCGCTCAAGGCTCGACGCCCCTGCACCTGGCCGCCACCAACCCCGACACGACAGCCATGAAAGCGCTGATCGCCGCCGGCGCCAATGTGACGGCCCGCGACAACGACGGCGCCACGCCGCTGCACATGGCCGCCTATTCGAGCCGGGCCAAAAATGTCCAGATACTGCTCGAAGCCGGCGCCGACCCGTTCGCCAAGACCGACAACGGCCGCGACCCCGGTTCGATGGCGCGCAAGGTCAAGGCCGACGAGGCGGCCGGCGTCCTGTCGCTGTGGGTGCTCAAGGGCTGCCAGGCTGGCAAGCCATGCTGAAAGCCATTCCGCTACTGCTCGCCTTGCTGGCGGGTAACGCCGGCGCCGAGCCGACGGCCCCGCTGCCTTCGGTCGAAGTGTTCACGCCAACCGTCTGCCTGACCTGCATCGAATGGGCCGAACACCTGCGCCAGAACGGCTTCCCGGTCAAAGTAACGCCAACCGCCGACATGGATGCAGTGAAACGCCGCCTCAAGGTGCCGAAGGACATGGAATCGGTACCCAGCGCCTTGGTTGCCGGCTATTTCGTCGAAGGCCACGTGCCGGCCGAGGACATCAAGCTGTTGCTGATCGAGAAGCCGCGCGCCCTTGGCCTCGCCGTCCCCGGCCTGCCGCAGGGCGCGCCGGGCCGTGAGTTCTCGAATCCGACCTGTGAAACGGCATGCACGATGCTCGACAAGGAGGGCGTCGAACAACCCGTCCGCCGCGAGTTTTTCGAGACTTTTCTCGTTGACCGCAAGGGCAAGTCTTCGCGCTTCGCTCGCCACTGAACGGCGCCATCCAGCTTCGGCAGTCGCCACCAAACGCTCCGGGAGTGCAATAATCAGCGTTTCATCAACGCCCAACTCCCGGTTGCCTCGATTTGTCCCAGCCCGCCTCCTTAAACGCAACCTCCATCAATTCACCGAAATCGGCTTCCCGATTTCTTGGCTGGCTGATATTTGGCGTGCTCATCCTCAACGCCGTG
The DNA here is from genome assembly GCA_049304775.1 of Ferribacterium limneticum. Classification (GTDB taxonomy): domain Bacteria; phylum Pseudomonadota; class Gammaproteobacteria; order Burkholderiales; family Rhodocyclaceae; genus Azonexus; species Azonexus limneticus_C. Next base: position 26,235 of record JBAQOL010000032.1, read on the forward strand.
ATGATTTCGGTCAGCGTCGTCAATCTGCTCAATCACCAGAAACGTACGGTCGAGCAGGTGGTCGGCACGACCGGCAACCTGGCGGCATTGCTCGAACTGAATGTGGCCGACGCGGTCCGCCGTGTCGATCTCGGGCTTCTGGCCATTGTCGATGCGCTCGAAGGGCGGCTGAACGACGGACGCCTCGATGCCGATCAAATCGAGCCGATGCTCAACATGCATCTGTTGCGCCATCCGGCCGTCGATGCCTTCCGGGTCGCGGATAGCCAGGGCAAAGTCATCCGGGGCAAGGGGGTTACGCCCGACACAATGGTCAGCTATGCCGACCGCCCTTTTTTCGCCGAGCATCAGCTCAGGCCGGGGCAAGACCTGATCGTTTCCGAGCCGATTCTGGGGCGCGTTTCAAAAATCTGGGTTGTCGCGCTGACCCGCTCGTATCGCAACGCCGATGGGTCGTTCGCCGGCGTCGTCACCGCTGCGGTCAATCTCGAACATTTCACCGGTTTACTGTCCACACTCAGTCTGGGTCAGCATGGATCGGCCGTCATCCGCCACCAGAATACCGCCTTACTGGCCCGCTTTCCCTTGGTCGAAGGGCCAGCCGGGCAACCTGGCAGCCAACAGCTTGAACCGGAACTCAAGACCCTGCTTGATTCCGGAAAGGCAACCGGCATGTTCCACGGCGCCCAGTTGGCGGATGGTATCGAACGAACCTATGCCTTTCGCCGAGTTGCGCAGACGCCATTTCTCGTGACGGTGGGCATGGCGCCCCAGGATTATCTGGACGACTGGCGCAGCGAGCTGCGCAATGCCATTTTGCTCATTCTCGGATTTTTCACGACCACCGTGCTTGGCGCCTGGCTATTGCATCGCTACTGGCAAAAAATACAGAACCAGACCCTGTTTCTCCACACACTGATCGAGAGCGTTCCCGTGCCGCTCTTCTACAAGGACACGGCGGGTATCTACCTGGGCTGCAACCGGGCCTTCGAGGAATCCCTCGGTAAACGTCGCGACGACATTGTCGGCAAGTCCGTTTTTGACATGGCGCCGCCCGAGATTGCCCAGCGCTACAAGGACAAGGACGACGAGCTGTTCAGCCAGCCCGGCACCCAGACCTACGACTGGCTGACCGTCAAGGGGTGCGAGTCGCACAATGTCATCTTCCACAAAGCCACTTTCCGCCGCATCGATGGCGAAGTTGCCGGGCTGATCGGCGCAGTCACCGATGTCACCGAACTGAAGCAGGCTCACGCCGAGTTGCAGGCGCACCGCGACAATCTGGAACAGCTGGTGGCCGAGCGTACGGCAGAACTGCAACAGACCAAGGAGGCGGCCGAGGCAGCGAGCCTGGCCAAGAGCACCTTCCTGTCGAACATGAGCCACGAGCTGCGGACACCGATGAACGCCATTCTGGGCATGACCGGACTGGCGCTGCGCAAGGCTGAAGACCCAGGACTGCAAAATCAGCTCGGCAAGATCGACTTTGCGGCCCATCACCTGCTTGGCGTCATCAACGACATTCTCGACATCTCGAAAATCGAGGCCGAGCACATGCAGCTCGAGCAGATCGACTTCCGGATCGATGAAATCCTGGCCAATCTGCGCAACCTGATTGCCCAGCGGGCGCTCGATAAAGGTTTGCGACTGGACATCGAGTCGAGCGCCGAGATCGGCGGCCTGGCGTTGAAAGGCGATCCGTTCCGGCTGGGCCAGATCCTGCTCAATCTGTCAGCCAATGCGATCAAATTTACCGACCAGGGCACGATCACCGTCCGCATCCAGCTGGCGGAAAGTGGCGCCAACCATGCCGTATTGCGCTTCGAGGTCAGCGATAGCGGCATCGGCATCGCCGCCGAGGATCAGCAACACCTGTTCAATGCCTTCGAGCAGGCCGACGGTTCGATGTCGCGAAAATACGGCGGAACCGGCCTTGGCCTGGCGATCAGCAAGCGGCTCGTGAAAATGATGGGCGGCGACATCGGTGTCGACAGCGTACCGAATGTCGGCAGCACCTTCTGGTTTACCTTGAACCTGCAAAAGGCGCAGCACGATCCCCGGCCCGTCGCGACGCAACTCCGGATGTCGTCCGAAACCATGCTCAGGGAACGCTACTCCGGCACCCGGGTCTTGCTCGTCGAGGACGAACCGATCAACCAGGAAGTATCGATGAGCCTGCTCGAAGAAGCGGGGCTCTCGGTCGATCTGGCCGAGGATGGTGAAGTGGCCCTCGCCCTGGCTGGCCAGAATCAATACGCGCTCATCCTGATGGACATGCAGATGCCCAGGATGAACGGCGTCGATGCAACGCGGGCTATCCGAGGCCTGCCCGGCTATGCGCAAACACCCATTCTGGCGGTCACCGCCAATGCCTTCGAGGAAGACCGCCAGATCTGCCTCGCGGCGGGAATGAACGATCACATCGGCAAGCCGGTCATGCCCGATCTGTTGTTCGACACCTTGCTCAAATGGCTGAGCTGCCGCCCCTTGGCTTGAAACGCTCGCCCCTCACCTGAAGACCTTGCACCATGGAAAAGACGCTCCCGGAAAACCATCCCGACATGATCCGGATCGTGCACGCCGCTCATCGCGACATTGCGCCAAAACCGCCGAAGGGCCAGGCCAACTCACTGGCCAACGCCCTTGCCTCGGCGCTCGGTAACGCCCCGGGCAACGACGAGGATCTCGAGAACATCGAGTTCCTGACCTACGTCCTGTCGGTCAATCGCGCCTCGGGCGACATCGATGACGAAGCTTTCGAACGACTGCTGCAGCGCATCGAGACAAAGGCCGGCCGGGCCGAGCTGACCCGACAATTCACCGAGGAGCTGGAGGCGGAACACGGCTACGAAGACGAGGACTGACCCGCCAGGGAGTACGCACCGTCATCAAGGGCAACAGCAGCGTTACACGCTGCTACACGATGATCGTCATCGCAAACAGAGGCTGGCTCGTTAAGCAGACATAGCACCTCAAACCCTGCGGAGAGATCATGATCCCCAACCCGAATACCGAATCCACCCTGTTCATCCAGTCCCTCAAGGGTGCCGGCGTCGCCATCAGCAATGAGCGCGAAGTCATCGAGCGCCTCGAGGAAGCACGCGAATGGCACTACGCCTTCACGACGCTAGTCAAGCAGGGGGACAGGATCGGCATCAACTTCATGGCCAATCCCGGCATGCAATCGGCCAAGTTATCGGCTGAACTGCAGCGCGTCTTTGCCCTGTACCATTTCCCCGACCAGACCGAATCGATTTTCGAAGCCAGGCTTCTGCACTAAACAGTTCAGGGCCGCAGGAAATCGCGGTACATCGTCTCGGCCCAGGCGACATCCTCGCCGGCCGGGTTCGGTTCCCGCGTCTGCCTGACCTGCTGCAGCAGAAAACCATCGCCACGCTGCCGGTAGCTGGTGTCGATCCGAGTGTATTCGAGCGGTTCGACGTTACTCACAACGTGGCAAACACTCTCCGGCATCAGCGCCGGGAAGGTCTTCCCGGTAAGGCCTGCAGCGATCTGCCGGGCGACGATGGCGCCCATGCGGTTGGCGACATGGCCCGTCTTCGGATAATGGCCGAATAGCGGCGAGGCCAGGCCGGCCGCATCGCCGATGATGAAAACCCGTTCGTCGGCGACGCTACGGAAATCCAGGCCGCCCTGATCGGCCCAGCCGGTAGCCCGGCCGCCCTCGTCGCGACGAATGAGCCCGGACTGCCAGAGCAGGTCAGCCGCTTCCTGCGGCGGCGATAGCATCGCCTCATCGAAGCGGATGTCGTCGATATCCGTCATCACCGTCTTGCGCGCCAAGTCGACCTGGCGGACCTTGGCGTGGTCGAGGTAGATGATCTGCGCCTTGAAACGGTCGAGCAAAATGGACTTGAATGCCGGCATCATCGGGTTGGGATCGATGATGACGAGCTTGCCCGGAATTTTCTGTGTCTTGAGCCACCAGGCGATCAGCATCGCCCGCTCGTAGGGTGCCGGCGGGCAACGGTAGGGCGCTGGCGGAATGGTCATGAGCAGGTCGCCACCCTTGAGAGCGGCGAGGCGTTTCTTGAGCGCCGGCAGATCGGCGGCGTTGAGCATGGCGCCGGAATGGCGCTGGCGCAATTCGGCCACGGCCTGCGGGTCGTTGACCTGCCAGGCGGCGTAGTTTTCGCGGATGCCGGGAGCCAGCACCAGCCAGTCGTAAGGCAGGCGGCCGGAAGCCGTGTGCACCGTGCGCTGGGCGCGATCGATGCTGTCGACGCTGGCCTGCACGAAACGGTAGCCCCTGGTGGCAGCAAGGGCAGCGTAGTCCTGCCGTTCGATGTTGCTGTTGCCGTGATCGACCAACCAGCGGTTGCTCAGGGCGAACGAGGTGAAGGCCGGTTGGCGGTCGACGAGCGTGACGTCGATGTCGGGCGCCAGCCGGCGCAGATGGCTGGCCGCCGACAGCCCGCCCCAGCCGCCGCCGACGATGACGACGCGCTGGCCAGCCGCGCGCAGCGGCCGGACCAGCGGCAGCAATCCGGCCGCGAGCAGAAACTGGCGGCACCCGGCTTTCATTGGTAGCGCAAGGCCTCGATCGGATCGAGCTGTGCTGCCTTCTGGGCCGGATACCAGCCGAAGAAGATGCCGACACCGGCCGCGACGGCAAAGGCGATGAGCGCCGCGCTGCCCGAGATGACGATGACCATGCCGGTGAAGACGTTGATGCCGAGCGCGACGCCAAGGCCGATGAGCAGGCCGAGCAGGCAGCCGGCGAAGGAAATCATCACCGCTTCGAGCAGGAACTGGCTCAGGATGTCCTTCTGCCGGGCGCCGATGGCCATGCGGATGCCGATTTCGCGCGTCCGCTCGGTGACCGAAACGAGCATGATGTTCATGATGCCGATACCGCCGACGAGCAGCGAAATCGAGGCGATGGCGCCGAGCAGGATGGACATGGTGCGTGTCGTTTCGGCCTCGGATTCGGCCGCTGCCGAGAGGTTGCGCATGAAGAAATCGTCCGGCGTGCCGTCGCGCAGGCGGTGGCGCTGGCGCAACAGGGCAGTCACGCTGTCCATGACTTTCGGCATCGTTTCCGCCGAATCGGCCTGAATCATGATCATCCGCACCGAACCCAGAAAGGGCGTGCCGAAAACCTTGCGCTGGGCGGTGCTCAGCGGAATGATCACGGTGTCGTCCTGGTCGCGGCCGTCGAGGTTCTGGCCCTTGCTGCCGAGTACGCCGATGACGAGGAAAGGGTTCTGCTGGATGCGCATGGTCTTGCCGACCGGATCTTCGGCGCCGAACAGATTCTCGGCCACGGTCTTGCCGATGACCGCCACCCGCGTCGACGAACGCACGTCGGAATCGCCGAAGCCGGCGCCGTTGACGATGTTCCACGCCCGCGCCTCGAGATAGGCCGGGGTCGAGCCGACCACCTGCGAACTCCAGTTTTGCGAGCCATAAACCAGCTGGCGCGAGCCCTGGTGCGTCGGTGCCACGTTGGCGACCCCGTCGAGTTCGGCGATCGCTTCGCCATCAGCCACATTGAGCGTCGGCCCGCCGGCCGAGCCGCTGCGCACGCCGGCCGTGGTGAAGGAGCCGGAAAGGACGATGAACAGATTGGAGCCCATGGTGCTGATCGTCTGCTGCACGGCATACTGCGCGCCCTGCCCGATGGCCATCATGATGACCACGGCGCCGACACCGATGACCATGCCGAGCATGGTCAGCGCCGTACGCAGGCGGTTGGCGCCCATGGCCAGCCAGGCTTCGCCGAGCATGGCTTTCAGCATGGCGAAACCTCACGATTGCGGCTTTTAGGCAACTCCCACGGTCGACTGGAAAAAACGGCCAAAATTGAAATGCTCGCGCTCATGCCGGTGCGTGCTCCGTCAGATGATCGCTGACAATCTCGCCATCAAGAAACTTGACCTGCCGCTTGGCGTGCGCCGCGATATCGGGCTCATGCGTAACGAGCACGATGGTGATCCCTTCGGCGTTGAGTTCGCCGAACAGGCGCATGATTTCTTCGCTGGTATGGCTGTCGAGATTGCCGGTCGGCTCGTCGGCGAGGATCAGGCGCGGCGCATTGACCAGCGCCCGGGCAATCGCCACCCGTTGCTGCTGACCGCCAGAAATCCGGTTGGGCAGCGATTCGGCGTACTGGCCGAGGCCGACCTTGCCAAGCAGTTCGCGCGCCTTGGCCCGCCGCGTTTCCTTGTCGGCGCCGGCGTAAACCAGCGGCAGCGCGACGTTGTCCTGCAGGCTCATGCGCGGCAGCAGATTGAAGCCCTGAAAAACAAAGCCCAGCGTCCGGTTGCGCAGGATGGCCAGGGCATCCTTGTCCATGTGCGCGACATTCTTGCCAGCCAGAAAGTAGTCACCCATGGTCGGCGTATCAAGGCAGCCGAGCAGGTTCATGAAGGTCGATTTGCCCGAGCCGGACGGCCCCATGATGGCGATGTACTCGCCGGGCTGGATGTCGAGATCGACGCCCTTCAGCGCCGGGAACAGCCCGGCCGCCGTTTCATAGGACTTGCCCAGGCCGACGACCCGGATGACTGATTCGGTCATCAGAACATCCGCATGCCAACGCTGGACGGCTTGCCGGTCTGACCACCGCCGTTCTCGCCGGTCACGATGCGGTCGCCCTCCTTGAGGTCGCCGCCGACGATTTCGGTGTTGCGGTTGTCGGTGATGCCGAGCTGGACGCTGACCGGTTTGATTTCATCGCCGGCCAGAATGTAGACCGTGCCGCTCTGGCCGTCGCGCTTCTTGCCCTTGCCGGGGCCTTTCGGTCCGCCGCCATCGGCGCTGGCACCCATGCCCGGACCAACGCTCGACGGGCCGGCAGCCGGCGGTTTCTGCCCGTTTTCCGCTTTCTTGTCAGCCGCATCGGCCGGCTTGAAGCGCAGCGCCGCATTCGGCACGAGCAGCACGCCCTCGCGCTTCTGCACCCCGATATTGACGTAGGCCGTCATGCCCGGCAGCAGCACCTGCTCCGGATTGGCGACGTTGATGCGCACGTTGTAGGTCACAACGTTCTGCTGATTGGTCGGGTTCAGGCGGATCTGCTGCACTTCGCCCATGAAACTGCGGCTCGGGAAGGCATCGACCGTGAAACGTGCCTTCTGCCCCTCACGGATGTTGCCGATATCGGCCTCGGCAAAGCTCGTGTCGATACGCATTTCGGACAGATCCTGGGCGATCTTGATCAGCGTCGGCGTCTGGAAGCTGGCCGCCACCGTCTGGCCGAGATCGACGACGCGGTCGATGACCACGCCATCGACCGGCGAGCGGATCACCGTGAAATTGAGGTTGGCCCGGTCGCGCTCGTTCTGCGCCCTGGCCAGCGCCAGCTGGGCCTTGGCCGACTTGAGGGCCTGGGTGGACTGGTCGTATTCCTGCTTGGAGACGTATTCCTGGGCGATCAGCGACTTCATGCGCGCCTCGTTGGCCTGCGCCAGTTCCAGTGTCGCCTGGGCGTTGATCACATTTGCCGCGCTCTGCCGCTCGGTGGCCGAAACCAGCGCGTCGTCCAGTTCAAGCAGCGGCTGGCCCTTCTTCACCTTGTCGTTGAAATCGACGTAGAGCTTGCGCACGGTGCCCGATACCTGCGTACCGACGCTGATCAAGACCACCGGATTGAGCGTGCCGTTGGCCGATACGGTCTGCGTCACGTCGCCCTTTTCGACCGTCGCCAGCTTGTAGCGGGTTTCCGGGTTCTGCGCCGCGCGCTGCTTGCTGTACCAGACGCCGCCGCCGATCAGGCCGGCAATCACCGTGACGCCAAGCAGAATCTTGCCGATTTGTTTCATGGTCTTCCCTCCGCCGCCGGTTGCAGCAGCGTGTAATCGAGCGCGCCCATGGACTGAGCCAGCGTGGCGCGATAAACATTCCAGTCGAGCTGCGCCTGAATGCGCTGCAGCCGGGCACTGGCCAGGGCGCTCTGCGCCGACAGCAGATCGAGCACGGTGCCGACACCGGCCTTGTAGCGGCCGAGCGCGACGCGTTCCGACTGCTCGGCGCTGGCGACCAGATCAGCCGAGGTCTTGAGGCTTTGCGTCGCCGTCGTCAGGCTTTGATAGGCTCGCCAGACATCGAGCGCGATCTGGTTCTTGATGCGGTCGCGCTGGGCGGCGCGCACATCGGCCTGCGCTGCGGCCGAACGCACGCGGTAAGTCGTGTCGAAACCCGTGAAGATCGGCACATTGAGCGTCAGGCCGATGCTGCCGCCCTGCGTGACGACGCCGGCCGAATTCTGCCAGCTCGGCCCGGCCGCCAGCGAGACGGTCGGCCGGCCCTGGGCGCGGGCGATGTCGACGCTGGCCTCGGCGGCTTTCAGCTGGGCTTCCGCCGCCTTGAGATCAGGCCGCCGGCCCTGCGCCTCGGCGATCATGGCATCGACTTCCTTCTGGAAAGCCAGTTCGGCTGGCAAAGCCGGCAATTCGGCCAAAACGATTTTCTGCTGCGCCTCGAAACCCAGCGCATTGGCCAGCGCACCGAGCCCGTTGCGTGCCTCGCCCTCGGCCCGGATGCGATTGAGCGTCGCCTGCGACAGCGCCGTCTGCGCCTGCAGGCGATCAGCCGGCGTCGCAACACCGACGTTGTAGCGGGCGTCAGCCGCCTGATAAGCCTCGCGCGCCGAACGCTCGGCCTCGCTCGCTGAAATCACCGCCGCCTGCGTCGCCTGCGCCGTGTAGTAGGTCTGCAGCGCGGCGAGGAACAGCGACTGCACCGTCGCATCCTGCGTCGCTGCGGCGGCATTGAGCAATTGCCGGGCATTTTCGACATTGGCTGAACGCTGGCCGAAATCGATCAGCAACCAGGACAGCGTCAGCGCGGCAGCCCGCCGGTTGTACGAACCATCGTCATACTGAAAACGCGTCGCGCTGGCGCTGGCATCGAGATTCGGCAACCAGCCAGCCCGGGCGACACCGACCAGCGCTGCCTGTACCCGGGCCGACGCCCACACCTCGCGCGTCTGCGGGTGGTTGCACAAGGCCAGATCGACGGCATCGAGGGCCGTCAGCGCCGTTGCCGGCAAGGCCGTGGCACAGGGCGCCTCGCCAACCCGGGCAGCCAGGCTGGGCGATACCTTGAGCGGCGCCATGGCCTCGGTGCCGAACGGATCGTCCAGCCCGCCGGCCCAGGAGGGCAGTGCTACGGTCAACAGGAAAAAACAGGGTAAAAATCGCATGGGCAGAAGTTTAGCCTCGCCGGGGGAAATAAGTCGTTTCCGATTGTTTCAGGAATCGGCTCGGGGCGATTATCGCCGCGGTGACTGGCGTTGCCACCGGCACAGATCAAGAAATCCAGTCGCGAGAGGGACGGCGACTGGATTTCTCAGGCCGTGTTTTCCGCCTTGAGGGCGGGCGTACTTTTTCTTGCTTCGCCAAGAAAAAGTAGCCAAAAAGAAGGCGACCCCGAGGGCGGCGCCGGCTTTGCCGGTCCCTTGCGCTACTCGGAACGCCGGGCGGCTGGCTAAACTCGCCTGCGGCTCAGACAACGCCAGCCGACTGCCCCCGGCATTCCTGCGTTGCTCAGCGCCTTCCACGGGGACCCCAAAGGAGTCCATGCTGAACCGGTGTGCCGAAAAAATTGACTTCCACGGTCAACCGGAAAAAACGGCTAAAAATGAAATCTGTTATTCAGGCACCCAAGCTAAAGCACGGATCGTTTCACCGGGCCCCTTGAGAGGTGCCGAGCAACGCAGGAAGGCCGGGGGCCTTCGGCGAGGACTGTTTGAGGGGCGCAGCCCCGAGTTCCGCAGCCGCCCGGCCTTTCGAGTAGCGCAGGGAACCGGCGCAGCCGGCACCGACCCAGGGTCGCCTTCTT
>JBAQOL010000033.1:0-43588 GCA_049304775.1 Ferribacterium limneticum
CGATCTGGTCGTAGGTGGCTTTGTGCTGGACGTAGTTGTCTTTGGCGAGGTCGACGAGGTGGCGGTAGCGCAGGACGTCGAGGTAGGCGCGGCCGGCTTCGAGGGCGGTGGTTTCGGAGGCGTCGAGGAGTTCGTAGTAGCGGACGATGCGGGCTTTGTCGAGGCGGCGGACTTCGTTACGCGTGGCGAAGCCGTCGAAGAGCATCTGGTTGAGGCTGAGCATGACGCCGCTGCGGGTGTAGTCACGGTCGGCGGCGGTGGGCTGGCGCAGGCTTTCGCGGCCGGAGCCGGCGGTGAGGTCGACACGAGGGAAGTAGCCACCGCGGGCGACCCCGATTTCTTCGTCGGCGGCGCGGTAGGCGTGCCACTTCGACGTGACTTCAGGGCTGTTGAGGACGGCGCGTTGGGCGACTTGTTTTAGGGTGGCGGGGGTTGAAATGGCGCTCGGCATAGAGTCTGCCGCACTGGCTAGGACAGGAAATGCGACAGTTACCAGCAAGGAAAGGAGTTTTTTCATTTTCATGGAGGATAATCAGCAAGGTTTTGGCCGGATTATAGAGATTTGCCATTGGGCGAATGTGAAATAACCGACGTTTCCACCCTGATAATTCAACGACTTGACGCGTCCATTGCGTAACAAAACTGCGCTGCTCCGCTGGCTGGCCACAGTCGTCGCCATAGGGATGCTCTCTTTGAGCGGGCTGCCCTTGGCATTGGGCGTGGACTTTGACCGGCTGCAACAGGTGTTGCTCAGCCGTTTTGGTGCCGACCGGGTACCGTTGTTGATCGATTGGCAGCGCATGCTCGGCGAAGAGCGCAAGGCGCCGGAAACGGACAAGCTGCGGCGCGTCAATGACTTCATCAATCGGCGAATTACTTTCGACGACGACATGTCGGTGTGGGGCCAGAACGACTACTGGGCAACGCCGACCGAAACAATTGGCCAGGGGCGCGGTGATTGTGAGGATTTCTCCATCGCCAAGTATTACTCGTTGATCGATCTCGGCATACCGATCAACAAACTTCGTCTGGTCTACGTCAAGGCAGCACAGACGGGGCCGGCGGGAACCTTCCTCCAGGCGCACATGGTGCTGGCCTATTACGCCACACCGACGGCGGATCCGCTCGTCCTCGACAACCTGAATCCCCAGATCCTGCCCGCCTCGCGACGCAGCGATCTTTCACCCATTTTCAGTTTCAACAGCGCGGGGCTGTGGCAGGGCACCGGCAACAATGCCAGCAAGAGCAATCTTTCACGCTGGCAGGATTTGCTGGCCCGGGCGCGCGCTGAAGGCTTCCAGTGAGGTAATCGACATGTCCTTATTCCGACAACTCTGGCTCGCGGTGATCGCCAGCGCCGTTATCGCGTTTGCCGGCAGCTTCATCGTCAGCACGCTGACGGCTCGCCATTATCTGGAGCGCCAGTTGGCCATCAAGAACAATGACAACGCCGCCACACTGGCGCTTGCCATGTCGCAACTCGATAAGGATCCGGTCACGATCGAACTCCAGGTCGCGGCTGTCTTCGATAGCGGCCAGTACGCGGCCGTTCGCCTAATTGATCCGAACGGCAAATTGATCATCGAAAAAACCGGCCCGCAGGATGCCGGCAGCGTCCCCGACTGGTTCATCCGCGTTTTCCCGATTGACTCGCAGCCCGGTCAAGCCCAGGTTTCGTCGGGCTGGAACCAGTTTGGCACGATAGAACTGGTCAGCCACAGCCATTTTGCCTACGAAGAGTTATGGAGCGGCACCTTGAAGCTGCTCGGCTGGTTCGCCATCGGCGGTGGTTTGATGGGCCTGCTCGGGATGCAGTTCCTGCGCAGCATACGGCGGCCACTCGACGCCGTGGTCGGGCAGGCGCAAGCCATCTGCGAGCGGCGTTTCACAACCATTCAGGAACCTTCGACGCCAGAATTGAAGAGCCTGGCCAGCGCGATGAATGCGATGGTCGACCGCCTCAAGGCGATGTTTGCCGAGGAGGCGGCCCGCCTTGAACAGGTACGCCGCGAAGCGAATCAGGACAGCCTGACCGGCCTGGCCAACCGTGCCTTTTTCATGAATCAGCTGGCTGCCGCACTGAGTGACGACGACGCTGCCGCATCCGGCTCGCTGGTCTTGCTGCGTCTGGCCGATCTGGCCGGCATCAACAAGCGGTCCGGTCGGGAAATGGCCGATGAACTGCTGAGTCGACTCGGCAGCACCCTGAACGGACTGGCTGCGGAAAAGCCCAATGCCGCCGCCGCCCGCCTCAATGGTGCCGATTTTGCGCTGCTCCTGCCGGGCGTCCAGGATCCCGCGCCGTATGCCGAGATACTGCTTCACGCACTAAACGACCTGACTGCTGCCGGACTAATCGACGGCGAACGCATCGGCCACATCGCCAGCGGCGTCTATCTGCATGGACAGACGATAGGTAGCCTGCTGTCACGCGTAGACACCGCGCTGGCGTCGGCCGAGGGCCAAAGCGGCCTGGCCTGGTGCCGTGCAGAGCGCGATTCTGATCAGCACGCGACGTCCAACGCCGACTGGAAAAAACTGCTCGAAGGCGCCATCCAGACCCAGCGTCTTCGTCTGATCGACTTCCCGGTGGCCGGCAACGCCGGGCAATTGCTCCACTTCGAATGCCCGCTTCGCCTGCAAACCACTGAGGACGGCGAATGGCTGACCGCCGGCAGCTTCATGCCGATGGCCTCGCGGCTATCGATGACTACCGAGCTCGATCTGGCTGCTGCCCGCCTGGCGCTGGAGCGCATAGCCGCTGGCGCACCGGCCGTTGCGGTCAACCTCTCCGGGGAGTCCATTCTGGATGCCTCGTTCCGCGCCCGACTGTTCGCCCAAATCGCTGCCCGCAAGGATCTGGCCCCGCGTCTCTGGCTGGAAGTATCGGAAATCGGCGCCTTCCAGCATTTCGATGAATTCCACGCTTTCTGTGACGCACTGCGCCCCCTCGGCTGCCGCCTCGGCATCGAACACTTCGGCCGCCAGTTCAGCGAAATCGGCCGCCTGCACGGCATCGGCCTCGATTATCTGAAGGTCGACGGCAGCTTCATCCGCGCCATCGACACCCAGACGGGTAACCAGGCTTTCATCAAGGGCCTGTGCAGCATCGCGCATAATATCGGTTTGACCGTCATCGCCGAAGGCGTCCAGACCACCGAGGAACTGGCCATCCTGCCCGAACTGGGCTTCGATGGTGCGACCGGCCCCGCCGTCCCGAGGAATTGAACGATGAGCACCGAAATAGAACTGAAGCTTCAACTCAGCCCGAAAGCAGCGCGCAAACTGGCCGATCACTCATTGCTCGCCAACATCCAGTCGCAGAAACTGCATTTGCTGAACACCTATTTTGACACTCCGACACTGGAGCTTCATGCCCGGCGCGTTGCCATGCGCTTTCGCAAAAAGGGCTGGCAATGGCTATGCACCGTCAAATCGGCCGAACCGGCCAGCGGCGGCCTGGCCATGCGCAGCGAATGGGAGGCGCCGGCCACGCCGGGCATCTTCGACTTCAGCCATGTTGACGCCGCCGATTTCCGCGATTTTCTCGAACAACGCATTGATCAGTTCGAACCCATTTTCACCACCGACTTTCGCCGTCAGGTCTGGAACGTGCCATTCGGAGAATCGCTGATCGAACTGGCCATCGACCGCGGCCAGATTGAAAGCCGAGGCCGCCGGACGCCGATCTGCGAAATCGAACTCGAACTGCTGTCAGGCAAGGTCGACGACATCTTCAACCTGACCCGGCAACTACAGGAAAATATCGAACTCTTCCCGGCAATCGCCAGCAAGGCCGAACGTGGTTACGCCCTGTTCCTCGACGAACCCCTTCTACCGTTCAAAAGCAAACCGGCCCTCATCAACGAGGAGCAGACGCCCATCGAAGCCTTTCGCTGCATCGCTCTGGGTTGCCTCGAACATTTCCAGCGCAACGAAAAAGGGCTGCTGACTGGCGGCGATTCGGAATTCATCCACCAGGCCCGCGTCGCCTTGCGCCGCCTACGCTCGGCGATCAAGCTCTTCGCCCCGGTGCTGCCGCCTGAATTCGTCACCGCCTACGGCCAGACCTGGCAAACGCTGGCCGGCGCCCTGGGCGACACGCGCAACTGGGATGTATTTCTTGAAGAAACCCTGCCGCCTATCGCCGAAGCCTTTCCCGACAACCGCGACATCAAGCGCCTGCGCAAAGCTGCGCAACGCCGCGCCCGCGGCGCCCGAAAATCCGTTGTCGGCCTGCTCGCCGTCAAGGAATATCCACGCCTGCTGCTCGAATTTACTGCCGCTGTTTACACGCTGAGCGACACGCTACCGATGCCAATCAAGGATTTCGCCCAACAGCAAATCCGCGGCCACGCCCGGAAAGCCCGCCGCATGGCCAGCCGGCACGCCGAACTCAGCCCGGAGGAACGCCACAAAATGCGCATCGCCTTCAAGAAGCTGCGCTACACGCTGGAGTTCTTCGCCCCTCTCCTCCCGCCACGCAAGCTCAAGCCCTATCTGGCTGAGCTTTCGCAACTGCAGGACGAACTCGGCCTGATCAACGACCACGTCACCGCCGAAGCGCTGATAGCCGAAGCCCTCAAGGGGCGCCCGGTTGGCCCAATCCATGGCTGGATATCGGGCCGGCACGCGTTGCTGGTCAGTGAATTGCCTGAAGTGCTACACACCTGGCTGGCGCAACGGGCGCCGTGAGTCGGATATAACCAGCAATAGTGAAAATCGAATCACTCGCCCGCTGAATTTCAAATTTCGCCGATTTTTCCGGTTGACCGTAGCAACCGCACTTTCGGTTCGCCCAAAGAAAAACCGGGGCATTTGCCCCGGCTTCTTTAAATAGGGTTCTGACCCTATTATTCGCTATTCCTCGCGGACGCTTAGCGAGCCTTACACCAGCCCTTGCCGACACAAGTACCGGAATTGGTCCATACAACGGTGAAATCAGGCGGGGTATTGGCAGCACCAGGAACTGTCGGGGACAAAATCGTGGTGATACCATCAGCAACGGCGGTAGCGGTACCGGTAATAATGCCATTAGCTGTCGTTACTGATGCCGAATTTGTGGTCGCCGCAGACAAGTCTGCCTCAACGCCCATGGCACCACTACTACAACCCGTAAAGGAATTGGGGTTCGCAACATTATCCGAGTAACACAAGACCACGCCCTGTTTACGAGCCTCTGCCAAACCTTGAACTTCGCTGAAACGAGCTTTCTTCATATAGTCCTGGTAGGCCGGCAACGCGATGGCAGCGAGAATACCGATAATTGCAACAACGATCATCAGTTCGATCAGGGTGAAGCCTTGTTGAATCTTTTTCATTTGAATCTCCTTTATGGAAGAAGGCGGGACAGCCGCTGGATTACCTATAACAGTTTCCGTGCCAGGTTTTGAAAAAGCGGCACTGATTCTGCTCTGGTTTTCGTAAATCCCTTGTCATTCATGGCTTTGGCGAATTTTGTTGCTAACTGCAATAAAACGTCGCATCCAAACACGCCGAAAGACATGACAATTTGCGTCACCCAAGGTGGACGCAATGCGGCAGGCATGACGAAAAGTGATGTAAAGCTATGGCAAATACAACAACCACCAGGCGAGCCGGTAAAGAATCAACAATCGACCTGATGGGTTTTCAGGAAAGCCGTAGCGTACCGGCGGTACACCTCGCTACCGATGAACACTTCATGTAGAGCGGGGTCGATGTGGCCATTCAGGCTGAAGCGCTCGAGGATGGCCAGCGCCTCCGAGAGTTTCATGCCTTCCTTATACGGCCGGTCCTTGGCGGTGAGTGCTTCGAAGATGTCGGCGATGCCCATGATCCTTGCCTGCCAGCTCATGTCTTCGCGCTTGAGGCCTTTGGGGTAGCCTTTGCCGTCCATCCGTTCGTGGTGGCCGCCGGCGTATTCGGGGACGTTTTTGAGGTGTCGCGGCCACGGTAACTGTTCGAGCATCTTGATGGTGGCGACGATGTGGTGGTTGATGATGTCGCGCTCGGCGCGGGTCAGGGTGCCGGAGCGGATGGTCAGGTTTTCGAGTTCGTCGTCGCTGAGGAATGGCTCTTCCTCGCCGTCGGCGTTGCGCCAGCGATACTCGGCGGCGATTCGCCGGACGTGCCCGATGTCTTCGTCGGACATCTTTTCGCAGCCGATATTGGCCCGATGCAGAATCCCACGGTCAACCGGAATTTTTTGGCAAAAATCAAAATAGCGCCGCTCGGCCTCGGCCGGTGCCATGCCTTCGGCGATGTTTTTCCATTTGCGAATTTCGGCATCGCGCCTGACGACCTCAAAACGGGTGTCGATGAGATGGATGCGGTCGTAAATGGTTTGCAGTTTGGTGGCCTTGTCCACGATGTGCACTGGCGTCGTGACCTTGCCGCAATCGTGGAGCAGGGCCGCAATGCGCAGTTCGTAGCGGTCCTTGTCGGTCAGCTTGAAATCAGCGAGCGGACCTTCGCGGGTGGCGTCAGCGGCCTCGGCGAGCATCATGGTCAGCTCCGGCACGCGCTGGCAGTGGCCGCCGGTGTAGGGCGACTTTTCGTCGATGGCCAGGTTGATGAGTTTGACGAAGGATTCGAAGAGCGCTTCGAGTTGCTGGACCAGTTGCCGGTTGCTGAGCGCGATGGCGGCCTGCGAGGCGAGCGATTCGGCGAGGCGCTGGTCGGCCGGGGAGAATTCGCTGACCACCCCGTCGGTCGGGCTGAGCGCATTGATCAGTTGCAGGACGCCGATGATTTCGCCCTCATGATCCTTCATCGGCACGGTCAGGAAGGATTGCGAGCGATAGCCGGTGCGCGCGTCGAACTGGCGCGTACCGGAAAAATCAAATCCCTCGGCGCTATAGGCGTCGGCGATATTGACCGTCTTGCCGGTTATGGCGGCATAGGCGGCGACCATGCAGTCGTTGGGCGAACCGTCATCGCGATAAAGCGGCAGATCCGGGAACTTGCCCGAGGTCGGCTGATCGCTGGAGCCACCAAAGGCCAGAAGCAGGGAGTCGGTGCGGACGATTTCGAAATGCAGGTGGCGCCGGTCGTCCGAAAGCAGATAAAGCGTGCCACCATCAGCCCGGGTGATCTGCTTGGCGGCAAGGACTATTTTTTCGAGCAGCAGCTTGATGTTGCGCTCGCTGGACAAGGAGGCGCCAATGTCGTTGAGTTGTTCCAGGCGGCGAAACAGATCGTCGGAAGTTTCCATGAAGGATAGGGCCCGGTCAGAACTCTAGAATCTGGTTGTTCTGCAGCATGCCGGGCGAGAAAGCCTGAAGACAGCGGTTGATTTCTTCCATGGTGGTCTCGACCTGCCCGGGCTTTAGATGCGTGATGTTGATCTGGCACCGATGCGTCAATTTCTTCAGTTCTGCCGCCAGCATGTCCGGCCAGTAGTGCCTGGACAGCTCGGCCAGGCGCGCCTCATGGTTGGGGAAAGCGCATTCGACAATCAGGTGACGCAGATTCGGGATCGCATTGACGGCTTGCCAGAAAGCATCGCACGGGCCGGTATCGCCGGAAAAAACCAGGCTGGCGGCACCGGAATCGAGACGATAGCCGACGGCGGGGACAGTGTGATCGGCCGGCAAAGCCGAAACGTGGCGTCCCGCCAGCGTGACCGTTTCGGCCAACTCGATGCTGCGATAGCGCATGAAGGGCTGCTCAACCGATGGTACGGTCGAAAAATCAGGCCAGATCGCCCAGTTGAAAATATGCTGGCGCAGGCTGTCGAGCACCGCTTCGGTGCCGTAGACAGTCAGCGGCCTGTCGCGGCGATCGGCCACGGTATCGATCATCATCGGTAGCGCAGCGATGTGATCAAGGTGCGCATGGGTCAGGAAAACGTAGTCGATCGCGGCCAGTTCAGCTATCGACAATTCGGTGACGCCGGTGCCGGCATCGATCAGGATGTCGTGGTCAACGAGAAAAGAGGTGGTTCGTTGGTGCCTGCCACCGATGCCGCCACTGCAACCAAGTACGCGAAGCTTCATGCTTGTTGGGCCTGCCGAAAAGTTGGGCCGTCTGCGGATTCCCCGGGTGCTGGCCGACTCGGATTGTAACTCTCCACCCGCGAACCAGCCCAGTCACCAGGCAAAAAACACGCGCTCAGTGCTTGAGGAAAAACTCCATCTTGATGCCGGCGATCTCAATCACATCATGGTCGCCCAGCGGAACAGCCTGCGCATCGAGCGCCTTGCCATTGACGACGGGGAACTGCCGCCCTTCGACATGCGTAATGAAATAACCATGCGGCCGCTTGGCAATCACCGCCACCTGCAAGCCGGGCTTGCCCAGCGTCGTCAGCGTCTTGGTCAGATCCAGTTCCTTGCCGGCATTCGGACCATTCAAGAGTTGGATGGCCGCCGCCATGCCGGGCACCGGCGCCTTGGGCTGGGAGGCCATGCCGATGCTGGATCGGCTCATGTTTTCCGTCGGGGCCAGTTGCAGCTCGGAAGGCAGCTTGAGCGAACCCGAACGGATCGCCGCGTTCTTTTCAAAATCACTGGCCGCCGCCCCCGCCTGCAGGTCGGCCATGTACTTGAGCTTGTATTTGCCCAGCTCGATGATGTCGTTGTTGCGCAGGAAATGCTTCTTGATCGGTTGACCATTGACCAGCGTGCCGTTCGTGCTGTTGAGGTCCTCGAGGAAGGAATCGGCAAGAATGGTGACAACCACGGCGTGCTCGCCGGAGATCGCCAGATTGTCGATCTGGATGTCGTTCTGTGGCTTGCGGCCAATGGTCAGGCGCTCCTGGTTGAGCTGAATCTCCTTGAGCACCAAGCCATCCATAGAAAGGATCAGTTTTGCCATCTTGCCTTCCTCATATCACTGCAAACGGGCCAGCAGCCGCTGCCACCAACCCTTGGGCGAAGCAAAATCGCCCACCACCTTGACCAGTATGACCGACACATTGTCCCGTCCGCCATGGGCGTTGGACATGTGCACCAGATGATCTGCTGCCAACGCCAGATTTCCGCGCAGGGTGAGCAGGGTCACCGCAATCTCGTCATCTTCGATCATATCGTTCAGACCGTCCGAGCAAAGCATCACGATATCACCCGGAAAAACGTCGAAATCATGAACCTCGACCTCGACATCAGGATCAACCCCGAGCGCTCGCGTCACCAGATTCCGGTTTTCCGCATACCGAGCCTGTTCAGCAGTAATCATGCCATTATCAAGCTGTTCCTGTAAGAGGGAATGATCGCGGGTCAGTTGCTCGAAACATTCGCCGCGCAAGCGATACAGGCGCGAGTCGCCGACATGCGCGACGCTCATCCGGTTGTTGTAAAACCACGCCATGACGAGCGTCGTCCCCATCCCCGTGTATTGCGAACAGCCTTGCGCCGCATTGAAGATGGCCAGATTGGCCGCCTTCACCTCATTGACGATATGCGCCTCGACACTCGCTGAATCGTGCAGGCCCCGCGTCAGAACGGCGGGAGAATTGATGATGGCGGCCACATCCTCGGCCAGACGGGTCGTCGCCAGTCCGCTGGCCACCTCGCCGGCGTTGTAACCGCCCATTCCATCGGCCAGGATGGCAACACCCAGTCCGGCATCGGCATAGATGGCATCCTCATTGTGCGAACGGATCATGCCCGGATCGGTGCGCGTCACCATTTCCAGGGCGTCGGCCAGTCTCATTGGGCCAACCCGGTCGAAGCACTAGTGTCCAAGGCTGGCTTTTCGACGTGCGGCATCAACGGGACAACTCGTGTCCCGCGAAGTTGATCTGCCCTTCTCCCCGCAGCCCCGAACATTTTTCCTCCGCCGATGGCTGTCCCCCAATCGTTTCGGGAACATAAAACCTTGCCATTCTTACCTGTCGCCACGTTTCGGTCAAACCTCATTCCATCGGTATGGGCTGACCCAGCCCGCTGGCCTCGGCGGCGGCCAGCACCCGCAGCGCCACAGCAAGATCCTGAATGGCCATCCCCTGCGACTCGAACAGCGTGATCTGCTCCACCGATATCCGTCCGGCATGACGCCCGACAATCACCTCGCCCAGTTCCACTAGTTGCCGGGCATGCAGTCGGCCTTTTTCGAGCAAGGGCAACAGATCACCAGCCTCGGCCAGCGCCGTCGGCACAGCATCAACAGTGATCAGGTCGCAGCGCCTGACAGCCGCCTCGGACAACTCCTGGCGAATCAGCGAATTGGAGCCGGCGGCATTAATGTGTGCCCCGGGCTCCAACCATGCGGCATCAAACAAAGGCAGCGCCGCCGTCGTCACCGTCCCAACCAGATCGCTGCCGCGCACCGTTTCCTCGGCGCTTTCAGCCGGCTCGACGGCAACCCCCGTCGTTTCTCTCATGCGCTGGCAGAAAGCCTGCAGCTTGTCGGCCTTGCGGCTGAATACTTTCACCCGTTCGAGCGGCAGCGCGGCACAGATCGCCCGAACATGGCCCTCGGCTTGCCAGCCAGCGCCGAATACGCCGGCCACGCTGGCGTCGGGCCGGGCCAGCCAGCGCGCCGCGACGCCGCTTGCTGCGCCAGTGCGTATCATGCCCAGATAGTCGGCCTCAATGACGGCCTTGAGCCGACCCGTCGCGGCATCAAACAAATGGACCAGAAAGCGGTTGCCACTCTTGTTGCTGGTGTAAGCCTTGTAGCCGATCACGCCTTGCGCCGGAAGCGCACCCTGCAGGATATGAAGCACCGTCTGCGGCAGGCGGCTACGCGCCCGCGGGGTATCGATGGCCTGACCGTTGGCCAGATCGCGATGCGCCGACTCGACTGCCTCAAGCGCCATTTCCACGGTCAACAGGTTTTTTACGTCATTTTCCGAAAGAAACAAGGCCACGATTTTCCCCTAAACGATGGTGACGTCCTGGCGGGCGAGAATCCGTTTTTCCAGCCAGCGGCCGACGATAACAACCAGTAACGCGCCGACGATTCCGGCCACCTTGGCTGACCATTCCGGCAACTGCGGCAGGATGGCAGTGACGCCGGGATCGGAAAAAATCATTTGTCCGGCAACGTAGCCGAGCAAAGCGGCACCAAACAGGACGATGGACGGAAAACGCTCCATCCAGTGCAGGATCAGTTGGCTCGACCAGACAATCAGCGGGATGCTGACGGCCAGCCCGAAGAGCAGCAGCGCCAGGCTGCCATGGGCGGCGCCGGCAACGGCAATCACGTTGTCCAGGCTCATGACGAAATCAGCGACGACGATCGTTTTCACCGCCCCCCAAAGATTCGCCGAAGACTCGATGTCATGCCCCTCCTCATCCTCCGGCAGCATGAGCTTGACGGCAATCCACACCAGCAGCAGGCCGCCGACGAGCTTGAGCCACGGCAGGTTCATGACCAGCGCGGCAAATACCGTGAGCACAACGCGCAGGCTGACGGCGCCGGCAACGCCCCAAAAAATGCCGGTGCGGCGCTGTTCGGGGGAAAGATTGCGGCAGGCCAGCGCAATGACCACGGCGTTGTCGCCAGAGAGCACAATGTCGATCAGGATGATCTGGCCGACAGCAACCCAGAAAACAGCAGAAGTTAAATCAAGTTCCATAAAAACCAGGCGAAAAAAAGGCGGACACGCGGCCCGCCTTTTTGGTTGAGCTAGGCTCGAATTTTACAGCAAGGCCTTGAGCAGCTTGGCCATTTCGGACGGGTTGCGCGTCACGGTGAAACCACAGGCTTCCATGATTTCCAGCTTGGCATCAGCCGTGTCGGCACCGCCGGAGATCAACGCACCAGCGTGACCCATGCGCTTGCCGGCCGGAGCGGTAACACCAGCGATGAAGCCGACGATCGGCTTCTTCATGTTTTCCTTGCACCACATGGCGGCTTCGGCTTCGTCAGGACCGCCGATTTCGCCGATCATGATGACCGCGTCGGTTTCCGGATCGTCGTTGAAAGCCTTCATGACGTCGATATGCTTCAGACCGTTGATCGGGTCACCACCGATGCCGACGGCAGACGACTGGCCGAGACCGATTTCGGTCAGCTGGCCAACGGCTTCGTAGGTCAGGGTGCCGGAACGGGAAACGACGCCGATGCGACCCTTGCGGTGGATGTGACCCGGCATGATGCCGATCTTCACTTCGTCCGGGGTGATCAGGCCGGGGCAGTTCGGGCCGAGCAGCAGGGTCTTCTTGCCGCCGGCAGCTTCCTTGGCCTTCATCTTGTTGCGCAGGATGAGCATGTCGCGGACAGGGATGCCTTCGGTGATACAGATGGCCAGATCGAGGTCGGCCTCAACGGCTTCCCAGATCGCAGCGGCAGCACCCGGGGGCGGCACGTAGATGACGGAAACGGTCGCGCCGGTTTCGGCCGCAGCTTCCTTGACGGAGCCGAAGATAGGAATATTGAAGATGCTTTCGCCAGCCTTCTTCGGGTTCACGCCAGCAACGAAGCATTCCTTGCCGTTTGCGTATTCCTGGCACTTTTCCGTATGGAACTGGCCGGTCTTGCCGGTGATGCCCTGGGTGATGATGCGGGTGTTCTTATTGATGAAAATGGACATTCAATAGCTCCTTACTTGACCGCAGCGACGATCTTGGTGGCGGCTTCGGCCATGGAATCGGCAGAGATGATGGGCAGACCGGAATCCTTGAGGATCTTCTTGCCCAAATCTTCGTTGGTGCCCTTCATGCGCACGACCAGCGGCACGCTCAGGTGGGTCAGCTTGGCTGCAGCAACAACGCCTTCGGCAATCGTGTCGCACTTCATGATGCCGCCGAAGATGTTGACCAGGATACCCTTGACCTTCGGGTTCTTGAGCATGATCTTGAACGCTTCAGTGACCTTCTCGGTCGTGGCGCCGCCGCCGACATCGAGGAAGTTGGCCGGCTCGGCGCCGAACAGCTTGATGGTGTCCATGGTGGCCATGGCCAGACCGGCACCGTTCACCAGGCAGCCGATGTTGCCGTCGAGCGAGATGTAGGCCAGATCGAACTGGGAAGCTTCGACTTCGTCCGGATCTTCTTCGTCCAGGTCGCGCATGGCGACGATTTCCTGCTGACGATACAGCGCATTGGAGTCGAAGTTGAACTTGGCGTCGATGGCCTTGACGGTGCCGTCGCCTTCGTGGATCAGCGGATTGATTTCAGCCAGCGAAGCATCCGTTTCCATGTAGCAGGTGTAGAGCTTCTTGAGCGTGTCGATACACTGCGGAATCGAGGCTTCCTGCATGCCCATGCCCTTGGCCAGGAACATGCCCTGCTCGTCGGTCAGGCCGACCAGCGGGTTGACGAAAACCTTGACGATCTTTTCCGGGGTCTTGTGGGCAACTTCTTCGATGTCCATGCCGCCTTCGTAGGAGGCCATGATGGCGACGGACTGCGTGGCGCGATCAGTCAGCGCGGCGACGTAGTACTCGTGCTGGATGTCAGCGCCTTCTTCGATCAGCAGGTGACGAACCTTCTGGCCTTCCGGACCGGTCTGGTGCGTGACCAGCTGCATGCCGAGGATCTGGTTGGCGTACTCGCGCACTTTTTCCAGCGAAGTTGCGACCTTGACGCCACCACCCTTGCCACGGCCACCAGCGTGGATCTGGGCTTTGACGACCCAGACCTTGCCGCCCAGGGTTTCAGCTGCCTTGACTGCGTCATCGACGGTCGTGCAGTGAATCCCGCGCGGAACCGTAACGCCGAATTTTTTCAGGAGTTGTTTGCCCTGATATTCGTGAATTTTCATGCGCTTTCCTTGCGTTTAGTTGAGTTGCGAGCAATGAGCAGTGGCCGAAACTTCCCCCGACCCCACCCGGTTATACCGGCTTGAACTCAAAATCTTACCACAGACGCAAACAATCGCGACACGCCGAAATTCATAATTACGGCGTTGATTCAGAGGCCAGCATCACCTTGCGCAACAAGGGCAGCAGCATGGCTGCAGCGAGTAGCAGACTGAGCGCAGCGCCCAGCCAGAAGCCGGCCACGCCAAGTGGCGTTGACCAGCGATAACAGAGCCAGGCGCCGCCGAGCAGACCGATGCCCCAGAAGCAGAAAATCTGCACGAGCATCGGCACGAAAGTCACCCGATAGGCCCGCAAAACGTGGCCGGCGATGGTCTGCAGCGCGTCGAAAAACTGATAGATGGCGACATAGATGATCAGGCTCAGGGCCACGGCGCGCACGGCCGGGTCGTCGGTATAAGCGGCGACCAGCGGTTCGGCGCTGAGCCAGAGCAGAAGACCGACGGCGGAAGACGAGGCGCCGGCCAGGATCAGCCCGGCCCGGATCGTCGCCCGCGCCCGCGCCGCGTCGTGCGCCCCCACCGCCTGCCCCACAGCGACCATGGTGGCGATGCCGAGCGACAGCGGCATCATGTAGATCAGGGCCGACAGGTTGGCGACGATGCGATGGCCAGCCACCACCGTTGCCCCGAGCGAGGCAACAAACAGCGCGATCAGCGTGAACGAGGTAATTTCGACCAGGTTGGACAAGCCCATCGGCACGCCGATACGGAGCAGCTCGCGCCAGGCGGTCCAGTTCGGCAACTGCCAGTTGGAAAACGGCCGATAACGCTGGCCGAGCGGCCCGAAGGCGAGGTAGGCGGCGGCGCTGACACAGGCCAGCCAGCCGATGAGGATATTGGACAGTGCGCAGCCGGCGACGCCGAGTGGTGCACCGAGCCAGCCTTGCAGGGCGAAGCCCCAAGCCAGCAGGGCATGCAGGGCCAGGCTGAACAGGCCGATGCCCATGAGTACCCGCGGCTTGCCCAGCGCATTGCAAAAAGCCCAGAACGTCCGGTAGAACAGGGCCGCCGGCAGGCTCCAGGCGAGCAGCGACAGGTATTCCCGGACCTTGGCGTCGACTGTCGCATCCATGTCGGCCATGCCGAGCACGGCCCCCGGATGGGTCAGGAACAGGATGCCCGGCACGGCGAGCAGCATGGCCAGCCAGAAGCCTTGCTGGAGAACGCCAGCCACTTCGTCATCGCGCCCGGCGCCGTGCAGGTGGGCGACGACCGGCGACACCGCCTGCAGGATGCCGACCAGCGCGAAGACGACCGAAACGTGGATGCCGCCGCCAATTGCCACGGCGGCCAGATCGAGCGAGCTGACATGGCCGAGCACGGCAGTATCGACCACCATCATGCCGATGGAGGACAACTGGGCGATCAGGATGGGAAGGGCGTGGGCAATCAGGCCACGCGCGGCGGCGCGAAACATGGGGCAGGATTGTCGCATAACGCGGCCAGTCGGCCCCGCCGGCCGGTTTCCCCGGCCAACCGGGCTTGCTACGGTCAACCGGAAAAATAGGCCAAAATTAAAAACGGGCGTAGTTGATCTGCCTCAACCGCCCTCCCCGGCTGCCACTTCAGAATTTATGGTTCCAGAGGGAGAGAACAATGAGCCTGGGCCTGCACGCCATAGAGAACGCCAGCCGCGACGAAATCGTCGCCCTGCAAACCGAGCGCCTGAAGTGGACGCTGAACCACGTTTACCACAACGTGCCGTATTACAAAGCCAAGTTCGACGCCGCCGGCGTCCATCCGGATGACCTGAAATCGCTGGCCGATCTGAGCAAGTTTCCGTTCACCACCAAGCAGGATTTGCGCGACAACTATCCGTACAACATGTTCGCCGTGCCGCGCGAAAAAGTGGCGCGAATTCACGCCTCGAGCGGCACGACCGGCAAGCCGACCGTCGTCGGTTACACGCTGAAGGACATCGACACCTGGGCCGACCTGATCGCCCGCTCGATCTACGCTTCGGGCGGCCGGCCCGGCGACATCGTCCATGTCGCCTACGGTTACGGCCTGTTCACCGGCGGCCTGGGCGCCCATTACGGTGCCGAGCGGCTGGGTTGCACGGTGATCCCGATGTCCGGCGGGCAGACCGAAAAGCAGGTCCAGCTGATCTGCGATTTCAAGCCCAACATCATCATGGTCACGCCGTCGTACATGCTCAACATTGCCGACGAATTCCGTCGTCAGGGCATCGACCCGCGCAGCACCGAGCTGCGCATTGGCATCCACGGTGCCGAGCCGTGGACCGACGCCATGCGCGGGGAAATCGAAAAGGCTTTCGACATCGACGCCATCGACATCTATGGCCTGTCCGAAGTCATTGGCCCGGGCGTCGCCAACGAATGCGCCGAAAGCAAGGACGGTCCGGTCATCTGGGAAGACCACTTCTACCCGGAAATCATCGACCCGGTGACCGGCGAAGTGCTGCCCGAAGGCAGCCAGGGCGAACTGGTGTTCACCTCGCTGACCAAGGAAGCGATGCCGGTCATCCGCTACCGCACGCGCGACCTGACCCGCCTGCTGCCGCCGACCTCGCGCAGCATGCGCCGGATCGGCAAGATCACTGGCCGCTCGGACGACATGCTGATCATCCGCGGCGTCAATGTCTTCCCGTCGCAGATCGAGGAACTGATCCTCAAGCAGCCGAAGCTGTCGCCGCACTACGTCATCGAAGTCAGCCGCGACGGCCACCTCGATTCGATGAAGGTCAATGTCGAACTGAAGCCGGAGTTCCAGTTTGCCAGCGGCGCCGAGAAGGAATTCGTGGCGCACGACCTGCAGCACCACATCAAGTCCTACATCGGCATCTCGGCGAAAATCGACATCGTCGAAGAAGGTGGTGTCGAGCGCTCGATCGGCAAGGCCAAACGGGTTATCGACAAGCGGCCGAAATAAGGCTGGCAACTAAAACCCCGCCAGCGCGGGGTTTCACGCCTTAAACAATGCGGGCACGCAGCGTTCCGACGCCATCGACGCCGCCTTCCAGCAGGTCACCCCGAACCAGAGGACCTACCCCGGCCGGCGTACCGGTGTAGATCAGGTCACCGGCTTCCAGGCGAACCAGCGTCGACAGGTTGGCGATGATTTCGGCGACCTTCCACATCATGGCCGACAGGTCGCCCTCCTGGCGCACCTGGCCATTCACCGTTAGCCAGATGCGGCCGACGGAGGGATGCCCGCTGACCGCTGCCGGGCAAATCGCGCCGGATACGGCCGAATGATCAAATCCCTTGCTCATATCCCACGGATGGCTCTTTTCCTTGGCCTTCGCCTGCATGTCGCGGCGCGTCAGATCGAGGCCGACGGCATAGCCGAAAATCAGGCCATTTGCCGCGTCGACCGCAACATTTGCCCCGCCCGCGCCGAGGGCGACGACCATTTCGACTTCATGATGAAGATTGTTGGTCTGCGACGGGTAGGCCACCTTGATTTCGTCCTCGCCGCCAACCACCGCGTCGCCCGGTTTGGTAAAGAAAAACGGCGGCTCACGCCCCTCGGCCTGATCGATCGCCCCCATCTCGCGCGCGTGGTCGGCATAGTTGCGGCCGACGCAAAATATCCGGCGGACCGGAAAGCGCTGCTCGCTCCCGACAATCGGCAAGGTGGCGAATGGATGTGGCGGGAAAGCGAGGTTCATGGGAAAACTCCACGGTCGATAATCAGGGCTGAAAGTGTGCAACATTTCACCCGTACCCGGCCAGCCCGGTGATAAAGTTTCGCCACCCGAAAACCAATTGACATAGAACACCGGATGATCGCTTCACGACTGCTGCGCCACGGACTGCTGAGCATGGCAATTATCTCGGGTGCGGCCGGCGCCGTCGGACTCGGCCAAATCAACCTTCATTCGCGCATCGGCGAGGCCCTGCGCGCCGACATCCCGGTCATCTCCGGCGGCGAATCCCTTGATGCCGCCTGCTTCACCCTCGGCCCCGTTCCCGGCGCCGACTTTCCTGTCGTCACCAGCGCGCGGACACGCCTCGTGCGCATCGGCCAGGATTATCGACTGATCCTCACCGGCAGCAAGGCCATCGACGAGCCGATCGTCGTCATCAGCCTGCATGCCGGCTGCGGCATGGATGTGCAGCGCGAATATGTGCTGCTGCCAGCCCCGCCAAGCTCCGTCGGCGACAGTGAGCCGCTGGCCGAGGTTGCGGCGCCTTTGCCGCGCCAAGTCCAGCCCCGTCGCGCGCGGGCCGAACGCTTCAGTGAGAACGCAACGACCGACAACGCGTCGCCAGAGCAGCCGGCCACCCAGCCTCGCCGGGAACGTCCCGCACCAAACCCCAAGAAACCGCTGCCGCGCGACACGCTGGCCGGCATGGCCAGCAGCAAGGACCGGATTGTCCTCGGCGCCGCCCTCGACGATCTGCCGCCACCGAGCGCCGGCGATCCGCTTGCCCCGGTCAATGAGCTCGACGAGCGCCTGCTCAAGATGGAGACGACGCTGCATCTGCTCAATCAGGAAGTGGACAAGTTGAGTACCGCCGTCACCCTGAGCGCCGAATCGCGTGCCGTGCGGGAAAAGCTGCAGGACATGCAGGCACAACAGGCAACGCCCGGCATCGTGCCCAGCGTCCAGGCCGCCGTGCCGCAAGCCCCGGCCCGCGCCGCATCAAGCCAAAGCGGCTGGCTGGAATTGCTGATCGGCCTGTTGCTCGGCGGCAGCGTCTCTGCCGGCGTCGCCCATCTGGTTAGCCGCCGGCACGACAAAGCACGCAGCTTCAATCCCGTTCCGCCGCACATCGCCAAACCACGCCGGCCGGCAACGGCTTGACCGGGTAGAAACCGGGGCGAGCCGGTCGCGCTTTCTTGTTCCCCGCCGCCAGCCGTCATTGCCACGGTCAACCGGAATTTTTGGCCAAATTTGAAATCGGGTTTTACCGCATTCCCGACAAAACCCGGAACGACCTAGACCGGGTTATCCACATCGACGAATTCGCAGGCAATGCCGAACTGCTGCGCCAGATGCCCGGCCAGCGCCTGCACCCCGTAACGCTCGGTGGCATGATGCCCGGCCGCCAGATAGGCCACGCCGCTCTCGCGGGCCAGATGCACGGTCTGTTCCGAAATTTCGCCGGACATGAAGGCATCGACACCCAGCGCGATGGCCTGTTCGAAATAGCCCTGCGCGCCACCTGAGCACCAGGCGATCCGCCGAATCGGCCGGCTGCCCTCACCAATCACCAGCGGTTCCCGCCCGAGAACCGCCGCCACTTTCGCCGCCAGCGCCGTCAAATCACAGGGTTCGGCGACGCTTCCCAGCCAGGCGATATCCTGCTCGCCGAAACGACCATCCGGAACCCAGCCGAGCCGGGTCGCCAGTTGAGCGTTGTTGCCGAGCTCCGGGTGCGCGTCGAGCGGCAAGTGGTAAGCCAGCAAGTTGATGTCATTGGCCAGCAGCGTCGCCAAGCGTTTGCGCCGGATACCGGTGACCCGGCCGTCCTCGCCTTTCCAGAAATAGCCATGGTGCACCAGAATGGCATCGGCATGACGCTCGACGGCCGCATCGAGCAGCGCCTGGCTGGCCGTTACGCCGGCCACGATGCGGCTGATCTCGGATCTGCCTTCCACTTGCAGGCCGTTTGGGCAATAATCCCGGAACTTTCCGGGCATCAACAGCCCCTCCAGATACTCCAACAATTCTTCACGCTTCATCGAGACAATTTCCATGCAGAGGTTGTGGCTGATTTTTGCACAAACGGTCACCGTTGCGCTGGCCATTCTGTTCGTCGTCACCACCCTGAAACCGGAGTGGCTGCCACAGCGCCAAGCGGTCCTGGCCGTGCAGGAAGCACCGGCCGACAGCGACGACGGCAAAGTCGCGCCAACCGGCTCATATCGCGACGCGGCGCGTGCTGCGCTGCCTTCGGTCGTGCACATTTACACGACTCAGGAAATCAAACAACAACGCCATCCGCTGTTCGATGACCCGATTTTCCGCCACTTTTTCGGCGAGCGCCCCGAGGGCCAGCCGCAGCGCAACTCCGGCCTCGGCTCCGGCGTCATCGTCAGCCCCAACGGTTACATCCTGACCAATTACCACGTCATCGACGGCGCCGACGACATCCAGGTTTCGCTCAACGACAGCAAGACCTACAAGGCGAAGATCGTCGGCAGCGACCCGGAATCCGATCTCGCCATCCTGCAGATCAAGGCCGACAAACTGCCGGCCGTCACCTTCGGCCAGCTCGACAACCTGCGCGTCGGGGATGTCGTGCTCGCCATCGGCAATCCCTTCGGCGTCGGCCAGACGGTGACCATGGGCATCGTTTCGGCCCTCGGCCGCTCGCATCTCGGCATCAACACCTTCGAGAATTTCATCCAGACCGACGCCGCGATCAATCCCGGCAACTCCGGTGGCGCGCTGATCGACGTCAATGGCAACCTGGTTGGCATCAATTCGGCGATCTACTCGCGCACCGGCGGCTCTCTCGGCATCGGCTTCGCCATCCCGGTCTCCAGCGCCCGCAGCATCATGGAGCAGATCATCCGGACCGGCGCCGTGACGCGCGGCTGGATCGGCGTCGAAGCCCAGGAAATCACCCCCGAACTGGCCGAATCCTTTGGCCTGCCGGACAACGAGGGCGCCCTGATCGCTGGCGTCGTGCGCGGCAGCCCGGCCGACAGCGCCGGCATCCGCCCGGGCGATGTCCTGCTCTCGGTCGGCGGCAAGGCCGTCAAGGATCCGCAGGTCATGCTCGACCTGATTGCCGCCCTGACCCCGGACGACCGTTCGGCTTTCCGTCTGCGCCGCGACAAGACCATCGTCGAAGTCCAGGTAAAGATCGGCAAACGCCCGGCCATGCGCGCCGAAAAAGAGTAAGCCATGTGCCAGCTGCTCGGGAAGAGCCGCGCCATCCAATGCCCAGGAAGGAGTGTGTAATATTTGCCAACTCTTAGGCATGAATTGCAATGTGCCGACCGACATCTGCTTTTCGTTCAGCGGATTCCAGGCCCGGGGCGGCGCCACGGATGTTCATTCGGACGGCTGGGGCATCGCCTTCTTTGAAGGCAAAGGCACCCGCCTGTTCCTCGACCCGCAGCCGTCGAGCACCTCGCCGGTGGCCGAACTGGTCCGCCACTATCCGATTCGCTCACAAAACGTCATCGCCCATATTCGCAAGGCGACACAGGGCGCCGTCGGACTGGAAAACACCCATCCGTTCATGCGCGAACTGTGGGGCCGCTACTGGATTTTCGCCCACAACGGCAATCTCTTCGACTTCATGCCGCAACTCGACGGCAGCTTCGTTCCCGTCGGCCTGACCGACAGCGAGCGCGCCTTTTGCTGGCTGCTGCAGGAGTTGCGCCAGCGCTTCGGAAACCATGTGCCGGAGCGCAGCGCGCTGTTCGACGCGGTGCATGAACTGACCCTGAAAATTTCGCAGCATGGCGAGTTCAACTTCCTACTCTCGAATGGCGACTGCCTGTTCGCCCATGCCTCGACCAAGCTCAGCCACATCGTGCGCAAGGCGCCGTTCGCCCAGGCACACCTGATGGATCAGGACATCACGGTCGATTTCAGCGATGTCACCTCGCCGAACGACCGCGTCGCCGTCATCGCAACATTGCCGCTGACTGACAACGAGGCATGGATCGACATGCCGCCGGGGACGTTGTGGTGGTTCGAGGAGGGGGCGCCGGTCAAGACCTTGCCGACGCGACCTGGGCCGGTCAAGAAGGCCTGATCAGTCCTTGGACAGGTTGCGGAACTCTTCTTCCGCCTTGTCCAATTCACTTTCCATTTTTGCGTCATTTTCCGGGTTGACCGTGGGAGTCGCCTCCACCGGAGCCGGACGCGACACCAGCCGCGAAGCCAGAATGCCCAACTCGTAAAGCAGGCACATCGGGATGGCCAGGGCCAACTGGGATACGACATCAGGCGGCGTCACCACAGCGGCCACCACGAAGGCGCCGACGATGAAGTAGGAACGCCACTCCTTGAGCTTTTCGACGGTCACGACATTGAGCTTGACGAGCATGACGAGCGCCACCGGCACCTCGAAGGCCAGACCGAAGGCCAGGAACATGGTCATCACGAAGGACAGGTAAGCCTCGATGTCAGGCGCCGGGGTAATGCTCTTCGGCGCAAAGCTGCTGATGAAACTGAACACCTGCCCGAACACGAAGAAGTAGCAGAAAGCCATGCCCGACACGAACAGGAAGGTGCTCGAAACAATCAGCGGGATGCCCAGACGCTTTTCATGGGCATACAAACCGGGGGCAATAAAGCCCCAGACCTGGAAAAGAATGAACGGCAAGGCCAGCACGAAAGCGACCATGGCCGTCACCTTGAGCGGCACCAT
This sequence comes from Ferribacterium limneticum, assembly GCA_049304775.1. GTDB lineage: Bacteria > Pseudomonadota > Gammaproteobacteria > Burkholderiales > Rhodocyclaceae > Azonexus > Azonexus limneticus_C. Next base: position 22,002 of record JBAQOL010000033.1, read on the forward strand.
GAACGGCGTGATGACGCCGATGGCGACCATCTTGGTGCCTTCCGGCAAGGCCTTGGTCAGCGGCGCGGCGAGGATGTCGTAGATTTCCCCCGGCCCCGGATAGATGCACAGGACACCAAGGACGACCGCGATGGCGATCAGGCTGCGCATCAAACGATCGCGCAGCTCAACCAGATGGGAGATGAAGGAGTCTTCCTGGGGTTCGCTCATGCCGCCGGCTTGCCAATGGTTTCAGCGACCGGCAGGGTTTCGCTCAGCGAGGCAGCGGTCGACTGCAACTCGGCGGCGGCCTCCTTGGCCGGCGCCTCGATCGCGCTGCGCGCTGTTTCATATTCGTTGCGCACCGAGCTTTCCAGTTCGCGAGCTGATTCGGAAACCTGGGATTGCAGTTTTCTCAGCTCGTCGAGTTGAACCTCGCGGCTGATGTCCGACTTCACGTCGTTAACGTAGCGCTGGGCGCGGCCGAGCAGGTGCCCGAGCGTGCGAGCCACCTTGGGCAGGCGCTCGGGGCCGATGACGATCAGCGCCACGATGCCGATCACCATCAATTCGGAAAAGCCGATATCAAACATGATTTGAAAGTCGTCTCAAGGAACGGGGAAACCCCGTCCGAAAGATCAGGACTTGGTCTTTTCCTTGACTTCAACGTCGATGGTCTGACCGCCCACCTGCTGGGTCGGCTGCGCTGCGTCGGCCGGCTTGTCACCCGCCGTTGCATCCTTCATGCCGTCCTTGAAACCCTTGACGGCACCGCCGAGATCCTGCCCGACATTGCGCAATTTCTTGGTGCCGAAAATGAGCATGACGATGACCAGAACGATCAACCAGTGCCAAATGGAAAAACTGCCCATGATGTGTCTCCTAGATGCGTTTAAGCATGGGGCCGACCGGATCCGGTCCGCCCACGATATGCGCGTGCAGGTGCGGCACTTCCTGCTGCCCCACACGTCCTGTGTTGATGATCACCCGGAAACCGTCCGGGCTGCCTTGAGTTACCGCAATTTCGTTGGCCTTGGCCAGTATCTTGCCGAGCACCGGCGCATCTTCGGCAGCGGCAGTCGCCAGCGAGGTGATGTGCTTCTTCGGAATCACCAGCACATGCACCGGACGCGCCGGATTGATGTCGTTGAAGGCGAGGATGTCCTCGTCTTCATAGACCTTCTGCGCCGGAATCTTGCCGTCGACGATCTTGCAGAAAATGCAGTCGCTCACTTGGCGCCCCGGGAAGCCTTTTCATCGATGCCGGAAATGCCTTCGCGACGGCGCATTTCCTGCGAAACATCCTCGATGCTCAAGCCGTAGAAGGCGAGCAGGACGAGCACGTGATAAATGACGTCAGTCGATTCCCAGACGATGTTCAGGCGCTTGCCATCCTTGGCGGCCATGATCAGCTCGGCAGTTTCCTCGCCGATCTTTTTCAGAATTGAATCAGGGCCTTCCGAAAAGAGCTTGGCGGTGTAGGACTTTTCCGGATCGGCGTGCCGACGGGAAGCCAGCGTCTCGGAGAGACGGTGCAGCATGTCATGGGTGCTCATTTGTAGATTTCCTTCGGGTCTTTCAGAACCGGATCAGCGGGAACCCAGCGGTCCCCGTTCAATTCATTGAAAAAACAGCTTTCTCGGCCAGTATGACAGGCAATCCCGCCGACTTGTTCAATGCTCAACAGCAAGACGTCGCCATCGCAGTCGGTACGAATGGAGCGGATTTTCTGGAAATGCCCCGACTCCTCGCCCTTGCGCCACAGACGCTTTCTCGAGCGCGACCAGTATACCGCGTTGCCGCACTGCAGCGTTTCCTGCAACGACTCGCGGTTCATGTACGCGAACATCACGACGCGGCCGTTTTCGTCCTGGGCGACGGCCGGGATCATGCCGTCGGCGTCCCACTTCAACGCGGCGAGCCAGTCCAGGGAATTGTCGAGATCAGCCATTTCGATTTTGGGCGTTTTTTCCGGTCGACCGTCAGAGTCGCACTTCAATGCCACGCGCTGCCATGTACTCCTTGGCCTGACGCACGGTGTATTCGCCAAAATGGAAGATCGAGGCGGCCAGTACGGCATCGGCGCGGCCTTCGCTGACGCCATCGGCCAGATGCTGCAGGTTCCCGACGCCGCCCGAGGCGATGACCGGAATACTCACTGCATCGGAGACGGCACGGGTCAGCGCCAGATCGAAACCGTTCTTGGTGCCATCGCGATCCATGCTGGTCAGCAGGATTTCGCCAGCGCCCAGGGCAGCCACTTTTTTCGCCCACTCAATCGTATCGAGGCCGGTATCGTTGCGGCCGCCGTGCGTAAAGACGTGCCACTGGCCGGGAGCAACCTGCTTGGCGTCGATCGCGACGACGATGCACTGCGAGCCAACCTTGCTCGATGCGTCGAAAACGAGGTCCGGGTTCTGCACCGCCGCCGTGTTCATCGACACCTTATCGGCACCTGCGTTGAGCAGACGACGGACGTCCTCGACCTTGCGCACGCCGCCACCGACGGTCAGCGGAATGAAGACTTGCTCGGCGCAGGCTTCGACAATGTGCAGGATGATGTCGCGCTGATCGCTGGACGCCGTGATGTCGAGAAAAGTCACCTCGTCGGCACCCTGTTCGTTGTAGCGGCGGGCGATCTCGATCGGATCGCCGGCATCGCGCAGGCCGACAAAATTGGTGCCCTTGACGACGCGGCCAGCCGTGACGTCAAGGCAAGGGATGATGCGTTTGGCGAGCATCAGGCGCGCGCTTTTGCCATCAGATCGTCGGCCATTTCCTGCGCTGCCTTGAAGTCGAGCGAACCGTCGTAAACGGCGCGACCGGCGATGGTCCCAACAATGCCTTCGCCTTCGACGGCGCACAGGGCCCGGATATCGTCAAAGCCGGTCAGACCGCCGGAGGCAATGACCGGAATCGTCAGCGCCTGGGCCAGACGGACGGTGGCTTCGATGTTGAGGCCGGAGAGCATGCCGTCGCGACCGATGTCGGTGTAGATAATCGACTCGACGCCGTAGTCTTCGTATTTCTTGGCCAGATCGACAACATCGTGACCGGTCAGCTTGGACCAACCATCGGTCGCCACCTTGCCGTCCTTGGCATCGAGACCGACGATGATGTGGCCGGGGAAGGCGACGCAGGCATCGTGCAGGAAGCCGGGATTCTTGACCGCCGCCGTGCCGATGATGACGTAGGTCAGGCCGCCGTCGATGCAGGCTTCGATGGTATCGAGATCGCGAATGCCGCCACCGAGCTGAACCGGAATCTGGTCGCCGACCTCGGCCAGGATGGCCTTGATCGCCGCCGCATTCTTCGGCTTGCCGGCAAAGGCGCCATTCAGGTCGACCAGATGCAGGCGACGGGCGCCTTGCTCGAGCCAGTGACGCGCCTGTTCGGCCGGGCTATCGGAAAAAACAGTGGCCTGTTCCATCAGGCCCTGCTTGAGACGGACGCATTGGCCGTCCTTGAGATCAATCGCGGGAATAATCAGCATGGGATTCTAGGAGATTAAATTCGACAGATGCGAATCAGGGGTGCCACTCGACGAAGTTTTTCAGGAGTTGCAGGCCGTCACGAGCACTTTTCTCGGGGTGGAACTGAACCGCGAAGATATTATCCCGCCCCACCGCACAGGTAAAGGGGACGCCATATTCGCAACTCCCCGTCACCAGCGCCGGATCGGCCGGTTCGACAAAGTAGCTGTGCACAAAATAGAAGCGCGAGCCGTCGGCGATGCCATTCCACAGCGCGTGCGGTTTCTGGCGCACCTCGTTCCACCCCATGTGCGGGACTTTGAGGCGCTCTCCGGTCGGCAGATACATTTTTTCATCCGGGAAACGCTTGACGTTGCCGGGAAAAACGCCGAGCGCCGGGACATCGCCTTCATCGCTATGTTCGAAGAGCATCTGCTCACCGACACAGATACCGAGAAAAGGTTTGTCCTTGGCCGCTGCCAGCACCGCCGCGCGCAGGCCGCGGGCATCGAGTTCCGCCATGCAGTCGGGCATGGCACCCTGACCGGGAAAGACGACGCGCTCGGCTGCTTCAACGACCGCGGGATCGGCGGTCACGACAACCGTCTTGCCGCCTGCCACATGTTCAAGCGCCTTCGACACGGAACGCAGGTTGCCCATGCCGTAGTCGATGACGGCGATGGCGCCTTTGCCCCCGCTGCCAGCGCTCACAGCGAGCCCTTCGTCGACGGCATGGCACCAGCCATGCGCGGATCGGGCGTCACCGCCATGCGCAGGGCGCGGCCGAAGGCCTTGAAGATGGTTTCGGCCTGGTGGTGGGCATTCTGCCCGCGCAGGTTGTCGATGTGCAGCGTGACGCCAGCGTGGTTGACCAGGCCGTGGAAGAATTCGCTGACCAGATCGACATCGAAAGATCCGATAACGGCGCGCGAGAACTCGACATTGAGTTCCAGCCCCGGACGCCCGGAAAGGTCGATCACCACTCGCGACAAGGCTTCATCGAGCGGCACGTAGCTGTGGCCGTAACGGGTCAGGCCCTTCTTGTCGCCCCACGCCTTGGCCAGAGCCTGACCGAAGGTGATGCCGATGTCTTCGACCGTGTGGTGGGCGTCGATATGCAGGTCGCCGACTGCCTCGATATCGAGGTCGATCAGGCCATGGCGGGCGATCTGGTCGAGCATGTGGTCGAGAAAGGGGACGCCGGTGGCAAATTTGCCCTGGCCGGTGCCATCGAGGTTGAGACGCACGGTGATCTGCGTCTCCAGCGTATTGCGAGTAATTTCGGCTTGCCGCATGGTTGAAGGCTGCAAAAGGCTTTTATCGGAGGGCCATGATACCATTTCGGCCTACTTTTACGCCTTCCGTGAAAACCCCATGAGTCGCTTCTGGAGCCAGGTCGTCCGCGACCTCACCCCCTACGTCCCGGGCGAGCAGCCCAAGATCGCCAAGCTGATCAAGCTCAACACCAACGAGAACCCGTTCCCGCCCTCACCGAAGGTGCTGGCGGCGATCCAGGCCGAGCTTGGCGACGACGCGGCCCGCCTGCGCCTCTACCCGGACCCGAACGCCGATCTGCTCAAGGCGGCGGTGGCCAAGCGCCACGGCGTAACCGCGCAACAGGTCTTCATCGGCAATGGCTCGGACGAAGTGCTGGCCCATGTTTTCATGGCGCTGCTCAAGCACGAGGCGCCGATCCTGTTCCCGGACATCACCTACAGCTTCTACCCGGTGTATTGCGGCCTGTATGGCATCGATTACCGCACCGTGCCGCTGGCTGACGACTTTTCGATCAATCCGGACGACTTCCACGGTCAACCGGAAAAATCGGCCAAAAATGAAATCGGCGGCATCATCTTTCCGAATCCGAACGCACCGACCGGACGCCTGCTCGGGCTAGCCGCCATCGAGCAGATCCTCAAGGCCAATCCTGATGTCGTCGTCGTGGTCGATGAAGCCTACGTCGATTTCGGCGGCGAGACGGCCATTCCGCTGGTCGAGCGCTACGACAACCTGCTGGTCATCCACACGTTATCCAAATCGCGTTCGCTGGCCGGCCTGCGCGTCGGCTTCGCGGTCGGCCATCCCGGGCTGATCGAGGCGCTTGAGCGGGTGAAGAACAGCTTCAACTCCTATCCGCTGGACCGCTTGGCCATTGTCGGCGCCGTCGCCGCGATGGAAGACGAGGCCTATTTCGAGCAATGCTGCCGCGCCGTCATCGCCACCCGCGAGACGCTGAGCGCCGATCTGCGCAGCCTCGGCTTCGAGGTGCTGCCCTCCGCTGCCAACTTCATCTTCGCCCGCCACCAGCAGCGCGACGCGGCCGAACTGGCCAAGGCCCTGCGCGACAAGAGCATCATCGTCCGCCACTTCAAGCTGCCGCGCATTGATCAGTTCCTGCGCATCACGGTCGGCACCGATGCAGAATGCCAGGCGCTGACGCAAACGCTGCAAGGCATTCTGGCTTAGGAAGGGGCGCAACGATGCAAGGTATCGATTTCGACGAAGCCATCCGCCTGCACAACACCTGGCGCCGGCAGTTCATGAACGCCTTCGCCCGCGGCAGCTATGCCGACATGCCGCTGTCCGACCATCAAGGCTGCATGTTCGGCTACGCCATTGCTGCTGCCGATGACACCTCGCGGGCACTGCCGCAATTCCAGGCGCTGATCAAGGCGCACACGAGCTTCCACGCGCTAGCCAGTGAAATTCAGGAATTAAGCAGCAACGGCATGGCGGAAGACGCCGACCTCATGCTCCCCGAACTATCCGACGCATCGCACCGCCTGGCCAACCTGTTCGATGAACTGCGCACCCTGCAGCGCGATAAACGCGGCTAGACCCAGCCGAGCAAACCGAGCCCGGCGCCAACCCCGATAAACCACAGCGGATGCAGCTTTGTCCGCAGGTTGGCCGCCACGGTCACCGCCACCAGCAGCCAGGTCGTCCAGCCGAAAGCTGCCGCCAGCGCAATCAGCGTTGCCCCGGAAAAGATCAGCCCAACCGCCAGCGGCGCCACGCCGAGGCTAACGGCCTTTTGCCAGCGCTTGCCGGCAAAACTTTCCCATCGGTCAATCAGCAAATAAATCAGCACGCTCATCGGCAGACACATGGCCACCGTCGATGCCAGCGCGCCGAGCAGGCCGCCGATCTCCCAGCCGATCAGCGTCACGACCAGCACGTTCGGCCCGGGTGCCGCCTGGGCGATGGCGTAGAGATGCGTGAAGGTCTGGTCGTCCAGCCAGTGGTGGTTTTCGACGACGACACGATGCATTTCCGGCAGCAGCGCCGTCGCGCCACCAAAGGCGACGAAGGAGAGCAGCGCGAATTCGAGGAAGAGTTCGACGACGATCATTTTCGCCCCAGACACCAGTACGCGACGCCGCCGGAGAGGACGAGCCCGACGACCATCACGATGGGCATCGGCCAGCGCAAGCCGGCAATGGCGACGACGGTCAGCGCCGTGAAGGGCAGGAAAAACGGCTTGTCCTTGATCGCCGAACCCATGCGCCAGGCCATGGCGAAAAGCAGGCCGCAGCCGACGGCGGCGATGCCGCGCAGCATCGACTGGGCCAGCGGCAGGCTTCCATAGCGGTCATAGAGCAGCGCCAGGAGCAGGACGACGGCGAACGGCCCGGCGAGCAGGCCAACCGGCGCGACGATGGCGCCGGCCAGACCGCAATAGCGCTTGCCGACGACGACCGCCAGATTGACCACGTTCGGCCCGGGCAAAAACTGACAAAGGCCGAGTTGGGCGTTGAACTCCTCGGCAGTCATCCATTGGCGCTCTTCGACCAGCATGCGCCGGGCAAAAGGCAGGACGCCACCAAAGCCGGACAGTCCGACGGAAGAAAACCCCAAAAAAAGCGCCCGGAGGTCCGGGCGGCTTGGCGATTCAGTGCGCAGCTGCGTACCTTCCACGGTCAACCGGAAATTTCGCTCAATTTTCGAGTCGGAATTCGGCCGATTTGGCGTGCGCCGGCAGGCCTTCGCCGTGCGCCAGCGTCGACGCGATGCGGCCCAGTGTCTGCGCCCCGGCCTGCGACACCTTGATCAGGCTGGTCCGCTTCTGGAAGTCATAGACGCCAAGCGGCGACGAGAAACGCGCGCTGCCTGAAGTCGGCAACACGTGGTTCGGGCCGGCGCAGTAGTCGCCCAGCGATTCCGAGGTGTAGTGACCGATGAAGATGGCACCGGCGTGGTGAATCTTGCTGACCCACGGATCAGGATCGGCCAGCGACAGCTCGAGGTGTTCCGGCGCGACGCGATTGGCAATGGCGATCGCTTCTTCGAGGTCGCGCACGAGGATGAATGCGCCGCGATTGGTCAGCGAGGTTTCGATCACTTCACGCCGCGGCATGGTCGGCAGCAGCTTTTCGATGCTCGCCTGCACTTTTTCGATATAGCCAGCATCGGTGCAGATCAGGATCGACTGCGCCAATTCGTCATGTTCGGCCTGCGAGAACAAATCCATCGCCACCCAGTCCGGATTGCCGGAGCCATCCGCCACGACCAGAATCTCCGACGGGCCGGCAATCATGTCGATACCGACGATGCCGAACACCCGACGCTTGGCACAAGCAACATAGGCATTACCCGGGCCGACGATCTTGTCGACCTGCGGAATGCTCGCCGTGCCGTAAGCCAGCGCGCCAACCGCCTGCGCACCACCGATGGTGAACACGCGGTCGACGCCGGCCAGACAGGCCGCCGCCAGCACCAGCTGGTTATGCTCGCCGCCCGGCGTCGGGACGACCATGATCAGTTCCTTGACGCCAGCCACCTTGGCCGGAATCGCGTTCATGAGCACAGACGACGGATAAGCCGCCTTGCCGCCCGGCACGTAGAGGCCGACGCGATCGAGCGGTGTGATCATCTGGCCGAGCATGGTGCCGTCAGCTTCCGTGTAGGACCAGCCGTCCAGCCGCTGCTTCTCGTGATAGACGCGAACGCGCTGGGCCGCCGCTTCGAGCGCCTGACGCTGTTCAGCCGGCAGACCGTCGAGCGCCTTCTGCATCTCGGCCTTCGACAGCTCCAGATCAGCCATGCTGCCAACCGACAGCCGGTCAAATTTGTTGCTGTACTCGACGACGGCCGCGTCACCACGCACCTTCACATCGGCCAGAATGCCGATGACCGTGCGTTCGATGCCCTCATCCTGCGCCGCCTCGAAAGCGAGCAGCGCATCCATTTTTGCCTTGAAATCGGCGTCGACCGTGGCAAGACGTTTGATCGCGACCATTTATTTCTCCACCGCCCGGGCAAAGGCGTCGATGATCGGTTGCAGGGTGTCGCGCTTGACCTTGAGCGAGGCCTGGTTGACCACCAGCCGGCTCGAAATATCGACGATATGTTCCACCGCGACCAGCTTGTTGGCCTTCAGCGTCCCGCCGGTCGATACCAGATCGACGATGGCATCGGCCAAACCAGCCAGCGGGGCCAGCTCCATCGAGCCGTAGAGCTTGATCAGGTCGATATGGACGCCCTTGCTGGCGAAATGTTCGCGCGCGATCTTGGTGTATTTACTCGCCACTTTCAGGCGATTACCCTGACGCACAGCCTTGGCGTAGTCGAAGCCTTCCGGCACGGCGACCATCATCCGGCACTTGGCAATCTTCAGATCCAGCGGTGCGTAAAGACCTTCACCGCCATGCTCGATCAGCACGTCCTTGCCGGTCACACCCAGATCAGCGGCGCCGTACTGGACATAAGTCGGCACATCGGAGGCGCGAACGATGACGACGCGCACATCCGGGTTGTTCGTATCAATGATCAGCTTGCGGGAGGTTTCGGGGTTTTCGGTGGGCACGATGCCGGCTGCCGCGAGCAGCGGCAGGGTTTCGTCGAAAATACGGCCCTTGGAGAGTGCAATGGTGATGCCGGTCACGGTTTTTCTCGTGGCAAAAGAATGATTTTACCGCAAAGCCGCAAAACGGCCGGCCACAAAAGCAAAAAGCCCGGCAAGCCGGGCTTTCTTGAGTCAGGCGACTCCGCGAGCTTATTCAGCCGGGCGGATGTTTGCAGCCTGCTTGCCCTTCGGGCCATTCACGACGTCGAACGTCACTTTCTGGTTTTCGGCCAGGGTCTTGAAACCGTTGCCTTGAATTGCAGAGAAGTGAGCGAAGAGGTCTTCACCACCTTCGGACGGGGAGATGAAACCAAAACCCTTGGAGTCGTTGAACCACTTAACGGTACCGTTTGCCATTTGATAGCTTCCTAAAATAAAAATACGGGCTTGCGCCACAAAAACACGAGAACCAAGACCGAGGAGAGCTGACAAACCGTGGTACGGCGCAGGAACAAAACACTGCCTGGAAATCCCGAGGCTCGGAGTATGGGCCAGCATTTGGAATACGCCAAGCCTTTTTTGCAACTTTCTGCAGCCATGCGCAGAAAATTGCAAATCTCAACCATGCCCCGAGGCCCGGCTAACGAACGCGCCGGACCGAAGCGCCGAGTTTGGCGAGCTTTTCCTCGATGCGTTCGTAGCCACGATCCAGGTGGTAAATCCGGTCGATAACCGTCTCGCCCTGGGCGACAAGGCCGGCAATGACCAGCGAGGCCGAGGCGCGCAGGTCGGTCGCCATGACCGTAGCGCCTTCCAGGCGATCGACACCACGCACGATGGCATTGTTGCCTTCGATCTGGATGTTGGCACCGAGACGCATCAGCTCGTTCACGTGCATAAAACGGTTTTCGAAAATGGTCTCGCGAATTGTTGCCACTCCATCCGCAATGCAGTTGATGGCCATGAACTGCGCCTGCATGTCGGTCGGAAAGGCCGGGTACGGTGCGGTGCGCAAGCTGACCGCTTTCAGTCGTTGCGGAGCAACGAGGCGGATGGCATCGCGCTCGACGGTAATTTCGCAGCCGGCATCCATGAGCTTGTCGACAACCGTATCAAGATAGGCGGCCGAAGTCTTGAGCAGGCGGATATCGCCGCCGGTGGCGGCGGCGGCACACAGGTAAGTACCGGTTTCGATACGGTCGGGCATGATGGCATGGGTCGCGCCATGCAGCTTGTCGACACCCTGAATGCGGATAACATCGGTGCCGGCGCCGGAAATACGGGCGCCCATCGATACCAGGCAGTTGGCCAGATCGACCACTTCCGGCTCTCGCGCGGCATTTTCAATGATTGTCTCGCCGTCGGCCAGACAGGCCGCCATCATGAGGTTTTCGGTACCGGTCACGGTAACCATGTCGGTACAGATGCGAGCGCCTTTCAGGCGGGTCGCCTTGGCATGGACGTAGCCCTGCTCGACCTTGACCTCGGCGCCCATCGCCTGCAGGCCCTTGATGTGCTGATCGACCGGCCGGGCGCCGATGGCGCAGCCACCGGGCAACGAAACACGAGCCTCACCGCAACGCGCCACCAGCGGGCCGAGGACGAGAATCGAGGCACGCATGGTCTTGACCATTTCGTAGGAGGCGACCGCATTGGTCAGGCCACCGCCGTTAAGTTCCATGCCATCGACGCCATCCATCGTTACGCCGACGCCCATGTCGCCGAGCAGGCGCAGCATGGTCGAGATGTCGTTGAGGTGCGGCACGTTAGTCAAATGCAGCGGATCAGCGGTCAGCAGCGAGGCGCAGAGAATCGGCAATGCGGCGTTCTTGGCACCGGACATGGCCACTTCACCAGAGAGGACCTTGCCTCCTTCAATCAACAACTTATCCACGCTGGGCGCTCCATTCTTCCGGGGTCAATGTTTTGAAGGAAAGGGCATGCAACTCGCCGGAGTCGAATTTTTCCTTCAGTATTTTGTTTACATGCTGCTGGCGCTGCACGCGGTTCTTGCCGGCAAACTCATTGCTCACCACGGTCGCCATAAAGTGCTGGCCGTCACCATCGAGTTCGAGGTGTTCGCAGGCCATGCCGGCGAGTATCAGTTGCTTGATTTGTTCAGGGTGCATCATGTTCAGCCTCTCAACTTCCAGCCCAGCTTCAATAGGCGCAATGTCAGCATGGACACGGCAACGAAGCAGGCAACGACGACCGCCAGACTGATTTCCGGTGCCACGTCGGAGACGCCGAAAAAGCCATAACGGAAGCCGTCAATCATGTAAAAAACGGGATTGTAATGCGACAGCCCCTGCCAGAATGGGGGCAGTGTGTAAATCGAGTAGAAAACGCCCGACAACATGGTCAGCGGCATGATCAGGAAATTCTGGAAAGCCGCCAACTGATCGAACTTCTCGGACCAGATGCCGGCAATCATGCCGAGCGCCGCAAACAAGCCGCCGCCAAACAAGGCAAAGACCAACGTCCACCACGGCGCGACAACCTTCAGCTCGGCAAACCACACGGTCGCCAGCAAGACGCCAATGCCAACCAGCAAGCCACGCGCCACCGCTGCCAGCACATAGGCCAGAAAGAAGGCGCTATACGGAATCGGCGGCAGCAAAACAAACACAATCGAGCCGGTGATCTTGGCCTGGATCAGACTCGACGACGAATTGGCAAAGGCGTTCTGCAACACCTGCATCATGACCAGCCCGGGAACCAGAAAGCTGATGTAACGCACGCCATGGACCTGCACATGCTCGTCTAGCACGTGGCCAAAAATCAGCAGGTAAAGCAAGGCAGTCAGCACCGGCGCGGCCACCGTCTGGAAACTGACTTTCCAGAAACGCAGGAACTCTTTTTCGAACAGGGTCAGAAAGCCGATCATTGCTGCATCGTCCGCACAAAAACTTCTTCCAGCGATGCGCCCGGATACGCCGCCATGAGGTTGGCCGTGGTGTCCAGCGCAATCACCCGCCCCTGCTTCATGAGCGCGATGCGGTTGCACAGGGCCTCGGCCTCTTCAAGGTAATGCGTCGTCAGAATGATCGTATGGCCTTCGCCATTAAGGCGGCGAATGAACTGCCACAAGCCTTGACGCAATTCGACGTCGACACCGGCAGTCGGCTCGTCGAGCACGATAACGGGCGGCTTGTGCACCAGGGCCTGGGCAACCAGCACGCGCCGCTTCATGCCCCCCGACAGCCGGCGCATATTGACGTTGGCCTTGCTCGTCAGGTCGAGGTTTTCGAGGATCTCGTCGATCCAGTCGTCGTTCTTGCGAATGCCAAAATAGCCGGACTGGATACGCAGCGTTTCACGGACATTGAAGAAGGGGTCGAAGACCAGTTCCTGAGGCACGACACCGAGCAAGCGACGCGCCTCGCGAAATCCACTGATAACGTCGTGGCCCATCACCTTGATCGTCCCGGAATCCGGACGTATCAAACCGGCCAGCGAGGAAATCAGCGTCGTTTTGCCGGCCCCATTCGGGCCAAGCAAGCCGAAGAATTCGCCCGGCTCAATATCGAGCGACACTCCAGCCAGCGCTTGCAGCGAGCCAAAATGCTTGACGACGTCAACGATGGAAACGGCAGGAATCATGGAGGGCCCCTCAGGCGAGGGGCAGCAGGTCGGTCACGCCGTACAGCTCAGCCAGCGAAACAACACCATTTGGAATTTGGGCAAATTTTACGGTTGACCGTGAAGGTGCAGCAGCGCGCAACCAGCCAAGCATTACGGCGAGCGCCGACGAGTCGGCCTCGGTCACTTCGGAAAAATCAAAGACCTGCTCGCCCGGCTGCAAAGCAGAACGGCCTGCTTCGAGCAGGCCGCGCGCATTCGCCATCACCAACGGCACCTTGATGACAAGGCGCCCCATTTCTCGTTCGATCATTTCTTCGAATTGGCTTCCAGAGACTTGTTCTTGGCAGCAACAGAGGCGATCAGGCCATCAATCCCTCCGTTGCGCACTTCCTGGCCGAACTGATCGCGATAGTTGGTGACCAGACTGATGCCGGCCACCACCACGTCGTAGACCTTCCAGCCCGACTCCAGCTTCTCCAGGCTGTAATCAAGCTGAACCGGCTTGCTGCCGGGCTGCAGCACCTCGGTCCGGATCAACACATCCAAATCTGCCGGTGCCATTTTAAGCGGCTTGTACACCACTTTCTGGTTCTTGTAGCCAGTCAAGGCGTTGGCGTAAGTACGCACCAGCAGCGTCTTGAACTCGGCCGTCAACTGCTGCTGCTGCTGCGGGCTGGCCTTGCGCCAATCCTTGCCGAGCGCCAGTGCAGTCATGTGCGAGAAATTGAAATGCGGCAGCACCTTCTTGTCGACCAGTTCAATGACCTTGTGCGTATCGCCGTTCTGAATATCCCTGTCCTTGCGAATAATCTCCAGCACATCGTCGGTTACGCGCTGAACCAGCACATCCGGCGCCTCCTGGGCATAGGCGGCGCTGGCAACGAATCCGGCAAACAACAAGGCAAATAACTTTTTCATCATCTATTCAGTGAGTAATCAATCATCCAGCCGCGGCGGGCGGCCATCGAAAATCTGGCTGCGACGACGTTGCAGATAGGCGTCGCGAATATAAGCATATTTATCGAGCGCTGCTTCCTCGACCACCTTGTCGGACGGCAACAAACTTGCCCGGACGTCGACAAAACGCAACGCCGCCATGCTGTTGCGCACCGAGACCGGACGCACATACATCACCGGGTCGGCATAGGTGCCAACCGCGAAACCGACCGTATCGCGCACATTGCGCGGGCCGATCACCGGCCAGAACAGGTAACCGCCACCGCCCACACCCCAGACCGCCAGAGTCTGGCCGAAATCTTCATCGTGCCGCTCCAGGCCCAGTTCGCTGGCGACATCGAAAAGGCCGAAGATGCCAACCGTCGAATTGATCAAAAGGCGGCCAATATCGATGCCGGCATCGCCAAACTTACCCTGCAGGGCGCTATTGACACCAATCCACAGATCGCCGGCATTGCCGAAGAAGTTGCCAACGCTGGCCTTGACCGGCAACGGGACAGCGTTGTCATAGACTTGGGCAACCGGCTTGGCAGCATATTTGTCGATTGCTTCATTGACCGCGAACATCGGACGATTGAAGCCCTCGTAGGGGTCGTTAGGATTTCCGTCAGCCACTGCACCGGAGCAGGCAAAGGCGAGAGCCAGCGCGCCAACAACCCGGCGTTGAGCCCGACGCACTGCCGATGCGCAAAGATAATCCGTCATTTCTTGTCCTGTCCGTCCGCTGCCTTGCTGAATAAAAACTGGCTGATCAATTTCTCGAGAACAACTGCCGACTGCGTCTTGGCAATCGTATCACCGGCCAACAACATCTTTTCATCGCCACCCGCATCGAATCCGACGTACTGCTCGCCGAGCAGGCCCGCCGTATTGATCGACGCAAAGGTGTCTTTCGGAAAGTGGTAACGGCCATCGATGGTCATGCTGACCACCGCTTCGTAGGTTGCCGAATCAAACTGGATATCGACTATCCGCCCAACCACGACCCCTGCGCTTTTTACCGGACCACGCACCTTCAGGCCACCAATATTATCAAACTTGGCCTTCAAAACGTATGATTCTGACAAATGTGACGACGAGAGGTTCCCTACCTGGAGCGACAGGAAGAGCAGGGCGGCCAAGCCGATTGCCACGAAAAAACCGACCCACAGGTCGAGAACAGTACGATTCATCAGGCTCCCCGGAACATGAACGAGGTTAGGACAAAATCCAGCGCCAGAACGGTCAGCACTGAAGTCACCACGGTACGCGTAATGGCGCGCGAGACACCCTCGGCCGTCGGCACCGAGTCATAACCTTCAAAAACGGCAATCAGGGAAACGGCGATCCCGAAGACAAAACTTTTCACCACGCCATTCCAGATGTCGTAGCGAAAATCGACGCTGGCCTGCATCTGCGACCAGTAGGAACCGTCATCGACACCGATGACCACGACACCGATCAACCATCCGCCAAGAACCCCCATGGCGGAAAAAATCGCAGCCAGCAAGGGCATCGAGATAACGCCCCCCCAAAAACGCGGCGCCACGACACGGGCAATGGGATTGACGGCCATCATGTCCATCGCCTTCAGTTGCTCGGTCGCCTTCATCAGGCCGATTTCTGCCGTCACAGACGACCCCGCCCGCGAGGCAAAAAAGATGGCGGCCAGAACCGGCCCCAATTCTCGGGTCAACGAAAGGGCGACCAGCGTCCCCAATGCTTCAGTAGAGCCAAAACGCTGCAGGATCTCATACCCCTGGAGCCCAAGCACCAAGCCAACGAACAGCCCGGAAACCATGATGATCAGCAATGACAGCACGCCACTGAAATAAATTTCGCGCAGGGTCAGCGGCAGGCGACGGAAGGAAGACCCCGAATGCATCAGCACGGCCCACAGGAATCGTGCAGCGAAGCCGAGCCGCCAAATACGGTCGACCGAAGCGTGACCCAGCTTTCGGATAATGGAAACCGGATCAAACATGCGCAGCCACACCCAGAAACTCGTCGCGCACCGACAGGGCGGGATAATCAAAATGGACCGGGCCGTCCGGCGCAGCATGAACAAATTGATGAACAAAGGGATCGGTCGAGGCCCGAATTTGATCCGGCGTACCTTCGGCAACCACCCGCCCGCCATTCATGAAATAAATGTAGTCCACGATAAGCAGGGACTCCTGAATATCGTGGGTCACCATGATCGAAGTTGCGCCCAGCGCATCATTCAATTTGCGGATCAACTGACCGATGACGCCCAGCGCAATCGGGTCGAGCCCGGTAAATGGCTCGTCGTACATGACCAGCATCGGATCAAGCGCCAGCGCACGGGCCAACGCCACCCGCCGGGCCATGCCGCCGGACAATGCGCCCGGCATCAACTTGTGAGCACCGCGCAAACCAACCGCCTCGAGCTTCATGAGGACCAGATCGCGGATCATTTCATCCGACATGTCGGTATGTTCGCGCATCGGGAAGGCGACGTTCTCGAATACGGTCATGTCGGTAAACAAGGCGCCAAACTGAAAGAGCATGCCCATCCGGCGGCGCAAACGATACAGCTCCGCTTCCGACATTCCACAGACCTGATGCTTTTCCAGGCGAACGCGTCCGCCGGTCGGCCGCAACTGGCCACCGATGCAGCGCAGCAGCGTCGTTTTGCCACAACCGGAACCACCCATGATGGCCACCACCTTGCCGCGCGGAATCTTCATGTTGATTCCCTGCAGCACCGGCTGGCCGTCATAGGCAAAATGGAGGTCTTCGATATCGACAAGGATGTCGTCAGACAAAGCGTATTCCCTGGAAAAAGTCGGGCGATTTTAGCAGAAAGCCCCACCATCACCGGGAAACGACGAGGCTATAATCGGTAAAATTTCACATGGAATGTTGTGCTCTTGCCATCAGCCAAGCCACTCTTGTTGATTGTCGATGATGATTTGCTCATCAGCGAATCGCTCAGTTTCGCTTTCGCACAGGAATATGACGTTCTCACCAGTCAATCCAGAGGGCATGCCCTGACCTTGCTCCGGCAACTCAGACAACCGCCTCAACTGGCCCTGGTCGACCTCGGCCTTCCGCCCCTCCCGCACCGGCCCGACGAGGGATTTGCCCTGATCGGCGACCTGCTGGCCTTGTCGCCGGACATGAAGATCATCGTTCTTTCCGGCCAGAGCGACGAGGGCAACGCCCGCCATGCGCGCACCCTGGGCGCCGTCGACTTCGTAGCCAAACCATGCGACCCGAGCCGACTGACTGAACTTTTCCGTCAGGCGCTACGTTTTGGCAACGAGCCCCGGACCGCTCAGGCGGGTGGGCTGATCGGGGAAAGCCTGCCCATGCAGCGCCTTCGCCTGCAACTCGGCCAATACGCCAATCTGGCCTACCCGGTATTGATCGAAGGCGAGTCAGGCAGCGGCAAGGATATCGTCGCCAGCCACTATCTGCACCGCCTGACCGAGCGCCACGACAAGCCTTTTCTTGCCTTGAACTGCGCCGCCATTTCGCCAACGCTGCTTGAGCCCACTCTTTTTGGCTATGCCAAAGGAGCCTTTACCGGCGCCACCAGTGCCAAATCCGGTTATTTTGAAGACGCCGACAGCGGAACGCTATTCCTTGATGAAATTGGCGAATTGCCGCTCGATTTGCAACCAAAACTGCTACGCGTTCTCGAAAATGGCGAATACCAACGCGTTGGCGAAACGCAAACCCGGGTTTCCACCGCACGTATCGTCGCCGCCACCAATCGCGACCTGCGTCAGGAAATGCGGGCCGGGCGCTTCCGTGCTGACCTTTTTCATCGTCTTTCGGTGTTCACCGTAGCAGTTCCACCATTGCGCGAAACTGGCCTGGACCGCCTGCTACTTCTTGAGCATTTCCGCAAAAGCTGCGCCACCAGCGTTCACGCCGAACCTTTCATGCTAGCCCCGCCCGCCCAGTCACTCTGGCTGGACTACGGCTTTCCGGGCAATGTGCGCGAACTGCGCAATATCGTCATTCGCCTGAGTGCTCGTTACCCCGGCCAAACTGTAAGCGCCGACCAGTTGCGCGCCGAGTTCGACCACTTTGACAGCATCGAACCAGCGGCCAGCATGACCGGACTCGCCGCAGACGATCTCAAAGACGCCAAGCTTGCGGCCACTCAACACCTCGAAAAAGCCTCCCGTCTCAACCTCGACGCGACGCTTGAACTCTGGCAGCGCGGCTACATCGAGGCCGCCATCGAACTGAGTGGCGGCAACATGAGCGAAGCCGCCCGCCGCCTCGGCATCAATCGCACGACACTCTACAATCGCATGGAAAGCTGGACCCGCCGATGAGCCTTTACCTCGAACACTTCGGCCTGCGCGAGCCACCGTTCCGGATTACGCCGCACACCGACTTTTTCTTTACCGGGGCGAACCGCGGGCCGACGCTCGACGCCCTGATCTATGCCATTACGCAGGACGAAGGCATCGTCAAGGTCACCGGCGAAGTCGGCAGCGGCAAGACCATGCTCTGCCGGATGCTGCTCGAACGCCTGCCCGAGAACGTCGAAACACTTTACCTCGCCAACCCGTCGCTCTCCCGGCAGGAAATACTTGGCGCCATAGCCGACGAACTTGGCGTTCCGGTCGAGGGCAAGGCCACGCACTCGCTGACCCGCGCCCTGCAGGACGCACTCATCGAACGCTACGCCAGTGGCAAGCGAGTGGTCCTGCTGATCGACGAAGCGCACGCGATGCCCGCCGAATCGCTCGAAGAAATCCGCCTGCTCTCCAACCTCGAATCCAAGGCTGCGAAATTGTTGCAGATCGCGCTCTTCGCCCAACCTGAACTGGAAGAGCGCCTCGCCGCCACTGACATGCGCCAGCTCCGGGAGCGAATTACCCAACATTTCAACCTGGCACCACTCAAACAGAACGACGTCGCGGCCTACATCGAATTTCGCCTGCGCGCCGCCGGGTACCACGGGCCCAACCCTTTCACCGCCGAAGCGGTGACGATGATTGCCAAAATCTCGGAAGGTTTGTCGCGACGCATCAACATTCTTGCCGACAAGGCACTGCTTGCCGCCTATTCCAGCGGCACCCATCAAGTAGGCAGCAATGAAATCAAGGTTGCGGCACAGGATGCGCGATTTTCACCACTAAAACCCAAATCCCCCTTCAACCCCAAACCGCTGCTTTGGGGCGTCGCCGGCGCCGGCATTGTTGCCCTGCTCGCCGCACTGATCGCGGGCTCGCCTCCCCAAGCCTTCCGGGAGGCCGATCCCGGCAACGCCTCACCCCCCTCAGCGGCTCAACCCCAGCAAGCAGCCCAACCCGGCAAGCGCCTGCAACCATTAACCCTGCGCGCCGACGCCCAAGCCCCCGCAAGCACGCTGGACAAAATCCGCTTCGCCCCTCTGACTCGCCAGCATTTCAGTCAGTATGATCAGTGGATTGCAGATGCCAAAAACAATCATTATTTCATCCAGCTACTGGCCACTGATGCGTCGCAGACAGGAGAGATAGAAGGCTTCCTCAGTCGCGCGACAGCCGTACTCGACGCATCGCAGATTCGCGCCTACCGCTCCAGCCTTTCCGGGCGAGACCGGGTCGGCGTGATTTTTGGTGATTACGACAGCCGGGAAGAGGCCGTTGCAGCGATGCAGACCTTGCCCGAATCAATCAAGGCAGCCCAGCCTTTCCCAAGGCAGGTCAGCAAGTTACGCTAGCCTGCCAGGCAGCAGCCAAACCGTGTTGCCATGACAATTTACGTGCTAGCATCATAGCGATACGCCGCAACCCGTGACCGTGACTATCTAGCTCAGACAAGGCAAAACCCGATGAAAATCGGTTTCATCAGCACAACGCTCGTTTCTTTCCTGCTGGCCGCCTGCGCGGCACCCACCCCGCGCGAACCGCTGAAGGGGCATCTCAATACCGAAAGCACGGCACCATCCGCCGCTGCAAACATTCCCGCCCCGGTCCAGCAAACACTTGCCCTGCCCAAGCCGCGTACCACCCGCAAGGCAGAAACCTACAGCGTCGTCGTCAATAACGTTCCGGTTCGTGATCTGCTCTTCGCCCTGGCCCGCGACGCCAAGGTCAACGTCGACATTCACCCCGGCATCACCGGCACGGTCACACTGAATGCCATCGACCAGACCTTGCCGCAACTGCTGACCCGGATTTCCAAGCAGGTCGACATGCGCTTCGAACTGGACGGCCCCAACCTTGCAGTCATGCCCGACTCGCCCTTCCTGAAACACTACAAGGTCGATTACGTGAACATGGCGCGCAACGTCACGGGCACCGTTTCGACCAATACCCAGATTGCCACCGGAACCACCGGCGGGAGCTCGGGCAGCACAAGTGCTCCTTCCACGGGCGGCGGTGGCAACATTTCGAACACACGCATTGAAAATACCTCCCGCAATCAATTCTGGGAGTCCCTGGAAAAGAACATCAAGGACATCCTGCGCGAAACCGACAAGGTCTTCCCGGAAGGATCGAGCGAAACCGTCATTGAAAAATCCACTGCCCAAGCCTCGACCGGCGCCGCCGCCCTGCCTCAGGGAGTCGGGCAGCGAGCAGCCCAGTCGATTGCCAACGCCTTGCAGGGAAACCCCAATCCGAACTCGGCCAGCCAGGCGACCGGCACCTCCATTGAGCGCCGCAGCACTTTCCGGGAGGCGGCATCGGTCATCATGAATGCTGAAAGCGGTGTCATCACGGTGCGCGCGACACAACGGCAGCATGATCGGATTCAGGAGTTCGTCGACCGCGTAAGCAACTCGGCAAGGAGGCAGGTGCTGATCGAGGCGACCATTGTTGAAGTCACATTGAAAGATGGGTACCAGCAAGGCATCAACTGGACGCAACTAGCTAGTGGCGGCACGGTCGGAACGATCAACTTCATTGGCGATGCACTGACCAAGAATGCAACCAACCTGACATTCTCAAGAACCGACAACAATCCGAAGGCCCTGGTCACCATGCTTGATACGTTCGGGACCACCAAGGTGCTTTCCAGTCCCCGAGTCTCGGTGATGAACAACCAGACAGCTCTGTTGAAGGTTGTTGAAAACTACGTCTATTTCAGCGTCAAGGCCGACACAACCACAACTGCCAACGTCGGCACAACAACCACTTACACAACAACACCCCAGTCCGTTTCGGTTGGACTCGTGGTTAGCGTAACGCCGCAAATAAGCGATGGCGATGCCGTGACACTCAACGTCCGCCCGACCATTACATCTGTCGCCCGTGAGGTGCTGGACCCCAACCCCGACCTCAAAAGAAACGAAATCAGCAATCTGGTTCCGGTTATCCGAACCCGCGAAATCGAATCGGTGATGCGCGTCGCCAGCGGCAACATCGCCATTCTCGGCGGATTGATGGAAGACAAGATCGACTATCAAAACCAACGCGTACCACTACTCGGACAAATCCCGCTGGCCGGTGAACTGGTCAATAACCGGAACAACGCAGCCCAGAAGACGGAACTCGTCATTTTCCTCCGCCCCGTCGTCATCAAGGACGCCAGCCTGGACGGTGACTACTCGGCCTTGCGCGACCATCTTCCCGGGCAAAATTTCTTTGCTCAGCCGAATGAAGCCCAGCCCTTCAATATCACCCCGAGCCGCTGAGGGCCGCGCATGAGCCTGCTGATGGATGCCCTGCGACGGGCGGAAAATGCCAAGCAGGAATCGGCCCGCAACTCGCAGGACGGGATGTTGCCAACTGCCAGCGACCTGCTCAGCCTGGAGCCGATTGGATCGGAACCGGCCAGAGGCACTGCCAATCCGCTGCCGGACCTTGCCTCGCACCTTGCGGCAGTCGACGCTGAACTGGCCAGTTCAGCGC
>JBAQOL010000034.1:0-135182 GCA_049304775.1 Ferribacterium limneticum
CGGTATGCCGGCTTCTGCCTGCTGCAAAAAGCCGATGATCTGCTCTTCTGAAAACCGCTTCTTCAAGTCCATTCTCCTTCTCGAAAACGGACTTTACTAAATTCCCCGTGGCACTGTTTATGGGGGGCACCTCATGCGAAACCCTGTTCCAACTGTCGATCAATCATCCCTGGCGGGATGCGCGACTGCGGGCGTCGGGATTGTTGATGCTGAGCAAAGGCGAACACCCGAACGCAATTGGCCAGCAGTGTGGCGTCAGTCAAACAATCTACAACTGGCGCCACGCCTGGGAGCAAACCGGATTCGTCGGCCTGATCAGTGGGCATGCCGGTGGGACGGAGGTGGCTCTGCGAATCCGGGGCGATTCAGGCCTCGAAAAACAAAAACCGCCCAAAATTCGGGCGGTTTTTCATCTTCAGACAGATTACTAATCTGTCCGTTAGGCTGACCAGATCAGGTTGACTTCCGGCGACGCGAAGCCGCAAAAGCACTGAACAGGCCAAGACCCGCTAAGGCGAGAGAACCTGGCTCAGGAACGGCAGTAATCTGGTTCAGCGTCAAATCCACAGACACTGTGCCACCAAGAGGATCGATGATTGCTTGTAGGGCATTAACGTGTTCGAGGTTGACAGCATCGGTACCCGAAGCGCATGTCACCGAACCAACGCCAGGCACGTTAGCGCCACAGAGCAAAAATGCACCTATATTGATATAGGACGGTGTGCCTGGATCCGGAGCATTGTGAGCATTGGAGGTCAGCGCAATCCGAGACCAATGCGTTGCGTCCGTGTAGGCCTCAAGGACGAAGGTAAAACCTTGGTCAGAGAAAATGGTCAGTAATTCAAAATTCGCAAAGCTGCTCAGGTCCTTGTCGCCCATGCCAAAATTCAAGCCTGAGGTGTTAGTGCCGACACCATCCCAACGAACAATTCCTCGACCTGTGGTATTGGTATCAGTTGAGAAGGTCAGGTAACCGAAATTATTGACAGCGGCTTTGGCTACGAGGCCGGTATCGTTGTTAGTAGGCGAGCCAAAATTCGATAGCTTTTCAACATACAAATCACGATAGCCACCAATGATAGACGTATCACCAGCTGAACCCGCTTCGGTTGCCCAAATGCCGCCATCGCCTAGGGTGTTGTCTGAAATCAAAGATTGAGGTGTGTTGAATAGATCGATAACAAGATCTGCTTGTGCTGACGCACCAAATGACAGCAGCGAAGCAACTGCTGCGAGTTTAATCAGGTTCTTTTTCATGAGAATCTCCGTGAATTCATTAATCAACTGGCAAGCGCCACAGTTGCCGCCGCTACACTCTAAGCAATTTATGAGCCATGTTAATTTAGTTTTTTAAAAACAATGTATTAGAATTTTTTTTTCCAGGCGGAATGTTATTCCGTTTCTTTGTGTAAAGTTTTCCGACATGTGGAAGTATGGACTACAAAGGGGAATCAAACCGTATCGGGGGGCTTTGTAGCGATTTCATTACAGAATTGAAAAACCGCGCTGCGGGTGCTCCCGCCATCAAGCGTCGGTCAAAGCTCATGATCAACATCATGGTGGGGCGGGCTTCTATTTTTCCATCAAGCGCGATTGGCCGCTCTTTGACCAGCCCAAACGAAAAGCCAATTGGCCAAGGCCAGTTTCCAACAAGCATATCTACGCCATATTTTGCAGGCGATGAAATCATCACAGCTCCACCACGATGCTCTATCCAAAGACTTGGCCAGAGTCTCGGAAAGCGCAGAATAAAGCGAGCTAGCCACGGTGGGAACTTGGTGACTAGTTTGTGAAACAGAGTCCAGCGCTCGCCGTGCTCTCCTTCAACGTTTGCAATGCGCTTGAGTTCGCTGTTGATCTCCATCAGGCTCAATTTGTCGGCGTTGGGTATTGTCCCTGCGTACGTTGCCTGCTCTAGGCCTGGGGTGTCGCGCTCTACTGCGACGGTGATGTTGATTTCGTCTAGTTGGATAATCCGCTTGAAAAATGGAAATTCCAAAGGAATACGATTGGCGTATGGGTGTGTTTTGAGGGTCTGGGCGACAGCAGACGCAACCAGCGCAGTGTAGGAAGGTTTTTGCCCCGTCTGTTTGCCAATTTTCTCACGCAAGGCTATGCAGTCTGACATATCTATCTCGCTGAGCATAGCCACTTTGTTGTCGCTGTAGTTCTCGAACATGATGCCGCCGACAACTTCGAAAAAGCGGTTCCGGGGCAAAAAATGAAATTTAGACATAGCGTTTTCTCCGGATTCTGGTGAGTTGCCCTCAGTTCATTTGTGCGCGGCAGGGCAAGGCTTCAATTTGCCTTCTCTGAGCGGGTAGGGGCGAAAATTTCAGGTGGTCGATGAGTTTTATCGCCCTTGGACAATGCAATCAGATGATGGGATAGGATTGTAGATGGGCCTCTTGGTGCAGAGGTGCAGGCCAGAATTTCCCCTCGCGATTTGTATGCTGAATCAAACAGCAAGGACTGTATAGCAGACCGAAGGTGCGGGAGGGGGGATCTGTCGGCACGCAACATTAGTCCAGCCCCAAAGCGGACAATGGCTTCCATGTTGAGAAACTGATCCATGTTCTGGGCAATTCCCAACACAGGTACGCCATTAGTTAATGCCTGGTTGGTGGTTGGGCTACCGCCGTTGCAGATGACCAGGTTGGCATGTCGGCATACAACTGATCCGGGCAGATAGTTGAAAATTTGCGTGCTGGGTTTATTTTCTTTCAGGAACAATGGCTTCCCTGCCGTCGCTATGACGATTCTGCTTCCGAGGCTCTCCAGGATGGGGACGATGTCTTCGATAACTTGTGGGTTGCCAGAACTGCCCATGGTGACATACGTTAGTGGTCCGTTGCCGGAGAGGAAATCGGTTTTCCCATTGAAATCGGGCGACCAGGCAATCGGGCCAATGAAATCGGCGCCCTCGTGCACCGACACGTCCGGGAAGAGGGCTGGGAAGTTGGCAAATAATCGCAGATCAGCATCGGTATAGCAGCGTCTCAGATCGTACCCCAGAGAGGGCAGGTTGAACTTTGAGCGGAGTCGTTCGAGCGGCAAGGCATGCAGTCGGAATGCCAAGGGGGCGATGCGACGAAACAGGAATTCAGTTAGCGGGATTGGCGCATAGCGGGTAAATCTGAATACAGGTAGTGGTGTGCTGAGCGGACGTTCCGGACTCCAATAAGCATCGCAGATGGCGATGTAGGGAATCGATCTCAAGCGGGCGCTAACCGATAGCGAAAGACGAAAGTCTCCGACGACGACGTCTGGCTTTTCCTGATCAAACAGGGCCAGATCGGCGTCAACATAGCGACACAGCGTTGGGAAATCGTAAAGCGGTGCGCCGTGCTCCAGTTTTCGCGCGAAAGTAGGTGCATCCTGACATTCGAGGTTGAGAACCGGGAATGGCAATCCCGTTGTTAATTTCGAGAATGCGGCGGGGCGGCACAGGGTGACATTGAATTGCCGGGCGTCCACTCCCTTGGCAAGCATCAAGGGCCGTGCGACATGGGCAAGTGTGGCGCCTTCCGCAACGAAAAGCACTTTCAACTTTTTCAATGGGCCTTCCTTGTGCCGGTTCAAGGGGCTTAGAGTCAGCCGACCAAGCGGTTAAAAACTGTAGCGGACCTCTGAATAGACCCGATCCTGCCGATCGTATCTTCCAAACAGGCCAGTCGGTGGCCCCTTGAAGATGTCCGCACCAAACATCAGGCGCCAATTGCGTTCAAAGTTCCAGGACAAACGTGGGCGCAATAGCCAATCGCTCCGGTTCAGGCTGGAGATGAAAATGGCTTGGGCTTCCCAGTTGTTAATGACCGTGGTATTGAACAATAGGCTGTAGCCGTTTTCTTCCTTGTCTGGAATTTGGGTGGGATTGTAGTTGGAGTATCTTCTCTGGAACAGTTGGACATTGAAACGACTTTCGGCTGGAAGGGTGAAGTCAAGGCCGACAGCCCAGTCGAGTGTGTTTTGTCGAACGACGCCATCGCTGTCGGCAAAATCCAGCACGCTGAAGCTGCGGCCTGTCGTATATACGCCTTCGGCCTTCAAGACTACGTCTCCGAAGTCCTTGGATAGCGTGCTCCCGTATTGGTGAATACGATCGTGGCGCGCTTGATAGACGGCTGTCAGTACATCAAATTGGCGGTAGAAGGTCGGACTAATATCTGTGCTGCGGTAGTAGAAACCTGAAATGTCCCAGCCATTTTTTAGGGTTGACAGGCGTAGACCGTAGTTCATGTTGTCGGCGTTACGCTCCGGTCTTGTTTCCGGGAGGTAGCGCACGTTGGGGGCTGCGGGCATCGGATAAAACTCCGAACTGGGTTTGCCGATGTTGTCGTAGCTGGCTACCGGAATCCACAGCAATTCGGCATGGAAATCGTCGGCAAAGTATTCTGCGCGGGCGGCCCATTGCGGAATGCGCATCTGGTCGAATTCGGGGAGGATGAATTCGCGGAGGTCGCGGGCGGAGACTACGTCAGCGAAGAAGAGGCCAACCATCTCGCCCCAGACGACGTGCTGTTTGCCGAAACGGAAATCCCAGTTGCCGGCGCTGACGTCTAGATAGTTTTCTCGCAGCTCAAGGTTGTAGCGCTGATTCTTTTCGACGTCGGCAGGGTAGTAGTCGTTGATACCGTAGGCAGCGTCGTAGTCGAAGCGGGCTCCCATTTTCCATTTCGTCCCTTCACCAAGCTTGCCGGCGCTGCCCAGTTCGGCACGGGTGCGTAGCTTGGACCAATGTTCCGGTGTGGCTGTCGTACGGGCTGCTTCGAATTGGATAAAGCCTTTGATGCCGGAGCCGGCCTCACGCGAGGGTGAAGAGAGCTTGGGAAGATCGTCGCCAAAGAGTGCGTCGCGGCCAAACGGGTCGTCGTCTGCTGCGTTGGCGCCAATGGCTAGAGTGCAGGCAGCGATGATGGTTAGGTAGTGGGCAGTTTTTGGTTCGGTCACGGGATATTCCTGTTGATTTCGGTGGGCCGGTTATTCGTCGTCGGATTCAGGTACCGCGCGTACCCGTGCCAAGCTCCAGGTTTTGTCACTTTCATTGCGCACGCCAAAGGCTGTGATGCAGCCATCTTCCATCTGAACCAGGCGGTCGGCGCGATCAATGACTTTTTGATCGTGCGTGGAGAATATGAAAGTCGTTTTCAGGTGGCGGTTGATTTTCTTCATCAAGCTCAGAATTTCGCGGCCAGTTGCCTTGTCGAGGTTGGCGGTTGGTTCGTCAGCGAGAACGATACTGGGTTTGATGGCCAGGGCGCGGGCAATGGCGACACGCTGACGTTGTCCACCACTCAACTGGTTCGGGCGGTGGTTGGCAAACTGGCTGAGGCCAACTATATCCAGAAAGTAATCGACCCGCATCTTGCGTTCTTCTGCAGAAATATCGGTGCGGCGGAGCAGGGGATACTCGACATTTTCAGCAGCGGAGAGTACGGGGAGCAGGTTGAACGTCTGAAAGATGAATCCAATTGATCGCGAGCGGAGGTCGGCCAGTTCGTTAGCGGTTTTTTCGGACACGTCTTCTTCATTGATGAAGACCTTGCCATGAGTCGGCTTGTCAATGCAGCCGATCAGATTGAGCAAGGTGGTCTTGCCGCTGCCGGAAGGGCCGGAGATGGCGAGAAAGACGCCAGCGTCGATGGACCATGTAATATCATTCAAGGCGTGGACGGTCTGTTCGCCGAGCTGGTAGTCCTTGAAGACGTGTTCGATGCGGACAACGCTCATAGTTGGTTGCTGCCGTCAGTAATTAGACCATCAAGATCGTGCGGGAGAGTATTCATGGTAAATAACAAGTGCATTCGGAATGGCAGATGGTGCGTTGCTCTGACGTCCGGCATTTTTCTTTTGCTCCAGTCACTGACCGTTGCAGCGCAAGGAAGCAGTTTTGCGCCGACCGATGATGCGATTGCCCGCAGTATAGTTGAAAAGGCGGATAAGGTTCGCTTTCCCGTCGATGGCTTCCAAGTTGACATTGTAATAAATTCCCTGCGCCCGGACAAAGATGCCGATATGCGCAAATACCGCGTGCTTTCAAAGGGTAACGAGAATACAGTCGTCATGGTGACGGAGCCGGCTTCGGAGCGTGGCCAGATCATTCTCATGAAGGGGCGTGATCTCTGGGTATTCATGCCAGAGGTGTCGCAGCCGGTTCGGATTTCGCTGGCGCAGCGTCTCACCGGGCAGGTGGCAAATGGCGATCTAGCGAGAGCCAATTTTTCTGGAGACTACAATCCGAAAATCATCGGCACTGAAAAAATCGGCAACGACTCTTTTCATATTCTTGAGTTAATTGCCGTTGACCGTAGCGTTACCTATCAGCGAGTCGTTTATTGGGTTAACGAGAGGTCTGGGTGGCCTTTGAAGGCTGAGTTCTACTCGCTGTCCAATCGTCTTATGAAGAAATGCAGCTACGAGAATTTCCAGACATTGGCCGGGCGGGTTCGTCCCACTCGACTGGTTATGGAAGATGCATTGCGTAACGGCGAGAAGTCGGTTCTCGACTATAGCGACATGAAGCTGCGAGATCTGCCGGACAAGATCTTTACCAAGGAATACCTGAAAAAGCTGGACTGAGCGATTAGTCGAAGAGCAGTGCTGCAGCAACCTTGCGCCCTTCAGCCGCAAGGATGTTGTAGGTTCGGCAGGCAGCTTTCAGGTCCATGATTTCGATGCCAATTCCGGCCGGGGCAAAGGGGCGAAGCAGGGCGCCGGGTGGGAAGCGCAGGCTTCTGCCGGTGCCGAGCAGGACTATTTCGGTATCCAGTCCGAGCAGAATATTCATGTCTGACTCGCTCAATGTGTTGACGGTCGCCGTGGTCCAGGCAGGAATGATCGACTCGGGTAGCAGAATCAGATTTTTCTCGTGTTTTTCGTGGTTGACCGCAGCATAGTCGTCGCCATAGGCGGTGAATAAATTAAGTCCTGCGGTATTCGAGATGTGTAGTTTCACTGCGCGATCATTCCGAAAAGCCCGCCAAAATTGCGGTGCACCATACGATAAAGTAGGATTATACCTTTGGCCATTACTGGCCATGCGCCGTCAAGCTGGAAGATTCCCATGAAACACGTCAAGAAGTCCGCCAAACTCGCCAACGTCTGCTATGACATTCGCGGCCCCGTGCTGCAAAAAGCCAAGCAGATGGAGGAGGAGGGCCACAAGATCATCAAGCTGAACATCGGCAATCTGGCCGCGTTCGGTTTTGATTCGCCTGAAGAAATTCAGCAGGACATGATCCGTAACCTGCCCAATGCGGCAGGCTATACTGACTCCAAGGGTATCTTCGCTGCACGCAAGGCGATCATGCACTACACCCAGCAGAAGGATATCAAGGGCGTCACGCTGGACGATATCTACGTTGGCAATGGCGTCTCCGAACTGATCGTCATGGCGATGAATGCCTTGCTCGACGCGGGCGACGAAGTGCTGGTGCCTGCTCCGGACTATCCGTTGTGGACGGCGGCGATCAGCCTTTCGGGCGGTACTCCGAAGCATTACCTGTGCGACGAGAGCAAGGGCTGGTTGCCCGATCTCGACGATATTCGCAGCAAGATCAACGCCCATACCAAGGCGATTGTCATCATCAACCCGAATAACCCGACCGGCGCGCTTTACCCGGACGACCTGCTGCACGAAATCATCGACATAGCCCGCCAGCATCACCTGACGATTTATGCCGACGAGGTCTATGACAAGGTTTTGTACGATGCTGAAAAGCACACCTCGATCGCTTCGCTGGCCGAAGATGTCCTGATGATCACGTTCAATGGCCTGTCGAAAAACTATCGCTCCTGCGGATATCGCGCCGGCTGGATGGTGGTTTCAGGCGACAAGCGTCACGCCAAGGATTACATCGAAGGGCTCGACATGCTGGCGTCGATGCGCTTGTGCGCCAACGCACCTGGGCAACATGGCATTCAGACCGCGCTGGGTGGCTATCAGAGCATTGACGATCTGGTCAGGGATGGCGGTCGCCTGCGTCGCCAGCGCGACATTGCACATGAACTGATAACTGCCATTCCCGGGGTCAGCTGCGTCAAGCCTAAGGCTGCGTTGTACATGTTCCCGAAACTTGATCCGGTTATTTATCCCATCAAGAACGACCAGCAATTTATCTCTGAACTGCTTCAGGAGGAAAAAGTCCTGCTGGTGCAGGGTACGGGCTTCAACTGGCCGCATCCGGATCACTTTCGCCTTGTTTTTCTGCCGCATGAGGATGACTTGCGGGAGGCAATTGCGCGTATCGCTCGCTTCCTCGAAAACTATCGCAAGCGTCACAACACCAACCAAACCAAGTAAAGACTGCACATGAAACCTATCAATGTTGGCCTTATCGGCATCGGCACCGTCGGCGGTGGCACCTGGACCGTTCTCAAACGCAACGAAGAAGAAATTACGCGCCGTGCTGGCCGTCCGATCCGGATTACTGCGGTGGCCGACAAGAATGTTGAACTGGCAAAGCAAATCACTGGTGGCGTAGCCCGTGTCACCGACGATGCCTTCTCGCTGGTAAACGATCCGGAAATCGACATCATTGTCGAATTGATCGGCGGCTACGGCGTGGCCAAGGAAGTGGTCATGCAGGCCATCGCCAATGGCAAGCATGTCGTTACTGCCAACAAGGCACTGCTCGCTGTGCACGGTACTGAAATTTTCAGCGCAGCCCAGGACAAGGGCGTCATGGTCGCTTTCGAAGCAGCCGTTGCCGGCGGTATTCCGGTCATCAAGGCATTGCGCGAAGGCCTCAGCGCCAACCGTATCGAGTGGGCGGCCGGCATCATCAACGGCACGACCAACTTCATCCTCTCCGAAATGCGCGACAAGGGCCTGTCTTTTGACGACGTGCTCAAGGAAGCCCAGCGTCTGGGTTATGCCGAAGCCGATCCGACTTTCGATATCGAAGGTGTCGATGCCGCTCACAAGGCCACGCTGATTGCCTCGATCGCCTTCGGCATCCCGGTGCAGTTCGACAAGGCTTATGTGGAAGGCATCACCAAGCTCGAAGCTTCCGACATCAAGTACGCCGAGCAACTCGGCTACCGTATCAAGCTGCTTGGCATTGCCAAGCGTCGCGAAAATGGCATTGAGCTGCGTGTCCATCCGACCCTTATCCCGGCCAAGCGCCTGATTGCCAATGTCGAAGGCGCGATGAATGCCGTACTGGTCAAGGGCGATGCCGTTGGCGCAACAATGTACTACGGCAAGGGTGCCGGCGCCGAGCCGACCGCTTCAGCCGTGATTGCCGATCTGGTCGATGTCACCCGCCTGGCTACGGCCGATGCCGCGCACCGCGTTCCGCACCTGGCCTTCCAGCCGAATGCCATGTCCAACCTGCCGATCCTGCCGATGAGCGAGATCGAGACCGGTTATTACCTGCGTCTGCGTGTCGAAGACAAGCCGGGCGTGCTGGCTGACGTCACGCGCATTTTGGCCGATCAGGGCATCTCCATCGATGCCATGCTGCAGCGCGAACCGGAAGAGGGTGAAGGCGAGACTGACATCATCATCCTGACCCATGTTTGCAAGGAAAGCGCTGCCGATGCCGCAATTGCCAAGATCGAAGCGCTGTCTGCCCAGAAGGGCAAGGTCAAGCGCATTCGTCTCGAAGAGTTGCAGTAAGTCAGACCTAGCATGCAAACCAAAAACGGGAGCTTCAAGCTCCCGTTTTTGGTTAACGAACCAGGCGAAGATAGGCCTTGGTACTTGGCGGGACTGCGATGCGCACGGTGTTTCTCCCGGCCACGACAGGCAGGCCCTTGGAAATGGGCTGAAACGGCCCCATGATCGAATCGGCTTGTTCGACCCGCCAGACGGCTTTTTTGGGCGAGATCAGCTTCAATTGATAGATTTCTTCGCCGGTTTTGGTAAGCGTTGGGGCAAACGGGCGGGCCAGTGGCTCGCCGATGAAAAGACCTTCACCCGGCCAGGCCACGCTTTTCCAGTAGGCCTCGATGGCCGTTGCGCCTGACAGATAGTGAAACATGGCAACGGCGGGCATTGGGAATTTCTGCAGGTGATTGCAGGGTTCGGTGACCGTGCCGTAGCTCGCTGTGGCACCGGCCTCCAGCCAGCGCAGGCTGCTCATCTGTTTCGAATCGGTCAATTGGCCGCCGAATGAGGTCAGGTGGTCGGCCAGCGCACCCGGCATGAGTTTGAGCGTCCCAAGATTCGGTACTTGAGCCAGTCCGGTGAAATAAAACAACACATCCTGGCGCCCTGTGATGGAGTCCGCTTCTATTTCCTCGATGGGGACCATTGCGCCGATTACAGTTTTGGTGATGCCGAATAGCTTGGTTCTAACACTGCGCGCTTTGTCGGACGTGCTCAGCAGATAAGCTGTGCCATCGGGGAAGCTCTGATCCGCCTCGACGCCGCGATCGATCAGCGCCTTGACGTCAGCGAAATTCTGGCCAGCCAGCATCATGGCCGGGCGAATCTGGAAATCGTTGAAGGGGTAGGTACTGGCCGTGTCGAAATATCGGCTGGGGCTACTTGGACTGCATTTGGTCGAGCAATATTTTTCATCGTAGCCGAAGGCCAGGGCCGAGGTCATCGACATGCAGCCAACCTGATAGGGCTGCGTCCATGCCGCAGCAAAGGCTTGAATGTGCTTCGGAGCGAGGCGGTCGATTTCGGCCTTGAGCGGCTCGAACTCCTGTGGGGTCAGCGTTGTCTTTCCGGCGGGAAAGCGCAGATGAATGACGTTCTGTTCAGGTAATTTGCGCACCCGTTGGTAATAAGCACCGGTCTCGCGGGAGAGTGGATCATCGTCGTTGATCAGCAGCGCCAGTTCATCGGCGGAAATGCCGGTTCTCGGCAACTGGATAGTTGGGCCGGCAAAGGCATGTACAGCCCCGAGCAGGATGCTCAAGGTCAGTGTGCGCAGGAAAACGGGTAGATGCTTGGCGGGCATGGCGATTCGCTAATTCAACAGTGACCTGATTGTCGCGCATAATCACGGTCTTGAAAGCCATTGATCATCAATCCTCCCGCACCATGTCGTCTCTCAACGATCTGCTTTGCCTGCGCATGCCGCAATTGCGCATAACGCCGCTGTTGATGGCGGCGAACGTGCTGGTTTTTGGGGCGATGCTGCTGAGCGGGGCAGGGCTGTGGCATTCGCAGAATGGTGTCCAGTTGGCATGGGGCGCCAATTTTGGACCAGCGACCCAGGATGGTCAGTGGTGGCGTCTGGGCAGTGCGATGTTCCTGCACTTTGGCTTGTTGCATCTGGCCTTGAACATGTGGGCTTTGTGGGATGGTGGCCAATGGGTCGAGCGCATGTACGGGCATTTCCGGTTTGCGGTGATCTATTTTGTGGCCGGCCTGGCTGGCAATCTGTTGTCACTGGTGGTTCATCAGGGGCATGCCGTGTCAGGTGGAGCCTCAGGGGCCATCTTCGGCCTCTATGGGGCCTTGCTGAGCTATCTCTGGCTGGAGCGTTCGCGAATCCAGCGTGGCGAATTTCGCTGGCTGTTCTGGGCCGCCATTGGTTTCTCGGTGGCCAGCATCGTTTTTGGACTGATGGTTCCGGGGATCGATAACGCTGCGCATATCGGTGGCTTGATTGGCGGCCTGCTAATGGGT
Organism: Ferribacterium limneticum; assembly: GCA_049304775.1. Lineage (GTDB taxonomy): Bacteria > Pseudomonadota > Gammaproteobacteria > Burkholderiales > Rhodocyclaceae > Azonexus > Azonexus limneticus_C. The sequence goes on from JBAQOL010000034.1 coordinate 11,591, forward strand.
GTTTTGATCAAGCCGGAGGCTGGGGCCGTGGTCATGCTACAGCGGGCGAAATTGACGGCGGGCCTCGTGTCCCTCGCGTTCGTCGGCATCATGGTCGCCAATATTCCTCAGCAGGCTTACCGCTGGAGCGATGAAAAGCAGGTTCAGCGGGAAATCGGCGAGTTTCTGCAGGAGGATGCGGCGATTACCCGGGCCTGGGAGAGCATCATGCGGCAGGGCCAAAGAAAAGGCGCCTCTTTTGAAGAACTGGCTGATGTAATCGAGTCGGTGGTGGCTGATCGCTACGAACATAGCTTTGAAGAGCTTTCGGCATTGCCCCAAGACCCCAATTTGCCCTCGGCCCTGGCTGCCGAGCGGGTGACGCGATATGCCGAAAAGCGACGCGATGCATCTCGTGCCATGGTGGAAGGTTTGCGCGCCAAGGATCGAGTGCAGATTCAGAAGGCGCTGGAGCAGGCGCGCCAATCTCGGGCGGCCAAATGATGGAGGCCGTGATGTCGGCAGGAGGGCCTTGTCGCGAAAGGGTTATTCCGATAAGGATCAAGGAAACGGCGGCGGCTGACGGGCAGAATCTCAGCCTGATGCCATCCCGGCACGCCTTTTCTGGAGCTCACATGCAAACCATTCACCCCGCCCATTCCTGCGACCGTCCTACCGCCGAAGCCATCTACCCCTTTGATGCGCGCGGTATTGCCAAGCGTTTCCGCCATGCCGCCATTTTCGGTGCGCTCGATGCGCTGCAAGTTGGCGAAACAATGCGCTTTTGCAACGACCACGATCCCTTGCCGTTGCTGGCCCAGTTGCAAGCCCGCTATGGTGCTCACCTCTCCATCGAATACAAGCAGCGCGAACCGGGCGCGATTGTTATCGATTTTTCCGTTGTTGGCTGAGTGATACAGACTGCGAGCCTGACCCTGCTTTCACTGGTGTGCAGCGTCGTTCTGGCGCTGAGCGGGTTGGGTTCGCCATTGGCGGTAGCGCATCTGGCGTTTGCCGTCGGCATCGTGCCCTTGATCTTTGCGGCGATGATGCATTTTGTGCCGGTGCTGACCCGCACTGGCGAGCCGGACAAGCGCCTGGTAAAGCTGCCATCGGCCGCCCAGGCGACCGGCTTGCTGGCAGTTGGCGCCATGCAGGGCTGGTTACCTTACGGCGCGGTTTATCTGGCGGCTGCGGTCGACCTCGCTTTCGCCGCCATTTTGCTCAACTGGATTGCCCTGCGTGCCCGTGCCGCGCTCGGAACGCCACACCCCGGCTGGCGCTGGTACGGCGCGGCGCTCGTCTGCCTGATGCTGGCGCTCTTGGCCGTTGTGCTGATTCCGGTCTGGCCCTCCTATTGGCAGGCCCTGCGGGTTTTTCACCTGCATCTCAATACGCTTGGCCTGGTTGGCCTGGCCGCCCTCGGCACCTTGCCCGTGTTGCTGCCGACGGCTCTGGGCATGGCCGATCCCGAGGCTGGCGGTTGGCTGCGCCGACGATTATGGCTGGTCGCATCGGGTGCCCTGATGGTGGCGACCGGCGCCGCCATCTCCTGGCCGTTCGCCGCACCGGGTACGGCGCTCATGCTGGTTGCGGCCCTTGGTTTGCTCGGGCAATGGGGCAGACGTTTCGGTATCTGGCCGCTGGTTAGCGACGGGGTTGCGGCTTCGCTGCTGGCGGCGGTCATCGGGCTGCTGCTGACGCTGGCCGCCGGGTTGCTGCACGGTGCCGGGATTATTCCGACCCGGCCGTCCTTGCTGGCCTGGGCGAGCGGTTTCCTGCTGCCTCTGGTGAGCGGGGCGCTTAGCCAGTTGCTGCCAGTCTGGCGCTGGCCAGGCCCGCAGACACCGGAGCGCCTGCTGATGCGCCGGAAACTGGCGTCGTCAGGCTCGGTGCGGGCAGGGTTGTTCGTCTCCTCGGCGCTGGCCTTGCTGGCCGGACTCGACGTCCTCGGCGCTGCCCTCGCGGCATGTGGCTTGGCTCTCTTCGTCATCGCCGTGCTGCAAGCTGTGCGCGTCTCACGGTCGACGCGGTAAAATCACGGCTTTTCGCCTTTCAGGTTTTCGCCATGCGCTACATTTCGACCCGCGGTCACGCCGCACCCCAGTCTTTCTGTGACATTCTGCTCGGTGGCCTGGCGCCCGATGGCGGCCTTTATCTGCCGGAAAGCTATCCGCAGATCAGCCGGGCCGAACTGGATGCCTGGCGCCAGCTGTCGTACGCCGATCTGGCTTACGAAATCCTGTCCAAGTTCATCACCGACATCCCGGCGGCCGACCTCAAGGCGCTGGTCGCCAAGACCTACACCGCCCAAGTTTATTGTCACACGCGCAACGGTGGCGATGCGGCCCAGATCACGCCGCTGACCAAGCTCGAAGATGGCCTCTACACGCAGGAACTGTCCAACGGCCCGACGCTGGCCTTCAAGGACATGGCCATGCAGTTGCTTGGCAACCTGTTCGAGTACGTGCTCGACAAGCGCAACGAGGCTATCAACATTCTCGGCGCCACCTCCGGCGACACCGGTTCGGCGGCCGAATACGCCATGCGCGGCAAGCACAACGTCAAGGTCTTCATGCTCTCGCCAGACGGCAAGATGAGCGCCTTCCAGCGTGCCCAGATGTACTCGTTGCAGGATGCCAACATCTTCAACATCGCCGTCACCGGCCTGTTCGACGACGCGCAGGACATCGTCAAGGCCGTCTCCAATGACGCCGCCTTCAAGGCCAAGTACAAGATCGGCGCCGTCAATTCGATCAACTGGGCGCGCGTTGCGGCGCAGATCGTCTATTACTTCCAGGGCTATTTCCTGGCCACGAAATCAAATGACGAGCAGGTCGCCTTCGCCGTGCCATCGGGCAACTTCGGCAACATCTGCGCCGGCCACATCGCCCATCAGATGGGCCTGCCGATTGCCCGCCTGGTGCTCGCCACCAACGAGAACGACGTGCTCGACGAGTTCTTCCGCACCGGCGTCTATCGTCCGCGTACCGCTGCCCAGACCAGCATCACCTCCAGCCCGTCGATGGATATTTCCAAGGCCTCCAACTTCGAGCGCTTCGTTTTTGATCTGGTTGGTCGCGATCCGGCGGTGGTCAAGGAATTGTGGGCAAAGGTCGACAAGGGTGAGGCTTTTGACCTGTCCGCCACGGTCAACTGGAAAAACTTGCCAAAATTCAAATTTGTTTCGGGCAAGAGCACGCACATCGACCGCATCAACACCATCCGTTTCGCCCAGGGCCGCTACAACGTGATGCTCGACACGCATACGGCCGATGGACTCAAGGTGGCGCTCGAACATCGTTTGCCCAACATCCCGATGATCGTTCTTGAAACTGCTCAGCCAGCCAAGTTCGAGGAAACCATCCGCGAAGCGCTGGGTACCGAGCCGGTCCGCCCGGCCGATCTGGCCGGCATTGAAAATCTGCCGCAGCGCGTCGTGGTCATGGCGCCGGATGTCGAGGCGGTCAAACGCTATCTCGTCGAACGCGTCTGATCGCGTTGCATTGACCTGATTGATGAGGGCAGCCGAGGCTGCCCTTTTTCTTGCTCAAAAATACCAGGTCACGGCTGCCTTGAAACGCCCATCCTGAATCACCGGTATGACCACCATCGAGGTCAGGCCGGCGGCAGTAGCGGCACGCGCAGCCGGGCCGGGCTCGAAAACCAGGTTGTCGCGCACCGTCGGGATGCCTTTTTGCCACGATTCGCCAATTGCGCCCTCCCATGGGGCAATGGTCGCATCGCCATGGCACTCGGAAAGATGCGGCATCTGGTCGCAATCGCCGGCCCCGAAACGCAGGCCGCTGCCGTCCTCGTTGGGCACCCAGATTTCAAAGCGCCGGGCGATGGGCGTGCCCAGCGCCGACAGGAAGGTCATGACCAGCGCCTGCTTGCTGTCGAAGGAACAGGGAATGCCGACGCCTTTGCTGATCCCGATCCGGACGTTGCTGTCGTGGCGCAAGGTCCGTTTCGAACTGAGCAAATCCTGCATGATGCACGGCATGCCGCTTTGCCAGACGGTGCCGGGCAGGCCGAAGCCGGGCCTGAATTTGGTGTGGCGGGCGGTCCACTCAAAGGTCTCGGCCGTGCCGTAATAGCCATCGTCCATGCCCATGTCGAAGGACTCGGCCGGTGTGTTGCTCCAGATTTCAATGCCGCCGACGTTGTCGAGGTCGTCGCCGATGAAGAAAACAATGACCGCCTGCAGATAGTCGCCGGCGAAGATGGGCAGGGCGATGCCCGCCGTCAGACCGGCTTTGCTGGCGGCTTCGGTGCGCAGAAAATAGGAGTTGTCGAAACTGTGCAGAATGACCGGTCGCCGCGTCGCCCAGGCCTTGCCGGGCATTCCCTCGCCGTAGGCGAAGGCCATCGTTTGGCTGGCCCCCTTGAACTCGCCCAGTTCGCCATAGAGGCCATCGAAAAACTCAAGGTGAGTGCGCTGTTGGTTGGGCACCCAGATTTCGGTAACCCGGATCAGTGTTTTCATGTTGTCGCAGTCCTGACATTGTTGGTATGAAGACGTTTTGTCCGGTGTCGCCGTTGACCCCTGGAAGGAAGGCTGTTGCACAATGTCGAGCTATTGGCAGTGGCCTCGGGCAGCGTTGCCCGACGTATTCCAAGCAATTTTCAAACCGGAATCAAGGATGAAACGCAATGACGACTTTTGATCACGAAGCCTTCTGGTCGGCCCGCTATCGCGGCGTGGGCGACGACTACCTGTTCGGCACCGCACCCAACAAGTTTCTCGCGTCGCAGGCAGAAAATTTCGGGGCGGGCATGAGCGTTCTCTCCGTTGCCGATGGCGAGGGACGCAACGCTGTGTGGCTGGCCGAGCAGGGCTGTCAAGTGACCGCGACCGAGATTTCGCCGGTTGCCCTGGAGAAGGCAGCCAAACTGGCCCGTGGCCGGAATGTTGCGGTCGACCTCGTGCAGGCCGATATTTTGAACTGGGACTGGCCGCAGGAAGAATTCGACGCCGTGGTCGGCATCTTCATCCAGTTCGCCACCCCGGCCGAGCGGCCGCGTCAATTGGCCGGGATGAAGCAGGCGGTCAAAGCGGGTGGCTTGCTGTTCCTGCAGGGCTATACGCCGAAACAACTGGAATACCGGACGGGCGGGCCGTCAGCGGTGGAAAGTCTCTACACTGCCGAGATGTTGCGTGAGTTCTTTGCTGACTGGGAAATCGTGTCGCTGCATGAGCATGAGGACACGATTGAGGAAGGCTCGGCGCATATCGGCCGCTCGGCGCTGATCGACCTTGTTGCGCGCAAGCCGCTATAGGTAGATGACTGCCGGAAAGACGGCTACGGCGAGAACCAGCACCAGCCACTCAAGGTTGCGCCGGGCCAGAAAGCCCGTGAAATGCAGTACCAGGATCAAAATGGCGACGACGTAGAACAGCGCAAACAGCATCTGAATTTCCCCTGATTATTTTTTGACCGTCGGACGTCTGATTATGACGACAATCTGTCCGGAATTCTAGCCGACGAAGCGCATTGAGAGATCGAGTGCCTTGACGTCCTTGGTCAGCGCGCCGACCGAAATCCGGTCGACGCCGGTTTCGGCAATGGCCCGGATGGTCTCCAGCGTGACGTTGCCGGAGGCTTCCAGAACGGCACGGCCGGCATTGATGGCGACGGCCTGGCGGAGCAGGTCGTTGTCGAAATTGTCGAGCAGGATCATCGTCGCGCCGGCATTCAGGGCCTGATTCAGCTCATCGAGGCTCTCGACTTCGACCTGAATGAACTTGCAGCGATCGGCGGCACTGGCTGCCACTTTGCGGGCGGCGTCCATCGCCTGGGCAATGCCGCCGGCCGCGTGGATATGGTTTTCCTTGATCAGGATGGCGTCCCACAGGGCCAGGCGATGATTGCCGCCGCCGCCGGCACGAACTGCGTATTTCTGAGCGATGCGCAGGCCGGGCAGGGTCTTGCGGGTATCGACGACCTGCGCCTTGGTGCCGGCGATCGCATCGGCGTAGATGCGCGCCTTGCTGGCCACCGCCGAGAGCAGTTGCAGGAAGTTGAGGGCGCTGCGTTCGGCGGTGAGCAGGGCGCGGCCGTTGCCAGTGATTTCACAGAGTAGCTGATTGGCTGCGATGCGCTCGCCATCGGCGGCATGCCAGGTGACGACGGCTGTTGGGTCGCAGCGCCGGACGCATTCGTCGAACCACGCCCGGCCGCAGAGTACGCCCGGTTCGCGGCAGATTACCGTGGCTTTGACCTGGCGTTCGCCGGGGACGAGGCTGGCGGTCAAGTCGCCGGCGCCGACATCTTCGGTCAGGGCGGCATCAACATTGCGGGAAATTTCGGCGGCGAGCGGATAGTCGAAGGCGATGGTCATTGCTGGATTCTGAATGCGGTGGAGGGCGGAATTTTACAGCTTGCCGTTGTCAGCAACCCATTCGTTGAACAGATTGCGCGCGGCGTCGATGACTTCGCCGGCGGTCAGTCCGACCGGTCCGATGCCGTTGGCGACCAACCGATCAGCCGCCGCGCCATGCAGATGAACGCCGGCCAGCAGCGCCATTTCGGGCGGCCAGTTCTGGGCGAGCAGGGCGACGATGAGGCCGCTTAGCACGTCACCCATGCCGGCCGTGGCCATGCCGGGATTGCCTGTTGAATTTAGCCAAATTTTCCGGTTGACCGTGGCAATCACGGTGCCGCAGCCCTTGAGGGCGACATGGCAGCGATAGCGGCTGGCCAGCTCTCCGGCGGCCTTGATCCGGTCGGTTTGGACATCGCGGACCGAGCAGCCGAGCAGGCGGGCCGCTTCGGCCGGGTGCGGGGTCATGATGGCCGGGCCAACGCGGTTGTAGAGATTGCCTTCGAGACGGCCGTCTTCGGCCAGCAGGTTGAGTGCATCGGCGTCGAGGACGAGCTGGACGGGGGCTTTGAGCGATTGTTCGAGGAGGCGCAGGGCTTCCGACGAGCGACCCAAGCCGGGGCCGCAAGCCAGCGCCTGGAGGTCGGCCTGGAGCAAGGTGTCGGCCCGGCGCATCATCAGTTCCGGCTGGAGCAGGTCGACGGTTGGCGCATCGGCATCAAGCAGCCCGAGATAGACGCGGCCGGCGCCCAGCTTGAGCGCGGCACGGCCGGCCAGCAAGGCGGCGCCAACCATCGATTTGCCGCCGCCGAGGATGCCGGCGCTGCCGAAGCTGCCTTTGTGCGTGTTGTTCCGGCGCGGTTTCAGGCGGGCGCTAAAGTCGGCCAGGGTCACGACATGGCCATCCGGCTCGACCTCGTCGGCCGGGTTCAGGGCGAGGTCGGCGACGCGAATCTCGCCGCAGCAATCGGGGCCGTCGGCGGTGAGCAGCCCGGGCTTGCCGGCGATGAAGGTAATCGTGTGGCTGGCCTGAATGCACGGGGTAAAGCTGGCGCCGGTGTCGGCATTCAATCCGGATGGGCAGTCGAGCGCCAGCAGCGGGCAATTGTCGCGTTCGGCCAGGCGGTTGGCCGCGCTGATCCACTGGGCGTAGGCACCTTCCGGCGCTTGGGTCAGGCCGATGCCGAACAGGCCGTCGATGATCAGCGACCAGCGAACATCGTTTGGAATCGCTTTGGTCGTCACGCCACCGGCTGTGATGAAGGCTTGTCGAGCCGCCGCCGCATCGGCCGGAAGTTTCGCCGCGTCGCCAGCGAAAACAACCCGCACGTCGAAGAAGCGTTGGCGCAGCAGTCTTGCCACCTCGAAAGCATCGCCGCCGTTATTGCCCGGCCCGGCAAGGATGAGGATGGCGTGGTTCCGTTCGCCGGCGAGGCTGACCGCCCAGTCGGCGGCGGCCGCTCCGGCGCGTTGCATCAGGGCGTCATTGGCATGGCGGCTTTCAATCTGGCGCAAGCTCGGCGAGCGGTAAAGCGTGTTCGGGTTCATGACAGGATTCTAGCGCCGGATGCTTGTCTCGCATGTTTGAGAATCATCGCGAACAGCGCGTCGGGATCAATTGGCTTCGAGATGTGGTCGACCATGCCGGCTGCGAAGCAGGCGTCCCGTTCTTCGGCCAGGGCATGGGCGGTCTGACCGATGATCGGCAGCTCGGGAGCCAATTGGTGGATGGCCCGGGTGGCTTCGAAACCGTTCATCACCGGCATCTGAATATCCATCAGCACGACATCGTAGGCCTGTGCGCCGTGTGTGCGAACGGCGTCGACCGCCTGCTGGCCATCTTCGGCAAAGCTGGCTTCGGCGCCGACTTCGGCAAGTATTTCGCTCATGATCAGGCGGTTGATATCAACATCTTCAGCGACCAGAATGCGCAGCCCGTTGAGGATTTTGGGTGTCGCCGCGCTGGCCGCGACGGTTTCTGGTGTTGGCGGGCTTTGGCGGCGGACGGGGGTGTAGGGCAGGCGCACCGTGAAGCAGCTGCCGATATCGGGCGTGCTGTCGACGCTGATCGTGCCGCCCATCAGGCGAACGAGGTGATCGGTGATGGCCAGCCCGAGGCCGGAGCCGCCGAAGCGCCGGGTCGTTGAATTGTCACCCTGCTCGAAGGGATTGAAGATATTGCCCATCTGCTCCGGCGAGATGCCGATGCCGGTGTCGGTGATGCGGAAACGCAGGTCGTCGCCGTCGAGGTCGGCTTCGAGGCTGACGCTGCCGTTGCTGGTGAACTTGACGGCGTTGGAGAGCAGATTGAGCAGGATCTGGCGCAGGCGCAGCGCGTCGCTGCGACACTCCGCGGGAAGGTTGTCGGCACGTACCAGGCTGAATTCAAGGCCTTTGCCGGTGGCGCGCTCCTGCATCATCTCGACGCTTTCGTCGAGAACGACACGAAGGTCGACCGGCGTGTCCTCGATCTTGAGCATGCCGGCTTCCATCTTCGAAAAATCGAGGATGTCATTGATGATGCCGAGCAGCAGCTTGCCGGAGTGCTGGATCTTGATCAGCGCGTCGTTGGCCTTGCTGCCACTTTCGGTGGCACGCAGGGCGATGTGGGTCATGCCGAGGACGCCATGCAGCGGGGTGCGGATTTCATGGCTCATCTTGGCCAGGAATTCGCTCTTGGCCATGGCCAGACGAATGGCATCGGCCCGCGCCAGTTCGAGATCGGCGGTGCGTTCCTCGACCAGTTGTTCGAGATGGTCGCGGTAACGTTCGATTTCGGCGTCCTTGCGCGTGTGTTCGGCGATGGCGTTGCGCAATTCGCCCTCCATCGCCTTGATGTCGGTGATGTCGGCGACGAAGCCGCAGAAAATGATGCTGTTGTCCGTGCTCGGTTCGGGGATGGCGCGGATGAGCAGCCATTTGACCTGCCCATCGGGCATGCACAGGCGATACTCGTGCCGCCAGGGCATCAGGTTTTTTGCGGCAGCGTTCAGTGAGTCGATAAAGAGGTGATAGTCGTCCGGATGGACCATCCGGCGCAAACTGTCGGTACTTTCCCGGACCTCCTCCGGCGTGACGCCATAAAGCTCCTTGATCGCATCGCTGGCAAACGGAAAACTGCCGTGGCCATCGGCGTTCAGGCGGTACTGGAAGACGACGCCCGGCACTTCCGAGACGATCTGGCGCAGGCGCTTGTTGGCAGAATGTTCGGCCGCCTTGGCCTCTTCGGCGATGATGACTTCGTGCAAGCCGTTGAAGGCCGTGGTCAATTGCCCGATTTCGTCATTCCGGTGCACCGGCAGCGCCTGGCGCGGCACTTCGCCGCGGCTCATCCGGGTCAGCAACTGCGAGGTTTCGGCCAGCGGCTGGAACTGCCGACGCAGCCACCACCAGCACAGGATGGCGAGGACGAGGGTCAGGCCGGAGGAGACCATGACCAGGTGTCGCTCGACGCTGTCGATCGGCGCAAAGGCTTCGGCAGCGGGCAGGACCGATTGCATGAGCCAGCCGGTCGTCGGTATTTCCTTGCTCGACGACAGTTCGAGGACGCCCCGCGAGCTGCGGGCCAGCCCGGAGCCTTCGTAGCCGTCGATATAACGGTCGTACACCGCATTGACGCCGCGCGGCGGGCCGCTCTTGAGCAAGCGGCGCTTGTCCGAAGCGGTGACGTAGCTGCGCGTCTTGGGCGCAGTGATCAGGAAATCGCCCGTTACGCCGTATTTTGTCGCGCCGATCTGATCGAGGAAATTCGGCTGGTTCAGGTTGGTGACGCCGACGACGACGCCCACCACCTGTTTTTGCGCGTCATGGATCGGCGCCATGATGGCGAAGATCGGTTGCTGGCTGTGTTCACTGAACAGCGGGTCGGTAATGGTCGCCCCGGCACCGCTCAGCACATGCCTGATCCCCGGGTAGTCGAGAAAGTTCACGCCGGTACGGTTGAGTTGGCGCGGAATGCTCGCCACCGCTATCCCCTGGCGATCAACGACGAGTACGCCCCAGTTGAAAATGCTCTCGGGAAGCGGATGGCGTTCAAGCGAGGCCTGGGCTTCCGGCGAGTCGCCCAGCCGGCTGATCCGATAGCCGTCGGCGATGATCTTGATAATCTGCTGCCGTTCGCGAATGGAGCGATCGAGTTCGTTGGCAATCAGGGCGACTGTCGAGAATTGCTGCCGCGAGATTGTCGTTTCCATGTCGCGGCGCATGGTGTGGCCAAGGGAAAAAACGGCACTCCACAGGACGAATAGACCAAGCAGCAGAACGCCGATGGTGATGCGCGTCTGCAGTGATCGTAAATCGAACAGTGCGAGCAGTTTCTTCATCGTGTTTTTAGAGTTTCTGTCGTTTTTCGACAGCTTACGGCGTTCGGATGGATTTCGCCAGAAGGATGGTTTGGCGATGAATGCTGACGGTATCGTTTATCTGGCGGGCATAGCCGCCGGCCATGGCAATGGCGACCGGTGCGCGGTGGGCCAGGGCTTTGTTGAAAACCATCCGGTCGCGCTCGGCCAGGCCTTCGAAGCTCAGTCCGAGGCGCCCGAGGCGGTCGTCGTGATAGGGGTCGGCGCCGGCCAGGTAGATGACTAGATCGGGGCGGGAAAGATCGAAGGCGGTATCGAGGCCGTGGGCGAGTTGAAGCAGGTAGGCTTCGTCGGAGCAGCCATCGGGCAGTTCGATGTCGAGGTCGCTCTGTTCCTTGTCGAAGGGAAAGTTGCGGGCGCCGTGGATGGAGAAGGTGAAGATGCTCTCATCGCCGCGCAGGATGCTGGCTGTGCCGTTGCCTTGATGGACGTCGCAATCAACAATCAGGACGCGCTCGACCCGGCCTTCGGCCTGCATGGCGCGAGCGGCGACGGCGGCATCGTTGAAGACGCAGAAGCCTTCGCCGTGGTCGCGGAAAGCGTGGTGGGTGCCGCCGGCCAGATTCGCCGCAACGCCGTCCTCAAGCGCGGCGCGGCTGGCGCAGATGGTGGCCCCGGCTGAGCGGCGGGAGCGTTCGACCATGCCGGCGCTCCACGGAAAGCCGATTTGCTTTTCGGCCGTTTTTTCCAGTTGACCGTGGGAAACGGCGTCGATGTACTTCTGGTCGTGGGCGCGGGCCAGTTCTTCGTTGGTGGCGGCATGTGGCAGATAAAAATCGGCCGGGCTGAACTCGCCGCTGGCGAGCAGTGCTTCGCGCAGCCGGGAATACTTTTCCATGGGAAAACGGTGCCCGGCCGGCAAAGGTAAAACGAAGACATCGGTGTAAAACAGCCGCACGGCCGATGTCTTCGCGGAAGAGCCTAGTTGAGCGCGGCCGACATCTTGCGACGGAATTCGCGGATCAGGTCGTCGTACTGGTCGCTGCCGGCGAGGGCTTCGAACAGGGTCAGCAAGGCCTTGCGGCCGGCGCCTTCGTCGAAGGCTCGGTCGCGGACGACGACCTCGAGCGCCGCTTCCATGGCCGCGCGGAAGTTGCCTTGCGCCGCGTAGGCACGTGAGAGGTCGAGGCGAACGGCGTGGTCGGCCGGGTTGGCGGCCAGTTTGGCTTCGAGTTCGGCCGTATCGGCGGCACCGGAGGAGAGCGCCATGCGGGCGCGCAGGGCGTTGGCGCGGTCGGCTTCCTGGGTGTAGTCGCCGGAAAGCAGCTGGCCGGCTTCGTCGTTGCGGCCAAGTTGCATCATGACGTCGACGGCGTCGAGTTGGATGGCCTGGTCTTCCGGCTTGGCCTTGCTGGCTTCGACCAGCTTGGCGAGGGCTTCTTCGAGCTTGCCTTCGATGACCAGCGCGGCGGCTTCGGCGCGCAGGTCGCCGCCTGGCGCGGGAGGCAGGGCGAAACGGTCGAGGAATTCACGGATCTGGCCTTCGGGCAGGGCGCCGTTGAATTCATCGACCAACTGGCCCTGGAACAGGACCTTGACCGACGGAATGCTGCGCACGCCGAAGTGCTGGGAAAGCTCGGGGTTTTCGTCGGCATTGACCATGGCGAGCAGGAAGCGGCCCTTGTATTCCTCTGCCAGCTTTTCGAGCAGGGGCTTGAGCACCTTGCACGGCTCGCACCACGGTGCCCAGAAATCGACGACCACCGGCACGCTTTCGGCCGGCTGGAGGACCTTGGTTTCGAAATCTTCGATGGAAACGTCAAAAGCAAATTCGGACATGGTGGGGCCTGTGTGAATTAGAGTCGGGTGAATTCTACCGTCAGCTTCATGGCGACGGGAGAATGCAGGGAAAGCGTCGGGCCGTCGTTGCCAGCCAGCCATTCGGCGAGGCGGGCAGGGAAGTCGGGCGTGTCGGGCAGCGCGTCGCTTGCTGTGTCTTCTGTTAGGTGGAGGCTGGCCGGCGAATTTTCAATAGGCGCGCGGCTCAAGGCCAGCCAGTGGCCGCTGGCGACATCGGCGGCGTGGTCGAGCTGGGCGCACAGCACCTGGGCGCAACGGCCTTCATTGAGCCAGACGATGGCCAGGCTGAGCAGCAGCGACCAGTTCGCGACGCCCTCGCTGTCGAGCGGCAGATGCATGGCGGTTTGCAGGCCGGGCAGAAAGCTCTGGATCTGGGCGGCGGCGATGGCCGGCTGGGTGGCGAGAAAGTCATAAGGCATCGGCTCGGCGCTGCCGGAACAGACTTCGTCGAGCAAAGTTAGCGTTTCCTGTCGCGGGCCACTGGTCGATTGCCAGAGCAGGGTGGTTGGCAAGGCGCGGCGGTCGGCCGGCAGGCAGGCCAGGGCGCCGACCAGAGCCAACTGGGTGAGCGGTGCGGCGCGGCGCAGCGGTTTGCCGAGGGCGGCGCGGACGGCGGCCGGCAGGTCGGCCGGGGCGAAATTCTGGCTCAGCGTGGTGGTCAGCGTGATCATCCGTGGCGCTCCACGATCAGGCTGGCCAGTCCGCCGCCAAAGCCGATCAGGTTGAGCAGGGCGCGTTCGATGTGTTCGGTGCTGCGCTCGACCATCGGGAACAGGGCGATTTCGGGATCGACCTTGGAAAAGCCGGCGGTAGCGGGAATCTTGTCGGCATTGAGGCAGGCGAGCAGGGCGGCGAGTTCGGCCAGGCCGCTGGCGCCCAGCGTGTGGCCGAGGCCTGGCTTGAGCGAGATGAGCAGCGGCATGTTCTGGCCGAAAACGCTGCGCAGGGCGTTGGCTTCGGCCAGGTCGGTGCCCGGCGAACCGGCGGCCTGTAGCTTGATCAGCTCGATGTCGGCGGCCTGCAAATTTGCCTCTTTTAGGCAGTCGACCGTGACATCGGCGATCCTTGAGCCATCGGGGTTTGGACCGGTCGTTGAATAACCATCAAGGCCGGTGCGCAGCCCGGCGATGCGCCAGGTGGCGGGCTTGGCGCTGAGGTGCACGGCAGCGATTGCCTCGCCGAGGACCAGACCATCGCGTCGGGCGTCGAACGGGCGCCCGGCAGTTCGCGACAGCAATTCCATGGTGGCGAAGCCGGCCAGCGTGCTGTCGTTGGCGAGTTCGACGCCGAGGACGATGGCGTCGTCGATGAGGCCGGCGGAAATCAGGCTGCGCGCGGCGTCGAGGGCGGAAAAGCCGGAGGTGCAGGCGTTTGAGAAGCTGCTGATGGCACCGCTCAGGCCCAGCCATTGGCCGATCTGGCGGCTGAACGACGCTGCGGCGACCGGCAGCTCAAACGGCGCGCCGAGTTGCTCGAAATGGCCGATCTGGAAGGATGAGGAGGCAACGAACAGCGGTGTTTCGGATGGAAGCTGACCGAGCTGGCCGACGACCTGACGGATGGCTTGCTCGGCGCGGAGCAGCCAGTCTGCTTCGTCGAGCGCCAGTCCGAAATAGGGAAAAATCCGCTCGCCCAGTTTTCGTTGACCGGCGCTGCATTCGCCATTCCACAAAGCGCTGGCGACAGCGGCCGGCGAATCGCCGCGGGTGCAAAGCAGGGCGGATTTGGCGATGAATACCGGACGCGTCATGCGCGGCTGGCCAGCCAGGCGTCGAGGTGTTCGGCCATGTTGGCGACGCTGGACAGGATGCGGCGGGTTTCCTTGCTGTCCGGCAGGCGCAGACCGTAGGTTTTTTTGATCGCCATTGAGACCTGCAGGGCGTCAAGCGAATCGAGCTGGAGCGGTGCTTCCTGCCCGAAGAGGATTTCGTCGTCGGTGATGCTTTCCGGGGCGCAATCCTTGTCGCAGGCTTCGACGATCAGGGCTTTGAGGGCGAGGCGGAGGTCGGTGGTCATGCGCTTTGGCGGCGGTTGAGCCAGGTCGCGGCGGCGAGTGCCAGGGCCGCGCAGGCGAGGAGTTTGACGAGGTCAGGCAGGATGGCGACAAAGTCGCCGTGGCGCAGCATGACGGTGTGGAAGCCGTTGAGCGCCCAGGCCATCGGCGACCATTCGGCGAGGGTCTGCATGGCCCCCGGCATCATGAACTTGGGGACCATGATGCCGCCGATGGCGGCCATGAGGATGTTGCCGACACCGCCGATGATCGTGGACTGCTGCGTCGTCTGGGCCACGCTGGCGACGAGCAGGGCGCAGGCGACGGCGGCCAGGCTGACAGCGGCGGCCACCAGCCAGCAATGGAACAGCCCGGCGCCGGACGGCATGACGAGCGCTTCGCCGCCGAACAGCGGGACGCCCCAGATACCGACGGCAACCATCAGGACGGCCTGAATTTGATTGACGACGAAAAAGGGTACTAGCTTGCCGAGCAGCACGTCGCGGAACGGAACGCCCATGGCCGCGAGGCGCTGGAGCGTGCCTTGCTGGCGTTCGGTGATCAGGATGGCGGAAATCGGGATGACGACGAAGAACATGGCGAAGACCAGCCAGGCCGGCACGTTTTGCTGCACTGACGAAGGCGGACGGATGCTGCGGTCGTTCTGCACGGCGGTGCTGACGATTTCGTCGGGCCAGTCGCGTTCGGCCGGACGGGCGGCCGTCGGCAGGCCGAACAGCTTGCCGGCGCTGTGCGTCAGTTCGTCGGCCCGGAGCATGCCGAGCGCGGCGCTGGTCTGGTTGCGGAAGGCGAGTTGCAGCGCCGGGTTCAGCGTCGGATCGACCATCAGGGTCAGTGATTCGGTGGCTTGGCCGTCGGCGCCGGCCGGGGTCAGCAGGCGTTCGCCGAAGCCCTTGGGCAGGACCAGTGCCAGCGCGTAGCGGCCGGCGCGGATGTCGGCCCGGGCGGCGTCGGTCGTCGCGGGATCAGCGACGCGACGGAAGCTGCCGGTCTTGCCAAGGCGGCGAGCCAGCGACTGCGAATGCGGGCTGCCGTCGAGATCAACGATGGCGTAGGCCACGTCGATAGCCGCGCCGGGCATGAAGGCGTCGTGCAGCGCCATGGTCATCACCAGAATGAAGATGATGGGCATGACGAAAAGGGCGGCCAGCCCGTGCCGGTCGCGCAGCAAGGCCAGGGTTTCCTTGGTCCACAGGGCAAGCAGGCGGGTCATGTTCGGCTAGTCCCGCAGTGAGCGCCGGGTCAGGCGCATGAAAAGCTGTTCGAGATTTTGCCGGCCGACGTGTAGCTGGCGCACGGTGCAGCCAGCTTCGGCCAGTTCTTCGAGCAAACGCGCCACTTCCACGGTCGACCGGAAAAAAAGGCCGAATTTGAAATGGCCGAGATCGGTCGCCGCGTAGCGTTCGGCCAAGGCGGCCGGTAGCGGCTGGTCAAGTTCGATTTCGGCGCTGCTCTCGGCGGTGGCCAGCAGGTCGTCGAGCGTGCCTTCGCTCAGGACGCGGCCTTGGTCGAGGATGGCGACACGCTGGCAGATGGCCTCGACTTCTTCCATGTAGTGGCTGGTGTAGAGCACCGTCGTGCCGCTGGCCGGCAGGGCGGCGATGGATTCGAGCAGGAAGCTGCGTGACTGCGGGTCGACGCCGACCGTCGGTTCGTCGAGCAGCAGCAATTGCGGCCGGCCGAGCAGGCCAATGGCCAGGTTGAGGCGTCGGCGCAGGCCGCCGGAAAGCTGCTCGGCGCGTTTGCCGGTGACCTGTTCGAGTCGGGCGAAGGCGATGGCGGTGTCGATCTGCTGCCGGCGTTCGGCGTGCGCTAGGCCCAGCGCACCGGCAAAGAAGGCCAGATTCTCGGCGACGGTCAGCATCGGGTAGAAGGCGTAGTCCTGCGGCACCAGCGCGATGGCGCGCGGGTTGGCGGCGCGGGCTTCGGCCAGCGGCTGGCCATTGAGCGAAATATTGCCGTCGGCTACGGTCAACAGCCCTGCAAGCAGAGAAATGAGCGTCGTCTTGCCGGCGCCATTCGGGCCGAGCAGGCCGTAAACGCCGGCGGCCGGGATGTTCAGCGATACATCCTGCAACGCCGGGGCGGCGGCATCGCGATAGCGGTAGGAAACGCCATCGACCTTGAGCATCAGGCGGCGCGGCGCAGATCGCGGAAGAAGGTCTGCTCGCGGTCGGCGATGGCGCGCAGCTTGTCGGCCAGCTTGGCCGGATTGAGCGGCTCGCGGTCGCGGATCATGCGGGCGGTGGATAGCGCGAATTCGCGCCACTCGTCGCCGATGTCGACGAGCGTTTCGGACAGTTCGTTGAGCGCCGGGCGAACCAGTCGTTCGGCCGCTTCCTGCAGGAAGGCGGCGTAGATGAAGCGGAAACCGCCGCCGCCGGTGCCGATTTCTTCCTGCATGCGGACGACCTGGCCAATGAACATTTTGGCCGCCGCCGGCTTGCCTTGGGAATCAAGCCGTTCGATGGCATTGGCCAGCCGACGGATACCGCGCACACCGATGATCGGGATCGGTGAGTCAAGCAGGATGCGTGTCGTTTTCTTGATGGCCTTGGGCAGGACTTTCGCCCAGTCCGGTTCGGACGGCTTGCCTTCCGGGTAGTAAAGCAGTCCCTTCGGGGCCAGCACGCCCTTGGCAAAACGGGCGCGACGCAGGTCGGCCGGGGCGCAGGTCACCGTCGTTTCGACCACCGGATCGGACAACAGATAATCGCCGCTCGCCGCATCGCGGCCATACGCCAGCACATTGTGGGCATTGAAATGAAAGCGCAGGTCTTCCGGCATGTAGGGCAGCCAGAATACCGAGGTTTGCATGCCGACCAGCCGGCCGGCATCGAGCAGTTCGTTCAGGCGCTGTTCGCCAGCTTCCGGGCTGCGAAAGGTTTCGAAACGCATCTTCAGGCCGAGCGGCTTCTGCAGGCCCTTGATGATGAACTTCGGCGGCATCCGGTAGGCCACCAGCGGCAGGCCGTTGATCTTGATGATCGGCAGATAGGCGAAAGAGAGCGCCGATGACAGGCCGAAGGCCATCGCTTCCGAGATCGGCAGGCCGAGATGGCGCAGCATGGACGACATGACGCCGCTCTCGCAATGGGAAGCGTGGCTGTGCTGAAACTCCATCATTCTGCCTTCTTCAGTTGCTCGACCGTCAGGCCCATGGCGTCGCCATAGCGCTTGAGCAGCCCGGCCGACAGGCCCTGGAAAATATCGGGCCGGAAATGCCGGCGGATGCGCCATTGCCAGAGGCCTGTGACCTGCGACAGCAGCGGCACGTCCATGCGCGCCTTGTGCATGTGAAATTCGAGTGGCGAAGTCTGGCCGGCGATGACGCGCTGGCGGGCATCTTCGGCCAGCCGGTTGAGGTCTTCGACGGCCTGCCGGGTGACGATTTCCTCGACCTCCCAGCCGGCCGACTGGACGATGTGCAGCTTGCCGTCGGCACCGCGCGCGTACATTGCCTTGCGCTGGCCGCCCAGCGTGCTGTTGCCTTCCTGCGGGACTTCGCTATCAAGCATCGTCGACCGCCGTCAGGTGCATCAGCGAGCCGGTGAAACGGCCACTTTCCGGGATGAAACAAAGCAGGCGGTCGCCATGTTTGAGGCGGCCGCTTTTGAGCAGTTCATCGATCATGATGTAGATCGAAGCCGAACCGGTGTTGCCCTTCGTTTGTAGATTGGTGAACCATTTTTCCTGGGCAATCGGGAAGCCGACCGCGGTCATGCAGTCGGCCATCGGCTGGCGGAAGTACTCTGAAGACATGTGCGGCAGGAACCAGTCGATATCGGCCGGTTTGACATCACGGGTACGCTGCATTTTTTCCAGCGACTTGCCGATGGTTTGGTAGGTGACTTCGGCATTGAGCAAACGGACATCTTGCTTGATCGAGAAAATCGACTGCGCGGCGCGCTGTTCCTGCGAATAGTGCTGCCAGCCCTGCAACGACCCATCGCCCAGCTTTTCGCCGCCGGCATACATGCAGACTTCCATCGTATTGGCCTGCGACAGGATGTCGATCCAGTCGATGCGCAGCGACAGGCCGTCAGGGCGCGGCTGATCCTGCAGCAGAAAGGCGCCGGCACCGTCGGACAGCATCCAGCGCAGGAAATCCTTTTCGAAAGCGATTTCCGGATTGGTTTCCAGTTCAGCCACCCGGTGTTCCGATTCGGCGGCGAAATTGCGGGCATGCAGGATGCTGGAGGAAAGTTCGGAGGCGGTCGCCACGGCGTTGCGCGCCAGACCGGAAAGGACGCTCATGTAGGCATACTTGAGCGCCGTGATGCCGGCCACGCAGATGGCTGCGGTCGACACCACTTCGCAGGCCGGAATGCCCAGTTCGCCATGCACCATGACGCCGTGGTTGGGCATGATCTGATCCGGAATGGTCGTGCCGCTGACCAGGCAATCGATATCGTCGGGGGAAAAACGTTCGCAGGCCAGGCCACGCACGGCTTCGGCCGTCAGTTGGGCATTGGTGTGGGTCGGGGCGCCGGTCGTCGGGTCGATGGCGTAGTGGCGCTGGCGGATACCGTTGTTACGCAGCACGATGCGCCGGGCGCGCGACGGCTTGCCGGCAATCATGCCCAGCACTTTTTCGATGTCGTCGTTGCCGACCGGCGCATTCGGCAGGAATGCCGATGTGCCGTTGATGTAAACCTTGCCGCTAGGGTGCATATTTTTGTAAGTTGAATTCCTGCGAGCCGGAAGGTTGCTCCAGTTCGGCCTTGAGCCGCTCAAGCTTGGGTCTGAGCAGCGGGGAAAATAGCCATTGTAACAACAGGCTTATTGGAACGACGGTGACGATCAGCGTAATCAGGTAAAGGACAAACAACAAAAGGGCTGGGCGTCGTCGCCACTGGCCGCGCTGGCCAAATAGCCGGACCAGCTTCGACCAGACGCCGAAAGCCCGCCGGCCGGCACGTTCGCTGATCGCCAGGCGCGGATTGACGGTGACTGCACGCAGGCCAGCCAGCATCGGTCGGCCGGTTTTTTCCTGGTCATTATTCAGCCCGTCGGCCAGGGCCAACCCGAATCGGCCGGATTGGCGAATTTCTTCGGGAGACACGCCGGCCGGTGGCAAGCCAAGAAAGCCGTTCTTTTTGCCGGTCCATACCCAGCGCGGCGTGGTGATGAAGGTGGCCAGCGGATGGCCCTGGTCGGTAAACGCCAGATGATCGATCAGGCGGCCTCCGGCATCGGCAATCAACTGCTTCATCGTTTCCTGTGCCGACAGCCACATGTTGCGGCAGGCAACCAGCGTGATTACCGGTTTGCCGCAGATTAGCTGCCGACCTTCGGCACTTTGCAGGAATGCCGTCATCGGCAGCGCAGGGGAGAGATACCAGACCTGATAGGTCAGGATTACCAGATCAAACGGTGTATCAGCGGCGATGCCCAGCGGGCGCAACGGTAGTGCATCAAGCTGCACGCACTCGGGGAACGCATCGAAAAAATCGACGATTGGCCAGGGAAACGGAAACGGCGTTTCCGGCACCAGTGTTTCGAGGTGCACGTCGTGACCGGCTGCCCGCAAGGGGGCAATGACCCGCTCGGTAATGTCCGAAAGCTGTCCGGTTTGGGAGTAGTTAACGACGAGAACGCGTTTCAAGAGGCATCCGCTTAGCTGGCTAACCCATAATTCTAGCAAATCGGCCTGTGCTTACCGAGATCAGGTGTTATTCCATCGGCAAGTGCAAATTTGGTCGACATGCTTGGGGTTTTTGGCCCTTATCGGCTATGATTCTGCTTTCCCGCAGCCTGTCTTTCCATGACCAAATTTGTTTTCGTTACGGGTGGTGTCGTGTCCTCATTGGGCAAAGGCATCGCCGCCGCGTCGCTCGGGGCCATTCTGGAATCCCGCGGCATCAAAGTCACCCACCTCAAGCTTGACCCCTACATCAACGTCGATCCCGGCACGATGAGTCCTTTCCAGCACGGAGAGGTTTTCGTCACCGAGGACGGCGCCGAGACCGATCTCGATCTCGGGCATTACGAGCGCTTCACAAGCGCCAAGATGGGCAAGCGCAACAACTTCACGACTGGCCAGATCTACGACACGGTGCTCAAGAAAGAGCGTCGCGGCGAGTATCTCGGCAAGACCGTGCAAGTCATTCCGCATATCACCGACGAGATCAAGAACAAGATCAAGGCCGGTGCCGAAGGTGCGGAAGTGGCCATCGTTGAAGTCGGCGGCACGGTTGGCGACATCGAGTCGCTGCCCTTCCTGGAAGCCATTCGCCAGATTGGTTTTGAAGAAGGCCGCAACAACGTTTGTTACATGCATCTGACGTTGCTGCCTTATATTCCGACCGCTGGCGAGCTGAAGACCAAACCGACCCAGCACTCCGTCAAGGAGTTGCGCGAAATTGGTATCCAGCCGGATATTCTTCTTTGCCGCGCCGACCGTTCGATTCCGGTCGAAGAGCGGCGCAAGATCGCGTTGTTCTGCAATGTGATGCCGGAAGCGGTCATCGAGTGTCTCGATGCCGATTCGATCTACAAGATCCCGGGCATGCTGCATGACCAGATGCTCGACGAGATTGTCTGCCACAAGCTCAACATCCTGGCCAAGGCCGCCGATCTGACCGTCTGGCGCAACCTGATCGTGGCTCTGGAGCATCCGCAGCACGAAGTGACCGTGGCTTTCGTCGGCAAGTATGTCGACCTGACCGAGTCGTACAAGTCGCTGATCGAGGCGATCAAGCACGCCGGTATCCATACGCGCAGCCAGGTCAATATTGTTTATCTCGACTCCGAAGATCTCGAAAAGAACGGTGTCGGCGTCCTCAAAGGCATCGATGCCATTCTTGTGCCGGGCGGTTTTGGCCGTCGTGGCACAGAAGGCAAGATTGCTGCCATTCGCTATGCCCGTGAAAACAAGGTGCCTTACCTCGGTATCTGTCTCGGCATGCAACTCGCGGTTGTCGAATTCGCCCGCGATGTGGCCGGCATGGCCGAAGCGCACTCCACCGAGTTCGTGCAGGACACGCCTTATCCGGTTATCGGCCTGATTACCGAATGGCTCGACGCCTCCGGCAAAGTCGAAAAGCGTAGCGAAGATTCCGACATCGGCGGCACGATGCGCCTTGGCGGGCAGGTCTGCAAACTGGCCGAAGGCTCGCTGGCGCGCACTATTTACGGCGCTCCGGAGATCACCGAACGTCACCGCCACCGCTATGAGGTCAATAACACCTTGCTGGCGCAGCTGGAAGCCAAGGGGCTGGTCGTCGCTGGCCGGGCGCCCGGTACCGATCTGTGCGAAATGGTCGAATTGCCGGCTGACGTCCATCCGTGGTTCGTCGGTTGTCAGTTCCACCCGGAATTTACGTCCAACCCGCGTCAGGGTCATCCGCTCTTTACGTCGTTCGTAAAGGCCGCGCTGGCCAATCAAAAGGTCAAGGCTAAATGAAACTCTGTGGTTTCGAGGCTGGTCTTGACCAGCCTTTTTTCCTGATTGCCGGCCCGTGCACCGCCGAATCCGAGCAACTCTGCCTCGATGTTGCCGGGCACATGAAGGAAGTCTGCGGTCGACTGGGAATTCCGTACATTTTCAAAGCCTCCTACGACAAGGCCAACCGCAGCTCCGGCAAATCGGTGCGCGGCCTGGGTCTTGACGAAGGTTTGCGCATCTTTTCGGAAGTGCAGCGCCAGATTGGCGTGCCGGTTTTGACCGATGTACATACCATCGAAGATATTCCTGCTGTCGCCAGCGTTGTCGATGTCCTGC
This sequence comes from Ferribacterium limneticum, assembly GCA_049304775.1. Classification (GTDB taxonomy): domain Bacteria; phylum Pseudomonadota; class Gammaproteobacteria; order Burkholderiales; family Rhodocyclaceae; genus Azonexus; species Azonexus limneticus_C. The sequence goes on from JBAQOL010000034.1 coordinate 33,798, forward strand.
AAACGCCGGCGTTCCTTTGTCGTCAGACCGATTTCATCCATGCTGTCGCGACCTGCGGCAAGCCGGTGAATATCAAGAAAGGCCAGTTCCTGGCGCCGGGTGACATGAAGAACGTGGTCGACAAGGCGCGCGAAGTCAATAACGGCGCTGACAACATCATGGTCTGCGAACGGGGCGCGTCCTTCGGCTACAACAATCTCGTGTCCGATATGCGCAGCCTTGCGATCATGCGCGAAACGGGTTGTCCCGTTGTCTTCGATGCCACCCACTCGGTGCAGTTGCCGGGCGGGCAGGGTACGACTTCCGGTGGTCAACGCGAATTCGTCCCGGTGCTGGCTCGGGCCGCTGTTGCCGTCGGTATCTCCGGTCTGTTCATGGAAACCCATCCGTGCCCGGAAAAAGCCTGGTCGGATGGTCCGAACAGTTGGCCGCTGGCTCGCATGGAAAGTCTGCTGGCCACACTGGTGGCGCTGGACAAGGCTGTCAAGTCGGCAGGCTTCGAGGAAATGAAGTAATCCACAAGTTAATTATTTAGTTTAAGTTCTTAATTTAACCTTCTGATAATAAGGAAGAAGTATGAGTTCAATTGTTGATGTTGTAGCCCGTGAAATTCTCGATTCCCGTGGTAACCCCACGGTTGAAGCTGACGTTCTGCTCGAGTCCGGCGTCATGGGCCGCGCTGCAGTTCCGTCTGGCGCCTCTACCGGTTCCCGCGAAGCCATCGAGCTGCGCGACGGCGACAAGGGGCGCTATCTTGGTAAGGGCGTGCTGCAGGCCGTCGAGAACATCAATACCGAAATTTCCGAGGCCATCATCGGCCTGGACGCTCAGGAGCAGGCTTTCATCGATCAGACCATGATCGATCTCGACGGCACCGACAACAAGTCGCGTCTTGGCGCCAATGCTATCCTGGCTGTCTCCATGGCCGTTGCCAAGGCTGCAGCCGAAGAGTCCGGTCTGCCGCTCTACCGTTATTTTGGCGGCATGAGCCCGATGCAGATGCCGGTGCCGATGATGAACATCATCAACGGTGGCGAGCACGCCAACAACAGTCTGGACATTCAGGAATTCATGGTGATGCCGGTTGGCGCTGCCAATATCCGTGAAGCCATCCGCTGTGGCGCCGAAATCTTTCACGCGCTGAAGAAGCTGCTCAACAAGGCCGGTCATTCCACCGCCGTCGGTGACGAAGGCGGTTTTGCCCCGAATCTGGGCAGCCATGCCGAAGCGCTGCAGATCATCATGCAGGCTATCGAAGCTGCCGGTTACGTGCCGGGCAAGGATGTCCTGCTGGCGCTCGACTGTGCCGCTTCCGAGTTCTACAAGGACGGCAAGTACAAGCTGGCTGGTGAAGGTCTTGAGCTGACTTCGGCTCAGTTTGTCGATTACCTGGCCAATCTGGCTGACCAGTTCCCGATCGTCTCCATCGAAGACGGCATGTCCGAAGCCGACTGGGACGGCTGGAAGCTGCTGACCGATCGCCTTGGGAAGAACGTGCAGATCGTTGGTGATGACGTGTTCGTGACCAACACCAAGATCTTCAAGGAAGGCATCAAGAAGGGCATCGGCAATTCGATCCTGATCAAGATCAACCAGATCGGCACCCTGTCCGAAACCTTTGCTGCCGTCGAAATGGCCAAGCGCGCCGGTTACACCGCGGTGATTTCGCATCGCTCGGGCGAAACCGAAGACAGCACCATCGCCGACATCGCTGTTGGTCTCAATGCTGGCCAGATCAAGACCGGTTCGCTGTCCCGTTCCGACCGTATCGCCAAGTACAATCAGCTCATCCGCATCGAGGAAGATCTGGGCGATACCGCTTCTTACCCAGGCCGCGAAACCTTCTACAACCTGCGCTAATCACGCATGCGCTGGCTGACGGTCGGCCTTCTCGCAGCCATTGGCCTGCTCCAGTTCCCACTGTGGGTGGGCAAGGGGGGCTGGCTGAAAGTGTGGGAATACGACCGTCAATTGCAGCAGCAGAAGGAAGTGACCAAGAAGCTGGAAATCAGGAACGCGGGCCTCGACGCCGAGGTCCGCGATCTGAAGCAGGGTTACGACGCCATCGAGGAACGGGCCCGCTTCGAGTTGGGCATGGTCCGACAGGACGAAACCTTCGTGCAGATTCCGGAAAAGGTTCCCGGAAAATAAGCGAAATAAAGGCGTCGACCGCGGTAGTCATGAGCATTTGCCTCCGTTAGAATCGTTCTCAGCAGTGCCCCACGCAGAGCGCTCAAGGAGAACAACATGCTGCTCAAGGTTGGCGAAAAGGCTCCCTCATTTTCGTTGCCGGATGCCGATATGGAGACTATCGATCTGGCGAAATATCAGGGGCAGAAACACATCGTTATATTCTTCTACCCGAAGGATGGAACCCCCTGTTGTACCAAGGAAGTTACGGATTTTTCGGATCATGAGGACGAATTTCTCCGTCAGGATTGCGTGCTGTTCGGCGTCAGTCGCGACGACTGCATGAGGCATGCCGAATTTCGCGACAAGGAAGGTATCGGCATCGAACTGCTGTCGGATGAGGAAGGCGCCGTCTGCAAGCAATACGGTGTCTGGCAGGCCAAGGAAGTGGATGGCCACAAGAAATTCGGCGTTTGCCGCTCCACCTTTATCATCGATCGTCGCGGTATCATTCGCCACGCGCTTTACAACGTCAATTACAAGGGCCACGCACTGGAAGTGCTGCGCCTGGTCAAGGAACTAAATTCATGAACACGCAGGTTGCCAAGAATTCCGTCATCACCCTCGATTACCACGTCACCGATCCCGATGGCGAAGTGGTCGATGAAGGCCGCGAGCCGCTGATCTACCTGCATGGTGGTTACGACGATATTTTCCCGCTGATCGAGGAAGCCCTGCAGGGCAAGAAGATCGGTGAGTCGGTCAAGGTCAAGCTGCAGCCGGACGAAGCCTTCGGTGAGTACGATGCCGAGATGGTGCAGATCGAGCCGCGCAAGGACTTTCCGAAGGAACTCGAGGTTGGCATGCAGTTCGAAGGCGGCCCGGAAGAGGGCGGCGAGGATGACTTCGTGATCTATCGCGTCACCGAAATTGCCGACGACAAGGTTGTTCTCGACGGCAATCACCCGCTGGCCGGCATGGCCCTGATTTTCACCTGCACGGTCACGGCAATTCGTCCGGCCAGTGCGGAAGAAATCGAGCACGGCCATGTGCATGGCGGCGATGATGACGAAACCTGCCATTGATACTGATGTCAACCGGAAGGGAAGTTACCCGCTACGGCGGGTATTTTTTTGTTCACAGCGCTTTACCAGGAGGTCAGCCTTGATCTTCCGGAAGAAATTGGCTAAATCGCAAAGTCCCTGGTCATGTGCTTGATGGCCTTGAGGCGCAAACGAACACCTTCAAGGATGGAGGCATGGCTGCCGACGCCGGCAATTTACGTGTTGGGGTGTCGATAAACTTTACAATTTCAGGGTAAGACCTGTTTTTGAATGTCGCTAAGGGCTTGAAAGATAAGAGCCTGCAAACTTTGGCGCAAGCCTTGCTTGGGCGGATGTAATATGCACACTGACACTAACAACCCTTAGGAGCCAACATGCCGCGCAATTTAATCGTCGTATTCATACTGCTAGGCTTTGCCTCCACTTCCCAAGCGCAGGTGCCGCCATGCCCGTGCGTCCAGGGAGCCACGCGTTTGAACGAAACCCAAATCAATGATGCTTTAGGTGGTAAAACCGTTTGTGCGCGTATTGGTACTACCAATGAGAATGAGAGATGGCAGGAGTTTCATGCCGTTACTCCTATTGGTTTGACGGGTGTCCTATCTGAGCTTGGTAACAGTCCCAGTGGTGAAGTGGTTGGGACTTGGCGGATTTCTGGTACTGGAGTCAGCGCGCAGGTGATTTATGACTATGGGACAGGCGGCACCTACGCATATTCGGTCTGTCAGCAAGCCTCAGATATCCATTTCTGCGGAGCAACAAATGTAACGAACGCTACCACAATAATAGGTAGCGTTCCTTGCCCCTAGCCATAACCCCTTAGTTCGCCCGTTAGCTCATCTCACTCAGGAGTGCAGCTGCATACGCACCGAACCATAGCGACCATAACGGCAAATTCCGTTGGAACCACTGTCGCCAGGTGGGCATGGCTCATCTATGCGGCCTTCGTCGTTTATGGAAGTCTTGTTCCCTTCGACTTCCACCCGCTTCCGTTTGACCAGGCTTGGGCTGCTTTCCGTCAAACGCCCTTCCTGACGCTTGGGGTTGAATCCCGCGCCGACTGGATTGCCAATGGTGTCCTTTACATTCCACTGGCTTTCCTCGGTGTCCGGGCCTTGGGTGGTGGCGGAGTTCGCTTCCTGCCCGCGCTTGCATCCCTAGCCTTCGCCGGCCTGCTGGCTTTTACCGTCGAGTTTGCGCAGCTCAGCTTTCCGCCGCGCACCGTATCCCAGAACGATCTGCTCGCCGAGTGCCTCGGCAGCCTCGTCGGGGTTGTCGCTGCCCATGGTCTGGGGCCATGGCTGGCGCGCTGCTGGCAGGCGTGGAAGGCAGATTCTGCCAGTTTCACCCGCCGGGCTTGGCAGGCCTACGCTCTTGGCTACCTGTTGTTCTGCTTTTTCCCGTTCGATTTTCTGGTTTCTCGCCAAGAGTTCCTGAACAAGCTGGATTCTGGCAATTGGGGCTGGGTATTCGCTCTGCCTGACGCTTCATTCACGTCGTGGCTGCGTACGTTTCTTCTTCTGGCTGTCGAAGCCGCATTGACGATTCCAATTGGATTTGGCCTCGGTGCGGGGCGAACACCGAAGGAGGCGCTGCGCCGGGGTGTCGTCAGTGGCGCCATGATCGGAGTTGTAATTGAAATCGCTCAGATTTTCATCGCCAGTGGTGTCAGCCAGGGCATATCGATATTCAGCCGTGCAGCCGGTGCCGGACTGGGGGCGTGGCTGGGCGCCGGATGGCGGCAGGGTAGCCTCGATATCCTGCGCGGCTGGCTAAGCCAGCACTTGGGCTGGTTGCTGCTGGCCTACCTCGCCCTGCTTGGCTTTGTCTCCGGGTGGGGAAGCCACCCCTGGCTGGGCTGGGAGCACGCTTTGCGGTCGTGGAGCGAATTAAGGTTTCTACCCTTCTACTATCACTACTTCACCACCGAGTCGGCGGCCTTGGTTAGCCTGAGTAGCGTGGTGGTGATCTACGCACCGCTGGCAATTCTTGCGTGGGCGAGCATGGCTGGAGCGGGAGGCACCGCTGTATTAGCGACAATGGTCGCGCTGGTGTTCGAGACGGGAAAGCTGTTCATGGATGGGATCCATCCTGATCCGACCAATGTCCTGCTGGCCGGCACGTCAGTCTGGTTGCTGATGAAGGGAATCACCCTTTGGGAGCGGCAGCAACGACGAGTGGAACGCACTGCTGATGTTCCGCCTGAACGTGGTGATCGGGTGGTTCCTCTTGATACAGCAACCTCTTCCGCAGTTGAGTTGATACCAAAGACAAGTTTCAGCCTGCCTGACAAGCCTTGGCTGATTGTTCTCCTTTTGGCCATCGCCTGGTCGGGGGCTGGTTGGCCAGCTTATTCCTGGTTGGTGCTGGGTGTGGTGGCTGCAGCCGCGGCAGCAACCTGGTGGCGGCCAGCCGCCTTGCTGGTGATATTGCCGGCGGCCATGCCAGTTTTCGATTTCACTCCGTGGTCCGGTCGTTTCTTCCTTGATGAATTTGATCTCCTTTGCGCAGCCTGTCTGGCCGTCGGATTCGCACGCGAGCGACCGCAAATCTTCCGCAAGCGATTAAGTGGACGGGCGCTGGTCTTCACCGCCATGATGGTCAGCCTGTCCATCGGAGCGATCAAGGGATGGGGAGGCAACTTTACCGTCGATATGAACAGTTTCTCCAGCTACTACAGCCCATTTAACGGTCTGCGTATCTTCAAGGGGGCACTCTGGGCCTGGCTGTTTGTCGTCCTGTATCGGTCGCTCGTTGGTCGTCAGCCCACCGTCGGCCGCCTCTTGCATCTGGGCTTTGCGGTTGGCTTGGCGCTGACCATCCTGGTCGTGCTTTGGGAGCGCATGGCGATGGTTCGTTTGTTCGACTTCACGACCGACTACCGGGTAACTGGCCCCTTCTCTGTAATGAACAAGGGCGGTGCCTACATTGAGTGTTTCCTGGCCGTGGCTAGCGCCTTCGTCATCATCGAACTCGCCACCTGTCGCCACCGGCTGCTGTTTTGGGGCGCATCGGCACTGCTCGTGCTGGCCGGTTACGCCATTCTTGTTACTTATTCGCGCAACGGCTTTGCTGCCTTGGCCGGTGCGCTGTTGATCGGTATTCTCACCGCCTGGCAAACGCGACGCCGCTCGCTTGGTGCGATGCTTCCGGCTCTGTTGACGATCGGCATCGTCACGGTCGCTGGCGGCATGGCGCTGAGCGGAGGCTACGCCAGCGAGCGCCTGGGCGCGTCCGTGCACGATTTTGAAACTCGTCTCGCCCATTGGCGCGCCGCGCTTGACCTGCGAGACGACGGCGTCGCCACCACCTTGCTGGGAGTAGGTCTCGGCCGTTTTCCGGAAAGCCATTTTTGGGGGAGCCGTACCGAACAGCGTGCCGCCGCCTTCCGTATCGAACCCGGAGGCGGGAATGCTTTCCTGCGGCTTGCTCCTGGAGCTCCCATCTATATCGAACAGATCATTTCTCCTCCGCCGGGCAAGGAGCTGGATCTGTCCATTAATGTGCGCAGTGCCGGTGCGCCCCCAAAGCTAGCGGTGACCCTTTGCCGGAAAACCTTGCTCACGGCTGACGAATGTGAGCAGGTTGAAGTGACCGGTATCAAGGCTCCCGGGTACTGGCAGAACCAGTACGCCACCATACCGCCGCTACCCGAGCCAGCAAACGTGCTGGCAGCACTGGTGCCGGTCAAGATATCCCTGGTCACGCCTGCCAACGGTCAGGCCATCGACATCGATAACATCAGCCTGCGCCTTCCTGGTACGGATCACTACTTGACTCGCAATGGCGCCTTCGAGAAGGGCATGGACCACTGGTTCTTCGCTACAGACATTGACCCGCCGTGGCATATTCACAGCCTGCCGGTGGCTCTGCTGTTCGATCTAGGCTGGTTCGGGCTTGCCGCCGCATTGGCTTTGATGAGCGTTGCAGTGGCCGGTGGATTCAAGGCCATGCGCTACGGCCAAGTCGAAGGCATTGCTGCCTTTGCCGGCCTGTTGGCCTTTCTGGTCTCGGGGAGCCTCAACACCCTGATCGACGAACCGCGTTTTCTGTGGCTGTGGCTAGTGCTTGCCTGGGTTTGCGGCTGGCAGGGCGCGCGCGCAAAGTCCGTCGATACCAAATCTGCCGCCTGAAAACTGCCGATTTGGCTTGCTGAATCGCTCCGCATGAGTCGATCTTCTGGCTGGCGGTATTCGCTGCGAGAGTGCCGCATCAATCGCGTCTTGTTGGCCAAGAATGAGTTTCGAACCGGAATAGGGTGGGGGATTCACTATCGATGATGCCGCGTGTCCAGCCCATCATCGGATAGCCGTGGGTTTCGACGCGTGTAAAGTTGCTTATCGGACGGCCCTGTTTGTCGCGTAGCGGATGATCGATGCGGCTGATGTGGGAGTCGCCATGGACGGCGACGACCTGGCCGGTGAATTGCAACGTTTCGTCGCGCAGCAATTCCAGAAAATCGCGGTAGCCATTGTGGCCAAAGCCCTGGTTGAAATGCTTGAATTCCGGGTTGGCCTGGAAGAGCAAGACGATGCCGGCCAGTTTTTCGCGGCGGGCGAGGGCGAAGTTTTCCTTGAGCCAGGCGAGGGCAAACGGATTGCGGGCGAGGAATTCCGGGCTGGGCTGGCTGGTCATTCCCCAATTGTTGTTGCCGCCCGGCACGTTGAGCGTGACGAAAAGTACTGGCCCGAGCCCGAAGCGGGCGTGTTCGGGGTAGTTTCCAGGTTGGCGCTCAAGCGTCAGTTTTTTCTGGCCGAGCGATAGCGGATCACGCCAGAACAGGCTGCGCAGCTTGTTCAGACGTTCGCGCTGATCGTAGCTGCCATTCGAGACACGGTCGCAGTCTGACCATTCGTTGTCGCCCGGAACAAAAACGAAGGGCACGCGGGAGGCGTTGAAGAGGTCATGGCGATCAGTGAGAAGGCTGTCGTCGCAGCGTTCCTGGCCGGACTTGATATCACCGATATGGGCGACAAATTCGACCTGGCTGTTTGCAATGGCGTCGAGCATTTTGGGCAATTCGGCCCGCTCGTAGTTGGAGTAAGGCGTGTCGCCGATCAGCGCAAAGTGCCAGACGTCAGCCTGGGCCTGGCTTATCGCGCCCATCAGCAGCAAGGCAAATTTCAGTTTTGGCCAAAATTTCCGGTTGACCGTGGAAGTCAACTTTTTGCCGCTCAACGGAGCAAACCCTTCAACGCATAGAGCGCGTCGAGCGCCTCGCGCGGTGTCAGTGCGTCCGGGTCGATGGCGGCGAGGTGGTCGAGGGCCGGGTGCGGCGCCGCTTCGGCTGGCTCGGGTGCTTCCGGCGAAAAATCCTGGGCGAACAGGTCGGGTTGCAGCGGATCGACCGTGGCGCGTTGCTCGAATTCGCGCAACTGCTTGCGGGCAGCGCGGACGACTGCCTTCGGGATGCCGGCCAGCGCCGCGACCTGAATCCCGTAGCTCTGGTTGGCCGGGCCTTCTTCAACCGCGTGCATGAAGACGATGCGGTCGTTGTGCTCGACGGCGCCGAGATGGACGTTGGCCAGTTCGGTGTATTCGTGTGACAGCCGGGTCATCTCGAAATAGTGCGTGGCGAATAGCGTCAGGCAGCGGTTCTTGTCGATCAGGTGACGCAGGATGGCGAAGGCCAGCGCCATGCCGTCGAAGGTCGAGGTGCCGCGGCCGATTTCGTCCATCAGCACGAGGCTGTTGGCCGTGGCGTGGTGCAGGATGGCGGCGGCTTCAGTCATTTCGACCATAAAGGTCGAACGCCCGGAAGCGAGGTCGTCGGAGGCGCCGATGCGGGTGAAGATGCGGTCGAGCGGGCCGAGGACGCAGCGGTCGGCCGGCGTGTAGCTGCCGATGTGGGCGAGCAGGGCGATCAGCGCCACCTGCCGCATGTAGGTCGATTTACCGCCCATGTTCGGGCCGGTGATGAGCAGCAGGCGGCGGTTTTCGGCGAGCAGGCAGTCGTTGGCGATGAAGGTTTCGGCGTTGTTGGCCAGCTCGCCCTCGACCACCGGGTGACGGCCGCCTTCCACGGTCAACCCGATTTCTTCGGCAAATTCGGGCTTGCACCAGTTGCGCTTGAGCGCCGTTTCGGCGAAGCCGGCCAGCAGGTCGAGATGAGCGACGGCGCGGGCGATGATTTGCAGCGTCGGAATGACCGGTTGCAACTCGTCGAGAATGGCTTCGTAAAGCAGCTTTTCGCGGGCCAGCGCGCGCTCCTGCGCCGACAGCGCCTTGTCCTCGAAGGCCTTGAGTTCCGGCGTGATGTAGCGCTCGGCGTTCTTGAGGGTTTGACGGCGGCGGTAGTCTTCCGGGATTTTTTCGGTATTGGCGTGCGTGACTTCGATGTAGAAGCCATGCACCTTGTTGTACTCGACCTTGAGGCTGCTAATGCCGGTGCGCTCGCGTTCGCGGGCTTCCATGTCGACCAGGTAGGCGCCGCAGTTGTCGTTCAGCGAGCGGTATTCGTCGAGATCGGCGTCATAGCCCGGCGCGATGACGCCGCCGTCGCGAATCTGCGCGGCCGGTTCGGCGCCGATGGAGCGGATGAGCAGATCGAGCGCGGCGAATGGTGTGTCGAGATCGCCGAACAGTTGCCCAATCAACGGCGAGACTGCGCCGGCCAGCGGGGCACGCAGGCCATCAAGGCGGGCCAACGATTCGCGCAGGCTGGCCAGATCGCGCGGCCGGGCGTTGCGCAGGGCGATACGGCCGGCAATACGTTCGATGTCGGCGATGCCGCGCAGGCCGCGACGAATTTCACCGGCGATGCGGCCATAGTCTTCGAGCAGGAATTCGACAGCACCATGGCGAGCGGCCGGCAGATCGCGTTCGCGCAACGGGTGGTGCAGGGTATGACGGAGCAGGCGCGAACCCATGCTGGTTACGCAGTTGTCGAGCAGCGAAAACAGGGTCGGCGACGGCTGGCCGCGCAGGGTTTCGGTCAATTCCAGATTGCGCCGGGTGGCGAGATCGAGGCCGAGGTAGGCGCCTTCGATTTCCACGGTCAAGCCGCGCAGGTGGGTCAGTTTTCCGGCCTGCGTTGCCTGAGCATATTGGAGCAGGGCGCCGGCGGCGGCGATGGCCGGCTTCAGCCCTTCGGCGCCGAAACCGGCCAGCGAAGCGACTTCAAACTGATCGCAGAGCAGGCGGCGCGCCGAGTCGAATTCGAAATACCAGTCCGGCTGGCGGGTGCGAGCGACGTCGAGGCCGAAATTGGGCGTCCAGCTTTCCGGATAAAGGATTTCGGCTGGGCGGATGCGTTCCAGCGCTGCCGGAATTTGTTCAGCCGGCACTTCGAGCAGCACGAATTCGCCGCTGGCCAGGTTGAGCCGGGCCAGTCCGGCCGTGTTGCGCAGCGTCGTAACGGCGAGCAGCCAGATGTCCTGCTTGTCATCGATCAGCGCTGCGTCGGTCAGCGTGCCTGGCGTTACGATGCGCGCCACGGCGCGCTCGACCGGCCCCTTGCTGGTCGCCGGATCGCCGATCTGTTCGCAAATGACCGCCGATTCGCCAAGCTTGACCAGGCGAGCGAGGTAAGGCTCCAGAGAATGGAAGGGAATGCCGCACATCTTGATCGGCACGCCAGCCGACTGGCCGCGTGTGGTCAGCGTGATGTCGAGCAGGCGCGCCGCCTTTTCTGCATCCTCATGAAAAAGCTCGTAGAAGTCGCCCATCCGGTAAAACAACAAAGTGTTCGGGTGGCTGGCCTTGAGCGCCAGATATTGGCGCATCATAGGCGTGTGTTTGGAAAGGTCGGGCGCGGCGTCTTTAGTCATGAGCTTGTCGTTTGTTGTTTTTTTCAGCGGGCGAAAACTACTGGCGGATTTCGCGGATATTTTCCGGTCGACCGTAGCAATCGCCGCTGCTGCGGAAGGGATTAATGTCGAGGCCGCCGCGTCGGGTGTAGCGGGCGTGGACGGCCAGCGCCTCGGGCGCGCAATGCTTCTGAATGTCGGTGAATATCCGCTCGACGCATTGTTCGTGGAATTCGTTGTGGTTGCGGAACGAAACGATGTAGCGCAGCAGCCCGGCCCGGTCGATGGGCTGGCCACGGTAGCGGATGACGACCATCGCCCAGTCCGGTTGGCCAGTGACCAGACAGTTCGATTTGAGCAGATGGGAGAACAGCGTTTCTTCGACAACATCGCCGGCTTGCGTAGTCAGCAGCTCGGGGGCTGGCTGGTAGCGGTCGCAGGCAATATCCAGATCGTCGAGACAGATACCTTCCGGGATGCCAATCACGGCTTGCGGGCGGTTGGCGAGCGGTTCGAGCGCGACGCTGAGCGGCTTGCCGGCGGCGGCCGAGAGGTCGCGCTCCAGCGTCTGCGAGACCGTTTCGACATCGGCGAAAGTGCTCTGGTTGAAGGAGTTCAGGTAGAGCTTGAAGGACTTCGATTCGATCAGGTTCGGACTGTCGGCTGGCACGCGGAAGGTGCCGACGGCAACCACCGGTTTGCCTTTCGGATTGAGCCATGACAATTCATAGGCATTCCACAAATCCTCGCCGACAAAGGGCAGAGGGCCTTCGGCAATGCCCAGTTCGCTGCGCTTGAGTTGGCGTGGAATCGGGTAGAGCAACTCGGGCGCGTAGTGGCTCTGGTATTCGGTGGCCTTGCCCAAGGGCGAATTGCTGCTTGGGTCGGGGGTGTTGATCGAGGAATTCATGGTGGCTGATTTTACCGCAAGGCCTCAAGGCATCTGCAGTTCGATCAGATGCGGTCCGCCGGCAGCAAGCGCCGCGCGCAGCGCCTTTCTGAAGTCGTCAATCGAGTCGGCACGGCCAAAGCCAAGACCGAAAGTCAGCGCCGCATGTTCGAAATTGATTTGCTGCGGAGTGCGCCAGCCTTGCTCGAATTCGAGCAAGTCGCGCTGGGGAAGATGATCGAAAATGCCGCCCCCGGCGTTGTTGACCACAACAATCACGGCATTTCGACCCTGGGCCAGCGCTAGTCCGCCAAGGTCATGCTGGGTGGTCAGATCGCCGAGCAGGGCAACGACATTGCCATGAACTGCGGCAATCCCCATGGCTGTCGAGATGTTGCCGTCGATGCCGCTGGCACCGCGGTTGCCGTAAAAGTGGATGGCTTTGTCGCCGTTGCCGGACAGGCTGTCTAGTTGGCGAATGGCGAGCGAGTTACCGATGAAGAACGGCGTGGTATCCGGAATTTCTTCGAGCATGGCAGCAATGTGCCCAGCGTCAGCCCCCTTCGCTGCTGCGGCCTCCTGGTCGGCAAAGTCCTGTCGCCAGTCGCCGGGGGCGGCGACGAGCGATTCTGCCAGCAGGGCGGTGCAGACATCGGCCGGCTCGGAACGGAACAGATGGGTCAGCCGATGCGCGGGGTCGCTCCAGCGTGGCCATGGTTCGACCACGGCGTGGGTCTGCCGGACTCCGCCAGCGTAGTTTTGCAGGTTGCGGGTGACCGGAAAGGTGCCGAAGCGCAACACCCATTCCGGCTGATGCTTTTCCACAAAGGTCTGATCCTCCAGCCAGTGGTTGTAACGAACGAATAGATGCGAGCGATCATGATCACCGTAGCGCAGTCCGGACAGCGGTTCGGCGAGGATCGGGGCGTTGAGTTGCTTGGCCAGGGCGGTAATGGTATTGGTGTTTGCATGACCTGCCGGCATTTCGCCGCAGACAATGATGCCGGGGCGTCCGCTGATCCGGTTGGCCAAGTCGCGAATGTCCTCCTGGACTGGCTGCAGCGCCGGGTGGGCAACGCGGATGGAGTCCGGAATTTTGGCCTCAGCGGTATCCGTCAAAGGAAGCAGCGGCTCGCGGAACGGCTGGTTGATATGGACAGGGCCGGGCTGGGGCCAGATCGCCTGCTCGTAGGCGCGAGCTGCAAAGCGGTGCAGGTAAGCGGGGTCAAATCCGTCATGCGGAGTGCCAAGGACGTGGCTGGCGCGGACATGCGAGCCGAAAAGCCCGATTTGCTCGATGGTCTGATTGGTGCCACAGCCCTGCAGCTCCGGTGGACGGTCTGCCGAGATCAGGAGCAGTGGAACGCCGGACTGGCTGGCCTCAATGACTGCAGGCAGCCAGTTGGCCGGGGCCGTCCCTGAGGTGGCCAGCACCATTACGGGCCGCCGGCTGGCTTTGGCGATTCCAAGCGCGAAAAATGCCGCGCTTCGCTCGTCGACCGCAACATGGCAGCGCAGCCGGGGTTGGCGCAACATGGCGAGCGCCAACGGCGTCGAGCGCGAGCCGGGGGAAATGACAGCATCACTGGCGCCCGCCGCGACAAAGCCGGCGATCATGGCCTGCGACCAGGAAAAATTGAGCGTACCGGTATCGGTCATCGTTTCCGTTGCACGGCTGAAAACGTCAAATTGTAGTCGTAGCCGGGCACCCGGAACCATAGCCCCGTGCTATTATTCGCCGCTCGTTGCCGCCCGCCAAAACCGCGGGCGCCATGATGCGGAGTGGTAGTTCAGTTGGTTAGAATACCGGCCTGTCACGCCGGGGGTCGCGGGTTCGAGTCCCGTCCACTCCGCCAACTACCGTCAAGCCCGAAAGCTATTGCTTTTCGGGCTTTTCTGTTTTCAGGGAGGCTTCCCTAGGGTAACACCGGGTTCCCTGTATTTTTCCGCTGGCATAAGCTATGACCGAATAATACAAATAAGCCAAGGTATTCGGTAATGTCTGAGAGCAGCAGCAATCGTAAGGGTGGCGACTTCTGCAATCTGGAGTATTTGCTGGTAAATCTGGGACGAAACCAGGCCGCCGCAGAACGGCTCATTCACATTTTTCTTGAAAATGCCCCGACGCTATGTCGGCGACTGGAAAATGCAGCAGCACAGGGCGATCTGCCCGCCCTGAGAGACGTACTGCATGACATTCGGAGTAGTTGCGTCCTCTTCTCCGGAAACAGATGTCTCGATCAGGCTCGCGACATCGAACAACTTGTGCGCGAACATCTTCTTGAAACCCAGATTGATACATCAGTACCCGACTGGCCATCGATGGCGGCTCCTTTGGTCCTCTGCATACAGTGCATGGAAGCCGAACTGGCAGGCTTCCTGGTCGAAAGGGAAGGCTGAGTCGCTATCCGTTCAGGGGCAACTGACGATGCCAGTGTGAAGCGCAAATCGGGTTAGGCCGGTTACGTCGTGGACACCAATTTTTTCCATCAGGCGACTGCGGTGGAACTCGACTGTTTTCGGGCTGATACCGAGTTCGCGGGCAATTTCCTTGGTGGTTCTGCCGGAGGCCACGTGGCGCAGAATCTCGGTTTGCCGAGTGGTCAATCGAGATATCTGGCCTGAGTCGGATTCGGCTTCCGTGCGCAAGCTCATCGCACTGAGTTTTGGTGACAGGAAGCTTTCACCGTCGAGCACCATGGCCAGGGCCTGAATTAGCTCAGCCAGCACGAAGTCTTTCAGCAAATAGCCATTGACGCCAGCAGCCAGCGCCTGCTCGACGATTTCCTGGCGGTCGATGCTGGACAGTACGAGGATTCTGGTTTCCCGGTCGAACTGGCGAATGGTACGCGCCACCTCGATGCCTGAAGGCCCGGGCATGGCGATATCAAGCAGGACGACGTCGGGTTGCAGCTTGCGAATGGCGGCAATGGTTTCGTGACCATCAGCGCATTCGGCTTCTATCAGATATCCGGGAAGCGTCTCGATAATGGCGCGGATGCCGGCGCGTATCAATAACTGGTCATCCGCGAGAACAATTCGTATCGTTTTCATGGTTATCACAAGGATATGCCAAAGAGCCACAATCAGGGTTACTAAACGACATAGTCATTTGTGAGTATGGCAATACAACGAACAAAAATGTTACTGCGAAACTTGGACGGCTTTAGTGGAGGCGTTCTTTCATGGCGCGCTGGGCTTCTCGCTTCGAGTCTTTGTCCAGGGCGTCGGCGCGTTTGTCGTGCTGTTTCTTGCCTTTGGCCAGGCCGATTTCAAGCTTGATCCGGCCGCGCACGAAGTGCAGGTCGATGGGCACCAGCGTGTAGCCGGCGCGCTCAACCTTGCCGATCAGTTTGCCGATTTCGTTGGCGTGCAGGAGCAGTTTTCGCGTACGTATCGGGTCATGCTGGTTGTGCGTGGAGGCGGTCGCCAGCGGGCTGATATGCATCCCGATCAAGTAGATCTCACCACTCTTGATGATGACGTAGGATTCCTTGATGTTCATTCGGCCGGCGCGAATGGCCTTGACCTCCCAACCTTCGAGGGCAATGCCAGCTTCGTACTTTTCTTCGACAAAATAGTCGTGAAAGGCTTTTTTGTTGACCGTAATGCTCATGCTACCGGCTGTTCCTTTAAAATCGCGATTCTACAGGAAACAGGAATACTGCCGCTGCATGGCCCTCGTTGAAAAGACCGTCTTGATCGAGCAATCCGCCGAACGCATGTTCGAACTGGTGGACCGTTGCGAGGATTACCCCGCATTTCTGCCCTGGTGCAGCCATACCGAGGTGAAATTTCGCGATGTGGCGAAAACTGCAGCAACGCTGCATATCAACTACCATTCGGTGAAATCCTGTTTTACGACGGAAAACGACAAGGAGTTTCCCCGGCTGATGAAAATTCGCCTGGTCGATGGGCCATTCCGTCGCCTCGAAGGTTCATGGCATTTCAAGGCGCTGGCTGAAAACGCCTGCAAGATTGAATTCCAGCTGCACTACGAGTTTTCCAGCAAATTGTTCGAGAAGGTCATCGGCCCGGTGTTCAGTCATATTGCCAACACGTTTGTCGATGCCTTCGTGCGCCGTGCGGCGCAGGTTTATGGAGTCAGCAATGGCTGAAATGTTGAGTGTCGAAGTTTGCTATGCCCAGTCAAACAAGCAGGAGCTTGTCCGCATCAAATTGAATGAAGGCGCGACGCTGCAACAGGCGCTTGAGGCCTCCGGGTTGCTCGAAAAGTATCCGGAAATCGACCTGAAAAAAAACAAGTTCGGTATCTGGAACAAACTTTCCAAGGCAGACTCCGTGTTGCGCAATCTGGATCGCGTCGAAATTTATCGGCCGCTGATCGCCGATCCGAAAGAGGTTCGCAAACAGCGGGCTGCCGAGGGCAAAGTCATGAAAAAAGGCGCCGGGGATTCCGACGCCGAGGGCTGAAGCTGAACCTTCTGCTTATTTGCAGGAGTCAGCCATGAATTTGCGAGCCCGTTCAATTTCCTGTTCGCGCAGTGTGCTGTCCATCAGTTTGCGTTCGCCCTTGTCATCGTAAACAGTGAGCGGCTGATTGGCTTCCAGTGCAGCCAGGTTGCGCCGGGCGCGGTCGCAGTTTTCACTTTTTTCCTTTTCGGCAGCCTGTTCCTTGGCCTGCTTGTCGGCCTTCTCCCTGGATTCCTGCTGTCGTTTCTTGAAGTCGAGATCCTTTTCCGCGATGGTCTTCGGCGCATCGGCAACTTTGGGGGCGTCAGCCGTTTTTTCCGGAATGGCCTCCGACACGACCGCAGGTTTCACCCCGCCGATGGATCGCCGTCCCTTGGCCGTTGCCGGTGGTGGAACGTCCGAAACAACCGTCTGGCCATTGCTGTCCTTCCATTGGTAGGTTTCCGCCTGGGCTGACATGACTGCTACGGTCAACGGGAAAAACAGGGCAAAAATGAAGGTAGGTTTCGAGGTCATCTGGGTTTCCTTGGCTTTTCTGTATAATACGATTTTGTGACCTTGGATTAAAGGCTAAAGGCCATGCGACTGCTGCAAAAAGCCCTGACTTTCGACGACGTACTGCTCGTCCCCGCACACTCCCAGATTCTCCCCCGCGACGTTAGCCTGGCTACCCGGCTGACCCGCAACATTACCCTGAACCTGCCCTTGCTCTCCGCCGCCATGGATACCGTGACGGAAGGCCGCCTCGCCATCGCGATGGCCCAGGAGGGGGGTATCGGCATCATTCACAAGAATCTGTCACCGAAGGCCCAAGCGGCTGAAGTGGCCAAGGTGAAGCGTTTTGAATCCGGCATCCTCAAGGATCCGATCACCGTTTCGCCGACCATGACGGTGCGGGATGTGATCGAAATTACCCGCCAGTACAAGATTTCCGGTTTGCCGGTGATCGATCGTGCGGGCAAGGTGGTTGGCATCGTCACCAATCGCGACCTGCGCTTCGAGACCAATCTCGATCAGCCGGTCAAGGCCATCATGACGCCGCGCAAGCGCCTGGTTACCGTCCGTGAAGGCGCCAGCGTCGAGGATGCCAAGGAACTTATCCGCAAGCATCGTCTGGAGCGCGTGCTGGTTATCGACGATGAATGGCACATGCGTGGTCTGATCACGGTCAAGGACATCCTGAAGTCCACCGAGCATCCGCTGGCCAACAAGGATTCGTCCGGACGCCTGCGGGCTGGAGCGGCGGTCGGCGTCGGGGCTGGCACCGAAGAGCGTGTCGAGTTGCTGGCCGAAGCCGGTGTTGACGTCATCGTGGTCGATACTGCCCATGGTCACTCGCAAGGCGTCCTTGACCGCGTCCAGTGGGTCAAGAAGAACTATCCGCAGATCGAAGTCATTGGCGGCAACATCGCGACTGCTGATGCCGCCCGGGCACTCGTCGATATGGGTGCCGATGGCGTCAAAGTTGGCATCGGCCCGGGTTCGATTTGCACGACGCGAATCGTTGCTGGTGTCGGCGTGCCGCAGATCACCGCCATCCAGAATGTTTCCGATTCGCTCAAGGGTACGGGTGTGCCGATGATCGCCGACGGTGGTATTCGCTACTCAGGTGATATCGCCAAGGCCATCGCCGCCGGTGCCGATACGGTCATGCTCGGCGGTCTGTTTGCCGGTACTGAAGAAGCGCCGGGTGAGGTCGAACTGTTCCAGGGGCGTTCCTACAAGTCTTACCGTGGCATGGGTTCGCTCGGTGCCATGCAGGCTGGTTCGTCGGATCGCTACTTCCAGGAAGCCACCTCGAATGTCGACAAATTCGTGCCGGAAGGTATCGAAGGGCGTGTTCCCTACAAGGGCTCCGTGCTTGCCGTGATTCACCAGTTGATGGGTGGCCTTCGCTCGTCGATGGGCTACCTCGGCAGCCCGACGATTGCCCACATGCACGACAATGCCTGTTTCGTCGAAATCACCTCGGCTGGCATCCGCGAATCTCACGTCCACGACGTGCAGATCACCAAGGAAGCGCCGAACTACCACCTCGACTGATCTTTTCCGTGTTACTGAGGGCGGCTCCGGGAGCCGCCCTTTTTATTCAAGGTTTTGAAAATGGCTCACCAGAAAATCCTCATCCTCGATTTCGGTTCTCAGGTTACCCAGCTGATCGCCCGCCGCGTGCGCGAAGCCAAGGTCTTCTGCGAAATTCATCCGTACGATGTTTCGGACGAATTCATTCGTAACTACGGCGCCCAGGGCATCATCCTGTCCGGCGGACCGAGCTCGGTTACTGAAGGTGATACGCCGCGTGCGCCGGAAATCGTTTTCCAGCTAGGTGTTCCGGTACTTGGTATTTGCTACGGCATGCAGACCATGGCCCAGCAACTCGGTGGCCAGGTGATGACGGCCGAAGCGGCCGGCAAGTCCCGCGAATTCGGCTACTCGGAAGTCCGCGCCCACGGCCACACGGCGCTGCTCAACGACATCGCCGACTTCTATAGCCCGGAAGGTCACGGCATGCTGAAGGTCTGGATGAGCCATGGCGACTCGGTGATGGAGCTGCCGTCCGGCTTCGTCAAGATGGCTTCGACCGCCTCGTGCCCGATTGCCGCGATGGCCGACGAGAGCCGCAAGTTCTACGCCGTCCAGTTCCATCCGGAAGTGACGCACACCCAGCAGGGCCGCGCCATTCTCGAACGCTTCGTGCATGGCATTTGCGGCTGTGGAACCGACTGGGTGATGGGCGATTACATTGCCGAAGCCGTCGATGCCATCCAGCGTCAGGTTGGCGACGAGGAAGTCATCCTCGGCCTGTCCGGCGGCGTCGATTCCAGCGTTGCGGCTGCCTTGATTCACAAGGCGATTGGCGACCAGCTGACCTGCGTCTTCGTCGATCACGGCCTGTTGCGCTTGAACGAAGGCGACATGGTCATGGAGATGTTTGCCCGCAACCTCGGCGTCAAGGTCATCCGTGTCGATGCAGTCGACGACTTCATGGGCAAGCTGGCCGGAGTCTCCGACCCCGAACAGAAGCGCAAGATCATCGGCAAGGAATTCGTCGAGGTCTTCCAGACCGAATCCAAAAAACTGGCCGCCGCCAAGTGGCTGGCTCAAGGAACTATCTACCCGGATGTCATTGAGTCGGCCGGCAAGGGCAAGAAGGGCGCGCATACCATCAAGAGCCACCACAACGTCGGGGGGCTGCCGGAAGACATGCATCTCAAGCTGCTCGAGCCGTTGCGTGAACTGTTCAAGGACGAGGTCCGCGAACTTGGCGTCGCGCTTGGTTTGCCGCGCGAGATGGTCTATCGCCATCCGTTCCCCGGCCCCGGTCTGGGCGTGCGCATTCTTGGCGAAGTTACGTTGAAGGCTGCTCATCTGCTGCAGCGTGCCGACGCCATTTTCATCGATGAATTGCGCGCGACGCACGCTACCGAACGCGATGTGGCGTCCGGCGCCTGTACGGCGGCCGACATCGGCAAGAGCTGGTACGACCTTACCAGTCAGGCTTTCGCCGTCTTCCTGCCGGTCAAGAGCGTTGGCGTCATGGGCGACGGGCGCACTTACGAAAACGTGGTTGCCTTGCGCGCAGTGGTGACCAGCGACTTCATGACTGCCCACTGGGCGCATCTGCCCTATGAGCTGCTCGGTCGCGTCTCGAACCGGATCATCAATGAAGTCCGTGGTCTGAACCGGGTCGTGTACGACGTTTCGGGCAAGCCGCCGGCGACCATCGAGTGGGAATGATGTAAAGGTTTTCGCTGAAACGACAAAGCCCGGTTATTCCGGGCTTTGTCGTTTGTGGTGGAAGGGTTTGATGGTCTTCAGCCAGTGGCGTCGAGCGTTCCTGATGCGTTGGGGACCGGTGATGTCACGTGGTTTTCATGGTGCAGACGATGCATTCGGAGATTGATGGCCAGCGTAGCCGTCAGTAGCAGGGCTGCGCCGAGGTTGTGGGCGACGGCGATGGCCAGTGGCAGGCCGAGCAGGATGTTGGCAATGCCCAGGCTGAGTTGGGCCAGCAGCAGAAGCGCCAGCAAGCCGCCCCAGACTTGCCAATATCGCTTGCCGGTTTTCAACAGGGCGAGCGCCAGCAGGCCAGCCATCAGCGTAACCAGTGCAGCGCCCAGACGGTGGCTCCAGTGAATTGCCGTCAGCGCCGCCAGCGGCAGCAACTGGCCGTCAGCTGTCTGACCAAGCTCGCGGTGCAGGCTGAAGGCATGGGCGAAATCCATCTCCGGTTGCCATTGGCCCTGACAGGTCGGGAAATCCGGGCAGGCGAGGGCGGCGTAATTGCTGCTGACCCAGCCGCCGAGGGCGATCTGGATGACGATTGCCAGCAGTGCTGCGAAGGCGAGTCGGCGTGTACTGGGACCAATGGCGTTGTCCTGCTTTGCGTTGCGTCCGGCGACAGCCATGCCGACGAGGATGGAGAGCGTCGTCATGCCGCCGATCAGGTGCAGAGTGACGATGAGCGGCTTGAGCAATAGCGTGACGGTCCACATGCCGAGCGCTGCCTGCAGGCCCACGATGCCGAGCAGGGCGGTGGGCAGGAGCGGCGATTGCTGGCTGCGAGATTCCTTGCGCCAGGCGAGAATGCAAAGCGCCAGGATTAGCAGGCCGAGCGTGCCGGCGAGATAGCGGTGGAGCATTTCCTTCCATGCCTTGTCGGTGTCGAGCGGGCGGTCCGGGTAGGCTTGCGCTGCCGCTTGCTGTTCGTGCTGCGCTTCGGGAACGCCCAGCCAGTGGCCATAGCAACCGGGCCAGTCGGGGCAGCCGAGGCCGGCGTCGGAGAGGCGGACGTAGGCGCCGAGGGCGATGACGGCGAAGGCGAGCAGGGTGGCGACGAGCAGCAGGCGACGGTAGAGGCGAGTCAGGGGCACGACGGGCGGCTCAGGACAGGCGGTCGATGAACAGGGCGGCAAAGAGCAGGGTCAGGTAGAGGATGGAGTAGCGGAAAGCACGGCGGGCAAGGGCGTCGCTGTAGTTGCGGCAGAGGGCGATGGCGTAGCCGAGGAAGACGAGGTCGAGCAGGCTGATGGCGATCAGGTAGAAGGTGCCGCTCATGCCGAGCGAGACCGGGATCAGGCTGGCGGCGGCGAGCATCACGGTGTACCAGAGGATGTGCTGGCAGGTGAAGGCGATGCCGTGGGTGACCGGCAGCATGGGCAGGCCGGAGCGGGCGTAGTCGTCGCGCCGGTAGCTGGCCAGGGCCCAGAAGTGCGGCGGGGTCCACAGGAAGATGATGAGGAAGAGAACCAGCGGTTCGGCGGAAACATGGCCGGTCATTGCCGTCCACCCGAGCAGCGGCGGCATGGCGCCGGAAGCGCCACCGATGACGATGTTCATCGGCGTCGCCGGCTTGAGGATCAGTGTGTAGATGACGGTGTAGCCGACGAAGGTGGCCAGCGTCAGCCACATCGTCAGGTCGTTGATGTACGTGTGGAGCAGCCAGAGGCCGGCGGCGCCGAGTGCGGTGGCCAGCGTGATCGTTTCGAGCGGCGAAATGTCGCCGCGGGCTGTGGCGCGCCAGCTGGTGCGGGCCATTTTGGCATCGACGGTACGTTCGACCAGGCAGTTCAGTGCGGCGGCGGCGAAGGAGACCAGGGCAATGCCGAGCGAGGCGACCGTGAAGCGCATCAGCGGCGGGAAATCCGACGTTGCCAGGCACATGCCGATCATCGCGGTGAATACGATCAGGCTGTTGACCCGTGGCTTGCACAGGTGGCTGAAGGCGGCCAGACGTTGGCCGAGGCTCAGGGTGGGGGCTGTCGCGGTGTGCATGGAGATTCTCCTAGCCGGTCCAGGCGTATTTGAGCAGGCGGTCGAGGTCGGCGCGCATGCCTTGGGGGCTGGCGTCGGGGGGGTAGGTCATGATCACGAGCCCCTGTGGATCGACCAGCAACACGGGGTCGGTGATTTCAGCCAGTACGCCGGGCGGGGCGGTCAGCACCATCAGGTCGGGTTGGCTGGTCTGAAGGGCGAGCAGGGCCGGGTCGTCAGGCTGGTCGGTCAGCACGGCGCGGCTCAGGCGGCCCATGTTTTTGTAGAGGGCGACGTGGATGCGGCGCATTTCATCGAGACGGCTCGTGCATTCGGCGGTGCATGGGCCGCGGACCTGGAGCACGAGTTTCCATTTTTCGGCATTTTTTCCGGTTGACCGTAGGATTTGTTCTGGCAACTGCCGAGGCGGGTTGAGCAGGTTCCCGTGATGCTCAATCCGGGATGGATGCCAGCCGCCGAAGTAGAGGGCGGCCCCGATGGCGAACGGCAAGGCGAGCAGGCCGACGATCAGCGCCAGCATCAGCCGGCCCTGGCGCTGGTTGGGGGGCGGCTGGATGGCGACGCTGTTCATGGCCGGCGGATCAGGAAATAGGCCCAGATGCCGAGGCTGGACGCGGCAAACCCGAACCATTGCAGGGCGTAGCTGAGATGGCGGTCGGCCCGTTCGTCCGGGCGCGGCCAGTCACGGACATAGCCGCCGGGTGCCGCCGGGTCGAGCTGGATGATCAGGCCTTGCAGCGGGTAGGGCACAGCCGAGCGGAAGCGTTCGATGTCGAGGTTCTGCCAGACCGGTGCCCAGCCGCTGGTCGGTTGCGGCGCCAGGTTGAAGAAGCGCTGGGTGGGCAGGACGGCAATGCCGCTCACTTCGATTTCGCCGGCCGGCACCTCGGCCACCGGCTGCTGTTGGTGATCGGCCGGGGCGGCCAGCCAGCCGCGATTGACCAGCACATGCATGTTCGATCCGGCCAGTTGCAGAGGCGTGATGACGTGGTAGCCGGCCTGTTCCTGATGCAGGCGGTTGTCGATCAGCACCTGGTGGGCGGCATCGTAGGTGCCGCGCAGGATGACCCGGTGATGGCGCAGGGTTTCGACATCGGCCAGCGTGGTTGGCATGGCGATGGCGGCATCGTGGCTGCGGGTGTCGAGTTCGACCTGCAACGCAGTTTTGCTCTCGGCCTTGCGCCATTGCCAGAGGCCGAGCGAGATGAAGGTCGGTAGAAGCACCGCCAGCACCAGGGCGCCAAGGATGGCCGCCTGCTTGCGGCTGGCCCTTGCCGCGCCGCCTGGCCGGCGCGCATACTGGGCCACGGAAATCCCTGCGGAGGCGTCGCCCATGCTCAAGCTGCTGGTTGTTTTGCTGTTGTTGGCCATAGTCGGCAGCCTGTTCTCCGGGCTCTTCTATCTTTACCGCGACCGGGGTGCCGGCGAGCGGACGGTGCGGGCGCTGACCCTGCGCATCGGTCTGTCCATCGCGCTCTTTTTGGTGCTGCTGGCCGGGTTCCGGTTCGGTCTCATACCCGGCTACACCCAGTAAACGAAGACGAAGAGGATCAGCCAGACCACATCGACGAAGTGCCAGTACCAGGCCACCGCCTCGAAGGCGAAGTGGCGCTCGGCGCTGAAATGGCCGCTCAAGCTGCGCAGCAGGATCACTGCCAGCATGATCGTGCCGAGCGTGACGTGGAAACCGTGGAAGCCGGTCAGCATGAAGAAGGTCGCCCCGTAGGCGCCGGCGCCCATGGTCAGGCCGAGTTCGTTGTAGGCATGGTGGTATTCGTAAGCCTGGAAGCCGAGGAAGATGCTGCCGAGCGAGACCGTCGCTGCCAGACCGAGCGCCAGTTGGCTACGCTTGTTGCGCAACAGCCCCCAGTGCGCCCAGGTGACAGTGGCACCAGAACTGAGGAGTAGGGCGGTGTTGAGCGCCGGAATGCCCCAGGCGCCCATCGGCGTGAAGGCGGCACCTTTCGGCCCGCTGGTTGGCCAGGTGCCGGCGAATTCCGGCCACAGACTGAAGCCGTGCGCGCCTTCCATGCCGCCCAGGGTCGGCACTGAAATGACCCGAACGTAGAACAGCGCGCCGAAGAAGGCGGCGAAGAACATCACCTCGGTGGCGATGAACCAGATCATGCCGTAGCGGAATGAGCGGTCCTCCCAGTCGCGATAGGATCCGCTCTGCGATTCGCCGATGACCTTGCCGAACCAGCCGAACAGAACATAGAGGATGATGGCAGTACCGCCGAACATGAACCATTTGCCGGCGCCAAAGTTGTTGATCAGCTGGATGAAGCCGAAGGCGAGCAGGAACATGCCGCCGGAGAGGATCACCGGGTACAGGCTGGGCTGCGGAACGAAATAGTGATCCGCGTGTGCGGCGTGAGCTGGCGTAGTTTTCATCGGGCCTCCGCGCTGCTGGTCAGTGTCTGACGCTGTCCGTCGATGCTGAAAAAGGCGTAGGACAGGGTAATGTGGCTGATATTGCGGTCGACCTCGGGTTTGACAATAAAAGCCAGCGGCATTTCGCGCGCTTCGCCCGGGGCCAGCGTCTGTTGCGAAAAGCAGAAACACTCGATTTTTTCGAAGTGTTGTGCCGCCTGGCCGGGCGTCACGCTCGGTACGGCCTGTCCGACAATCGTCCGATTTGACGTGTTGCGCACCAGGTAGCTGACTTGCTGCAGCTCGCCCGGGTGAATGTCCAGGCTGATCGTTAGCGGCCGCATGTCCCAGGGCAGGCCGGGCATCACGGTGCCGGTGAATTCGACGCGGACAGTGCGCCCGGTATCGACTTTCGATGCGGGAGCCGTAGCGGATTGCAGGCCGCCAACCCCGAATCCGTCGCGGATCACGCCCGGCCCGGCTGTCTTGCCGTTGAAGCCGGTGGCCGCGCAGAGCACGTCATAGAGCGGCACCAGCGCGAAGGCAAAAACGAAGGCCCCTGCCACCATCAACAACAGCTTGCCGATCAGGCGGTTGTGGCGGGCTGGGGTGGGCTGGACCTGTTCCATGGCGCTAACGCTTGATGAACAAGCCGATGAGGTAGATGACCAGCACTACGACACCGAGCAACCAGCCGAGACGGCGCGAGGCGGCGCGGCGGCGTGCGAGGTCGGCATCGGTGAAGGCCGGGGTCATGTGCTCCTGGTTCATTTGATCACCGGCTGGATTTCCCAAGTATGGTGGGGCGGCGGCGAGGGAAGCTCCCATTCCAGCCCTTCCGCACCTTCCCAGACTTGGTTGTCGACCTTCGGGCCACCGCGCACGCAACACCAGATGTTCCAGGCAAAGAGCAACTGGCTGATACCGAGGACAAAGGCGCCGACAGTGGAGATGGCATTGAACTCGGCAAACTGCAGCGCGTAGTCGGGAATACGCCGCGGCATGCCGGCCAGGCCGAGGAAAAACTGGGGAATAAAGGTCAGGTTGAACGAGAAAACCGTCAGCCAGAAATGCAGCTTGCCGAGCTTTTCGCTGTACATGTGCCCGGTCCATTTCGGCAGCCAGTAATAGACGCCAGTCATCACGCCCATGATGCCGCCGGCGAACAGCGCGTAATGGAAGTGGGCGACGACAAAATAGCTGTGGTGATACTGGGCATCGGCCGCGACATCGGCGAGGATCAGCCCGGTCAGACCGGCGATACCGAACAGTACGATGAAGCCGACAGCGAACAGCATCGGCGTCTCAAAAGTCATCGCCCCCTTCCACATGGTGGCGATCCAGCAGAAGAAGAGCACGGCCAAGGGCAGCGAAATCGCCATGGTGCTGAACATGAAGTAGATCAGCGCTGGCACCGGCATGCCGGCGGTAAAGAAGTGGTGCGCCCAGACGACGACCGAGAGCAGGCCGATGGCGATGAAGCTGTAAACCTGTGCCTTGTAGCCGTAGGTTGGCTTGCGCGAGAAGGTGGACAGCACATGCGGCATCAGCCCCCAGACCGGCAGCAACAGGATGTACACCTCGGGATGGCCGAAGAACCAGAACAGGTGCTGGAAGAGAATGGGGTCGCCGCCGCCGGCCGCATCGAAGAAATGCGTGCCGAAATGGCGGTCGGTGAGCAGCATGGTGACCGCGCCGGCCAGCACCGGCAGCGTGGCGATGAGCAGGAAGGCGGTGATCAGCCAGCCCCAGGCGAAGAGCGGCAGCTTCATCATCGTCATGCCCGGCGCGCGCATGTTGAAGATGGTGACGATGATGTTGATCGAGCCCATGATCGACGAGATGCCGAGGATGTGTACGGCAAGGATGGCGAAATCGACCCCCATGCCGCCCTGTACTGAGAGCGGTGCGTAGAAGGTCCAGCCGGTGGCAATGGCGCCGTCGCCGATGCCGAACAGGGCCAGCGTGAAGGGCAGGGTGAGCAGGATGGCGGCCGGTGGTAGCAGCCAGAAACCCCAGTTGTTGAGGCGGGGCAGCGCCATGTCCGGGGCGCCGATCATCAGCGGCAGCATCCAGTTGGCGAAGCCGGTGGCGGCCGGCATCAACGCGGCGAAGATCATCACCAGCGCGTGCACGCCAATGAGCTGGTTGAAGAACTCTGGCTTCATGAGCTGCAGGCCGGGCTGGAAAAGTTCGGCCCGCACTGCAAGGATCATCAGGCCGCCGACAAAGAACATGATCAGCGAGAAGGTCAGGTACATCGTGCCGATGTCCTTGTGATTCGTCGTCGTCAGCCAGCGCATCAGGCCGCCGGGATAATGTTCGGCCGGGTGTTCGGCAGCGTGGGTGGTGGCTGTGCTCATCGCTCGTCTCCTAGCGCAGGGACTTGATCTGGGCTGGCTGGATCATGTCGCCCATCTGGTTGCCGAAACTGTTGCGTTCATAGGTGATGACGGCCGCCAGCTCAACATCGGACAGGCTGGCACTGAAGGCCTGCATCGCCGTCCCGGCCTTGCCGTGCAGCACACGGTCGACATGGCTGTCCTTGATGACCTTGCCGTTCATGTCGAGCAGCGGTGCATTCACAATCTTGCTGCCGGCCAGCGCCGGGAAAGCGGGCGGCAAACCCTTGCCATCCGGCTGGTGGCAGGCGGCGCAAACCTTTTCATAGACCGCCTTGCCTTCGGCGACCAGTTCGTCCTTGCTCCAGGTCCGGTCGGCGCCGCCCGCTGCGGCCTTGGCCTCGGCTTTTTGTGTTTCGACCCAGGCGAGATACTCGGGCTCCGGTACGGCATGGACGACCACCGGCATGAAACCGTGGTCCTTGCCGCACAACTCGGCGCACTGGCCGCGATAAATGCCGGGCTTTTCAATCAGCACCCAGGTTTCGCGAAGGAAGCCGGGGATGGCATCGCGCTTGACGCCGAATTGTGGCACCCACCAGGTATGGATGACGTCGGTCGAGGTGAGCAGAATGCGCACCTTCTTGCCGACAGGCAGCACGACCGGCTTGTCGACTTCGAGCAGGTAATGCTCGCCCTTGGCCTCGGCATTGGCAATCTGGTCGCGCGGCGTGGCCAGCGTGCTGATGAATTTGACCCCGGATTCCGGGTACTCGTACTGCCACTTCCACTGCATGCCGGTGACCTTGAGCACCATGTCGGCCTTGGTCTGGGTGTCTTCCATGTTGATGATGGCCTGCACGGCCGGGATGCCCATCAGCACGAAGTCGATGAAAAGCAGGATGGCGAAGGGAATCAGCGCCCAGAACCATTGCAGTGCGCCAGTCGGCCCGGTGAACTTGGCCGGCGCGTGGCCGCTGCTCTTCCGGTGCCTGATCATCGAGTAAATCATGATGGCGAACACCACCACGAACAGGATGGTGATGATCAGCATGAACTCGTTGTGGATGTGCAGCGTTTCCCGGGCGATGGGCGTGACCGGCTCGGGGAAATTAAACTTGTACTCAGCGCTGGCGATAGCCGGCAAGAGCAGGGCGGAAGGAGGAATAAGGCTGCGTAGCAGCCGGGCAACAAGATTTGCGTCTGCGCTTTGCGCAGCCTGAGTCTCAAGCGTACAACTCGCCATTCCGTTCCCTCCCCTTGTGAGAACTGACCTCTAGCCTGAGAATCAATGTTCCTGAAATAGTTCAGAAATAATTTCCACGATGAAACGCCGACTCTTTCTTGCCCTGTCTGCCACTGCCTTTCTGGCCTGCAAGCGGCCGCCCGTGACGTTTCGCAATACCGATCTGACCGGCGCCACTTTCGGGCGTCAGCTAACGCTGGTCGACCACCTTGGTCTGCAGCGATCCCTGACCGATTTTCAGGGCAAGGCGACGGTGGTCTTCTTCGGCTATACCTCCTGTCCGGATATTTGCCCGACCATGCTGGCCAAACTGGCTGACGTCATGAAGGCGCTGGGCGGCGACGCTGAGCGGGTCCAAGTGCTGTTCGTTACGGTCGATCCGGAGCGCGACAGCGTGGAACGGCTGAAGGCGTTCGTGCCGTGGTTCCACCCGACATTTCTTGGCCTGCGCGGCGATGCGGCGCAAACCAGGGCAGCGACCGAAGAGTTCCGCGTCTTTGCCGCGCGCAAGCCTGTTGATGGGGAGCTGGGCTATGTCATCGACCACTCGACGGGTGCCTATGCGTTCGATCCGGCCGGCCGTCTGCGACTTTATGTCAAGGACACGAGCAGCGTTGATGACATCGCTGCCGACATCCGCCTGTTGCTGCAGGGGAACTAGAGCGAGCCAGCCCGGCGGCGCTATACTTGCCGCCCTTCCGACAACCCATTTTCTGGCGATGTTTTTATGATGGATCCGGTTTTTCCAGGCGAGTCGGCATGAGCGACGAAGCCGCACTTGGTCTCAGCGACGAGTTTTTCATGCGCGAAGCGATGTCGCTGGCCCGCGCTGCCGAGTGTCTCGGCGAGGTGCCGGTTGGCGCCGTCGTGGTCCTCAATGGCGCCATTGTTGGTCGCGGCTTCAACTCGCCGATTGGCGAGAGCGACCCGACGGCCCATGCCGAAATCGCTGCCTTGCGCGATGCGGCGCGTGTGCTAGGCAACTACCGCCTGCCGGGCTGTGAGCTGTTTGTCACGCTGGAACCGTGCGCCATGTGTGCCGGCGCCATCATGCATGCGCGGATCAGCCGCGTCATCTACGGTGCGCGTGACGCCA
This sequence comes from Ferribacterium limneticum, assembly GCA_049304775.1. Taxonomy (GTDB): domain Bacteria; phylum Pseudomonadota; class Gammaproteobacteria; order Burkholderiales; family Rhodocyclaceae; genus Azonexus; species Azonexus limneticus_C. The sequence goes on from JBAQOL010000034.1 coordinate 62,895, forward strand.
AGACCGGCGTGCATGGCAGCGTGGTTGATCTGTTCGGCGTTGAGCGCTTGAATCATCACGCTACCGTCGAAGGCGGCGTGCTGGCCGATGAGTGCAGCGCCATGCTGTCCGCCTTTTTCGCCGGCCGGCGCAAGAAATCATCATGAAACTGCATATTTCAGTGGCACGCCAGGCGATGACGGTTTTTGACGATCAGGGTCGAATCCTGCGCGAGTACCCGGTATCGACGGCCAAAGCTGGCGTTGGCGAGGTTTCCGGCAGCTTCCAGACACCACGCGGTCGACACATCATCCGGGCCAAAATCGGTGCCGGCCAGCCGGAAAACACGGTCTTCGTTCGCCGTCGCCCGACCGGCGAACTCTGGTCACCGGCGCTGGGCGAGGAATTCCCCGGCCGCGACTGGATCCTGACGCGCATTCTCTGGCTGTCGGGGCGCGAAGCCGGCTGCAATCGGCTCGGTTGTGTCGATACCATGCGCCGCTATATCTACATCCACGGCAGCCCGGATGCCGCGGAAATGGGCTTGCCCGGCTCGCACGGTTGCGTGCGCATGCGCAACGCCGACATCGTCGAATTGTTCGACCTCGTGCCTTGCTATTCGGAAGTCGAGATCACCGAGGACTGAAGCGGCTGGCCGTTCGGGCCAAAACTGTTTTCGTGAACCGTGATCTTGCCGCCAGCGTCTCGCCAGACCACCGTTGACGCCCGCGTGCCGTAGCTTTCCGATTTGACGAAGACGGCTGACAACAGGCGTTCCCATTCGATGGGAACTCCGGTGCTTGGCAGGTTTTCATCGGCGACGATGGACTGATCGGCCAGCAGGTCGAAAAAAGCCGACTCATCTGGCAGGCGGGGCAATGCTTCGGCAAAACGCTGGCGGGCGGCCAGCAATTTTGGCCACGGGCTGTCGAGCAGGTGGTTCGATAAGCCGTATACGCCCGGTGTCAGCGGGCGTGGCTGGCCATCGCGATTCGAGCAATAGACCAGCGTATCGCCGTCGCCCAGCAACAGGTTGAAGCCGGAGTATTGGTCGCCATCGATCCCTGAGGCGTATTCCTCCGCCGACGAGCAGGCAGTCAGGAACCCGCGCGTCAGCGCGCCGCGAGATTGCGCGCCTTTGGCCATGCCAGGCTCGCGCACATTGGTGACCGCCGCGAAGCGTCCGGATTCGCTGATTCCCAGCCAAGTGCCACCGGCTTCGAGATCGAGCCCGCCCATGATCTCGGGGGTATCCGGCCAGCGTCCCAATGGCGCTGTCGGGCGGGCGTAAAACTCGTCACGATTGGCCGCGACGACCAGCGGGTATTCCGGATGAACCCGCCAGCCGACGACGATCAGACACATTTCATTTTTGGCCGTTTTTACGGGTTGACCGCAGCAGCCTGGAGGGAAGGGCCTTCCAGTGAACCAAGACGGACATTGCCGGCAAAATTGCTCTGGATGACGGCCAGGGCTTCGTAACCGCCAGCCGGTGAGGGGGCGACGGTCATCACCGTGCCGCAGGACTGATCCGGGTTGTCGGGCGAATGCAGGATATCGCCGGCCTTGAGCTCCTGCGCACTGGTTACGCGATGCAGGTGGCGCTTGACCTTGCCGAGGTACTGGGTGCGAGCAACGATTTCCTGCCCCGGATAACAACCCTTGTGGAAACTGACGCCGCCAATCTTTTCGAAATCGGCCATTTGCGGCACGAATTCTTCCTTGGTGGCCAGGGTGACGAGCGGGAAGGCCACCTGGATATCGAGCCAGCGCCAGGCAGGGAGGCCAGCCGGGCGGGCTTTGACGGTGAGTTTTTGCCACAGCGCAGCCATCGCCGATTCCGGCGCGACGATCATGAAACGCTTGGCATCAAGACGAATGACGGTTGCACCGTCGGCGGTGGCCGTCGCCATCGCTTCAGCCGGGCAGGGCAGCCCGGCATCGGCCAGCGCTTCTTCGGCCTGTGGCCCGGAGAGGCCGAGCATGACGGTACTGTCGGTCTGCGCGGCCAGTTTTACTTTTGCCCGCAATACGAACATTTGCAGGCGCTTTTGCGTTGCCTCCTGGAGGTCGGCGGCCAGCGCGAGGAGATAACGCTCGCCCTGACGCCAGACGACAAAGCTGGCCTGCATCCGACCCTTGGCCGTGCACCATCCAGCATGCTGGGCCTGGCCGTCAGCCAGATGGTTGATATCGCTGGTGAACTGGCTGTGCAGGAAGGCCTTGGCCTCTTCACCCGTGGCTTCGATAAGGCCGAGGTGGGTCAGCGGAACGACGACGGTCTGCTGCGTTGCGGCAAGCAATTCGCCAGCGGCATCGCCGAAGTTGAGAAGCTCGGTCGAATCGTTGTCGAAGACACCTTCGGTCGATTCCAGAAAGCTGCGCCAGTGGGGATTCATGAGGGCTCCTGAGGGGGTTTCGGATATTATATCGCTCGTTATAACGTGCTCGTTCCACACGGGCAAGACCTGCTTGCTCCCTTCGAGTTCCCGTGCGCTTCTTCCCCCGGATTTTCCTCCCGATATTTTTGCTCTTGGCGACCGCAGCCGGTGGTTTGTGGTGGTGGGCCAATCAGCCCCTGCAATTGAGCAGTTCGCCGCTCGATTTCCGGGTGACGGCCGGCAGCAGCCTGCGTTCAGCCATCACTCAGATGCGCGAGGCTGGCATCGCTGTCGAGCCAACCTTGCTTGCCATGCTGGCCCGTATTAACCGGGCCGATACATCCATCAAGGCTGGGAGCTATGCAGTCAAAACGGGGGTTACCCCCATGCAGCTGCTCAACAAGCTGCTCAAAGGCAAGGTGACGCAGGGCGAACTGACCTTGGTTGAAGGCTGGACTTTCCGTCAGTGGCGCGGGCGCATGGATAAACATCCCGATCTGAGTCACGAAACGAGCGGCTTGAGCGAAGCACAAATCATTGCCCAGCTGGGGCTCAATGTCAGGAGCCTCGAAGGTCTGCTATTTCCGGATACCTACCTTTTCGACAAGCAATCGAGTGATTTGGAACTGCTGGCGCGCGCCAATCGGGCCATGCAGCGCAAACTGGATGCCGAGTGGGCTCAGCGTGCGGCCGGGCTGCCCTACAAGACGCCTGAGGAGGCTCTGGTCATGGCCTCGATTGTCGAAAAGGAAACCGGACGCGAAGCAGACCGGAATCTGGTCGCTGCCGTATTCGTCAATCGCCTGCGCAAGGGCATGCTGCTGCAAACCGATCCGACGGTGATCTATGGTCTGGGCGAGAACTTCGACGGAAATCTGCGCAAGCGCGACCTGCAAACCGACACCCCGTACAATACCTACACCCGGTCCGGCTTGCCGCCGACGCCGATCTCCATGCCCGGGCAGGCTTCCTTGCGCGCAGCGCTCAATCCGGCTCAAAGCGATGCGCTCTATTTTGTCGCACGCGGCGATGGCAGCAGCCAGTTTTCGCAGACGCTGGAAGAACACAACAACGCAGTTAACCGATATCAAAGGGGTGGGAAGTGAAAGGTAAATTCATCACTTTCGAAGGCATAGATGGTGCAGGCAAGAGCAGTCACGTCGAGTGGCTGGCCGAATTGCTGCGGGCGCGCGGTATCGTCGTTCAAGTGACGCGCGAACCGGGCGGTACCGAGCTAGGTGAAAAACTGAGGGAATTGCTGCTCAACGAGCCCATGCATCTAGAGACTGAAACGCTTCTGATGTTTGCAGCCCGTCGTGAGCATTTGGCCAAATTGATAGAACCGGCGCTGGCCCGGGGTGAATGGGTAATCTGCGACCGCTTCAGCGATGCCACCTACGCCTATCAGGGTGGTGGTCGCGGGCTGGATCGTTCCAAGTTCCTGATCCTGGAGCATTGGGTACATGAACACCTGCAACCAGACCTCACTCTGCTATTTGACCTGCCGCTCGACATTGCCCGCGAGCGCATCGTGCTGGCCAATCGGGTGCTGGACAAGTTTGAACAGGAGCGCGTCGATTTTCATGAGCGTGTTCGTCAGGCTTATCTGGAAAGAGCGCATGGCAGCCCGAGCAGAATGCGCGTAGTTAACGCCGACAACACCATTCAAAATATTCGCAAACAACTTGAACAAATAATTGCAGCGATTTGTTTATGAACGTTATTGATCTTCACTCGAAGGTCTGGGCTGGATTGCAGGCAAGGCGGAAGCAATTGCCGCATTCGCTGTTGCTGGTGGGCCAAAAAGGCTTGGGAAAATATGAGCTGGCAAGGCGTTTTGCCGCCAGCCTGCTCTGTGAGTCACCGTCAATCGACGGCTTGGCTTGCGGCAAGTGCCTCGCCTGCAACTGGTTCGAGCAAGGCAACCATCCCGATTTTCGCTTGCTGCAGCCCGATGCGCTCGGCGAAGAGGCAGAGGTCGAGGACGGCAAGAAAAAGCCCAGCCAGCAGATCACCATTGATCAGGTGCGCGGGCTCGACGAATTTTTTAACATCGGTACTCACCGCGGCGGATTGCGGATCATTCTGGTCAATCCAACCGAGGCAATGAATCGCAGCACGGCAAATTCTCTTCTCAAAACACTTGAAGAGCCTGCTCCAGATACATTGTTTTTAATGGTTTCAAGCGAGCCAATGCGCTTGTTGCCGACCATCCGTAGTCGCTGTCAGGTGGTACCGGTTCCGGTACCTTCGATGAAGCTCGCGGAGAAGGTTCTGGCTGACGAAGGTGTTGCCCAAGCCGAACGCTGGCTGGCGCTGGCGGGTGGTTCGCCCGGGTTGGCGCTGGAACTTGCAGCATCCGGGCAAGGGGCGTGGCTTGAGTTGCTGGCGACACGACTGGGGGCTGGCCGCAAGGGTGACCCGTTGGCAACCGCTGCCGAACTCGAAAAAGCCGTCAAGGACAGTAAAGGCAAAGTGGCGTTGAAACACATCACCGAAGCCTTGCAGAAATGGATGGTTGACCTGACGCTCGCCAGGAACGGCCTGTCTGTTCGATATTTTCTGCCGCAACAGGCCATTATTTCAGGCTTGGCTGATATGATTCCGCCTGCACGCCTGATTCAGTTCTATCGGGCCCTGATTACACGTCGCCAGGAGGCCGAGCAGCCGCTCAATGCGCGCCTCTTCCTGGAAAGCCTTTTTCTGGATTATCGAGCCCTGTTTGCCAATTGATCAACGATGAGTGAAGCAAAACCAGCTCCGCAGCGCCCTAGCGTTCTCTCGCTCAACATCAATTCGAAATCTGCGCTTTACGCCGCATTCATGCCCCATCTGCGCAGCGGCGGCATCTTCATTCCGACAACCCGCGGCTACACCATTGGCGATGAAGTCTTCATGCTGCTGTCGCTGATGGACGATCCGGCCAAACTGCCAATCGCCGGCACCGTCGTTTGGATTACTCCAGCCGGCGCCCAGAATGGCCGGGCGCAGGGGATTGGCGTGCATTTTAATAATGACGAAAGCGGCCAGGAAGCACGGCGGAAGATCGAAGGCCTGCTCGGCGGCGTCATGCAGTCGGCCCGCCCCACGCATACGCTCTGATTGACCGGCATGCTGGTCGACTCCCACTGTCACCTCGATTTTCCCGATCTGGCCAATCGCATGCCGGATGTCCTGCTGCGCATGCAGGAGAATCAGGTTGGCCTGGCTGTCTGCATCGGTGTCAATCTGGAAGACTTTCCGCAGGTGCTTGCGCTGGCCGAGCAGCATGAGCAGCTTTATGCCACCGTCGGCGTGCACCCCGAATATACCGATGTCGAAGAGCCCGATGAAGAGTGTCTTCTAACGCTTGCCGCGCACCCGAAAGTGATCGCCATCGGCGAAACCGGGCTCGACTACTACTGGCAGAAGGATCAGCCGGAGTGGCAGCGCGACCGTTTTCGGACTCATATTCGGGCAGCCAAGCGTTGCGGCAAACCGCTGGTGGTGCACACCCGGGATTCCGCTGCCGATACCTTGCGCGTGCTCAAGGAAGAGGGTGCCGATGCGGTCGGCGGTGTCATGCACTGCTTTACCGAAAACTGGGATATTGCGCGTCTGGCGCTTGATCTTGGCTTCTATCTCTCATTATCTGGAATTGTCACTTTCAAGAATGCCAATATCGTCAAGGAGGTGGCACAGAAATGTCCGTTGGACCGCCTTCTCGTCGAGACCGATTCGCCCTATCTGGCGCCAGTGCCTTATCGTGGCAAACCAAACGAGCCGGCCTACGTGCGCTATGTCGCCGAGGAAATCGCCAAACTGCGTTCGATTAGCCTTGATCAAGTCCACCAAGCGACAACCGATAATTTCTTTTCGTTGTTCAAAGGCGCAAAACAGATATGAAAATTAGCCAAAATTTCCGGTTGACTGTAGCAATTGCCTTGGCTGTCCCGGTCATCGTCGGCGCGGCCACCTACGACGACTTGATCACCTCTGCCAAGATGGGTGACGTCAAGGAAATCACGCAGCTAGCTGCCAAGGGTGCGTCCCTCGATACGACCGATATTGATGGCAACACGCTGCTGATGTTGGCAGCCCGCGACGGGCATGCCGAAATGGTGGACTATCTGATCAGGAACCGCGCCAAGCTCAACGCCCGAAATTCGGCCGGTGACACGGCGCTCCGTCTGGCTGCCTTTCGCGGCCATAAGGCAGTGGTCGAGTTGCTGTTGGCCGGCGGCGCGGCAGTCAACATGCAGGGCTGGACACCTCTAGCCTATGCAGCATTCAGTGGCCATCTGGAAATTGCAAAGCTACTCGTCAAGTCAGGCGCAGACGTCAATCTGGCCTCGGAGAATGGCACTACCCCCCTGATTGCCGCATCACGTAGCGGGCACCTCGAAGTCGTTCAATTCCTGATTGCCAGCAAGGCCGACCTGGGCCGTACCGTCGATAGCGGCGAAACCGCCCTCGATATCGCATCTCGCTTCAATAATACTGATATTGCTGAGCTGATTCGCAAGGCCGGCGGAAAGTCCGGGAAAACCGTCAGCATCGAGGTTCGATAGCGCCGCGGTCCGTTGTCAAAACCGTGCGGAAAATCGGCAGGCATTCGTGAAAAATGCACATCCGCCGCGTCACGGATGGCGCTAGCATGAAACTTCGCATGTTGCATTTCCTCTGTTATCTCACCCAAGCACTTGGATACCAATGAGTCGCCAAACACTCAATCGCCGGCAACCTAAGCAATCTTGGAGGAGGCAAAGCTTTTATTTTTCGACTCGTCTCTCTGCAGTGCTCGTCATGGGCTTGGGGTTGTCTGCCAGCGTTTTGGCATCACCGGAAAAGGCGTCAAGCTATTACGAAGATGCTCTGAAAAGATACGAAAAAGACGAAATACCGGCAGCAGTGATCCAGCTTAAAAATGCCATTCAGCAAGATCAGAAAATGCTGGCCGCCCATCTGTTGCTCGGCAAGGCCTTGCTTAGGAATGGGGATTTAAAAGGGGCTGAGGCAGCCTTCGAAGAGGCGCTCAAACAGGGGGTTGACCGCGGAGAGGTTGCCCTCCCCCTCGGGCAGGTCTATCTCGCCTTGGGGCGCCCGGAAGCCGTCATTGATAAAATATCCGCATCTGGATTATACCCAGCCCTTCAAGTTGAAGTCCTGACCATGCGCGGCAACGCCTACATGGAAGCGGGTAATGCCAGCCAGGCCAAGCAAAACTGGGAGCAGGCGAGGGCCATCGACCCACGATCTGCCTTGCCACTTATTGCAGAAGTCCCGATGCTATTGGCAGCCAATCGCCTCGACCAAGCCAGGGAAAAAGCGGAAAAAGCCATCGAATTGGCGCCCGGTAGCGCTTCGGCCTGGAATATGAAGGCCTCTGTCCATCATGCAGCATTGGATGCCAAAGATGCGTTGACTTCCTACGATAAAGCACTTTCCCTTTCGCCGAAGCACCTCGACGCCCGCATCGCCCGCGCTGCCTTGCTGATTGACTTGAAGCGTGACGCTGATGCACGCAAGGACCTCGATTTCCTGAAAACATTTGCAGAGGATGAGCCGCGAGCCGCTTATCTGCGTGCTGTGCTAGCTGGGAAAAAGGGCGATGCGAAAGAGACGAACGAGACATTGAAGGAGGTTACGAGAACCGTAGACTCCCTGCCTCCAGCTTGGCTCACGCGTCGGGAACAACTTCTGATGGCTGGCGCTTTGGCGCACTACAGCTTAGGTAACCACCAAAAATCCCGCGAATATCTCGATATCCTGATTTCGCGCAGCCCCAACAACATGGGTGCCAAAAAATTGCTGGCGTCGATTTATTTGGATGCCAAAGACTACGGGCGAGCCCAGTCGTTGCTGGAGTCGCTACAACGTACGTTGCCTGAAGACCCGCAAGTAATGTTCCTGCTTGGCTCAGTCCATCTTGCCCAGAAGCGCTATGCCCAGGCGAGCGGCCTGCTGGAACAGGCTACTGCTCGATCGGTTTCACCGGAAATGAGTCGTTCGCTGGCCTTCAGTCAGTTGGGCTCCGGGCAGGTAGAGAAAGGTATTAGTAGTCTCGAAAAGGCATTTGCAGCCAACCCTTCCGATACCCCTTCCGGTATCGCTTTGGCGAGTCTATACATGCGCCTAGGCAAGATCGATAAGGCTAAGAAGGTTGCCAGCACGATGATCAAACTTGATCCAGCTAACCTGATCGCACTTAATTTGTTGGCTTCGCTAAAGGTTGTATCAGGTGATAAGGCAGGTGGTCGTGCAATTTACGAGCAAGTATTGATAAAAAACTCCATGTTTGTACCTTCAGTACTGAATCTCGCACGCCTTGATGCCGGCGAAAAGCACTATGACGAAGCGCGGCGCCGTCTAAATGAACTGTTAAAAGTCAACAGTAACGACCATCAGGTGCTATTCGAATTTGGACAACTTGAGCTACGTGCTGGCCAGAGTGCAGAGGCGGTAAGATTCTTTAAGAAGGCGGGTGAGGTTCAGCGTACGGACCCTTCTCCGACGTTGGCACTGATCAACCTCCTTTTGGGCCAACGTCAAGAAGATGCCGCTCTGGTGGCAGCTAAAGATTTGGCGGGCAGATTCTCAAGTAGTTTGCGTGTTCAACTCGCCTTGGCAAATACTTATCTCACAATCGGTGATAGAGAAAATGCCCGCACGATCCTCAGCGCCGCCACGCGGCTGGCTGAGTACGATTCTCGGATGCAGGTTGCCATTGCTCGACTGCAGTTAGCTGCCGGAAATCTGGAAGGAGCCTCATACAATGTATATAAAGCCCTGCAGGCTGACCAGAACGAGATAGCTGCGCTCGCACTGGGAGTAGAAGTGGAAGCGCGTCGCGGCAATATGGGCAAAGCTGATTTAGCATTAAAGACACTAACTGCCAGTTATCCAAGTGCTATTGAAACAGTGCGTGCCACCGCACAATTGGCGATGGTGCGCGGGCAATTCCTGATCGCTATAGGCCAATATAAGAAGGTTTTGGCTCGTGAAGAGACCACAGCAAATGCATTGGCGCTTGTAAAGGGGTATATGGCGGCAGAGGAGACCAAAAAGGCAATTGCTTTGCTCGAGGACTGGGTAAGGGCGCATCCAAATGACAGGCCGGCAAAAAATGCACTAGCCGAAGTTCAGTTTCGTTCCGGCAATTTGGTTGCGGCAAAACATGCTTATCAGCTAGCAATCAAGGATAGCCCTAGCAATGCCTCTATGTTGAATAATTACGCTAGCCTTCTTCATCGACTTAATGATCCAGGAGCTCAGTCGGCCGCTGAGCGCGCCCTAAGTCTCGCACCCGAAAATCCAGCCTATGCTGATACTTTAGGTTGGATAATGGTTGGGAGTGGGCAGGTGGAACTTGGTTTGCGGTATCTGAGAGAAGCTCGCTTGCGCAATCCTTTGGATTCGGAGATTCGTTTTCATCTGGCCTATGCGCTCGCAAAAACTGGCCGCAAAAACGAAGCGAAAGAAGAGTTCAGTGTGGCAGTAGGTAAGCTTGGTGTGTTGGAAAGCCTACCAATTGTGAAGGAACTCAAGTCAGAGTTGGGATTGTGATTCACCGAGATTACTGTCGAATTTCTTTACATGCCCTCCTTTTGAGGAATTGCATCTCGTAGTAATTTATTGATTTAATTGAGTAATTTTTTGATGGTATTTTTATTGCTTATATATAGCAAAACGCTTCGAGGTATATCATGAAAAATCAATATAAAGTACTTGGTGGTTTGTTGGTATGGATGGTTGCCGGGCATGTGTCTGCAAGTACCGAGTGGTCGATCAAGGTCCCTGCTGCCGGGTTGACTGTCAGTGCTTTCTCGAACACCGGTGGGGCTAACACGGAATCCAATTTGGCTGATGGAGGGGTAAGCCAAACGATTGAGACGGCAACTTTGAATGTTTATGATGGCGGTGTTGGCGTGAAGAATAATGACGCTTATACGTCCGGGGCGACTTATTGGGACAATAAAGAAACCGCTGAACCTGAGCACGCCATTGACAATAATCAGCGTTATGACATGGTTTTGTTGAGCTTCGCCGACATGGTTAAGCTGGAGTCGGTGAATTTAGGGTATGTAAATACAGATTCGGATTTGACGGTAATGCGGTTCGCATTAACGAAGGCCGACGGGTCTCAATATGCTGCGAGTGATGTGAAAAATGGATTGCTTTCAGGTATCACTTATAGTTCTCTCGCGGACAATGGTTGGGAAGTTGTCGGTCACTATACGGGAACTAATAGTACGGGTTCTAGAGGCGTAAATTCTCAAGAGTTGTACTCTTCATATTGGTTGATTGGTGCCTATAATCCTCTTGTAGGCAGTACAGACAAAGTGTTTGGCGTTGGTGGTGTTGATCGCAATAACGATTATTTTAAACTCAACACTGTCATTGCGTCCGCATGTACATCGCAATGCGGTTCGACAACAAATGTGCCTGAGCCTAATTCGATAGCGCTAATGCTCGTGGGGCTAGTGGGGTTGAGCCGATTCCTTAGGGCCCGAGTTTAAAAAACCTTTAGTAGGTTATCGGCACGCGGCACCTTAGGGTGCCGTTTTTGTTTTCTATGTACAGTTTTGATGGCTTTCTATGAGTTTACTTAGGGACTTAATGGAGCTCAAGTGCTGGCGGTTTGCCTCGTCGTTGGCCTCGATAACGATGCCGTATTTCTTCTTTAAGCCCAGTACCAGTTCCAGTGCATCAATCGAATCGAGCCCTAGTCCGTTAACGGAAAACAGCGGAGTATCGTCGTCAATGTCCTCTGGCGTGATGTCTTCAAGGTTCATCATCTCGATGATAAAGGCTTTGAGTTCCTGCTGTAGTTCGATCATGGCTATTTCAGTTCAGTTTTTTGCGGAGTTGCATGCCGGAGAAGCTGAGTATGGCTTCGTTTCCTGCACCGATCAGTCGTAAGGTGTCTCCGCGACCAGTACCTAAGCCTGCTGTGACAACCTCATCGTCGGAGACTGCATGAAAGGCGATCTGCAAAAGGAGATCGGGTACCTCCGGAAAGTGCGCTTCACCGACTAGTAGCCCGTTGTCTTCCTTGAGCAGAAGTCTGTCAGGAGTAGGGCCGTCTATCTTTCCAACGATCTCGTAGTGGCCGAGATTGTTCCAGAAGCGCTCAGGAATTTTCGTCGGCTTCAGTTTTTCGCCAAATATCAGTGATTCCGGGCCGATTCGGCCGACGATGATTTGCCGTCCGTCGACATTCGCTATCGACAGATGAATATCCTCGAAAGCGCCAACGCGTACAGCCATCATTCCAAACAATCGATACTTAATGGTCAGCAAGCCGTCTTCGTGCGGCACCAAGCGGAATTGATGGCCCGCTGCCTCAACGTCGATCTGGCCATTTTTTGTGCTGATTCTGGCCAAGCCAACCATGGTGTCAAAGTTGCCGTCGAACTGGCGCAATTCCTCGGCTGTTGGTGCGCGTTCTGCGGCTCGTGCTGGTGGTGTTGTATTTTGGCGAATTCCGGTCTTTGCTTCAAGCATGAGGCGCAAGGCTTCGGTCGCGATTTTGGAGACCGCAACGTGGGACGAGGATGAGTTGGAGAGGATGACGACGCCCAGTTTGTGCTCAGGCAGGATGGCCATCATGCTGTGAGAGTCCGGCAGGGAACCGCCGTGGCTGGCAACGCTTCCGCCTCCGGGCACGTCGATGCCACTCATCATCCAGCCCAAGCCAACGTATTGCCCGACTGTCATCGGAAAATTCTTGTTCTGGATGCGAACCATCTCATGGGTTGAAGCAGCCGAAAGAATTCGGGTTTCACCAGCCTTGCCATCAGCGAATTGCATTTTCATGAAATTGCCGAGGTCAACCACGTTACTCAGCAAGTTGGCTGCCGGCATATCACGAAGAGAAAATACCTCGATTTCCTTGTTGCGGTCGTAGGCTTTGGCGATGGGACGCGGTACGAAACTGCTATGGCGCATGCCTAGAGGCTGGAAGAATTGACGATCCATGTATCTGTCAAAGGGTTCACCGCTAACCTTCTGAATTGCGGCACCAAGCAGCGCCATGCCGAGATTTGAATAGGAAAAAACGTAGTTTGGCGGAAAGGCCTGGTATTCGTCACGGATATTAGCAACAACCGACTCGAAACGATCAGGTTCCCGGACGAACAGGCCTTGCAGGAAATTGGATGGCAGCCCCGAGTGATGGCACATTATGTTGCGTGGTGTTACCGGAGCTGCGTTCGGAAATCGAGTCTTTATCGAGAATTCGGGCAGTGCTGCAGAGAGTGGCTGATCAATGTCGAGCTTGCCTTGTTCAGCTAGTTGCATTGCTGCTGCTGCCGTGAAGACCTTGGCAATTGATCCGGCTCGATAGACGGTATCTGGTGTGGCCTCTATTTTGTTTTCAAGGTCGGCATAGCCGAAGCCTTGCTGCCAGATCACTTTCTGGTCATCGACGAGTGCGATGCTTATGCCGGTAATCTCGTTTTGCACCATTTCACGGTGTACCAGCCATGAAAGGTATTTTTGGGTGTGGCTGTAATCGCCGCGTATATTTCTTGTTGCGACCGGTGGTGGCGTTGCGCAACTGGCAAGCAAAATGATGGCAACAAGTAGCGATGCGAGGCGGTTTGGCATGGAGAGCTAGCGAATTGCGGCGGATTTCCGATTATAAACTTATACGACTCGCAGCCCGTTGGGAAAATAGCTGACAAATTCAGTCGAGTATTCTAAAATCGCCCTCCATTCAACAGGGAGATCAGGTTTCATGTTCCGGTATCTGCGTGAGGACATCCGTGCGGTCTTTGATCGCGATCCGGCCGCCCGCTCATTCTGGGAGGTGCTCACCTGCTACCCCGGCATTCATGCATTGATCATGCATCGCTTGGCCCACTGGCTGTGGGGACATCGCCTTCGTTGGTTGGGCCGCTTTACGGCTCACTTGTCACGGATGCTAACTGGCATCGAAATTCATCCTGGCGCAACCATCGGTCGCCGCTTCTTCATTGATCATGGCATGGGTGTTGTGATTGGAGAAACGGCTGTTATCGGAGATGACGTCACGCTCTACCACGGGGTTACTCTCGGTGGCACTTCCTGGAACAAGGGCAAGCGTCATCCGACTCTGGAAAATGGTGTGGTTGTCGGAGCTGGGGCAATGGTGCTTGGCCCGATCACTATTAGTGCCGGTGCTAAAGTTGGTTCAAATGCTGTGGTCACAAAGCCCATACCTGCCGGAGCAACCGCGGTTGGGAACCCGGCACGGATTCTCGACAACACTGAGCAAACCCGCCAACGGGAGGCTCAAGCCGAAAAATTGGGCTTTTCTGCCTATGCGGTTGGGCGCGATCAGGACGATCCGCTGGCCAAAGCGATCCACGCATTGCTGGATCACGCTACCGAGACTGATCGGCGGCTGGCCTCGCTGGTCAAGGAGCTTGATGCACAAGGCGTCAAGTGTGATCAAGACGTCGATCAGTCCGATATATTCGATCCGAAATACCTGAGTAAAATAGTTGACTAATTTTGTCTGATTTGGATATAGTTGACTGCGACACTAGGTTATTTATAGAGGTTCGGAATGCGTTTGACAACCAAAGGACGTTTCGCCGTAACGGCCATGATGGATCTCGCCATGCGGGGCGAGGGCGGGCCCGTGGCGCTGGCCAGCATTAGTGAGCGGCAGCAGATATCGCTGTCCTATCTTGAGCAGTTGTTTGGCAAATTGCGTCGTCACAAGCTGGTCGATAGCGTGCGTGGCCCAGGTGGCGGTTATTGTATAGCCAGACCTTTCGATCAGGTTGCGGTGGCAGACATCATTCGGGCAGTCGATGAACAACTCGATGCCACTCAATGCGGTGGCCGCGAAAACTGCCATGACGAACACCGTTGCATGACACATGATCTGTGGTCGACGCTGAATTCCAAAATGTTCGATTACCTTGCTTCCGTAACGCTCGCTGAGCTTGTCGGGCGTGAAAAAGCAAAGCGTGGTGTGGGTACGATCGTCCTTGAGGATAAGCGCCTTGGCCCGCAACCCCGGCCCCGTAGCGGTCGCGACAAGGTGCCGGTTGCGGCCTGAGAAAACCATGTCGATGCCCATTTATCTCGACCACAATGCCACGACACCGCTCGACCCGGTGGTGCTGGTTGCGATGTTGCCTTGGCTGGAAAGCCAGTATGGCAATGCGTCGAGCCGCCATGAATATGGTCGGCAGGCACGACAGGCTATCGACGAGGCGCGCCAGAAAGTTGCTGTGGCGGTTAATGCACACCCCACAGAGGTGATTTTTACCAGCGGGGGCAGCGAAGCCAATAACCTATTCCTCAAAGGAGCTGCGGCCTGCCTCAAGCCCGGTATACTTGCCGTCAGCGCTACAGAGCATCCCTGCGTACTCAAGCCGGCCGCTCAGTTGGTCCGGCAGGGCTGGGAAGTCAGGAGTCTTGCGGTCGACGGTACTGGAAGGGTAAAAATCGAAGACTATGCCGAGGCACTGCTCGACAAGCCGAAAATGCTCTCTGTCATGCTGGCTAACAATGAAACAGGTGTCGTGCAGGATGTTGCGGCGTTAGCGAATGCTGCAAGATCCACTGGGGCCTGGTTTCATTCCGATGCTGTACAGGCTTTGGGCAAGCTGGCTATCGATTTTCGCGTTTTCAACGGAGCTGGCGTTCATGCCATGACGTTGTCTGCGCACAAGGCAGGTGGCCCCAAGGGCGCGGCAGCGCTGGTTCTCGACAAGCGAGTCGAGTTGCAACCGTTGATTGCTGGTGGTGGCCATGAGCGAGGACTGCGCTCTGGCACCGAAAATATCCCGGCGATCGTTGGATTCGGCGTTGCTGCGGAACTTGCCGCAGTTCGCGTTGCCGAACTACCTGCTCTGATGCGGGCAATGCAGGTAAAGCTGGAATCTGGACTGGCAGCATTGGGCGCCAGGATTTTTGCGACGGACGTGACGCGTTTGTCGAATACCAGCTATTTCGCCTTCCCGAATATTGATGGCGAAACGCTGGTCGGTAAGCTGGACCGCGAAGGATTCGCTGTGGCCAGTGGTGCGGCATGTTCAAGCGCCAATCCAGAGTCATCGCATGTTTTGCGCGCCATGGGTATCGCCCCTGATATTGCTCGCGGGGCTGTGCGAGTTAGCCTTGGTGTGGCAAATACGGAAGCTGAGATTGAACAATTTATCAACGCCTTGCAGGTGACAGTCGGACGACTGCAAGGACTGACAGCCATTAGCTGAAAAGATGGCTGCCTGAACAACCCGACTTAGCGAGAATGACGATGAAACTCCCCATTTACCTGGATTACTCGGCAACTACCCCGGTCGACCCGCGTGTCGCTGAAAAAATGATTCCCTACTTGTGCGAGCATTTCGGCAATCCCGCTTCGCGCTCGCACAGCTTTGGCTGGGTGGCCGATGCAGCGGTCGAAGAGGCTCGCGAGCAGGTGGCTGCAATGGTTAATGCTGATCCGAAGGAAATTGTCTGGACCTCCGGTGCAACCGAGTCCAACAATCTCGCCATCAAGGGCGCCGCCAATTTCTACGCTGGGACCAAGGGCAAGCACATCATCACGGTGAAGACTGAGCACAAGGCCGTGCTCGACACTGTGCGCGAAATGGAACGCCAAGGATTCGAAGCGACCTATCTCGATGTCAAGGAAGACGGCCTGCTCGACCTGGAGGTCTTTAAGGCCGCCATCCGACCGGATACCGTGCTGGCCTCCGTGATGTTCGTCAATAATGAAGTCGGCGTCATCCAGCCGATTGCCGAGCTGGGTGAAATCTGTCGCGAGAAGGGTGTGATTTTTCACGTCGATGCTGCCCAGGCTACAGGCAAGGTGGATATTGACCTGAGTAAGCTCAAGGTCGACCTGATGAGTTTTTGTGCTCACAAAACTTACGGTCCGAAAGGCATTGGCGCGCTGTATGTTCGCCGCAAGCCGCGTATTCGTCTCGAGGCCCAAATGCATGGCGGTGGTCACGAACGTGGCTTCCGCTCGGGCACACTGCCGACGCACCAGATCGTCGGTATGGGCGAGTGCTTCCGTCTGGCTCGTGAGGAAATGGCAGAAGAGAACAAGCGCATCGGCGCCTTGCGCGACAAGTTGCTGAAAGGTTTGCAGGACATCGAGGAAACCTTCGTCAATGGTGACCTGACTCAACGGGTGGCGCACAACCTCAATATCAGCTTCGCCTACGTTGAAGGCGAATCGATGATCATGGCCATCAAGGATCTGGCAGTCTCTTCCGGTTCGGCTTGTACCTCGGCCAGTCTGGAACCATCCTATGTACTGCGCGCCTTGGGGCGCGATGATGAATTGGCCCATAGCTCCATCCGTTTCAGCATCGGTCGCTTCACGACAGAGGAAGAAATAGACTATGCAATCAAATTATTGCATACGAAAGTTGGTAAATTACGTGAGCTTTCTCCGTTGTGGGAAATGTTCAAGGACGGCATTGACCTGAGTACCGTTCAATGGGCTGCACATTAAAGGAATTCAAGGAGAAACAGCATGAGCTACAGCATAAAAGTCATTGATCATTATGAGAATCCGCGCAACGTAGGTTCCTTCGGCAAGGAAGATGATGACGTAGGTACAGGCATGGTCGGCGCACCGGCTTGCGGCGACGTCATGAAACTGCAGATCAAGGTGAACAAGGCCGGCGTGATCGAGGATGCCAAGTTCAAGACCTACGGTTGCGGTTCGGCCATCGCATCGTCTTCACTTGTGACCGAGTGGGTCAAAGGCAAGACGGTCGATCAGGCCTTGTCGATCAAAAACACGGAAATTGCCGAAGAATTGGCCTTGCCGCCGGTTAAAATTCACTGTTCGATTCTGGCCGAGGATGCCATCAAGGCAGCTGTGGCCGATTACAAGAAAAAGCACGGAGAATAAGCATGGCTGTGACCTTGAGCGACAAGGCGGCAAAACATGTCGCCAACTACCTGACCAAGCGTGGCAAGGGTATTGGCCTGCGTCTCGGTGTGCGGACCAGTGGCTGCTCCGGCATGGCGTACAAACTGGAATTTGTCGACGAGGTGAATCCTGATGACATGGTGTTTGAACACAATGGCGTCAAGGTTATTGTCGATGCCAAGAGCCTGCCTTATCTGGATGGAATGGAACTGGACTTCGCTCGTGAGGGCTTGAACGAAGGTTTCAAGTTTAACAATCCCAATGTCAAGGATCAGTGCGGTTGCGGCGAATCCTTTAACGTCTGATGGATTTCCGAGCCGACCATTTCTCCCTGTTTGGGTTGAATCCGGGCTTCCGGCTCGATTTGTCTGACCTGGATTCGCGCTATCGCGATATTCAAGCACAGGTGCATCCGGATCGGTTCGCCAACGCTGGTGATGCCGACCGCCGCCTCTCGATGCAGTGGGCCACGCATGCTAATGAAGCTTACCAGACGCTGAAAAAGCCGCTGGAGCGCGCTAAATACATGCTTCATCTGGCTGGCCACGACATTCAGGCGGAGAGCAACACCGCCATGCCCACTGATTTTTTGATGGAGCAAATGGAATGGCGCGAAGCGGTGATGGAGGCTCGCGATGGTGGTGATCATCACGAACTGGAGCGCCTGCACAACCGTCTGCGGGGCGACATTAATTCGCGTTATCAAGAACTCGGTGAGTTATTCGAGCTGGGCGAGCTTGCGCTGGCCACGGATCGTGTTCGTCGACTGATGTTCCTGGAAAAACTTTTGTACGAAATCGACGACGCGCTGGCGTCGCTGGAAGAATAAAAATGGCCCTGTTTCAAATTGCCGAGCCTGGTGAGTCGGCCGCCCCTCATGAACACAAACTTGCCATCGGTATCGACCTTGGTACGACCAACTCTTTGGTTGCCACGGTTCGTAGCGGTATGGCGGTCTGCCTAAACGATGAGCAGGGACGTCCCTTGCTGCCGTCGGTGGTCCGCTACCATGCCGACAACAGCACCGAAGTCGGTTTTGACGCCCAGACCAAGCAGGCGATCGATCCGCGCAACACCATCGTTTCGGTCAAACGCTTCATGGGGCGTGGGTTGAAGGATATTGCCCACGTTGAATCGATGCCTTACGACTTCATCGAAGCGCCGGGCATGGTCAAGGTCAGGACGATCGCCGGTATCAAAAGCCCTGTAGAAGTCTCGGCTGAAGTGCTGAAAAGTCTCAAGGAGCGTGCCGAGACAGCGCTTGGTGGCGATCTGGTCGGGGCGGTGATTACCGTTCCGGCCTATTTTGACGACGCACAGCGCCAGGCCACTAAGGATGCGGCGCGTCTGGCCGGTCTGAATGTTCTGCGCCTGCTCAATGAGCCGACGGCTGCAGCCATCGCTTATGGCCTGGATAACGCTGCCGAAGGTGTCTATGCGGTCTACGACCTCGGCGGTGGTACTTTTGACATCTCCATTCTCAAACTGACCAAGGGCGTTTTCGAAGTCATGTCTACTGGCGGCGATTCGGCGCTGGGCGGGGATGACTTTGACCACCGCATCTTCTGCTGGGTTATTGAACAAGCCAAGCTGCAGCCTTTGTCGCCGGAAGATGGCCGTCATTTGATGATGCGTTGCCGCGAGGCCAAGGAATACCTGACCAACAACCCGGAAGCGCAGATCACGGTTCGCCTGACCTCGGGCGAAATGGTCGACATCAAGCTCGATGTGCCAACCTTCGCGGCGATCGCCCAGACGCTGATCTCGAAGACACTGCAGCCGGTCAAGAAGGCGCTGCGTGACGCCGGCTTGCGCGTTGAGGACATCAAGGGTGTGGTCATGGTCGGTGGCTCGACCCGCATGCCGCAGGTCCAGAAGGCGGTTGGTGATTTCTTCCGTCAGGATCCACTGACCAATCTCGATCCGGACAAGGTCGTTGCTCTCGGCGCGGCGACCCAGGCCAACTTGTTGGTCGGCAACAAGACCGGCAAGGATGACTGGCTGCTGCTTGACGTCATTCCGCTGTCGCTTGGCCTGGAAACGATGGGCGGCCTGACCGAAAAGGTCATCCCGCGCAATTCCACCATTCCGACGGCGCGGGGCCAGGAGTTCACGACATTCAAGGATGGCCAGACGGCGATGGCGATTCACGTTGTGCAAGGTGAGCGGGAACTGGTTAGCGACTGCCGTTCGCTGGCGCGCTTCGAACTGCGTGGTATTCCGCCGATGGTGGCTGGTGCAGCGCGTATCCGCGTGACGTTTCAGGTCGATGCCGACGGCCTGCTGTCGGTAGCAGCGCGTGAACAGACGACTGGCATCGAGTCCAGCGTGACCGTCAAGCCGTCCTACGGCCTGACGGATGACGAGATCGCCGGCATGCTCAAGGACTCGATGGAACACGCCAAGGACGACGCAATGAGTCGCGCCCTCAAGGAGGCGCAGGTCGAAGCGCAGCGGATGATCGAGGCCACTGAAGCCGCGATGATGGAAGATCCGCACCTGTTGAATGAGGCTGAAAACGCCAAAATCGTCGCCACCATCGCCAAGCTACGCGAAACCATCGCTGGCGAGAATCGCCGTCTGATCAATATTGCCATGGACGATCTGGGTTTCGAGACACAGGCCTTTGCCCATCGCCGCATGGACCAAAGCATCAAGAAGGTGTTGGCCGGCCGTAACGTCGACGACATCAAAATGGGAGAAGACGCATGACGCAATTGATCGTCCTGCCACATCTTGAACTTTGCCCGGATGGCGCCGTCATTGAAGCGGAAGAGGGTAAATCGATTTGTGAGAATTTGCTGGCCAACGAGATCGAACTCGATCATGCCTGCGAAATGTCCTGTGCCTGCACCACCTGCCACGTCATCGTGCGCGATGGCTTCGACTCGTTGGAGCCGGCTGAAGACATTGAAGAAGACCTTCTCGACAAGGCCTGGGGCCTGGAACCCAATTCCCGTCTCGGCTGCCAGGCAATCGTACGGTCAACGCCAATAACAGTCGAAATTCCAAAATACAGCATCAACATGGCGAAGGAGGGCCACCGCAAATGAAATGGACCGACATCAACGATATCGCCATCGAACTGACCGATACCCACCCGGATAAGGATCCGCTGACAGTCAATTTCGTCGATCTGCGTGACTGGGTGATGGCGTTGCCCGGTTTCAACGACGACCCCAAACACTGCGGTGAAAAGATTCTCGAAGCGATCCAGCAGGCGTGGATCGACGAGGTCGCGTAATCCTGGCTGTCGAATCGCCCTCCATTACCTGTGAGCAATGCTCGGCCTGTTGCTGCCAGCTTGAAGTCATGTTGATGGACGGCGATGATGTACCTCGCCGCTTCTCCACTCAGGACGATTGGGGAGGCTGGGTCATGCGACGCCTCGATGACGGCTGGTGTGCAGCGCTCGATCGTGGCACCATGCGCTGCACAATTTATGATCGTCGACCCGATAACTGCCGGGTTTTTGAAATGGGCGACAGCGATTGCCAGCGCGAACGGCAACTTTTCTACGCCCCAGCCTGAGTTTCCCCCTAACCAAACGTTGCCACCCATGTCAGAAAAGCAAGCCAACAATCCACTACACGGCCTGACCTTGGAGATGATTCTTAATCGGCTGGTGGCCAGGTATGGATGGGCCGAACTGGGTCAGATCATCGATATTCGCTGCTTTAACCTCGATCCAAGCATTGCTTCCAGCCTGAAGTTCCTGCGTCGCACGCCCTGGGCGCGGGAAAAGGTTGAGGCGCTCTACGTTTCTACAGAATTTGACCTGCCATGACTTACGAAGAACATCTCGACGAAGTAACGACACTCATTACCGAAAAATACGACATCGCGGACGATGCGGCTATAAAAATGGTGATGCGCGCCCAGGCCGACGATTTCTTTACCGGCCATGACGATGATGAGTCGATCTGTACGCTGGATCGCGCTCATCTCGATGCCAAGGCAATTTTCAAGAAGTACAAGTAGCCTGTGCGCTCGACTCGTGGAACCGCCGCCGTCGCTCGCCTGAATCAACGCAGCGCGGGACGTCATTACGTCATGGTGATCACCAGCAACAGCCTGTTTGTCTTGCGCGAGAGGGTTGAGGGTGTCGATAAGGAAGTTTCCGAGCCGCTGGCGCTCGACGATTTTGTTCGCTTTGTAAACGCGCAAGGGCCGCAGGTCGTGCCGCGCGTTACCAAGAACGACGCCGCTTTCGCTCGTCAATTGGTCAAGAAAAACTGAAATAACATGGCTAAGCTGATCCCGGGTTGGCTGGCCCATTACCCGAAGGACAAGCTGGGAGCGGATATCGCTGCCGGCCTCATTGTTACCATCCTGGTCATTCCGCAGAGTCTGGCCTACGCGCTACTGGCTGGCCTACCGCCGCAACTCGGCTTGTATGTCAGCATCTTCCCGGTGATTGCCTACGCGCTGCTCGGTAGCAGCATGGTGCAGGCGGTCGGGCCGGTGGCCATTACCGCGATCATGACCTATTCGGTCTTGAGTCCAATTGCACCGCCAGGTTCTTCGCTCTACATCATGCTGGCCGCCGCGCTGTCGCTGCTTTCCGGGCTGATGCTGCTGGCCTGCGGCGCTCTGCGCCTGGGTTTCTTGTCACAACTGCTCAGTCGACCGGTGATCAGCGGCTTCATCTCGGGTTCGGCCGTGCTGATCATCATCAGCCAGCTGAAATATCTGACCGGCGTCGTGCCGCACGGATCGAGCAGCGGTGAACTGCTGCTCGACCTGCTTGAGAAACTGCCACAGGCGCATTTGCCGACGCTGACCATCGGACTGCTCGCCTTCGGCATCCTTGCCATTGTTCGCCTGGCGCTGGCCGACTGGCTGGTCAGGACGGGGCTGAGCAAGGCACGGGCCGATTTCATCGTGCGCCTGATGCCGCTGGTCGTGGTCATTGTTGGCACGCTGGTCGTTATCGAATCCAATCTTGATTGCGGGCAGGGCGTAGCGGTCGTTGGCTCGGTGGTGGCGGGCTTGCCCGGCTTCACCTTCTTCGTTCCCAGCCTCGACACCGTGCATCGCCTGCTGTTGCCGGCCTTCGTGATGATGCTGATCGGCATGGTGCAGAGCATCACCATGGCCCAGGCGCTGGCCATCAAGCGGCGTGAGCGGATCGATCCGAATGCCGAACTGGTTGGCCTCGGCGCTGCCAATGTCGTGGCGGGGTTTTACGGCGGCATGCCGGTTGGCGGCGGCCTGTCGCGTTCGGCCATCAATGTCGCGGCGGGGGCCCAGACGCCGCTGGCCAGCATTCTGTCGGCACTGGCCATGATCGGCGTCGTGGCTGGCGCGGCGCAGTGGTTCGAGCGCCTGCCGCTGGCCGTGCTGGCGGCCTCGATCATGATGGCCGCAATCTCGATGATCGATCTGCAGGCGCTCCGCCAGGCCTGGTCCTACGACCGGGCCGATGCGCTGGCTTTGCTGTGCACCGCCGGTGGAGTATTGCTCTTTGGCCTGGAGGCGGGGATCGGCATGGGTGTCGTGTTGTCGATGGCGACCTTGTTGTATCGCACCAGCGTCCCGCATATCGCTGTCGTCGGGCGGGTGCCCGGGACCGAGCATTTTCGCAATGTTGCCCGTTACGAGGTCGAGACGATACCCGGCGTACTTTTCGTCCGCATTGACGAGCGTCTGTTCTTCGGCAACCTGGGCGCTGTCGAGCAGCGCCTGAATCAGGAACTGGAGCGGGTGGCTGACGCGCACGACCTGGTGCTGGTGATGAGTGGCGTTAATCTGCTCGATACCACGGCGGTTGAGGTGTTCGGCGAACTTAACCAGGATCTTGCCGAGCGTGGCATCAAGTTGCATCTGGCCGAGGTCAAAGGGCCGGTCCAGGACAGGCTGATGAATTCTTCGCTGTGGAAGGCGCTGACTGGCGAGGTTTTCCTGTCGGCCTATGCCGCCTACGAAAAGCTGGCGCCACCCGAGGTGTGGTGTCCGGAAATATAGGCGCTGCGCTTAGGCTTCGTCGAACAGCTTGAGCAGTGCATCCAGTCCGCCGAAATTGATCGCCACATCGGCCTTGGCGCGGGTTGCCGGCTTGGCGCGGTAGGCTACCGATAGGCCAGCCTGGGCCATCATCAGCAAGTCGTTGGCGCCATCGCCGCAGGCGATGACCTGCTCCCTGGTCAAACCCAGTTCGTCAGCCAGTCGGGCGAGGTGGTCGGCCTTGGCTGCGGCATCGACGATGTCGCCGACGACACGACCAGTCAGCTTGCCACCGGAAATTTCCAGCTCGTTCGAGGTGGCGAAATCGAAACCGAGTTCGATGCGCAGGCGCTCGGTGAAATAGGTGAAGCCGCCCGACAGGATGGCCGTGCGCAAACCGGCGTTCTGCGCTGCTTCGAGCAGTTCGCGGGCGCCCGGTGAGAGCAGCAGGCGTTCGCCGAAAACACGAGCCAGGACGCGGGCATCCAGCCCGGCGAGCAGGGCCAGTCGGCGGCGCAGGCTTTCGCGGTAATCGATTTCGCCACGCATGGCGGCTTCGGTCACGGTCGAAACCTCTTCCTTCTTGCCGGCAAAATCGGCCAGTTCGTCAATGCATTCGATGGTGATCAGCGTTGAATCCATATCGAAACAGATCAGGCCATAGTCGGAAAGTTTCTTGTTTGCCGGAAAGAATGCCCAGTCCAGTTTCTCGGCCTCGATGAGCGGGATCAGCGCATCAAAGTCGGCTGTGCGTGTCGCGTTCTTCAGGCGAACGACCTGAGGGGGCAAGGGTTCGACGGCAGATGCGCCGGTGGCAGCCACGATGCGCTCAAGCAGGAAGGTGGGCAGGGCGCCGCCCTGGACGATCAGGTTCATGGTTCAGGTTCGGATGTCGGATTGCAGGAATTCTTGTGCCGGTAGCGTCGCGATGGCGGCCGCTTTGCCGGTACGGAACGGCATTCTATTCGCCGATGATGCAGGAGACCAGAAAATCAGCCAGTTCCGGGCTGATTGCGTGGCAGTTGCGATCAGGGGCATGCCTGGCGTTTCCCGGCTAGTCCTTGCTTGGCGGAAAGAGCGCCTTGCGCAGATTGAACAGGTAACTGCCTGCGCCGACCAGACCGGCAGCAATGCCGAGCACAATTTTCAGGTCATGCTCCATGAGCGAATCGGGCGCAAACAGAATCCACCAGGCGGCGACGAGCAGGCCGATCAGCAGTCCCCGCAAGTAGATCCAGCGGCGAACGGAGGGATGAACGGTTGTCGGAGCTTCAGATTGAGTATTCATGGGCGAAGTTGTTGAGTGGAAAACTGGATCAGAGGTCTAGAGACAGATTCTCGTGTGCCAGATGTCTGGCGATCACCGCTGGCAGATTCTGCGGCGAGTGGATGCGCAATTGCTTGTTGATATTGTAGCGACCGAAGACGACCTCAATGTCGGTCACCGTGACGCCAAACTCGCCAGCCAGGAAGCGCACCATGTGGTCCGTAGCCCGCCCGGCGACCGGTGTCGCGGTGACGCTGACCTGCAACTGCTTGCCTTTCGGCTTGCCAATCGAATCACGCTTGGCATTCGGTTCGCCGAGAATATTGAGGACCAGAACCTGGCCATCCATGGCGCAAAAGGAATCGAGCGCCATGCCTTTTTCGCTGCCAGGGGGAACGTGACGCGGTTTTCTGGTTTTTGGCTTCAAGTTTGTGTGTCGGGCGATTTCAATTTTGGCCGAAATTTCCGGTTGACCGTGGCAACTCTTCAGGCGTCACCCGGCGTTACGCCAGGCCGATTTGTCCAATGACATCCCGGCCTGTTATCCCCGTGGAAACCTCAGGAAAGCCGTTCCGGCAGCACGTCGCGGAGCATGATGGCGGCGTCGCGGATCATCTTTTCGGTGGTCGCCCAATCGACGCAGCCATCGGTGACCGAGCAGCCGTACTTGAGTTGGCTGAGGTCGGCCGGAATCGACTGGTTGCCGGCCTCGATATTGGACTCGATCATGACGCCGAGCAGCGATTTGTTGCCGAGGCGGACCTGATTGACGATGTCGGCCATGACCAGCGGTTGCAGTTCGGGCTTCTTGAAGCTGTTGGCGTGCGAGCAGTCGACAACGATGTTGTGCGGCAACTTGGCCTTGTCCAGAGCCTGTTCGACCATGGCGATGGAAACGGTATCGTAGTTCGGGCGGCCATCGCCGCCGCGCAGAACAATGTGACCGTAGCCGTTGCCCTTGGTGCGAACGACGGCGACGCGGCCCTGGCTGGTCAGGCCGAGGAAGGAATGCGGCTTGGAGGCCGAGAGGACGGCATTGACGGCAACGCCGAGGTCGCCGCTGGTGCCGTTCTTGAAACCGACCGGGGTGGACAGGCCGGACGACATTTCGCGGTGGGTCTGCGACTCGGTGGTACGGGCGCCGATGGCGGTCCACGTGATGAGGTCGCCGTAGTATTGCGGCGCGTTCGGGTCGAGCGCCTCGGTGCCGGTCGGCATGCCGATTTCGGCGACCTGAAGCAGGAATTCGCGGGCTTTGGCCATGCCGATGTCGATGCGGAAGCTGTCGTCCATGAACGGGTCGTTGATGTAGCCCTTCCAGCCGACGGTGGTGCGCGGTTTTTCGAAATAGACGCGCATGATCAGCTGCAGGGTATCGCCGACTTCTTCGGACAGTGCTTTGAGGCGACGGGCGTAGTCGAGGCCGGCCACCGGGTCGTGGATAGAGCAGGGACCAACCACCACGAACAGGCGATGGTCCTTGCGATCGAGGATGTTGCGCAGCACATGCCGGCCATGGGTGACCGTCTTGGCGGCTTTCTCGGAAAGCGGCAGGCGGGCGTGGATTTCTTCCGGCGTCGGCATTTCGTCGAAGGCGGTGACGTTGATGTTGTCGATGTGGTGTGTGGTCATGGTCATTTGCTCAGCTGGCGAATCATGTCTTTCACCGCAACGACCTTGTCGTTCAAGGTCGGGCAGTGGCGTAAAAGGGAAAGTTTATCCTGTCCTGCCAGCTTATAGCTGCGGTCTTTTTGAATCAAATTGATTATCTTGATCGGCTCGATTGGCGGGTTCTTCGAGAACTCGGGGCTGAACTGGATGGTGATCTGGTCGTTGGTCGCATCGAGCTTCTGAATGAGCAGCGGTTTGACGAGCAGGCGCAGGCGGTGCGTGGCGAGCAGCGATTGCGCCTGGATTGGCAGTTCGCCAAAGCGGTCGATCAGTTCTTCCTGCAGCGTGTCGATTTCCTCGGTGCTCTCGCCGTTGGCCAGGCGTTTGTAGAGGGTCAGGCGCTCATGCACGTCCGGGCAGTAGGCATCGGGCAGCAGGGCCGGGGTACGCAGGTTGATCTCGGTACCGATGCCCAGCGGCTGGGTCAGATCGACTGCGGCCAGATGCTTGCCCTGCTTGAGGGCGGCGACGGCGCGATTGAGCATGTCGGCGTACATGTTGAAACCGACTTCCTGCATTTCACCGGACTGGTTGTCGCCGAGCACTTCGCCGGCGCCGCGGATTTCGAGGTCGTGCATGGCGAGGAAGAAGCCGGAGCCGAGTTCTTCCATGGCCTGAATGGCTTCAAGACGCATCCTGGCCTGCTTGGTCAGCGCCTTGTCGTCCTGGACGAGCAGATAGGCATAGGCCTGGTGGTGCGAACGGCCGACCCGGCCGCGTAGCTGGTGCAACTGGGCGAGACCGAATTTCTCGGAACGGTTGATCAGGATGGTGTTGGCGTGCGGGTTGTCGATGCCGGTTTCGATGATTGTCGTGCACAGCAGCACATTGGCGCGCTGGCCGGTGAAGTCGCGCATGACGCGCTCCAACTCGCGTTCGTTCATCTGGCCGTGGCCGATGACGATGCGCGCTTCCGGCACCAGTTTGGCCAGTTTTTCCTGCATGTTATTGATGGTGTCGACTTCGTTGTGCAGGAAGTACACCTGACCGCCGCGCTTCAGCTCGCGCAGCACGGCTTCGCGGATGATGCCGTCGGAGAAGTTGCTGACGAAGGTCTTGATGGCCAGTCGCTTCTGCGGTGCGGTGGCGATCACCGAAAAGTCGCGCAAGCCTTCCATCGACATCGCCAGCGTGCGCGGGATCGGCGTGGCGGTCAGGGTCAGCACATCGACCTCGGCGCGCATCGACTTCAGCGTTTCCTTCTGGCGTACGCCGAAACGGTGTTCCTCGTCGATGACGACGAGGCCGAGGCGCTTGAACTTGACGTCCTTGCCGATCAGCTTGTGCGTGCCGATGATGATGTCGATCTTGCCTTCGGCCAGTTCCTGCAAGGCTTGCGCTGATTCCTTGGCGGTCTTGAAACGGGAGATTTCGGCGATCTTGACCGGCCAGTCGGCAAAGCGGTCGGCGAAGGTCTGGTAATGCTGTTCGCAGAGCAGGGTGGTCGGGCAAAGCACGGCGACCTGCTTGCCGCCGGCCACGGCGCAGAAGGCGGCACGCAGGGCGACCTCGGTTTTGCCGAAGCCGACGTCGCCGCAGACGAGGCGGTCCATCGGCTTGCCGGAACGCATGTCGTCGATGACGGCGGCGATGGCGGTCGCCTGATCGTTGGTTTCCTCAAAGCCGAAACCATCGGCGAAAGCCTCGTAATCGGTTTCCTTGAAATCGAAGGCGTGGCCCTCGCGGGCAGCGCGTGCGGCGTACAGCGCGAGCAGTTCGGCAGCGGTGTCGTGCGCCTGCTCGGCGGCCTTGCGCTTGGCCTTTTCCCACTGACCGGAACCGAGCGTGTGGAGCGGGGCGCTTTCCGGATCGGCGCCGGAGTAACGGGAAATGACGTGCAACTGGGCGACAGGAACGAACAGCTTGGCCTCGTTGGCGTAATGCAGTTCGAGGAATTCCTGTTCGCCGAGGCCAAGATCCATGCGCACCAGGCCCTGATAGCGGCCAATGCCGTGGCTTTCGTGAACGACCGGATCGCCGACTTTGAGTTCGGTGAGGTCTTTGAGCCAGTTGTCGAAGGTCGCTTTCTTCTGGGCTTCGCGCCGGGTACGGCGCGGACTGCCAGCGAACAGTTCGGTTTCAGTGATGAAGGCGAGCTTTTCCAGCGCAAAGCCGGCCTGCAAGGGGCCAATGCCGAGTGCCAGTTGTGCCTTGCCCGAGAGGAAGGCCGGCAGATCGGCAATGGCTTCAGGCTTCAGGCCATGCTCGGCAAACATCGCCGCCAGGGTTTCGCGCCGGCCTGCGGTTTCGGCGACCAGCAAGACCCGGCCGGAAAAACCGGCGAGATGATTTTTCAGGGCGCCGAGTGGCGCTTCGCTTCGGCGGTCAACGGCAATATTGGGCAGTTTTCCCGAAGCGTTTTCATTTTTGGCCTCAAATGCCAGTCGACCGTAGGATTTGGCCGCCGTGAAGAAGGCCTCGTCCGACAGGAAGAGTTCATCGGGCGGCAGCAGCGGCCGGGATTTGTCGCCCTGGAGCATGTTGTAGCGCGAGCGGGTGTCGTTCCAGAAGGCGGCGATGGCGGCCGGCGCGTCGCCGTGGGTGACGAAGACGGCGTCCTTGGGCAGGTAATCGAAAATGCTTGCCGTTTCGTCGAAGAACAACGGCAGGTAGTACTCGATGCCGGCGCTGGCGATGCCGGTCGAGATGTCCTTGTAGATGCCGGATTTGGCCGGGTCGCCCTCGAAGCGCTCGCGGAAGCACTGACGGAAGTGGGTGCGGCCCTTGTCGTCCATCGGGAATTCGCGGGCCGGCAGCAGGCGGACTTCGGGCACCGGATAGACGGTGCGCTGGGTATCGACGTCGAAGGTCTTGATGCTTTCGATTTCATCGTCGAAGAGGTCGAGCCGGTAGGGCAGTTGCGAGCCCATCGGGAAGAGATCGATCAGCCCGCCACGAATTGAATATTCGCCGGGCGAGACGACCTGCGTGACGTGGGCGTAGCCGGCCAGCGTAACCTGGCTGCGGAATTTCTCGGCGTCGAGTTTCTGACTCTTTTTGAAGGCGAAGGTATAGGCGGCCAGGAAGGCCGGCGGTGCAATCCGGTAAACCGCCGTTGAGGCTGGCACGAGCAGGATGTCGATTTCGCCCTGGGTGGCCGCCCACAGGGTGGCCAGCCGTTCGGAGACGAGATCCTGGTGTGGCGAGAAATGGTCGTAGGGCAGCGTTTCCCAGTCGGGCAGCAGACGGACCCGCAGCGTCGGTCCGAACCATGGAATTTCATCAAGCAGCCGCTGGGCATCGGCCGCGCTGGCAGTAACGACGGCGAGCAGTTTGCCGGGGTTACGCCCGGCGATTTCGGCCAGCGCCAAGGCGTCGGCGGAACCGGCCAGCAGCGGCAGGTCGACGCGGTTGCCAGCCTTGGGCAGGGCGGGAAGGGAAAGCAGGGGCTGGGGAGCGGACACTCGGGAGAAGGCAGCGTTACGGGGCAGGAATTATAGCGTTATACGCCCCGACCATTTCGCGGCGGCGCTTGTATTCATCCGTCCCTTGAATACAATGACGTTGCGATAATTCCATATGAATTCACGGTTGTCGCTGCGACGCTTTTCCCCTGACGCCTATTGAAGTTTTTCGGAGGTCACATGAACACCGACTCAAAACCCCAGCGCTTCCTGTTTTCCGCTCTTGCCGGCGTTATCTTGCTGGCCAGCAGTTTGCCGGCCAGCGCGGCGAACGATTATTTTCTGAAGTTTGATGGGATCGATGGCAGTAGCGTTCAGAAAGGCCACGAAAAAGCCATTGAATTCGACTCATTTTTCTGGGGCGTGTCGATCACGCCTGGTGCGCCCGGCGCCGGCGCTGGCAAACCGTCGTTCTCTGATTTTTCGTGGACACAGAATATGGATGTCAGCTCAACCGCGTTGTTCGGTGCCGCTGGGACGACGATCAAGAAGGCCGTAGTCGATTTCACGTCGTTGATTGGCGGGCAAAACCAAACCTATTTCCGCATGAGCTTTGATAACGTCTTCATCACCAATCTAACTTATTCGGGGAGTGGCAGTCTTGTTGGGCTCTCCGGCAGTTTCGCCTACGACAAGGTGACGCTGGACTACTGGGCGCAGGATCCGAAGACTGGAAAGCTGATTAAATCGCCGTCGGCTGTTTACGATCTGGTCAAGGCTGAAGGGTCGCTGCCGGCGGTCTCGGCTCTGTTTGCCCAAGGCCTTGCCGGGCCGCAGGCTACCGTGGTGCCTGAGCCGGAAAGCTACGCCATGTTCCTGGCCGGTCTGGGCCTTCTGGGGGCGGTTGCCCGTCGTCGGCGCATCTGCGCCTGACAGCCAGCCGTTCTTGCGAGTGCTTGCGAACTCCCCGGGAATCGGGGAGATAGCTGAGGGCCGGGGAAACCCGGCCATTTTTTGCCAACCCCAACCCTTTGAATACGGTGAAATCGATGAGTGATACCCAAGCGAAGCAAGAGCGCCGCCATCGCCAGGAGCGACGCCTGGCGGACAGCGGGCCGCCGACAGGCGTGCATGATCGTCGGGTAAATATCGAGCGTCGGCTGTTCAACCTGGGGCTGGATGGCGGTGTGGCGTGGCTGAGTACGGCGGCTCCCGCCGAGGAGTGGAGTGCCAAGCCGTCAGGGGCCGATCTCAGTGTTTCAGGTGAGGCGTGGCCAGGGCTTGCAGGCTGGCTTCTTCACTAAGGCCGCTGGATTCGGTGAAATAGCCGCATAGCGGGCATTTGAAGCCGGGCGGGCAGTCGTGTTCGCGGGCACATTCGGCCTGGGTTTCATCGGTCAGAACCATTTGGCGGACGGCTTCGCAACGGGCGAGGGGGGAGTCGAAGAAGGACATCGGAGTCTCCTGAATTGTTGTTTACATACTCAGTCTAGTCGCGATGCGGCTATTTGCCATGACCGTGATAAATCTCACGGTCAACCGGAAAAAAGGCCCAAAAACCAAATGGCGGCGGGGGCGGCCGGATCTTCGCCGATGTCCACAAGCTGCATGGTGTGAACGCCGCCAAGGTGGGAGGTCGCGCGCTGGTAGGCGGTTTTGCCGATGGAGTCATCGGCGTCGAACAGCATGAGCAGCGGCGCGACCAGCAGCTTGAGTGCCTGGGCGCCGGCCCGGTCGATCAGGCCGCCGTGGCAGGCGACGGCCTTGACCAGCGTGTCGCGCTGAGCAGCAGCGCGGATGGCGGCCGGCGCAACGTCGCCGCTGGTGAAAATGGCCAGTGGCAAGGCCTCCATGTCGCCGTCCTTGCGGGTCATGTCGAGGATGTCGATCAGACGCTGGGTCAGGCGTGGGACATTTTGCGTGGCATCGGGGAACTGCAGCTCTTGGGCGGTGAGCAGTTCCATCGTCAAGGTGGCACAGCCGAATTCGGCAAAGCATGACGAAATGGCCGCGTCTTCCGCCGCATGGTGGGCGCGGGCGATCAGGATCAGGCCGCAGGGGTTGTCGGGGAACTCCAGATGGCCGTGCAGCGAGCCATGCGGGGTTTGCAGGGTGATGAAGCGGTTCATTCGGATAGTCGGACAGCGATGCGGTTCGGGCCGAAGGCTTTGCCGGCGTGGCCGAGAACTTTGCCGAAGCGGCCGGCGATAGCGGTCGAGCAATGCGGGCAACGGCCTTCCGGCGTCAGGTCGTAGCGCTGGATGTCGTACCAGTCGCGAACGATCAGCGTGGCGTGGCAACTTGGGCAGAAGGTGGTGCCGCCTTCCGGGTCGTGCACGTTGCCGGTAAAAACGTGGTGCAGCCCGGCGTCGAGGGCGATACGGCGAGCCTGGATGAGCGTCGCCGGCGGCGTCGGCGGCAGGTCGCCCATTTTCCAGTCGGGGTGGAAGGCGGTGAAATGCAGCGGTACGTCGGGCCCGAGTTCGCGGGCGACCCAGGTGGCGAGTTCGTTGATTTCCTGCGCGCTGTCGTTCTGGCCGGGGATGAGCAGCGTGGTGATTTCCAGCCAGCAGTCGGTTTCGTGCTGGATGTAGGCCAGGGTGTCGAGCACCGGTTGCAGGTGGCCGACGCAAAGCTTGTGATAGAAGCCCTCGGTAAATGCCTTGAGGTCCACGTTGGCGGCATCCATGACGGCGAAGAGTTCGCGGGCAGGTTCCGGATGGATGTAGCCGGCGGTCACGGCAACGTTGCGGATACCCTGTTCGCGGCAGGCGAGCGCCGTGTCGATGGCGTACTCGGCGAAGATGACCGGGTCGTTATACGTGTAGGCCACCGCATCGGCGCCGGCGCGTTTGGCCGCGGTGGCGATCATCTGCGGGCTGGCCGTGTCCATCAGGCGATCCATGTCTTTCGACTTGGAAATGTCCCAGTTCTGGCAGAACTTGCAGGCCAGATTGCAGCCTGCCGTGCCGAAGGACAGGATGCTGCTGCCTGGGTAAAAATGGTTGAGCGGCTTTTTCTCGATCGGGTCGATGCAGAAGCCCGACGAGCGGCCATAGGTCGTCAATTGCATGGCGCCATTGACCATCTGGCGGACGAAGCAGGCGCCGCGCTGGCCTTCGTGCAACTGGCAGTCGCGCGGGCAGAGGTCGCACTGGACACGACCGTCGGGCAGGGCGTGCCACCAGCGTCCGGGGAATAGCGATTCAGGTTGGCTCATGGTGCAGCCTCCTTCCATTTCTTGACGGTGTAGCGTTCGAGGTGGACATCCGAACCCCAGTAATTGGCTGGCAGCCCGGCTTTCTGCTTGAGGTGGGCCATGAAGACGACCGGGGCGGGCAGTTGCTCCCAGACTTGCGGCAAGAAAGTCGAACGACGACGGCCCGCAGTGAAAATCACGCCATCGATATCCGGGCGCAGCTGATCCAGAGCGTCGGCCTCGCTGGTAAATAATATTGGCTCGGCCGGCGTCAGCAGCGAGACTTCGACGCGGGTGATGGGCAACTCGTCGGCCGTCAGCGGCGCGAAACGCGGGTCGCGAAAGGCGGCGGCCAGGGCATTTTCCTCAACATCGACGGAGAGCGGTCGCCAGGCTTCGAGGCTGCCGATGCAGCCGCGCAGGTTGCTGTGCTGGGTCAGCGTGACGAAGGTGGCGCCCGGTTTGTGCAAGTCAGGGCAGTCGTCGGCCGGGTATTGCGCCTGGTCAAAGCGGGCGGCAATGGCATTGCGGGCCAGGATCAGCAGGGTTGCGCCGAGCTCAGGCATGATGGCCGGCCTCGGTGAAGGAAAAGGCGGCGTAGCCGACGACACGACTCCTGTCGCCCGCCGTATCGCCGGAATTGCACAGGCCGAGCAGTGTCGGCCTCAGGCCGCGCTGGCGGGCGGCGAGCAGCAGGCCGTTGATCGGGTAGGCGCCGCAGGCTTGTTCGGGATGGATGTGGGTATCGAGCTGCATGATGTGCCGGCAGGTCTCGGCATCGACTTGCTGGGCGGTGGCGTAGCCCAGGAAATGCGAGAGGTCGGAGCTGACGACGATGAGCGTTTCCGGCCCACCCCACAGCCGGTCGAGGACTTCGGCAACGGCCTCCGGCGTGGCGTGACCGACGGCCAACGGGACCAGCGTGAAATGTTCCAGTACGCGCTGCAGGAAAGGCAGATGAACCTCCAGCGAATGCTCGAAGGCATGAACGTGATCGCTGAAAACGATCTGCGGCAGATCGGCGATGGCGGCGATGGCCTGGGCGTCGAGCCGGATGGTGCCGAGCGGCGTCGAAAACGCCTCGGCTTCGGGCAGCGCAATGCCATCGACGGCCACCCGGTGGGTCGGGCCGAGCAGGATGACCCGATGAATATTCTTCGCCCACGGGGCCAGCGCGGCGTAGGCCGTGGCGGCTGTCGAACCCGAATAGACATAGCCGGCGTGCGGCACGATGATGGCCTTGGGCTGGCTGACCGGAGTGGCTTTGGCCTCGGCGAGCAGTTGGTCGACGGTGCCCGACAGCTTGGCGGGATCGCCGGGGTAAAAAGCACCGGCGACGGCGGGAGGACGTGTGTTGATCATGGTCGACTCCTCAAATGATCATCAGCCCGGCCACCATGCCAGCGCCAATGGCGAACAGGCCGGGCAGGGCGTGACGGGCCAGCTTGCCGCCGCCGATGCTGAGGACCAGCCCGATCTTGAAGACCAGGTTGGCGAGCAGGGCGAGGGTGACGGCAATGACGGCGTCGCCGCTGACTACCTTATCGAGGTTGAACATGCGCAAGGTGGACAGGACGCTGGCGTCGGCATCGGTCAGGCCTGACACCAGCGCCACGATGTACAGGCCGCTGCTGCCGGCAATGTCCTGCAGCCAGGCCGAGGCGAGTACCACGACGGCGTAGAGCAGGCCGAAAGAAACGGCGGTACGCATTTCGGTCGGGTTCTTGACCTCCGGCATTGGCAAGTCTCCGGCGTCGCTGAGTACCTTCCAGCGATACAGCGCCATGGCCACGCCGGGCACGATGCCGCACGCGAAAACGATGGCGATCTGGGTTGCCAGGCCGGGCGCCACGACGCTGGCGACCAGCCACAGGCGGATCATCACCATGACGTTGGCGATCAGGATGACGATGGCCGACATGTGGACCAGGTTGGCATGGTCGCGGGCGTGGCGGGAAAACATCATGGTTGTCGCGGTCGACGAGGCCAATCCGCCAAAAATGCCGAGCAGCGCCGCGCCGTGGCGGGCGCCGACGATGCGCAGGGCGAGGTAGCCGGACAGGGCGAGGCCGGAGATCAGCACGACCATGTACCAGACCTGGCGCGGGTTGATTGCGTTGTACGGCCCGAAATCCTCGCTCGGCAGAATGGGCAGGATGACCAGCGAGAGCACGGCAAACTGCAGGATGGAGTTGATGTCCTTGGGTGTCGTCCGTTCGCTGAACTGGCGCAGTTCGGCCTTGAAGTAGAGCAGCACGGTGGTCGTGATGGCGAGCATGACGGCCAGCGTCGAGTAGCCGAACCAGACGGCAGCCCCCAGGCCATAGGTGACGATGATGGCCGCCTCGGAGGTGAAGCCACGATATTGCTCTTCCTGCTGGGCGGAAAAATTCGAGGCGACCATGCTCCCCGAGATGACGAGCAACCCGGTCACCAGCAACCAGGGACCGCCGGTTTTTTCGCCGAGCAGCGCAAACAGGCAGCCGAGCATGGCGACCAGGGCAAACGTTCGCAGGCCGGCCGAGGCGTCCGGGCGCCGTTCGCGCTCCATGCCGATGAGCAGGCCGATGCCGAGCGCCGTGCCAAAGGCCTCGACGGGGGCAGCCAGTTCCGGGACCACGAAGCTCATACGAATCCTCTTTTGCGATGGTTCTTAAGTAAAATTAAGCCATGCCACGCCATTACGCAATCGTTCCCGCTGCCGGCAGCGGTTCCCGCTTCGGTAGCGAGAAGCCGAAACAGTATCTCGACCTGCTCGGTCGGCCGCTGATTTTCCACACCTTGAAGGCTTTGACGGCTTGCCCGGACATCGAACGGGTGTGGGTCGTGCTGGCCCCGGATGACCCGTGGTGGCCGCGTTTCGACTGGAGCGAACTCGGACCCAAGCTCGAAACCGTGCGCTGCGGCGGGGCGACGCGGGCGGCGAGCGTGAGCAACGGCTTGCGGGCGGCGGCGATGGTTGCCGCCGACGATGACTGGATTCTCGTGCACGACGCGGCGCGGCCCTGCCTGTCGGCGGCCATGCTCGAGGCGCTGTTCGAAGAGTTGGCCGACGATCCGGTCGGCGGCATCCTCGCCGTGCCGGTCGCCGATACCATCAAGCGGGCCGATGCCGAGCAGCGCGTCGCCGCCACCGAGCCGCGCGACGGTTTGTGGCAGGCGCAGACGCCGCAGATGTTTCGCTACGGTCAACTGGAAAAATCGCTCAAAAATGAAATGGCCGTCACCGACGAAGCCGGCGCCATCGAGGCCATGGGCCTCCAGCCGAAACTGGTGCGCGGCGATGCGACCAATCTGAAAGTCACCTATCCGGCCGACCTCGCCTTGGCCGCCATGATCTTGAGAGCACGCAAATGAGCACGCAAATGAATTTCCGCGTCGGGCAGGGCTACGATGTGCACCAGCTGGTCGAAGGCCGCAAACTGATTCTCGGCGGCGTCGAAATACCGCATGCGACCGGCCTGCTCGGCCATTCCGATGCCGATGCGCTGCTCCATGCCATTACCGATGCGCTGCTCGGCGCCGTCGGGCTCGGCGATATCGGCCGCCATTTTCCCGATACCGATCCACGCTACAAGGGGGCCGACAGCCGCGTCCTGCTCCGTGCCGCCGTCGCCCTGCTGGCCGAACGCGGCTGGCGGCCGGTCAACGTCGATGCGACGCTGATCGCCCAGCAGCCGAAGCTCGCCCCGCACGCCGCGGCGATGGTTGCCAACGTCGCCGCCGACCTTGGCATTGCCGCCGACTGCGTCAACATCAAAGGCAAGACCAACGAACGCCTCGGCTATCTCGGCCGCGAGGAAGCCATCGAAGCGCAGGCCATCGCGCTGGTCGAACGTGTCGGCTGAGGGGCGAAACCAGAAACAACCCAAACCGGCCACGGCCAGAGTTTTCTTCGCCCTCTGGCCAGCGCGGGAAGTCGCCGACCGGCTCGGCGACATCGCCGATTCCGCCGCCCAGTCGTTTGGCGGGCGCGCCACCCGGCGCGACACCATCCATCTGACGCTGGCCTTTCTCGGCAATGTTCCCGAAGCGCGTCTGCCCGAATTGTCGAAGGCCGTCGCCAGCCTTCGCGCCGAGCCATTCGCCATCAACGTAAACCAGCTTGGCTTCTGGGCGCACAACCATTTGCTGTGGGCTGGATGCAAGGCACCATCGGCTCATCTGGACGCGCTATCCAGCCAGTTGCGCAAGGTTCTAGCGCGGGCCGGATTCCGGGTCGGGGGCGAAGGCCGGGATTTCGTGCCCCATGTCACGTTGGTCCGCCGCGTACCGGAGGCTACTGCGCCGTCGGAAAGCCACCCGCTTCCGTCGATTGAACCCTTCATCTGGCGAAACGAACGTTTCGTTCTGGTTGGCTCGACTTTGTCGGCGCTTGGTTCGTCCTACCGGATCATCGACGAATTTCCGCTGCCCGCGGGCGTTAACGACTGATCGGCAGGACCAGGCGAACGAGCAGGCCGCCGCCCGGATTGGGCAGCAGATCGAGCCGTCCTTCATGCAGACGGGCTATGCGCTCGACGATGGCCAGGCCGAGCCCGGTTCCCGTCGCATCGGTACGGGCGTTCTCGAGGCGGGTGAAGGGACGTTTCAGGCGCTCGATTTCCTCGGCCGGCACGCCAGGACCGCGGTCCTTGATTTCCAGGCAAATTTCCCCGTCCACCGTGGCAGCGGCCAGCGTGATGTTGCCACCGCCGTATTTGACGGCGTTGTCGATCAGGTTGGTGACGGCACGGGTGATCGCCTTGGGGCGGAGCAGGGTTTCAGGCATGTCGCCGATGGCCGTGGTCAGCGGGTGGCCGATGGAGCGCTGGCGGTCGGCAATGCCGGCAAGCAGCGCGGCCAGGTCGGTGATGACCGGCGCTTCGCCGGATTCGGTCCGGGCGTAATCCATGAACTGCGAAATCACCGCCTCCATCTGCTCGATGTCGGCCACCACGGCTTGGCGGGCGCTGTCGGCGACGCTCATTTCCGCCTCCAGACGCAGCCGGGTCAGGGGGGTGCGCAGGTCGTGCGAGATACCGGCCAGCACCTCCGATCTATCCTTTTCATGGCGTTCGAGATCGGCCGCCATGGTATTGAAGGCGACGGCCAGACGACTCAGTTCCTCGGCGCCATCCTCCGGCAGCGGCGCCGGCTTCTGACCGCGACCGACGGTCTCGGCAGACCTGGCCATGGCCTTGAGCGGCCGGCTGATGCGCGAGGCGATCAGCCAGGCAACGGCCAGGGCCAGCACTACAGCGAGCAGTCCCCAGGCCAGCCAGTGGCTGGCGAAGTCGCGAGCGGCGCGCTCGCGCGGCAGGACCAGCCAGTACTCTTCTTCATCGGCATCGTCGAGGCGGAAGCTGACCCAGAAGCCCGGGATGCCGTCGACGCTGGCGGCAATTCGCGTGTGATCGCCGAGGCGCGCCGTCAGCTCGCGTTGCAGGAGCCGGAAAAAGCGCGAATCGGGCATCGCTTCAATTTTGTCCTCCGGTTCGGCCGGTAGCAGGCGGATGCCTTCGCGCCTCGAAAATTCGTTGAACAGCCCGAGACGCTTTGCCGGTGCTGCAGCAAACAGCGAGGCGCGAATCAGGTTGACGGCAGAAGCCGCCAATTGGGCAGTTTCCCGCGCTCGGGGCTCGGCATCGATGTAACGGAACAGGCTGAGCCAGGCCGCTGTGGTCAGCAGCACGAGCATGGCGAGCAGCAGGAAGGTGCGCGCCAGCAGCGTGCGCGGCATCAGCACCCGGACTATTCCTTGGCAGCGCCGTCCGGCACGAAGACGTAGCCGAAGCCCCAGACCGTCTGCAGATAGCGCGGCTGGGCCGGGTCGGCTTCGATGAGTTTGCGCAGGCGCGACACCTGGACGTCGATGGCGCGGTCGAACGGCCCTTGTTCGCGGCCACGGGCCAGGGTCATGAGCTTGTCGCGCGACAGTGGCTGACGCGGGTGCTGGAGCAGTACCTTGAGCACGGCGAATTCGCCGGTGGTCAGGGCTTGTAGCTCGTTGCCACGGGTCAGCGTGCGGGCGGCGAGATCGACTTCGATGTTGCCGAAAGTGATCTTTTCCTGGTCGTCTTCCGGCGCGCCGGGCGGGCGGCTGCCCTGGCGGCGCAGGACAGCGTGGATGCGGGCGAGCAGTTCGCGCGGGTTGAAGGGTTTGGGTAGGTAGTCGTCGGCGCCCATTTCGAGGCCGACGATACGGTCGATCTCGTCGCCCTTGGCGGTCAGCATGATGATCGGCGTGCGGTCGCCCTGGCCGCGCAGGCGGCGACAGATGGTCAGGCCGTCTTCGCCCGGCATCATGAGGTCGAGGACGATCAGGTGGTAATGTTCGCGGGCGCGCAGCTTGTCCATCTGTTGGCCGTCGGCCGCGGCCTTGACCTCGAAGCCCTGTTCGCCGAGGTAGCGGGTGAGCAGGTCACGCAGACGGGCGTCGTCGTCGACGACAAGGATGTGTTGGTGTTGTTGTTCGTTCATGCTGGCAAGGATAAGGGCGGACAGTGAATGGAACGCGGCAAATGGTAACAAGCTTTTGCCGGGGCGGGCCGTGAAACATATTCTTACATTTTGAAGCGTTTGTCGGGCGCCGCCAGATGGACAATGGTGGCATCTGAAACGCCTGCCGCAATGCCTGCCATGAAACGTCTTTTCGCCCTTTCCGTGTTACTGCTGAGCCTTCTGGGCTCGGCCGGTGGCGTCTGGGCGCAGCAAGGCTATTGGCGCGACCTGCCGCCGGAAGACCGGCGCCAGTTGCGTCAGCAGATGCGCGAACACTGGCAGCAGGAACGCGAAATCCGCCGCGAGGAAGGTGCACCGCGCTGGCGCGATGTGCCGCCGGAAGACCGCCGCCGCTTGCGCGACGACATGCGCGAGCAGCGCGCCTGGCAGGAGCGTGAGCGAGGAAGCTGGGCCGAACAGCGCGAGCAACGCGGCTGGGGTGAGCAACGTGAACGTCGGGGCGAAGGCCGGGGCTGGCGCCGAGATTGAATCCCGGGTCGGCCACGCCTCCGGTAAAATGCCGGCCCATGCTGATCCTCGCTCTCGAAACTTCAACTGAACTTGGCTCCTGCGCCCTCTGGCGCGATGGCGTGGTGGCTGAACGCATCTGTCCGCCGGGCAAGTCCCATTCGGAAACGCTGCTGCCGCTGGTCCGCGAACTGCTGGCCGAAGCTGGCGTCAAGGTCGGGCAACTCGATGCAATTGCTTTCGGTGTCGGTCCCGGCGCCTTTACCGGTTTGCGCGTTGCCTGTGGCGCAGCGCAGGGTCTGGCCGTGGCTGCCAACCTGCCGCTGATTCCGGTGACCAGTCTTGAAACGATGGCCGCGCAGGCCGGCGGCGAGCGTGTGCTGGCTCTGCTCGATGCGCGCATGGGCGAGGTGTATTCGGGCAGCTATCAACTGATCGACGGCGCATACGTTCTGCAGGGTGACATTCGTGTATCGGCGCCGGATGCGGTCGCGTTGCCTACCGAGCCAGGCTGGATCGCCTGCGGCAATGCCATCGCTGCCTATCCGGTTTTGGCTGAGCGCCTGAGCGTCGCCGGCATCGCCGTGCAAGCGGATGTCTTGCCGACTGCCACCACCGTGGTACGTCTGGCTGCACCACGCGCCGCTCGTGGCGAGAGCATCGATGCCGCGCTGGCCGTGCCGCTTTATATCCGTGACAAAGTGGCCAAGACGGTGGCCGAACGACTCAGCGAAGGCGGGCGGGCTTAAACCGTGAACGCCTTGAGCATTCCGGCCGAGTTTTTCCCGATGAACGAGCGCGACCTCGATGCGGTGGCGGCGCTCGAAGCCACGCTGCAAACCTTTCCGTGGTCGCGCGGCAATTTTGCCGATTCGTTGACGGCCGGTTACAGCGTCTGGGTATTGCGCGTGGGCGGCGAGCTGATTGGTTTTTCGGTGGTCATGCGCGTCATTGATGAAGCGCATCTGCTGACCATCGGCGTCTGCAAGCGTTACCAAGGGCAGGGCTACGGCGCGCGGATGCTGCGCCACGCCATGGAGTGCGCCCGGTTCGGTGGCGCCAGCAAGCTATTTCTCGAGGTCCGGCCGTCCAACGAGCGGGCGGTCGAGCTCTATCGCCACTTCGGATTTCACCAGATCGGCCTGCGCAAAGGCTATTATCCGGCGGTGATCGGGCGCGAGGATGCGCTGGTTTTTGACAAGGAATTGGCATGAGTCTGAGCCGCGAGCAGATGCTGGTCGAGATGGGCATTACGCCGATCTGGGTGTTGCGCGATAACGAGCCAAGCGCACCGGCAGTCGAGGAGCACGAGGCGGTCGCGGCCGAGCCGGAAGCCCGTGTGCCGACGCCAGAAAAAGCAACTGCGATCGTTCAGGAACCCGCCCCGGTAGCCAGGCCAGCGCCAGTTGTTGCGCTGCGCCCGATGACGCCGGTCGATACGCTAAACTGGCCGGAATTGGCCAAACAAGTCGCCGAATGCCGCGCCTGCCGGCTTTGCGAGCAACGCAAGCAGGCTGTGCTTGGCGTTGGCGATCTCAAGCCGGACTGGCTGTTCATCGGCGAAGGGCCGGGCGCCGACGAGGACGCCCAGGGCGAACCGTTCGTCGGCCAGGCTGGCAAGTTGCTCGACGCCATGCTGGCCTCGCTCGATATCGCGCGCGGCAACCGGGTTTATATCGCCAATGCCGTCAAATGCCGTCCACCCGGCAACCGGACGCCGGAAGCGGCCGAAATGGCCGCCTGCTGGCCTTACCTGGAACGCCAGATCGCCCTGCTCAAGCCGAAGATCATCGTGCTGCTCGGCAAGGCGGCCGTCCATGCGGTGCTGCATGACGACAAGACATTGGCCGCGTTGCGCGGCAAACGTTATGAGTTAGCAGGGATTCCAGTGGTGGTGACCTATCACCCGGCTTATCTGTTGCGCAATTTGCCGGACAAGGCGAAGGCCTGGGAAGATCTGCTCTTTGCCCGCCGTCTGCTGCGCGAAGCGGCGGCGCCCGAACTGCCGTTTTAGGCGGCTACAGCAGAATCCATTTTTGGCCGTTTTTCCCGGTTGACCGTGGGAACGGTGGAACTTAGTGGTGAGCCGAGTCGTCCAGATGCTGGACATCGTCCTGTTGCGCCTGGTTGGCCAGATGGCGCAGCCGGATGACGTACATCAGGCCGCTGACAAATAGCCCGAACAGCGTGACCACCCAGTAGATCGACAGATCCATCTTGACCATCAGGTAGTACAAGCCGGTCATGATCAGGATGGAGATGTTTTCGTTGAAGTTCTGCACGGCGATCGAGTGGCCGGCGCCCATCAGGATGTGGCCGCGGTGCTGGAGCAGGGCGTTCATCGG
The DNA here is from genome assembly GCA_049304775.1 of Ferribacterium limneticum. Lineage (GTDB taxonomy): Bacteria > Pseudomonadota > Gammaproteobacteria > Burkholderiales > Rhodocyclaceae > Azonexus > Azonexus limneticus_C. The sequence goes on from JBAQOL010000034.1 coordinate 104,853, forward strand.
CACGACGAAGAAGCCGGACAGGCCGCCGATCAGGATGAGCAGCGGCACGGCCAGCCATATTTCATGAACGAAGTTCATGATCAGCACGATGAGGCCCATGGCGATGCCGAGCGGGATGACACGGACCGATTTGCGCAGCGTGATGAACTTGGCGGCGGCGATGGCACCAATGGCGACACCGACAGCAACCACGCCCTGGAGCATAGAGGCTTTGGACAGACCGAGGCCGAGGGCGGTTTCCGACCATTTTATGACGATAAATTGCAGCGTCGCACCGGCCCCCCAGAACAGCGTGGTGACAGCCAGTGAAATCTGGCCGAGACGGTCGCGCCAGAGCAGCGACAGGCAGTGATTGAATTCGTGGATCAGGAAGATCGGGTTCTTCTTGAGGGCCTTGTGGTCGACGCCGGTGTCGGGAATGTACAGATTGAAGACGGCAGCGAGGATGTAGAGCACGGCGACGACCGAGAGGGCCATTTCGCCGATGCTGTCGACCCCGGTGTCGATGACCGGGAAGTCGAAAGCCAGCAGATGCTGGGCGATCTCCGGGCGGATCAGGGTGCCGCCGATGACGACGCCGAGGATGATGGCGCCGACGGTCAGGCCTTCGATCCAGCCGTTGGCGACGACGAGCAGGCGGTGCGGCAGGTATTCGGTCAGGATGCCGTACTTGGCCGGCGAGTAGGCAGCGGCGCCGAGGCCGACGACGGCGTAGGCGAGCAGCGGATGGGCGCCGAAGAACATCATGCTGCAGCCGATGATCTTGATGCCGTTGCTGATCAGCATGACCCGGCCCTTGGGCATCGAGTCGGCGAAGGCGCCGACGAAGGCGGCGAGGACTACGTAGGAAACGGTGAAGAAGGTCTTGAGGAGCGGTTCGTACTCTGACGGCGCCTGCATCTCGCGCAGGGCGGCGATGGCGGCAATGAGCAGGGCGTTGTCGGCCAGCGCGGAAAAAAACTGCGCGGCCATGATGATGTAGAAGCCGAACGGCACGAAATATTTGTCTCTTATATGACTTTGGGCGAGGTTTATACCACGCTCAGGATTCGGCGCAAGGCTTGCGCGATCGTCGCCGTTATGCATCGTTGCGCCAGCCCGGGTCAAATCAATCAAGCGTATGGAGCGCCGGTTAAGGCTTGATGACAGTCGGTCAATGTCGAATGTGTGGCGGCTATTTCGACACCCCCACGGTCAACCGGAAATTTGGCCCGAAATTGAAGTTGGCCGCCGGAAGCAGGGCGGAATGTGATTGAATATCGGCCGCACCCCTCCAGGAGAGAAATCATGGCTGACCGGCGCTTGCAGGTCTTTCATGCCGTCGCAAAACATCTGAGCTTTACGCGGGCGGCCGACGCCTTGTTCATGACGCAGCCGGCCGTCACCTTCCAGATCAAGCAACTGGAAGAGCAGTACGGCACGCGTCTGTTCGAGCGGCGGCACGGCGGCATTTCGCTGACGCCGGCCGGCGAGATGGTGCTCTCCTACGCTGAAAGAATCCTCGCGCTGTCCGATGAAATGGAGACGCGGCTGTCCGAAATGACCGGCGAAATGCGTGGCCCGCTACTTGTCGGCGCCAGCACGACCATTGCCGAGTTCATGTTGCCGCGCGTTCTGGGCGAATTCAACGCGGCCTACCCGCAAGTGCGTGCCCGCTTGATTGTTGCCAACTCGGAAAGCATCGAGAGCCGGGTGGCCGAACATACCCTCGATGTCGGGCTGATCGAAGTGCCGGCCAAGCTCGGCGGCCTGACCAGCCAGATCTGCTGCGAAGACGAATTGCTCGTTATCTGCGCGCCCGATTACCCGCTGGCGGGCATGACATCGGTGACGCCGAAAGCGCTGGCTGAATACGAATACATTTCGCGCGAACCGGGCTCGGGGACGCGGGAAATCACCGACGCCTATTTCCTCGCCCACAAGGTGCCGCCGGCCAGCCTCAAGACGCAGATGGAGCTGGGTAGTCCGGAGGCGCTGAAAGGCGTCGTGGCGACCGGCCTTGGTTTCGCCATCGTGTCCAAGGCCGTCGTCGCCAAGGAAATCCAGCTCGGCGAACTGCTCGCCATCCCGCTCAAGCCGCCGCTCAAGCGCAGCCTCTATCTCGTCTTCCAGAAGGACCGCTTCCAGTCCCGGCTGACCGGCACCTTCATCGAATTCACCCGCTCCAAACTGAAAGAAATGGCTTCATGAAAACCTCGCGTCCCATTCGCGCGCGCATCGCGCCGGCGGCGATTCTCCACAACTACCGGCTGGCCAAAAGGCAGGCGCCGCAGGCCAAGGCTTGGGCTGTCGTCAAGGCCAATGCCTACGGCCACGGTCAATGGCGCGCCGTTGAAGCGCTGCGCGGCGAAGCCGATGGTTTTGCCCTGCTCGAATGCGAAAACGCCGTCGCCCTGCGCGAAGCCGGCGTCAGCCAGCCCATCCTGCTCCTCGAAGGCGTGTTCAGTGCGCGCGATGTGCGGGCCGTTATCGAACACCAGCTGACCTGCGTTGTCCATTGCCTCGAGCAGCTTGAATTGCTTGTCCGTAACGGCCAGTTTTCGGCGCCCGTTTCGCTCTATCTGAAGCTCAATACCGGCATGAACCGCCTTGGTTTTACGCCGGAAACGCTGAGCAAGGCCTGGGCGATCCTGCAGCAACTGCCGCAAATTGAAGTCACGCTGATGACCCATTTCGCCGAAGCCGATGGCGAACGCGGGGTTACTGAGCAACTTGAACGCTTTCGCCAAATGGCTGGCGACTGGGCTGGCCCGATCTGCCTGGCCAACTCGGCAGCCATCCTCAAGCACCCGACAACGCACGGCGACTGGGTACGGCCGGGCATCATGCTCTATGGCGCCAGCCCATTTGCCAGGGTCAGCGCTGAGTCGCTCGGTTTGCAACCAGCGATGACGCTGGAGAGCGCCATCATCGGCGTCCAGGATCTGGTGGCCGGTGACCGCGTCGGTTACGGTGGCACGTTCACGGCCGACAAGCCGATGCGCATCGGCGTTGTAGCCTGCGGCTATGCCGATGGTTACCCGCGCCACGCGCCAAGCGGCACGCCAATCGCCGTCATGGGGAAACGCACGAAGACCGTCGGCCGGGTGTCGATGGACATGATGGCCTGCGACCTGAGCGAGATTCCCGACGCCGGCATCGGCGCCCCGGTCACCCTGTGGGGCGAAGGCATCGCTGGCAGCGTGCCGGCCGATGAAGTCGCTACTGCTGCCGGCACCATCGCCTACGAACTGTTCTGCGCCGTGGCGCCCCGCGTCCCGGTCAGCCTGGACGAGATTGCTACAGTCAACCGGAAATAATGGCCAAAATCAAAACAATTTATAGCTGCACGGAGTGCGGTGCGACCAGCCCGAAATGGCAAGGCCAGTGCCCCGGCTGCAACGACTGGAACACGCTGGTCGAAACCGTCGCTGAAAAAGCGCCGACCAACAGCCGTTTCGAATCGCTGGCGCCCACCGCCCGGCTGCAGAATCTCTCGGAAATTGAAGCGCGTGAAGTAGACCGCATCGCCACCGGCGTCGGCGAATTCGACCGGGCGCTCGGTGGCGGGCTGGTCAATGGCGCTGTCGTGCTGATCGGCGGCGATCCCGGCATCGGCAAGAGCACCTTGCTCCTGCAGGCATTGGCCCACCTCTCGCTCGACAACAAGGTGCACTACGTCAGCGGCGAGGAATCCGGCGAACAGGTGGCCCTGCGCGCCCGTCGTCTCGGCCTCGACACCCGGCGTCTGCAACTGATGGCCGAAATCAACCTCGAACGCATCCTCGCCACGCTGCAGGCCGAAAAGCCTGTCGTCGCGGTCATCGATTCGATCCAGACCCTGTGGTCCGACCAGCTGTCCAGCGCCCCCGGTTCGGTCGCCCAGGTCCGCGAATGCGCCGCGCAACTGACCCGGCTGGCCAAGCAGGCCGGCATCACGGTCATCCTCGTCGGTCACGTGACGAAGGAGGGCGCCCTGGCCGGGCCGCGCGTGCTTGAACACATCGTCGATACCGTGCTTTATTTCGAGGGCGACACGCATTCGAGCTTCCGCCTCGTCCGGGCGGTCAAGAACCGCTTTGGCGCGGTCAACGAGATCGGCGTTTTTGCCATGACGGAAACCGGCTTGAAAGGCGTCAGCAATCCGTCGGCGCTATTCCTGTCGCAGCACGGGCAGGACGTCGCTGGCTCCTGCGTGATGGTGACGCAGGAGGGCACGCGGCCGCTGCTCGTCGAAATCCAGGCGCTGGTCGACACCTCGCACGGCAATCCGCGACGGCTCACGGTCGGCCTCGATCCGCAACGGCTGGCCATGCTGCTGGCAGTTTTGCATCGCCATGCCGGCATCGTTTGCTTCGATCAGGATGTCTTCGTCAATGCCGTCGGCGGCGTCAAGATTACCGAGCCGGCGGCCGATTTGGCAGTGCTATTGTCGATAACATCATCTCTAAAAAACAAACCGTTGCCGTCGAAACTTATTGTATTTGGTGAAGTCGGTCTGGCTGGCGAAATCCGCCCGGCACCGCGTGGCCAGGAGCGTTTGAAGGAGGCCGCCAAGCTCGGTTTCACGCGCGCCCTGATTCCTGAGGCGAACCGCCCGAAACAGGCGATTGCCGGCATGGAAGTCATTGCTGTCAAACGCGTCGAGGAGGCGGTGGCGCGGATCCGCGAGTTGGAATAAGCTGGCCGGATAATTCATTCGGCCACCATGTTCAATCTTTCGCGCTACTTTTCGACGGTCAGTTTCATTCTTATCGTGCTGGCGGCCGGGGTTCTCGGGCCGCTTTACCAGAAGCTGTCGCTGCAGCAAATGCAGGATCTGGCCGAAGGACGCAATCTGGCCATGGCGCAGGTTTTCCAGAACGCCCTGCGTAATTCGCTTGATACGTTGATGAGCGATTCGGTCGGCCGGGAGCTTGAATTTCTCCGCCAGTCGGACGAGGCCCGTCGGCTCCAAGTCAGCGTTCTCGGCCTGATGCACGATACCGCCATTGTCAAGATCAAGATCTACAACCGCCTCGGCAACACGGTTTTTTCAAGCGACGCCGGGCAAATCGGCGAGAGCCGCCTGAGCAATCCCGGTTTTCGCTCGGCAATCAGCGGGACGATTACCAGCAACCTGACCCATCGGGACAGCATCGACAGTTTTGAAGGGACGCTGGCCGAGGTCGATATTCTGGCCAGCTACATCCCCATCCGCGCCAAGGACAATTCGATCGAGGGCGTTTTCGAGCTGTACCAGAACGTCACCCCCTTCGTTGCCCAGTTGCAGCGCAACATGTGGCTGGTCACCGGCGGCGTGGCCCTCGTTTTTGCTGCGCTCTACTTCATGCAGTTTCTCGTCGTCCGCCGCGCCCAGGGCATCCTGGAGGATCAGGAAGGACGCATAGCGGCGGCCCGCGATACGCTGGAAATCCAGGTCGCAGCCCGTACCGACGAACTCAAGCGAACCAATACCCAGCTCGAAGGCGAAATCGTGGAGCGCCGGCAGGCGCAGAGCAAACTCAACTATCTCGCCTACCACGACCCGTTGACCGGGCTGTCCAACCGCCGCAGCTTCATCGAACGGCTCGAAGAAAGCCTGCGCGAATCGGCCCGGCGCAACGAACGGCTGGCCGTCCTGTTCATCGATCTCGACCAGTTCAAGCAGGTCAACGATTCGCTCGGCCACGGCGTCGGCGACGAATTGCTGATTGCGGTCGCGGCGCGGCTGTCCGAGCATGTCCGGTTGATCGACATGCTGGCCCGGCTTGGCGGCGACGAGTTCATCTGCCTCATGGAAGGCGTGCGCAGCGAAGGCGACGTCGAAATCCTCGCCGGCGAGATCATCGGCGCCTTCGAGTTCCCGTTCAAACTGGACGACCACGAGCTTTTCCTGAGTGCATCGGTCGGTATCTGCCTTGCCCCCGGCGATGGCGACAGCGTGCTCGAGCTCATGCGCAACGCCGATACGGCGATGTATCGCGCCAAGGCGCTGGGGCGCGGCAATTTCCACTTTTACACCCCGGAAATGACGCGCGATGCCCAGGAACGCATCCGCATGGAAAACCTGCTGCGCCGGGCGCTCGACGGTGGCGAACTGAGGGTGCACCTGCAGCCCCAGATCGAAACTAAGAGTGGCCGTCTGGTCGGTGCCGAAGCGCTGGTTCGCTGGTATAGCCCGGAGCTTGGCCTGGTCATGCCGATGCGCTTCATTCCGCTGGCCGAGGATTCCGGCCTGATCATCGGGCTCGGCAACTGGGTGCTGCGCGAAACCTGCCGGCAGGTCATGCAATGGCGCGCCAGCGGTTTCGACCTGCCACAGGTGTCGGTCAATCTGTCCGCCAAGCAACTCGAGCGCCCCGAATTCATCGAAGTCCTCAGCACTATCCTCGACGAAACCGGCATGGATGCGGCCAGCCTCAAGCTTGAGCTGACCGAATCGGTCGTCATGGCCGTCGGCGATGCCTTCGACCTGCTCGAACGCCTGCGCGATCTCGGCATCAGTCTGTCACTCGACGATTTCGGGACGGGTTATTCGTCGCTGAGTTATCTGAAAATGCTGCCGGTCCAGCAATTGAAAATCGACAAATCCTTCATCGACGGCATCGGCAAAAACTCGGGCGACGAGGCGATCATCAGGACGGTCATGGAGCTGGCGCGCAGCCTCGATTTCGAGGTGATCGCCGAGGGCGTCGAGACGATCGAGCAATCCGAATTCCTGGCCGCGCTCGGCTGCGAACAACTGCAGGGCCATCTGCACGGAAAAGCCGTGGCGCCGGCGGAGTTCCGCGCCCGCTGGTCGGTTCCCCAGTGATTGCCGGACACGCCTGGCGCACCCTCGGCCGCGAATTACGCTCTGGCGAACTGCGCTTGCTCTTCGCGGCACTGGCCATCGCCGTCGCTGCCGTCACCGCCGTCGGCTTCTTTGCCGACCGGGTCCGGCTGGCGCTGGAACGCGAGGCGCAACAAATGATGGGCGGTGACCTCATCCTCATCGCCGACCATGCCTTGCCGGAAGCCTATGCCGCCGAAGCCCGCCAGCGCGGCCTCAAGCTGGCCGAAACGCTGATTTTCCCGAGCATGGTCATTGGCCCCGAACAGGCGCAACTGGCCGACATCAAGGCGGTCAGCCCGGGTTATCCGCTGCGCGGGCGAGTGGAAATAAGTACAGATGAGGACCAGGCCGGCGCACCCGCCGAAGGTGGCCCGGCAACGGGCTCGGTCTGGCTCGACGAACGACTGTCGGCGGCGCTGCAGGTTGCGCCGGGTGGATCGGTGACGGTCGGCGCACAAACACTGCAGGTCGCTGCCATCCTGACCCGCGAGCCGGATCGGGGCGTCAATTTTTTCAGCCTGGCGCCACGGCTCATGATGCATGTCGACGATATTCCGGCGACCGGCCTGATCCAGCCCGGGGCGCGCATTCGCTACAGCTTGCTGGCGGCCGGTGAGGCGAAAGCTGTAGCTGATTTTCAAACCTGGCTGACGCAACGTCTGGACCGCGGCGAACGGCTCGAAGACACGCGCAATGCCCGGCCGGAAATTCGTGGCGCGCTGGACAGAGCCGAGCGCTTTTTAGGCCTTTCAACGGTGTTGACCGTGGTACTGGCCGCCGTCGCTGCGGCCATGGCGGCGCGCCGTTACATGCAGCGCCATCTCGATGCCTGCGCCGTCATGCGCTGCCTGGGCATGACGCAGGGCGGCCTGCTTCGCCTGCATGGCTGGCTGTTCCTGTGGCTGGCCTTGCTCGCTGCCGTCGTCGGCAGCATCGTCGGCTATGCCGCCCATTTCGTGCTGATCCACTGGCTGTCCGCCTTGCTTGTGCTCGAATTGCCGGTGCCGGGCTGGTTGCCGCTGGTCGGTGGGCTCGGCGTTGCTGGCGTCTTGCTCTTCGGCTTCGCTTTCCCGCCGCTCATGCAACTGGCCAGCGTGCCGACCCTGCGTGTCATGCGCCGCGAACTCGGGCCGCCGCAGGCTTCATCGCTTAGCGGCTACGCCCTTGGGCTGGCCCTGCTTGCCGGGCTGATCATCGGGGTGGCCGGCGATATCCGGCTCGGCGCCTATGCGGTCGGCGGCTTCGTCGTCGCCCTCGGCAGCTTCTGGGTCGTCGCCAGGCTGATCATTGCCGCCATCGCCCGCCTGCGTGGCGGGGCCGGGTTCGGCTGGCGGCAGGGACTGGCCAGCCTGACCCGCCACGCGTCGTCGAGCGCCGTGCAGATCGTCGCGCTGGCCATTGGCTTGATGGCCATGCTGTTGCTGACGGTGATTCGGGCCGAGTTGCTCGATGCCTGGCAACAATCCGTGCCGGCCGACGCGCCCAACCGTTTCGTCATCAATATCCAGCCCGATCAGCGTCAGCCGGTGACCGAGATGCTGCGCACCAGCGGCGTCGAGGCTGAGTTGCTGCCGATGATTCGCGCCCGCCTGGTCAGGATTGCCGGCAGGGAAGTCAGCCCGGCCAGCTTTCCGGAGGATGAACGCGCCCAGCGTCTGATCGAACGCGAATTCAACCTGTCGTGGCGCAGCGATCTGCCGGCCGGCAACCGGGTTACGGCGGGCCGCTGGTTCGCGCCGGAAGACAGCGGGCAGGGGCTGGCTTCAGTTGAGGAAGGGCTGGCCAAGACGCTGGGCATACAGCTCGGCGACGAGCTGGTGTTCATGGTTGCCGGCGTAGAAAAGCGCGTGAAGACGAGCAACCTGCGCAAGCTGTCCTGGGATTCGATGCGCGTCAATTTCTTCGTCCTGACGCCGCCCGGCGTCATTGAAGACGCGCCGGCCAGTTACATCACCAGTTTCCATTTGCCGGCCGAGCGGGCCGATGCTGCGTCCGAGCTGGTCCGGCGGTTTCCCGGCCTGACCATGATCGACGTCGGCGCGATCCTGCGCCAGTTGCAGGCTGTCATCGGCCAGGTGGCTGGCGCCGTGCAGTTCGTTTTCGTTTTTGCCTTGCTGGCCGGCGGCATCGTTCTCTATTCGGCCTTGCTGACCAGCTTCGACGAGCGTCGCTACGAACTGGCCGTGATGCGCTCGCTCGGTGCCCAACGGGCGCAACTGCGCCAGGCCATGCTGGTCGAGCTGGGCGTCATCGGTAGCGTCGCCGGGTTGATGGCGGCCATCGGTGCCATGTTGCTCGGGCGCATTGTCGGCCAGCAGGCGTTTCAGCTCGATTTGTCGTTCGGTCTCTGGTTGCCGGCGCTATCGACTGTCGGCGGTGGCTTGCTGGCGGTAGTCATTGGCTGGCTGGCGATTCGCCAGTTGATCGCCACGCCGCCCTTGCTGGCATTGCGCAATGGCGCCTAAAACTCGATTTCGGTGATGTTGTGCTGGCCCAGCCGCTGGTAGCGGATGGCCTTGCTCATGCCGTGGATCAGACCAAGCCCCTGGCCGCCGACTTCCACGGTCAACCGGAAATTTTGGCCAAATTCGGAATGGTCGAAAGGCGGCGCATCGTCTTCGTAGCGCAGGGTCAGGATGCCGTCGTTGCGACCCAGGGCGAGACTGACCTTGTGTTCGCTGTCACCGTGGTGGCCGTGGGCAATCGTGTTGGTGAACAGCTCTTCGACGACCAGTTGCAGGCGCAACGAATCGTCGGCGGCAAGGCCTAGGCCGGCCGCCTGTTCTGCGACGCGGGCAATTAGCCCGGGAAGCTCGGCGTAGCGCGCGCTAACGGAAATGTCCGTAAAATATGCAGTCATTGAATCATCAAGGTTTTCGCCATGATTAAAGCACATTGGGCTGCGCTTTGTGCGCTGCTCGCCCTGTTGTCCGGCTCGCCCGCCCAGGCTGCCGACCCGGCCGGCATGGTCAAGGTTGCCAAGGGGCAGGTCAGCGTCGAACGCGACGGCAAGAAACTGCCGGTTTCGGTTGGTACCCTGATCGAAGTCGCTGACCGCGTGCGGACCGGCGCCGATGGTTCGGTCGGGGTCACGCTGCGCGACAACACGCTGCTCTCAGCCGGGCCGAATTCACTGATCGTCATCGACAAGTTCGCTTTCGACAACGCGACGCAGGACGGCAACATGTCGATCCGCATCCGCAAGGGAACGCTGTCCGTGGCCTCGGGGAAGATCGCCAAGCGGACGCCGGAATCGGTTGATTTCCACACGCCGACCTCGGTTCTTGGCGTGCGCGGTACCGAGTTCGTCATTGAAGTCGAAGGTGATCGCGATGAATAAGCCGACTATTTCCCTCATGTTGGTGGTGCTGCTGACCTTGGCCGGTTGTGCCAGCGAGCGCGTCGTCCTGCTCCCGTCGGCCGATGGTCGGCCCAGCGCCGTTGTTGTCCGCGATACCGGCGGCGAGATCGTGCTCGACAAACCCTATGCAGCGACCAAGCGGAGCGTGGGGGCCAACAGCACCTACCAGTCATCAGCAGAAGAGGTCACGGAGCGCTTCGGGCAGGCGCTGGGCGCGCAACCGCCACGGCCGAATAGCTACGTGCTGTATTTCGAAGCCGGCGGCAATGTTTTGACGGCAGAGTCGCAGGCGGCGCTGGCCAATATCCGCAAGGAAATCGCCGAGCGTCCGGCCTCCGAAGTCATGGTCATCGGCCATACCGACCGCGTGGGCAGCGTCGAACTCAACGATCGGCTGTCAAAGACACGAGCTGAAGGCCTGCGTGACTTGCTGATTGAATCTGGCGTTGCTGCCGACAAGCTGGAAGCGGTCGGTCGCGGTGAACGCGACCCGCTGGTGCCGACTGACGACGAAGTCGACGAGCCGAAAAACCGGCGTGTTGAAATCAGCGTTCGCTAGCTGCCAGACCGTGCCACTGCATGAGCAGCAAGGTCAGATCGTCTGCTGGTGGCTGACCGGCTTCGAAACGGCGCACGGCATCGCGTAGCGTCGTCGCGGTGATTCGCAGTTCGGCCTCGGCGCAATCCTCGATTGCCGACTGCAAACGCCCCAGGCCAAACATCTCCAGGCCATTGCTGGCCTCGGTAACGCCATCGGTAAACAGGCAAATCCGGTCGCCCGGCAGCAATTGCATGAGACCGGCAAGATAGGGGTAGTCGCCAGCGGCACAAAGTGGCGGGCCGGCGATGACGGAGGTATCGACCCGCGACAGCTGGCCGGCGCGCTGCAGGATGGGCGCGTCGTGGCCGGCGCAAACGTATTCCATGTCGCCTGAAGTCAGATCGAGCACGGCGATGAAGGCTGTAACGAACAGATACTCGCCATTTTCGCGATTCAACTCACATTCCAGTTCGCGGACGGCCAGGCCAAGGTCGGCCTGGCGCCGCGTCAGGACACCGGTCAGCGTTTTCGAGATGGCCATGAACAAACTCGCCGGCACACCCTTGCCGGAAACATCGCCGATTGCCACGCAGAGCCGCTGGTCGTCGAGCATGAAACAGTCGTAATAATCGCCACCTACAGCTGCGGCCGGTTCAAGGAGGGCGGCGATGGAAAATCGTCGTTCAGCGGGGAAGACCGTCGCCGGGTCCGGCAACAGCCCCATCTGGATGCGCCGGGCGGCGTCGAGTTCACCGGCTACCCGGGCTGCATCTTCGCGGCTGCGTTGCAGTTGCAATTCGGCATCGCGCCGCCGGCCGTCGGCGACAACCAGCGTATTGCCGAGCAGCAGGATGAACGCCGGGGCGAGCAGCAGCACCTGCGAGACGCCATCGAACAACCAGCGTCCGCCGAAAAAGGCAAGGTAGCCGCTGGCGATCAGCAGCAGGCCCAGGGCGGTAAAGCTGATCACAGCGAAGCGTGGCCGGAGCACCGGAATCGTCGCCATGAGCAGCAGGCCGCCAAGCAGCAGCGTGGCTGTTTCCAGATGCGACATCCAGACCGGGCGCTGCAAGGCCTGGCCGCTGAGCAGGCTTTCGATGACCTGGGCGTGGATATCGATGCCGGGCAGACTTTCGCCGAGCGGCGTGATGATGCGGTCCTGCAGCCCGGTGCTGTTGAAACCGATGATGACGAAACGGTCGTCGAAAATGTGCGGGGGATGCACGCCGGCCAGCACATCGGCGGCCGACAGGTAGTAGTTGGAGCTGGCGCGCCCGAAATGGAGCAGTACTTCGCCATTGGCCTGGGTGGGTAGCCGATAGTCGCCGATGCGGATCGCCGTCATGCCCTGTGGCCCGCTTTCGGGAACAACGGCGCCGCCACCAAGCGCCAGACGGACCATTTCGAGCGGCAGCGAAAGGAAGGGCAGCTGGTTGATGCTGCCGACGGTCGGCACCTGGCGCAGTACGCCGCGCTCGCTGTTCGCTTGCAGCAGGCCCGGGCTGGCATTGATCAGGCCTTCGCCGGCAGCCGACTTTTCGATGAGCGGGCGGCTGGCCAGCGCCCCGGCGTATTGAGGCAGATGCTGTTCGAGACCGGCGCCCGGGTTGAACTCCGGCAACGGGCGGGCCGGTTGTGTCGAGCCGGGCAGGGCCTTGCCTAGGCCGACGACGGCGAGGGCGGTCGGATGGCCGCTCAAAGCGCTGGCCAGTTCCCGGTCGGGATCGGGCAGTGCGGCCAGCGCATCCAGGGGCAGGTCGGAGAATCGGGCCGACAGGATTTCGGGGCTATATCGGTCGCGCTCGGCAAAAACGATGTCGATGCCCAGCGCCAGCGGCTTGCCGGCGTGAACTTTGCGTACCAGTTGGGCCACCAGGTCGCGTGACCACGGCCACTGGCCGTGTTTTACCAGGCTTTGACTGTCGATGCCGACGACGATGACCGGCTCGTTGACTCGCGCTCGTGGCATCTGACGCTGATACTGGTCGAACAAGGCTTCGCGGACGTTGAGTAGCGGCGTGCGCTCAATGCCGTTCAGAACCAGTGCGCCAACCGTCAGCAACAGCAGGGGAAGGGCCCGACCACGTCCGGCCTGGATCGCCGCGAGGAGCAGTCCGGCCGGATGCCTCACAGGTCGATAGTCAGGCCGTCGTAGGCGGAAATGATCTCGAGCGGCGCCCGGCTGCCCCGGGTGATCTGCTCGAGCCGCCGCGTTTCGGCGACCAGACGGGAGAGCTGCTTGTCGTCATGGACCGGTTCGTGGTGAAACAGCGCCAGCCGCTTGACGTCCGCCGCCTGGCAGAGCTCGACGCCAACGATGTTGCTCGAATGTCCCCAGTCGGCCTTGACCGATACGGCCTCGGCCAGCGAGTACATGGCGTCGAAAATGACGAGGTCGGCCTTGCGGAAGAACTGGCTGAATTCGGCGTGTTCGTCGGGATTTTCCAGCTTGTGCTCGGAGTCGGTCGAATAGACGACCGTTTTATCGAGGCTTTCAAAGCGATAGCCGTAGGAGTCGCCGGCATGCATCTGGCGCTTGGGCGTCACATTGATGCCCGAGATATAACGCGGCTGATTCGGCGTCATGACGTCGAATTCGATCTTCGCCCCGGCCATCGAGTAATCGACGGGGAAGTTGGGCGACTGCATCTGCAGGCGGACGGCTTGCTCGAGATCGGGATGGCAACCATGGACGACGATACGGTTGCCGGGAATGTACATGGGCGCAAAATACGGGAAGCCCATGAGGTGATCCCAGTGCAGATGGGAAATAAAGATATGGTAAGTCTGCGGATTGGGCACACCGAAGCGGGCGATCTTTGCCTGACCGAGCGGCCGGGCGCCGCTGCCCATGTCGCAGATGAAATGATCGTTGCTGTCGCCAACGATCTCGACGCACGACGAATTGCCGCCAAAGGTGCCGGCTACCGAAAAGGGCAGCTTGTCGACGAATTCGTCGAGCGCCGTGCGGGTCTTGAAGGTCTTGCCGTTGGCGGCGGTTAGGGCGGCGACGATTTTTTCCCGGATGTCGCGGTGCGAGAGGGAAACCGGCAGCGAACCGCGGGTTCCCCAAAATACGACCTGATTCATGAGCCGAGTACCTTGCAGGCGGTTTCGACGTTCACATAGCACGGCACGATCAGGTTAAAGCGGCTGATGGCAAAGACTTCCTGAACCAGAGGCTGCAGGGCGGCGATGGCGAAGACGCCTTTTTGCGCCTTGGCGCGACGCGAGGCCATCATGAGGACGCGCAGGCCGGCGCTGCTGATGTAATCGACCCCGGAAAAGTCGAGGAGGACGGAAGGGTGGCCCTGGGCGCAACGATCGAGCAGGGGATCGAGCGCTTTTGTGAACTCTTCGCTCGCTGTGTGGTCTATGCGTCCGCTGACGGAAACGATCAGGACACCGGCCTGTTCGCGGGTGGGAAGATTCATCATCGCGTAGGGGTTGGGCTCTTGGACAAAGGGCAAGTATGCCATGCCCCTAGGCGCTCTCAGGTAAAATATTGCATGGATTCAAATCAGCAAAACACCCGCCCGCTCTTCGCTTATCGCAAATTCTGGGCACACCGCTTCGGCCCCGCCCCCTTCCTGCCCATGTCGCGCGCCGAGATGGATTCTTTGGGCTGGGATTCGTGCGACATCATTCTCGTTACCGGCGACGCCTACATCGACCATCCGAGCTTTGGCATGGCCTTGATCGGGCGTTTGCTCGAAGCGCAGGGCTTCCGCGTCGGCATTCTTTGCCAGCCGGACTGGAATTCGGCGGCAGACTTCAAGAAACTGGGAAAACCGAACCTTTTCTTCGGCGTTACGGCCGGCAACATGGATTCGATGGTCAATCGCTACACGGCCGACCGCAAGATTCGCTCCGATGATGCCTACACGCCCAACGGCGAGCCGAACAAGCGGCCGGATCACGCCGTGACGGTCTATGCCCAGCGTTGCCGCGAGGCTTTCCCGGGGTGTAACGTCATTGTCGGTTCGATCGAGGCCAGTCTGCGCCGCATTGCACATTACGATTACTGGTCGGACAAGGTCCGCCGTTCGGTGCTGCCCGACTCCAAGGCCGACATGCTCGTCTTTGGCAATGCCGAGCGGGCGATCGTCGAACTGGCCCATCGTCTGGCCAAGGGCGAGAAAATCGGCGAAATCCGCGATCTGCGCGGCACGGCTTTCATGGTGCCGCGCGGCTGGCTGCCGTCCGGGGAGTGGGAAGCTGTCGATTCGTCCTCGGTCGATACACCGGGGCCGCTGGTCAAGCACACCGACCCGTACGCCATGGAAGGCGATTCCAAAAATGGCCAAAATATCCGGTCGACCGTGGGAATGGACGCACAAGCGGGCTCGCAAAACGTCGGCCAGCCAATCCGCATCGTCTCGCGCACCGAGCGGCTGGCGGCCCGCCAGGACCGGCGCGCCCATACCGCCATTCGCCTGCCTTCCTACGAGCAGGTCAAGGACGACCCGGTGCTCTACGCCCACGCCTCGCGTACCTTTCACCTCGAATCCAACCCCGGCAACGCCCGGGCGCTGGTTCAGGGTCACGGCGAACGCGATGTCTGGCTCAATCCGCCACCGATCCCGCTGACTACCGAAGAGCTCGATCAGGTGTACGAGTTGCCTTACGCCCGTCGGCCGCACCCGAGCTACGGCGAGGCCAAAATTCCGGCCTGGGAAATGATCCGTTTCTCGGTCAACATCATGCGCGGCTGTTTCGGCGGCTGTACCTTCTGCTCGATCACCGAACACGAAGGCCGCATCATCCAGAGCCGTTCCGAAGACTCGGTGATCCGCGAAATCGAGGAAATGCGCGACAAGACGCCGGGCTTCACCGGCATCGTCTCCGACCTCGGCGGGCCGACCGCCAACATGTTCCACCTCAAGTGCAAGGACGAGAAGATCGAGTCGGCTTGCCGTCGGCTGTCCTGCGTCTATCCGGACATCTGCGAGAACATGAACACCGATCACAGCAAGCTGATTTCGCTGTATCGCAAGGCGCGTTCGCTGAAAGGCGTCAAAAAAGTGCTGATTGGTTCCGGCCTGCGCTACGACCTCGCCGTGCGCTCACCGGAATACATCAAGGAACTGGTCACCCATCACGTTGGCGGCTATCTGAAAATTGCCCCGGAACACACCGAAGAACGACCGCTGTCCAAGATGATGAAGCCGGGTATCGGCTCCTACGACCGCTTCAAGCAGCTGTTCGACCGCTTCTCGCGCGAGGCCGGCAAGGAGCAGTACCTGATTCCGTACTTCATCGCCGCCCACCCGGGGACTGAAGACGAGGACATGCTCAACCTGGCGCTGTGGCTCAAAAAGAACAATTTCCGCCTCGATCAGGTACAAACCTTCATCCCGACGCCGATGGCGATGGCGACGACGATGTACCACAGCGAGCGCAATCCGCTGCGCAAGGTCACGCGCAGCAGCGAGCACGTCGGCACCGTGCGCAACGGCCGCCAGCGCAAGCTGCACAAGGCCTTCCTGCGCTACCACGACCCGGCCAACTGGCCATTGTTGCGCGAAGCTCTCAAGGAAATGGGGCGGGCCGACCTCATCGGCAACGGCAAGAAGCAATTGATTCCGGCATGGCAGCCGGCGGGCACGGGCGGCACCGCGGCCGTACCGGCCGGGAATATCCGGCGGACCGGGCCCGTACCCCGTCCCGGTGTGCAGCGGCAACAAGGTCCGAGGAAAAAATAGTATTCATTGTGGGTTTGACGGGGCTGCGGGAAGTGGCGATACTCTAAAAAATCGCCGTATTTTCCGTGGCTTCGAAAGCGTTTTGCCAGGTCTGATATTCGTCTGTGCACGGTTTTCGAAAATCGGGGCGGCATAATGCCAGGATGGCGGAATAGAGACATGCACAGAGGACGAGACCACGAGCGGGGCGGGTGCCACGGTCGACGGGTGACCGATCGACGGCCCGGTTTCGCCCGGCATCTCGATCTCCACCTGCTTGATGGGGCGCCGCATCGTCTGTCATGGGAAGACCAGAGAGGGCAGTACTGGACGCGTTTGCTGTTCTGCGTATTGGCCCTGATGTATTTCAACTTTGGCGGCGACGCCCAGGTTCGAGCATGGGCAAGCCTGCCACTCGTCAATCTGGTGATGACAGTTTATGGCATCGAGATTCTGTTTTTCATGTGGCATGCAACGCGTGTGCCGCACGCTCCGTGGCGGCAGCGACTGACCATGTGGGTGGATATCGGCGCGGCTACTTTCGCCGCCTTGGCCGACGCCACGCTCAGCTCACCGGGCTTTCTCGTTTTTCTCATGGTCATTCTCGGCAACGGCATGCGTTACGGTCTCCGGCTTTTTGGCGAAGCCGTGATCGGCAGCCTGGGGGCCTCGATTCTGATTGTCTGGCTGCGTTTGCCCGACTACCTGGCTATCTTTTCGGTCAGTGCCATTTTCTTCCTGGTGTTTTTTGCCATCGTCGTTCTCTATTCATATTCGCTGACAGCCAAGATCGAACGGGCTCGCCAGAAGCTGTCGCACGAGAGAAATGTCGATGCGCTGACCGGCATGCTCAACCGGCGGGCGCTGATTGAGCGGGCCTCGCAGCTTTTCCAGTCGCCAGCGGCGCATGGCGGCGAAATCGTCGTGCTCTTTGCCGATCTCGATGGTTTCAAGAGCGTGAACGATACGCACGGCCATCACGTCGGCGACAAGGTGCTGGTTGCCGTCGCCGAGCGCATCCTCGATAGCGTCCGCGATATCGATCTGGTGGCGCGCTACGGTGGCGACGAGTTCCTGCTTGTTCTGCCCAGAACCTCGCGTCAGGGCGGTGAACTAGTGGCGCAGCGGGTGCGGCAGGAAATCAATGACTGGGCCAGACAAAACGCCATCGACTTCAATGTTTCGATTGGTGTCGGCAACTATCCCGAACATGGCCGCGATCTGCAGTCTGTCATCGCGTCGGTCGACAAGGCCATGTACCGCAGCAAGTCGGAAAATGGGCGGGGCGGCATCCTGCACGCCGAAAGCGTAGGTGCCTCCTCTTGATCAGGGGGCGTGTGCTCGGCAATCGTCGCAGCCTCCGTTACACTTGCCGGATTTCCCACGATTCCCTGAAAGTTGATTCATGACCGACCAGGCCAAGACGCCCACGACCTACGAAAAAATCGGTGGCGAAGCCACCGTTGCCAAGCTGACCGCGCGGTTTTACGAATTGATGGACACGACATCCCATTTTGCGGAACTGCGGGCCATGCATCCGGCCGATCTTTCGGGTTCCCGGGACAAACTCTTCATGTTCCTTTCCGGCTGGTTCGGCGGTCCGGATCTTTTCGTCGAGAAATTCGGCCATCCGAAGCTGCGCGCCCGTCACATGCCCTTTGCCATCGGCACCAAGGAGCGTGATCAGTGGGTCGCCTGCATGGTGCTGGCGATGGAAGATGTCGGTCTGAGCGAGGACGTGCGCAAGGTGCTGCTGACCAATTTCTTTAGCACTGCCGACTTTATGCGCAATAAAGAAGGATAAAAGCTCGCCCGGGGATGTTGCGGCGCACCATCGGTGATAGAATCACGCCTTTGATTTTTCAGGCCTTCCCATGTCCGCTCGTCCGATCCGCAACATCGCCATCATCGCGCACGTTGACCACGGTAAAACCACCCTGGTCGACCAACTGCTCCGCCAGTCCGGCACCTTCGCTGCTCACCAACAACTGGTCGAGTGCGTCATGGACTCCAACGACCTGGAAAAAGAGCGTGGCATCACGATTCTTTCCAAGAACACTGCGGTCGAATACCAGGGTGTGCACATCAACATCGTCGATACGCCGGGACACGCGGACTTCGGTGGTGAAGTCGAGCGCGTGCTCGGCATGGTCGATGGCGTGGTCCTGCTGGTCGATGCAGCCGAAGGCCCGATGCCGCAGACCCGTTTCGTCACCAAGAAGGCACTGGCCCTCGGCCTGCGCCCGATCGTGCTGGTCAACAAGGTTGACCGGGATGGCGCCGATCCTGACCAAGCCGTCAATCTGACCTTCGACCTGTTCGACAAGCTCGGCGCGACCGACGAACAATTGGATTTCCCGATTGTTTACGCTTCCGGCCTCAATGGTTGGGCGGCCATGGAACTCGATCAGCCGCGCGAAAACATGATTCCGCTGTTCGACACGATTCTGCGTCACGTGCCGGCGCCGGATACCGACATCGAAGCCCCGCTGCAACTGCAGATTACCGCCCTTGATTATTCGTCCTACGTCGGTCGCATCGGCGTCGGCAAGATCAATCGTGGCAAGGTCAAGACCGGTCAGAACGTGCTGGTCATGTTCGGCACCGAAGAAGAAGCGGCCGAACACGAGCGCACCCCGATCAAGGCCAAGATTGGCCAGGTTTTCGGCTACAAGGGCCTGAACAAGATCGAACTCGAAGAAGGCCACGCTGGCGACATCGTCCAGATCACCGGTATCGAAGATCTGGTTCTGGGTTGTACCGTGACTGATCCGGAACAACCGGAATCGCTGCCGCTGCTCAAGATCGACGAGCCGACGCTGTCCATGCAATTCATGGTCAATACCAGCCCGCTGGCCGGTACTGAAGGCAAGTTCGTCACCAGTCGCCAGATCCGCGATCGCCTGCACAAAGAATTGCTGACCAACATGGCGCTGCGCGTGCATGACACCGGTAACGGCGATGTCTTCGACGTGGCTGGCCGTGGCGAACTGCACCTCGGCATCCTGCTCGAAAACATGCGTCGCGAAGGCTATGAACTGGCCGTCGGTCGTCCGCGCGTCGTCAAGAAGACGATCAACGGCGTCGAGTGCGAGCCGTATGAACTGCTGACGGTTGACGTCGAAGAAGACACCCAGGGCGGCGTCATGGAAAGCCTTGGCATGCGCCGCGGCGACCTGCAGGATATGGTGCCGGACGGTCGCGGTCGCGTCCGTATCGAATACCGCATCCCGGCCCGTGGCCTGATCGGTTTCCAGGGCGAATTCATGAACCTGACCCGCGGCAACGGCCTGATGAGCCACGTTTTCGACGAATACGCTCCGGTCAAGGACGGTACAGTTGCCGAGCGTCGCAACGGCGTGCTGATCTCCCAAGATAACGGCGAAGCCGTCGCCTACGCGCTGTGGAAGCTGCAGGATCGCGGCCGCATGTTCGTGGTGCCGGGCGACAAGCTGTACGAAGGCATGATCATCGGTATCCACAGCCGTGAAAACGACCTCGTGGTCAACCCGATCAAGGGCAAGCAACTGACCAACGTTCGTGCCTCCGGTACCGACGAAGCGGTTCGCCTGGTGCCGGCCGTCCAGCTCAGTCTGGAAGCTGCCGTCGAGTTCATCGAAGAAGACGAACTGGTCGAACTGACGCCGAAGTCGATTCGTCTGCGCAAACGTTACCTGACCGAAATCGAGCGCAAGCGCGCGGTGCGCGGTCTGTAAGGATGTAGCGTGAGTTTCTGCCAACCCTGTCGCAACTGGGTCGGACAGCACAAAAAGGCGGCCCGTTGGGTCGCCTTTTTACTTTTGTTGTCGCTTTTCTTTACCTTGCTCGGCCAATTTACGACGCCGATCAACGCCATCGGTTTCTGTAAGGTTTATCCGTAAATTCCACGGTCAACCGGAAAAAACGGCCAAAATCGAAATCAGCCGCCGGTCATCGACATGAAGCGGACGACTTGGGGTGCATCCATCTGTTTGGTAAAGTCGTGCCCGTAGGGCTTGATGCCCATGCTGTCGATGATGGCCTGGCGCAGGGCCGTATCATCATTTCCGGCCCGTAAAGTCGGCAGCAGATTGGCCGCATCATTCTGGCCGAGACATGGGTAGAGTTCGCCCTTGGCGGTAATCCGGACCCGGTTGCAGCTGTCGCAGAAATTGTGGCTGTGCGGCGAAATGAATCCAACGCGTGATTCGCTGCCTGGAATGCGCCAATAACGCGCCGGTCCGCCGGAATCCTCCGTCGATGGAATCAGCTCAAAATGGCGCGACAGCATTTCCCGCGTTTCCTCGGACGAAATATAGGTATTTCTGCGCCCGTGAATTTCGCCCAGCGGCATTTCCTCGATAAACGAAATATCCAGTTCGTTTTCGATGGCAAACCTGACGAGATCGACGAATTCGTCATCGTTGGTGCCGCGCATCATCACGGCATTGAGCTTGGTGCGCCGAAATCCGGCCTGTCGCGCTGCTTCGATACCACGCAGAACCTTGGTCAGATCGCCGATCCGGGTAATTTGCCTGAAGCGCTCCGGATTCAAGGTGTCGAGACTGATATTGATGCGCTTCACGCCGGCCGCCCGCAACGGGGCGGCAAACCGGTCAAGCTGCGAACCGTTGGTGGTCAGCACCAGATTTTCCAGGCCGGGCAGGGCGCCGAGGCGCTCAATCAGCCACATGGCATCCTTGCGCACCAGTGGCTCGCCGCCAGTGATCCGCAGCTTAGTTACCCCCAGACCAACGAATACCGACGCTACACGCAAGCACTCCTCAAGGCTCATCACCGCCTGCCGTGGCAGAAAGGTCATTTCCTCGGCCATGCAATACGTGCAGCGGAAATCGCAGCGATCGGTAATCGACAGGCGAACATAGGAAATCCGCCGCCCGTACTTGTCGAGTAGCGTGCCTTCCTGATACCCCATTGCCGAGGGATCGATGCGTGGCGTGAAGTCGGCAAGGCCGACGGGTGTCACTTCCTGCCGTAGTGTTTCATTTTGCATGGCGGATGTTTCATTGATGGCCCACAAAGATTGAGGCTGCTGTCTGGTCGGCGATTATCGATGGCAGCGTGCCCTCAAACAAGTAGAGACATCAAAAATACAGAAAGTTTCTTGCCACAATGAAATAGACCCGCTTGGCCAAGAAAAAGCTCACCCCCGAAGATGCCGTGTGGATGATGCTATCATCACTTGTCACGCCACTAGGCCATATTGCAATAAACGCAGGGAGGAGTTGAAAATGCCAAAACAAAACAAAAAGCCCAACCAAATTGGCTGGGCTTTCTGATGTGTTTTTCTGGCTCCCCGACCTGGGCTCGAACCAGGGACCTACGGATTAACAGTTGGAAAACTAACCTAATTAATTCAATAGATTGGCTCGCCAATCCTCGCCAAGAACCGCCGAAAGGCGGTTTTTTTGTCACGGTCTCAAATCAGACCACGAAGAGACATTGAGGCAGTCAACAATCGATGATCGCCAATGATTGGTAACTCACAAGGCACCTGCCGCTCTGCTATTCGTGGTGCTGCGCACTGAATATCGTTTATGTTCCCGTTGTCATGCCGCTGAAATACCAATAGCATTTAATGCTGGACTGGACGACACCTAACGCGAAGTAGGATGAAGCCAATGGGCTGTCGCCACCTATTTCAGTTGCCTCAATGCAAGCGCATATAGCCAATTTGGCGGCATTGCGATTTCGTTTGTCATGGCTACTTTGTAGATAAGCCAAATTTAGGCTGTTATAGCAGGCTTCACCACATCGAGGGTTTGAAATGAAACGGATTCAGCGTTGGCTCTTTTTGCTGGTCGGCGCTCCGCTATTCGGCCTTGTTGCGTTTGCACACGCGGAAACCATACCGGCTACCTCGTCGTCTCAGCCATCATCTATTCGTTGGAGAATTGCACAGAATTACTTTTATACGCCGCTTGCAACCTGCGCCGGTGCTGCGGCTAGTCAGAGTTCAACTAATTTCTCGTTAGCATCAGTGGTTGGCAATACCGTAAATTGCAAGGTCAATGGCTGGATCGACTTTAGCTTCCCGGGCGACGCTTACTGCCCGTCAACGGGCGGTGCTCCAATTAACGGTGGTTGTGGAACGGTATATAAATGTTCCGCCGGTCAGAATTGGACATTAAGTGGCTCCTCTTGTAACCGTCCGGATTGCCTTGTTCCGCAGGTGCGTGACCCGGCTACAGGGTTGTGCATTGCCAATGGAGCGTTGTTAGGTGCCCAATGCCCCGCCACACCGAACCCGATCACCATCATCAATGGCAACAAATACCTGGGCGAAACCGATGTTTTGGCAGGTGTATTGAGCGGATTGCCAATTTCCCGGCACTACAACGCACAGGGCGGCAACGCCAACGTTATGACCGGGACGAACTGGCGACTCAACATCGACCGCTCCCTTTTCCTCAGTTCGGCAGACATGATTACCGCCTACCGGGGAGATGGACGGACACTCAACATGGTGCGCACTGGCGACCAGTTCCGACCGAGTACCGGCGGTGGTGAAGTCGCCAGCCGCATCATCGAGGCTGGCGTGATCACTGGCTGGCGCTACACCGACGCCTCCACCAGCGAAGTCGAACGCTATGACACCAGTGGTCGCTTGCTGAGCATCACGAACGCCAAAGGGATGAGCTGGACTCTCGTTCGCAACACCGCCGGGCGCATCAGTGAAATCAACAATGCCCTCGGCACCAAGATTAGCCTTATCTACGACAGCAACTATCGGCTGAGCGGGCTCGCCTTGCCTGATGGCGGCCAGATCACCTACGGCTACGACACGATCGGCAACCTCACCACGGTCACCTACCCGGATGCCAAAATCCGCACCTACCTCTACAACGAACCGGCCCAGACCGGCGGCGTGAGCTTGCCCAATGCACTGACCGGCATCATCGACGAGAACAGCGCACGCTATATCAGCTATCGCTACGACAGCACCGGGCGGGCGAGCGGTGAAGTCCTCAATGGTAGTGTTGGCAGCTACGAACTCACCTTCAACGTGGGCAATACCGTCGTCAATGATCCTTCAGGCGCCTCGCGCACCTACAGCTACCGGGCCGTGCTAGGCGTTGCCCGCAGCACAGGGCAGTCCCAACCCGGCGGCTCCGGCTGCAACGCAGCTGCTAGCGTCCTCACCTACGACGGCAACGGGAATGTCGCCACACGCAGTGACTTCAACGGCAACAACACACGCTATACCTACGACCTCACCCGGAATTTGGAAACGCAGCGGATTGAAGCCTCCGGCAAATCCGAGGCCCGCACCATTTCCACCCAATGGCACGCCTACTGGCGCCAGCCCACCAAACTCGCCGAACCCAAGAAACGCACCACCTGGACCTACAACGGCGACAACGGCGTCTACTGCGCCCCGCAGACAGCCAGCGTCCCCGGCCTCTCCGGTGGCACCCAGCCCATCGCCGTCCTCTGTTCCAAGACCGAACAAGCCACCACCGACCTCACCGGCAGCGCCGGTTTCACTGCCACGGTCACCGGCAGCCCGCGCATCTGGACGTATACCTACAACCACTTCGGCCAAGTCCTCACCACCGATGGCCCGCGCACCGACGTAGCGGATGTCACTACTTATACCTACTACGACGCCGCCGACCCCGATCCTGGCAAACGCGGCAACATCGCCACCATCAGGAATGCTCTCAGCCACATCACCCAAGTCACCGCCTACGACCTCAATGGCCGGCCACTCTCCATCACCGACCCCAATGGTGTCATCACCACGCTGAGCTACTGGCCACGTGGCTGGCTGCACACGAGCAGCATCGCTGACGCCACCACTACCTACGACTACGATGGCGTTGGTCAACTTACCCAACTGACTCGCCCGGACGGCAGCTTCACAGCCTACGAGTACGACGACGCCCATCGCCTGATGGCCATCAACAACACTCGGGGCGACAGCATCCAGTACCAGCGTGACAATGCCGGCCACATCACCCAGACCAACTGGGTCAATCCCGATGCCTCCTACGCCCGTAGCCAGCGCTTTGCCTACGATGCCCTGGGCCGCCTGCAGAACCTCATCGAAACCCGCAACGGTGTCGATGCGACAACCGTCTACGGCTACGATGCCAACGGCAACCCGACCTCTGTCACCAACCCCAAGACCCAGACGAGTACCACCACCTGGGACGGACTGGATCGCGCCAAGACGCAGAAAGACCCCCTCAACGGCCTGACCCAACGGCTCTATGACGGTCAGGACCGGACCAGCCAGGTCACCGCACCCAATGGCGCCACCACTGGTTTTACGGTCGATGGTCTGGGTAACGTCCTTTCTGAAAGCGCCGCCGACCGCGGCACGCGCACGGCAACCTACGATACAGCAGGGAATCTCAAGACCCTGAACGATGGCCGGGGGATCGTCAGCACCACCTACGATGCGCTGAACCGGCCCACTCAGGTATCGACCAGCAACGGAAAGGTACAGACCCTGACCTGGGATAGCGCCCCCGGCTGCACCTATGGCATTGGTCGCCTCTGCCAGGTCAGTAACGGCAACACCGTCACCACCTACGCCTATGATGCCGGGGGCAATCTACAGACAATCACGCGCAGCGAAGGTAGCGAGACTTTCAACACTACCGTGGCCTACAACCTGGCCAACCGGCCCCTCGATGTCATGACCCCAACCGCTGAAGTCGTCGTCCCGACCCTCGATGCCAGCGGACAGCCCAACCAGATCGACGCCACCCAGGGTGGCAACACGCTCACCCTGGCCAGTAGCATCACCTACAGCGCCACCGGCCAGATCGCCGCTCAGCAACTCGGACTGACCTGGCTGACGCTCAACTACGATAGCGCCGGCCAGCTCGATACGGTGAGTACCACCAGCAGCGGCCAGGCGGCCGATCTCAATCTGGAATACGACGCCAACGGCAATGTGATCAGCAAAGCGACACCGGGCGGTACGACCAACTACAGCTACGATCCCCTCGACCGGATCGATACTGAAGCCGGTCCGGCCGGCAGTCGCAATCACGACTTCGACGCCAACGGCAATCGCATTTTCGATGGGGCTGGCACCAGTGCCACCTACACTCCGAACAGCAACCGGCTGGCCACCGTCAACGGCATCAGCGTAACCCATGATGCGGCCGGTTATCTGGTGAGCGACGGGCAGTTCAAGTATGTCTGGGATGACTTTGGCGATCTCGTCGAATTACGCAAACCTGACAACACCCTTATCGCCACTTATTTCTACGATGCCTTTCACTACCGCACTCGCAAGGTAACGACGGCGGCTGCACCGCAAGGCGTCACGACGATTTTCTACCATTACTTGCCCGACGGGCATCTGCTGGCCGAGACGACACCGGGCAATCAGCCGAAGGCGACCTATGTCTGGAATGGTGACATTCTGACCGGCTATATCACCTACAACCCCCGGACGGCCTATACCGTCCAGACTGATCACTTGGGCAGCCCCTTCCAGATTCGCACCCTGGCCGGGCAAGTGCTCTGGCGCTGGGAGAGCGAGGCATTCGGCAGGACGCCGCCGAATGAGGATGTCGATGGGGATGGGGCGAAGCTCACTTTCAATCTGCGGTTTCCTGGGCAGTACTACGATCAGGAGTCAGGGCTGTTTTATAACGTGAATCGGTATTATTCGGCGAGGCTGGGACGGTATATTTCGGCGGACCCGATTGGGTTAGCGGGCGGCCTAAACACTTTTGCCTATGCCAATAGCAACCCGCTGAGCTATGGCGACCCCCAAGGACTTTGGGTAGTTAATGCACTGGGTGGGGTTGCTGGGGTGGTAACTGGCGGATACGGTGGGTATATCAGCAGCGGAGGGGATTGGCAGGCAGCCCTCCAAGGCGCTGCGGCTGGTGGAGCGGTAGGGCTGCTAAGTCCCGCATCAGCACTCGGGACTTTAATCGGTGGAGTTGCAGCCAGCGCCACAGGACAAGTTCTCGGAAATCTTAGTAATCCTTGTTCGGATGACCCCTTGGCGATTGATTGGGGCTTAGCCGCTGTCGCAGGCGGCGGATCCCTTGGAGGGCGTGTCCTTGCGGGATACCTTACAAGTACGACTCGGAGTGCTTCCAGTTATGTGCTTAACCGAGGATTGGGGCCAGCATCAGCATCCGGGGAGAAGGGCTTTGGCTGGTTTCTGGAAGGCTCAGCTGGTGGCTGGGCAGAGTATGGTATTAACAAGCTTAAGCCCCCTGGAACGTGTGGATGCAAATGAAGACACCATCATTTAGGTTTTCGACGGCATGTCGACTTCTCGTGCTGCATTGGGGGGCAGTGCTTGCATTCTTAGCCTTGGCCGCCAGCTATGGCATGGGGGTTCGTTTCATATGGATGAATGTCGCCGCAATCGGAATAATCGGCTTAGCGCTTGGGCTAGGAGTTACGGCGTTTCTGTTGATGTCGTCTCGGCGATGCGATAAGTGTGGCGCGAAGATGAGCGACCAGTTACCGCCAACGCCCTTAGCCGGAATCGATGGCTTAGTATTGGATAAACGATCTCGTGCCGTCATCGATATTGCGATTCGTGGGAAGTACCAATGCACCGCCTGTGGCCACTGGAATTGAAGGCGGCATCAATACGTATGGCTATGTCGGAGCGAACCCGCTGAGCTTCACTGATCCGACAGGGTTGTGTCGGCGAGGCTACAAACCCATGGATGGAAATCCTGGGGCTTGCGTTCCGGACGATCGCATTGATCCAGATATATGTGCAACAGCCGAGTGCGGAGCAGGCGTTCTGCCGTACCACGTTGCGAATTGTGAAGAAAATTGCGTCGCGGCTGCTCTTATCGCATGCAAAGCAGCGGCAAAAGGGAACTGGGCAAAGGATCAGGCTTGTAGAGCCAGCGTTAAACAGTTCTGCAAGAAAACCGCATGCGACTGCGAGAAATGACTACGATGACAATCCTCCAGAAATCCGTGAAACCTATTCTTGTCGTGGCCTTAGGGTTGCTCATTCTGTGGGCAGCCTTTAATGCTTGGCTGCAAAATATCGATGAAGAAGCTAAGCACGAGGTGGCAAGCATGTTACCGACGCCGACTCAATCTCAGTGCCTAGACGAAACTGCCAGCCGTATTGCGAAATGCGAATCATCGGCCTGCTATGGACGTGCCGTTGGTTTTGGCGCGAATTGCCTTCAAGCAAATAAGGAAGGCAGAGAGCAATTCTGCAAGGAATCGTTGTCCTACTCGGTCGGGCCGTCAGCGCCCATTGGGCGCGAGCAGTATTGCAACAAATACAACCTCAATAATGACGGCTGTGTGGCGGTATTAGATTTGATTTCGTCGTATTGCAGTGGTGACTTTCCGAACGACGGCAAGAAGTCGTAGGCGGCATCAATACGTATGGCTATGTCGGGGGGAATCAGCTCTCCCGAATCGACCCAACAGGTGAGAGTTGAGCAATACCAGAGTGACAACGCCGGCCGCATCACGCGGACCGACTGGCTCAATCCGGTAGAATTGGTCTGTTAAGGGCTTCATTGCGTCCATTCCGCAACGTCATATCAGTGATTTCCAAACATTTTGCACTCGACTTCGCCAAACAGTGCCTCCCCCTTTACGGAGAGCTTTACAAAGAGCTCAAGGCCGACGGTGGGCGGGTTAAATTCCCGGGTCGATTTGGCACCATAAGGCAAAAGGTCGCTAATTACGTCGAGCTCTACGATGACGAACGCAAGCCAGGGGTAGCCATTTTCTTGGGGCTCATGGGAGAACAAGGGTTTCGCGAATTCACTGTAGAAGCCAGTTCCTGGACTCAACTAGAAAACGAAAGCTTCCTGAATGACCTTGGAAGCGATGAAGGGCAATCTGAATTACTTGCCGCTCTAGCCCTTCCCGACTCGGAAGAGGAATGGAGTAAACAGGAAAAACATATCCAATCCCTACCAGAGGACGAGAGAGCTGCAGCTATCAAGGCGAGCTCATTCTTCTTTGCAGGCATGTTTTCGCATTTCTTCAATATCCTGTCATTGATGACACACGGCGCAACACTGGTCTCATTGGTCAAAAGCGCAATAGAGGGCAATGATGAAGCCTTCGGTAAAGCAATTCAGGTGGATCGTTTTATCTTGTCGCACCACCCGTATTTCATCGCCAGAAAACAGCGAGCTGAAGACGAAGGCGATATCGATTTCTTGCGAACTCTGGCCTATCGAGAAGCCAATCCCAATCTTAAAGGGAAGATTCAATACCCTGCCTTATTCATGCTGTTCGGCATTCTTGAGCAAATCGGTTGGCTGGATAAGCTAAAACACACTGAGATTCTTGATCTCTGTGACGATATTGGCATCGACCGTTATCAGAGTCGTATTGAGGACGCGAATTATCTGACCAAGCGCTTGGTTGATTACCGGCGGTTTCAGAAAACAGCCGGATCGTCAATGCTCTGAGTTTGTAATTCAGTGCATTCAGGAAGCGATTACTGAAGCATAACTTTCGTATCCGTTCCAGGAAGCAATTGCATGCCTGGCAAGTCCGAAAGGAACCGGATATGTCTCAGAAGCACAAATCAGGTCGCGCTGACCTAGGTTCGCAACCCAACCAGCCATCGACCGCCACTTCACGCAGCCCCGCCCGCACCGAGCAGCGGAGCGCTCGGGCGGACGGGGATCGTGAAGCGGTGGAACCTGCCTTTCAGGGTGCGCCCCCTAGTAACACAGCACCCTATAACTGCAATGACTACTTCAAAGCCCTGCGTTGGGGTGTTGATAGCCTGTATCTCTCCTACCCTGGAGAACTCTCCAAGGAAGTCGATGCCCAGCTCAAAGCCCTGAAGGAATTAGCCAAGTCGAACGACTCGGCAGCCGTCGCCAAAGCTCAATTGGCGCTTGGTGGTCATATCTTCGAAGTCAAAGAGAAAGGCGCTTCGCTTTTCCCGTACATCCTCGAAGACGGGGCTTTCCGAATTCAGCTCTCCCGGCCCGGTCACAAAGCACCGATGGCTTATGTGAAGATATCGGCCAAGTATCTGGCCCATGTCGGCCCCGTCGAAGCAGAGAAACATCTCTACGCTGTTCTATTCGAGCTGGGGGAAATCAAGGAATCAGCCAACGTCAGCCGGATTGACCTGTTTGTCGATTTCCAAAGTTCGGTTGATATGGAAAGTTGGGGTCGTCATGCCTGGGTAACGCGGGCAGCATCCATCAACGCCTATGCCGTGTCGGGCCAGTTCTCCGGATGGTCGGTTGGTCTGGGTGGCGTGATCTCGTCCAGGCTCTACAACAAGCTGCTGGAAATCATCGTTAGTGGCAAGGAATGGATCGTTCCTCTGTGGCAAAAAGCCGGTTGGGATGGCAATGGTTTGATCTGGCGTCTGGAGTTCGAGATGAAGCGGGAAGTCCTGACCCAGAAAGGGCTCTCCAAGCTCTACGAGGTACTTAATCACCTCAATGGCCTATGGAGCTATGCCACCACTGAATGGCTGCGCCTGACGATTCCCAGCGCTGACGATAAAACCCGTTCGCGCTGGCCGATTCATCCCCTGTGGCTGTTGCTTTCTTCTATCGATTGGGAAAGCGATGGTGGCCCGTTAGGGAAGCGCTTCACTCCTACCCGCAGCCCCAACGATGACAAGCTCTTGCAGATGGCTTGCAGCGCGCTGTTCTCTTACTCGGCCAAGCATGGCTTTGACGGTTCCCGGTTCTATGAAGCCAAGGACGAACTGCTGGCAAAAATGGTGGAGTACATCGACACCAAGGCGTATGAATCGCTCCAGCCCTTTGAGCAGTACGTGGAAGACAAAATAGCCTTGCGTCGTCGCCAGTACAATACGGCCATCAACGACCCGGAACAGGAAGCCAAACGCCAGGCCAAGGTACTGGAAGAACAAGCCAGGGCCTACCGCAAAGCCTCCGGAAACTGACATGGAAGACAACGGCCTGCCTTTGCCCGCAGCTCGGTGTCTGTCCAAGGAACAGGCGGCGGCGTATCTCGGTATCGGGAT
>JBAQOL010000035.1:0-90281 GCA_049304775.1 Ferribacterium limneticum
CGAGTAGCGCAGGGAACCGGCGCAGCCGGCACCGACCCAGGGTCGCCTTCTTTTTGCTTACTTTTTCTTGGCGAAGCAAGAAGAAAGTAAGCCCGCCAGCAAGGCGGAAACCCAAGCCGATTGAACTGCCCCCCCAG
Organism: Ferribacterium limneticum; assembly: GCA_049304775.1. Classification (GTDB taxonomy): domain Bacteria; phylum Pseudomonadota; class Gammaproteobacteria; order Burkholderiales; family Rhodocyclaceae; genus Azonexus; species Azonexus limneticus_C. The sequence goes on from JBAQOL010000035.1 coordinate 138, forward strand.
CCAATTAGAGGCCTACAAAACCACCTGCGTCCCAAGCTCAACAACCCGATTACTCGGAATCTTGAAGAAGGCCGTCGCCGACCCCGCATTGCGGAACATGGCGACGAAAATCTTCTCCCGCCAGAACGCCATTTCCGAGCCAAGTCGCGGTATCAGCGTTTCGCGACCGATGAAGTAGGACGTCTCCAGCGGGCTGAAATCCAGGCCGAAGACGGCGCAACGATCGAGTGCTCCGGGCACATTGGGGTCGTCCATGAAACCATAGTGAATGACCACACTCCAGAAATTTTCCTTGAGCTGGTGTACTTCAACGCGATCGATGTCCGGCACGTAAGGGACATCGAAGAACTGCACCGAGAGCAGGACGACGCGTTCGTGCAGGACCTTGTTGTGCATCAGGTTATGGAGCAGCGCGTGCGGCACGCCCTTGGGGTCGGCGTTGAGGAAGACCGAGGTGCCGGCGACGCGGGTCGGCATCGACGAGGCCAGCGAATCGAGGAACATCGACAGTTCCAGACGTTCGCCTTGCAAGCGTGCTGAGAGCAACTGGCGGCCGCGCTTCCAGGTCATCATGACGATGAAGATGGCCATCCCGGCGAGCAGAGGGAACCAGCCGCCATCGGGAATCTTGAGGATGTTGGCGGCCAGGAAGACGAGCTCGACGGCGAGGAAGCAGGCGAAGAGCAGGCCTGCCTTGACCCAGCCCCATTTCCAGACCTTGGCGACGACCACGGTGGCGAGGATGGAAGTGATCACCATGTCGCCGGTCACGGCGATGCCGTAGGCCGCAGCCAGATTGTTCGACGATTTGAAACCGAGGACGAGGATCATCACGGCGACCATCAGGCCCCAGTTGACCGCCGGCAGGTAGATCTGGCCTTGCTCCTTGTCCGACGTATGCTGCACCTCCATACGCGGCACGAAGCCAAGCTGCATGGCCTGGCGCGTCACCGAAAAGGCACCGGAAATGACGGCCTGCGAGGCGATCACCGTCGCCATGGTGGCCAGTGCAACGAGCGGAATCAGCGCCCACTCCGGCGCCGACAGGAAGAACGGGTTCTTGGCCGCTTCCGGCTCGGCCAGGATCAGGGCGCCCTGACCAAAATAGTTGAGGACCAGCGCCGGCAGCACGAAGGCGAACCAGGCGCGGGAGATCGGTTTGCGGCCGAAGTGGCCCATGTCGGCGTAGAGCGCCTCGGCCCCGGTCACGGCAAGCACGACGTTGCCCATGGCGATCAGCGACATGGCCTTGTTTTCGAGCAGGAATTCGATGCCATAGACCGGGTTGATCGCCAGCAGGATGCCCGGATGCGCGACGATGTTGTGCAGCCCGAGCAGCGCCAGGACGGTGAACCACAGCATCATGACCGGCCCGAAAAAAGCGCCAACCTTGGCCGTGCCGCTCCGCTGGACGAAGAACAACACGAACAGAACGATCATCGTGATCGGGATGACGAAGGACTTGAAGGCCGGGGTAATAACCTCCAGCCCCTCGACGGCGGAAAGCACGGATATCGCCGGCGTCACCATGCCGTCGCCGTAGAACATCGCCGCCCCGAGGACGCCGAAAATCATGATCAGCCGAGTCTGCTTCGGCTTGTTCTGCGCCGTGTGCAGGGCCAGCGCGATGAGCGCCATGATGCCGCCTTCGCCGCGGTTGTCGGCGCGCATGATGAAGCTCACGTACTTGATCGAGACGACGACGATGAGCGCCCAGAAGAAGAGCGACAGGCTGCCGTAAATATTGCTGACGGTGACCGGAATCGGATGATTGCCGGCGAAGACTTCCTTCACCGCATAGAGCGGGCTGGTCCCGATGTCGCCATAGACGACGCCGAGGGCGGCCAGGGCCAGGGCAGCGAAACGCTTGCCGGAAGAATCCACCTCGTGATGACTCATCAATCCAGCTCCCCGCTGATTCGGCGCGCGACTGACCGAGCTGGCCCCAAGCCCAGGGGCTTAGCCCCCGAGCGCCGCCTTCAGCGAATGCACTTCCTCTTCCGACTCCTCGACGATTTCGGCCAGCGCATCGGCATCGAACAGCGTGTCGAGAATCGAGGTATCAATGTCGCCATCGAGTTCCTTGTCGCGCCAGCTCGATGTCCGGTTGGCGATCTTGTTGGCGATGAACAGGACATTGGAGAGGTTATCGATGGCCGTGATTTCGCGGTCGGTTTCGTGATCCCGGACCGCTTCGAGCACCGATTCCGGCAAGCCCATCGCCGACAGCAGGGCGTGACCAATATTGTCGTGCCAGCCGACCAGCAAGGCATGCAGCTCGACCTTGTCATTCGCCAGTTCCGGGAAGTTGGCGGCGCGTGACATCAAATAGAAGACGCCGAGATCATGCACCAGGCCGGCAAACATCGCCTCGTCACCGTTGATGCGACGCTTGCGGGCCAGTACGCGGCACAACGCCGCAACGTGCGAGGTGTGCTCCCACAGCCGATGGGAAATCTCCTCGAACGGCTGCATCTGTTTCGACTTGAGCAACTGCTCCATGGCCACGGCAAACGACACGGTGCGCACGGCCTCCATGCCGACCCGGACAATGGCACTTTTGACGTCGGCGACTTCGCGACCGCTCGGGTTCATCGCCACCGAATTGGCCATGCGGATGATCTTGGCGCTCATCAGCGGCTCGGCACCGACCAGCTTGGCCAGTTGTTCGACGTTCAGATTCGGATCCTTCAGGGCGGCACGCACCTGGAAGGTGATGTCGAGGAAGGTCGGAAAAGTGATTTCATTACCGGAAAGATCCCGGGCGATGTCCTCAAGAATCTTGAAGGTGACGGCACTGGCCATGCTGATTTACCTCTGGGCAAAAAGGGAATTGCGCCGCATCACAGGATGCAACGCAAGCAATATCTCAGAATGGGATGTCGTCGCCGAGATCGTCAAATGACGGCTTCGGCTTGTTCTTGGCCGGGGCCGGGGCGTAATCGGTCGGCTCGCTGTCGTAACCGCCACCACCGCCAGCCGGGGCGCCCATGCCCTGGCGCGAGCCGAGCATCTTCATTTCGTCGCCACGAATTTCTGTGGTGTAGCGCTCCTGGCCTTCCTTGTCCGTCCATTTACGGGTGCGGATGCTGCCTTCGACATAAACCTGCGAGCCCTTTTTCAGATACTGGCCGCAGATCTCGGCCAGCTTGCCGAAGAAGGAAATGCGGTGCCATTCGGTCAGTTCCTTCTTCTCGCCGGTTGCCTTGTCCTTCCAGTTTTCGCTGGTCGCGACCGTGATGTTGCACATCGCCTCGCCGCTCGCCGTGTAACGAACTTCCGGGTCCTTGCCCAGATTGCCGACGATGATTGCCTTGTTAACCGATGCCATGAAATGTCCCCTAAGCAGTTTGTGTCGCAGCGGCAGTGACGCGCCGTTGCGGAAAATTCATCGAGTTTGCCACCACCAGCCAGACCAGAACCAGCCCGGTGCAGGCAGCAAAAACAGCATTATCGCCGAAATTCTGCGCGATATAGCCGCCGGCTGCACCGCCGACGAATAGCCCGAGGGCCTGCGTCGTGTTGTAAACCCCGAGTGCCGCGCCCTTGGCGGACGGCGGCGCTGTGCGCGAGACCAGCGAGGGCAGCGTTGCCTCAAGCACGTTGAAGGCAACGAAGAAAAGGACGAGCCACAGTGCCAGCGCCCACAAGCTGGCGCTGTAAAGGAGCAGGCCGGACTGGACGACGACGAGCAGCGCGATGGCGGCGAGGAAAATCGGCCGCATCTTGTCCTTGCGCTCGGCGGCGATGATGGCCGGGACCATGATGGCGAACGAGAGCAGCACGGCGGGCAGGTAGACCTTCCAGTGCGCGGCAGCTTCCAGTCCGCCATGATTGACCAGGGCGTGCGGCAGGACGACGAACATGGCCATCTGCACCATGTGCAACACGAAAATGCCGACATTGAGGCGGATCAGGTCGGGGTCCATTACCACGCGGCGCAACGGCAATTTTTCATGGCCGTGCGGCGCCGGGGCCGGCGGCACTGCCTTGAGGAGCAGCACGATGGCGGCCAGCGCCAGCACACCGGTCATGATGAACAGGCCGGCCATGCCGATCCAGCCGTAGAGAATCGGCGAACCGACCAGCGACAGCGCGAAGACGAGGCCGATCGACGAGCCGATCATGGCCATCACCTTGGTCCGGTGCTCCTCGCGCGTCAGGTCGGCGGCCAGCGCCGTCACGGCGGCCGAGATGGCGCCCATGCCCTGCAGCACGCGGCCGACGATGATCCACGTCATGTCCGGCGCCCAGGCGGCGACGAAGCTGCCCAGCGCGAAGATAAGCAGACCGACGACGATGACCACCTTGCGTCCGAAGATATCGGAAGCGATGCCGTAGGGAATCTGGAAAAAGGCCTGCGTCAGGCCGTAGGCGCCGAGCGCAAAACCGACCAGGGCCAGGTTGTCGCCGCCGGGCAGCGTTTTCGCATAGACCGAAAACACCGGCAGGATGAGGAATAGCCCGAGCATGCGCAGGGCAAAGATGGAAGCCAGGGAGGCGCCGGCGCGGCGTTCTTCGGGGCTCATGCGGTCGTTGGGGGGGGACATTGTCGTTTTTAATTGTTGCATTGCAGCGAGACAACAATATTAGCAGGTTTGGCGAAGCGCCATGGCGACTCGAGAGTTCCCACGGTCAACCGGAAAAAACGGCCAAAATTGAAACTCTTGCGCGGCTCGGACAAGGCCCGGTAGCGCCGACTTCAGAGTTCCCGGCTACCCTGACAGGCCGGGAAACTGGTGCAGCCCCAGTCCACCTGGACGACGCTTCCGTTCTGTTTTTTCGTCCGCGCCATCATCACCTTGCCGCACTTCGGGCAGGCCGGCGGTGCCGGGTCGTGGCGACGCCGCGAAAACATCGGTGAAATGGTGACTTCGCCGGTGCTCGACGCCGTCACTTTCTTGATCAGCCGCCGCAAGGAGTCGGCCGGCACGACACGAATCGCCCGGCCGATGGCGATTTTCCGTGCTTCGTCGGTGAATTTACCCGAGCTCACGATAAACCCGCCAACCGCGCGTTCTGCGCCGATCGCTGCGTACAACTCACGCACGGCCTGAGCATCGACCGCCGTTGCCTTCCAGTCGCGACACTGCACCAGATAGCGATCGCGTCCCATGAACAGCTCGAGATCGATGCAGCCCATATGCTGGGTGCCGGTACGCTCGACGACGAGAAAGCCTTCGCGCCGGAAGCCTTCGGCCACCAGTTTCTCGAAATCATGAATGCTCATTCGGGCCAGCGCATCTGTGGTCGGGCTGCTCGCTGCGTCAATCGACGGCTCGTTGCGCTGACGACCCCGAACGAAGGAAATCAGTGCGACGATCACCAGCAAGCCGGGAATGAGGTACTGGGGCAATCCGGCCAGAAGCATGTCGGCGCCCTTGCCTAGCGTCATCCACGCCGAAAGGTCGTGCAAGATCCAGTACGTCAGCAGCGCCAGCACCCCGCCGATCTGCCAGGGAAGACTCGTTGCCAGATTGAGGGCGCCCGCGAGCGGAGGACACGCTTTTCGTGCCATGAACAATCCATAAAAATGTTTAGCGCATATTCTGATGGCAAGTCATCGGCGCAGCAAGCCTTGTTGTGCCATGTGGCGGCCGGATTTCAAAATTCGTCGTTTTTTCCAGTTGACCGTGGGATTGGCACAGGCGTCGGCGAATGCCGATTTTCATTTGAAGACGAACGAAGCCGGGGCGAACCCGGCTTTTTTGCGTATAGTTTCCCCTTCCCCAAACACCGAAAAAACAGCGATGGAATTCATCCGCATTCGCGGCGCGCGCACCCATAATTTAAAGAACATCAACCTCGATCTGCCGCGCAACCAGCTCATCGTGATCACCGGGCTGTCCGGCTCTGGCAAGTCCTCGCTGGCCTTCGACACGCTGTACGCCGAGGGTCAGCGCCGTTACGTCGAGTCGCTCTCGGCCTACGCCCGGCAGTTTTTGCAGCTTATGGAAAAGCCCGATGTCGACCTGATCGAAGGCCTGTCGCCGGCCATTTCCATCGAGCAAAAGGCCACCTCGCACAACCCACGGTCGACTGTCGGTACCGTTACCGAAATCCACGATTACCTGCGCTTGCTCTTCGCCCGCGCCGGCACGCCGTATTGCCCCGACCACAACCAGCCGCTTGAAGCGCAGACCGTGTCGCAGATGGTCGATTCGGTTCTCGCCCTGCCGGCCGAAACCCGGCTCATGATCCTTGCCCCGGTCGTCGCCAACCGCAAGGGCGAGCAGCTCGACCTCTTCGCCGAACTGCGCGCCCAAGGCTTCGCCCGCGTTCGCGTGGACGGCACGGTCTATGAAATCGACGACGTGCCGAAGCTGGCCAAGACGCACAAGCACACCGTCGATGTCGTCGTCGACCGCTTGAAAGTGCGCGACGACATGCGCCAGCGCCTGGCCGAATCCTTCGAGACCGCCCTGCGCCACGCCGAGGGCCGGGCCATCGCGCTCGAGATGGACGACGGCAAGGAGCACATGTTCTCCGCCAAGTTCGCCTGCCCGGTCTGTTCGTATGCCTTGCAGGAACTCGAACCCCGCCTCTTTTCCTTCAACAACCCGATGGGCGCCTGCCCGAAGTGCGACGGGCTGGGGGTCATCCAGTTCTTCGACCCCAAGCGCGTCGTCACCAACCCGGCCGCCTCGCTGGCCAACGGCGCGATCCGCGGCTGGGACAAGAAGAACCAGTTCTATTTCCAGATCATCGAATCGATTGCCGACCACTATGGTTTCTCGGTCGACACGCCTTTCGAGCAACTGACCGAGGCGCAGCGCCAGCTCATCCTCTACGGTTCTGGCAAGACCGAAATCAATTTCCGCTATCTCAACGAAAAGGGCACGCGCTTCGACCGCAGCCACAGCTTCGAAGGCATCATCACCAATCTCGAACGGCGTTACCGCGGCAGCGAGTCGAATGCCGTGCGCGAGGAATTGTCGAAATACGTCAGCAGTTCGGCCTGCCCGAGTTGCGCCGGCACCCGGCTACGCGTCGAAGCCCGGCATGTCCGGGTCGGCGAAAAAACCCTGCACGAAATCAGCCGCCTGCCACTCGGCGAGGCGCGCAACTATTTCAACTGCCTGACCCTGGCCGGCAACAAGGCGCAGGTCGCCGACAAGATTCTCAAGGAAATCACCTCGCGGATTTCCTTCCTGATCAACGTCGGCCTCGACTACCTGTGCCTCGAACGCTCGGCCGAAACGCTCTCGGGCGGCGAAGCGCAGCGTATCCGCCTGGCCTCGCAAATCGGTTCCGGGCTGACCGGCGTCATGTACGTCCTCGACGAACCGTCCATCGGCCTGCACCAGCGCGACAACGACCGCCTGCTCCAAACACTGAAAAACCTGCGCGACATGGGCAACTCGGTTTTGGTCGTCGAACATGACGAAGACGCCATCCGCAGCGCTGATTACGTCGTCGACATCGGCCCCGGCGCCGGCGTCCATGGCGGCGCCGTTGTCGCCCAGGGAACACCGGCCGAAGTACAAGCCAATCCGCTCTCGATGACCGGCGACTACCTGTCCGGCCGCAAATCGATTTCGGCGCCAAAATCGCGTCGACCGCAGGATCCGAACAAGCAGCTCAAGGTCGTCGGCGCCTACGGCAACAATCTCAAGGACGTCACGCTCGAAATCCCCGGCGGCCTGCTCACCTGCATCACCGGCGTTTCCGGTTCCGGCAAATCGACGCTCATCAACGACACGCTCTACGCCGCAGCCGCCCGCCACCTCTACGGCTCGACGACCGAACCGGCGCCGTACAAGGAAATCATCGGCCTTGAGCTGTTCGACAAGGTCATCAACGTCGATCAGGCGCCGATCGGCCGCACGCCGCGCTCCAATCCGGCGACCTACACCGGCCTGCTGACGCCTATCCGCGAACTGTTCGCCCAGGTGCCCGAATCCCGCGTCCGCGGCTACGGCCCCGGTCGCTTCAGCTTCAACGTCAAGGGCGGGCGCTGTGAAGCCTGCCAGGGCGACGGCATGATCAAGGTCGAGATGCACTTCCTGCCCGACATCTACGTGCCGTGCGACGTCTGCCACGGCAAGCGCTACAACCGCGAAACGCTGGAAGTCCAGTACAAGGGCAAGAACATTTACGACATCCTCGGCATGACCGTCGAGCAAGCCCGCGAGTTTTTCGACCCGGTACCCAACATCGCCCGCAAGCTGCAAACGCTGGTGGACGTCGGACTCAGCTACATCACGCTGGGCCAGAGCGCGACGACGCTGTCCGGCGGCGAGGCGCAGCGCGTCAAACTGGCACTTGAACTGTCCAAGCGCGACACCGGCCGCACCCTCTACATCCTCGACGAACCGACCACTGGTCTGCATTTCCAGGACATCGAAATGCTGCTCAGCGTGCTCCAACGACTGGCCGCCAACGGCAACACCATCGTCGTCATCGAGCACAACCTCGACGTCATAAAGACTGCTGACTGGATCGTCGATCTCGGCCCCGAAGGCGGCGACGGCGGCGGCCGCATCCTCGTTTCCGGCACGCCGGAACAGGTCGCCAAGTGCAAGGCCAGCCACACCGGCCGCTTCCTCAAGCCACTGCTCGACAAGAAATAGCCTGAAACGATGATTCCACGGTCAACCGGAAAAAACGGCCAAAATCGAAATGCTGGTTATCAACGATGACTGACGCCGCCGAGCTCAAGGGCAAAAAAGGCCTGCGCCGGCTGATCAACGCCCTTGGCTACTCGCGTGACGGTATTGCTGCCGCCTGGCGCAACGAAGCCGCCTTTCGCCAGGAAATCCTGCTCGCTGCCATCGCCCTTCCGTTGGCGTTTTACCTCGGTAAAACCGGCGTCGAACGGGCCTTGATGGTCGGCAGCGTCATCCTCATCCTGATCGTCGAAATCCTCAATTCGGCTGTCGAAGCCGTCGTCGACAAGGCCTCACCCGAGAAGAGCGAACTGGCCAAGCGCGCCAAGGACATGGGCAGCGCGGCCGTGCTGCTCAGCCTAACCAATGCCGCTGCCATCTGGGCCTGTCTGCTCTGGGGCTGAATCAGCGTCCTTTGGCGACAGCCTGGCGGCGTTCCATTTCGTGGATCAGGGCCGTGAATTGCTCGGCCATTTCATGGCGCATGAACGGTACGCCGAGGCCTGACGGCAGCCAGCGGTCCGGCACGACCTCGATCTGGTAATCGACACGCGCCCCACGCCCCTGCGCCTGCACCCGGAGTTCGCTACGCATGTGTTTGGTCGAACCGCCTATTGCCCGGCCGAGAATTCGCCCGTCGGGAAGCAGCTCGATCTGGCGCAGCGACTCGAAGGGGAATGAAAACGGGCCAAAATTCGCCTTGCCGCGCTGCTTGATGACGAAAACCTTGCCCTGGCGCGAGACGATCTGGCTGCTTTCCAGATTCGGAACGATGCCGACCATGTGGTCGAAATCGGTCAGCACATCGATGACAACGGCCGGCGAGGCGGCAACCTGGAAGGCCAGGCTGGCGAAATAAGTACCGTCGCGATAGTCGACCTCGACGTCGTCGTCTTCGAGCCCGCCTGTCGGCGGCTCAAGCGAGAACGCCGGCAGGCCGACGATGGCAAACAGGAAAACAAGAGCGCGACAAGTTCTGGCGACGACAGACATGCTCAAAACAGGCTGGCCGTACGCGTATCCGGTTCACTGTCGGCTGCCGGTTCCGGCAGAGGGCCGGACAACACGACCCGGTTGCGGCCGAGGCGCTTGGCTTCGTAGAGCGCCTCGTCGGCACGCTTGAGGGCGATTTCGATGGGACATTCGCTGGCATCGGCCAGCCCGATGCTGACTGTGGCCTTGACCGAACGCCCATCGGGCAGCGGCACTTCCATGGCATCACAACGCGTGCGCAGACGTTCGGCCAGCTTTTCCGTCTCGGCCGGCCCGATTTCCGGAAAAAGGAAGGCAAATTCCTCACCACCATAGCGACAAACCAGATCGGACTGGCGCAGAGTGTCCTGAACCAGATCGGCAAAGGCGCGCAGCATGGCATCGCCGGCAGCGTGACCGTAGGTGTCGTTGAGTTTCTTGAAGAAGTCGAGGTCAGCCATGGCCACTGTCACCGGCCGGCGATAGCGCTGGGCGCGCTGCAACTCGACTTCGGCCGACTGCATGAAATGGCGACGGTTGGTCAGCCCGGTCAGGCCGTCCTTGTTGGCCAGTTTTTCCAGCGCCAGCCGGGTTTCTTCATTCTGGATGAGCAGGGCATGGTGTTCGCTGATGGATTCCTCGACGGCCTGAATTTCGAGCATGGTCGACGGCTTGAACTCGGGCGCCGGCCGATCGGCACTGAGCGTCGATAGCGCGTGGTTGATGCGCTGCAAGGGGTAAATCAGGTGGCGACGGACAAGAACCATGAAGACGAGCAGGAAGACGCCGACCAGAAGCAAGGCAATCATCAGTTTGTAGCGCGCCAGCTTCATCGCGCCCGTCGCGACCTGAAGGTCGTTGTTGGCGAGATTGATGCCCTGGACCGAGACATCGTCGACCTGCATGCCGAGGCGCGCGGCAAGGCGTTGCCACTCGTCGTAGCGGGTAGCCGTTCGGCGGTCATCGCTCGCCGCCTGCCGCACGACGTCGCCGAGAAACTGTTCGGTTTCCCGCGCCAGCAGGGCTGCACCGGGATGTTCGAGAATGCTCGGATGACTGGCGATCAGCGTCACGACGAACATCGATTGCTGGCGCGAGGTATGCGAGCTGACGGCAAAGATGCGCTCGCCCTCCTGGCGGAGTTGCTCGAGATTGCGGGCCAGGCGCTGGAAACGGATGATCTCCGGCACCGTTTGATCCTGCAGGCGGCTGGTAGCGTCGATGACGCGTTGCTGATCGAGCGACAGCTGGACGACAGCGATCCCGAAGGCGACAAGAAAAAGTGCCGCCAGCAGGGCGAAGGCACGACCGGCCTGGATCGACTTGAACGCCACGATCAAGGCAAGGCGCTTGCCGCCGCGTGGCGGACTGGAACTTGAGAGATAACTGGCATCAACTCACCCGAAAGGGCAGAAACCGGGAATTGATCCGATCATACGTCCCATTGCGCTTGATGCGGTCAAGCGCGGCATTAATTTCTTTCAGCAACTCCGGGCGGAAGGGAGAAATGCCAAATGACGCGTCGCCGCTCAGTTCTGGCGCCTGAATCACCGTCGTCGTCAGCCCCAGTTTTCTGAAGGCCTCGGTTTTCTGCAGGTTGATGGCCGTTATCATCGGCACGAGTACGGCCTGAGCCTTGCCGGAAAGCAGCGGCTCGCCAAGTTCGCCGTGGGTGGTGACCGCATGCATGTCCCAGCCCTGCTTGCGGCCGTAGGCATCCTGGGCCGAACCGCCGACGACGGCCACTTTGACTCCGGCCTGCCCGGGGGTAACCCCGGGTTGGGCGAGCCACAGCGACATCGAGCGGTAATAGGGTTTGGCAAACAGTATCCTGGCGCGCCGCTCCGCTGTTTCGAGCAGGCCGACGGCGGCGATGTCGGCCTTGCCCTGACTCATGGCAGGGAGCAAGGCGCTTTGCGAGACGACATCGAAAGCGCAATTGACGCGCATTTCGCTGCACACCGCCCGGGCAATCTCGACGCTGAAGCCGGTCAAATGACCAAACTCGTCGCGAAAGGACATCGGCGGGGCATTTTCAAGAACCAGCACGCGCAGCGCCGGTTCGTCAGCCGCCAGCGCGCCGCTTCCTGGAGCAACCGGTAGCGCGCAACACAACAGGAAGGCAAGCGCAGCGCGAGACATTGTTATCGCATAATTTCGGGCGGAGGGCGATTATAGTCGAAATGAATATGCGACAGGGCCTCGTCATTACCCCAGCGGCATGATTCATGGGGGAGCGGACCGGCCCGCAGCGAGTTCGACCAGCCGTCCCTGCATCGGGAAGAAAATCGCCAGCCTGAGCGGCAGCCCGGCGTTGACGAACAGGCTGGCATAGCGCTCGAGCTGCGGCCGATAGCTTTCGGCACGTTGTGGCAATTCGGCCTCGGGCAGGCGCACGGTCTTGTAGTCGATGATCCAGCGACAACCATCGGCGACGAAAATGCGGTCGATCACGTGGTTGACCGTGACCTCGCCATCCGCGCTGCTCCATGCCTGCTCGGCGGCTGCCTCGGGGTGGTCTGCGAGCAGCCAGCGACCGGCGTCGGAAGCCAGCGTGGCAGCCAGCGCCGCCACCACCTCGGCGGCGCCGCTGTCGGCTTCGCTCTCGCCATGGCCCTGGCTGCGCAGCCAGCGCAGACAGGCCGGGTGCATGGTGGTGATTCTTGCGGTCGACCAGCTTTCCAGGCCACTTTTGGCCATCAGTTCGAGATAGCGATGTACCAGCGTGCCGACCGACGCTTCGAGCGACAGGCCACTTTCGGTTTCGTCGAGATCGAGCGGGTTGTCGGCCGGGCGCAGGCCTTCGGGCAAGACGCCGAGGCTGGCCGGCAGCGCGGTTTCGCGCAGGCGGACGAGCGGCGGAATAAAGCTCGCCGGATCGATGCCAGGACTGACCGGCAGAACGGTTTCGCCAGCACCGAGCGCTTCGGCAAAGACTTTCTGCGCAACACCCGGCCAGAGCAAATTGAGCAACGTGCCGGCGGCTGGCGGCTTGAGGCCGTCGTCCTTCTTGTCATCGGCGACAGCGACGCCAAGCAGATGCAGCTTGCGGATGGCACGGGTGGCGGCGACGTAGAGCAGGCGTTCGTCCTCGTGCGCGGCGCGTTCGGCTTCGAGCTTCTTGAGGTAATCGTAGGCGGTCGGCTCGCCGTTGCCGGCGCCCTTCTGTTTCATCGGTGCGACGAGCAGATGTTCGTCGCCATCGGCCCCGGCCACTTCGTCCCAGAGCAGCAGGCTGCTGTCGTTACCACCGGTGCCACGGTCGAGGCCGGGCAGGATCACCGTGTCGAATTCGAGGCCTTTCGATTTATGCACGGTCATCATCTGCACGGCGTCGCCGAGCGGGTCGGATGGCGCGTACAACTCGGCAGCATGGGCGGCCAGCGTTTCGGCGCTCAGGTTGCGGCTGGCCACAAGTTTGTCGACGAGCTTGAAGAAGGCGTCGACGTCGTTCAGCGCCTCGGCTGCTTCGAGGCAGCGCGGCCCGCCGAGCATGAGCCAGACGCCTTCGAGCCAGCGCCGCGGATGCTGGCGGGCGCGGCCGGCGAAGGCCAGTTGCAGGACTTCGCGGACATGCAACAAACGCTGCCGGCCGTCTGCGGACAGGCGGGCGATACGGGCCTCGTCCTGCATGAGCTGCCAGATTGTCGACTTGCGGTCGTCGGCGGCCAGCGCATGGAGGTCGGCCAGCTTGAGGCCGCACCACGGGGCGCGCAGCAGCCCCAGCCAATGCACGCGGTCGGCCCGATGATGCAGGGCGCAAAACAGCGTGAGCAGGTCCTGCACATGCTGGCGGCCGTCCAGACCTTCGATGTCGACGGCCTGGAAGCGTAGCTCCGGCGCGCTGCGGCGGATTTCGGCGACGAGCGCATCGAGGTGGCTGCGGGCGCGAACGAGGACGGCGATGCGCTCGTCCGGCGCCTCGCGGCGGGCCTGCTGGATGATGGCGAGAACGTGGCAGGCTTCTTCGCCAAGGGCATCGGAGCCGTCGCGTTCGATGACCGGATGCACCTCGACGCCGCTATCGGCGTGCGCCGGCCGGGTCGCCGCCGATTCGGCGTAACGCACGGCGCCGGCCTCGGGGCTGTCGGCGGCCGGAAAGATGCTCGGGAAGGCCGTATTGACCCAATCGACGATGCCCGGATACGAGCGGTTGTTGCGGAACAGCCGCAGGTGGCCGAGGCTGATGTCGCCGATGCCGCGCTCGCGAACGCGCAGGAACAGGCCGACGTCGGCCTTGCGGAAACGGTAGATCGACTGCATCGGGTCGCCGACGACGAACAGCGTCCGCCCGTCGTCCGGCATCCAGCCGCGCGTCAGTTTTTCGATGAGTTCGACCTGGGTCGGGCTGGTGTCCTGGAACTCATCGACCAGCAGGTGGCGGATGCGGTAATCGAGGGCCTGGGCCAGATCGGTCGGCGCCTCGTCGTCACCGAGCGCCAGCCCGGCGCGGGCAGCAATTTCAATGAAATCGACTTCGCCGGCCTCCTGAAAGGCCAGCCACAACTGCCCGGCGGCCAGCCGGAGCAGGCGAGAAAAGCATTCGACGGTGGCCCATTCACCCTCGCTCAGTTCCGGCCGCGGCAGCTTGCCGAGCACGGCCAGCGCCGTTTCCAGCCCGGCCACCTCGCGCAGATCGCCGAGCAGTTGGACGAAGGCCTTTTTCTGGTCGGCGAACTCCTTGTCGGCCGGGAAACCGATGTTCTTGTTCACCTGCTTGCGGAATTCGCCGTCTTTGGTCAGCAGCAGCGTGGCCACGGCCCGCCAGCGCGGCAAATCGGCGATTCCTACGGTCAACCGGAAATTCCAGTCAAAAATGGAATCGAGAACGCCCGGCACATTGGCCGCAGCGAAGCGGGCCAGCGGCATGAGCAGGCTTTGCAGCCGGCCGTCGAGCAAGTCGCCAACGACCGCCAGATCGCGTTCAATGAGCGCCGCAAAACCAGCCTCGACCTCGGCCTTCATCGCCCCGCTTTCGATGCGCGAGGCGTGCTGCAACCACTGGTCACGGCGGCCGAGCATCGAAACCAATAGCTTTTCCAGCCGCCCGGCGTTGTTGTCCATGAAAGCCAGCGCCTCGGCCACGATGTCGGCGTCGGGGCCGCCGGCTTCGACCATTTCCAGCGTCCGCCGCGCCGCCGTCGCGTAGTGCGCCTCGGCGTCCTCACTGACGCCGGGCTGAGCACCGAAGCGGCTGAGGTAGGGCATCTGGCGGGCCAGGCTGGCGCATAGCGCGTCGAGCGTCGTGATGCGCAGCCGACCGGGATGGCCGAGCAGTTGCCAGCCGCGCGCCGCATCGTGGGCGAGAACCTTCTGCGCCAGGTCGAAGGTCTGTTGTTTGTGCGCCTGCTCGGGCATTTCACCGCTCGCCGCGCGCTCCAGACTGCCGAGAATGCGGTCGCGCATCTCGGTCGCCGCCTTGTTGGTGAAGGTCAGCGCCAGGACTTCTTCGGGATGTTCGACGACAGCCAGCAGGCGCAAGTAGCGCTGGGTCAGCAACTCCGTCTTGCCGGCCCCGGCCGGGGCCTCGACGATGAACGAGGCGACGTCGAGGGCGCGCAGCCGGGCGGTTTTGTCTTCTTCGAGGCGGTCGACCGCAGCAGTCACAGGCAGGGAGCTTTCCGAGGAGGGAGCCGCGGCAAACGAATGTTGCCCGGCGGCGGCAAATCCTACGCCGGGCAACAGATTGCCTCAAGCGATCGATAGCTTTTCCGGCCCGGCTGGCCGCGGAAAATCACGCTTTTCGCCGCTGCAGCGCCTTGAGGACGGTTGCGAAGAGCAGGCCGGGCGGGCTGGGCTTGGCGAGAAAATCGTTCATCCCGGCGGCCAGGCAATTGGCCTTGTCCTCGGCAAAGATGTTGGCCGTCACCGCCACGATCGGCAGGTCGGCAAGGCCGGGCATGGCGCGTATCCGCCGCGTTGCCTCGAGGCCATCCATGCCGGGCATCTGGATATCCATGAGGATCAGGTCGTAAATCCCCGGCGCGACTTTTTGCACGGCCTCCCGGCCATCGACGGCGGTATCGACGGCCAGCCCGACACTTTCGAGCAAGGCCGTCGCCACCTCGCGGTTGACCGGCTCGTCCTCGACCAGCAGGATGCGTCGGCCGAGGAACGCCCGGTTGAGAACCGCCTCGGCGGATTCCACCGGACTGGCCAGCGGCTCGACGACGCCCGGCCCGCCCTTTTTGAGGCGCACGGTAAACCAGAAGATGCTGCCCATGCCCGGCGAACTATTCATGCCGGCCGTCCCGCCCATCAGCGCGGCCAGCTTGCGGGTTATGGCCAGACCGAGGCCCGTGCCGCCATACTTGCGGGTCATCGAGTTGTCCGCCTGCTCGAAGGCGGTAAACAGGCGACCAGCCGCGTCGGGATCGACGCCGATGCCGGTATCCTCGACCTCGAAACGGACGACGGCATCATCATTCGTTTCTTCGTCGATCAGGACACGAACGATGACCTCGCCCCGGTCGGTGAATTTGACGGCATTGGCCACGTAATTGAGCAGCGCCTGTTGCAGCCGGGTGGCGTCGCCGAGCAATGAAAACGGCAGTTCCTGGACCTCGGCGAACAGCCGCAGATTCTTCGCCATCGCTTGCGCCTGCTGCATCGAAACGACATTGCGGGCAATCCCGGCAGGGCTGACCGGGCTTTCCACCATGGCGAACTTGCCGGCTTCGATCTTCGACAGCTCGAGCACCGCATTGATGATTTGCAGCAGGTGATGCCCGGCAGCGTCGATTCTTTCCAGCCGGGCCAGTTGCTCCTGCGGCAGGCCGGCGCGCCGGATGAGGTGGGCCATGCCGGTGATGGCGGCGAGCGGCGTACGGATTTCATGCGACATGTTGGCGAGGAAGGCGCTCTTCGCCACATTGGCTGCCTCGGCCGCTTCCTTGGCTGAAATCAGTGCCGCCTCGACCTTCTTGCGCTCACTGATATCGCGCACAAAAGCGATGAGCCGGGGCGGCAGGCCATCGTCGGCCGGGATGTAATGCAGGGTTACCTCGACCGGAATCAGCGCACCGCTCTTCGCCCGGTTCTGCGTCTCGATCTTGAACCATCCTTTCTTCCGGATTGCCAATACCGCCTGCTCGGTCTGGTCCATGGCCTGTTGTGGATAAATATCCTCGACCCGCAGTTGGAGCATTTCCTCGACCGAGTAGCCGAGCATCTCGGCAGCGAAACTATTGACGTCAATCAGGCGCTTGGTCTCGAGATCGCTCCAGCGGATGCCGATGCCGACGCTGTTCATCGCAAACTGGGTATCGAGCAATTTGCGGTGTACTTCGCGCAGGTCAGCCGTCCGTTTTTGCACCAGATCTTCGAGCTGATGCCGATATTGATCGAGCTCGGCTTCGGTCCGCTTGCGCTCGCTGATATTGACCGAAATGCCGCCACCGCGCAGCGGACGCCCATCAGCGTCGCGCTCGACAACCATTCCGCGGGAATGAATCCAGCCCCAACCGCCAGCCTCGAGAGCAACGCGGTACTCGACCGAAAATGGCGCCCCGCCGACCCTGGCCGTTTCCTCATAAGCCGCCACGAACCCCGCCTGGTCGTCCGGGTGAACCGTTGCCAGCCAGCTCTGCAAGGTCGTCGGCGGCGGCTCGCGCGGAATGCCGAGAATCGTCAGCAAGCTCGGGTCGTAATGCAGGGAGCCATCGACAAAATCCAGCTCCCAACTGCCCATCCGGGCCGCCTGCAGCGCTGTCATCAAACGGCCTTCCAGGCTGGACATATCTCGCGCCAGCGAAACCCGCTGCTGCTCGGCCAGTTTGCCCAGCAGATAGCCGACCACGGCCAGCGCCGGCGGCGCAACCAGGACCGCCGCCACAAACCCCGTCAGCAAATAATCCCAAGGCACCGCGCCCTTGAGCAGAAACCCCATCGCCGAGACGATCAACTCCACCACCACGACGACAGCAACGGTCGCCACAGCGAATAGTCGCCACCCTTTCAGGCGTTGCAACAGGCGGATGAAATCAGATGACACGTCCAGGAATCTCCAGACAAAAGGGAAGCGAAACAAAACCCTTTGATTTATTTTTCGCCTATCCCGACACGGATGGCTTGATCTATAACAAACGTATTAGATTGAACCCCGGCCCTCGCTAACCGACCTGCGCCGCGGCCAGCAGACGACGCCTTTCCGGCAGTCTGAGCAGCGGCAGGACCTCGCAATATTGCAGGCCCTTTTCGTCGGCAAAGACAACGCCGGCCCGACCCTGCTTGACCTCCTTGGCCACGGCATGCAGCCGTTCGCGCCAGTGGGTGATGACGGCGATCCAGTCAGGGAATTCGGCCGGATCGAATATTTTCTGCTTGTCGTCGCCGATGCCCTGAACGCCGGGCAGGATGTCTTTTTCGTCGGCGACACCGGCGAAGGCGGGCTTGTCGAGGAGGACCTTGGCGAAGACGACGGCGGCGACGTCTTCGTTGACTAGCGCGGCGTAAATCGGCAATTGCGGCTCGGTGATGCGCTGCTCGGCCCAGTTTTTGGTATCGACGGCGGCGCCGGTCTTGTAGTCGATGATGACCTGCCGGCCGTCGGCCAGCTGGTCGATGCGGTCGACGATCATCTTCACCTTGATGCCCTCGATCTCTACCTCAGCCGGCGCCTCGCAGGCGACGACCTCAAAGCTTTGACCACGCTTGGCCTCGACCTGCAGCCATACATCCACCAATTTCGCCAGACGCGCCGCTTCGAGTTCGCGGAAACGGGCCGGCAAGGTAATGCGGCGATCAAGCTCGAAGGTTTGCAACGCCTTGGCGACGGCTTCGGCGATGGCTTGCTGGCGGCTCGATTCGCCCAGAGCGGCCAACGCATCGGAGGAATGCACGGCCGTCCAAAAAGCTTCGAGCGCCTCGTGCACCAGCGTGCCGCGGGCGGCAGGGTCGAGGCCTTCGACCGGCTCGTCCATCGCCTCGCCGCCGAGGCGGAACTGGTAGTAGGCCCAGGCCGGGCAAATCGCCTGGGCGCGCAGGACCCAACTGCCGCCGGAGACTTTTTCGCCTTCGCCGACCGGCGGCGCCATGGCGTCGGCTATCAATTCAATCGCCGAAGCCGACTCACCGGCCATCTGCCGGGCCAGCGTCACGACTTCGCCCGATGCGTTAGCGGCGAGCGGAATCCCGGCGATCAGCGGACTCGGCCGCAGGACACGATTGCCGTCGGCCTGCGCGAAAGAAAACGTTACTTCCGGCGCCGACTGCGCCAACCGGGCATGGACGCGCTGGGCGAAATCGAGCTCGACCTCGGCACTGGCGTGTGCCGCCCCGGCCGCCCGCAGCAGCTCGGCCGGCAACAACGGATTGGGGCGCGGTGGCGGCGGCCAGAGGTCGTCGTTCATGCCCATGACCCACAGCGCGTCGAAATCGAGGCCGGCGCTTTCGAGCACGCCGAGCACCTGGATCGCTGGCCGGCCACGCGTTTCGGGCTGGAACAGGCGTTGGCGACAGAGTTGCGACAGGCGACGCACGGCCTCCGCAAAGGCCAGCGGCCCGAGCAGGCCGTCGAGCCGGCCGAAACCGTCGAGCACTTCGCCAAATGCCCGGCGGGCCTGGAACTCGTGGCTGGACAGCGGCCGGTCACCGGGCCAGCCGGCGGCTTTGAGGCAGTTGCGGAAGACCCCGACCCATTGCCCCGGCGGCAGCTTGCGGCTGGCGACTGCGGCGGTTTCGGCAAAGGCATCGAGGGCAGCTACCGTTTGCGGGCACAGTGGCGCTTCGCTTTCGGCCAGTCGCCGGGCCAGCCGGATCAGGGCCGGCAGCGTCGTGAAGTAAGGCAGATCGCGGCGCAAGGCGGCGTCGAGCCGGGCCCGACCATCGGCCTCGCCGTCGGCGGCCGACCAGCCACCAGCCAGCAGCAAGGCCGACAAGCGGCTTTGTTCGACCTTGGACCGACCGCTACCGAGCGCCAGCAGATCGAGGGCGACACGAATCAGCGGCAGATCGGCCAGCGCCCGGCCGAGCGAGAAATTGAAAGCGCGCGGCACTTCGGCCGCATCGGGACGAATCAGCGCCGGATGCAGCGCGTCATCGAGCAGGAACTCCAGCCGGTCGCGCACGCCGGCCAGATCGGGCGCCACGATACCGAGGCGGACAGCCGGGTTTTCGGCCAGTTGCGCCTGCACCCAGGCGACCACGGTGGCACATTCGGCGTCGCCGTCGGCGCAGGCGACGACTTGCTGATTGCTACGGTCAACCGGAAATTTCGCCTGATTTTGAAATGTGACCCCGCGCCCCGTCAGCGCCACCATGAGGTCGCGTTCGAGCGGCGTGTAGCGGTCGAAGCCGACGAAGACAATGCTTTCCGGCAGAGCGAAATGGCCGGCCGCGATCAGTTCGATTACCTGCCTTTGCAGCCCGGCCGGGTCGATCCAGCCATTGCTCCGGCAACGTTTGTCGAATTCCGCCTGCCAGCCGATAAACAGCTTTGCCTCATCGGACAACGCGCTGCCGTCCGCCCTGATTTTCCAGACCCGGGCCAGCGCCTGCGCTTCGGCGGCCGAGGCGGCCATGCCCTGGATGTCGAAGAGTGGCGCCGCTTCGGTCAATGAGGCGGCGATGACTTTTTCCCAAAGCAGGCGTTCGGAGAAAGCGTCGAGCCCCACGGGCAAGTCGGCGATGCCGCTGAGCAGCGCCTCGTCGGCCAGCGTGGCAAACCACTGGCCGAGCGTCAGCGCCTGCCGGGTGCGCCAGACCGCCCGCTCGGCCGGCAACTCGCCGCGCAGCGTTTGGGCGAGGCGGGTCGTCGCGCAGAGGTAAAGGCTATCGCTCAAACAGGCCTCGATATTTCGCAACTGTTATCAGTACGCGACTGGCTGCGCCGGGCTGGCGGGTTTGGCCGGCGCGCCGGGCATAGCCGGGCCGGCCGGTTTGGCGACAGGTGTCGCCGGCTTGGCGGGTGCGGCAGACTTGGCTTCGGAAGTGGCTGGTTTGGTCGGAGCCGAGGCCGGGCCGGCCGGCTTGCCGGGCATGGCGGGACGAGCCGGGGCAAGCGCGGCGGGTGCTTTGTCTTCTGCCGACGGCGCGGCCGTAACCGGCTTGTTCTCGCTGGCGGATTTGCCGGGCATCGCCGGTCTGGCCGGGGATGCGGGGCCGGCGGGCTTGGCCGTGTTCATCGGCGCCGGCGCGGCGGGCTGCGCTGCTTGCTCGGCTGGCTTGGCGAGCGGTTTGGCGACTGATTTTGGCGGCGGCAAGGCTTTCGGTTTCGCCGGCTGAGCCGATGAGCTGGCCGGAGAAGCGCTTTCGGCTTTGCGGCTTTCGCTCTTGTTGTCGGGCTCGGCGCCCGAAATCTTGGTTGGGCCGGTGTAGGTGATCCGGCCTTTCAAGCCTTCGGCAACCGCGCCGCGTAGCTCGGGAATTTTCCGCAGATCGTCGAGGGTCTTGAACGGCCCGTTCTCACGGCGATAGTCGATGATCAACTGGGCCCGTACCGGCCCGATGCCATTGAGGGTCTGCAACTCTTCGGCGGTGGCGGTGTTGACGTTGACCCGTGCCAGGGCCTGGCCGACGCAGAGCAGAGCCGCCAAGGCGAACATCAGAAAACGTGATTTCATGCTTTTCTCCCGGAAGATGAGTCGTTCAGTATGCCATTTGCCGTGTAATCAGGGCGTCCCGACAAACAGGAAGAGGTTGGAGACGCCGCTCGTCGAGTAGCCGAAGCCGACATAGGCCGGCCCGAACGGCGTTTCGCCGCCGACATACAAGGCGGTCGAGTCGAGCAGGCCGACCCGATTCGATTCCGAGTAGCGCGAGCCGACTTTGGCCATTTCCAGCGCCAGGCCGATGCGCATGTCGCCACGCAGGCCGAGCGGCAGGCGGCCGATGATCTGCTCGCCGCGCACGCCAAGGTAACGAACGTCGTCGCCGATGATCTGGTTCGGGGCGAAAGCCGTCAGGTTGAGGAAGCCGCCCAGCGTGCCGGCGTCGTAAACCGGCAGGTTGCCGCGCGGCGAGCCGGTGTAGCGCAGCCGGGCGTTGAATACCGTGCCGCCGAAGGCGTAGGCGCCGCGCAGGTCGGCATCGGCCCGCGCATATTTGTTGGCGGGCGACTCGAACCACGAGAGCTGCGCCGCCCAGCCGCGGGTCGGGAAGTGCATGCGGTCGAACTGGTCGAAATCGAGGCTGGCCCGCCAGCCGGCAAAGCTCTTGTCGGCCTTGGGCAGCGAGGGGTCGCCGATGTCGAGATCGAAATAGCGGTGGCGCTGCACCCAGCCCAGACGAACCGGGCCGAGCAGGCCGACATTGGCGCCAAGGTGGGCGCCGAAGCCGGTTTCGCTGTCGCGGTACTGGGCGATGCGCTTGTCGTTCTCGTAGACATTGAGCCGCGTCTGGCCGACGCCGGCCGTGCCTTCGAAGAAGAAGCGCTGGCGGGCATCGAACGGCTGGTAGTAATTGATGCCGAGGCGGTTGGTCGAGCCGATTTCGCCGTGGTAGATGAGCTCGCCGCCCAGCCGGTTGAGCCAGGTCTGGTGATAGGCGGCACGCAGGCCGAAGTTCGAACCCTGGCTGTTGTCGGCCTGCAGATTGACGGCAAAACGCGCGTAGTCCGGCCCCCAGCGTTTTTCGATGGGCATGATGCGCAGGATGTTGCGCTCGCGCTGGCTGAACACGGTGTAATCGACGCTCTCGTAATAGCCGTCGCCATACATGCGCAGCAGGTCGCGGTTGATGACCGAGGGGCGGATGGTTTCGCCCGACTGCACGCTGAGGTAGCGCTCGATGGCGCCCGGATTGACCTTGTCGAGCCCGACGATCTCGATGTCGTCGATGCGCGGCGAGGCCCGCCGGCTGACTTCGATGCCCTGCCACCACGCGGCGTAGGCCGATTCGCTGGCGGTCAGGCGGGCCAGTTTTGCGGCGGCGGCTTCGGTGGCGGCACGACCGCTGGCGGCGGCCTCGGCATGCTTCGTGAAATCGGCCGCCGTGATGCCGTTGAGTTCGGGCTGGATGTAGATGTCGGATGGTTTGAGCGTGGACAGCGAACGACTGACGTTCTGCTCGGTCAGGATGCCGACCATCTGCGTCGACACGGTGAGTAGCGAGCCGACCTCCTCGGCCTTGAGCAGCGGCGAGCCGACATTGACGGCGATCACCACGTCGGCCTGGCAGCGTTCGCGCACTTCGGCAATCGGCAGGTTGTCGACGAGGCCGCCATCGACCAGCTTGCGGCCCTGATGATCGACCGGGGCGAGCAGGCCGGGCACCGACATGCTGGCGCGCATTGCCGTGGTCAGCGCACCATCGCGGAAAACCACGCGCTCTCCCGTGCCGATGTCGGTGGCGATGATCGACAGCGGCAAGGGCAGATCCTCGATATTGCGTTCGCCCTGATTGGCGCGCACCAGCTGGTTGAAGAAGAGCTTGATCTTCTGTCCGGCTACGACGCCGCCCTGATAGGCCACGCCGGTCGCCGACACGCCACTCTCCGAGCCGGGCAGATAGCTCCGCGAGACCAGTTTGTTGCGGTAGCTCATCTCGGCGTATTCCGGGTTGTCGACAAAAATGTCGCTCCAGTCCGCCGCGGCCAGCGCCTCGCGCATCTTTTCCGGCGACATGCCGGCCGCCCAGGCGCCGGCGATGAGCGCCCCCATGCTCGTCCCGGCGACGCAATCGATCGGCACGCGCTGCTTCTGCAAGACCTCCAGCACGCCGATGTGCGCCGCCCCGCGCGCCCCGCCGCCGCCTAAAACCAGGCCGATGCGCGGCCGGGCGGCATCAGCGGCCATCGCCACGGTCAACTGAAAAAAAAGGCCAAAAATGAAAACGGTAGCAAGGCGGCGTGTTGGCAACATCAATCCTTCATGCGAAAAAAAGCCCCGCCGAAGCAGGGCTGTTCGTGAAGCGTCGGCCGATTACTTGGTGCCGATGACTTCGATATCAACGCGACGATCCGGCTGCAGGCAGTCGATCAAGGCCTTGGTCTTGGCATTGCCCTTGCACTTGTCGCCGGTAACCGGCTGCTTCTCGCCCTTGCCTTCGGTGTAAACACGGTTGGCTTCGATGCCCTTGGCAACCAGGTATTCCTTGACGGCGGCAGCGCGCTTCTCGGACAGCTTCTGGTTGTAGGCGTCACCACCGATGCGGTCGGTGTGGCCAACGGCCAGGATCACTTCGAGCTTGATGGCCTTGGCCTTGGAAACTAGCTCGTCAAGCTTGGCCTTGCCGGCCGGACGCAGGACAGCCTTGTTGAAGTCGAACAGGGCGTCAGCGGCGACGGTGATCTTTTCGCCGGACGGCTTGACGCCAGTGGCAGCAGGCATGGCCGGCTTGGCGGCAGCCTTCGGCTCACAGGCTTCCTTCGGCAGCAGGTCCTTGTCGCACTCGCAACCGGCCTTGTCGGCGGCAGCAGCGGCCGGGGTCCAGTAGCCATCACGCCAGCACAGGCCGAAACCAGACTTGGCGACGACGTCACGGCCGTCGATCAGGTAAACGCGTTCTTGGGCAACAGCGGTAAAACCGATACCGGCCAGCAGGGCCAGAACCAGGGATTTTTTGATGATATTCATATTGGCAGTCCCGATGTAGTAATTAGGATGGAGGATTATTTTGAAACCATCCAATTCTATTACGAATCGTCACATTTCAACCACTTGTCGCCCATGGTGACGCGGCTTTATGTCCGTTACCATGGGCCTGTCCGACATCCCGACAGGCACCCCGGAGCCAAAAAAATATGACAAAAATCCAGGCCTTCTTTCTCTGGCTGTTTGGCCAGGCACCCCAGGTTGGCGACCCGCTGGTCGATGCGCTGAATAGCTTTCGCGATCCCGAAGCCGATACGCTGGAACTGATGCGCCGGCTGGTTGCCGCCCTGCGCCCGCAAAACCGGCGCGACGGCGGATCGCCCGAACGTTACCAGTTCATGCTCGACCAACTCGAGTCCGATCCGGCCTTGCTCGCCGCCTTTCGCAGCCACGTCGTGCATTTCATCGCCACCCGCCGGCTCGTCACCTTCTTCACCGAAAGTGGCGTGCTACCGGGCACCGGCTTTTTCTCGGAATGGTGGCGCATCCTCGGCAGCCATCTGTTGCCGGAAGTCCCCGACGAGCGCCGGCTCAAGGACTGCCTGCACGTCATCTACGACCAGACCGACGACTGGCGCTGGCTTGAGGCCATCCCGGCCGACGCCTCGCAACGTTTCTGGTCGCTGCTCGCCCCGGCCGAGGAACTGCGCAATGTCGACTGGCACCGCATCCAGGAACAGATGCTCGACGCCGTGCTGTTGCTCGCCCACCGGGTCAGCGGCCTCGGCATCGAAAACGAACTGATGCGCGCCTCGCCCAATCTCGACGATGACACGCCGAGCTTCGTCGCCCTCTCGGCCGAGGCGCTCGATTTCGTCAGCGCCTTCCGCGCCACGCTCAGCGATCCCGAACAGGTCGCCGACGACGGCAGCCAGCTACTGGTCATCGCCGACCAGTGCCAGAACACCCTGGAACGCATCCGAAAGCGGGCGCTCACTGTCGGCACCAGCCTCCATCTTTCCTACCTATTGACCCGCGCCGAGCAAAGTCTGGAACGCCTGCGCGATCTTGCCGAAATACTTACCACCAGCCAGCTATCGACCACCCGCGGCGAAGCCATCCAGTCCTGGGGCGAATTCGCCCACGCCGCCTTTCTCGCCGAAAACCGCCGCAACAGCCTGCGTTTTTACGTCGCCCAGCTCTCCCGCCTGCTCGCCGTGCGTGTCACCGAAAATGCGGCGCGCTCGGGCGAGCATTACATCTGCGACACACCGACCGACTACCGCAAGATGTGGCGCTCGGCGGCCGGCGCCGGGGTGATCATCGGCCTCATGGCGCTGCTCAAGATCAAGGCCGCCGCGCTGCAAACGCCGCTGTTCGGCGAAGCTTTCCTGTTCAGCATGATTTACGGCCTCGGCTTCGTCATCATTTTCCTGCTCGGCATGACGGTCGCCACCAAGCAGCCGGCAATGACGGCGCAAACGCTGGCCGGCCTGCTCGGCGACATCAAGCCGACACGCAGCGCCGATCTTGAGCGCCTGGTCGACGTCGCCGCCGCCGTCAGTCGCAGCCAGCTGGCCGCTATTGCCGGCAACGTCATGGTCGCCCTGCCGGTCGCCATCGCCGTCGGTTTCGGCCTGAGCTACTGGGCCGGCGAACCGCTGATCAGCATCGACAAGGGCGCCCACCTGATAGGCGATCTCGATCCGCTGTCCTGGGCGCTGCCGCATGCTGCCATCGCCGGTTTCTACCTCTTCCTCTCCGGCCTGATCAGCGGCTATTTCGACAACCGCGCCGCCTACGCCGACATCGGCCCGCGCATCGCCCGCCTGCGCTGGCTGCAAGCGCTGTTCGGCCGCGAACGGGCCGGGCGCTTCGGCAACTACATCCAGGAACGCCTGGGCGGCATCATGGGCAATTTCCTGTTCGGCTGCATGCTCGGCTCGACCGGCGTCATCGGCACCATCCTCGGCCTGCCGCTCGACATCCGCCACATCGCGTTCGCCTCGGCCAACCTCGGCTACGCGCTGGTCGGTTTCCAGTTCGAACTGCCGCTCAAGGCCATCGCCTGGGCCGCTTTCGGCATCGCCGCCATCGGCTTCACCAACCTCGCCGTCAGCTTCGCCCTCGCCCTGCGCACCGCCATGCGCGCCCGCGGCATCGTTTTCGAACATTGGGGGCCCTTGCTGAGCGTTCTGGGGAGCCGCCTGCTCAGACAACCGCGCAGTTTCCTCCTGCCGCCGCGCCAAGCCGCTGCCAGCGCGTAAAATGCCGGCGTGATTACCCGCCGCCTGCCACTCCTTTTTTTGCTCGCCATCGCCACGCCGCTGATGGCCGGCGAGCTGACTGTGCAGGCGCCGGACGAGATCAGCGAACTGCTGGCACCGTGGTTGCCGGAAGAAGCCGGCAACACTAGCCGTTTGCAGGGGCAACTCAGCGAAATCCTCGCCACCGAAGGCTATTTTTCGCCGGAATTCAATTTCACTGAAAACGATGATGGCCTGACGCTGAACCTCGATCCCGGGCCACGAACGACCATCGCCAGCGTCAATGTCACGGTCGACGGGAAAATTGAGCCAAAAACGAAATCCGACCTCATCGCCAGCTGGGGCCTGCCGGTCGGCCAGCCGTTCCGGCAAGCCGACTGGAACGACGCTAAGCAGCAGATCCTGGCCGACCTGCTGGCCGTCGAGCACGCCGACGCCAAACTGGTCGACAGCCAAGCGAGCATCGACGCCGAAACGCATCGCGCCGAGCTGAGCGCTCACTACGACGCCGGCCCGCGCTACCGTTTCGGCAGCATTCGCGTCGAGGGCCTGCAAAACTACCCGCCCGACCTCATCGCACGCTACAACCGCGCTGTGCAGGCCGGCCAGCCCTACCGCGAAGACCGGCTCAACGCGCTGCAGGGCACGCTGCAATCGACGCCCTATTTTTCCTCGGTACAGACCACGCTCGACCGCGAGGCGGCCGTGGTCAATGAGGACGGCACGGCGACAGCGCCCGTCCTCGTCCGCGTCCGCGAGCGGTCGCCGCACCGTGTTTCCTTCGGCGCCGGCGCCAGTTCCAACACCGGTGCCCGCGTCGAGGTGAACTACCACACGCCCAACCTGCTCGGCCGCGGCTGGGCGCTCGATAGCGGCCTGCGTTTCGAGCAGAAAAGACAGACCGCCTACAGCGACGTCTTCCTGCCGCCCGACGAGCGCAACCGCCGGCACAGCGTCGGCATCATGGCCGAAGCCGCCGACATCCAGGGCCTCAAAACCGAGCGCTACGCCTTTGGCGCGCAGACCGTGCAGCAACGCGGCATCGTCGAACAGCGCCTGTCGCTCAACTGGCAGGAGGAAAAGCGCGAAGCCAGCGGTGCCAGCCCGCAAACGGCGCGGGCGCTGGTCCCCAACGGCGTGTGGACCTGGCGCCACATCGACAACCTGCTCGACCCGCGTGACGGCACCGTCATCCAGGTGCAGATCGGCGGCGGCGCCAAGGCGGCGCTCTCCGACCAGAATTTCGTCCGCCTGCACAGCCGCGTCCAGCACTACATCCCGCTCGGCCGCGTCGACACGCTCAGCCTGCGCGGCGAAATCGGCTACACCTTCGCCGACTCGCGCCAATATATTCCGCAGGATTACCTGTTCCGCACTGGCGGCGCCGGCTCGGTGCGCGGCTACGCCTACCAGAGCCTCGGCATCCGCGAAGGCAGCGCGATAGTCGGCGGCCGCTACCTGGCCATTGCCAGCGCCGAATTCACCCACTGGCTCAACGAAAGCTGGGGCATCGCCGCCTTCGTCGACGCCGGCGACGCGGTCGATAGCCTGCAGGATATCCGCCTCGCCGTCGGCGCCGGCCTCGGCGCCCGCTGGCGCAGCCCGGCCGGACCAATTGGCGTCGATTTGGCCTACGGCGAACGCAACCAGGAAGTGCACCTGCACTTCTCGCTGGCCATTCCGTTTTAAGCGTGACATGAAACGCCGCCTAGCCCTCCTCGCCAGCGCTGCCGTCATCGGCGGACTCGGCTGGCTGACGACCAGCGAAAGCGGCCTGCAAACCGCCATCGGTCTGACCCAAAGCGCCACAGCCGGCCAGCTGCAGATCGAACAAGCCAGCGGCCGCCTGCTCGGCAACCTGGACATCGGCCAACTACGCTGGCAAGGTGCCAACCAACAAATCGAAGCAACGCAGATCCACCTCGACTGGACACCCTCAGCGCTCCTGCACGGCAGCCTGGACATCGCCGAATTCACTGTCGGCAGCCTGCACATCGTCACCACCCCGAGCCAGACGCCAACGCCTGCGCCAACCGTCCTGCAACTGCCTTTCACGGTCAACGCCAAAAAACTGGCAATTTTCAAATTGAGCGTCGGCGACGGCTTCAGCGTCACCGACCTCACCGCCAGTTTTACCAGCGATGGCCGCCAGCACCGCCTCGAAGACTTCAAGGCACTGACCGCCGGCATCGCCATCGCCGGCCGCGCCAGCCTCGATGGCCTCGCCCCCATGCCGCTCGTCGCCAGTGCCGAGATTTCCGGCCAGCTTGACGAGCGGCCGCTCGCCATGTCCCTCACCGCCAACGGCCCGCTCGAACGCATCGCACTGGCCGCCGTCGCCACCCAAGGCATCGCCGGTACGGCCGAAGTCGCGCTCACCCCGTTCGCCGATGCCGCTTTTGCCAGCGCCCGCATCCTGCTCGACAACATCGACCCGGCCATCTGGCTGACGGGTGCGCCGCAGGCCAGGCTCAGCATCACCGCCGACGTCGCGCCGCAAGGCGACGGCATCGTCGGCAGCTTCGGCCTGACCAACCACCAGCCCGGCCCCCTCGACCGCCAGCGCCTGCCGCTCGCCACGCTGGCCGGCACCGTAGACTGGCAGGGCAGCACCGCCAAATTCGCCACCCTGCACGCCACCCTGCCCGGCAGCAGCAAACTCGACGGTAGCGGCGAATGGCACGACGGCGCCCTGAAACTGGCGCTGACCGCCAGCCGGCTCGACGCCGCACAAATCGTCTCGACGCTACGGTCAACCCGATTAAATGGCCAAATTTCAAGTCTGCTCGGCGCCGAGCGCCAGCAACTCAAGCTCAATCTGAAAGACGCCACCTTTACCCTGCTCGCCGACGCCAGCCACGCTGACCAGCGCATCGACCTGCCGCAACTGCAACTCTCCGCTGGCGATGCCCGCCTGAGCGCCAAAGGCGAGCTCAATCTCAAAACGCCGCGCGCCTTCAGCGCCGAAGGCGAACTGCAGCGCTTCGACCCGAGCCGCTTCGCCAAGGTGCCGGCGGCGCAGATCAGCGCCAGCTTCAAGGCCGACGGCCGGCTCGACCCACGCGCCGTGGTCGACGCCAACTTCACGCTCAAGGACAGCCGGGTCGCCGGTCAGCCGCTAAGCGGCCAGGGCAAGCTGGCCATCGCCTGGCCACGCATCCCGGGCATCGATATCCAGCTCGTTTCCGGCGCCAACCACCTGTCGGCCAAAGGCGCTTTCGGCCAACCCGGCGACACCGTGGTCGTCGACCTCGATGCCCAGCAACTCGCCCCCTACGGCCTCGACGGCGGCATCACCGGCCGGTTCGACCTGACCGGCTCGGCGCAACAACCGAAAATCGCCGGCCAGTTGAACGCTGCCAAAATCGGCAAACCTGGCGTCGCCCGCCTCAGCGGCCTAAGCCTGAAAGCCGATGGCGGCGGGGAAGCCGGATCGGCGCTTAGCCTCGACCTCGCCATCGCCGCCCTCGACATGCCGGACCAGCCCGGCCTGCTGCGCGCCATCCGCCTGCATGGCGAAGGCACAAACCAGGCGCACAGCCTGACGGCCGGCGCCGAAGTAGCCGGCAAGAATCTGCTGAGCCTCACCGCCAATGGCGGTTTGAGCGGCGACTTCAGCCAGTGGCAAGGCCGCTTGCTCGAAGCAAAAATGAATAGCGCCGACAAGTCGCGCAATTTCCACCTCGCCGCGCCGGCCGCTATCAAACTGGCCGGCGCCGGCTGGAACTTTGGGCCAGCCAAATTCCTCGGCGACCCGCTCGACTGGCAGGCCACGCTGCAGGCCGGCGCCGACACCAGGCAACTGCACGCCACGTTGAGCGCCAGGGGCAGCCGGATCGGCCTGGTCGAGGGCGAACTCAACGCGGCCATGCTCGGCGCCTGGTCGCTCGACCAGAAAAGCCGCTGGCAAGGCCGGCTCAAGACCGACATCGCCGACCTCGGCTGGCTGGCCGAGCTGATCGGCGACGGCTGGCAGAGCGAAGGTCGCCTCAACGGCGAACTGCAACTGGCCGGCACGCCCGCCGCGCCGCTGAGCAGCGGCCGTTTCCGCGGTGATAACCTGGCCCTGCGCCTGCCCGCACAAGGCCTCAACCTGGCGCGCGGCGAACTCGATGTCGATCTGCGCGACAATCTGCTGCACATCAATCGCCTCGGCTTCGACAGCCAGCTCCAGACGATGCCCCGGGCGATCCGCCTCGAGGCGCGCGATGACCTGGCTGCGCTAACGGCCAAGCCGGGACGACTTGAAATTTCGGGCGAAATTCGGGTTGACCGTGGAAGTGCCGGCGAAAACGCTTTTCTCGACTTCAAACTCGACCGCCTCGGCGCCTTCCAGCTCCCTGACCAATGGGTCGCCGTTTCCGGGAACGGCCGGCTCAGCCTCAAAGACGGCACATTGGGCGCCGTCGGCAAACTGGCCGTTGATGCCGGCTACTGGCAACTCGCCCCCAGCGGCACGCCGCGACTGTCCGACGACGTCGTGGTCAAGCGCCCGGGCAGTGAAAAGCCGGCGGCCAGCCTGCGCCCGAAACTCGAACTCGACGTCAGCACCGACCTCGGCCGCAATTTCCTGTTCAACGGCGCCGGGCTGTCCAGCCGGCTGGCCGGCAGTATCCGCATTACCGCCCACGGCCGCGACCTGCCGCGGGCCAGTGGCACGATCCGCGCGCGCAGCGGCCGTTTTGAAGCCTATGGCCAGAAACTGGAAATCGAGCGCGGCATCCTGAGTTTCAACGGCCTGCTCGACAATCCCGGCCTCGATGTGCGCGCCGTGCGCAAGGGGCTATCGGTCGAACCCGGCGTCCAGATCAGCGGCTCGGCGCAACGGCCGGTCATCAAGCTGATCTCCGACCCGGAACTGCCCGATGCCGAAAAGCTCGCCTGGCTGGTCCTCGGCCACGGCCCGGAACAGATGGGTGCCGGCGACGCGACGCTGCTTTTCTCGGCAGCCGGCGGCCTGCTCGGCAACGATTCGGGGAATGTTGTCCAGCAGTTGAAAAAGACTTTTGGATTCGACGAATTCGGCCTTCGTCAGGGCAATATCGGCGACACCGGCGGGCGTCAGCCAGTCAGTCGGGTGGCCGGCGGCAACAGCATCAGCACAGCCGGGACGACCGGCCAGCAGATCCTCAGCGTCGGCAAACGCCTGACGTCAAACGCGCTTGTTTCCTACGAGCAGACGCTGGGTCGCGCCGAAGGCATCGTCAAGCTCACCGTCAACCTGACGCGACAAATCGCTGTCATTGGCCGCGCTGGCAGCGACAACGCGCTGGACATCTTCTACACGCTGACCTTCGGGCGCACAGAAGAAAAGCCCGTCGTCAAGAAGGACTGACGCGAGATAACGCGCGATCATGCTGCGACGATCCGCGGCCGCGCCGGCCTGGCCTTGGCGGCAAGTTGCGTCAGGCGATTGATCTCGGCCTTCAGAGCCACCTGCTGACCAGCCGTGATCATGCGCTGGCCGTTATGCCACTCGTACGCCACATCGTTGCTGGCGACGCCCAGTTCGTGGAGCGCCTTGGCCATTTCGCGCCAGTCATGGCGCTCGACATGTCGCCCATCGCTCAGTTCGGCGACAAATTCACTCTTGAAAAACGCTACGTTTGCAGTAATTGCCATGACTGAATCCTCCATGGCTCCAAGTTAACGCCCTCCCTTTTTTGGGCCAGTGACATATTTCACGCTCGGTATCAATGAGCCAGAAGATGCCCCGTCCACTTGCCGATCATGCCCAGCAATTCAGCATGATTGATCGGCTTGGCCAGGAAATCGTCCATCCCGGACAGCGTGCAGCGTTGCTGATCTTCGGCAAATGCCGCGGCGCTCAACGCGACGATGGGCCGGCGCGGCAAACCCCTTTCACTCTCCCACTCACGGATCAGGCGGGTCGCCTCCAGACCGTCCATGATCGGCATCTGGACGTCCATCAGAATCAGATCCGGACGCAGGCCGCTGGTAATGGCGTTGAGTGCTTCCAGGCCATTCTCGGCGTTGTCGACAGCGAAGCCCTGTTTCTGGAGCATGGCGCTGACCACTTTCCGGTTCACCAGGTTGTCCTCGACGACCAGCACCCGACACAGCGGGCTGGATGCCGGCTCGACCAGCACCTCCGGGCTCTGGCCGCGAGGCGACTGACGGCGCTCCTCGCCGGCCCCGACGATCCCGGCGCGAATCCGGAACCAGAAGCGTGCCCCCTGCCCGGCCTGGCTCTCGACGCCGACTTCGCCGCCCATCATTTCGGCCAGCCGGCGGACGATGGACAGGCCGAGGCCGGTGCCGCCAAATTCGCGGGTGGTCGAACTGTCGGCCTGCATAAAGGGCTGGAATAGCTGTGACTGCTGGCCGGACGTAATACCGATGCCGCTGTCGCGAACGGAAAATTCGAGGATCGCCCCGCGCTCGTCACGACTGATCTCGGCCGCCTCGACATCGACAAAACCCTGCGCCGTGAATTTGACGGCGTTGCTGACCAGATTCGACAACATCTGGCGCAGCCGGATCGGGTCGGCCCGGTAGCGCGCGCCGGCATCGCCCCCCCAGTTGGCCCGAACCTCGAGCGCCTTGTCATGGACCGGCCCGGAAAAAAGCATGACGGTTTCGTCGACGAGCTGTTTCGGGTCGAAGACGGCATCGGACAACGCCAGCTTGCCGGCCTCGATCTTGGAAAGGTCGAGCACATCATTAAGCAGGGCCATCAGAGTCTGCCCGGAATTGAGGATGGTGCGCGCGTAATCATTGCGCTCTTCAATTGCCACCCCAGGCATCAACAGCAGTTGCGCCATGCCCAGGATGCCGTTCATCGGCGTGCGGATTTCATGCGACATCATGGCCAGGAAGCTGCTCTTGGCCTGGTTGGCCGCCTCGGCCGCCTCCTTGGCGGCGTAAAGCTCGGTCACGTCGATACGAAAACCGACGGTGAAACCTTCCGGCGTCCGCCGCTCGAGAATCCGCAGCCAGCGTCCGTCATCAAGCTGCTGAATGATCTCCGTATTGCCGCTACGATGCGCCGCCAGACGTTCGGCGACCCATTCGTCAACCCGGCCGATGGCTTCCTGGTACTGCCCACGTTCAGCACCTTTCCGGATAATCTCCTCAAACGCTTTGCCGCGAACGAGCAGATCAGCCGAGCTCAGGTAGTACTGGCGGTACTGCTCGTTGAAATAGGCCAGACGGTCGTCCTGGTCGTAAATCACGAAGGCCTCGCCGATGGTATCGACGGCCGAAGCGAGCATGGCCTGGCTATCGCGCAGGCGCCTGCCCATGTCAGCCCGCAGAGCCAGCGAACGGAAAAGAAACAGCATGAAGGCGACGAATACGATGCTGACCCCGGCCGCCGAACTCAAGACGACCCGGCGATGGCTGAAGAAAGGCGTCAGCACCTGTTCGACAGCATGCCCGATGACAAAACTCAGGCCGTAGGCCGGCAGCCGGTAAAAGCCGTAGATCCGCTCGACGCCGTCCACCTGGGCTACTCGCTTAAAGCTTCCCGAAAGTGGGGCATCGGCCTGGAGATAGGGGGCCCCGACAATCTTCAAACCCATGGCGCCCGAGAAATCCGGTTCGCGCGCGATGACTTCGCCGCTATCGGCGACGACGGTACTGGTCGCGTCCCGGGCAATTTTTTCGCTATAGGCGGCGACCGAACCGGGACTAACCGAAGCGACCAGAACCCCGCGCAAGCGTCCGTCGATGATGATCGGCCGGGTGAACTGGATCGACCATTTGCCGGATACCTTGCCCTTGACCGGCTTGCTGATGAAAAGCCGGTCGCGGCCATCCAGATGCACGCGAAAATGCTCGCGCTCGCCAAGAAAGACCCGATCCGTGGCGACCGACAGATTGGAGTACGCCATCCAGCCATCGGCGTCGATGACGGCAACCTGAAAGGCAATGTCGTCCATGTATTGCTGGCGACGTTTTATCTGCTCGGCAAAGCGCTCGGGGTGTCCGTCCCAATGGGTGCGCAGGTCAAGCAGCATCTGATCGAGCCGCTTGATGGCAGAAAACACACTCTCGGCAAAGGCCTGGGACTGAAAGCGGGTCGAATTCTCGACCTCGCGCAGATAACCGGCCCGGCTACGGTCCAGTTCATACCAGACCATCGCCCACACCAGCCCCAGGCCGAACACCAGCATCAGCCAGAGTTGCGGCCGGAGAGACAAAGCGGAGTATTTTTTTGCGGGAATTTCGCTCACCACTGGGTGCAGTCCGTCGTTCCATCCGACCAGGCAGGCAAACCGCGCCGCGCCGGCAGATAAATAAGGAGCGCGATGCTCGCCTCGACCATGACCAAAGTCAATAGTCGATTAGCTCAATCGGCACAGAACAACAGGCTTAGCGATCGTCTCCAGGCTGGCGACGCTTGCCGCGCGAATCGTCCTTGCGTTCGCCACCACGTGGACGCTCGTCGCGCCGTATCTGGCCGGGCTGCACTGCCGGGGCAGTGGCCGGCGCCATGGCCGGAGCGGGCCGGCTTTCCTGACGCTGGACACTGCCCCGCTCCTGGCGGATGCCTGGGCTGGCTTCGGGCTGGCGGCCACCATCGCGCTGCTCGTAACGGGGACGGCTGTCGCGTTCGGGCGGCGGAGCCTGTCGGGAATCGCCGCCCCATTCGCGGCGCGGCGGCGGATTATCGCGCTCGTAGCGCGGCGCGGGCTGCTCCATCCGCGGTGCCGGCCGCGGGCGGTTGTCCTGCTCCCAACGGCCACCCGACTGGCGCCAGTGATCGCCGTTGCGTTCCCAGCGATGCGGCACCCAGATGTAACCATGACGCGGCGCTTCCCAGCGACCGGGCATCCACTCGTAACGAGCCCCGCCCCAGCCCCAGTAGCCGGATATCCAGACGTAGTCGGCGTAAGGCGCATAGCCCGGATACTCCTGGCGCAAGGGCGGCGGCGCGACGCGCACCGAACCGTAGTAAGGGTCGGGCGTCACGACGCAGGCGCTCAGCAGTACCGACGCCGCGGTCAGCGCGACGACAAGCAATCGCTGGTTTTTCATGGTCAAGTTCCTTGATGGTCGGGCTCAATGATACAGCCGCGTCGCTCAATGTGGCTTGAGCCCCAGGCGCGCCCGCACCAGCCCGATCAGGTCGTCGATGTAGGTAAACACCACGGGAATGACGAGCAGGCTCAGGAAGGTCGAAGTAATCAGGCCGCCGATCACGACGATGGCCATCGGGGCGCGGAAGCTTGGATCGGTACCGATGCCGAGCGCAATGGGCATCATGCCGGCGCCCATGGCGACGGTGGTCATGACGATCGGCCGGGCCCGCTTGCGGCAGGCATCGAGCAGGGCGTGCCAGCGATCCAGCCCGTGCTCGCGCCGGGCCAGGACGACGTAGTCGATGAGCAAAATGGAGTTCTTGGTGGCGATGCCCATGAGCATGATGAGGCCGATCATCGACGGCATCGACAACGCCGTGCTCGTGACGAACAGCGCCAGGAAAGCGCCCGGCACGGAGAGCACGAGGGCGGCGAGGATGGTCACCGGCTGCACGAAATCCTTGAAGAGCAAAACCAGCACGATGTAGATGCAGAGAACGCCGGTGGCCATGGCCAGGGCGAAGCTGGCGAACAGTTCGCCCATCGCCTCGGCGTCGCCGACCGTGGTCTGGATGACACCGGGCGGCAGATTGGTCAGGCTCGGCAGTTTGAGCGCCGCGGCTTCGACTTCGCCGAGCGGCTGGCCGTTGAGCTCGATTTCGAAATTGATGTTGCGCAGGCGGTCATAGCGATCGATCTCGGCCGGGCCGCCGGCAATGCTTACCGCGGCGACATTGGCGAGCATGACCGGGCCATGCTTGCCGGGCACGGTCAGGCGTTCGAGCAGGGCGAGGTCGGTGCGGGCGCCGGGCGGCAGCTTGACGACGATGGGCACCTGGCGCTGGGCGAGGTTGAGCTTGGCCAGGCCCTGGTCGTAGTCGCCAGCCGTGGCGATGCGCAGGGTGTCGGCGATGGCCGCCGAAGTCACGCCGAGGTCGGCCATGCGGGCGAAATCGGGGCGGATGACCAGCTCCGGACGGACCAGGCTGGCAGTCGTCGTGATGTTGCCGATACCGGGAATGGTACGCAGGTCGCGCTCGACGAGGCGGGCGTGTTCGGACAACAGCGGGCCGTTTTCGCTGGCCAGGACGAGGACGTACTTGGCATTGCCGGAGGCCAGGCCGACCTTGATCTG
The DNA here is from genome assembly GCA_049304775.1 of Ferribacterium limneticum. Taxonomy (GTDB): domain Bacteria; phylum Pseudomonadota; class Gammaproteobacteria; order Burkholderiales; family Rhodocyclaceae; genus Azonexus; species Azonexus limneticus_C. The sequence goes on from JBAQOL010000035.1 coordinate 36,639, forward strand.
GGCGCCGGGAATCACGCTCAGCGCCTCGCGCAACTGGTCTTCGATAAGCAGCTTGCTGGTCCCCGAACGCTCGCTGCGCGGCGTCAGATTGAGGGTCAGCGTCGACTTGCGGACCTCGGCGGCGCCGGCGGCGGCGAAGGGATCGCTGCCGGCCTTGCCACCGCCGACGGCGGTATAGACGAGCTTGACGTGCTGGTTGGCCTCGGCAATGTGGCGCGCCTGCTCGGCCACGGCGACCGATTCCTTGAGCGTCGCGCCGGGCGGCAGGGAAAGATAAATTTGGGTCTGCGACACATCGTCGGCCGGCACGAAGCCGGTGGGCAGCAGAGGGACGAGCATGAAGGAGCCGACGAAGAAGACCGCCGTCGCGAGCAGGGTCAGGATTCGGTGCTTGAGGCACCACGTCGCCCAGCCTTCGTAAAACCGGAGCCAGCGCGGTGTCGGCTCGTCGTGCGTGACTGGGCGCAGGATGTAGGCGGCCATCATCGGCGTCAGCATGCGGGCGACGACGAGCGAGAAGAAGACGGCAACGGCAGCGGTCCACCCGAATTGCACGAAGAATTTGCCGGCGATGCCGCCCATGAAGGCGGTGGGCAGGAAGACGGCGATCAACGTGAAGGTAGTGGCAATGACCGCCAGGCCGATTTCGTCGGCTGCTTCCATGGCCGCCTGATAGGGCGTCTTGCCCATGCGCAGGTGGCGCATGATGTTTTCGATTTCGACGATGGCGTCATCGACCAGGATGCCGACCACCAGCGACATCGAGAGCAGGGTCACGACGTTGAGCGTGAAGCCCATGAGGTACATCACGGCAAAGGTCGGGATGGCCGACAGCGGCAAGGCGGCGGCCGAGACGAAGGTGGCCCGGCCATCGCGCAGGAAGAGCCAGACGACGAGCACGGCGAGCAGCGCACCTTCGACGAGCAGCTTCATCGAGCCTTCGTAGTTTTCGATGACCGGATCGACGAAATTGAAGGCCTCGGTGATCACGATGTCGGGGTGCTCGGCCTTGAGCTTGTCGAGCACGACCTTGACGCTGTCGGCCACCTCGACTTCGCCGGCGCCCTTGCTGCGGGTAATCTCGAAGCCAACGACCGGTTTGCCGTTGAGCAAGGCGGCCGTGCGCTGTTCACCGACGGTATCGCTGATCGTCGCCACCTGATCGAGGCGGATGCGCCGGCCGTCGGAGAGCACGATGTCCATGCTGCCCAGTTCATCGGCGCGCTGCACGGTGGCGACGGTGCGCACCGACTGCTCGATGCCGCCGACGTCAGCCCGGCCGCCCGAGGCATCCTGCTGGATCTGCTTGAGTTGGCGCGAGATATCGGCCGCCGTGACGTTCAGGGCCAGCATTTTCGCCGGATCGAGTTCGATGCGGATTTCGCGCGACACGCCGCCGACCCGCGACACGGCACCGACGCCGCGCGCCGAGAGGATGGCCTTGCTGACGGTGTTGTCGACGAACCACGACAGCGCCTCGTCGTCCATGCGGCTCGACGCCACCGTGTAGGTCAGGATCGGCGCGCCGGAGACGTTCATCTTGCTGATCACAGGGTCGCGCAGGTCGCCCGGGAGATCGGAGCGGATGCGCGAGACGGCATCGCGCACGTCGTCGACGGCTTCCTGCAGCGGCTTTTCCAGGCGGAATTCGACGGTCACCGTCGCCGTCCCGTCCTGCGCCTTGCTGTAGATGTGCTTGATGCCCTGCAGGGTCGCCACCGAATTCTCGATCTTGCGCGCCACCTCGGTTTCCATCTGGGCCGGTGCCGCGCCGGGCAGGCTGGCGGTGACGATCACCATGGGCAGTTCGATGTCCATGAACTGCTGGATCTTCATGGCCTTGAAACCCATGATGCCGGCCAGCGTGAGGAGCAGGAAGAGCAGGATGGCCGGCGTCGGATTGCGGATCGACCACGACGAAACGTTCAGCACGGCACGCCCTCGCAGGCCATTCCCACGGTCAACCGGAAAAAACGGCTCATTTTGAAATCCCGTCCACCACCTTGACGACGTCGCCATCGGCCAGGAAGCCGGCGCCGGTCGCCACCACGCGCGCCTCGGGCGCCAGCCCGGCAACGATCTCGACGCGCTCGCCGACGCGGCGGCCGAGTTCGACCTTGGCCTGCGCCACGCGGTCCGCGCCTTCCATCTTGAAGACGTAGGCGAAACCTTCGCGCAGGACGACGGCCGTTTGCGGCAGCGTCAGCGCCGGGCTTTGTGCCAGCGAAAATTCGCCGCGCGCGAACATGCCGGCCCGGACGGCCGACGTTGCCGGCAGATCGGCATAAACCAGCCCGTTGCGCGTCTGCGGATCGACGCTCGGCGACACCGCCCGCACCATGCCCTTGACCGTTTCGCCGCCCGGCGCAGTCAACGTCGCGACGACACCGGCCTTGACCTTGCCGAGATCGGCCGACGGCACTTCGGCCCGCCACTCAAGCCGACCGCCGCGGATCAGGCGGAACAGCTCTTGCCCGTTCTGGGTCAGCGAACCGACCGTCGCGCTGCGCGCCGAGATCACCCCATCGTCGGGCGCCAGCACGCCGGTCTTGCTCATCTTGAGATCAGCCGCCTGCTGCCGGGCGCGGGCCGCGGCCAGGCGCGCCTGCGCCGTGTTCTGCGCCGTCTGGTACTGGGTGTTGAGCTGCGAGCTGTAAAAGCCTTTTTCCTTGAGTTCCCTGGCCCGCTCGGCGTTGCCTTTTGCCTCGGCGGCGCTGGCTTCGAGCTCGGCCACCGAGGCCCGGGCTTCGGCCAGTTCGCTGGCCACGGTGTCACTGGCGATGCGCGCCAAGACCTGGCCCTTCTTGACCTTGTCGCCAACCTGGACACGGACTTCGGTGATCCGGTAATTGGCGATCTCGGCGCCGATCACGGCTTCCTGCCAGGCGACGACGTTGCCGTTGGCCGGCAACACCAGCTGCCAGTCGAGTTTCTGTGGGGTGGTCAGGCTGACGGTCAGCGCCGGTCGGCTCGCCGCCTTGGCCGGATCGGCGGCCGGCGCCGGCGTCGCCCCATCCGGACGCGACATGAAATAGATCGCGCCCACAACGACGGCCGCGATGGGCAGCAGCACGCGGAGCTTGCGCCCGGCAAGCGGGCCAGAAGAGTTATTTTTCATGCGAAAACCTGTGTCGACCGCAGCAATCCGCGAATGATACCTTGCCTCGCCGGCATGTCAGCCACTTAATGACCCCAAGGTCATCAAGGCTTTGCCAGCTGCTCCCGGGCCTGTTCTGCGGTGGCGCTGATGCGGGCGGCGATCTGCCGTTTTTCCAGCGCCTCGCCCAGTTTCATGCGCAGGAAGGTGCTTGAGGTGTAGCGCGTGACGTCGTGGTAGTGGCGGTCGACGACGCTCTTGACCATGGCGATGTAGTCGTCGATCAACTCGGGCAGGATGCTGAAGCGGTCGTAATTGACGATGGCGTTAACCTTGTGGCCGATGGGCGCCAGCGCGGCATCGACCGCCGTTTCGATGCGCCCGATATCCTCGGCGCTGCGCACATCGAGGCCGGAGAAATCGAGGAAAAACAGGTTCTGGCCGGCATCGTAAGTCAGTCGCTCGGCCATCGGCACGGCCAGCAGTTCCGGCCGGATGCCCATCGGCTCGTCGCGGAAAATGCGGGCATCCATCAGGGCCGGCTCGCCGTTGATGATCGGGCGGAAAGCCATGCGCTCGAGGATGTCCTTTTGCAGATCGACGCCCGGTGCGATTTCGGTCAGCTCCAGCCCTGCCGCCGTCAGCTTGAACACGCAGCGCTCGGTGATGTAGATGACTTCCTTGCCACGCCGCGCCGCCTCGGGGCCGCTGAAGGTGCGGTGCTCAACTTCATCGACAAACTTGATGGCTTTGCCGTCTTCCAAAATTCGCAGTTTTTCCCCGTCGACCGTGACATCGAGGTTGCCGGCCGTGAAGGTGCCGACAAAAACGACCTTCTTGGCGCTTTGCGAAATATTGATGAAGCCGCCCGCCCCGGCCAGCCGCGGGCCGAACTTGGAAACATTGAGATTGCCCTGCTTGTCGGCCTGGGCCAGCCCGAGGAAGGTGATGTCCAGCCCGCCGCCGTCGTAGAAATCGAACTGGCTGGGCTGGTCGATGATGGCCTGGGCGTTGGTCGCCGCGCCGAAACTCAGCCCGCCGGCCGGCACGCCGCCGATGACGCCGGGTTCAGCGGTCAGCGTCAGCAGGTCGATGATGCGTTCCTCGGTGGCGACGTTGGCGACGCCTTCCGGCATGCCGATGCCGAGATTGACCACGGCGTTGGCCTTGAGCTCCATGGCTGCCCGGCGTGCAATGATCTTGCGTTCGCTCATCGGCATCGGCGCAATGGCCGACATCGGCACCTTGATCTCGCCGGCAAAGGCCGCGCTGTACGGCTCGATGAAGGTCTGCATGTGGTATTCCGGCTTTTCGGCAACCACCACGCAATCGACCAGAATGCCCGGCACCTTGACCTGGCGCGGGTTCAGCGTGCCGCGCTCGGCGATGCGCTCGACCTGGGCGATGACGATGCCGCCCGAATTGCGCGCCGCCATGGCGATGGCCTGCGCCTCAAGGGTCAGCGCCTCGCGCTCCATGGTGATGTTGCCGTCCGGGTCGGCCGTCGTACCGCGAATGATGCCGACGTGAATCGGGAAGGCTTTGTAGAACAGGTACTCCTCGCCGTCGATGTCCATGATGCGGACCAGATCGGCCGTCGTCTTCTCGTTGAGCTTGCCGCCGCCGAAACGCGGATCGACGAAGGTGCCCAGGCCGATGCGGGTGATCGTCCCCGGCTTGCCAGCGGCGATGTCGCGGAACAGATGCGTGATGACGCCCTGCGGCAGGTTGTAGGCGGCGATGCGATTGCTCACCGCCAGTTCCTGCAGCTTGGGCACCAGCCCCCAGTGGCCGCCGATGACCTTGCCAACCAGGCCGTCATGGCCCAAATGGTTGAGGCCTCTATCCTTGCCATCGCCCTGCCCGGCCGCATAGACCAGCGTCAGGTTGCGCGGGCTGCCTTGGCCATGAATGTCCGCCGCCTGGCTCTCGAGAAAACGCTGCTCGAGTGCCACGGCGATGTTCTCGGCAAAGCCGATGCCGACGAAGCCACCCGTCGCCACCGTGTCGCCATCGCGAATCAGGCGCACGGCGTCGCGGGCGGAAACCACCTTGCCGGCGTCACTCGCCCGCAAGGCCGCAGTCATCGGGTGCTGGGGTGCCGTCACCTCAATTGGCCAGCGCGGCTTCGATTTCGGCGAAGGTGCTGGCCAGCTCGAAACCGAGCACCGGCACGCCGAGCTGGCGGCCGATGTTGGTTGCCGAAAACACGCCACGCACGCGCGGCAGACCGGTCGCCGCATCGACATCCTCGACGAGGATGTGCTGGCGGCCGAGACGTTTGAGGGCATCGAGAATATCCACCACGCGCACGTTGAGGACTTCCTTCAAATACAGCGTATCAACCGCGCTGATCGGCGTCATGAGCTCGGCCACCTTCAATTCGTCGCGCTTGCAGCCACGCGCTGCCGCCACCTGCATCGGCTTCTCGCCGAGGATGTCGCGGGCGGTAATCAGGCCTTCCAGCCGGTCGTCGGCCGATGTGACCATGAGCAGACGAACACCGCGCGCGATCATCTGCGCATTGGCCTCGACCACCGAGGCATCCGGGCCGATGACGACCACGCTGACCCGCAGAAAATCGGTCATCGCCTCGATAGCCGGCGAATCGGCAGCAATCACGTTGTATCCGGCAGCACTCAGCGTGATGTTCCTGGAAATCTTGTGCGTTTGCACCTTGGGTACCAAACTCATGTCTCGATCCTCCATCCGTTATTGTTTTGCGACCAATTACTCTGTTGCGTCAGCGATTACCTGACACGCGAAGTATTCGGCGATTCGGATGGCAATACAAGCACCCCGAGGGAAAACCCTAACCCAGGGCACAATTGAAAAAAGCCTGACGAATCAGGCCTTTTCAGGAATCGATGGTGGAGAGGATGAGGATCGAACTCACGACCTCCTGATTGCGAACCAGGCGCTCTCCCAACTGAGCTACCCCCCCAACGTGGGGCGATTCTAGCGCACTCCAATTTTCATATCAAAGTGCTTTGTGGGCACGGCGAAGCTGCCGGGCGGAATTTCAATTTTGGCCAATTTTTCCGGTTGACCGTGGAAGTGAGCTTTTAAGCCTGTCCAGCCCCGGCCACTGCACGGCGCAAGCGGTCGGCGACAGCGGCCCAGGCCGGTTCGTCGGGCAGGGCTTCGACAGCGATCAGGTCGACGCCGGCGTGGTCCATGTCGCGCAGGGCGGCGTAGAGGTCGTGGGCGTAGCCGACCGGGTCGGCCGGCAGCAGGCGCCAGGCGTGGGGCATGCCGGCGTGTGGCGGCTGGTTGGTGCTGATGACGCCGCAGCGGTCGCCTTTGTGGCGCTGGGCGTTGATGAAATCGAGCAGGCGTTCGGAAGAGACCAGGCGCATCGGCGTTTGCGGCGCGTAGTGGGCGGCCAGCGAGCCGGAGACGCGCGGGGCGCCGACAGCGGTTTCAATATTCGGGCGACGGCCGAGTACCGCTTCGAGATGGGCCGGGGCGATGTGGCCGGGACGCAGAACCACCGGCTCGCCCCGCGAGCAATCGACGATGGTCGATTCGATACCGACCTTGCACGGCCCACCGTCGAGAATGAGCGGAACCCGGTCGCCAAGTTCTTCGCGGACATGCTCGGCCGTGGTCGGGCTGATCCGGCCGAAGCGATTGGCCGACGGGGCGGCGATGCCGGCGTGTTCGCCGGCGACAGCGGCGAAGGCGCGCAGCAGGTCGAGCGCGACCGGATGTCCGGGAACGCGCAGACCGACGGTGTCCTGACCGCCGGTCACGGCATCGGGCACCCAGGCCTGCTTCTTGAGGATCAGCGTCAGCGGGCCGGGCCAGAAAGCTTCCATGAGTTCCCAGGCGACAGCGGGAACCTGCTGGGCCCAGTGGTCGACCGCGTCGTGGCCGGCGATATGGACGATCAGCGGATGATCGGCCGGGCGACCCTTGGCGGCAAAAATATTGGCGACGGCGGCCGGGTTGGCGGCATCCGCCCCCAGGCCGTAAACCGTTTCCGTCGGGAAGGCGACCAGCTCGCCGGCACGCAGCAATTCAACGGCGCGCGTGTAGTCCTGAGTCATGGGCGAAAGCTGGTCGGAGTGGTGGTCAAGGCTGGTCGGGCAGCGTCTTGGACAGCACTTTTTCGGTCTGGCTCTGGCGGAAGCCGGCCAGCTTCTTGGCCGTGCCTTCGTCGCTCAGCGCCAGAATCGCTGCGGCGAACAGGGCTGCGTTGGTGGCACCGGCTTCGCCGACGGCAAAGGTGGCAACCGGAATGCCACCGGGCATCTGGACCATGGAGAGCAGGGAATCCAGCCCCATCAGGTGCTTGGACGGCATCGGCACGCCGAGCACAGGAATCTGCGTCTTGGCGGCGAGCACGCCAGCCAGGTGGGCAGCAGCGCCGGCCGCACCGATCAGCACCTTGATACCGCGCTCGGCGGCGGTAGAGGCGTAGTCAAGCGCCTGATCCGGGGTACGGTGGGCTGAAAGCACCTTGGCTTCGTAGGGAATATCGAGGTTCTTCAGGGCAACAGCGGCGGCGCGCATGATCGGCCAGTCGCTGTCCGAACCCATGACGATGCCAACGAGGGGCTTTGTGCTCATGTTGTAAATCCTTCAGTTATGGATGGAAAGAGGCCTTAGTCAGCCAGCGCCGCTTTTCGTTCCGCAGCTTCGATGGTATTTGCCAGCAGCATGGTGATGGTCATCGGCCCGACACCGCCCGGCACCGGGGTGATCTGGCCGGCGACTTCGAGGCAGCTGGCAAAATCGACGTCACCACACAGCTTGCCGTCCGGAAGGCGATTGATGCCGACGTCGATGACGACAGCGCCCGGCTTGACCATGTCGCCGGTCACGAACTTCGGCTTGCCGACGGCGGCGACCAGAATGTCGGCGCGACTGGTGTGGAATTTCAGGTCTTTGGTGCGCGAGTTGCAGACGGTGACGGTCGCCCCGGCATTGATCAGCAGCAGGGCCATCGGCTTGCCGACGATGTTGGAACGACCGATGACGACGGCTTCCTTGCCGGTCAGATCGACGTTGCCCTTCTCGAACATCTTCATGACGCCGTAGGGCGTGCACGGGATGAAGCGCGGATTGCCCTGGGCCAGGGCGCCGACGTTTTCAGCGTGGAAGCCATCGACGTCCTTGTCGGCGGCAATCGCTTCGAGCACGGCCTCTTCATCGAAATGCTTGGGCAGCGGCAGTTGCACGAGAATGCCGTGGATGTTCGGATCTGCGTTCAGTTCGGCGATCTTGTCGAGCACCGTGGCCTGATCGACCGTGGCGTCGTAAGTGATCTTTTCGGAGTGCATGCCGATGGCCAGGCAGCCATTGACCTTGTTACGGACATAGACCTCGGAAGCCGGGTCAGCGCCAACCAGAATGACCACCAGACCGGGCTTGTGGCCCTTGGCCGTGAGCGCCTCGACGCGTGCCTTGAAACCCTGGCGCAGTTCTTCGGCCAGCGCCTTGCCGTCAATAATTTGAGCTGTCATCGTCGCATCCAACTGAAAAGAAAAAGGGGAAAGGCGGCTGCCTTTCCCTTTGAATTGGCGCGTATTTTACCAGATTACGCGGCGGCAGCTTCCGCTTCGCCGACAGCGGCGCGACCTGCTTCGAAAGCGCGGCGGTTCAGTTCGACCAGCTTTTCGCCCTTGCGCTGGAAGCGTTTGAGCACGCAGTCGAGCAGCACCTCGGCGCCGAATGGCAGGTGATCGGCGATGGCGCCGAGCATCACCGTGTTGCCGAGGCGGATATCGCCGAGATTCTGCGCGATGGTCGTCGCGTCGAAGGCGACAACCTTGTTGCCGGACTTTCTGATCTCGGCCAGCGGGTCTTCCGGGTAATCGAACAGACCGAGTTCGACGACCGGCGGCACCAGCCTGGCCGTATTCATGAGCGTGATGCCGCCCGGCTTGAGCATGTGTTGCCAGCGCATGGCTTCGGCCGACTCGAAGCCGAGCAGCACATCGGCCGTACCCGGCGTGATCTGCGGCGACAGGACGCGTTTGCCGAAACGCAGGTGCGACGACACGACGCCGCCACGCTGCGCCATGCCGGCGACTTCGGTTTTCTTGGCATCGTGGCCGAGCGCGATGGCCGCTTTGGCGAGAATTTCGGTCGCCGTCATGACGCCCTGACCACCGATGCCTACGACGAGAATATTGGTGCAATGGTTTTCAACAACGCTCATGCTGCACAGCCTCCCTTGGTCACCAGCTGAATCGGCGAAGTCTGCACATGATGAACGATGGCTTTCGGCGCACAGGGCTGGACGCACAGGCCGCAGCCGGTGCACACCGAAGTTTCGATGCGCACGAAGGCCAGATCGACTTCGCGACCGCTCGGCTTCACTTCCTTGCCACGCCGGGTGACGTGGATGGCAGGGCAACCGACGTCGATGCAATTGCCGCAACCCGTGCACTTGTCGTCGATGACCTCGAAAGGCTTGAGCTTGTGGTAATCCTTGACCAGCACGCAGGGCTGGTCGGTGATGATGACCGACACTTCGGGCACTTTGACCTCGTCGCGGATGGTCTTGAAGAGCACCGGCAACTCATAGGGATTGACGACGTGGATACGCTCTTCCCTGACGCCCAGCGCACTGACTAGCTTGGCGAAATCGACGCGCGGTGCTTCTTCGCCGTGGATGCCGTAGCCGTTACCCGGATTGTTCTGGCCGCCCGTCATGCCGACGGCGCGGTTGTCGAGCAGCAAAACCGTGACATTGCCCTTGTTGTAAACCATGTCGAGCAGGCCCTGCATGCCCATGTGCAGGAAGGTCGAGTCGCCGATCACGGCGACGATGCGCTTGTCCTTGTCGGCCTCGCCGCGGCCCTTGTCCATGCCCAGCGCGACGCCCATCGAGGCACCCATCGAGATGCAGGTGTCGAGGGCATTCCACGGGTGGCCGGCACCCAGCGTGTAGCAGCCGATGTCGCCGGAAATGTTGAGATTGCGCACCTGCGACAACGTGTAATAGACGCCGAGGTGCGGGCAGGCGACGCACATCGTCGGCGGCCGCGGGAAAACCTGCATCGGAGCCAGTTCGGTTGTTTCCGTAACCGGCTCGCCGAGCAGTTTGGCGATGGCCGGCTTGAGCACGTTGGGCGACAACTCGCCCTGCAGCGGCAGGATTTCCTTGCCGATGACGTTCAGGCCTTGCGCCTTGAGTTCGGTTTCGACCAGCGGTTCAACTTCTTCGACGATGACGACCTGGTCGACCATGGCCGCCAGTTCGCGACATTTCTCGAAAGGCACCGGCCAGGAGAAGCCGAGCTTGAGGACCGGCGCGTTCGGGAAGGATTCCTTGACGTGCATGTAGGCCGGGCCCGAGGCGATGAAGCCGACACGTTTATCGGAACCGTCTTCGATGAAATTGAGTTCGGAGGTTTCGGCCAGTTCGCGCAGCTTGATATCGCGAGCGAACATCAGCGGGATGCGCTTGCCGGCATTGCCCGGCACCATCACAAAGCGGGCCGGCTCCTTCTTGAAACCGGCGCCGACATACTCGTTCCGCTCGCCCACCGTGACCAGCGACTTGACGTGGTTGATGCGCGTCGTCATGCGCAGGATGACCGGCACCTGGAATTGTTCGGACAGCTCGTAGGCGTAGAGCGTCATCGCATAGGCTTCCTGCGAATCGGCCGGTTCGAGCACCGGGACGTGGGCGAAGCGGCCCCAGTAGCGGGAATCCTGTTCGTTCTGCGACGACGACAGCCCGACGTCGTCGGCGATGGCGATGACCAGGCCGCCGATGACGCCGGTCAGGGTCAGCGTCATCAGCGCGTCGGAGGCGACGTTCATGCCGACATGCTTCATGCAGCAGAAGGAACGCGAGCCGGCATAGGCGGCGCCGATGGCGACTTCCAGCGAGACTTTCTCATTGACCGACCACTCGGCATAGAGATCCGGATAGCTCGAGATGACTTCGAGCATTTCGGTAGACGGCGTGCCGGGATAGGCGGCGGCGACTTTCACGCCAGCCTCCCAGACCGCGCGGGCGACTGCTTCGTTACCGGACATCAGAACCCGGCTTGCTGCCGGTACGGGCATGACTGCCGCCATGTCGACTCCTCGATCATTTGCACGAAAGCCACAAATTATAGGAGGGCATTTTTTTTACGACTTGATACAACGCAACTCATTAAACGTTTTTTTTCGTGTCGTATCAGAATGCCGTTGATGAACATCAAGGCCGGCGCCGCCCACCCGCGGAACAATCGATGCTCACCAAAACGCCAACCATGACCACCGCCATCCTCCTCGCCGAACCGCCCCCCGTTGCCGAAAGCCCGTTGCGCATTCCCGGCAACAAGGGCATCTGGGCCGGCATTACCTGCGAGTTCGTCGAATTCGCCGTCCTTTTCGCGGTGTACTTCATCGCCCGCGCCCATTTCCCGCAGGCCTTCCACGACGGCGCCCAACGCCTGTCGGTAGCCGCCGGCACGACCATCACGCTGCTCATGATCACCAGCAGCTACTTCATCGCCTGCTCGGTCAATGCCATCCGCCAGGACAAGCATCGCTCGGCCATCATCTGGCTGGTCGCCGGCCTCGTCGTCGCCCTCGGTTATCCGGTCACCAAGGCGCTCGAAATTGACTGGAATCTGGCTCACGGCATCAATGGCGAATCGGGCATTTTCTTCACGGTCTACTACTACCTGACCTTCACCCACCTCGTGCACGCCACCTGGGGCATCCTCGGCATCCTCTGGGTGCTGGCCCGACTGAGTTTCCGCGGCTATTCGTCCAAGGACTATGCCGGCCTCGAGGCGCTGGCCTGCTACTGGCACGCTACCGACATCATCTGGCTGATCATCTTCCCGTTGTTCTACGTGCTGGCGTGAACATGAATTTCAAAAACGACCATTTTTTCCAGTTGACCGTGGCATGGCTCGCGCTGGTCGCCCTGACGCTGGCCAGCCTCGGCCTCAGCGAATGGTTCCGCGAAGCACGTTGGCTGCCGCTGCTCGTCGCCGCCATCATCTGGTTCAAGGGCGCGCTGGTCGCCCGCTGTTTCATCGAATCGCAGGTCGCCCATCCGTTCATTGCCCGCGTCCTCAAAGTATTCATCGCCGCTTCGCCGCTCGCCCTGATCGCCACCGCCTTCTTTGGCGGCACGCTGGCCCGCTGGGCCACGCTTTAACCCAAACCCCGCCGTTGTAAATCTGCAAAAAAACTCGCGGTACGTGCTCGCACGTATTGCACGATGCGAATATTGTTTTTACAATGCGAAACGCGAATTAGGGAAAGTACCGACTCGCGATCCGAGTCAGAAGCAGTTAAAGTAGTTTTGCTGAACAGGCAAAACAGAATGAAATTCAAACCCAGGAGACAAACCATGGCCGAACAACCGAACAATTTGCCTGACCCTGCCGATCTCGATCCGCAGGAAACCAAAGAATGGACTGACGCCCTCGACAGCGTCATCACCCAGGAAGGCGCCGACCGCGCTCACTTCCTGATCGAGAAGCTGATCGGCCAGGCCCGCGAAGACGGGATCGATCTGCCTTACTCGGCCAACACCGAATACATCAACACCATTCCGGCCGACCAGCAGCCCAAGTACCCGGGCAACCCGGACATGGAAATCAAGCTGCATTCGTATATCCGCTGGAACGCCATGGCCATGGTCGTGCGTGCCAACAAGGACACCAACGTCGGCGGCCACATCGCCTCCTTCGCTTCGGCCGCCGCCCTTTACGACGTCGGCTTTTCGCATTTCTGGCGCAGCATCAACGATCCGTCCGGCGGCGACCTCATCTTCTTCCAGGGCCATTCCGTTCCGGGTGTCTACTCCCGCGCCTTCATGCTCGGTCGCCTGAGCGAAGAGCAGATGGACAACTTCCGCCAGGAAACCGGCGGCAAGGGCATTTCGTCCTACCCGCACCCCTGGCTGATGCCCGATTTCTGGCAGTTCCCCACCGTTTCCATGGGCCTCGGCCCGATCCAGGCCATTTATCAGGCCCGCTTCATGAAGTACCTCGACTCGCGCGGACTGGCCAAGGCCGGTGATCGCAAGGTCTGGGCCTTCCTCGGCGACGGCGAGACCGACGAAGTCGAATCGCTCGGCGCCATCGGCATGGCCGGTCGCGAAAAGCTCGACAACCTGATTTTCGTTATCAACTGCAACCTGCAGCGCCTCGACGGTCCGGTGCGCGGCAACGGCAAGATCATCCAGGAACTCGAATCCGAGTTCCGCGGTGCCGGCTGGAATGTCATCAAGCTGGTCTGGGGCACCCACTGGGATGCGCTGTTTACCCGCGACAAGAAGGGCATCCTCAAGAAACGCATGATGGAACTGTGCGACGGCGAGTACCAGACCTTCAAGGCCAAGAACGGCGCCTACGTCCGCGAGAACTTCTTCAACACGCCGGAACTCAAGGAACTGGTCGCCGACTGGACCGATGATGAAATCTGGCAACTGAACCGCGGTGGCCACGACATCTTCAAGATCTTCGCCGCCTACGACCGCGCCATCAAGACCAAGGGCGCCCCGACCCTCATTCTCGCCAAGACCATCAAGGGCTTCGGCATGGGCCAGGCCGGCGAAGCGATGAACACCTCGCACCAGCAGAAGAAGATGGACAAGGAGCAGATCGGCCGCTTCCGCGACCGCTTCAACCTGCCGGTACCCGACGACCAGCTCTACGAACTGCCATACCTCAAGTTCGCTGAAGATTCGGAAGAGCACAAGTACATGATGCAGCGTCGCGTCGACCTCGGCGGTTTCCTGCCGCAGCGCCGCCGCAAGGCCGAGCCGCTGGCCATTCCGTCGCTCGACAGCTTTGCCGCCCTGCTCAAGGCATCCGGCGAAGGCCGCGAGTTGTCCACGACGATGGCCATCGTCCGCATCATGAACATGATGTTGAAGGACAAGAATGTCGGCAAGAACGTCGTGCCCATCGTGCCCGACGAATCGCGCACTTTCGGCATGGAAGGCATGTTCCGCTCGGTCGGCATCTGGAATCAGCAAGGCCAGAACTACGTGCCGGAAGACCATGACCAGCTCATGTTCTACAAGGAATCGAAGACCGGTCAGGTCCTACAGGAAGGCATCAACGAATCGGGCGCGATGAGCGACTGGATTGCTGCCGCCACCTCGTACTCTGTGCATAACGTCCAGACCATTCCGTTCTACATCTGCTACTCGATGTTCGGCATGCAGCGCGTTCTCGACCTGTGCTGGGCGGCAGGCGACCAGCGTGCCCGTGGCTTCCTGATCGGCGGCACCGCCGGTCGCACCACCCTGAACGGCGAAGGTTTGCAGCACGAAGACGGTCATAGTCTGATCCTCTCCAACCTGATCCCGAACTGCGTTTCCTACGACCCGACCTTCCAGTACGAAGTCGCCGTCGTTACCCAGGACGGCATGCGCCGCATGTTCCAGGAACAGGAAGACGTCTTCTATTACCTAACGGTAATGAACGAGAACTACGAGCACCCGGAAATGCCGGTCGGCGCCGAAGCCGACATCATCAAGGGCATGTACGCGTTCAAGAAGGGCGCCGAGTCGGCTGGTCCGCGCGTTCAACTGCTCGGTTCCGGCACCATCTTCCGCGAAGTCATCGCCGCCGCCGACCTGCTCAAGGCCGACTGGGGTGTTGAGGCGGACCTTTGGGGTTGCCCGAGCATGAACGAACTGGCGCGCAACGGTATCGATACCCAGCGCTGGAACATGCTGCATCCGCTCGAAGAGCCGAAACTGTCGCACGTCGAAGAAAAGCTGGCGGGCGCCAAGGGCCCGGTCATCGCCGCCACCGACTACATCAAGCTGTTCTCCGAGCAGATTCGTCCTTTCGTCAAGGCACCGTACGTCACGCTGGGCACCGATGGTTTCGGCCGTTCGGACACCCGCGAAAAGCTGCGTCATTTCTTCGAAGTCGATCGTCACTGGGTGACGCTGGCTGCCCTCAAGGCGCTGGCCGACAACGGCGAGATCAAGCGCGAAGTCGTCGCTGCCGCCCTGGTCAAGTACAACCTTGACCCAAACAAACCCAACCCGATGTCGGTTTAATCAGGGAGAGACAACATGAGCCAAATCATTGAAGTCAAAGTCCCCGATATCGGCGATTTCGCCGAAGTGCCGGTGATCGAGTTGTACGTCAAGGTCGGCGACAGCATCAAGGTCGACGACGCCATTGCCACGCTGGAATCGGACAAGGCGACGATGGATGTGCCTTCCACGGTCGACGGCGTCATCAAGGAAGTTTTGGTGCAACTCGGTTCCAAGGTCGGCGAAGGTAGCGTGCTGATCAAGGTTGAAACGGGTGGTGCCGCTGTTGCAGCACCGGCCGCCCAGGCGGCTGCACCGGCGCCGGCCCCCGCGGCTGCTCCGGTTGCCGCTGCTCCCGCTGCCGGTGGCGGCGTGGTTGAAGTCAAAGTGCCGGATATCGGCGACTTCGCTGAAGTGCCGGTCATCGAGCTCTACGTCAAGGTCGGCGACAGCATCAAGGTTGACGATGCGATCGCCACGCTGGAATCCGACAAGGCGACGATGGACGTTCCTTCCACTGTTGCCGGTACGGTCAAGGAAGTGCTCGTCCAGCTCGGCTCCAAGGTTGGCGAAGGCACAGTTCTGATCAAGGTTGAAACGGGTGCTTCGGCCCCGGCAGCCGCACCGCAAGCCGCTGCTCCGGCGCCTGCCGCTGCTGCAGCCCCGGTTGCCGCTCCCGCCGCAGCTCCGGCCGCTGCCGCACCGGCTGCGCTGGCTCCGGCCCTCGCAGTCGGCTCCAAGGTTCACGCCTCGCCGTCGGTCCGTGCCTATGCCCGCGAACTCGGCGTCGATCTGAACAAGGTACCGGCCACCGGCCCGAAGAACCGCATCGTCAAGGAAGACCTGACCAAGTACGTCAAGGGCGTGATGTCCGGCGCCGTTGCCGGCCCGGCTGCTGCCGCTGGCGGCGCCAGCCTCGGCGGCGGGCTCGATCTGCTGCCCTGGCCGAAGGTTGATTTCGCCAAGTTCGGCGAGATCGAGGTCAAGCCGCTGTCGCGCATCAAGAAGATTTCCGGTCAGAACCTGTCGCGCAACTGGGTGATGATCCCGGCCGTGACTTATCACGAAGATGCCGACATCACCGACATCGAAGCCTTCCGCGTGCTGCTCAACAAGGAAAACGAAAAGGGTGGCGGCGCCAAGCTGACCATGCTGGCTTTCCTCATGAAGGCTTGCGTCAAGGGTCTGCAGAAGTTCCCGGAATTCAATTCCTCGCTCGATGGCGACAATCTGGTGCTGAAGAAGTATTTCAACATCGGTTTCGCGGCCGACACGCCGAATGGTCTGGTCGTCCCGGTAGTCAAGAACGTCGACAAGAAATCGGTCTTCGAACTGGCGCAGGAATCCGGCGAGCTGGCCAAGCAGGCGCGTGACGGCAAGCTCAAGCCGGCCGACATGTCCGGCGCCTGCTTCACGATCTCCAGCCTGGGCGGCATCGGCGGCACCTACTTCGCGCCTATCGTCAATGCGCCGGAAGTCGCCATCCTCGGCGTCAACAAGTCGGCCATGAAGCCGGTCTGGGACGGCAAGGCTTTCGTGCCGCGCCTGGTTCTGCCGCTGTCGCTGACGGCTGACCACCGTGTTATCGACGGTGCGCTGGCGACCCGCTTCAATGTCTATATCGCCCAGCTGCTGGCCGACTTCCGTCGCGTCGCGCTGTAAGGGGAGAACACCATGAGCAATCTGGTAGAAGTCAAAGTCCCCGACATCGGCGATTTCGCCGAAGTGCCGATCATCGACCTGTTCGTCAAGGTCGGCGACAGCATCAAGGTGGATGACGCGATCTGCACGCTGGAATCCGACAAGGCGACGATGGATGTGCCGTCGCCGGTCGCCGGCGTGGTCAAGGAAGTGCTCGTTCAGCTTGGCGCCAAGGTGGGTGAAGGCGCGCTGCTGATCAAGGTTGAAAGTGGAGCGTCTTCCACGGTCAACCCGGAAAAAGCACCAAAAACGGAAACCCCGGCTGCGGCGCCTGTCGCCGCTCCGGTGGCTGCTCCGGTCGCCGGCAGCCATGCCGGCGGTGCCGACATCGAGTGCGAGATGCTCGTCCTCGGCGCCGGCCCCGGCGGTTATTCCGCGGCCTTCCGCTCGGCCGACCTCGGCATGAAGACGGTCATCGTCGAGCGTTACGCGACGCTCGGCGGCGTCTGCCTCAACGTCGGCTGCATTCCGTCCAAGGCCCTGCTCCACGTCGCTGCCGTCATGGAAGAGGCTGAGCACGCCAATGATCTTGGTGTCACGTTTGCCGCGCCGACTGTCGACATCGACAAACTGCGTGCCCACAAGGACAAGGTCGTCGGCAAGCTGACCGGCGGTCTGGCCGGCATGGCCAAGGGCCGCAAGGTCGACATCGTGCGCGGTTTCGGCACCTTCCTCGACCCGCATCACATCGAGGTTGAAGTCACCGATGGCAGCGGTCAGGACAAGACCGGCAGCAAGAAAATCGTCAAGTTCCAGAAGTGCATCATCGCCGCCGGTTCGGCTGCCGTGCATCTGCCCTTCATCCCGAAGGATCCGCGCATAGTCGATTCGACCGGGGCGCTCGAACTGCGCTTCGTGCCGAAGAAGATGCTGGTCATCGGCGGCGGCATCATCGGTCTCGAAATGGCCACCGTCTATTCGACGCTGGGCGCCAAAGTCGATGTCGTCGAAATGCTCGATGCGCTGATGCAGGGTCCGGACCGCGACGCGGTCAAGGTCTGGGAAAAGCAGAACACGCATCGCTTCGACAAGATCATGCTGAAGACCAAGACGGTGGCCGTCGACGCGAAAGATGACGGTCTGTACGTCACCTTCGAAGGCGAAGGCGTTTCCGCCGAGCCGGTCAAATACGACATGATCCTGCAAGCCGCCGGCCGTTCGCCGAACGGCAAGAAGATCGGTGCTGACAAGGCGGGCGTCGCCGTCACCGACCGCGGCTTTATCAACGTCGATGCCCAGATGCGGACCAACGTGCCGCACATCTTCGCCATCGGCGACGTCGTCGGCAACCCCATGCTGGCCCACAAGGCCGTCCATGAAGCCCACGTCGCAGCCGAAGTCGCGGCCGGCCACAAGGCCGCCTTCGACGCCACGGTGATCCCCGGCGTCGCCTACACCCACCCGGAAGTGGCGTGGGTCGGCTACACCGAGGATCAGGCCAAGAAGGAAGGCCGCAAGGTCGAAGCCGCCAAGTTCCCGTGGGCAGCATCCGGTCGTGCCATCGCCAACGGTGCCGAGTACGGCTTCACCAAGCTGATCTTCGATGCCGAAACGCATCGCGTCATTGGCGGGGCCATCGTCGGCCCGAACGCCGGCGACATGATCGGCGAAGTCTGCCTGGCCATCGAAATGGGCTGTGATGCGGTCGATATCGGCAAGACCATCCACCCGCACCCGACGCTCGGTGAAACGGTCGGCATGGCGGCCGAAGTGGCGCACGGTACCTGTACCGACGTGCCGGCACCGCGCAAGAAGTAGCCCGACGAACCAGCTGCAGATTTATGCTTCAGCCCGAACGAATCGGGCAATTCCGGAATAAAAAAGGGGCCATCAAGGCCCCTTTTTCAATGCGCGCAAGGTTTCAACGGCGGCTACGCACTTTCCAGCCGAGCATGGCCAAGCCGGCCAGCAGCATGGCGTAGGTTTCGGGTTCAGGTACAGGCGCGGCGGCTATCGTGACACTGTCGATGCTGCCACGAAGACTGTAGATGGCTTCGCCTGTACCGGACCCGCTCCAGCGGCCGGCATCTATGGCAAATTCCTTGTAAACGGTATTGGAAAAGTTGGGCGAGGTGTTGAGCAGGTCGGGCAATTCGCTGTTCGGGATGGCGCTGAGGTCGTCCCAGACATGGTCGCCCCAAATCCACAACTCTTCCCGGACTTGGGTCTGGCTATCCCAATCGCATGGGCCGCCCTGGCAACCAACAAAATGCCCTGTTTCCATCATGAGTCCGTCGAATTCCTTGCCGGCAACCACCCCCGGCGGCAAGTCCGGCAGCGTGCTGGGAACGAACTGATTGTTCATGGTGGAGATCTGGTTTTTGTTGAGATCCGAGCCTGAGAACACCGTGACACCGCCAATGTCGAGCTGGGCATTACTCGGACTAAACGCCCACCAGTGATCCACGTTGCCAGGTACTTCGTCCCATGAGTAAGTCCCTGAGCCAGTCGCATTAGCGGAGTCGTTGTCGAAAATAAAACGCATGGAATACGACTTGCCCTGCCAGCTGCTCAGGTCGTAGCCAAAGGTGCTATCGAATGTGCCGGTAAAACTACTATCCAACGTACCGCTGACAGTGACCTGATATTGAACGGCGGATGCAGTTAGCGGCAGGCAAACGCAGGCGAGCAGGGCAGCCAGCAAGGCGGTTTTTTTCATGCTTTTTTTCCTTTTTTTCCTAATTGCAAACAATGAATGACTGCTGATGCGTCCGGATGGAGTTGAAATATGAAAACGGATTATGAAATTGTAATCAAAATTTAAGCCAAAAGCGCTGCAGCGAGGCCTACGGCATGTAGCGCGCTCTGAGACAACAGGACTTTCATTAACTTAATCAAGTGCTTGAAGTTTCATTCGCTCTGAATTGATGTTTGACTTT
Organism: Ferribacterium limneticum; assembly: GCA_049304775.1. Taxonomy (GTDB): domain Bacteria; phylum Pseudomonadota; class Gammaproteobacteria; order Burkholderiales; family Rhodocyclaceae; genus Azonexus; species Azonexus limneticus_C. The sequence goes on from JBAQOL010000035.1 coordinate 56,290, forward strand.
GCGCTGCTTCGAAAGGCTCATTTCGATGCCGAAACGCATCGCGTCATCGGCGGTGCGATTGTCGGCCCGAACGCCGGCGACAAACCGGGATGGAAAAGCAACGGCCACGGCAACCTCTTCCGCCCGCCTCTGAACGCGAAGCTGGCACCCTGCCCCGGCATCCGCTGGCCGAAAATGCCAAACCAATCATGCTGTTAACATGCCAAGATGACGCGAGGTTTCCCGGGGTTTTCCCGAGCTTGACCGTTGCCTGAAGAGGAAGAGATACTGCGGCAAAACATTCCGGCGCGAGTTGCCAAACGCCCTGCCAGGAAACTAGAAACGCCCCGGAGACATCCCGATTCATACCCTGCACCAACTACTCCCCGGCCTGGGCAATCGCGGCATTCTGGCGCGCCTGGCGCTGCTCGCGCTGCTTGGCGTACTCCTTCCGCTGCTCTGGTGGTGGGAGTCGTCGTTCGTCCTACGCGGCGGTCTGGCCCTGCTCATCCTCTTTGGCGGCTACGTCGTCCAGGCTCAGTTGCGCCAGCTGTGGGCCACGCAGCGCGCCTATAGCCTGGCCATGGCGGCGGCGCACGACGGCTTCTGGGCATGGGATCCGGTCAGCAAGCGCCTCGATGTCGGCAAGCGACTGCTCGAAATCCTCGGTTACCGCGACAATTTCCTGCCCGACACGCATGCCTGGCTGGAACTGGTCCATCCGGACGACCGCTGCCATTACAACCGGACCGTCGCCGAGCACCTGAAGGGCCGCACCCCCTACTTTTACTGCGAGTACCGGGTCCGCGCCAGCAGCGGCCAGTACCGCTGGATCGCTTCGCGCGGCATCGCGGTGCGCGACCGTCACGGCGTCGCCTACCAGATGGCCGGCTCGGTCACCGACATCACCGAACGCAAGCAGCACGACGAGCAACTCGCCTTCATGGCCCAGCATGACCCGCTGACCGGCCTGCCCAACCGCTTGCTGCTCGCCGAGAAACTGGGCGAGGCACTGCACCAGGCGACGGCCCGGCAAGAACGTGTCGCCCTGCTCTTCATCGACCTTGACCGCTTCAAGGACATCAACGACTCGCTCGGCCACCGGCTGGGCGACAGCCTGCTCCAGGATGTCGCCGGGCGCCTGCGCGGTGCGCTCGGCCCGACCGACACCCTGGTCCGCCAGGGCGGCGACGAATTCATCGTGCTGCTCACCGGCATCGCCAATGGCGCGACGGCCGAAGCCCGCGCCCGCGATTTCCTCGAACGCCTCAACCAGCCCTTCATCACCGATGGCAACCAGCTGCACGTCGGCGCCAGCATCGGGCTCAGCCTGTACCCGGACGACGCCGCCGATGCCGAGCAACTGTTGCGCGACGCCGACACTGCGATGTACGTTGCCAAGCGCCATGGCGGCGGCCAGGTGGCCCGCCACACGCCGGAAATGAAGGAGCGCGTGCAGCAGCGCGCCTCGATCGAATTGCGCCTGCACCGGGCCATCGAGCAACAGGCTTTCTCCTTGCACTACCAGCCCAAATTCGACACCACCAGCGGCCGCCTGCTCGGTGCCGAGGCCCTGCTGCGCTGGCAGGATGGCGACCAGTGGATTCCGCCCGACCGCTTCATCCCGGTGGCGGAGGAAACCGGCCTGATCATTCCCATCGGCCACTGGGTGCTGACCGAGGCAATCGCCTGCCTGGCCCGCTGGAACCGCCTGTCGCCGACGCCCCTGCACATGGCCATCAACCTGTCGGCCCGCCAGTTCTGGCCCGGCGACCTGACCGAGACGGTGGCCGCGCTGTGTGCCGAGCACGGCGTCGCCTGCGAGCAAATCGAGCTGGAAATCACCGAGTCGATGCTGCTGATGGCCGAGGGCAACCACGTCGACATGCTCCACGCCATGCGGGCCCGCGGCTTCCGCCTGGCCCTGGACGATTTCGGGACCGGCTATTCCTCGCTGTCCTACCTGCACCGCCTGCCCTTCAGCAGCCTGAAGATCGACCGCAGCTTCGTCACCGCACTGATCGACGATGCCGGCGGTAGCGCGCTGGTCCCGGCGATCATCACCATGGCCCACAACCTCAGCCTCGAAGTCGTCGCCGAAGGGGTCGAAACGGCAGCGCAACTGGTGCTTTTGCGCGACCTGCACTGCGATATCCACCAGGGCTACCTGAGCGGCCGGCCGATGCCGGAAGCCGACTTCCGGCATCGCTTCCTTGATGCGCCGACCGGCACCGACGTACCGGCAGCGCACAAAAAGTAAGCTGCGTTAAAATTGCGTTCGACTTGGGCGAGGGCAATCCCATCGCCCTATTTAAGACCTATCGGACCCAATGACCCCCACCCTGCCCCGCCGCTCCGCCGACGAGCAAACCCGCCTCGAAGCCACTCTGCGCGATGTTTTCGAGCACAAGCTCTGCTTCAACGAATTGCTCGGCTTCAAGGTCGAGTCGCTCAACCCAGCCGCGCCGCAAATCAGTTTCGCCATGCGCCCCGACCTCATCGGCCATTTTCTGCATGGCCGCCTGCATGGCGGCGTGATCGCCACCGTGCTCGATACCGTCGGCGGCCTGGCCGCGACCGTGGCCATTGCCGAGAAATTCAACAGCGAAACGACCGAGCAGGTCGGCCATCGCTTTGGCCGCATCGGCACCATCGACTTGCGCACCGATTACCTGCATCAGGGCATCGGCAAAAAATTCACGGCCACCGGACGGATAACCCGTCTCGGCGGCCGCATCGCCTCGGTGCAGATGACGCTGGAGAACGAAACCGGCCTGCTCATCGCCACCGGCGGGGCGTCTTACGTCATCAGTTAAGCCGACAGAGCGACTTCCACGGTCAACCGGGTTTACTACGTGAAACGTAAAAAAGGGCCAAAATTGAAATGCCCCGGCGGCGTTTGAAGGCCAAAGAATCGGCCGGCGCGGCCACTCAATGACAAAGGCCGGAAGATTCCGGCCTTTGTTGATTGTGCAGGGCAAGCCCTGCCGCTTCGAAAGCGTCCGTTTTCAGACGCGCTGGCTGCGACGACGGGCGACCACGCCCATCAGGCCAAGACCGGCGAGCAGCATGGCGTAGCTTTCCGGCTCCGGAACAGCGGCCGTGAAGGTCAGGTTGTCGAGCACGACACCATCGCCGGAAATGCTGACGCGGGCGATGTTGGCGGCGTCGCTGACAAAACCGAAGCTCTGGAACTGGTCGTAGCTGTCAGAACCAAACGGCGAGAAGATGAACTTGGCCGTTTTCAACAGGCTGTCGTTGGCATCGTAATAACGCGCCGTCAGCATGGCAGAGCCGTCGGCATCCTCTTCGTAGATGCTGTAATCGAAGGCAACGCCCTTGGTCGGCGCGGCGAAGCTGATGTTCATGGTCATCTGACCGAAGGTGTCGAACGAGACGAAGTGGTTGCCGGCACCCCACACGCCGTTTTCGCCAAGGTCAGCGATGTACTGGCCGACGGTATAGCTGTCGGTGGCCGTGATCGAGCCGCCGGCAAAGTTGTAGATGTCGCCACCCAACAGGTTGAGGCCATCTTCGTTTTCGAAGTCGATGACGGTCTGCGAGGCCGGCACGTCGGCACGGTCGACAATCACGGCGGCGTGCGAGGCGGCGGAAGAAATCGCCAGCACCAGGCCGGCAATCAGGTTGAACTTGTTCATTGATTTTCCTTTATCGAATTAACCCCGGCTCGCGCCGGGGCTGGTTCAAAAACTCAGGCGCCGACGATGCCGCCGTCGTCCTTGGTGATGACCACGACGCCGCTGCGCGGACGGCCGCCCGGCAACGGGGTGCCGTCGGCACGGGTGGCCCACTGGCTGGCCGGCCAGTTGGACAGCGCGGTCGGGTTGGCAGCAACGGCGTCTTCACCCGGGTGCTGGATGCCGACGAACAGCGTCTTGCCATCCGGCGTCATGGTGATGCCGGTGACTTCGCACTTGTTCGGGCCGGTCAGGAAGCGACGGAACTCCTTGCTCACCGGATCGGCACAGGACAGGCTGTTGGCGCCGATGTGAATCCAGTCGCCGGAGCCGTTGCCGGCCTGGTCGGTTTGCACCCAGAGGCGGCCAAACCAGTCGAACCACAGGCCGTCCGGCGCGCCGATATCGGCCGAGCCGTTCGGATCGTCGTTGATGTTGCCCTTGTAGTCGTTGGTCGGCTTGGCCGTCTTGGTCGTGGCGGTATCGCCGCACTGAACGAAGATGTCCCAGGTGAACTCGGTGGCGAGCACCGACTGGCCGGCTTCGCGCCAGCGGATGATGTGGCCGTAGCGATTGTCTTCACGCGGGTTGGCCGTATCGACCGGCGGCCGGGCGGAAGCAGCCGTCGTCGAACCGTCGGCCTTGTTGGCCGAGGCGGTCGTCGTACCGCGGCGATCATTGTTGGTCAGCGTGCAGTAGATCTCGATCTCGTCGTTGCCGTTGAGACGTGGACGAGCGCCGGTCCATTCCGGACGATCCATCATCGTGGCGCCCACGGCATCGGCCGCCATGCGGGTCTTGATCAGGATCTTGGCCTGGACTTCGGCATCGTCGGCCCCGACAAAGTTCGGGTTGTCGCGCAGGGCAACGCCATCGAGGCCCATGCTGTCCGGCGTCAGCGGCAACCAGGTGCCACTCAGGTCGGCGTCGAAACGGGCGACGTAGAGCGTGCCGTGGTCGAGCAGATCGCGGTTGGCAGCACGGTTGCCCGGGTTGTACTTGTCGGCGCAGACGAACTTGTAGATGTACTCGTTCTTTTCGTCATCACCCATGTAGAAGGCGAGGTTCTGGGCACGGTCAACGACGTATTGGGCGCTCTCGTGCTTGATGCGGCCGAGCGCGGTGCGCTTGACCGGCACGCTCTTCGGATCGAGCGGATCGACTTCGACGACCCAGCCGAAGTGGTTGGTCTCGTTCGGGTTGACCGCCAGATCGAAGCGCGGATCGGCGGTGTGCCAGCGATAACCAAAACCGGCGGCGGTGACGCCGTAACGGTTATAGAGCTTGCCGGCCTCGGTGGTAACCGCCGGCAGGGCAGCGTTGGCGCCGAAGTTGCCGTTCCAGTTTTCTTCGCAGGTCAGGTAGGTGCCCCACGGCGTGATGCCGTTGGCGCAATTATTGATGGTGCCGAATGCCTTGAATCCGTCGGTGCTGTTGCCGGTGGCGACCGAGCCGGTCGGCGCGATGTTGAATTCCCTGGTCTTCATCAGGGCGTGGCCGGCGGCCGGGCCGGCAATGCGCATCGGCGTGTTGGCCGTCAGGCGACGACCGTAGATAGAGCCCTTGACGACACTCCAGTTGCCGTTGATGCGACGGATTTCGGTGATCGAAACGCCGTGCGCGGCCTGCGACTTGCGGCACTTCTCGATCGTGTAGCCGGCGCCGACCTGGCCGTCCGGGAAGAGGATTTCTTCGTGGGTGTATTCGTTATTGGCGCACAGGATGCCGCGGTCGTTGAGGACCTGGCCACGGCTCGGGAAGGGGAAGAAATGCATGCCGTCGGTGTGCATGCCGTACTGCATGGCCTGCTCGGCGGCCGTATTGCTGGCATCGGCCTTGTAGGCAACGGCCCCCGGCATAATCGGATCGCCCCAGGAAACCAGGGACTTGACGGTATGACCGGCCGGCACGGTGACCTTGTCGGCAACAGGCGCCAAGCTGGGCGGGATGCTTTCGAAACCGATACCCACCACCGGGGCGGGCACGGCGGCCTCAACGGTACCAACGATACCGGACAGGGTCAGGCCGCCGGCTGCTGCCAGCGCGCCGGCGCTGGCCGAACCTTGAATAAAGCGGCGACGGCTGACCTCGACGCGGCCGATGACATCGATGATCGATTCGTTGCCTGACGGATTGATCGTCAGATCGTTCCTTGGATGCTTGCTGCCTTTCATGACATTCCTCTCAAAATTGTGACGCGACCATCTTTCATCGTCGGGTGGGGGGTGGGACCATGGCCTCACCAATGCGCCGATTCAAACCGGGAATATCCATTGGGGGTGACCATACAATTTTGATTCTGGTCAACAATTATTACCTGGTCATTGCACCAATATTGTCGCTTGATGATCCTTTCGGACTACGCAACAACCTCCCGGATGACGCTTGTTGTCACGTTGGAATGGGCCGGGTAGCAGTGTCGTCGCACCAATTGAACGAAAAAAATACGGCCACCGGACGGAATCCGTCCGGTGGCCGTATTGCCTTGATGCAGATGACGCTGAAAAACCAAATCCGCCGGCTCAATGATGCCGGCGGCGAGAATTCCACGGTCAACCGGAAAAATCGGCCAAATTTGAAATTGATTGACCGCAGCGAAGCCTAAAGAATCGGCACACCCTGCTGCTCGCCCCGCTCGTAAACCACGTTGGCGCGGCCGACGATGAGCGGGTCGAGATTGCCGATGCGATCGGTATCCTTGTTGTTGTACGGCAGCTTGTGCAGCACGTAGCGCATGGCATTCAACCGCGCCCGCTTCTTGCAGTTCGACTTGATCACCGTCCATGGCGCATCGGCAGTATCGGTGTGGAAGAACATCGCCTCCTTGGCCTTGGTGTAATCGCCCCATTTGTCGAGCGAGGCCATGTCGATCGGTGACAGTTTCCACTGCTTGAGCGGATGCACCTTGCGTTCGCCAAACCGGCGGCGCTGCTCTTCCTGACTGACCGAGAACCAGAATTTGATCAGATGGGTACCGTTGCGCGCCAGCATGCGCTCGAACTCCGGCGCCTGGCGGACGAATTCGGCGTACTCCTGATCGCTACAAAAACCCATGACCCGCTCGACGCCGGCCCGGTTGTACCACGAGCGGTCAAACATGACGATCTCGCCATTGGTCGGCAGATGCTGCACGTAACGCTGGAAATACCACTGGCCGCGCTCCATCTCGCTCGGCTTTTCCAGCGCCACGACGCGGGCGCCGCGCGGATTCAAATGTTCCATGAACCGCTTGATGGTGCCCCCCTTGCCCGCCGCATCGCGGCCCTCGAAGAGGATCACCACCTTCTGCCCGGTTTCCTTGACCCAGGCCTGCAGCTTGAGCAACTCGACCTGCAGACGATACTTCTGCCGCTCGTAATTGCGGCGCTGCATGAGATTCTTGTACGGGTAGCCGCCGTCGCGCCAATCCTTGGCCAACTCGTCATCCGGGCTGGCCGGCAATTCCTCGACGACCACGCCCTGCTGCTTGAGCAGACCACGGAGCAAGGCAACCGACTCGTCGGCCGGCATGCCGGCGATCACATCACGCATCGCCCCCATTTTTGACGCCTGGGCAGCGTCGACCGCAGCTCGAACGGTGAACCCCTCAATGCCCTGCTCGGTCAGAACCGGCGGCACATCGCCACTCACCACCTGACGCCGGCGAACGGCACGGGGGGCCGGCTTCGCTCCAGCAGCGGCGATCTTTTTCGGCGGTGTTACCGTCGTCTTTTTTCTGGTGACCATCTCTCTCTCCATCAATCGATGTAAAGAGTTTATTTCACGGCAAAGGCAGCGCCTTGTCTAGTCCAGCATTTCAACGGGAATGACCGCACGCAACACGGTCTGCGTTTCGCCTCGACGAACGCGGTTGCTCAGCCACCACAAGGCGCCCTTCTTGATGCTCCACTCGGACTCATGCCCGGCCAGCAACAAGGACGCCATGCGCCCGAGCGAAGGCTGATGGCCGACGATCAACACCGAACCCGGGGCCGAGGGCCAGCCGGACGCCGCGATCAGTTCGGAAACACAAGCCTCCGGCCCGATCTTGCGTATCGTTTCGAAAGGCAGCTTCAAGGCCTCGACCGTCTGCTGGGTGCGCACCGACGGGCTGGCGATAATGCGCAGATCCTTGGGCTGATGGGCCAGAATCCAGGCCGCCATCGTCCGCGCCTGTTTTTCGCCGCGCGAAGTCAGACGCCGCTTCAAATCATCGTCGCCGTCTTCCGCCTCAGCGTGGCGCCACAGCAGCAATTCCATGATCGCCCCTCCTCAAAAGCCCGCAGTATGCCCATCAACTGTTACCACCTGATTTCAATATAGCGAGTTTTTGAGGCTCCTGGCCAGCGACAAAACAAATCGCCGAACCGCCGCTACCTGACCTTCAAGGCCTTCTTGGGATAAATGTCATAGCGGCTCGATTTCCCCTCCAGCACATAGCCCGGTGGCTGGCCATCAACGCTCGGCGCCTTGCGCGGCCGCTTGACGACGACGCGATGTGTCGCCAGCCCGAGCGCCGCCTGCAGCAGTTGCGCCGCATCGTCGTCGCCCCCGACCAACGGACGAAAGACGCGCATCTCCTTCTTGACCAGCGAACTCTTGTCCCGATGAGGAAACATCGGATCAAGATAAATGACCTGCGGCGGCTCAGCGGACCAATCCCTGATCAGTTCAATGGCATTGCCCAGCCGCAAATCCATGCGCTCAATGATCGGCGCCACTTCCGGATCGACCAACGCCCGCCCCAGACCGTCAGCCAGCAAGGCGCCGATCAGCGGATGACGCTCGATCAGCGTGACGGAACAACCCAGTTGGGCCAGCAGAAAGGCGTCGCGCCCCAAACCAGCCGTCGCATCAAGAACCACCGGCCGAACCCCGGACTGGATGCCTACCGCCTTGGCGATCATCTGGCCATTGCCGCCGCCATGCTGACGACGATGCGCCACCGCCCCTTCGAGGAAATCGACCCGCACCGGGCCCGCCGCATCCGGCCCCAACTCCTGCAACTGCAAGCCATCAGCCCCCAGTTGCAAGGCAAATTCAGCTTCCCCCACCAGCGGCAAACCCAGCGCCTCGGCCAGCCCGGCAACCCGGTCGACAAACTCCGGCGCCAGCGCCTCGATGCGAACGTTTACCGCCGTACTCAAGCTGTCCTCAGACCTGGGGAAGCTCACTGCCAGAAGTCGACAAGCCAGCCTCGGACGGGCTCAACGCCGCATCCTCGCCGGCAGCATTGCCAGCCTTGTCGGCCAGCTTCTGACGACGTTTTTCCTCCTGCTTGGCTTTCTTGGCGAGATCTCGTTGGCGCTTTTCGAACTGGTAGTTTGGTTTGGCCAAGAGGCCTCCTCTAGTCGCCAAAAATGGCATGGAATGCGGGTTGGAAAACGGGAGAAAAAGAAGTCAGCACCGCGATAATAACCGGCGCATGAACACAATCCACAATGCAAAACGCCAACCGATGAGGGTTGGCGTTTTTTCCTTGAGACCCAAGGATGAATTTGGTGGCCAATCGCGGAATCGAACCACGGACACGCGGATTTTCAATCCTAGAACAATGGTGTTGACCCGCGTTGATTGCCACTAATTTATTTATTAACTTTCAGTATCTTATCAAAAACAACCGGCCTGATGCGTTGATTGAAATTCCCCAATTCTCCCTAAATCGTCTTACATCCGCCCTTACATCAGTTAGGATGTAAGGAAACAAGGAGGAAATATGGCAAAGGTCGCATTTACTGCCGGACGCGTCCAAGGGTTCAAATGCCCCGAGGAAAAACAGCAAGCCTTCCTATGGGATTCTACCGCTCCAGGCCTTGGATTGCGAGCCACCCCAGCAGGAAAGCCAGCTTTCGTATATCAAGGCGTTTACCAGGGCAAAGACATTCGCATCACCATCGGCCACCCTAGCGCATGGAGCATCGCTGCGGCCCAGGCCAAGGCGCGAGAGCTACAACGATTGATTGATGAAGGCAAAGACCCCCGGGAGCAAAAGCGCCAAGCCATCGCGGCCGATAAAGCGAAAAAAGCGGAACTTGTGGCTAACGCTTTGACCGTTGGAGATGCATGGACCACGTACATTGAGGAACGCAAAGCGTTTTGGGGGGAGCGCAACCACCAGGACCATGTGAAGCTTACACAAGAAGGGGGCCAGGAACGCAAGCGCCGGCCTGGCATCAAAACCAAGCCAGGTCCGTTGGCAGAATTGATGCCGCTACGCTTGGTCGACCTAACACCGGAACGTGTAGAGCAGTGGGCAGCCAAAGAAGCCCAAGAGCGCCCCGCGCGTGTCCGCTTACCCGTAAAAAACTCTGCGGAGGCCGGTAACGCGTTTCGCAGAGCCCACAGTCTTTTTTACTGTGTGAAATTTTCCGTTCCAAGCAGTACCGGCCTATGCTGCTCTAAATTGCCCCTTCTTCGTGTCTGTCACGAAAAGTTGATGTCCCCAAACTGGTATAGCGACGTCTCAAATGTAATCAGTGTATTTATCTGATTTTTTTGCCAGCCACGTTCGTGCAAATCACGCGTCAGCTTGGTTCGAAATGCTGGCACACAGACAAAGACCACCCTGCCCCAAGTCAGATTGGCACCAAGTAGCATCGCCCCTGCGCCCCTGCCGACATCCTGCCGGACAATTTCTAGCCAATCGAGCAAGGCTCTGTATTCTTTGACGTTCTTTCGACTCCGCTCGACCTCGACCCACCAAAGCCGTGAGCCATGGCGCAAAACCACATCCGGCCGCTTGCCGGCAATGCCGGCCGTACCGCCGAACCAATGTCCCTGCGCGGTCTCCCGCTCTGTCGTCGCCCGAAAGCCATCGACGATGCCACCGATAGCGATTTCGTTTGCAATGCAACGGTGGCGGTAATAGCTGCTGCTGAAATCGCGGAGCAAGTCCTTGCCGCTGCTAGCTTCTATACCGAGCGCTTGTAGGCTGCGCACTCCGGCTTCAGCCAGGGTGTAAAGCGTACTACCATCCGGCGCACGGCTGCTAAGCACCTGGCGGCCATCGCGCAACCGTGCCAAGGTGCGCTGCGCCATGCGTAAGGCGGCTGGTGTTGGCTGGCGAGCTTTCAAGTCAGGCTCAGCGGTCAGCCCCTGTGCCGTCCAAAGCTGCCATACAAGCACCGCCAAGTCTCGAGTGCGGAGCCAGCCAAAGCGATGTAATGCTCGCAGGATGCGCACTTCGTTGTGACGGGCAATGGCCCGCCCATCTCGATTCGTCACAGGATATTCCTCCAATAGATAGTCATACCCTGTATAGCGACGGCCACCTCGTTCACCCCCCTGCTGGGCGGGGAGCGAACAGGGGCGGCGAACAGCTGTAAGGCAGATGCAGGCCAGCATTGCCTCCTCCCGGTCTGGACGCCCGGCCGTCAATTCGGGCGTCTGGACGCCGCCCGTGTCCCCAGAATAGGGGCGCCCCTCACCTTCCGTGCCACGCTGCGCGCGCCACTCCACGCGCGGGAAACTAGGTCAACTGCCCCCGCTGGACGCGTTGCCAGCATCGGCTATGCCTTTGGTCCTCACTGTGTTCGACTTGACCTAGTTTCCCGCGCCTGCGGCTTGGGCGCCGGGGCTACGCCCCCCGGCATTCTGCCAGCCCGTGGGCGGGCTTCTATCAGCTTGGGCTGCTAGCGAACGCCGGCTCCCCCCAGCCCTTCATCGACCGGCTGGGGCCGGTGCGATTACGGGGGCCACGGGCAGAGATGCCCTCGCCCCACGGCACGGTCTTCGTCCGTACCATGGCACCCCTTCGTCACAAGCCTTATGGCCAGTGACTGCGCGCCGCTTTCGGCTTGCCCACCTGCACGCACTGGCTGTAGCCAGACCGTGCCTCGGTCCTGTCGCACCCTCGCATTCCCCGCTGTTCCGACTTCGCCGACTCACCACGACCATTGCCTATGGCCGCCAAATAGCCAGGGGTAAAACGAGCGCGGCGGCTCCCGGTCCCTGCGGGCTGCGGCATTGCAGCGCCCCTGGCCATTTGACTTCTCGCCCTATGCGCTTAGGTCGTCGGCGACGAACTCAGAAAACACAGCGGGCAAAACTCGTAGGCAGCATCAACGCCAGGTCCGAAAGTCAGAACCAAATCGGCTCTGAATCTTGAAATCCAGTCAGATGAAGGAACAACACATGGACATCCAAAAGCCTCAACAAACACCGCCAGTCGAACTGACCAGAACGGGATGGAAGAAGACGCATCGCGACTTCAAAGGAATCTACGACGGCCAGCGATATGTTCTGCGCTGCACCTCTCGGGGAACATGCCTTGTGCCAGTTGTCATAATACCGGAGGTGAATAAATGAATATCTTTGGTGAAGTCATTTATGGCTACAGTAGAGCTCAAGCGATTGAAGACGGTGCTCTCGTTGACGTATCAGCAATAGCAAAGGAGTCAGGATTTAACTGCCCTGTTGCATTAACCGCAGGTGCCTGGGCGGATTGTGTTGCTTGGAGCGACACAGACAGCCATCGTCAGAGCTACCAGGATGAATCAGGGCGGCTGTGGGATGTCCTTTGGCTAGCAAGACAAGCTGCCCAAGGGGGCCAGGGCAACCGCCTGCAATTCGAGGTGTATCGAATACCGCGCGGAGGGCGCGGACTCGCCCCGCGTCGAACTCGCTTGGAACTGACTATCGGCCCTGGAGACATGGGCGAGGCAGTAATCACCGTGATGCTTCCGGGTGAAGATTAAATGAATAAATATCCATGCTCATTCTGGGCGGGATAGTTCGACAGATGGAGCTGAATTATGAGCTTCTGGAATAACCTGTTTTCGTGGAATCACGAAAGCGGACTAGGCGATTCTCTATCAACGGATGAGCCTATGAAGACGATTGAAATCAACCCAGCAACTGGCCTACCTATGATTGGCGACGACTGCGGGGGGATTGATGTCGCTGGAAATCCATACGGTATCGACCTGGACTCTTCAAATGACGCGGATATTTTCACGACCATGGGCCAAGACGAGCAGATTTTTGGTGATGACGGATTTTGAGCTTTTTGCCCGAGCCTGTCTGCTGACCGCGCTGAACCAAGGGTTTAAGCAGGAAAGGGGGGATTATTCCATTGATAAAATCGCCTTACATCCGCCCTTACATCAAATCTCAGAAAGCAAAAAGCCCAGTCACGAGGACTGGGCTAAGTGCTTGAATCTATTGGTGGTGGACTCTACCACTGCGTCGAACTTTCCTCAATAACGCCTGCGGGTTGGTGCGGAAGCGCACGGAGTCATGCGGCCTCATCACGCTGCGCCAGCATCTCATGAAGCCAGGCGCCAAAACGCCGCTCGCACTCCTGCAGTAAAACATCAGACAGTCGCTGTAGCGCTTCGGCACCCGCCTTTGTCAGGGAGTCCGTTCCTGTCGGCGTGAAGCTTCCATGGGCCACCATGACGCGTAGGGCGGTGGCAGCAACACGGACATCGTCATCACCAGTCATAAACTGATCTAGCCGCCGCTTCAGGCGTGCATCAGAGAAAACACCATTTTAGCTTCCATTGGCGCGTGACAACGATTTCCTCAATGCCACAGCCAACTTCGGGTCTTTGATTTCCCAGTAGACCACCTTTTCATCTGTCGCTTCACCAAGCAGTTCAGCTGCGCTGTATGCAGCCAGCAGTCGCAGCCCAGCGGTATAGCCGCGCATGGCTCTTTCGCTGTAACCGTGCGCATGCACGGCCTCAAACTTCAGCGCCATCCGGTACCTTGCGTAGAAGCGGTTGAAAGTGGCTCGGGTTTTGGGCGAGCAAAAGCTCTCGCCATCAGCGCGACATGTTGCGCAAAAATGTTTCCACCCGACCAAATGATGGGTATCGACCTTCATACAAGAACTTTCACTCCCGCTGCCAGCAGAACCAAAGCCAAAGCAAGCTGAACTGCTCGGCCTGGGATCCTCCCGGCAAGCAGGCTTCCCAAAAGCACGGTGGGAATGGATCCCACCAACAAACTGGCCAGCATCCACCAGTCCACCATACCCGCGAACAGATAACCCAGCCCAGCCACTACGGCCAAGGGAATGGCATGCACGATATCAGTCGCCACAAGCCGATGTGGTGTCATCCGCAGGGGGTACAGATAGAGCAGCATGACGCTACCCAGCGCACCAGCACCCACGGAAGTCAGCGCAACGCATAAGCCCAAAACGCCGCCCGACACCACCGTGAGCGCCGGCTGAGCAGCTTTGAATCGCTCGGGCTGCCCAATGCGTCGCCCTCGAGCATATGCCACCAGCTTTGGAGCAACCAGCAAACCTATGGCCGTGATCAGGACCACAATCCCAATGGCCCTCGTCAACCAATCCACCTTCGCGACCTGCGCACCCAGGCTGACAATCACCACAATCAACAAAGCCACGGGCAAGCTGCCCAGCCACAGGCGTTTGGCCACCTGCCAATCGACGTTCCCGTTGGTGTGATGAACTCTGGCCCCCACCAACTTGGTAATCGCAGCAAACCAAAGGTCCGTGGCAATGGCTGTCGTGGGCGACACACCAAAAAAGATCAGCAGAATGGGCGTCATCAGCGCACCGCCACCAACCCCGGTCAATCCCACGACAAAGCCAGTCAACGCTCCGGCCAGAGCATACGCCACATCAATCATGCTGGTATCAATGCCGTATCGCTGGTGGCGATGAAGGAGGGATTGAGCACATCGGGCTTGCCATACAGCAACGGTTGGCCATGAAGGTCCACGACCGCGCCCCCATCCCCCTCCAACACCGCCTGGGCTGCCGCCGTGTCCCACTCACAAGTGGGTGCCAACCGGGGGTAGATGTCGGCCTCGCCCTCGGCCACCCGGCAGAATTTGAGTGAACTGCCGGCCTGGACCAGACTCACGTCACCCAAGCGATCAATCATGGCTTGGGTTGCTTCGTTCAGGTGGCTTTTGCTTGCCACCACACGGCACGCTCGACCCTCCGCAGACACCACATTGATGACGACCGTTTGATCGCCCATGCACCGAAACGCACCCAGTCCGGTACCACCCCAGTACAGCGCATCAATAGCAGGGGCATACACCACCCCGAGAGTTGAACGCCCCTCCTCGATCAAGGCGATGTTGACCGTGAACTCCCCATTGCGGGCGATGAACTCTTTGGTGCCGTCGAGTGGGTCGATTAACCAGAAACGTCCTGCACTTTGACGGTAAACCAGCGACTCAGGGTCTTCTTCAGAAACAACTTGGCAACTTGGCAGCAGGTGGGCCAGGTGTGTGGCCAGCACACGATGCGACGCTAGGTCAGCCTCGGTCACCGGGCTGGCATCCGCTTTGTGGCTCACTTCCGCCGATCCGCGTCGGTAGATTGCCATGATGGCATCTCCGGCTGCGCGGACAACTGGCAGAAGTTGCGCTAACAGGTCTTTACGGTCGATTTGTCGCATTACGGGTTTTGTTGTGTTTAAATATGCGAAGGCATCCTAACACGACAACAAAACATAAACTGGCATGGCTAATAAGCAATCCACGACAAACCAAGGGCCCGAGTTGCTTGGCTTGGACGCTGCACAAGTCTGGGACACCGAACTCGCCTTCTCCCACCTCCAATCGCTGGGCGAAGCCGACACCAAACGCACGGCCGAGCGGCGACTGAACGCCATGGGCCTGCTGCCGCAGGAACTGGCGCCCGATGTGCTGTTCGATGAGCGCGACCGATCGCCCAACCGGCTGGTGCTGGACTGGGCCATCGACCAAGCGCGCAAGCGGCGTGACCGGGTGCTGTTCGTTCAACTGAGCCCCCTGCCTGAAGGCCAACCCTGCCTGCACGCCAACGACGCGCGTGGGGCCCGCTTCTGGGTGCCGTTGGCTAGCCTGACCAATGCTGCCATTCAGCAAGCGCTGGCCGACCTGCAACGCCACATCGGCAAACCCATTGCCGTGTTCCCGCACGGTGCGTTGGTCGGCCACCTGCGTCAGATGGCCAGCACCGCCGACATCCAGCTTTGCCCGCAAGCCTACCGCCCGGTTTTGCCTGCGGGCTTAAGCTTGAACGGCAACGCCAAACCCGATCTCGCACCGTCCCCTCACCTCAAGCGGCTGGAAGCCGAGAGCATTCACATCATCCGCGAGGCGGTGGCCGAAGCGCAGAACCCGGTCATGATGTACTCCATCGGCAAAGACAGCGGCGTCATGCTGCACCTGGCGCGCAAGGCCTTTTACCCTGCCCCGCCACCGTTTCCGCTGCTGCACATCGACACGCGCTGGAAATTTCAGGAGATGTACCTGTTTCGGGACTTCATGGCCCGCGAAAGCGGCATGGACCTGCTGGTGCACACCAACCCCGAAGCCATCGAAAAAAACATCAACCCCTTCGACCACGGCTCGGCGCTGCACACCGACATCACCAAGACCGAAGGCCTCAAGCAGGCGCTGGATCACTACAAGTTCGATGTGGTGTTCGGTGGAGCCCGGCGCGATGAAGAAAAGTCCCGCGCCAAAGAACGCATCTTCTCCTTCCGCACATCCACCCACCGCTGGGACCCGAAGAACCAGCGGCCTGAGCTCTGGAACCTCTACAACACCCGCAAGAGTCCGGGCGAGAGCATACGCGTGTTCCCCTTGAGCAATTGGACCGAGCTCGACATCTGGCAGTACATCTACCAAGAGAGCATTCCCATGGTGCCGCTGTACTTTGCCAAGCCTCGACCCGTTGTGGTACGGCCCGAGATGATCATGATGGTGGACGACGAACGCTGCCGCCTGCTGCCCGGCGAAGAAGTGCAAATCAAAAAGGTGCGCTTTCGCACCCTGGGCTGTTACCCGCTCACCGGAGCGGTGGAGTCCAAGGCCGAGACGCTGGAAGACATTCTGCTTGAGATCATTCACGCCCGTCAGTCCGAACGCCAGGGCCGCAAGATCGACACCGACAGCGCAGGCTCCATGGAAAAGAAAAAGCAGGAGGGCTATTTCTGATGCCACGCCCCAAGAAAACCCCTTCTACCGACAAACAACGTGTCATGGCCCCCAAAGCCGTCACCATCCACGAGTGGATAACCCAGCAAGCCCAGCAGGATTTGTTGCGCTTCATTACCTGTGGCAGCGTCGACGATGGCAAGAGCACCCTGATTGGCCGCTTGCTGTGGGAATCACAACAGGTGTTTGACGACCAACTCACCGCTCTGCAGTCGGACTCGAAGCGGCATGGCACCCAAGGACAGGATATTGACTTTGCTTTGCTGGTCGATGGCCTGGCGGCTGAGCGCGAACAAGGCATCACCATCGACGTGGCCTACCGCTTCTTTGCCACCCCCCGGCGCAAGTTCATCGTGGCCGACACACCCGGGCACGAGCAATACACCCGCAACATGGTGACGGGTGCCTCCACGGCCGATGTGGCGGTGCTTTTGATCGATGCCCGACAGGGCGTGCTCACGCAAACCCGGCGCCACGCTTACCTGGTGTCGCTGGTGGGTATTAAGCAGGTCATCCTGGCTGTCAACAAGCTGGACCTGGTGGGCTACCAGCAAGCGGTGTTCGACGCCATCGTGGCCGACTTCCACACCTTGGCCCAGCCGCTCGGTTTCTCGGGCATCACGCCCATTCCCTTGTCGGCACTGAAAGGTGACAACATCACCGAGCGCTCCCGGCACACCCCCTGGTATCAGGGGCCTACCTTGATGGGTTGCCTAGAGACACTTCCCATCACCCAACCCGTTCACAACAAAGTTGTGTTCCCGGTGCAGTGGGTCAACAGGCCGAATGCCAGCTTTCGGGGCTTCAGTGGCACGCTTGCGGCCGGGCAGTTGTCGGTGGGCGACTCAATCCGAGTCACCGCGTCTGGTCAGACGGCGACTCTGTCGCGGATGGTCACAGCGGACGGGGACCTGCCAATTGCCTATGCCGGCGACGCTGTCACCCTGGTGCTCGACAGGGAAGTCGATGCCTCGCGTGGCGACGTGTTAGCCCTGGCCGAACAACCCCTGGAGATGACCGACCAGTTCGAAGCCACACTGGTGTGGATGCAGGACGAGCCCGGTCACATGGGGCGGGCCTATGAATTGAAACTGGCCAACCAGTGGGCCAGCGCCAGCCTCACCAGCTTGAAATACCGGGTCAATGTGAACACCCAGGCGCACGAGTCGTGCAAACAACTCACACTCAACGACATTGCCGTGGCCAACCTGGCGCTGAGCAAGCCTCTGGTGTTTGCCCCTTATGACAAAAATCGCACGCTGGGCGGCTTCATTCTGGTAGACAAGTTCACCCACGCCACGGTGGCGGCAGGCATGATCCGCCACAACCTGCGACGCGCGCAGAACGTACACCGCCAGGCACTCAGCATCACCCGTGAAGACCGGGAACGCCTCAATGGCCACAAAGGCAAAGTCATCTGGTTCACCGGTCTGTCCGGTTCCGGCAAGTCCACCCTTGCCAACGCCCTGGAAAAGGAACTGCACGCCCACGGCAAGCGCACTTACATCCTGGACGGTGACAACATCCGGCAAGGGTTGAACAAAGACCTGGGCTTCACCGACGCCGATCGTGTGGAAAACATCCGCCGTGTGGCCGAAGTCGCCAAGCTGATGATGGATGCAGGCCTGATCGTGATGACCGCCTTCATCAGCCCCTTCCGGGCAGAGCGAGAAATGGCGCGGGAGCTGATCGGCCCTGAAAACTTCATTGAAGTATTTGTAGACACGCCGCTGGAGGTCTGCGAACAACGCGATCCGAAGGGGCTCTACGAGAAAGCACGGAGCGGCTTGATCCCCAATATGACAGGAATCACAAGTACATATGAAAAACCAGACTCACCCGATATTTTGATTAAGTTGATTGATGGAAAGGATGGGCTCAACATAAGCAAAATAATGGAAATTATTCAATGACGCCAAATCAGCGCCGCAAAACTCTTTCGTACAACCCTCTAAGCCCGAACCGAAAAAATATCTTGAAAACTTTAGCGTACGAACTGGGCCTGATCAAGTGAGGGACAAGCGTTCTGACCAATGCAAATCCGCTTCTCTTTATGCTTGGAATCGACAACTCTTCGCTGGTACGATTTGACGCATTAATTCCCAACGAATCCAAAAGTTCAGACCATGCGTTTGCGGAGATGTCAATGCTGTGATAGCGGATCACATTAGCTCTCGCATTTTCAGCCAATTCACATCTAAGCTCGTGAGATATCAATAGACTCTCAATAGCTCGAGCCCATCCATCAAAATCATTATTAACAAGCAATCCAGAATGCCCATCTTCTACGACAGGCAAATAAGGTAAAACATTGGAGCAAATGCTAGGAATCCCACACATAGAATAATCGAAGTATTTCACCGCAGTCTTACAACCACTAAACTCAGAAGAATCCAATGGTATTAAGCCGATTCCATTATCAATTGAAGCGATAAACATTTTAAATTCTGCATGGCTTAAATTAGGCTTTCTGACAATATCTAAGCTGCAATCTTCAAGACGATCGCCAGGAGGGCCAATAACGATAACCTGAAACCCATATTTATTCTGCAAGTTCCTTAAAGGATCCACCAAAACATCAACTAGAACTTTGTCAGAAGACGCTATAACAAGCCTAACGTCACTTGGCGGCACCTGGAAATGCGAAGCAACCTTATTAACCTGTTCAGAAAAATTTGGTGTAACAAAAATATTATTATTTTCGGACCTGAATTTATGCGAAAGCACTTCAGATGAAACGGATAGCGCATCTGCGGAAGCGAGCAATTTTCTAATGTATGGAAGCGCCTTGTCCACAGCAGCGGAATGATGGGATAGAAACGGGGGCAGTTCAGTAAGGAGGTCATCGATTTCAAAGACCACTTTCTTGCCCAATTTCTGAAGATACTCAGCAAGACCAACAATATACTCACTACCATCTCTTTGAAATACAACTACATCAGCCCAAGATAAGTTTGCAGATTCGAAATCATAAATACTGAGTATCTCAACATGGCCGCCATTAATAGCAGCCCATCTACTGATTGGTCTACGAAGCCTGATTTCTACAATTGAGGAGGAAGGATCATGAACAAGACAAAGAACTCTTAAGCCATCTTCAGCCTTCAATCGAGAGTTAACAGTCATCCTATCTTCGGTATCTTCACAGGGACACGATGAAACAACATACTGAAAGTCATATCCTCGACTATCAGTCGAAAAATCTTTAACGCATTTTATGCTTTCCTTGCGGATGTTTAGTTTGCATATTTCGTCTACCTGCTCAGCTGACAACCTTACTGCCGATAAACTCAAAACTTTGTAGCCGGATTCATTAAAAAGATCAACAAGAGAATTTCGGGTGAAAAACTTTAAATGAGTGCGATCTAGGATGCCGAGATCAGAATACTCCCAACGCCCTTCAAGCATCATTGCCCTAATCGAGAAATGCGCAATATTCGGAACAGAAGCAACAACAACACCGCCATCGGCGATAAACTTCATAGATTGTCTGAGCACGCCAACAGGATCAGTCAAATGCTCAAGCACATCGCCAAAAACAATCACATCAAAACGCTCGTCTTGGTTACTTATAAAAAAATCCTCGATAAATCCAATATGAACTCTGTGTAGTATTTCAGAGGCTTTTTTTGCAGCTTCTTCATAAGGTTCAACACCCCATACCTCATGCCCCTGATCTACCAGAGCCCCACCAAAATACCCAGTAGAGCAACCTACCTCCAAAATTCTGAGAGCTCGACCATTTGCGAACTCTTGAATCTTGTCAAAAGCTTGAGTATGGGAATTATTTTTGTTTGAAGTGTTGATTGTAGCTTGATACTTCATCGCTTGTTCCTAAATGAAAGCTAATTTTGTTAGCTGACTGCGCTGATCCATGTATCGACACGTCTCGTGCCAACTATCACGGAAATTGATTTCGGGAAAAAGAATGTCATGGAGAGAATCTTGAATTTTTCCGAAATGATAATCTCTAGAAGTCTTTTCAATCGACAGCATTAATTCTCTTATGCTTTTACTTCTAAAAATTCTTGAAATCAAATCTTCGTCACTCTCCCTAACTCTAGGCATATTTATTTTTATCTCTGATTCGCCAACATCAACGCCCTTCGCCTGCAACCAAGAAATCATCTCCAGAATGGCTTGCGATATATTGGGGGAATAATAATAAAATACAGAATCCCTACCACACGCCACAGAATCCAACTTTCGTATACGGAAAGCAGTATTTGTATGGAGATAGAGCAAAGCCGACTGCGAAGCAATCATATCTCCTCGATCAATCTGGTTAGGTTTTCTCGAAATCGACGCAGCCGAAATTTTTAAATCAATTTCTTCCACTTCCTCGGGCATCAAGGTTTCATAATATCGTTTCAAATCAGAAAGAATAAAAACCAAATACTCTTGAAAACTTTCGATACTACAATCAGAAATATTTTTATTGCCAAGAGGAGAATCAAGAGTCCCGATATTTTCTTGCCTAAACCAAATGAACAATTCGAAGATTAGCGAAGTAAGATGAGGAAGAAAAGCACGAACCCCAGAGAAAAATAGTGCATCAGGACAATCATTACGAAGGCGCTCGATGAAATCCAATGATACGGTGTGATTTAGCGGGTCAAGATCAACGAGGAATGAATCATCGCCAGCATCAAACAAATTTAAATAAGTCGAAATATCATGATGATCAAAAATTAGCGACTGGGTGTGCCTGAGCTGACTTAATACCACATGATTTGATGGTTTGTTTTCTAAGAACTTCAAGTGTTCAACGTAGCTGTGATAGATTGGACCCCATGTAGAATGGAATTCTTGGGTATCATGACAAACTCCAAGTCTATCGACATACCCCAGCGGGCCATATAGATATAGCGGCCTTAGATATCTCCACTCTTTGACGGCCATCTGTCTATATTTCGTACAGGATATTAAAGCACGATAAATAAACGATGTTGATGTTTTGGGGGGACCAAAACAAATTATTGGCACAGACTTACCATTCACAATTAAACACTCCGCCCAAGTCCACTAGCCTTGAGATTTAACCAGACCGGCCCGCCCGCTTTTTCGATGCCATGAACCACACGAAATGCAAGGATATCGACAACCCTGTGCAGCAACACTTCTTCTTTGTCAATAACCCCATATACGCCTGAGTTTATAAAATAAATATCAGGACCAAGATTACATTCAAATCTAAATTCAACAACCAGAACTTCACCGGCTACAGCTGAGCAAAATGATTTTCCGGAGATCTCCTCCACCGAGGTTATCAACCCCGCAAGAAAGAGTCCACTAGTTGCATTTATCGACATCCCAAACTTAATATTTTTTACGTCGCATAAAAATCTAACAACAAGCTTATATTTATATCTATTCCCAGATACCAAGTGGTTAACCAGCACACCCTCTTCAGTTTGTATTTCTGCATCTTCTATAAGTGCGCCATTGTACTCGTATGACTGCTTTGATGAAGGCGTCAAACCGGGATCATAGCTTTCATTACTCTTAAAAATTAAAGAACTCAAGCCACCTGAGGCACCACTTAATCCTTCTGTTGTCTCTTCAAAAGTTATTGCCGAGCTTTTTTTGTCGATAGGTGAGTTTAGAATTTTTTGATATAGACCTATTACACTTTTTGGGTGGCCATGTGAAATTAATTGTCCAGCTTCAAAAAGAATCGCTTTGTCACAAATTTGAAGAACTTGAGCTGAAGAATGGGAAACAAACAGAATGGTTGTCCCTTCATTTTTAAGAGAATTTATTTTTGCAAAGCATTTTCTCTGAAATAACTCATCCCCTACAGCAAGCGCCTCATCGACGATTAGGATCTCTGGTGCCACATTAATAGCGACCGCGAAGGCAAGCCGCACGATCATCCCGCTAGAGTAGGACTTAACTGGCTGTTCGATGAAGTCGCCAATGTCAGCAAATGAAACAACATCATCAAACCGTGTCTCAATCTCATCATTTGACAACCCAAGAACGGCAGCATTCATGTAAACGTTTTCTCTCCCGGTGAATTCAGGATTGAAACCGGATCCCAGCTCTAGTAATGCTGCAATGCGCCCATGGGCAGTAACGCTACCTGATGTTTGGCTGAGCGTTCCACAGATTATTTGCAGCAACGTCGATTTGCCACTCCCATTTCGTCCAATGATACCTACGGCCTCCCCTTTCCCAACCTCAAATGAAACCTCCTTGATCGCCCAGTATTCACGAAAATATTGCTTCGACGCCGCTCCAGCCGCACGTTGCAGGCGCGGTATGACCATCTGCTTGAGCCGGTCGCGGGGCTGATCGTAGATGTGGTAGCACTTGCTGAGGTTTTCGACCTTGATGGCGATGTCGTCACTCATGCTCAAGCTCTCCAAAAGTCGGCGCTGACAGAACGGCGTTTGAAGTCACATGACATCGGCAAATCCCTTACGTGTCTTTTGGAACCAGGCAAAGCCTAGCCAGGCGATGAGCACGCTGGCCACCCAGTAAATGCCTAACAGGGCGAGGTTTGGCAGCTTGCCCCAGTACAGGACCTCCCGGGTCATTTCGATGACGGGGGTGAGCGGGTTGACATAAAGAATGTGCCGGTAAGTCTCTGGCAAGGCACTGGCCGGGTAAAAGATAGGGCTTAAGAACATGAGCGTTGTCACAACAACACCGATGAATTGGGACACATCACGAAGAAATACCCCCAGAGATGCCAAAGCCCAGCTCAAGCCCATAATGAACAGGGCAAAGGGTAGGACGATTAGTGGCAACAGCAAAACGGTGGCGTGTGGCAATCCAGACAGGATGACATATGCCACGATCCATACAATCAGGCTGATGAGCATGTGGTATGCGGCTGAGAGAAGGCCGACAAACGGCAATATCTCCAGCGGGAAGACCACTTTCTTCACATAGTTGGTGTTGGAGAGGATGAGCCCGGGTGCTCGGTTGATGCACTCGGCAAACAGGTTGAAGACAATCAAGCCTGCAAACAGCACCAGGGCAAATTCGGTATTGGATTCACTCCCAGCACTCCAGCGGGCCTTGAAAACTCCGCTGAAGACGAAGGTGTAAACCGTGAGCATGAAAAGCGGGTTGAAAAATGACCAGAGCAACCCCAGGGCAGAACCCCGATAACGGCCCAGCACTTCTCGCTTGGCCGACGCATGGATGAGGCTGCGGTTACGCCAGAGGCTGGCCACCATTTCAACGGGCGTGGCGGGGAAATCACGCATCAGGCAAACACCTCGGCCTCAGTAAATGCTTTGCCTTGAGCGTCCTTGGCGGAGAGGATGGGCTGGATGCCAGCCGGCCACTGGATGCGTAGTGCGAGGTCTTTCCAGAGAATGCAGCGCTCGTGAGCAGGGGCATAGTAATCCGTGGTTTTGTAAAGGAACTCAGCCGTGTCGCTCAAGACGACAAAGCCGTGGGCAAACCCTTCTGGAATCCAGAGCTGCCGCTTGTTATCGGCAGTGAGGATTTCCCCGCCCCACTGGCCGAAGGTTTTGCTGCTTTTCCGGAGGTCGACCGCAACATCGAAGACCTCGCCCTGCACTACGCGGACCAGTTTGCCTTGCGGCTGCTGGATCTGGTAATGCAGGCCCCGCAGCACGTTCTTGACGCTGCGGCTGTGGTTGTCTTGCACGAACAGCACGGATTTGCCGATGGCTTCTTCAAATTGTGCCTGATTGAAGCTTTCAAAAAAGAAGCCGCGTTCGTCACCGAACACGTTGGGTTCGATGAGCATGACATCGGAGATGGCGAGGGGTGTTGCCTTCATCAGAATACGTTTTCCTTCAGGATTCTCAGCAGATACTGGCCGTAGCCATTCTTGGTCAGGGGCTGGGCCAGGGCCTCAAGCTGCCCTGCATCGATCCAGCCCTGACGGAAGGCGATTTCTTCCGGGCAGGCTACTTTCAGTCCTTGACGGTTTTCCAGGGTAGCGATGAACTGGCTGGCATCGAGCAATGATTCGTGGGTGCCGGTATCCAACCAGGCATAGCCCCGCCCCATAATCTCCACGCTGAGCTGCCCCTGTTCCAGATACAGCCGATTGAGATCGGTGATTTCCAGTTCACCACGCTGTGAGGGCTTGAGGGTCTTGGCCAGATCAACCACCTGGGCGTCGTAAAAATAGAGCCCGGTGACGGCATAGTTGGACTTG
The DNA here is from genome assembly GCA_049304775.1 of Ferribacterium limneticum. Lineage (GTDB taxonomy): Bacteria > Pseudomonadota > Gammaproteobacteria > Burkholderiales > Rhodocyclaceae > Azonexus > Azonexus limneticus_C. The sequence continues at coordinate 81,010 of JBAQOL010000035.1, forward strand.
GGTTGCCTGGGTTTTTCTTCCAGAGACAGCACCCTGCCATGCGTATCGAACTCCGCCACGCCATAACGCTCTGGATCATGCACGTGGTAGGCAAACACGCTGGCACCTTCGGTCCGGGCCATGGCGTTGGCCAGTAGATGGTGAAAATCGTGGCCGTAGAAGATGTTGTCACCCAGCACCAGAGCGGAGGGTTGCTGGCCGATGAACGCCTCGCCGATCAGGAAAGCCTGCGCCAGACCCTCCGGGCTGGGCTGGACGGCATAGTGCAGGTTGAGCCCCCACTGGCTGCCGTCGCCCAACAGTTGCTCAAAGCGCGGCGTGTCTTGCGGGGTACTGATGATGAGAATGTCGCGTATGCCCGCCAGCATGAGGGTGCTGAGCGGGTAGTAGATCATCGGCTTGTCGAAGACGGGCAGCAGTTGCTTGCTGATGGCCAGTGTTGCCGGGTGTAGACGGGTGCCAGAACCACCGGCAAGGATGATGCCTTTACGGGTCATGCCGCCACCTCTTCGCCATATTGCCGACTGACCCAGTCCCGGTAACTGCCGTTTTGGACATGCGCCACCCGTTCGGGGTTGCTCAAGTACCACTGCACGGTTTTGCGGATGCCGGTCTCGAAGGTTTCGGCCGGGCGCCAGCCGAGTTCGCGCTCGATCTTGCGTGCGTCGATGGCGTAACGCCGGTCGTGGCCGGGGCGGTCTTGCACATGGGTGATTTGCGACTTGTAGCTGCTGCCGTCGGCCTTGGGGCGCAGTTCGTCCAGCAGCGCGCAGACGGTGTGCACGATGTCTAGGTTGGGTTTCTCGTTCCAGCCACCGACGTTGTAGGTATGGCCCAGCCGCCCGGCTTCCAGCACGCGGCGAATGGCGCTGCAGTGGTCTTTGACGTAGAGCCAGTCGCGCACCTGCAGGCCGTCGCCGTACACCGGCAGGGGTTTGCCCGCCAGCGCGTTGACGATCATCAGCGGGATGAGCTTTTCGGGGAAGTGGAAGGGCCCGTAGTTGTTGCTGCTGTTGGTGATGAGCACCGGCAGGCCGTAGGTGTGGTGCCAGGCACGCACCAGGTGATCGCTGGCGGCCTTGCTGGCGCTGTAAGGGCTGTTGGGCTCGTAGGGGTTGGTTTCGGCAAACGGCGGATCGTCCTTGGACAAGGTGCCGTACACCTCGTCGGTGCTGACGTGCAAAAAGCGGAAAGCGTTTTTTTCTGCTTCGGGCAAGCCGCTCCAGTAAGCGCGCACGGCTTCCAAAAGTCGGAAGGTGCCCACAACATTGGTCTGGATGAAGTCCTCCGGCCCGTGGATGGAGCGGTCGACGTGGCTTTCGGCAGCGAAGTGGAGCACGGCGCGCGGGCGGTGCTCGGCCAGCAGCCGGTCGACGAGGGCGCGGTCGCCGATGTCGCCCTGCACGAAGATGTGGCGCGCGTCGCCTTCCAGTTCGGCCAGGTTCTCGCGGTTGCCAGCGTAGGTGAGCTTGTCGAGGTTGACCACGGGCTCGTCGCACTGGGCCAGCCAGTCGAGCACAAAGTTGCTGCCAATGAAGCCGGCGCCGCCGGTGACGAGAATAGTCATGCTTTAAATCTTCCCGAAAATGGCAGCAGCAATCAGACCCAGATTGCCGAACAAGGTTTGGCGATAGATGCCACTGCGTTTCAGGTGAATCAAACGCGGAATCAAACTCATCTGACGAGCCTTAGCAAAGCGCTCCAGCGTTTCACGATTCTCTGGCGTGAGCTTGTGCTGCAATTTGCGCAAAGCAGCGATGTTGCTGTCGTTCCAGTTCCTGAAACGGCCTTCCCACAGCATGCGTATGCGTTTGAAACGCGCTGCCCAAGTGGCATTCATCCCCACTAGGTTGCCATCGTGCTGCCGGTAACGCAGCGATGGATAGCTGTCGTAAAACACTTTACCGCCGCAGCCAGTAACCACCATATAAGCCCACCAGTCATGGGTAATCACTGGGGTGTCTTCTCCAGCTTCGCGCAGCAGCGCACGGGCAGCATTGTTGAATACCATGGTATTTCCACCGCCGATGTTTTGCATGAGCGCATTGGCGAAGCTCGGGGGCTTGGAAAAGAGCGGGGACAAACCGATCACGTTGTTCTCGGCATCGACCAGTCGGGTACGCGAGCAGTAGAGGGCGGGAATGTTCTCAGGAATAGTTTGCAGCCAACGAACAGCACGCTCGAGCTTGTCAGACTCCCATACATCGTCCTGGTCAGAATAGGCGTAATAATCCGCCTCGATACTCGCTCTGCAGGTCAGTGAAAGGAAGTTCGCGGCAAAACCCTCGGATGGCCCAAAATGGATGGAAAGCCGACCTACGGGCCACTTCTGTTGGTAGGCCTTGAGGATTGCATGCGTATCGTCTTCAGATCCGTCGTCTGAAGCCCAGACTTCCCAGTTGGAGTGAGACTGGGCCTGAAAAGAATCCAGTTGCTCAGCGAGGTAGTGCTGGCCGTGGTAGGTGCAAAGAAGGATTGCGACCTTGGGCAAGGCATTATTGATTTCGTGCGGAGCGTCCTTTTCAGGCATAGCTACCGCACCCGCGACAGTGGTTTCGCGGTCGGGGTGACTCTTTAAAAAGTCATTATTTGCTACAACACCAATGCCTATCTGATTGAGTTGATTCATCAACCCGCCTCCACCTGTGAAAACCCCCGCTCGCAACGCCCAGACAGCCATCTGGGGCGCCCGAATTCGGGGGGAAGGGGGGGGTACATCGCAGCCTCCCTAAAGGCCACTAACACCCTGCCGTTGCTTCAAAATTATTATGACAAGTATACCTTCCCCATTGCTTACCGACAATGTTTACTGGTAGATGCTGGCTGGTTCGCACAAACGACAAAAGACCCCGCCTTCACCGGCCACCCATAAGGGAAGCCAATGAAGACGGGGTCTATGGTTTGCTGTAGTTACGTTTGCTGCAGCCGCTGGCGTAGCCTACCTGGGCACGCCACGCCACTTGTCGAAACTTCGCGCGCCGGTGTAGCCAAGGTAGCCGGCACCGAAGAGCCACCATAAGCTCTCGGGCACGGCGTTGAGCAGCTTGGACAGGTTTTCGGCGGCCTGGAACACCTCGGCGGGCCACCAGATGCCGATGATGCTGCCGATCACCGACAGCAGGATCACGCCGTAGATCACGTACAGGAAGGTCGGGCGGGCGCGGCTGGTCCAAGGATCGGCTGAATTGGCTTCGGCCAGGATGGCCGAGAGGCTGACCTGCATTTCCTGCAAGGCCTGCTGACCTTCGGCCTGGAACAAGGCGAGTTTGGCCTGCTCGCGCTGGGCCGGATCGGGAATCAGGCGGTCGATCAGTTTGGCGCCGGCTTCGAAGAGGCCGGGGGCCAAGGTGGTGAAGATTGGGCTCATTGCGGGCCTCCGAACAGTTTGATTTTGACGATGGTGCCGGCGAGTAAGGCCAGCACGAGACCCGTGACCAGCATCTTGACCAGGGTGAGGCCGGCGGTTTTCTTGGCCTCGTTGAAGGCGTCGAGCAAATTCCTGAGCTCGCGGATGTCGTTTGCGGCATCCGGTCCATCCAGGCCGACATCGGACAAGGCGTGACGCGCCCCACGCTCGGCGGCGCGCTCCAGCAGGGTTTCAAATTCGTCATGGGGCATGACCACCATGCCATCCATCAGGTGGGGTTCGTTCATCTTCTTTCCTTTCAGATTGGGGCGGCACTGCTATCGGCGTTATGGACTGCCGGGTGCTCGGCCACACAGGTGATTTCCACTTGCTCGCCACGCGGGCGCACCGCGATCACCCGGGCCAGCAGGCTCCATTGCTCGGCCACCCCAAAGGCGAAATGGGTGCGCTCGGCCGACAGCCCGGTTTCGATGGGGATGTCGGGCAGGTCTGCAAAGACCACCTGCTGCGCATCGCTGCCCGGCATCACTGCATGGGGGCCGCTGACCCCACCATCTCGTCGGCGCAGGGCCATGACATGTTCCTGCCCATCGACAAATGCGATCGGCTCGGACAGCGTGGCGGTGTGGGTGTCGGCATCCCAGGCAACGATTTCGCCACCCGCGCCCCAACTGGGCATGTCATGGGCAATGGCGATCAGGTCGCCATAGGTGGGAATCAGCCCTTCGAGCTCGGTGCGCAAGGTGATGATGCGCCGGCGGTAGCGGTTGGCCGCCGCCAGGTACAGCCCTTCGCGTACCGCGTGGGCTTCGGTGGTGCAACCAAAGAGCCGCAGCTTGGCCGGATTGGTGCTGCTGGAGCCCGGCAGGCTCACCGTCACTTCATCGGGCTTCCAGGTGCGGCTGCTGAAGAACTCCACCGTCACCGCGTCTGCCGTCTCTTCGCCCGGCATCACGTACTGGATCTTGAGGCTGTTCTTGACGATGTTGCGCGGACTGAAGAGCGCCACGGGCAGTAGCCGGGCTTCGTCACGCACCAGACGCACGATGCCGCCTTGCAGGAAAGGCACCGCTCGCCCACAGCGGGCCACCCGGGTCAGGGCTTCCCATACTGTGACCTGCTGGTCGAACACGCCATCGAACTGGTCAACCCGATCAGCCCAGACCTGATCGAGTTGCGCCAAGGCAGCCAGATCGATCCGGGTATCCAGCAGTTTGGCGCCGTAGCTCGCGCGCAGGATGTCGGCAAAGGCCCATGCGATCGAACGCGTGGGCAATGGAGCAGACCAGCCAAAGTCCACCGACCAGACCGGCAGCTTGCGCGTGACGATGCAGTTGATGAGCCGACTGGAGCGCTGCGACAGGTTGTCGGTGGCGCGCATGCGGATGGCGAGCAGTGTCACGTTGTCAGGGAAAGTGATACCGCCGGCCAGATAGCCCCGAGCCTCACCCCAGCGCACTTCGTGCCCGGCGCGTGAGTTGGTGTCTTTCCCATCGAGCCGCGTGGCACGCACTTCGTATCGCCCCGCAGCGACGGGATAAAGGTAGGTGCGCCGCTGTGGCGTGGTGGTGGCAGCGGTCAGACTCTCACTGCCCAGCGTAAACCAGTCGTTCAGTGGATCGCCCTCGGCATCAATGGCACGGGCTTCGATCTTCCAGCTGGCACTGCGGCTGTCCAAGCCACCAGCGTCATTGGCGTAATACAGCCCGCGCGGCAGCAGGATGTCGATGCCAACGTGCGTGACCTCACTGTCGGCCGGGTTGATGGCAAAGCCCCCGGTCCAGGTGCCAGCCAGCAGTTCCTGCCCGGCGACCTCGGGGGCAGTCACCACATCCGGGTTGAAGAGCGTGACCGGACTGCCGGGTGGCACGATCTGGTAGGTCACTTCCTCGAACGAGGCAATCGGCGTGTCCTCGATGCGAATCTGCTCGATGTCGTACTCACCCAGGCCGATGCAGTGCAGTTGGTGCAGGAACTGTTCATTCCCCTGGTATTCGCCATAGGGCGTGGCGGCCAAGTCCGGATAGACCAGATGGCGACCGTAGACGACCGGGATGGGTTGGGCCAGCCGCGCATAGTTGCCCTGGCCTTGCAGGCTGTAGGTGGGCGACGGCTGCGCCAGACTCCCGCCCGACCCCGCAAAGGACGGCATGTTGGGCGTGGGCAGCGGCACCAGGGCGCTGACCAGAGCAGAGCCCGCCGTCATGATGATGGCCGAACCAACGGCTGTGGCCAGATTGCCGCTAAAGCCCAGGCTCGCCCCCAATGGGCCGCCATAGACGGTGGCGACCACCATCACCGCGATCATTAGAACCGTGCGCAACGGGTTCTTGCCACCGCCACCGCCACCACCACCTCCCCCGCCCTGCGGCAAGGTGATGAAGAGCACCACGCCATCGATCGGTGTGACCGCCCAATCGGCGCGCAGCACCGGCGTGCCGTTTTTGATGCAGACGGTGGGTTGGTCGAACTCGGCAATGCCCTGGGCACCGAGCCACTGGCGGATGGTCTGGCTCGGGTGGGCCACCATCACTTCGCGCTGGCTGGGCTGGAAGGGGTTGCGCAGCAGGACAACGGCACTTTGCTCGGCGTGAATCACGTGCTCTCCACAAATCGGTAATAGCCCTCCACCCGCCAGCCGTGCAGCAGGAGTTCGGGGAGCTTCTGGAACACGACACCGGCGTCCTTGACCGCGTGGAGCACGCCACCGCCATCGACCGCCAGCCACACGCCGACATGCACCGGGTGGCGGGATTGGCGCAACAACACGGCATCGCCCTCGACACGTTGCGCCACGGTCGCCCAGCGTTGTCGCTCGGGGTGGTCGCGGAAGGTGGTCATCACGGTGCGCAGGTCGTTGGCGTCCACTGGAATTTCCGGGAGATTCCGACCAAAGTGCTCGCGCTGGATGGCGAGGAACAGGCCCCAGCAATCAAACGCATCTGGCCCGCGCGCACCGGCGTGCCAAGGCCGACCGATGTACTCGGCCGCCCAATGGGGTGTCGGGCTCATCGGGTCAGACCCGGGAAGGTTTTGGCGGTATAGCTGATACCCGGAAACGCCTTGTTGCCCACATCCAGCATGCGGGCACGCCCTGTCACCCGAAAGATGTCGGCTTCGACCTCGGTCAGCACCAGGTGGATAGGTGGGTCCATCTGTGGCCCTTCCAGATCGGTGGACAGGTACGGCCGGTAAGTCACCTCGATCACCGACTGCGACTCGGCGGCCGCATCCAGGTGGCGCACTATTTCGCGCGACACGTTGTCGAGCGTCACAGTGATTTCCGGCACCGGCATGGTGTCCACTGGCGGCAAGTCCAGCTCAAAGCCCATGGCCACGAATTGCACGCGCTCACCGGCTTGCAGCGGGGCTTGCGATTCCAGCCGGGCCCACAGATCACCCGTGTCGCGCACCACGCGGATGGCGACCAGTTGGCCCGCATCATCCACGAAGGCGGGATGGCGCAATTCGAGGGTGTGCAGGATGATTTTCTCAGAGGGTGCGCTGGCGTAGGCCTCCTTGATGGCTTCAGACAATGCAGCGTTCGGCATCAGAGGATCACCGGGTAAGGCACGTAGCTGGTCTCGCTGTCGTCTTCCGGCAACTGCGCCTCACCGGCGTAGCCACTAGCGAGCACCTGGCCATCGTCGAGCAGAAACACTAAGCCTTGCTCGGAGCTGGATCCATAGGACGAGAGATCAACCACGCGGCGCTGCGCAATGCGCACCAGTTCCACACTGCTTCGGTTGGTGGCATCGCCCAGTCCCAGCGCCCCGTTGCCGTTGTAACCCCAGGCGTAGACCGAGCCGTTTTCCAGTAAGGCCGCACCGTAGTTGTAGGACCCGGTGCCACCGTGCACGGCCTTGACCACCGTATTGCCCACCGGCACTTGCACGAAGTTGCCGCTGTTGCTGCCGTTGGCGTTGCCCCAGTACGCACCGGCACCGCAGGCCCACAGGGTCTTATCGGTTTTCTTGAGGTAGGTGAGCGGATAGTCGTAACTGCCGGTGTAAGCATCGGCCACGTTGGTGGCCACCTGTACCGGGGTGAACTGGTTGGCAAGATTGCCGTTTCCCAATTGACCGTAGTCGTTGGTGCCCCAGGCATGCAGGGCGCCGGTGCTGTCCAAGGCAAAGGCGTGCACGTAAGCCCCGAACACCTTGACGATGGTTTTGCCGGTGAGACTGCCCCCGGCACGCGGCATGGCGACGTTGGCCTGATTGGTGGTGCCGTCGCCCAGCTGGCCGTTGGCGTTGTAACCCCACGAGTACAGGGTGCCGTCGTTCTTGACGGCGTAGTAAGCCGTGTAGCGCTCGCGCCCGGCAGCGATCTGGGTAATACCTGAGAGCACCGGCAACTGCACAAAGTTGTTGCGCTGGGTCACATCACCCAAGCCCAGCTGTCCATGGGCGTTGTAGCCGCAGGCGTGCACCGTGCCATCGCTGCACAGCACCAGGGTGCTGTTGAATCCCTCGACGCCGCAGTTTTGTGCCAGCTGAACCACGGTTTTGCCAGCGATCGAGTTGCTGGCATTGGCGCTCATGTTGTACGGCACCGGCTGGTTGGCCGTGTTGCCGGTACCGAGCTGTCCATAGCCATTGAACCCCCAACCCCAGAGCTGACCGTTCTTGTCGATGCAGTAGCCGTTGGTGTCGTGGCTGTAATAGAGCTTGTCTGCCCCTGGGAAGCCCGGTGGGAACGCTGTGCGTGCCGGGTAGGAGCGCGCGAAGGTGGTCCCGTCCCCCAGCTTGAAGTTGGCGTTGCGCCCCCAGGCCCGGATGCTGCCATCGGTCATGATGAGGCCGAACTGGCGGTAGCTATTGGGCTGTGTGTTGCTGGCGTTTTCTGGCAATTTCAGTGCCTTGGTGCCTGAGCGCACATCGGGCGTGGCCCAGACCGGCACACCCTGCGCACCGACGGTGAGCACCTGACCGGATTGACCCACCGGCAAAGCGACCAGCTGGTTGCCATCGAAGTAGATGACCTCGCCCGGCAGGCTCGAGACTCCTTGCGTGCCTTGGGCAAACAGATCCCATGCCGGCGAGTTGGAGTGCGGCGCCACGCCCGTGGTGGCGTCCGCGAGGCACACAAAGCTGTCGCCGTGGTGGCCGACCACGTCCTGGCGGGCGTAGGTGGCGCTGGCGTCATACGCGCCGCGCCAGGTAAAGGCAATCTTGCCCAGAGAAACGGTTCCCATGAACAGTCCTTGAAGAGTGGAGATTGAAATCGGTGGGATTCAGAACAGGATGGGCGACGGCGCGTAGCGGTGGTCGTGGTCGTCATCGCCCGTTTGCACATAGCTGCCGTTGCCAGTGCTCATCACCTGACCATCGACCGTGAGGAAGTGGTAGGCGCCGTTGTGGTACTCGCCACCCTCGCCGCAGCCCATCGTCCCGGAGCGGGAGAAGTCGACGATGGGCCGGTCGATGAGCACGAAGCGCGAGGGGGCGTTGGACGTGTCGGCATACCCATGGCCGCACTGCCCGGTCGCCCCCATGCCCCAGCCCACCGCCTTGCCGTCAGATCGGAGCGCCATGGCAGACGACCCATAGCTGCTACCGTACACCCGCAGCTTGGTGACTTGGGTCAAGAAGTCGCCACCGATGGTGGCCCAGGTGGTGCGGTCACTGCCGCCGCCAATGCTGTAGCCGTTGTACCCGGTGTGGCGCACCGTGCCGTCTTGCATGAGCGCGAGCGTCCTGCCATAGCCTTGCGTCGTCGCCAGTACAACACGGCGATCAATGACCCGAAACAGGAAGCCAAACGCCAGGCCAAGGAACTGGAAGAACAAGCCAGGGCCTACCGCAAAGCCTCCGGAAACTGACATGGAAGACAACGGCCTGCCTTTGCCCGCAGCTCGGTGTCTGTCCAAGGAACAGGCGGCGGCGTATCTCGGTATCGGGAT
>JBAQOL010000036.1:0-8321 GCA_049304775.1 Ferribacterium limneticum
AACTCGGTGAACTTGCCCCAATGAATTGCTCTCCGCCAACGCCCAAATTGCGCGCCGGGACCGGCTTCCTGCTGGTGGCCTTGCTGGCCGCCCCAATTGGTTCCGCTCAGGCGGAAACCCTGCGCGACGTGTTTGAAAAAACATGGGCCAATTCCCCTCAAGGGAAAACAGTAGTCGCGAAACGCGAGGAAGCGACCGCCAGCCGCACCGTTGCCGAATCCTTGTTTCCCGGCGCCCCGAGAATCGGCCTGGCGCAGCGCACTGACCGCTGGAACGACAATCTCGGCAAAGAAGAAAGCGAAATCGGAATTTCCGTTCCGCTCTGGCTACCCGGTCAAAAATCAGCGCGGATAGCCGTTGCCGAGGCCGATAGCGACGAGAGTCAGCGGAGCATTGCCGCCACCCGGCTGGCCGTCGCCAGTGAATTGCGGGCGGCCCTATGGACGCTCTATCTGGCGCAAAGCGAAGCGGCGGTTGCCGTTGAACGTCTCGATGCCGCGGCCAAGTTGGAAGCCGATGTGGCCAGGCGGGTCAAGGTCGGTGAAATGGCCCGCTCCGATCTGCTTCTCGTCAAGCAGGAAACGAGCAGCGCCCGGGCCGCCGCGGCCGAAGCGAACGCACGTGTGGTACGCAGCACGCAGCGCTACCGGGTCCTGACCGGCAGCGACCGCTTGCCGGACAATCCGCAAGAGCCGGTTATGGCGGCAGCCGCTGAAGATATTCATCCCCGCCTGGCGGCCGGGCAGGCCATTGCCGAGCGTGCCCGTGCCGGCATGAAACTGGCCCAAGAGTCGCGCCGCGATGCGCCCAGCATCGGCGTGCAATATCGACGGGAGCGCGATGCCTCCGGCGCCACTCCACGCGACAGCATCGGTTTCGCCATCACCATTCCCTTCGCTGGCGAGGTGCGCAATGCGCCCTTGATTGCCAGCGCCAACACGGCGCTGATCCAGGCCGATGCCCAGTATCAGCGGTTGCTGGCCGACGTTGAAGCCGAAGTCAGGGAGGCTGAGGCGCAACTCGATTCGGCCCGTATCGGTGCCGAACTGGCGGTCGAACGCGAGCAAGCCGCCGCCGAGCGGCTGACCCTGATGCGCCGTTCTTTCGAACTGGGTGAAACCGCGCTCGTCGAGTTGCTGCGCGCCCAGACCCAGGCGACCGAAGCCCGCATTGAATTGGGCCGCAGCCGCGCCCGCCTGTCGGCCGCCCAGGCCAATCTGAATCAAGCCCGAGGAATTACACCGTGATCGACAAGCCATTCATCCTGAGCTGGGCAGCCCTAAAAGCCTTTATTGCAGCCATCCTGCTAGCGCTGTCCATGCCGCTCCTCGCCCATGAAGGCCATGACCACGGAGCCCCCGCCAAGCCGGCCGATGTCAACTTGGCACCACGTTTCGAGCTGCGCAGCGAAGACCTTGAACTGGTCGGTGTGCTCGCTGGCAAGGACCTGATCATCTATCTCGACCGCGCCGCCGACAACGCACCCATTCCCGGGGCACAAATCGAAATCGAGGGCCAGGGGATCAAAGGACTGGCCACCGAGATGGAGGGAGGCGTCTACCAGTTATCCGCTCCGTCCCTGATGCAAGCCGGCAAGTACCCGCTGACCATCACCGTCCAGGCGGGTGAAATTGTCGATCTGCTTTCCGCCAACCTGGAGGTGGGCGAAGGAGCAGTTGCCGAGCCAGAAGCCGGGCATCCCACTCGCAATTGGTGGCTCTACGCCGGCACGCCGCTGTTGTTGCTGGCCGGCGGCCTGATCGTACGTCGCCTGCGTCGCCAACCGAAACATGGAATTCATGCAGCATGACCGATATCAAGAACCTTACCCGCTACGCCCTGGCTCTGCTCGTGGGCAGCACCCTGGCTGTTCAGGTCTCCGCCCATGGCGGCGAGGACCATGGCGATGAGCAAAAAGCTCCAGTTGCACCGGCACCGGTCGCTGCAGTCGACGCCCAAGGCCAGGTGACGTTCAACGAGCCGGCCTTGCGCTTGCCGGACGGCAGCGTCTTTGTCCCGAAATCGGCCCAACGGCAGTTGAGCCTCCGCACACGGACCGCACTCAAGGGAGAATTCCCCCGCACGGTCGAACTCAATGGCCGCATCGTCGCCGATCCCAATGCCGGCGGCCGGGTGCAGACTTTCCAGAGCGGGCGGATCGAGGCCGGCCCGAACGGGCTGGCCGTGCTTGGTCAACAGGTCATCAAAGGGCAAATTCTGGCCTGGCTGCAACCGGCTGCAACAGCCCTCGAACGCGGTACTCAGCAGTCGGCCCTGGCCGAATTGGCTGCGCAGGAAAGCGTTCTCGAACGCCGCATGGCGCGGCTCCTGCAACTGGAAGGCAGCGTCCCGCAGAAAGACATCGAACAGGCGGAGATCGAACTCGCCGCGTTCAAGAAACGTAAAAATGCGGTGGGTGGCAGCCTCGGCCGCGAAGCCTTGGTCGCACCGGTGAGCGGCGTGGTCAGTGCGGCCAACGTCGCGGTCGGCCAAGTGGTCGATGCGCAGGCGGTGGTCTTCGAGGTCGTCGATCCGAAGCGGCTGGCGGTCGAGGCCCTGGCCTACGACCCGCTGTTGCTCGACGGACTGACCAAGGCCAGCGCCCCGATTGCCGGCGGCCTTCTCGACCTCGCCTTCGTCGGCTTGGGACGCACCTTGAAGGAACAGGCCATGCCGGTGCTGTTCCGGGTCGAAACGCCGAAAAATGGCGCCCTGCCCGCCGTCGCGGTCGGCCAAACCCTGAAGGTTCTGGCGCAAACCAAGGCCCGCCAAGCCGGTGTGGCGATTCCCGCCGCCGCCGTGGTGCGCAATGCGGCCAATGAATCGGTGGTCTGGGTGCATGAAAGCGCCGAGCGCTTCGTTTCCCGCAAAGTCAAGGCGGCGGCCCTGGACGGTCATTCGGTGGTCGTGACCGACGGCCTGAACGGCGGTGAACGCGTCGTCGTTCAGGGCGCTGCTTCCCTGGCGCAGATTCGCTAAGGGGACGCCGTGTTCGACTTCATTATCAATGCGAGTCTCAAGCAGCGCCTGATCGTACTGGGCGTTTCGCTCTTGCTGATCATCTACGGGGCGCTGACCGTGCGCCAGATGCCGGTGGACGTTTTCCCCGACCTCAACAAACCGATGGTCACGCTGATGACCGAAGCCGGCGGTATGGCCCCGGAAGAGGTCGAGCAACTGATCACCTTCCCCGTCGAATCGGCCATGAACGGCATGCCGGGCGTGACGCGGGTGCGCTCGGTGTCGGGGATCGGCCTGTCGGTGGTCTATGTCGAGTTCGAGTGGGGCAGCGAAATCTATCGCAACCGCCAACAGATCGCCGAGCGGCTCAACCTGGTGCGCGAGCAGTTGCCGCAGGGGATCGTGCCCCAGATGGGGCCGATCTCGTCGATCATGGGCGAAATCCTGCTGATCGCCTTGCCGGCCGATCCGGAAAAAGCCAGCCCGATGCAGGTCCGCGAATACGCCGACTGGGTTATGCGACCGCGGCTATTGACCATCCCGGGAGTCGCCCAGGTCATCCCGATCGGCGGCCAGGTCAAGCAATACCGCGTCGAACCCGATCTGGCCCGCTTGCAGGCGGTCGGCGTCACGCTCGCCGAACTCGAAGCGGCACTGAAGAACTTCGGCGGCAACACGGCCGGCGGTTTCGTCGATGCCGGCGGCCGCGAATACCTGATCCGCAATATCGGCCGGACGACCCGGCTGGTCGATCTGCAGAACCAGCCGGTGGCGACGCGCAACGGCCAACCCATCCTGCTGCGCCAGGTGGCGGCCGTCACCTTTGCCCCCGGTGTCAAACGCGGCGACGCCAGTTTCAAGGGCAAACCGGCGGTCATCCTCTCGGTGCAGAAGCAGCCGACGGCCGATTCGGTCGAATTGACCCGTGCCGTCGAACAGGCCATGGCCGAAATGGGCAAGAGCCTGCCGCAAGGCGTCGACACGCCGCAGTTCCTGTTCAAGCAGGCCAACTTCATCGAAGCCTCAGTGCGTAACGTCGAGGAAGCGCTGCGCGACGGGGCGATCATGGTCGCCGTAATCCTCTTCCTGTTCCTGGCCAATTTCCGCACCACCTTCATTTCGCTGACCGCCATTCCGGTCTCGCTGCTGGTCACGGCCCTGGTCTTCAGCTACTTCGGCCTGTCGATCAACACCATGACCCTGGGCGGCCTGGCCATCGCCATCGGCGAACTGGTCGACGATGCCGTGGTCGATGTCGAAAACGTCTTGCGCCGCCTGCGCGAAAACCGAACCTTACCCAATCCCCGGTCGGCGCTGGAAGTGATTGCCGCCGCCTCGAAGGAAGTTCGCTCCGGGGTCGTCTATGCGACCTTGATCGTCGTCCTGGTCTTCATCCCGCTGTTCGCTCTGCCGGGGATCGAGGGCCGGCTGTTCACGCCGCTCGGTGTCGCCTATATCGTGTCCATCCTGGCCAGCATGGCGGTGGCGATGACCATCACGCCGGTGCTGTGCTACTACCTGTTGCCCAAGATGAAGCATATCGACCACGGCGACAGCGCCCTGGTCAAGAAACTCAAGGCCTGGGACGAACGCCTGCTCAACTGGTCATTCGATCGCGCCCGTGCCTTGCTGATCGGCGCTGTCGCCGTCGTCGTCGTCGCGCTGGCCTCCATTCCCTTCTTCGCGAAATCCTTCCTGCCGCCATTCAATGAAGGCACGCTGACCGTCAACGTCGTGCTCAATCCCGGTTCCTCGCTGGCCGAATCGAACCAGATCGGCGCGCAGGCGGAAAACATCCTGCTCGCCGTGCCCGAAGTGACCGAAGTCGGCCGCCGCACCGGCCGCGCCGAACTGGACGAGCATGCCGAAGGCGTCCATTACTCTGAGATCGAGGTCGATCTGAAGGCCTCCGAGCGGGATCGGGAGGCGATCATCGCCGAGATCCGCCAGCGTCTGGCCATCCTGCCTGCCGTGGTCAATGTCGGCCAGCCGATTTCCCACCGCCTCGACCATTTGCTGTCCGGCGTCCGAGCCCAGATCGCGCTAAAGATTTTTGGCGACGATCTGGATACCCTGCGCGGCCTGGCCGGCGACCTCAAGGAACGCCTGGCCAAAATTCCGGGCATCACCGACCTGCAGATCGAAAAGCAGGTGCTGATTCCGCAATACAAGATCCATCTCGATTACGATGCCGCCGCCCGCTACGGCGTGGCTTCCGGCGAATTGCTGCAACGTCTGGAACAACTGCTGGCCGGCGAGCGGGTCGGTCAGGTCATCGAAGGCAATCGTCGTTTCGACCTGACCCTGCGCCTGCCGGAAGAAGCGCGCGGCGAACGCGGCCTGGAAAACCTGCTGATCGAGACGCCGACCGGCCGCGTGCCGCTGTCGCTGCTCGCCCGCATCGAGGATGGCGAGGGTCCGAACCAGATCGGCCGGGAGAACACCCGGCGCCGCATTGTCATCTCGGCCAATACCGATGGTTCGGACATGAGCCGGATCATCGCCGACATCCGTGGCGAAATCGACAAAAAGCCCGTGCCGGAAGGCTACTTCACGCTGCTCGAAGGGCAGTTCCAGGCGCAGGAACAGGCCGCCAAACTGATTGCGCTGCTCGCCGTCGTCTCGCTGACCATGATCTACCTGGTGCTCTACAGCCGCTACCGGTCGGCGGTGCTGACCGGCATCATCATGGGCAACGTGCCGCTCGCCCTGGTCGGCTCGGTCGTCGCGCTGTGGATATCCGGCCAGCCGCTGTCAGTCGCCGCCCTGGTCGGCTTCATCACGCTGACTGGCATCGCCACGCGCAACGGCATCTTGAAGATCAGCCACTACATCAACCTGTGCGCTTTCGAGGGCGAGGTGTTCGGGCGCAAGATGATCGTCCGCGGCTCGCTGGAGCGCCTGACCCCGGTGCTGATGACGGCGCTGGTCGCCGCTTTCGCCCTGACCCCGCTCATGCTCTCCGCCGACGCACCGGGCAAGGAAATCCTGCATCCGGTCGCCGTCGTGATTTTTGGCGGTCTGATCAGTTCGACCTTGCTCGATACCCTGCTGACCCCGGTCATGTTCTGGCTGTACGGCGAGAAGCCGCTGCAACGCCTGCTCGCCGAAAAGGCACAAGAGTCTTTCTAAACCAACCTAACGAGGAAAATTCCGTGAAGCACCCTCTGATTTCCCGCCTGTTTTTGTCCGCCGCTCTACTGTTCGCCGGCACCGCCGCTTTCGCCCACGACGATGCCACGCTCGACAAAATGAAGGCCCCGAATGGCGGCCAACTGCGCATGGCCGGGCCGTATCACTTCGAACTGCTGGTCGACAAAAACAACAAGGAGGCCAAGGACAGTCCGGTTACGGTCTATCTCACCGACCATGGTGAGAAAAAGATCCCGGCGGCCGGCGTCAGCGGTACGGCAACGATTCTGGCCGGCAAGTCGAAAGTGACGGTGCCGCTGTCCCCGGCTGGCGACAATAAGCTGAGCGGGGTCGGCAAGTATGTCTCCGATGGCCATATGAAGGTGGTTGTCTCCATCGTCTTCCCGGATAAAAAGACTGAGCAGGCCCGGTTTTCCCCGCTGGCAGCGGAGCATGCTGAAGAGCATAAGCATTGACCGGCAAAAGCCACGGCAAGTACCGTCTGTGCAAATTACAAAAATGTAATCAAGGAGTCAGTCTTTTGTTGGTATTGCTTGGCCATACTGCCCTCAGTCAATCGAACGAGGAGTGATTTCCATGGCAAAGCCGATAACTATTCTGCTGACGCTGTTTGCCCTTGGCGCAGCGGCAAACCTGCCGGCCAGCGCGGCAGATGCGGTCGACGTCTATAAAAGTCCCTATTGTGGATGCTGCGAAAAATGGGTCGAGCATCTGCAGCAGGCGGGATTCGCTGTGCGAACCCACGACGTCAATGACGTGCCGGCTGCTCGCCAGCGGCTGGGCATGCCCGAGCGCCTCGGTTCATGTCACACAGCCAAGGTCGCCGGCTATGTTGTCGAAGGACACGTCCCCGCCGCCGACATCCAGCGCCTGCTCAAGGAAAAACCGAAGGCCATCGGCTTGGCCGTGCCTTCGATGCCGCCCGGATCTCCCGGCATGGAGAGCCCCAAGCCGGTTCCCTACAACACGCTGCTGGTCCAGGCCGGTGGTGCAACCACCATATTTGCCAAACACTAATCCACTATCCACCCCAAGGAGAAGCTCATGAAAGCATTGATTATCTCGACCCTGATCACCATCGCCTCGCTGGGTGCTGTTTCAGTCCAGGCGGCTAGCGATCACGCCGGCCACGGCATGGCGAACCAGACCATGGCTGCGGCCGAAATGCAGATGGTCGATGGCCAGGTCAAGAAGGTCGACAAGGCAGCCGGCAAGGTGACCTTGTCGCATGGTCCGCTGGTCAATCTGAGCATGCCAGCCATGACGATGGTTTTCCGGGTCAAGGAAACTGGCTGGCTGGAGCAGATGAAGGCGGGCGACAAGATTCGCTTCATGGCTGACAATGTCAATGGCGCGGTAACCATTGTGCATTTCGAACCGGCCAAATAACAACGAGGGCGATGGCATTCCGGGTAAGCCCCCCGGAGTGCCCATCGCTTTGTGAAGTCGCGTTTCACAGGGAGGTCGTATGCGACGATTCAGGCTTGCCCCCATTTTCGCCTTGCTAATGGCCATCGGCTTGGGCATGCCCGCACTGGCTCAGGAACCGGCTATCGGCGCTTCGGTCGACAGCCTGCTCGATTTCGCCAAGACGCGGAACCCCGAGTACGCGGCAATGCAGGCGGAAGCGGAGGCCTCCGGCCAACGCATTACGCCGGCCGGGGCGCTGCCCGACCCGAAGTTCCGGGCCGAATTGCGGGACATTACCCGCATGGGCGAGCAGAACGCCACGCTATCCCCAAGTCGCGTCGGCAGCACCAAGTATCTGTTGATGCAGGATATTCCCTGGTTCGGCAAGCGCGACCTGAAGCGAGAGATTGCAGCGCTTGAAGCCGACGGCGCCAAGGGTCGTGCGCTGGGCACATGGGCCGATGTGGCCGGGCGGATCAAAGTCAATTTCGCCCAGCTTTATTACGTGCACCGCAACGAGCAATTGACCCGGGAAATCCTCGACCTGATGACCCGCCTGGAAAAGGTCGCCCAGGTACGCTATTCCGGCGGCCTGGCGGCGCAGCAGGACGTCATCCGCGCCCAGGTCGAGCAGACCAACATACGCAACGAGTTGATTGCCTTGGAAACCGAACAGCACCACCTGCATGCCCGGCTGAACGCTTTGCTGGCTCGCCCAAACAATGCGCCGTTGCAGGTGCCAGCCCAGTTGCGCAAGCTGCCGGCGCCGGTGACGCTGGATTACGCCACGCTGGAAG
>JBAQOL010000037.1:0-35250 GCA_049304775.1 Ferribacterium limneticum
ACGCTGAACCAGTGGATTTCATTTTTAGGCTTTTTCCCCGGTTGACCGTGGGAGTCTGCTTTTTGGGCCAAAACGCTTGAACGTGGACGCTTTTGGGGCCCCCGTGGAAGGCGCTGAGCAACGCAGGCGGGCCGGGGGCCTTCGGCTTGCGTTGTCTGAGCCGCAGGCGAGTTTAGTAAGCCGCCCGGCCTGCCGAGTAGCGCAAGGAACCCGAAGGGCGCCGCCCCCGGGGTCGCCTTTTGTTTGGCTACTTTCTTTTGGCGAAGCAAAAGAAAGTACGCCCGCCAACAAGGCGGAACCCCATGCCAATCGGCAAGGGAAAGCCGCATCACCCGCGTTCCTTCAACATATCCCGCAACCTCTTGGACGCCGGCTTCAAAGGCACCCGAACAGAAGTCCAAGCCCCCTGACGAGAAGGCATCAGCCAAGAAAACCGACTCCCCAACCAGGTAGCCACGCCATACAACGAAGGCGACCGATAAACCGCAGCCCATCCCTTCCAGACGGAAGTCATCAACCAGCTATACCCCGCCCCTTGACCTACCATCGCAGGATTCTCATGCGGCGCGGTAAACGCCTCCTCCCGCAAGCGCATCAACAATTCCGGAATCGGAATCTTCACCGGACAAACCTCGCCACAAGCCCCACACAGCGACGAAGCCGTCGCCATGGAGGAAGTCGCCTCCAGCCCCAGCATATGCGGCGAAATGATCTTGCCAATCGGCCCTGGGTAGGTCGTCCCGTAGGCATGTCCACCAATCCGCGTATAAACCGGGCAATGGTTCATGCACGCCCCACAGCGAATACATTGCAGCGTCTTGCGCAACTGCTCGTCGGCATAGGCTTGCGAACGGCCATTGTCGAGCAGGACCAGATGCACTTCGCTTGGACCATCCTTCTCGCCGGCCTTGCGCGGGCTGGAGATCATGTTGAAGTAGGTCGAGATGTTCTGGCCAGTGGCGGAACGCGTGAGTAGCGAGAGCAGCGGCGGAATGTGCTCGAGCTTTTCGACGATCTTCTCGATGCCGGTGATGGCGATGTGAACCGGCGGCGCGGTGGTGCACATCCGGCCATTGCCTTCGTTTTCGACCAGACACAGCGTCCCCGTTTCAGCGACGGCGAAGTTGACGCCGGAGAGGCCGATGTCGGCTTCGAGGAATTTCTGCCGCAGCACGTTGCGGCCGATCTGGATCAGCGCATCGACGTTGTCGGTGTAATCGACGCCTTCGACCTTGTCGGCGAAGAGTTGGGCGATTTCCTGTTTGGTCTTGTGGATCGCCGGCATGATGATGTGCGACGGCTTTTCGCCCGCCAGCTGGACGATGTATTCGCCCATGTCCGATTCCAGCGCGCCGATGCCGGCCGCTTCGGCGGCGTGGTTGAGCTCGATTTCCTCGCTGACCATCGATTTGCCCTTGACCATGAGCTTGGCACTGCGCGCGTGGCAGATGCCGAGGATGATGGCGTTGGCTTCATCCGGGGTCTCGGCCCAATGGACCTGGATGCCATTGCGCGTCAGGTTGGCTTCGAGTTGTTCAAGCAGCGTCGGCAGTTTGGCCAGATTGTATTGGCGGATGCTCTCGCCCAGCGTGCGCAGGCTTTCCAGCTCCTCGGCATCGGGGAACTGCGCCGCGCGTTTGCTCATCAGGAAATCCATCGCGCCGCGGAAACTCTGGCGCAGGAAGGGATTGTCGACGACGGCCTTGGAGCGGGCGCGGAAGCCCTCCGAGGGCTTGAATTGCAGGACGTGTTCGCTCATTGTTCCTCTCCGATCATCAGCACGACCAGTTCCTTCGGGCCATGCGCGCCATAGGCCAGCGTCTGCTGGATGTCGGCGGTTTTCGAGGGGCCGGAGATGAGCAGCGAGTTTGTCGGCAGGCCATTGGCCCAGCCTTCCGTCTGCATGGCTTCGAAAAAGGTGTTGTAGATTTTGCCGGCATCGAGCAGCACGATGTGAACCGGCGGCACCAGCGACATCAGGCGTGGCTCGTCGGCGTCGGGCCACAGGATCAGCGTTCCCGTTTCGGCGATGGCGGCGCGGGCAACGGTCAGGCTGGCCGGCGTCTGCTGGAACATCTCCGATTTCCAGGCTTCGATGGGCAGGTCGTAGGTCTGGCAGTCGATGCCGTGACGTGGGAAATCGTTGAGCACAGCATCGCCATGCGCCGTTTCTTCGGCAACGAGCAGTTTGTCGATCTGCTTGGCGCGCAGGACTTCCCGGAGTTTGTCCAGCCAGTTGGCGGGCGTCACCGCATGCACCTCGGCGTGCGCCAGTTCGATGCGGGCGCGAAAGCGCTTGGCCTTGTCGGCGGCCGATTCGACGACGCGATGCGTGGCGAACCAGCTAGCCACGTCGGGCAGGATGGGCGCGGTCGACGGCATTTTTGCCCTCAATTTGGAAAGAATCCGCTCACGGGCGCTCATTTCGAAGTCCTCCGCAGCAAAAAGCTGGCGATGTGTTCGCCCGGCAGGCTGGGTTTCGAGAGGCCTGCCTGTTCATCCTTCCAGGCAGCGTGGCCGAGGATGTTCATCAGGCAGCCGCAATCGGCGCTGACGACGCGCTCGGCGCCGGTCGCCTTCAAGGCCTTGACCTTGTCCTCGACCATCGCCCCGGAAATTTCCGGCTGCTTGACCGAGAAGGTGCCGCCAAAGCCGCAGCATTCAGATTCATGGTCCTGTTGCGCCACGGTCACTTTGCCAAGGCCGCCGAGCAGCTTGCGCCCGGTCAGATGCACGCCCATTTCACGACGAGCCGAGCATGAGGTATGCAGCACGACCGTGCAATCGCTGCCCTTGTCTTCCGGCTGGAAATTCAGGACATTGACCAGAAAGTCCGTCAACTCGTAGATGCGTGAAGAGAGCGCTTCGGTCTGAGCCTTGCGCACCGGATCGGCCGCAAACAGTGTCGGGTAGTGATGCTTCATCATCCCGGCGCAGGAACCGGACGGCACGACCACGGGCCAGTCATTCGGAAACAGCGTCAATTGATGCGCCGCAACCTTGCGTGCCTCGTCAGGAAAACCGCTCGTATACGCTGGTTGACCGCAGCAAGTCTGCTCTTCGGGGAAATGCACGCGGATGCCTTCGCGTTCAAGCAGCGTGATGGCATCCATCCCGGCGCCGGGAAAGAACTGGTCGACGACACAGGTGGCAAAAAAATAAACGTCGCCAGGCCGTGCTACTGCGGATTCCGCTTGTTTCATCTCGTCTCCGTTGTGAATTATTTAACGGTAAAATGGTAAGACCAATATTCGTGCAGGTGAAAATTTACGTTAATACCGTGACTTAGTCAATAAACTAAGGGAATATCCTACGCTTGCGCTTTGCCTAAACGCTGATTAGAATGTGCTGGTCTTACCAATCATGCCGAGCCCGATGCCCATCAATAAAGTGCAGGTCCCGCGTATTTCCGATGCCGTTGCCGCTTCGCTGGAGCGCCGCATCCTGGAAGGCTCGCTGAAATCCGGCGACCGCCTGCCGCCGGAGCGCGAACTGGCGACCGAGTTTGGCGTCTCGCGTCCGTCGCTGCGTGAAGCGATCCAGAAACTGGCATCCAAGGGCATGGTGCAGAGCCGGCAGGGTGGTGGCACTTACGTCACCAATGCGCTCGAAGCGACTTTCTTTGACCCGTGGCAGGACATGATGGGCAGCCATCCCAATCTGCGCGAAGACATGCTCGAATTCCGCCGCATGCTTGAAGGCCAGGCCGCTGAATGGGCCGCCGAACGCGCCACCGAAGCCGACCTGACGCGACTCGGCCAGCGCTTCGCCGCACTGAATGCCACCTTTACCAACGAAAACATGGACCAGCGCTCCGAAGCCGACATTGCCTTTCACCAGGCCGTCGGCGAGGCTGCCCACAATGCGCTGCTTGGCCATCTGTCTTCGGCCCTGCTGCGCCTCATGCACGACAATATCCGCCTCAATCTTGGCGAACTGAAAACCGTACCGGCGGCCGGCGCCTTGCTCAAGAGCCAGCACGCCGCCATCTACGAGGCGATCGCCGGACGCAAGCCGCAAGCTGCCCGCGCTGCCGCCGAAACGCACATCGATTTCGTCCGCGAAACGCTGGCCCAGACGCTGCGCAGCGTCGCCCGCCGCGAAACTGCGGCGCGTCGTCTGAATCCCGATTTTTCCGAATCCACTTCCTGATTTTCAATTCAACTTTCCTGCAAGGAACCCGTATGGAACCGCTCGTCCTACCTTTCGAAAAACTCCGAATGAACGACGTCGACAAAGTCGGCGGCAAGAATTCTTCCCTCGGTGAAATGATCAGCCAGTTGGCCGACACCGGCGTTCGCGTGCCGGGCGGCTTTGCCACCACGGCGCAGGCCTACCGCGATTTCCTCGCCCAGTCCGGCCTCGACGCCAAGATCAACGCTGTGCTCGACGTGCTCGATGTCGATGACGTGAATACACTGGTCAAGACCGGCGCCGAAATCCGCCAGTGGATCATGGACACCCCGTTCCCGATGGACCTGACCATCGCCATCACCGAGCAGTACCAACGCCTGGTCGCCGATTCGACTACCGACATGTCCTTCGCCGTGCGCTCCTCCGCCACTGCCGAAGACTTGCCGGATGCCTCCTTCGCCGGTCAGCAGGAAACTTTCCTGAACATCGTCGGCCTGGAAAACATCCTGCACGCCATCAAGGAAGTCTTTGCTTCCCTGTACAACGACCGCGCCATTTCCTACCGCGTTCACAAGGGCTTCGTCCATGCCGACGTCGCCCTGTCGGCCGGTATCCAGCGCATGGTTCGCTCCGACAAGGGTGCCGCCGGCGTGATGTTCACGCTCGACACTGAATCCGGCTTCCGTGATGCCGTCTTCGTTACCTCCTCCTACGGCCTCGGCGAAACGGTCGTTCAGGGCGCCGTCAATCCCGACGAGTTCTACGTGCACAAGCCCATGCTGGCTGCCGGCAAGCATGCCGTCGTGCGCCGTAACCTCGGTTCCAAGATGATCAAGATGACCTTCTCGGCTGAAAAGGTCGCCGGCAAGTCGGTGATCACCGAGGAAGTCGAAGAATCCCTGCGTCACCAGTTCTCGCTCAATGACGCCGAAGTCATGGAACTGGCCCGCTACGCGATGATCATCGAAAAGCACTACGGTCGTCCCATGGACATCGAGTGGGGCAAGGACGGCATCGACGGCAAGCTGTACATTCTGCAAGCCCGTCCGGAAACCGTTCAGTCGCAGGCTGGCGCCGGCAAGGTTGAAAAGTTCAAGCTCAAGTCCTTCTCCAAGGTGCTCGCCTCCGGCCGCGCCATTGGCCAGAAGATCGGTGTCGGCCCGGTCCGCATCGTCAAGGACCCGAAGGAAATGGATCAGGTTAAGCCGGGTGACGTGCTCGTCGCCGACATGACCGACCCGAACTGGGAACCGGTCATGAAGCGCGCTTCGGCCATCGTCACCAACCGTGGCGGCCGGACCTGCCACGCCGCCATCATCGCCCGCGAACTGGGCATCCCGGCCATCGTCGGCTGCGGTGACGCGACCGAAACGCTGACCGAAGGCGAAATCGTCACGGCCTCCTGTACCGAAGGCGACACCGGCCATGTCTATCGCGGCAGCCTCGATTTCGAAGTCACCACCCGCGACATCACCGCCATGCCTGACGTCCCGGTCAAGGTCATGATGAACGTCGGCAACCCGGAACTGGCCTTCGAATTCGCCCAGCTGCCGAACGCCGGCGTCGGTCTGGCCCGCGTCGAGTTTATCATCAACAACGTCATCGGCATCCACCCGAAGGCCATCCTCGACGTCGAGCGTCTGCCGGCTTCGAAGCGCGACGAAATCAAGCGCCGCGCCCGTGGCTACGCTTCGCCGAAGGAATTCTTCGTCGAGAAGCTGGTTGAAGGCGTGTCGACCATCGCCGCCGCCTTCTGGCCGAACCCGGTCATCGTCCGCCTCTCCGACTTCAAGTCCAACGAGTACCGCAAGCTGCTCGGCGGCGAACTCTACGAGCCGGAAGAAGAAAACCCGATGCTCGGCTTCCGCGGTGCTTCGCGTTACATCGCCCAGTCCTTCCGCGACTGTTTCGAGATGGAATGCCGCGCCATGAAGAAGGTCCGCGAAGAAATGGGCCTGACCAACGTGCAACTGATGGTGCCGTTCGTTCGTACCGTCGGCGAAGGCCAGGGCGTCGTCGATCTGCTGGCAGAACACGGCCTCAAGCAGGGCGAGAACGATCTCAAGCTGATCATGATGTGCGAAATCCCGTCCAACGCGCTGCTGGCCGAAGACTTCCTCAAAATATTCGACGGCTTCTCCATCGGCTCAAACGACCTGACCCAGCTCACCCTCGGCCTCGACCGCGACTCCGGCCTCGTCGCCAACCTCTTCGACGAACGCGACCCGGCCGTCAAGATGCTGCTGTCCATGGCCATCTCCGCCGCCAACAAGATGGGCAAATACATCGGCATCTGCGGCCAGGGCCCATCCGACCACCCCGACCTGGCCGAATGGCTGATGGATCAGGGTATCAGCAGCATCTCGCTGAATCCGGATACCGTGGTCGATACGTGGACGCAGTTGGCGGGGCACAAGAAGGCATAGAGCTTCTGTATGGAATAGGCCTGGGTTGTGGCTGAAAATACAAAGGCCGGGAATTTTCCCGGCCTTTGTTATTTGCCTGCTTTATGGAAAACAGGAAATTTGATCCTGAACTACACTTTACGACGATTGCGTCGAATTGCGCCAACCCCAAGCAAACCCAGTCCGGCCAGTGCCAATGAGCTTGGTTCCGGCACTTGTCCCGTTTCTGTGGCAATCTTGATTGCCAAAACACGTTCGAAATCAGCAAATGTCGATGCAGTGAAATCGAGTGAGCCTGCAGGGTTCCAAGCGCAGGAAGCCCCTCCACCGATGCCAAGGCAGTTTACTTGATCAACGCCGCCAGC
The DNA here is from genome assembly GCA_049304775.1 of Ferribacterium limneticum. GTDB lineage: Bacteria > Pseudomonadota > Gammaproteobacteria > Burkholderiales > Rhodocyclaceae > Azonexus > Azonexus limneticus_C. Next base: position 6,905 of record JBAQOL010000037.1, read on the forward strand.
CAATGCAGTGTTCGATGCGGTCGTCGGGTTGGCTCCAGTGTTGTTTACACCATCGGTGGATACGTCAATGACCATTCTGCTGAAATCCAGATTGAGATCATACAAGGTATCAAAGGCATTAAAGGCGGCCAACACGCCATCACCAATGGCGGTTGCGCCAGTAGTTGCTCTTGTCATGGCGTTAATTGCAGCAACCAGCGCATTCTTGTCTGCCGCAGAGTCAATCAAGGTGGGAGCAAAGACCTGTTGAACAGCGGAGCCAAATTTCCATACGCCAATGACAAGAGATCCGTCGGTATTCACAAGGCTTCCGCTCAGAACGTTGGCATAGCCTGCGACTTGTGTGTTCCAATTTGTCTCAGAAATGCTGCCAGACTGATCCAATACAATTGCTAACCCAACCGGGACTGCTTGAGCCTGTCCGGCGACGAGCAATCCGGCTGCCAATCCAATGCCCTGGATGTGTTTCAGTAGATTTTTTGTTTTCACGGTGGATTTCCTTCAGAGAGTTCGTAGATCAGTGAAATACAACAACGAATATACAAAGACTTCGTGTGGCCTACAGCAATTAGTAGGCCTGGAATAATAAGTCATTAAAAATCATATGGTTATTATCTATTGGTGATACTGCTGTGAAATCATGTAAATTTTCTCGACAGAATCATGGCGTCTGTTTCGCGGCAATGATTTCGTCCAGCCACCCCGGCGCTGAGCAAATTCGCTGCCGGATCAACCGGATCAGCCTGATGGCTTGCCAGTCCACTGAGATCGGCGGGCCGCTGAACTGACTGGCCGACTATCTGCTGGCCTCCAGCGAAATTCGCTGGCACGGCAGCTTGTTCTGAGCAATTTCAGTTTTGGCCATTATTTCCGGTTGACCGTCGAAGTGCAGTCTAGCTCGCAGCCTCCGCCGCATGCTGGTCGGCGAGGATGTTGCCCCGACAACTGCCGTGTCCCTTGATCCAGCAAATGGATGCCTTGGCCAGCGTTTCATGAAGATCGAGGGCATCAAGCATTTCCCGCAATTCGGGGTCGTGCCCCATACCCGGGGCTTTACCGCGGTTCAGGCGGATCACGGCATCCTGATTGTCCGAAAACAAGGCGAGCGGCCGGCCGGGGAACAAGTCTCGAGCCTGTTCCAGTGCAAACAGGGTGGCCTGCAGTTCGAGTTCGTTGCTGCCGATGATGGGCACGGTGCGCGACCTGATTACTGCGTCGCTGTCCGGCGTGGCAAAGAGGACGGCGGCAAGTCCGCCGTGCCCTTTCTGGCTGGCATCGCTGAAGACCTGCAGGTGTCCGGCGTAGAGCGGGGCGAGTCGTAAGGGCAGCGGGCTCACCGACGGATGGATGACACGGACAATCTTCTTTTTTCGTCTTTTCGACATGCTGGCTGGTGGGCGAATGCGTTGGCTGGAAGGATAGCCGAAAGTGCCGCCCTGAAAAGGCGAAAGCCTCGTACCGGGGGGAGTACGAGGCTTTCTGGACGGCCCGGGGAGGGGGAGGTGGGTAGGGCCGTCAGGGCTGATGTCTGGTCAGCGCATGTGTCCAAGATAAGGGACAGGCCGGCGGACTTCAAGTAACCGTTTGCAACAGTGCGTGTCGTTGTGTGCGTAGCCATATTGCGATGGATCAGAACACGCCGCCATCTGCTTTCTGACCCAAGGCGGCGCAATTCTCATGCTGACGGCAGGAGAGCCCGGGCGTGATGGCGCAAGTGATCTTCGATGAAACTGGCGATGAAATAATAGCTGTGGTCGTAGCCGTGCTGCACGCGCAAGTCAAGCGGGTGTCCGGCAGCCAGCGCGGCGACCTGCAAGACCTCCGGTTTGAGCTGGACCGTCAGAAACTGGTCGCGGTCGCCCTGGTCGATGAGGATTGGCAATTTTTCGGCTGCCGTGGCAATGAGTTGGCTGGCGTCCCATTCGCGCCATTGCGAGCGGTCCTCGCCAAGGTAGCGCGAGAAGGCTTTTTCGCCCCAGGGCACGATCATCGGGTTGCAGATCGGCGCGAAGGCTGAGAGCGACTGGTAGCGGCCCGGATTGCGCAGGGCGCAGACCAGCGCGCCGTGGCCGCCCATCGAATGGCCGCTGATGCCGCGCTTGTCGGAAACAGGAAAGCTGGCCTCGATTAGCGCCGGCAGTTCGTGCACAACGTAGTCGTGCATCCGGTAATGCTGCGCCCACGGGGCTTGCGTTGCGTTGAGGTAGAAGCCAGCGCCGTGGCCGAAATCCCAGCCTCCGTCCGGGTCGCCCGGCACGTCGTCGCCGCGCGGGCTGGTGTCGGGGGCAACGATGACCATGCCGAGTTCGGCGGCAACCCGCTGGGCGCCGGCTTTCTGCATGAAGGTCTCGTCGGTGCAGCTCAGGCCCGAAAGCCAGTAGAGCACCGGCAGCTTCTCGCCGCTTTCGATCTGCGGCGGCAGATAGATCGAGAACGTCATGTCGCAGCCGAGCGTGGCCGAACGGTGTCGGTAGCGCTTGTGCCAACCACCGGCGCTTTTCTGGCAGGAGAGATTTTCGAGCGTCATCGGGGCGCCTTAAAAGTGAATGACCGTGCGGATGCTCTTGCCTTCGTGCATGAGATCGAAGGCCGTGTTGATCTCTTCGAGCGGCATGGTGTGGGTGATGAAAGTGTCGAGCGGGATTTCGCCGGTGCGCGCCTTTTCGACATAACCCGGCAACTCGGTACGGCCCTTGACGCCGCCGAAGGCCGAACCGCGCCAGACACGGCCGGTGACGAGCTGGAAGGGGCGGGTGGAGATTTCCTGGCCGGCCCCGGCGACGCCAATGATGGTCGATTCGCCCCAGCCCTTGTGGCAGCACTCGAGCGCAGCGCGCATGAGGTTCACGTTGCCGACGCACTCGAAGGAATAATCGACGCCGCCATCGGTCATTTCGACGATGAGTTCCTGAATCGGGACGTCGAAATGTTTCGGATTGACGCAGTCGGTGGCGCCCAGTTTGCGGGCGATCTCGAACTTGGCCGGGTTGATGTCGATGGCGATGATGCGCGACGCCTTGGCCATCTTGGCGCCGATGATCGCCGCCAGGCCGATGCCGCCCAGCCCGAAGACGGCGACGGTAGCGCCTTCTTCAACTTTCGCCGTGTTGAGGACGGCGCCGATGCCGGTGGTGACGCCGCAGCCGAGCAGGCAGACCTTTTCGAGCGGTGCGTCCTTCGGGATCTTGGCCAGCGAAATTTCCGGCAGCACGGTGTATTCGGAGAAAGTCGAGCAGCCCATGTAGTGGTAGATCGGCTGGCCGTTGTAGGAGAAGCGCGTCGTGCCGTCCGGCATCAGACCCTTGCCCTGCGTGGCGCGCACGGCCTGGCAGAGGTTGGTCTTGCCCGACAGGCAGAACTTGCACTTGCCGCATTCGGCTGTGTACAGCGGAATGACGTGGTCGCCGACGGCCAGCGAGGTGACGCCTTCGCCGATGGCTTCGACGATGCCGCCGCCTTCATGGCCGAGGATGGACGGGAAGATGCCTTCCGGATCGTCGCCGGACAGCGTGAAGGCATCGGTGTGGCAGACGCCGGAGGCGACGATGCGAACCAGGACTTCGCCGGCCTTGGGCGCTTCGACATCGACTTCGACGATTTGCAGGGGCTGGCCAGCAGCAAAGGCAACGGCGGCGCGGGACTTGATCGACATGGCGGAATTCTCGAATTGGTGACAATGCTGCTGAGTATAATTAGCGACTGGTTGCGGATAAATTGCCATTCAAGGAATGATTGTTGCCAAATGGGGATAATTGAATTCGCCGGGGAGGGCGTTAAAAATGAGTCGCTGGGAAGGTCTGGATGAATTCGTCGCCGTTGCCGAGTGCGGCAACTTTTCGCGTGCCGCCGAGCGCCTGCGCCTGTCGTCGTCGCACGTCAGCCGGCAGGTGGCCCTGCTCGAAGAGCGCCTGCAGGCCCGGCTGCTCTACCGGACGACGCGCCGTGTTTCGCTGACCGAAGCCGGCCAGACTTTCCTCGCCCGCTGCCAGCGCCTGATTGAAGAACGTGACGAAGCCTTCCTGACCATCGGCGACCTGCACAGCGCGCCGACCGGCCTGCTGCGCATGACGGCTGCCGTGGCTTACGGCGAGCGTTTCATCGTGCCGCTGGTTAATGAATTCATGGCCGGTCACCCGGCGCTCAAGGTCGAAATCGAACTGACCAACCGCACCCTCGACATGGTCCATGAAGGTTTCGACCTGGCCATCCGCCTCGGCCGGCTCAGCGAATCGAGCCTGGTCGCCACCCGCCTCGCGCCGCGCGCCATGTATCTGTGCGCCGCGCCGGCCTACCTGGAAAAATACGGCCGGCCGCATACGCTGTCCGAGCTCGGCCAACACAACTGCCTGATCGGCACCGGCGACACCTGGAGCTTTCAGCAGGCGGGGCACGAACACCAGTTCCGGCCGAGCGGCAACTGGCGCTGCAACAGCGGCCAGGCCGTGCTCGACGCGGCGCTGCGCGGTTTCGGCCTGTGCCAGTTGCCGGACTACTACGTTCTCGAACCCCTGCGCCGGGGCGAGCTGGTTTCCCTGCTCGACGCCAATCAGCCGCCGAATACCGCGGTCTGGGCCGTTTACCCGCAACGGCGATACTCGCTGCCCAAGGTGCGTTTGCTGGTTGATGCACTGAAGGCGGGGTTGGCGTTGTGTCCGGAGTATCGGGGGCAGGTTGGTGAGCAGTTGGCGTGATTGAGACGTCCGTAAAACCCCTCCCCAGCCCTCCCCTTGTCAGGGGAGGGAGCCTGATCGCGCGCGGTTTGGGGTTCTCCTCCCCTGATAAGGGGAGGCCGGGAGGGGTTGGAATGACGTCGGCAGACCCCGCATCTGCTAAGATTCGGCCCTGATTTTTCAGGCTTCTTCCCTTGTCTTCCCTCCCGGAAATATTCTCTCCCGAAGGCCCGTTAGCCCGGGCCATCAGCGGCTATCGCATCCGCGAACAGCAGCTCGACATGGCCGAGCGCATTGCCGCCGCCATCAAAGGCTGTTCGGTCTTCATCGCCGAGGCCGGCACCGGCACGGGCAAGACTTTCGCCTACCTCGTTCCGGCGCTGCAGTCGAACGGCAAGGTGATCGTGTCGACCGGTACCAAAACCCTGCAGGACCAGCTCTTCAACAAAGACCTGCCGATGGTCCGTGACGCGCTCAAGGCGCCGGTCAAGATCGCGCTGCTCAAGGGCCGGGCCAATTACGTCTGCCCTTACCACCTGCAACACGCCATCGCCGACGGTCGCTTCCTGACCCGCGAAGATGCCGCCGACGCTCGCCGCATCTCGGTCTTCGCCAAGACCACGCAGAGCGGCGACAAGGCCGAGTGCATTGAAGTTTCCGAGAACTCCCCGGTCTGGGGCCACGCCACCTCGACGCGCGACAACTGTCTCGGCCAGGAATGCCCGGACTACAAGGAATGCTTCGTCATGCTCGCCCGGCGCGAGGCGATGGCGGCCGATCTGGTCGTCGTCAATCACCACCTGTTCTTCGCCGACGTCATGCTCCGTGACGAAGGCATGGCCGAATTGCTGCCGGCTTGCAACACGGTCATCTTCGACGAAGCCCACCAGTTGCCGGAAGTGGCGACGCTGTTTTTCGGCGACAGCATTTCGACGGCGCAGGTACTCGATCTGGCCCGCGACGTGCGCGCCGAAGCGCTGACCAATGCCCGCGACTGCCTGGCGCTGCCGGAAACCAGCAAGAAAGTCGAAAAAGCCGCCAAGGATCTGCGTCTGGCTGTTGGCGTCGACAGTGGTCGCTTCTCCTACGGTCAACTGGAAGAAAAGCCCGATTTTGAAATCGCCCTGAAGGCGCTCGAAGCCGAAATGGTCGCCTTCGCCGCCTTGCTCGAAACCCAGGCTGAGCGCGCCGAAGGCCTCGAGAAATGCTGGCAACGCGCCACCGAACTCGTCCAGCACCTCGCCCAGTGGCAGAACCCGACGCCCGGCTATGTGCGCTGGGCCGAAGCCTTCACCCATTCGTTGCAGCTCAACGCGACGCCGCTCAACGTCGCCGAAATTTTCCGCAAGCAGATGGGCGGCCATCCACGCGCCTGGATTTTCACCTCGGCCACCTTGGCCGTACAGGGCAAGTTCCACCACTATTGCGCCGAACTCGGCCTCGGCGAGCCGGATTCCGCCTGCTGGCACAGCCCCTTCGACTACGACAAGCAGGCCATCCTCTACGCGCCGCTCGGCATGCCCGACCCGAACGCCTGGAACTACACCGACGCCGTCGTCGACGCCGCCTGGCCGGCCGTCAAGGCGGCCAACGGCGGCGCTTTCTTCCTGTGCACCAGCCTGCGCGCCATGCGCCGCACGCACGAACTGCTCAAGGCCAAGCTCGAAGACGAAAACATCGACATGCCGCTGCTCGTCCAGGGCGAGGGCAGCAAGAACGATCTGCTGCAACGCTTCCGGCACCATGGCAATTCGATTCTGGTCGGCAGCCAGAGCTTCTGGGAAGGCGTCGATGTGCGCGGCGAGGCGCTGTCCCTCGTCGTCATCGACAAGATTCCCTTCGCGCCGCCCGACGATCCGGTGCTCTCGGCGCGCATCGAGCAGATGAAAAAGGAAGGCCGCAACGCGTTCATGGAATACCAGCTGCCGCGCGCCGTCATCAACGTCAAGCAGGGCGCTGGCCGGCTGATTCGCGACGAGAATGACAAGGGCGTGCTCATGATGTGCGATCCACGACTCATATCAAAGCCGTATGGCCGCCGGGTCTGGCAAAGTCTGCCACCCATGAAACGGACCCGCGAACTGCAGGTCGTCCTCGATTTCTTCGCCAACCGGTAACGCGGATGAAAACCATCTTCGAGCAAATGCGCGCCCAGCAGCCGCAATTCTTCTCCAGCGCCGACATCACCATCGCCGCCGGGCCGATGCAGGCCATGGCCGACATCATCTCGGCCATCGAATCGGTCATCGCCATGCCGGCCTACCAAGCGCACGCGCTGGCCCAGGCGCCGGAAATCGCCCGCCTGCCGGTCAAGTCGCGCGGCGTCTTCATGGGCTACGATTTTCATCTGACCGAAAGCGGCCCCAAGCTCATCGAGATCAACACCAACGCCGGCGGCGGCCTGCTCAACGCCTACCTGCTCGCCTCCCATGGTCATGCGGAAGAGGCTGCACAGATTCGTGACGAATACGTCGCCATGTTCCGCGAGGAATGGCGTCTGGAACGCTGCGCCGCACCGCTGCGCCGCATCGCCATTGTCGACGAAAACCCGGCCGAGCAATTTCTCGCCCCCGAATTCGCGCTCTTCAAGGAATTGTTCGAGCAGCACGGTATCGCCGCCGTCGTGGCCGATCCGGGCGAATTCGAGAGCGACGGCCAGCAGCTTCTGCACGCCGGCCAGCCCATCGACCTGATCTACAACCGCCTGACCGACTTTGCCCTCGATGCTACGGTCAACCGGAAAATTCGCGCAATTTTCGAATCCGGTGGCGTCGTCATCACGCCGCATCCACGCGCCCACGCCCTCTACGCCGACAAGCGCAACCTCATGCAGCTCTCCGACGAGGCCGCATTGCAGGCGCTGGGCGTAGCCGAATCCACCCGCCAGACCCTGCTCGCCGGCATCCCGAAAACCGTCGCCGTCACGCCGGAGCAGGGCGAGCAATTCTGGGCCGAACGCAAACGCTGGTTCTTCAAACCGCCTGCCGGTTTCGGCGGCCGTGCCGCCTATCGTGGCGACAAGCTGACCAAGCGCGTCTTCGAGGAAATCCTGCACGGCGGCTACATCGCCCAGGAAATTGCGCCGCCGGCCGAGTATGTCGTGCCCGTCGACGGCGTTGAAACGACCATGAAAGCCGACATCCGCTGCTACGTCTACGCCGGCCGCATCCAGCTCGTCGCCGCCCGCCTGTACCAGGGCCAAACCACCAATTTCCGCACCCCGGGCGGCGGTTTCGCCCCGGTGTTCGTCGCCTGAACGGTTAAAATCCGCCCATGAAAGTTTTCGGTATCGCCGGTTATTCCGGTTCCGGCAAGACGACCTTGCTGGAAAAGCTCATCCCCCAGCTGACGGCGCGTGGCCTCAAGGTGTCGGTCATCAAGCACGCCCACCACGGTTTCGACATCGACAAGCCGGGCAAGGATTCCTACCGCCACCGCGAAGCCGGCGCCACCGAGGTGCTGCTCTCCTGCGGCGACCGCTGGGCGCTCATGCACGAGCGCCGCGACGAGGTGGAGCCGACGCTCAACGAGCTGATCGGCCACCTCTCGCCGTGCGACCTCGTGCTGATCGAAGGCTTCAAGCAGGAACCGGTGCCCAAGCTCGAAGTCTACCGGCCGGAGAACGGCAAGCCGCCGCTCTTCCCCGAGCGCAAGGACATCGTCGCCGTGGCCACCGACGCCGCCATCGAAACCGGCCTGCCGACGCTGCCGCTCAACGACTACGCCGCGATGGCCGATTTCGTCATGAACCACCTTAATTTGCAGGCCCGCCCATGCTGAGTTTTGAACAAGCCCTGGAAAAACTGCTGGCCGCTGCCCAGCCGGTCGAGGAAATCCGTTCGCTGCCGATTACCGCCGCCGCCGGCCGCATTCTGGCCGTTTCCCAGCAATCCACCGTCGCCGTGCCGCCGCTCGACAACTCGGCCATGGACGGTTACGCCGTGCGCGTTGCCGACATCACCGCTGCCGGCGTCTGCCTGCCGGTCAGCCAGCGCATTCCGGCCGGCACGGTTGGTACCACATTGCAGCCGGGCACGGCAGCCCGCATCTTCACCGGCGCCCCGGTGCCGGCCGGCGCCGACGCCGTGATCATGCAGGAACGCTGCGAGCACGGCGAAAATGGTGTGGTCATCAACCACGTCCCGCGCGATGGCGAGAACATCCGCCGGGCCGGCGAAGACATCTCGGTTGGCGCCGAAATCCTCAAATCCGGCGTCAAGCTGCGCCCGCAGGAAATCGCCCTGGCAGCCTCGGCCGGCCTGCCCGAACTGCCGGTCTATCGCCGCGTCCGCGTCGGCGTTTTCTTCACCGGCGACGAACTCGTCCAGCCGGGCGAGCCGCTGCCGCTGGGCGCCATCTACAACTCCAACCGCTACGCCCTGCGCGCGCTGCTCGAAGGCATGGGCTGCGAAGTGCGCGACCTCGGCGCCATAGCCGATACGCTCGAAGCCACCCGCGACGCCCTGCGCCGCGCCGCGGCCGACAACGACCTGGTGCTGACCAGCGGCGGCGTTTCGGTTGGCGAGGAAGATCATGTCAAACCGGCCGTCGAAGCCGAGGGCAGCCTGAATATGTGGAAGATCGCCATCAAGCCCGGCAAGCCGCTGGCCTTCGGCGAAATCCGCAAAGCTGATGGCAAAGCCTGGTTCCTCGGCCTGCCGGGCAACCCGGTTGCCGCCTTCGTCACCTTCCTGACCATGGTTCGCCCGTTCATCCTGCGTTTGCAGGGGGCGGCCAGCGTTTCACCGCGCGTCCTGAATCTGCCGTCCGCCTCGGTGTGGAGCAGGGCAGATGGCGCCCGCCTCGAATTCCTGCGTGCTTCGCTCAACGCCCAAGGCGCCGCCGAGTTGTACAAAAACCAGGGCTCGGCCGTCGTCACCTCGCTGTGCTGGAGCGACGGGCTGGTCCTCAACCCGCCGGGCACCACCATCGCCGTCGGCGACGCGGTCAGCTTCATTTCCTTCGCGGAGCTGCTGTCGTGAGCGTCAGGATTCTCTACTTCGCCGGCCTCAAGGAGGCCCTGGGCCTGCCCGGCGAAACCATCGAATTGCCGGCCGGCATCGCCACCGTCGGCGGCCTGCGTGACTGGCTGGTCGGCCAGGGGCGCGACAAGTTGGCCACCGCCAAAAACCTGCGCTGCGCCGTCAATCAGGACATGGCGAAACTTGATGCCACAATAAAAGACGGCGATGAAATCGCCTTCTTCCCGCCGGTCACCGGCGGCTGAAAATAGAAAGAAAAACAATGTCCATCCAATGGTTCCCGGGGCACATGACCCAGGCTCGCAAGAAGGCCGGCGAAACGCTGGCCGTGGCCGACGTCGTTGTCGAAGTGCTCGACGCCCGCCTGCCGCAGGCGAGCAGCAATCCGATGATCCACGAGCTGCGCGTCTTCCGTCAGCGCCCGTGCCTCAAGCTGCTCAACAAGGCCGATCTGGCCGACCCCGAAGCGACCAAAGCCTGGCTGGCCTATTTTGATGCCCAGCCCGGCGTCAAGGCCGTCGCCATTTCGTGCAAGAAAGCCAGCGATGTGGCGCGCGTCCCCGGTCTGGCGCAGAAACTGGCGCCGCACCGCAACGACGCCGTCAAGCCGCTGCGCCTGATGATCATGGGCATCCCCAACGTCGGCAAATCGACGCTGATGAATGCGCTGGTCAAGAAAAAAGTCGCCGCCGTCGGCGACCAGCCGGCCGTCACCAAGAGCCAGCAACGCATCGACATCAGCAACCGCCTGACCCTCTACGACACCCCGGGCATGCTCTGGCCGAAGATCGACCACCCCATCGACGGCCTCATGCTCGCCGCCAGCCACGCCGTCGGCATCAATGCCTACATCGACGAAGAAGTCGGCACCTGGCTGGCCAACTACCTGCTCGAGGCCTATCCCAAGCTGCTCATGGCGCGCTACGGCTTTGCCACCGAAGGCATGGATGCCGTCGGCGTCATCGAAGCCATCGCCAAAAAGCGCGGCTGCGTGATCAAAGGGCGGGGCGGCGAGCTGGATATGGAAAGAGCCGCCGCCATCCTGATCCTCGACTACCGCTCCGGCGCCCTCGGCCGCATTAGCCTCGAAACGCCCACGCTCAGGGCTTCCCGGCAAGCCGAGTTGAAGGCCGCGGGCAAACTGCCGGTGAATCCAGAACTTGCGGTCGACGACGGAAAAGCCTGATTTTCAATTTATTTACCGCGGCAAGACGCACTCTATTGCAGCCTCTCCGCGGATTTGTATATAATCCGCGCCCTGTCAGCCGCACGGCCGACAGTACCGTTCCTCGATAGCTCAGTCGGTAGAGCGCCGGACTGTTAATCCGTAGGTCCCTGGTTCGAGCCCAGGTCGGGGAGCCAGAAATACCAATGATCTTGACCGCTCAGGCGGTCTTTTTCATTTCTGGCCGTGACATTAACGTGACCAAGATTCACCACGTTGCCGCCTCTCCCGCTCTCGATACGTGCCGCCACCTCTCATTACGCGGGTAATTCTGCCCCATGGGGCATAAATGACAAAATAAAGGCTCTGGCCGAGTTCATCTATAATTTACCGATATTTACTCGGGGGTCTTATGAAGTTAACAACCAATCGTCGTTCGGGCCACAAAGCTGTTGCGGTCTCTGGGCTTGCTTTGATGTTGCTCTCTGTAAGCGCTAATGCTGTTGTTTACACACCGCCAACTACAACTGTTGAGTTTAATGGATATCGATATGTAATTTCTTCAGCGAATGTAAATTACAACACAAGCCCTACGGGATTTACCTCGCAGCCTTGGTGGGGGAATCAGAGCTTGGGGACCTCGCTGGCAGCGCTAGTCCAAATGAGTGGTGGTGGTTATTTCGGCACGAATACTGATGGAGGGATTTTGTTTGCTTACGGTGAAAACGGAAGCAAGGTGAAGCTCGTTTACTGGCAGTCTGGCAACAGCTCCGTTTATGACTGTGACATTTCCTGTAATACTGGATTCGCGCAGTCTTGGTACTACGCGAATTTGGTTAGCATGAGTCAACTGGTGAACTTGGCTGATTTGCTCCCTAGCCTTGCATCTGCGGCCACAGGATTCGATTCGTCGACCTCGATTATTAGGACGATGGTTAATGGCGCCCATAGCAGTCCCCTATCCCACCGCGTTGCTGCGGGACAAAAGACTTTTTGGGTTGCTGGAGACTGGGGCCGGGACGATCACGGGAATCGGAGCGGTTCTGTTGGGCTCGCCGAAATTAATGGTGGTTATAACTTTGGCCCAGTCCAAGTCAATGTCTCTTATGGCAAGACTTGGTCAAATCAGAACCTAATTCTCGATGGCAAAGTAGATGCATCAGGCGACTATGTCATGACTGAAGCGATCATTCCGATCTCTGAAGAACGAGGTGTATTTGCCACCGTTGGTGCATTTGGACACTGGGGAAATATTGATACTAAACGTTCCTACGTCAGCACTGGAGTTATTGACACATCTTCTGGTGATTCAAAATCAAATAGTTGGGGGGTAAGGGCCAGAGTTGACTGGGAAAAAGCTTTTACAGTTAAACCAATTAGCTTCAGCCCCTATATTGACTTAAGTTATCTTGATTACCGAATGAAAACCTATACCGAAACTGGTGGGGGATTGCCAGCTCGTTTCAACGGTCGCACAGAGGAGTCGGTCGAGATGCGTGTTGGTTTGAACGCCCTCACACCAATTGCCGGCACTCCTTTTAATTTAGTAACAAATCTTGAGGCAGCGCAGCGTTTTGGCGACAACGGCGTGAGCACCACAGGTGAAATTATTGGTTTGGCATCATTCAACGTTTCAGGCCAAAGTATGGATCGTTCCTGGTTAAAGGCGGGCCTGGGGGTCGAAGGTAAAGTCTTGCAGGGAAAAGCATCCATTATGTTGAATGGAACAACGCAGAGTCAGATGCCAAATTTTTGGATGTCTGCCACCTATCAAGTGGCGTTTTGAAAAAGAGCGGCCACCGTTGAACCCGATTTCAATTTTTGGCATTACTTCCGGTTGACCGTGGCAAGCGGGATGCTGGGTTATGGCGGCGTCTGATCCAGTGCTTGCCAGATCCGCCAATGCCCGCAGGCCGAGCGGGCGCGGCGTTCGGAGTTGTCCCAGCCGCCGCCCTGGCAGAGGCCTTCCGAGGTTTCGGCTTCGATGAGGACGGTTCCCGGTTCGTCGCCGGGTTGGCGCCAACCGCTCCAGTGCTCGCAACTGGCGCACCGTTTGCGGTCGACGGCGTGGTTCAGCAAGTTTTCGCGGCCTTGCAGGAGGCGATGGTTTGCGTTGCCGGGACGACCGGGCCGCCGGCGCCGATCCAGCCCTTGATGCCGGCCTTGACGTTGTAAACCGTGGTGTAGCCGGCCTGTTGCGAGAGGAACTGGCTGACGGCCTTTGTCCGGTTGCCGGTGCGGCAGATGACGATGACCGGTTCGTTCGGCTTGGCGATGGGTTTGACCTTTTCGAGCCAGCCGGCGGCGTCGGCGCGGCCTCTTTCGTCGAAGAAGGTGAGCAGTTTGCTGCCGCCGACGATGCCGGTTTCTTCCCATTCCGATTGCAGGCGGATGTCGACGACGGGGACGCCGCTTTGGCGCAGTTTGTCGAGCTGGGCGTTGTCGATATCGATGACTTCGGCGTGGGCGATGCTGGTGGCGGCGATCAGGCAGGCTAGGAGCAGGTGGCGCATGGCAATCTCGTGTATTAGAAAACGCTGATTATATGGGGCGCTTCACTGCTTTTGCTGGCGCTTCATCATCTCGCGCATCTGCGGGTCGTTCATCATTTCCTGCATGTTGAATTTCTGCATGCCGGGCATGATGACGTCGCCCGGTTTTTGGCCGGCCTTGCAGGGGCCGAGCCAGCGGGCTTCCTGAACCATCTTCATTTCCTTCATGCCGTGCTGCGGCGGTTCGTAGCGGATCACCATGTCGTTGCGGTAGGCCGAGTCGAAATCGCCGGTGATGACCGAATCGCTGGTGCTGGTCACGCCTTCGTGTTTGCAGACGGCGTGGATGGTCATCTTGCCGGCGCCGCGGCTGACGTCCATGACCGGACAATTGACCTTTTCCTTGGCACGTTCCTGCATGACGTTATCGCTGGCCTGATCGACGCACATCTGCATCGGGCCTTGCGAGGGCATGCCGGGCATCTGGGTCTTTATTTCCCACAGGCCGGATTTGCGGCGCGGGGCATCGGCGGCGTCGGCCTGAACGGCGAAGAGGCCGGCGAGCAACAGGGGAAGGATGCGCAGTGGGCTCATGACGGAATCTCCTGATGATTGGCTAGTGATAATCGTAGTCTGCTTTGGCGAATGCGTCATGGGATAATCCGCGCTTTTTACGGGAACCGGCATGGCGCTCAAATCCACCATTTTCAAGGCCGAATTGCAGCTTGCCGACCTCGACCGTTCGCATTTTGGCGACTACACGCTGACCATCGCCCGCCACCCTTCGGAAACGGATGAGCGAATGATGGTTCGCCTACTCGCCTTTGCGCTGAATGCGTCGGAGACGCTGACTTTCGGGCGCGGCCTGTCGGCGACCGAGGATGAGGCGGACCTGCAGGAGCTTGACCCGACGGGCAGCGTCGAGCGCTGGATCGACGTCGGGCTGCCTGACGAGAAGGCGATTCGCCGGGCCTGCAACCGCTCGCGGCATGTGATGGTGCTCAGTTATGGCGGACGGCCCGCTGAAATGTGGTGGCAACAGACGCAGGGCAAGGTGTCGGGGCAGAAGAATCTGCGCGTGCTGTCGTTGAGCGTGGAGGAGGGCAAGGCGCTGGCTGCGCTGGCGGCACGCGGCATGCGCCTGCAATGCACGATTCAGGATGGGGTGATCTGGTTGGGCGGCGATCAGGAACACGTCGAGCTGGCACCGAGAGTTCTCTTCGATAGCGAATCGGCATAGAATCCGAAGACGTTTTTGTGGCTCCGAGCAACTTTCTTGAGAGGTGACTATGGCTGCTAATGATGAAGACGAATCAACCGCGGTAATCGTCGGGGTGTTGGCCGGGATCGTGCTGGCCGTTGTGGCTGTGGTTTATGGGGCGAGCGCCGGCAAGAACGTTCAGGCGACGCCGAAGCCGGTTGCCGAGCAGGGCGAGATCGCACCGGTTGGTGAGGCGCTGGCCAAGGTTTATTTCGCCCTTGGCGCTGCGGTGCTCGATGAGGCGGACAAGGGCGTCGTCGCCAAGACGCAGGAGGCGCTGGCGGCCAACCCCAACGCCATCGTGCTGCTTTCCGGGTTCCACGATACTTCCGGCGATCCGTCCCAAAATGCCCAGTTGGCCAAGCACCGCGCGCAGTCGGTGCGCGATGCGCTGGTGGCCGGCGGCGTTGCTGCCGAGCGGATCAAGTTCCGCAAGCCGGAATCGACGCTGGGCACGGGCAGCCCGGAAGAGGGCCGGCGGGTCGAAATCCGCGTCCAGTAAGGGTTTTGTGTCTGGCGCAGGGCGAGCCTGAATGGCTCGCCTTTTTCGTTTACAGAATGACGGTGATCTCTTCGCGCCGAACGAGATCCTGTTCCATCTGCAGGCCGTCCATATCGAGGGCGTCGTGCGCTGCCAGCAAGCCGACCGGGTGGCCGGCATCATCAACGACAGGAATGTGCCGGAAGCCGCCTTCGTACATGAGGTGCAGGGCATGACCGAAAGGCTTGTCGAGGCCGACGGTCTGGAGGTTTCGAGTCATGATGGTGCTGACTGCGGTATTGGCCGGGTCGCAGTTGTTGGCGACGGCACGAAAAACGATGTCGCGTTCCGTGCAGATGCCGGCGAGAACGCCGTTGTCTACAACGAGAATTGCCGATGAATGCCATTCCTTCATGATGATCGCAGCTTCACGCACGGTGGTGCCGGAGACTGTGGTGGGGAATGGCCGTCCTTTGATGACTTCACTAACCAGGCGGTTTGGCATGTTGGATCCTTTCGCTTCGGGTTGAGTAAATTTGCAGCATCAACCTAGGACATGGGGTAGCTACCTAAGTTCGCTTGCTGTCGGGCTCAATCCGGAAAGAACGACGTACCTCGCTCTGGCATCTGCTTCCGGCCGTTCGCCTAGCGCTTGATCAACGTCCAGACAAATTCGGCGCCGGCTGAAAGCAGGTCGATGGCGTCGATGATGCCGGCGTTTTCCGGCTCCTTCAGGCGTTTCTGGCGTGAGATTTCACGTTCGCGCATGACGATGGCGTCGCCGAGCGCTTCGACGTCGCGCGTTGTGCGGCGTACTTCGGCGTGCTGGTAGCGGCTGAGCGCCTGTTCGACGGCGGACGGGTCGAGGATGGTGATCGGCGCCCGGCAGTGGCCACAGGCGTGGTCCCGGCGGATATCGACCGGGGCGCCGCAGCCCATGCAGCGAATGATGCCGACTTTGGCCGACAGTTCATCGATTTCGGCCGGGTTGAGCTGGCGGACGAAGCCCTTTTCGATCATGAACTGGGCGAAGGTGGTGAAACGGCCGTGTTTTTGCAGGCAGCGGTGGTAGTTGAATTTGCCGCCGTGTTTGGCTACATCGAGGCCATGCAGGAGCTTTTCACTGCAGCGCGGGCATTTCAGCGGGTCGCGCAGGGGCGTGCGTTGGTCGTCGTGGTGTTCATGCAGCAGCTCGAACAGTTTGATGGTGCCGCCCGGCGTGATCTGCACGCTTTCGAACTCGTCAAACCAGATGCCCTGGCAGTTGAAACAGAGGTCAAGGACGACAGTGCCATGCAACAGGCGCTCGAA
Organism: Ferribacterium limneticum; assembly: GCA_049304775.1. GTDB lineage: Bacteria > Pseudomonadota > Gammaproteobacteria > Burkholderiales > Rhodocyclaceae > Azonexus > Azonexus limneticus_C. Next base: position 23,267 of record JBAQOL010000037.1, read on the forward strand.
GGTCTTCTTGACCATCGGCTGCTGGCAGGAGGGGCAGGGCGTGGGTTTCATGGTGATCGGGTACGGGGCAACAGGCGAGACTATAGCCGGGCTTTAGGCGTACTGGCGCGCCTTCCTGTATCAGCATCCGCTAAAATTCTGGTTCGCCCCTATTTTCGGATGTGCCATGAAGATCGCTGATCCCGCGCAGACTGCGCTGTGCAATGAAATCAAACTGTTGCTCGACACATTGCCGCTCGATGGCGCGCGTGTCCTCGAACTCGGCTGCGGCAAGGCAGAAAAGACGCGGGTTCTGGCGGAAACAGGGCGGCCGATTGAAATCATCGCCCTCGAAGTCGACACCATCCAGCATGCGCGCAATCTGGAGATTGCCGATTTGCCGACGGTGCGCTTCAGCCATGGCGGAGCCGAGGCGATTCCAGTCGACGATGCCAGCGTGGATATCGTCCTCATGTTCAAATCCCTGCACCATGTGCCACTGGCTGATATGGACCGCGCCCTGGCCGAGATTTCCCGCGTGCTCAAGCCGGGTGGCTTGGCGTGGATTTCCGAACCGGTTTTTGCCGGCGACCTGAACGAGGTATTTCGCCTGTTCCACGACGAGCAAGTAGTCCGCGAGGCGGCCTTTGCGGCGATCTGCAAGGCGGTGGCGTCGGGCAGCCTGCAACTCGACAAGCAGATGTTCTTCAATACCCGCAGCTATTTCGAGAGTTTTGCCCAGTTCGATAGCCGGATGATCCAGGTTACGCACACCCATCATCGCCTGGCCCCGGAACTCTACCGGCAAGTGCAGGAAAAGTTCGAGTCCTTCATGGGGCCGGACGGCGCGACCTTCCTCAATCCACAGCGCGTCGACCTGCTCCGCAAGCCCGGATGATCAGGCGGCGGGGCGGATGCTGCCGAGGTTGAGCGTGACGCCCTTCTTCATCTTGCCGACGACGTGCATTTCACAGGCTTTGCAGTCGAATTTGAGAATCAGCTTTTCGTTGCCGTTGATCAGCGTCATCGGGTCCGGCTTGAGGTGTTTCACTTCCTTCGGGCACAGGTTGAAGCTGTAGCGCAGGCAGTGGCGGGTGATCATGAGCGAGACCATGCCCTTTTCGTTGCCGGCCTCGTAGGCTTCCTCGATCAGTTTTACGCCGTGTTTCTCGTAGAACTGGCGGGCCTTGGCGTTGAAGACGTTGCCGAGGTAGGTCAGCTCTTCCTGCGGGTAGGGCACCGGGTTGGCAGCCGGGGTGGCGCGTGGCGGGCGCGGGTGGCTGGCGAGACGGGCGGCTTCGAGCTGTTCGGTGGCTTCACGGCGTAGGGCGTTGATGGCGCTGACCGGCAGGAACCACGGTTGGCTCAGCTTCAATTCGACCGGCTCGGCGACGAACATCGTGTTGCCGAATTTGCCGAGGTTTTCCTTGAGCTTGGCCATCGCCGCTTCGGGGTTCTGGGCCAGTTGCCATTCTGATTTTGGCCCGTTTTTCCGGTTGACCGTGGCAATCACCCCATCTTCGTCGGTCAGGGTCAGCGCGAAGCCGTCTTCGGTCTCGGTCAGCACAGGTTTGACCGAAATGCGCCGGTCGGCCGATTCCTTTTCCAAAGAACGTTCGAATTCCTGGTCGCGATTGCGGAAGAGGCTGGCGCCTTCGGTCAGCTCTTCCGGCATTTCGGCCGGAAACAGGGTTTTGCCATCGGCACGGTTGATGCGCATGCCGACGACTTCGCCGTGGGCGTCGTAGAAACAGACGCCATCACCGTTGTTGAAGGGCTTTTCGGCATTGACGGTGAAGGAAACGTCGCCGATGTCGACAACTTCGCCAATCAGTTCGCCGACGAAGGCCGGCGAATCAAAGGCGCCGATGTCGTCCTGGCGGTCGTTGGCGAAATAATCGGTGTAGCCGCGGTTGAAGGTCTTGTCCGGCTGCGGCGTGAAGGTGTACGTGCTGCGACCGCTCGAGGCGCGGGTGAATTCGGGGTTGTTGGCGATGATCTCGTCGAGCAGGCCGCGGTAGTGCGCGGTGATGTTCTTGACGTAGCTGAGATCCTTGAGCCGCCCCTCGATCTTGAAGGAGCAAACGCCGGCACGGGCCAGTTCCAGCATGTTGGCGCTCTGGTTGTTGTCCTTCATCGAGAGCAGATGCTGGTTCTCGGTGATGGTTTTACCCTTGTCGTCGACCAGCGTGTAGGGCAGGCGGCAGGCCTGCGAACACTCGCCGCGGTTGGCGCTGCGCCCGGTGTGGGCCTGGCTGATGTAGCACTGGCCGCTGAACGCAACGCACAGCGCGCCGTGAACAAAATATTCCAATGAAACATTGGTTTGCGAAGCAATCTTGATAATTTCGTTTAAGCTGCATTCGCGCGCCAGAACGACCTGCGAGAAGCCGACATCTTCGAGAAACTTGACCTTGTCGGCGTTGCGATTGTCGGTCTGCGTGCTGGCGTGAAGCTGGATCGGCGGCAGGTCGAGTTCGAGCAGGCCCATGTCCTGGATGATCAGCGCATCGGCCCCGGCTTCGTAAAGCTGCCAGGCGAGCTGGCGGCTGTCTTCGAGTTCGTCATCGCGCAGGATGGTGTTGAGCGCGACGAAGACCCTGGCGCGGTAGCGATGGGCGAAATCGCACAGGCGTTTGATTTCGGCGACATCGTTGCCGGCGCCGTAACGGGCGCCGAAAGTCGGGCCGCCGATGTAGACGGCGTCGGCCCCGTGTTTGATGGCTTCGATGCCGAAATCGGCGTTCTTGGCCGGGGCGAGGAGTTCGAGCGGGTGTTGAATTCGAGTCATGGCGACTTAGTACGTGAAACGCGGGGCAAGTTCTTCGAGATTGAACTCACGCAGGATGGCTTCGGCACGTTCGCGGGCGTTTTTGCGGGGCGCGCCGCGTTTTGAAGCGATGATCAGCTCGTTTTTCATCGAATGTTCCCAGCCGACCAGTTCGGTGACCGTGACGTCGTAGCCGTGCGATTCGAGCAGCAGGCAGCGCAGGACGTTGGTCAGGTGGCTGCCGAGTTCGCGGGTGTGGATCGGGTGTCGCCAAAGTTCAGACAGCGGTTTTTGCGACAGCGATTCGTTCTTCCGGGCCCGCATGATGGCGGCTACTTCGGCCTGACAGCAAGGGACGAGGACGATATGGTGGGCGTTCTTGGTCAGAGCGAAACGGATGGCGTCGTCGGTCGCCGTGTTGCAGGCGTGTAGTGCTGTCACGACATCGACGCTGGCTGGCAGCTCGGGCGCAGTCAGTGAATCTTCGACCGTGCAGGCAAGGAAGCGCATGCGCTCAAAGCCAAGCCTGGCGGCCAGTTCGCGCGATTTCTCGACGAGTTCCTGGCGCGTTTCTATGCCAATGATCTCGCCGGTGGCGCGATTCTTGATACAGAGATCGTAGAGGATGAAACCGAGATACGACTTGCCGGCCCCGTGGTCGACCAGCGTCTCGGCGCCATCCAGCAGCGGTTCGATGAACTGGTAGAGGTGATAGACCTGTTTGAGCTTGCGCCGCGTGTCCTGATTGAGCTTGCCGTCACGGGTGAGGATGTGGAGTTCCTTGAGCAGTTCAATGGACTGCCCGGGACGGATTTCGGGAATCTCGGCGGTGATATTTGGCTTCTTCATGGGGCGACATTATCGCATTCAAACTTCTCTCACTTTCGTGTCAACCGAATCAAAGTCGAGTCGTTATACGGCTCATGGTGATCAAACACCGCATACCTACGGAGATAGATAAATGGGCAGTCTGAGCAACGAATCCTTCGATCAATTCCTGGATTCCCTGAAGAAAGCCGGTATTACGATTTCCAACGAAGCCGAACTGCGCGAGCGGCTGGCTGAAGCACAACGCTGGCGTTTCGCCTTCCAGACCCTGGCCGCCAACGGCAAGATCATCGGCATCAGCTTCGAAGATCAGTCCGAAGGCCGCAACGAAGCCGAAATTGCTCGCGCTTTCAACGAATTCCATTTTTCCGAGAAGTCCAAGGCGGTTTTCTCCGCCAGTCTCAAGCACTAATATTCAGGTTTCGGCCTTCCGCATCGGCGGGGGGAAGAAGAAAGAAACGGGCGCCAAGCGGCGCCCGTTTTGCGTTGTTCTTTCGGTTTGGCGTGAATGTTACGGTCAACCCGAAAAAATGGCCGAAATTGAAATTTCGGCCATTGGTTTTTAGCGCGTGATCGGCTTGTAGCGGATTCGCTTCGGCTTGGCACCTTCTTCGCCGAGGCGCTTCTTCTTGTCTTCCTCGTATTCCTGGAAGTTGCCTTCGAAGAAATTCCACTGCGAATCGCCTTCGGCCGACAGGATGTGCGTACAGATCCGGTCGAGGAACCAGCGATCGTGCGAGATGACCATGGCGCAGCCCGGGAACTCGAGCAGCGCGTCTTCTAGGGCGCGCAGGGTTTCGACGTCAAGGTCGTTGGACGGTTCGTCGAGCAGCAGGACGTTGCCGCCGGTCATCAGCGTCTTGGCCAGGTGCAGACGACCGCGTTCGCCGCCGGACAGATTGCCGACCTGCTTGCCCTGATCGGCGCCCTTGAAGTTGAAACGGCCGATGTAGGCGCGCGACGGCATTTCGAACTTGCCGATCTGCAGGATGTCGCTGCCCTGAGCCAGCTCTTCGAAAACGGTCTTCGTGCCGTCGAGGCAGTCGCGTGACTGATCGACGTAGGCCATCTTGACCGTCGGGCCGATATCGACCGTGCCGGAATCGGGCTGCTGCTGGCCGGTGATCATCTTGAACAGGGTAGATTTACCGGCGCCGTTGGGGCCGATGATGCCAACGATGGCGCCAGCCGGGATGGTGAAGCTGACGTTGTCCATGAGCAGCTTGTCGCCGAAGGATTTGGTGACGCCGGTGAACTCGATGACCTTGCCACCCAGACGGTCGCCGACCGGGATGAAGATTTCCTGGGTCTCGTTGCGCTTCTGGTATTCCTGGCTGGACAGCTCTTCGAAACGGGCGATCCGGGACTTGCTCTTGGCCTGGCGGGCTTTCGGATTGGAACGCACCCACTCCAGTTCCTGCTTCATCGCCTTCATGTGGGCGTCGATCTGCTTGTTTTCCGTCTCCAGGCGGGCTTCCTTCTGCTCCAGCCAGGAAGAGTAATTGCCTTTGTACGGAATGCCGTGGCCACGGTCGAGTTCGAGAATCCATTCGGCGGCGTTGTCGAGGAAGTAGCGGTCGTGGGTGACGGCAACGACGGTGCCCGGGAAGCGGACGAGGAACTGTTCCAGCCATTCGACCGATTCGGCGTCGAGGTGGTTGGTCGGTTCGTCGAGCAGCAACATGTCCGGCTTGGCGAGCAGCAGCTTGCACAGCGCGACGCGGCGCTTTTCACCACCGGACAGGTTGCCGATCACGGCGTCCCAGGGTGGCAGGCGCAGCGCATCGGCAGCCAGTTCCATCTGCGCTTCGGTATCGGAGCCGGCGGTAGCGATGATCGCTTCCAGACGGGCCTGTTCCTCGGCCAGCTTGTCGAAATCGGCTTCCGGGTCGGCGTAGGCAGCATAAACCTCGTCGAGCTTGGCCTGGGCCTGCATGACTTCGCCGAGGGCGGATTCGACTTCTTCGCGCACGGTTTTGGCCGCGTCGAGTTGCGGTTCCTGCGGCAGGTAGCCGATGGATACTCCGGCCAGATGCTGCACTTCGCCGTCGTATTCCTTGTCCACGCCAGCCATGATCTTGAGCACGGTCGATTTGCCCGAACCGTTCAGGCCGAGCAGGCCGATCTTGGCGCCGGGGAAGAAGGAGAGGGAAATATCCTTGATGATCTGCCGCTTGGGCGGAACGATCTTGCTCACGCGGAGCATGGACATGACGTATTGAGCCATTGAACAACCTACCTGTCGTCGTAAAGATTAATGATGCGCGAGTCTACGAGGCTTCAATGCAAATGACCAGCCTCCCGAAGCTCGGGGGCTGGTCATTTGCGTTGAAGCGAAGGGAAAACTAACTAGAAGTGAAGACTGCCCAGCGGACGGTGCAGCAGCACGGCCGGCGCATCGACCCGGGGGCAGGTGCGCACGGTGCCGATCTGCGAGAAACCGAATTCCCGGCGGTAGTAGGCCGCATGTCGCGGATTGACTTCGATCACCGCGTCGGTCACGCCAAAAACTGCCCGGGCGTATTGATAGCTCGAGCGGAAAAGCGATTTGAGCAGTTCGGGATCATGGGCATCGACATCGACCGCCAGTCGCGTCACTTCGCAGAGAACGCGGGACGGTTTGCGCAGCCCGGAGAGTTCCTCGGCGTAGAGATTGTCGGCGAGCAGGCCGGCGCTGGAGTCGCGGGAAGCGGTCAGCGTCGCCACCAGTTCGCCCTCCAGCCAGACACCCAGCGTAGCGTGATTCGGGTCTTCGATCAGCTGTCGTGCCGGCGAAGTCCGGTAGCCGCGCCAGGCGTACATGCGGCGTACCAGGGCACTGCAGGCCCTGTGCTGGTGGTAGGTCACGGCCGGGGCAACGACCAGCTCCGGCAGCTCAAAACCTTCGCCCGACCCGAGCGAACCCGCCAGCAAGGCGGCTGGCATGATGCCGGAGCTGAGCGGGGAGGTCGAAGGTATGACATTCTGCATAGTCTGCATTCTAAGGTTTATGCTATTTGCAATCAACCGGCGACGGCAACGGCGCTCAATGTTTTCGCCGGTTCATCGCGGAGGTGAAAAGGCGTCGATTTCTCGGCCGACAGGGCGTTGATGTCGCCACACAGTTCGCCGCCTTCGTCGATGACCAGCTTGCCGTAGCGGATCTTGCCGGTGACCTTGCCGGTGGCATGGATGATCAGTTGCGAGCGGGCCGTCAGTTCGCCTTCGAAGTGGCCGTGGATTTCGGCGATGTCGATGCTGACCTTGCCCGAAAACGAGCCATTGTCGGCGATACGGATGACGCGGCTGTCCATGGTCGCTTCGACGCGGCCTTCGACGACGAGCGTGTCGCAATCAAGAATTTCGGCGCCTTTCAGTTTGACATCGGGCCCGACGATGAGGCGGGCGCCCATGACGTTTTCCGCCAGCGATTCGGTCTTTTCCGGCTGGGGGGCTGGGGCGGGCGCGGCCACGGTGCTGCTTGCCGCAGCAGAGGCGTTAGGGGTGCTGGTGGAGCTGCCCAGAATGTTGTTGACCTCCTTGCGGGTGATGACGTCATTGCGGTTGTTGAGGATCGGTTTGTTGAACATGGTGACTCCCGTCTTGAGGTTTCAATGAATGGCGGACCGGAACTCCATTGCGATAAGCGTGCCATGCATGTGTAGCATCGTTTAATCAATGGCTTACGATTTATATTAAAAGTTGTTTCGCGATTCATTGCCGAGATCTGTCGTGAAATTGCGACAGATATTTTTGGTTTTCCCGGCAAAGGCAGCTAATCTAGATCAGTAGCCTGTCGTGAAATTGCGACATGTTTATAATCGATTGATTTATAAGTAATAAACCGGTCTGCGTGGCGGCTGGTGAGCGGATTTTTCCAGCGCCCCAACAGCCGTCTTCGCCCGCATGGCGGTTTAAACTTCAGTTTTAAGACACAAAGCGCCGATGAATCGAATTTCCTTCCGCCAGGGCATGTTGCTTGGCTTTGCCCTGATCGTCCTGCTGTTGGGCGGCGCGGCAGTGCAAAGCTGGCTCGTCGTCGAGCGCCTGGTCGATCAGAGCCGGCGCAGCAGCGAGCAGGCCATCCAGTTGACGGCGTCGATCCAGGAGCTTGGCGAGCGTACCGTCGATATTGAACGCAGTGCGCGGCAATATCTGGTGCTCGACAACCCCGTTTTCCGCCTGCGCTTCGACGAACACCTGAGCCAGTCGCTGGCGGTCGTCGACCGGCTCGATACGCTGGCCGCCGAACCGCTCCAGCCCCTGCTCGGCGGTTGGCGCATGGTGGCCGAGGCGCTGCGCAGCGGTCTTGATCAGAATATTCCGCAAGCCGAGATCATTCCCCTGCTGGCCCGCATGGCTGAGCTCGATGGCCTGTTGAAGCAGGCTGGGCAACGCTGGATCGAAGAGCAGAATCGCAAGTCGCTGGAAGACCTCGAGACCAACCGCTTGCGCCTCGGCGGGCGCATTGCCCTGGCCCTCTGTGGCGCGCTGCTCGTCGCGCTGGCCATGGGCTGGTGGCTGGTGCGGCCGGTGCGCCACCTTGAGCAGGCCATCATCCGGCTCGGCGCTAGCCGCTTCGACGAACCCATCACGGTCAGCGGCCCGGCCGACTTGCGCCAACTCGGCAAGCGGCTGGACTGGTTGCGCCAGCGTCTGGCCGAGCTGGAGGCTGACCGCGAACGCGCCTTGCGCCACGTCTCGCACGAACTCAAAACGCCGCTGACGGCGCTGAAGGAAGGCGTTTCCCTGCTCCGCGAGGAAGTCCCCGGACCGCTGGCGGCAGGGCAGCGCGAGGTGGTCGATATCCTGCAGCACAACGTGATCGGCCTGCAGCAGCAAATCGAGAGCCTGCTGACCCTCAATGCCGCCGCCTTCGAGGCGCGTCGCCTGCAAATTGCCCCGACCCGGTTGCGCCGGCTGCTCAGCACCGTCGCCCAGCGCCGCGAACTGCACAGCCAGTCGCGGCAGCTGAAGATCGTCATCGAATCCTCGCAGGAAACGGCCATGCTCGACGCCGAGAAAATGACGGTCGTGCTCGACAATCTGTTGTCCAACGCCATCGACTTCAGCCCGGAAAACGGTGAAATCCACCTCTCGGTGAGCCACATTGAAGGCCTCTGGCGCTTCGAATGCGTCGATCAGGGGCCGGGCGTCGCTGAAGAGGACCAGCAACGCATTTTCGATCCCTTCGTCCAGGGCCAGCGCGTCGCACCGGCGCCGCGCCAGGGCAGCGGCGTTGGTCTCTCCATCGTGCGCGAGCTGGTGCGGGCGATGGGCGGCACGGTGTACCTCGTCCCGCAAGAAACGGGCGCCCATTTTTGTGTGGAAATACCTGATGAGCAGTAAATACCCGACCTTTTCCCGCCGCGTGGCGGTTTTCATTTTTGGCCTTTTTTTCGGGTTGACCGTAGCAGGCTGCGCTTCCGGCCCGCTGGCCAGGAAACTGCACCTCGACGATCCCAGCCCGGAGGGCGCGCTGCTCTATAACCAAAGCCTGTCGCGCCTGACGCCGGCCGAGCTGGGGCGCGAACGGTCGGTGCTCGTCGCCGTGCCGCAGACGCCCTTCACGCAGGTCAGGATGGCCCTGTTGCTCGGGCATCCGCGCGTCCAGCAGGATCTCGGCAAGGGGCTGGCGCTGCTCGAAGGCGTACTCAAATCGCCCGAACCGGCAGCGGCGCCTTTTCACCCGCTGGCCCGGCAACTCGCCGACAACTATCAGGAACGCATGAAACTCGAAAGCCAGCTGGAAAAGCAGGGCCAGCAATTGAAAGACAGCCAGCGCAAGGCCGCCGAGCTGCAGGAAAAACTCGACAGCCTGGCTAACATCGAACAAACGCTGATCCCGCGCCCGCGCGTAGTCAGTCCGAACGGAGGCAAGCGGTAATGGCCGGCGCCCACGTACTGGTCGTCGATGACGACGAAGATATCCTCAAGCTGCTGACCATGCGCCTGCGCGCCAAGGGCTTCCGCATCACCGCCGTCGGCTCGGCCGAGCAGGCGCTGGCCCAGATTGCCGTCGATCCGCCGCGCGTTGTCGTCAGCGATGTTCGTCTGCCCGGGCTGGACGGCCTGGCCTTGTTCGAAGAAATCCGCCGGACCCGGCCGACGTTGCCGGTCATCCTGCTCACCGCCCACGGCAATATTCCCGATGCGGTTGCCGCCACCTCGCGCGGCGTTTTCGGCTACCTGACCAAGCCTTTCGACAGCCAGATTCTGCTCGAAAAAATCGACCGTGCCCTGCAACTCTCGGCGCCGACCTCGCATCCCGGTGACGAGCCACGTGCAGCGGGGAAGGGCGACGACGCCTGGATGGAGGGCGTCATCTTCCGCAGCAGCAAGATGGCCGAACTGATGGCCGAAGCGCGCATGGTCGCTGCCTCCGACGCCAGCGTGCTGATCCGCGGCGAAAGCGGCAGCGGCAAGGAAGTCCTGGCCCGTGCCATCCACCGCGCCAGTCCGCGCGCCAAGGGGCCGTTTGTCGCCATCAACTGCGGCGCCATTCCCGAACAACTGCTCGAGTCCGAACTCTTCGGCCACGCCAAGGGCGCCTTCACCGGCGCCGGCGCCAGTCGTGTCGGCCTGTTCCAGACCGCCAACGGCGGCACGCTGTTCCTCGACGAAATCGGCGACATGCCGCTCGCCCTCCAGGTCAAGCTGCTGCGCGTGCTGCAGGAACGCGTCGTGCGGCCGGTCGGCACGACCAAGGCCGAGCCGGTCGATGTCCGGCTACTCTCGGCGACGCATCGCGACCTCGATCTCGCCATGGCTCAAGGCCAGTTTCGCGAAGACCTTTATTACCGGCTCGACGTCGTGTCGCTGACCCTGCCGCGCCTTGATGAGCGGCGCGAAGACATCCCGCTGCTCGCCCTGCATTTCGTCCAGTTGCTCGCCGGCAAATACGGCAAGCCGGTCAACGGCTTCGCCCCCGAAGCCCTCGAAGCGTTGGCCACGGCCGCCTGGCCGGGCAACGTCCGGCAACTGTTCAACGTCGTCGAGCAAAGCTGCGCGCTGACCTCAACGCCACTGATCCCGCTGACCCTCGTCCAGCGAGCCTTGCGTGTGCCGGTCATGGATGCCCTCAATTACGCCGAAGCCAAGCAGCGCTTTGAGCGCAACTACCTCGTCCAGCTTCTCAAGCTGACCGACGGCAACGTCGCCGACGCTGCCCGTCTGGCCGAACGCAACCGGACCGAGTTCTACCGCCTGTTGCAGAAACACGACCTGACACCAGCCATGTTCCGCAGCGAAGGCGATAGCCCGCCGTCAGGCGGAGACAGGCCGGGGCCGGCCTAGCGAAACAGCTCCGTCATTCCCGCCTGCGCGGGGATGACGGTTGCCCGGAGATTTCTCTCCGTGGCAAAAACAGCTGTCGTTGCCGCACGACGGAATACCCGTCGTTGAAAACGCAAGGCTGACTTAGTTGGTTGATTTAAAACAAAAATAAATAGCTGGCACGGACTTCGCAATAGGCTGATGGCAATCAACAATAAAAGGGAATAGCCATGTTCAAACGTCACCTCATGGTCGCCAGCATCACCGCTGCAGCCACCTTTGCCGGCCTCGGCCTTTCCGCCTTCGCCACCGACGATCCGCAACTGCTGGCTGCCATGGTGGCCAACAACGAAGCTCAGGACGCGGCCCTCATCGACAAGGTTGAAACCCTGCTGCGCACCGACATCGGCCTGGCCGGTTCGCAATTCCGCATCCTCGCCAAATCCGCCGTCGTTACCGTTGGCGGCTCGGTGCCCGACGAACATGCGCTGCGCCGAGCCCTCGACCTCGCCAGCGGCGTGCGTGGCGTGCGTGAAGTGCGCAACGCCATGGAGGTCGACGTCCCAAAGTAAGGGGAGGGGGCGATTCCAGCTTCCCGAGGGCGCTGCTCAGACTGATTCCAGAGTTACCAGTAGGGCCCCTTCGGCGACTATATCGCCCTCTATGACGTGAATTTGCACCACCCGGCCAGCGTGCGGGCTGGGAATATCCAGCGCCACCTTGCCGGTTTCCAGCGTCAGAATATTGTCGTCGCGCTCCACCATGTCGCCGATCTTGACCAGCAACTCCAGAATGAAGACGTCACCGCTCGCGCACGAGCCGCAACTCGACCAGCACTCGGGGTATTTCGGCATGCGAATGAAGGAAAAAGACATCAGCTTTTTTCGGCGGAAACCTTGCATTCTACGCCGGTGTCCGTATAATGCGCCGCTCTGACAGTGCGCCCGTAGCTCAGCTGGATAGAGTACTTGGCTACGAACCAAGGGGTCGGGCGTTCGAATCGCTCCGGGCGCACCAGCAGAACAACCCGCCGAAGGTTGAAAATTTCGGCAACGCAGCAAAAAGCAGTTTAGGTGTGCGCCCGTAGCTCAGCTGGATAGAGTACTTGGCTACGAACCAAGGGGTCGGGCGTTCGAATCGCTCCGGGCGCACC
>JBAQOL010000038.1:0-216235 GCA_049304775.1 Ferribacterium limneticum
ACGCTGAACCAGTGGATTTCATTTTTAGGCTTTTTCCCCGGTTGACCGTGGGAGTCTGCTTTTTGGGCCAAAACGCTTGAACGTGGACGCTTTTGGGGCCCCCGTGGAAGGCGCTGAGCAACGCAGGAAGGCCGGGGGCCTTCGGCGAGGACTGTCTGAGGGGCGCAGCCCCGAGTTCCGCAGCCGCCCGGACTTTCGAGTAGCGCAGGGATCCGGCGCAGCCGGCACCGACCCAGGGGTGGCCTTTTCTTTGGCTACTTTCTTTTGGCCACACAAAAGAAAGTACGCCCGCCAGCAAGACGGAACCCCAAGCCAATTCAGCAAAACCCAATAACAAATCCGAGACAAACCCATGAGCGACCTCATCCACGCCCTGAGCGACCACCTCCCGCCGCACCAGATCATCGTCGATGACCTGCGCCGTCTGGCCTACGGAACAGACGCCAGCTTCTATCGCCTGACCCCCGAGGTCATCGCCGTCATCGAGAACGAGGCGGAAGCACGCCAAGTGCTGCAGACCGCCAGGCAACACAACCGCCCCATCACCTTCCGGGCAGCGGGCACCAGCCTCTCCGGTCAGGCCATCACCAATGGCATCCTCGCCTTGATCGGCGAAGGCTTCGCCACCTACGAACAGAATGCCGACGCTAGCAAGGTCAAGGTCGGCCCCGGCATCGTCGGTGGCGAGGTGAACCGCCGCCTCGCCCCGTTCGGCAAGAAGATCGGGCCCGATCCGGCCTCCATCGGCGCCGCCAAGATCGGTGGCATCGCCGCCAATAACGCCTCCGGCATGTGCTGCGGCACGGCGCAGAACAGTTACCGGACGCTGGCCGGCATGCGGGTCATGCTGGCCGACGGCAGCGTGCTCGACACCGAGGATCACCTGAGCGTCGATGCCTTCTCGAAGAGCCACGCCGTGCTGCTCGGCGAACTGGAACGCCTCGGGCGCGACACGCGCAACAACACCAAGCTGGCCGAGCGCATCCGCCACAAGTTCAAGATCAAGAACACCACGGGCTACAGCCTCAATGCGCTGATCGATTACGAGGACCCGATCGACATCCTGTCGCACCTCATGATCGGCTCCGAAGGCACGCTCGGCTTCATCTCGCGCATCACCTACAACACGGTGGTCGAAGACCCGTTCAAGGCGTCGGCACTGGTTTTCTTCCCGGATATCCGCACGGCCTGTGAGGCGGTCATCCGCCTCAAACCGCAGCCGGTGTCGGCCGTCGAACTGCTCGACCGCCCTGCCCTGCATTCGGTCGAAAACAAGCCCGGCCTGCCGGCCATCATGCGCGAACTGGGCGAGGAAGCCGCCGCGCTGCTCATCGAAGTCCGGTCTTCCACGGTCGACGGGATAAATGAGCGAATTTCGCAAGTTCATGCCGCGATGGATGGCGTTGCCACCGTCGAACCGATGGTTTTCTCGACCGATCCGGCCACCTGCGAGATGTACTGGAAAGTCCGCAAGGGCACCTTCCCGGCCGTTGGCGCCATGCGCCGCACAGGCACCACGGTGCTCATCGAGGACGTCGCCTTCCACATCGAAAACCTGGCCGATGCCACGCTTGACCTGCAGGCCCTGCTCCGCCACCACGGTTACCACGAGGCGATCATTTTCGGCCATGCGCTGGAAGGCAATCTGCATTTTGTCATCACTCAGGATTTCGGCGATGCCAGCGAAGTCGACCGCTACGCCCGCTTCATGGACGACCTCTGTCACATGGTCGTCGACAAATACGACGGCTCGCTCAAGGCCGAGCACGGCACCGGCCGCAACATGGCGCCCTTCGTCGAGCTCGAATGGGGCAAGGAAGCGGCCGACCTAATGCGCCGGATCAAGGCGTTGTTCGACCCGGAAAACCGCCTCAACCCCGGCGTCATCCTCAACGACAACCCGCACGCCCACCTCGAAAACCTCAAGCCGATGCCGGCTGCCGAGGACATCGTCGACCGCTGTATCGAATGCGGCTTCTGCGAACCGCTCTGCCCGTCGCACCGCTTGACCCTCTCGCCACGCCAGCGCATCACGAGCGTGCGCGAACTGGCGCGGCGCGCTGCCGCCGGCGAACCAGCAGGCTCCGTCGGCGAGGACTACGCCTACATGGGCCTCGACACCTGCGCCGGCTGCGGCCTGTGTTCGACGGCCTGTCCGGTCGGCATCGATACCGGCGACCTGACCCGCCGCCTGCGCGGCCGCAAGCTCGGCGACACGGCGCGCGCCGTCAACGCCTGGACCGGCGAGCATTTCGGCACCCTGGCCAATGTCTCGCGCCTCGGCCTGAATGTCGGCCACGCAGTTTCCGGCGTGCTCGGTGACAACTTTCTCGGCCGCATTTCTGGCGGCGCCTGGAAGAAGAACATGCCGCACGCCGGCAAGGCCCCGGTGGCGCGCACGACGCAGGGCGACCCGGTGGTCTATTTCCCGACCTGCGGCGGCCGCATCTTTGGCCCATCGACCGCCGGCGAAAAGCAACTCGGCGACGTCATCATCGAACTGCTCACCCGCGCAGGCTACGCACCGATCCTGCCGGAAAGTTTCGACAGCCTGTGCTGCGGTCAGATGCTGGCCAGCAAGGGCATGGCCGAGGAAGCCGACGGCATGTCGAACACGCTCGAAGCGGCGCTCATGAAAGCCTCGCAGAACGGCAAATACCCTGTAATCATGGATGCCAGCGCCTGCTCGGTGCGCATGCAAAAGCACCTGGCCGGCCGCCTGAAACTCTACGACTTCCACGAGTTCGCCCATGACGCGCTGCTGCCGCGCCTGATGATCACCCGGGAGGCCGGCCCCATCGCCCTGCACGTCAATTGCAGCGTCCGGAAAACCGGTGCCGATGCCAAGCTGAAAACGCTGCTTGCCGCCTGCGTCGAGCAGATCATCGAACCGTCCGGCGTCACCTGCTGCGGCTTTGCCGGCGACCGCGGCTTTGTCGTACCCGAACTCAACCAGCACGCCCTGCGCCATATCCACAAGGATCTACCGGCCAACTGCGCCAGCGGCGTCTCGACCAACCGCACCTGCGAAATCGGCCTGACTGCCGAAACCGGCATCAACTACCGGTCCATCGCCTATTTGCTCGAAAAATGCAGTCGACCGCAGCAAACATGTTGAGGATTTCCCTAACAGCGCAAACCCCGGCGAATTGCTAAGTTACGCCCGATCACACAAATTCAAGGAGAACACCCATGTACAAGAAGATTATGGTCGCCATCGACGACAGCGCCACCTCCCGCGGCGCCCTGGCCGAAGCCCTGCACATCGCCCGCACGAGCAAGGCCAAGCTCTTTATCACCCACGTTGCCGACGAAACCGTCCTCAACCTGCATGGCCATGCCATGTCCCACGCCGTCAATCTCGACGGCGCTGTAGCCAACCTGATCAAGGGCGGACAAAAGCTGCTCGACGACGCCATGGCCTCGGCCACCGATGTCGATGCCGAAGCGCTGATGCTCGAAGCCAGCAACCGTCGCATTTCCGAAGTCATTTCCGACAAGGCCAAGGAACTGGGCGTCGACCTCATCGTCATCGGTCGTCACGGCCAGCGCGGCCTGGCCACGTTGATTCTCGGCTCGGTGGCCGAACAACTGGCCAAGATCGCCGATGCTTCGGTACTTCTGGTCAGAAAACACTAATCAGCCCTCTCGGTACGAAACCCTTTTATTCTGATTGCCAGCCTGTTGCGCAAAGGTCAGAATATCGAGAAAAACAAACAATACCGAAAACTCCAACAGGAAACAGCTCATGCACCAAGCCTCACTGGACACCAGCAAGGACGAACCCCTTCGCGACGATATTCGCCTGCTCGGCCGCATCCTTGGCGACACCGTGCGCGAGCAGGAGGGCGAATCGGTTTACGACATCGTCGAGCGCGTCCGCCAGACCGCCGTGCGTTTTGCCCGCGACGGTGACCCGGCCGCCCGCAACGAACTCGCCGCCCTGCTCGACCCGCTGCCACGCGACACCACCCAGGCCGTCGTCCGCGCTTTCAGCTACTTCCTGCAACTGGCCAACATCGCTGAGGACGAGCACCACATCCGTCGCCGTCGCGCCCACGATCTGGCCGGCTCGCCGCCGCGCGAAGGCAGTTTGATTTTTGCCCTCGATTCCCTGTCGACCGCAGCCGTCTCGCCGGAAGCCATCGCCGACTTCTTCGCCCACGCCGTCGTTGCCCCGGTGCTCACCGCCCACCCGACCGAAGTCCAGCGCCAGAGCCTTATCCGCAACCACCGCGACCTGGCCCGCCTGCTCGACCAGCGCGAACGTCTGCAGATGACGCCGGAAGAGGAAGCCGAGAACGATCTCGGCATCGCCAATTCCATCCTGACCCTGTGGCAGTCGCGCATGCTGCGCCCGGTCCGCCTCAAGGTGCTCGACGAGGTCAAGAACGGCATCACCTACTTCAAGGAAACCTTCTTCACCGAACTGCCGCGCCTCTATATCCAGGCCACGCAGCAACTACAGAAGCGCTACCCGGAGACCATCTGGGCCTTGCCGCCCTTCTTCCGCGTTGGTAGCTGGATCGGCGGCGACCGTGACGGCAACCCCTTCGTCACCGCCGGAATCCTCCGCGAAGCCCTGCGCCTGCAGTCGGCTGCCGCGCTCAAGCACTACCTCGAAGAAATCCACGAACTTGGCGGCGAACTGCCCCTCTCCGACCTGCTGGTCAAGGTCACGCCGGAGCTGCTCGCACTCGCCGAGCATTCCACCGACCACTCGCCGCAACGCGCCGACGAGCCCTACCGTCGCGCCCTGTCCGGCATCTATGCCCGACTTGCCGCAACCGCCCGCGTCCTCGATCATGTCGAGCCGGTCCGCCACGAAATCGGCCAGGCCGAACCCTACGCCACGCCGGACGGCCTGCGCGCCGACCTCAAGGTGCTGGCCAATTCGCTCAAGCTCAACGGCAGCGGCAATCTGGCCGGCGGCCGCCTGCGCCGACTGATGCGCGGCGTCCAGATCTTCGGCTTCCACCTGGCGCCCATCGACCTGCGCCAGAACTCCGAAGTCCACGCTCGCAGCGTCGCCGAACTGCTGGCTGGCGCCGGCCGTTGCCCGGACTACGAAGCACTTTCCGAAATTGAGCGAATTTCCCTGTTGACCGTGGAAATCAGCACCCCGCGCCCGCTTTACTCGCCCTACCTGACGTATTCGGAAGAAACCCAGGGCGAACTGGCCATTTTCTTCGCCGCCAACGAACTGCGCCAGCGCTACGGCGCCGCGGCGCTGCCCAACTGCATCATTTCGAAAACCGACGGTGTTTCCGATCTGCTCGAACTGGCCCTGCTCCTCAAGGAATCGGGCCTGCTGCTGCCAGGCGCCAAGCCAAAGCTCAACGTCAACATCATCCCGCTCTTCGAAACCATCGAAGACTTGCAGAAGAGTGCCGCCACGATGGCGGGCGTCTTCGCCATTCCGGCCTACCGCGAACTGATCGCCGGCCGCGGCGACGAGCATGAAGTCATGCTCGGCTACTCCGATTCCAACAAGGACGGCGGCTTCCTGACCTCGGGCTGGGAACTCTACAAGGCCGAGATTGAACTGGCCCAGGTTTTCAGGCAGCACGGCGTGCGCCTGCGCCTGTTCCACGGCCGGGGCGGCTCGGTTGGTCGCGGTGGCGGCCCGACCTACCATGCCATCCTGGCCCAACCGGCTGGCGCCGTTTCCGGCCAGATCCGCCTGACCGAACAAGGGGAAGTCATTTCGACCAAATACGGCAACGCCGACACCGGCCGCCGCAACCTCGAAGTGCTGCTCGCCGCGACGCTCGAAGCCAGCCTGACCGACCACGAAAACAAGGTCGAGCCGGCCGAGCAGTTCCACGCCGTGATGGACGACCTCTCGCTTCGCGCCTTCAACGCCTATCGCGGCCTCGTCTATGAAACGCCGGGCTTCACGACCTATTTCCGCCAATCGACCGTCGTTTCCGAAATCGCCCTGCTCAACATTGGCAGCCGCCCCGCCTCACGCAAGGCTTCCGAACGCATCGAAGACCTGCGCGCCATTCCCTGGGTCTTCAGTTGGGCGCAATGCCGGCTCATGCTGCCCGGCTGGTACGGCTTCGGTGCTGCGGTCGACGGCTATCTGGCGGCAAATCCGGAAGGTATGGCCACGCTGCGCCGCATGGTCAAATCCTGGCCCTTCTTCCAGAGCCTGCTCTCGAACATGGACATGGTGCTGGCCAAGACCGACCTCGCCATCGCCTCGCGCTATGCCGAACTGGTGACCGATGCCGGCCTGCGCGAACGGATTTTCAACCAGATCAAAGCGGAATGGGCACTGACCAAAAAGCACCTGCTGGCCATTCTCGAACAGGATGATTTCCTCGCCGACAACCCGATGCTCAAGCGCTCGCTGCAACTTCGTTCGCCCTACATGGACCCGCTCAATCACCTGCAGGTCGAACTGCTCAAGCGCCACCGCGCCGGCGAAACCGACGAGCGCGTCGCCCGCGGCATCCACCTGTCGATCAACGGCGTCGCTTCCGGACTACGCAACAGCGGGTAAAATCAGCGCATGCCTACCCCTATCAAACGCACAGTCTTCTTCGTCTCGGACGGCACCGGCCTGACCGTCGAAGCCCTCGGCCACAGCCTGATGACCCAGTTCGAGGACATCGAGTTCAAGCAGATCCGCATCCCTTTTCTCAAAACCATGGAGAAAGCTCAGGAAGCGGTAACCCGTATCAACGCTCAGGGCGAGTCCGACGGCATGCGCCCCATCGTCTTCACGACCCTGATCGATCCGGCCCTGGCAAATATCGTCCATCAGTCCGATGCCTTCTGCCTGTCCTACTTCGAGTCCTTCCTCGCACCTCTGGAAACCGAACTAGGCAGGAAGTCAAACCACACGGTCGGCCGCTCGCACGGCTCAGCCGAAAGCTCCGAGTACAAGCACCGTATCGAGGCGATCAACTACACGCTGGCCCACGACGACGGCATTACCGACCGCGATCTGGCCGAGGCTGATGTGATTCTCGTCGCTGTCTCGCGCTGCGGCAAAACGCCGACCTCGCTCTATCTGGCCATGCAGTTTGGACTGAAGGCAGCCAACTTCCCGTTGATTCCCGAGGATTTCGACCGTGGGTACCTGCCGAGCACACTCGAAAAGCATCGCTCCAAACTGTTCGGCCTGACCATCCAGCCCGAACGCCTCACCCAAATCCGTGAAGAACGCCGCGCCGGCAGCAAATACGCCTCGCTGGCCAACTGCCGCTACGAAATTGCCGAAGCCGAAAAGATGATGCGTCGCGAAGGAATCCGCTGGCTGGATTCATCGACCAAGTCGATCGAGGAAATATCGACGACAATTTTGCAGGAACTGAAGCTACGCTAACTTGCGGCGCAGCGCCTCAAACAGGCACACCGCCGCAGCCGCAGCGACATTGAGCGACTCCACCGCACCCGGCATCGGAATACGAATTCTGAGCTGGGCGGCGGCAATCAGCTCGGCGCTGACCCCCTGCCCCTCAGCACCGAATACCCAGGCAATCGGTCCATCCAAACGCGCTGCATAAAGCGACGTGGCGCCGTCCAGACAAGTAACCGCAGTCATACCTTCGTAGCCGGCCATGAAGCCAGCCAGATCGCACTCTTCATGGATAGCCAACGCAAAGTGCGCCCCCTGCCCGGCGCGCAAAACCTTGGGCGACCAGGCCGAGGCGCAGCCGGACGACAGCAGCGCCTGCTCGATGCCAGCCGCTGCCGCAGTGCGCAGCAGGGTGCCGACATTGCCGGGGTCTTGCACGCCATCTATCAAAATTGCGTCTTTTTTCCGGTTGACCGTGGCAGTCGCCCGCGGCGTCTTGACCAGAGCCAGCAAGCCGCTCGGCGTATCGACCAGACCAAGATCACGCATCAGGGAATCAGCCAGCGCAACCGTTTCCCGACCTTGAACAAATCCGGCCACTTCACCACCGTCCAGCGCCGATTCGGCAACGATCAAGGTGTCCACCGGCCCGAATGCGGCCTCGTAAGCTTCGACCAGATGCACGCCATCGAGCAGGGTCTGCCCGGTTTTTCGGCGCTCACGCCCGGATTCAGCCAGCCGCTTCAGCGACTTGAAAAACACGTTGTCGCGCGACTGGATCAGCTTCATAGCAGGGAAAGCTGCTTCGCCACCGGGCCAAAACTTCGGCGATGCACCGGCGAGGCTCCATGCTCTTCAAGCGCCTGAAAATGCGCTGCCGTCGGGTAGCCCATGTGACGGTCGAAACCGTACACCGGATATTGCACGTGCAAACCCAGCATTTCGGCATCACGTGCCGTCTTGGCGAGAATCGAGGCGGCCGCAATCGATGCGATCTTGCCATCGCCCTTGACCACGGCTTCGCAGGGAATATCCAGTTTCGGGCAACGATTGCCATCGACCATGGCGCTGCTCGGCCGCACGGCCAGCCCGGCCACCGCCCGCTGCATGGCCAGCATCGTGGCATGCAGGATGTTCAGGCGATCAATCTCCTCAACCGAGGCAGAGGCTACCGCCCAGGCCACGGCCCGTTCGCGGATCAGCACGGCGAGCGCATCGCGCTTCTTTTCACTGAGTTTTTTCGAGTCGTTGAGACCGGGAATTGGCCGCAGCGGATCGAGAATGACGGCCGCCGCAACGACCGTACCGGCCAGGGGACCACGGCCGGCCTCGTCGATACCGCAGACGAGGCCTTCCGGAACGATCAGTTCAAGCATTCAATGACCGCATTGGCGGCCTTTTCCGCCGTGTTTTGACGTAGCTGCAAATGAATGTCGGTAAATGCGGCTTCAACCGCCGCGGCATTTTCCTTATCCTCATATAGCTTGAGCAGCGCCTCGGCCAGGTTTTCCGGTGTCGCTTCGTCCTGCAGGATTTCCGGCACGACATAACGCCCAGCCAGCACGTTGGGCAGCCCGACGAAGGGCTGATAGGCCATGCGCTTCATGAGCCAGTAGGAAAATTTGGCGATCTTGTAGGTAATGACCATCGGCCGCTTGATCAGCGCCGCTTCAAGCGTCGCCGTACCGCTGGCGACCAGCGATACATCGGCGGCGCCCAAGGCGTCCTGGGCATGGCCAAAAAGCAACCGGAAAGGAACTTCACCGGCCTGCTGGCGATAAATCGCTGCTTCAAACTGCAGGCGTGTCTCGCGAGTTGCCAGCGGCACGACAAAAATCGCATTGGGCAAGCGCTCGACTATCAATTTGGCGGTTTGCACGAAGGTATCGGCCATCATCGCCAGTTCGCCCTGACGGCTCCCCGGCAACATACCGAAAATCGGGTAATCGCGCGGCAATTCGAGCTTTTCACGAACCGCCTGCTTGCTGGTCTGCAGCGGAATGATGTCAGCCAGCGGATGCCCGACATAGGTCACCGGAATATGCTCTTTTTCATAGAGCGGCGGCTCCATCGGGAAGAGCGCCAGGACACGATTGACGGCGCGGGCAATTTTCTTGATACGCCCACCACGCCAGGCCCAGATAGACGGGCTGACGTAATGAATGGTCTTGACCCCGGCCGACTTGAGGCTGGTTTCCAGACCGAGGTTGAAATCTGGCGCATCGACACCGATGAAGATATCGGGCTGAATATCGAGCAGGCGCTTTTTCAGCTGGCGGCGAATACCGGAAATTTCCCGGTAATTCTTGAGCGCATCGACATAGCCCATGACCGACAATTTCTCCATCGGCCACCAGGCTTCGAAACCCTGCGACTCCATGCGCGGCCCGCCGATGCCGAAGAACACGGCATCCGGCAAACGCTCTTTCAAGGCAGCAATCAGGTGGCTGGCCAGGAGATCCCCGGAAGGCTCCCCTGCCACCATGGCAATCCGTACGGCGCGGCCCATATCAGCGAATGATGCCTCGCTTCGAAACGTCCAGGAAGTCGACAAGGCGTTGCAGATCCGGTTGCGTCTTTGCATCCTCGGTCAGCTTGCTCTTGGCCTCTTCGAGCAACAGCCCGGATTTGTACAGCGTGCGGTAGGCACGCTTGAGCGAGGTAATTGATTCGGCGGTGAAACCACGCCGCTTCAAACCTTCGACATTGATGCCGTAAGGTGTCGCCGTATTGCCGGCGGCCATCAGGTAAGGCGGCACGTCCTGGAGGATCACCGTGCTGACAGCGGTCATGACGTGTGCGCCAATCCGGCAGAACTGGTGTACGCCGGTGAAACCACCGAGAATCGCCCAGTCATCGACCACGACATGGCCGGCCAGCGAAGCATTGTTGGCGAAAGTGACCTTGTTGCCGACCTGGCAGTCGTGGGCGATATGCACGTAGGCCATGATCCAGTTGTCGTCGCCCAACCTCGTGACCCCGGCATCCTGCACGGTACCCAGATTGAAGGTGCAGAATTCGCGGATGACGTTGCGGTCGCCGATCTCCAGACGAGTTGGCTCGCCAGCGTACTTCTTGTCCTGCGGCACTTCGCCGAGCGAGCAGAACTGGAAAATCCGGTTGTCGCGACCAATGCTGGTATGGCCACGAATCACGGTATGCGGACCGATGACGGTGTTGTCACCGATCTCGACATGCGGACCGATGATCGAATACGGCCCGATCTCGACGTTGGCGCCAATCTTGGCACCCGGATCGACAATGGCAGTCGAATGGATCATTTTCAGAGCTTCCGCTGGGCGCACATCAAACGTGCTTCTGCCGCCAATTGGCCATCAACGCGCGCCTCGCCCTTGAATTTCCAGACACCGCGCATATGGCGCTCGATCTCAACATGCAGGTGCAACTGATCACCCGGCAGAACTGGCTTCTTGAAGCGAGCCTCGTCAATGCCAGCAAAGTAAAACACCGTGTCAGCCGACGGCTTCTCGGACATCGACTTGAACGACAAAATACCTGCCGCCTGCGCCAGCGCTTCCATGATCAGCACCCCGGGCATCACCGGATGATGGGGAAAATGACCCATGAAAAATGGCTCGTTGATCGTTACATTCTTGTAGGCATGAATGGACTTGCCCAGTTCAATCTCCACAACGCGGTCGACCAGCAGGAACGGGTAGCGGTGCGGCAGGTGCTCCATGATTGCTTGAATATCCATTTAATCAACCTCTTGTATAATTTTATTTAAGTTTTTTCTCAAGTTCAGCCACACGATCTGCAAGCTTCGCAAGCCGACGAATATGCGATGCATTACGCAACCAGTCCTCATGCGTATCGAGCGGTTGAACGCTCGTGTAAACACCGGGCTTCATAATGCTCTTCATGACAGTCGAGCCGCCGGAAATCGTCGTATCGCCAACGATATTGAGGTGACCGGAAATCATGCCGGCACCGCCAACAATGCAGTGCTCACCAAAAACGGTACTACCGGCAACGCCAGTACATCCGGCCAGCACACTATTGGCGCCGATCCGGCAGTTGTGTCCGACATGAACCAGATTGTCGATCTTGCAACCATCACCAACCACGGTATCTTCCAGGGCGCCACGGTCAACCGTAGTATTGGCCCCGATTTCGACATCGTTGCCAATCACCACCCCGCCAATCTGCGGAATCTTTACCCAGGACTGCCCGTCCGGTGCAAAGCCAAATCCGTCGGCGCCAATCACAGCGCCGGAATGCAGTATGCACCCGTACCCAATGCGGCATCCGTAATAAACGACAACGTTGGGATACAGCACCGACCCATCGCCGATTGAGACGCCATCGCCAATCACACAGCCAGCATGAACGACCACGTTTTCGCCCAAAGTCACCCCATGGCCGATAACCACGTTCGGGCCAACGGCAACACTGTCTGGAATGGCAGATTCAAGCACGGCGCTGGCGTGAACCCCGCGGAACCCAACAGATTGAGGATTCAGCAGTGCAGTAACCCGAGCGTAGTAGGCATAAGGATTACCAGTGACAATGCGCGCCCCGGAAAACTCGCCAGCAGCATCCGGGCGCAAAATAACCGCCGATGCCTTGCTGCTCGCCAGTTGACTCCGGAATTTCGGATTGGCCAGAAAAGTAATCTCGCCCTCAGCAGCAGAAACCAGCGACGCCACACGTGAAATACGCGTTTCCGGATCTCCAAGCACATCGCCGCCCAATTGGGCGGCGATGTCGGCAAGAGTATAAGAAATCTCACCCAAACCAACCATATTACTTACCTTCCGACAGCGCCTTGATCACACGTTCCGTTATGTCGAGACGGGGGCTGACCCAAACGACATCCTGCAGAATCAGGTCATACTTCTCGTTCTCGGCAATCTGCTTGATCGCCTTGTTGGCCTTCTCGATGACCGCCGCATTTTCTTCGTTCTGGCGCAGATTCAGGTCCTCGCGGAACTCACGCTGGCGACGCTGGAATTCGCGGGAAATCTCGCCGAATTCCTTTTCCTTGGTGCGGCGTTCACTTTCCGCCATGGTCACCGAATTCTTTTCCAGATTTTCCTGCAGACCCTGCAACTGCTTGGCCATGCGCTGAAGATCCTGATCGCGCTTGGCAAACTCACCTTCCAGCTTCTTGGCTGCCTTCTGCGCTGCTGGCGCATCACGGAAAATACGCTGCGTATTGACGTATCCAACCTTCAACTCGGAGGCAACCGCACCGGTTACAAACAGTGCAGACATCAACGATGCGAGAATTACGGACTTGATTTTCAACTTGACGCTCCTGAATTAAAACGTGGTGCCCATCTGGAACTGGAAGGACTCTGTCTTGTCGCTTTCTTGCTTTTTAAGCGGCCGACCAAAACTGAATTTTAGCGGACCGATCGGAGAAATCCACGATGCGGAAATCCCTGTCGAATAGCGAAGACCACTGGACGACTGAGCTGCATCGTTCCCATAAACCTGGCCGGCATCAAAGAACCATCCCATGCGGAAGCTCTTTTCCATGCCGGGAATTCCCCACAGCAACTCGGCATTGCCAATAACCCGGCGATTTCCGCCGATACGGTAATCAGTGCCGGTGCTGGCATCCCGGGTAATCGGGCCAAGACTCGAAGCCTTGTAGCCGCGAACAGACCCAATACCGCCCGCATAGAAATTCTTGAAGAAGGGCAGGCCGGAATCGCCGTATCCCTCGGCATAACCCACTTCGCCATTCAGCATCAAAGTAAACCTTGAAGAGAGCGGAATAAAGTGCTGCAACTGGTAGCTGGCACGGTAATAGGTCAGATCGCCGCCTGGCAACGAAACCTCAAGCGAGGCCTTTTGGAAAGTCCCGCGCGTTGGGAAGAAGTAGCTATCCTTGCCATCGCTGGACCAACTCAGGGTGAGCGGAATGGAAAGATTGGTCGCGCCAAATTTGCTGACGTAATCCTTGTAATAGCCCGGGCTGGAGTCGTAGGTCGAGATCGTGGTTGAATCGACGCCCAGACCTACACCCAAAGACTCTTTCTCGCCAATCGGGAAACCAAACCGAAGGCCACCGCCATAAGACGATGAACTATAGGCGGCAATTGCCGTGGTCGTCGTGTTAACTGTTCGCTGATAGAGGTCGAAACCCTGGCTGACGCCATCCTGCGTGAAATACGGATTGGTGTAGGAGAACACATAGGTCCGATAGGTCTTGGCAGAATTCACCTGGATAGCAACGTTGTTGCCGCTCCCCATGAAATTGTTCTGAGCAATCGAACCGGACAGGATGATCTTGTCCACACTGGATGTACCAAGACCGAGCATCAGGTTTCCCGTCGGCTTCTCGGTCACATTGACGTTTACGTCCAATTGATCTGCAGTACCAGACACCGCTGGCGTCTCGATAGCGACGTCGCCAAAGAAGCCCAAACGGTCAAGCCGCTGCTTGGAGCCTGTCACTTTGTCTGCGTCGTACCAGCCGCCTTCCATCTGGCGCATCTCACGACGAATAACCTCATCACGAGTTTTGGTATTGCCGGTGACATTAACGCGACGAACGTAAACACGCTTGCCCGGATCGACGAAAATGGTGAAAGCAACCTTGCGCTTCTCTTTGTCGATTTCCGGCGCTGCATTGACGTTGGCAAAGGCATAGCCTTCCTTGCCAAGACGATCGCTGATGGCCTTGGTCGAGCCGTTCAGTTTTTCGCGGGAAAAGACATCGCCCGGCTTGATGGTGACCAATTTTTTCAACTCATCTTCAGGAATCGAGAAATCTCCTGCCATCTTGACTGACGACACTTGGAAACGCTCGCCTTCAACGATATTGGCGGTGATGTAGACATCCTGCTTATCCGGAGAAATTGAAACCTGCGTCGATTCGACGGCAAATTCCAGATACCCCTGATTCATATAGAAGGACTTCAGTTTTTCCAGGTCGGCCGACAATTTCTGCCGGGAATACTGATCATTCTTGGTATACCAGGTCAGCAAACCTGGCGTCGTCAGTTCGAACTGACTGAGCAACTCTTTTTCAGAGAAAGCCTTGGCGCCAACAAGATTGATCTGCTTGATCTTGGCGGCAACACCCTCTTCAATATTGAAATTGATACCGACACGATTCCGCTCAAGCGGGGTCACGGTCGTCGTGATATTGGCCGCATACTTGCCCCGCGTCAGATACTGACGCTTGAGTTCCTGCTCAGCCTTTTCCAGCAAGGCGCGGTCAAAGATGCGCCCGTCGGCAATACCCGTCTCCTTGAGCGCCTTGACAATGACATCCTTCTCGAACTCTTTGAGGCCGACAAAATTGATCGTTGCAATGGCCGGCCGCTCCTGGACGACAACAACCATGACGTCTTTCTCGACCTCGATCCGCACATCCTTGAAGAAGCCGGTAGCGAATAGCGCCTTGATCGACTGCGCAGCCTTTTCATCAGTCAGCGTTTCGCCGACCTTGACAGGCAAGTAGCCAAAAACCGTACCCGCTTCGGTACGCTGTATCCCTTCGACCCGAATGTCCTTGACCGCAAAAGGTTCGAAAGCCAGCGCAGGTGTCGAAAACAGGCCGGCAATCAGGATGGACAACAGGGATTTTTTCATCGTTCAGCCGTTAAACAGGCGGGTCAAGTCGTTAAAAAAGGCGAAAGCCATCAAGGCGAACAGAATGGACATGCCTACTTGCTGCCCAATTTCCATGGCGCGCTCCGAAAGCGGCCTACGCATGACGACTTCAATCATATGATACAACAAATGCCCACCATCCAGCACCGGTATGGGAAGCAGATTCAGTACCCCCAGGCTGATACTGACCAGCGCCATGAACTTGAGGTAATAGTCCAGCCCAAGACGCGCCGATTGGCCAGCATAGTCGGCAATAGTCACTGGCCCAGAGAGATTTTTCCAGGAAACCTCACCGGTCAGCATCTTGCCCATCATGACCAGACTAAATACCGATTTGTCCCAGGTTTCTTCAAGTGCCTTGCCAGCGGCATCAACGATGCCGTAGCTGATAAAGGTTTTTATCTCCCGACCAGGTTTCGGGCCTTCAGCGACCGCTATGCCAATCTTGCCGACCGTCTGCCCACGCTCTGAAACTGCTTCAGGAGTCACGTCGACCACAACAATCTCATCCTGGCGCTCTACCTCAAGGCGGATGGATTTTGTCGCCGAGTCACGAATGATCGCAACCAGTTCGTACCAAGAGGATACGTCCTTTCCGGCAGCGGACAGAATTCGGTCGCCAGGTAGCAAACCGGCTTTTTCACCAATACCATTAGCCACCACCTTGCCAATCACCGGTGGCAGATCCGGACGATAGAAGCGCACTCCCAGACGTTCCAGCGCATCACCTTCCCAACCCTGTTCACCAGCTGCAGTCAGATATAGATGGCGGACGGCTATTTCGTCACGTTCGTTGATCACTTCAAGTGCTACGCTTTCCTGATCAACTGCCTTTTGCAAGAGCATCCAGCGCAAGTCGTTCCAGGTTGCTACCGGCTGCCCATCAACCGTCCTGACCTGCTCACCGTTCGCGATGACAGCCATGGCTGCAGGAGTACCAACAGGTGGCGTACCAAGCACAGGCAGCAATTCCTCACTGCCATGCATGAACACCGCCCAATAGATCAGGATTGCCAGCGCAAAATTGGCCAGCGGCCCGGCTGCGACGATGATGCTGCGCTTGCCGACACCCTGGCGATTGAAGGCACGATGAACCTCTTCTTCCGCAACCTTGCCTTCACGCTCGTCGAGCATTTTTACGTAGCCACCCAGCGGGAAAATACTGATCGCCCATTCGGTCTGATCTTTCCCCTGCTGTTTTTTCCACAGCATGCGCCCGAAGCCGACGGAAAAACGCAGCACCTTGACGCCACACAGCCTTGCTGCCAGATAATGCCCCAATTCATGTACGACAATCAGGACGCCGAGGACTACCAGAAAGGCAGCGAGGTAAAACGGGATGTTATTCACGCGAAATGGCGTTCCCGAACCAATTTGTGCGCCAACTGACGTGCCTCGGCATCGGCCGCCAGCACATCGGCCAGACTACCTTCCGGGCCAGCCGGCAAAGCTTGCAGAACCGCATCGTCAAGCTGCGCAATGCCGAGGAACGGCAAAGCTCCGTCAAGGAAAGCAGCGACCGCGACTTCGTTGGCAGCATTCAGGATGGCAGGTGCTGTGCCGCCTTCACGCAGTACGTCATAGGCCAGTTGCAGACAACGAAATCGTTCGAAATCGGGCGCCACAAAATCCAGCCGGGCAATCTTGAACAGGTCCAGCGGCTCGACCCCGGCGGCAATGCGCTCTGGCCAAGCCATCGCGTAAGCAATGGGGGTCCGCATGTCAGGGTTGCCCATCTGTGCCAGGACCGAACCGTCAACATACTGGACGGCTGAATGAATCACGCTTTGCGGATGGACGACGACTTGGATCATCTCTGGCGGGGCATCAAACAGCCAGCGCGCCTCGATGACTTCCAGGCCCTTGTTCATCATGGTCGCCGAATCGACAGAAATCTTGCGCCCCATCACCCAGTTTGGGTGGGCGCAGGCCTGATCAGGTGTCACATTGGCCAGATCGGCCAAGAGCGTGTTGCGGAACGGGCCACCGGAAGCAGTCAGCAGGATTTTCTGGACGCCGCATTGCGTCAGCCCTCGCGCAAAATCACCAGGCAGCGACTGAAAAATCGCATTGTGTTCGCTATCGACCGGAAGCAGCGCCGCGCCATACTCACGCACCGCGTGCATGAACAACTCGCCTGCCATGACCAGCACTTCCTTGTTGGCCAGCATGACTTTTTTGCCGGCGCGCACAGCGGCGAGCGTTGGCTCAAGACCGGCGGCACCGACGATAGCTGCCATCACGGCATCGACTTCTGGCAGGGACGACAATTCAACGAGTGATTCGACGCCGTGGCGAATTTCCGTATCCAGCCCGGCGGCACGGCAACGCTCAGCAAGCTGGGCGGCCAGAGGGGCATCACGGAGTACAGCAAAGCGCGGACGAAATTCGACGCACTGCTCGAACAGTTTTTCAAGCTGACTATGCGCGCAAAGCGCAAAAGCCCGATAGCGATCTGGATGACGCCGGATGACATCCAGCGTGCTGACACCAATCGAGCCGGTCGAACCGAGTACGGTAATGTTCTGCAAGGTCGCGCTCACCGGGCTACGAACAAGAGCCAGACAAGGGCGACGACGGGCAGTGTCGAGGTCAGGCTATCAATGCGATCAAGCACGCCACCATGGCCGGGAAGAATGTTGCTGCTGTCCTTAATGCCGGCCTTGCGCTTGAGCAGAGACTCATAGAGATCGCCGACGATGCTGACAGCCGTCACACCAACCAGCGCAGCAACCCAGAGCGGCAAAGGCATGAACTCCAGCCCGAACAACTGGCGAACCACAAGGCCGTAAATAACCACGCCAACGCCCGCACCTATGGCGCCTTCCCAGGTCTTGCCCGGGCTGATCGTCGGCGCCAGCTTGTGCTTGCCGAAAGTTTTTCCGGAAAAATAGGCGGCAATATCAGCCATCCAGACGACGGCAAAAATTCCGAGTAACGCGCCAGCACCGAGCATCCGCAACTGAACCATAGCCAGCCAGGTTGGCAACAGGACCACCACCCCGACCAGAAGACCCGAAATACCGCCAAGCGACCACTTGTTTTTCAGCCACAGCGGCATGACCAGACACCAGAAACCTGTAGCCACCGCGTAGGCAATCAAAACCCACGGCTGCGCTGGCACCGAGACTTCGCCGGCCCCGATAGCTTCTGGAACGACGATAGATAAGATCGCGCAAAACAGGGCTGTCGCTACACCAAGGATGATACGACGGCCACTTGGCCAGCCAAGCAAGGCGCCCCACTCCCAGGCTGCGACACCAATAAAAGCGGCGACCAGCAAGGCCCAGCCGGCCTGCGATGAATAAAACAGACTGGGCAGCAGCAACGCCATTAGGACCAGCGCCGTGATGACGCGGGTTTTAAGCATTCGGTTTTTCCACCAGTTGTTCGCTGGTTCGGCCAAAGCGACGTTCGCGCTGTTGAAACGACGTAATCGCCTTGTCGAATTCAGCCGTATCAAAATCAGGCCAGAGGATAGGGGTGAAATAGAGTTCGGTATAGGCCAGTTGCCAAAGCAGGAAATTACTGATCCGCTCCTCGCCGCCGGTGCGAATGAACAGATCGGGTTCCGGCGCAAAACTCATCGACAAATGCGGCTCGAGATCACTCTCCTGCCAGCTGTCACGCTTTTCCGGCTGGGCGGCCAGCATTTGATTGGTCGCCTGCATGATGTCCCAGCGCCCGCCGTAGTTGGCGGCGATGGTCAGGTCGAGACGGGTATTGCCGGCAGTCCTCGCCTCGGCCTGGCGAATCAGTTCCTGTAGACGGGGCTCGAAGCGTGACAAATCGCCGATGATGCGCAGGCGAACACCATTGCGGTCCAGCTTGTCGACTTCCTGTTCGAGCGCCTTGACGAAGAGCTGCATGAGCAGCGACACCTCGTCCTGCGGTCGACGCCAATTTTCGGACGAAAACGCAAAGAGTGTCAGGTATTGGATGCCGCGCTCAAGACAGGCGCGAACCATCTCACGTACCAGCTCGACACCTTTGACATGACCGGCGACACGCGGCAGGAAGCGTTTCTTCGCCCAGCGGCCGTTGCCATCCATGATGACGGCGACGTGCCGGGGCACGACCGCCGTTGGCGGAACCTGTCGTGTTGAGCTGGAAAAGAAGGCCATGCAGCCGGGAACCCGAGCGGAACCGGCTTAAACCTGCATGAGCTCGGCCTCTTTGGCGGCGAGCATCTTGTCGACTTCGACGATGTAGCGATCAGTCAATTTCTGGACGTCGTCCTGCGCCTTGCGCTCATCATCTTCCGGAATTTCGCCCTTCTTGAGCGCATCCTTCAGGTGGGTATTGGCGTCGCGACGCAGGTTGCGAATGGCCACCTTGACGCCCTCGCCTTCGGTCTTGACGATCTTGATCATTTCCTTGCGACGCTCTTCGGTCAGCGCCGGCATCGGCACGCGAATGAGTTCGCCCTGCGAAGCCGGATTCAGGCCGAGATCGCAATCACGAATGGCCTTTTCGACCTTTTGCAGCATGGCCTTTTCCCACGGCTGGACGCCGATGGTACGGGCGTCAACCAGCGTAATATTGGCCACTTGATTCACCGGCACCATGGAGCCGTAATAATCGACCTGGACGTGATCAAGCAGGCCGGTATGGGCGCGGCCGGTGCGAATTTTCTGGAGATCAAGTCGCAGTGCTTCCAGCGACTTCTGCATCTTGGCTTCAGCAGTTTTCTTGAGTTCAGGAATCATTTTTTAGTCTCCCTCAGCAATAGACCAGCGTACCTTCATCTTCGCCACAGACCACGCGCTTCAGCGCGCCGGTCTTGAAGATTGAAAACACGTTGATCGGCAATTTTTGATCGCGACACAGGGCGAAAGCGGTCGCATCCATGACCGCCAGATTCTTGGAGATCGCCTCGTTGAAGCTGATCTTGTCGTAACGGGTCGCCAGCGGATCCTTCTTGGGATCGGCCGAGTAAATACCGTCGACCTTGGTCGCCTTGAGAACGATTTCAGCGCCAATTTCCGAGCCGCGCAATGCTGCAGCGGTATCGGTGGTAAAGAAGGGGTTGCCGGTACCGGCACCAAAGATGACGATCTTGCCTTCTTCAAGATAGCGGATGGCCTTGCCGCGGATATACGGCTCGACAACCTGCTCGATGTTCAGCGCCGACTGCACGCGGGCATTCAGACCGCACTGGCGGAAAGCATCGGACAGCGCCATGGCGTTCATCACCGTGGCCAGCATGCCCATGTAATCCGCAGTAGCGCGATCCATCCCGGTGGCCGTACCGGCCATGCCGCGGAAGATGTTGCCACCGCCGATCACGACGCCGATTTCCACACCCATGTCAGCGACCGCCTTGATCTCTCCGCAGATACCCGCGATGGTCTGCGGGTTGATGCCGTAGGCGTCATTGCCCATCAGGGCCTCGCCGGAGAGTTTCAGGAGAATTCGCTTGTACTTGGGTGCAGACATCGGCGTTCCTTTCAATTACTTCTTGGCAGCAGCGGCAGCAGCCTGGGCAGCGACTTCAGCAGCAAAGTCATCAACCTTCTTCTCGATGCCTTCGCCAACCAGGAACAGTGCGAAGCCAGCGACGGTAGCGCCCTTGGCTTTCAGCAATTGCTCGATGGTTTGCTTGCCATCAGCAGCCTTGACGAAGACCTGGGCCAGCAGGGTAACGTCCTTCAGATATTTCTGGACGGTACCTTCGGCGATCTTCTCGAGCATGGCTTCCGGCTTGTTGTCGGCGCGGGCCTTTTCGATCGCGATACGACGCTCGGTATCCAGGAGTTCCTGGGAAACACCCGAGGCATCCAGCGCCTTCGGCTTGGAGGCAGCGATATGCATCGCCAGATCCTTGGCCAGTTGCTCGTCGCCGCCAACCACGTCGATCACGACACCAACCTTGGCGCCACCGTGGATGTAGGAAACCAGCTTGCCCTTGGCTTCGAAACGGGCAAAGCGGCGGATCGACATGTTCTCGCCGATCTTGCCGACCAGTGCAGCACGGGTCGAATCAACAGTACCCTCGCCCATCGGCAGCGCGGACAGCGCAGCGATGTCAGCCGGGTTCTTTTCAGCGACCAGCTTGGCCGAGCCATTGGCCAGCGCGATGAATTCGTCGTTCTTTGCAACGAAGTCAGTTTCGCTGTTGACTTCGATGATTGCACCCAGCTTGCCGTCGGCAGAAATGCTGACAGCAACGATACCTTCGGCAGCGACGCGGGTCGCGGCCTTGGAGGCCTTGTTGCCGAGCTTGACGCGAAGAATCTCTTCGGCCTTGGCCATGTCGCCATCGGCTTCGGTCAACGCCTTCTTGCATTCCATCATGGGCGCGTCGGTCTTGCCGCGCAGTTCTGCCACCATGCCTGCGGTAATTGCCGCCATATTTTTTCTCCTGAGCTTTTAAAACAGGCGGAGCTTAGCGCTCCGCCGTTACAACTTTATTCAGCTGCGTCGACGACTTCGACGAATTCATCATCGCCACCGGCGGAAACGATTTCCTGCATGACCTGATTGCGGCCTTCGAGGATGGCATCAGCCACGCCGCGGGCGTAGAGCTGGATGGCGCGGGAAGAGTCGTCGTTACCCGGAATGACGTAAGCAACGCCGTCCGGAGAGTGGTTGGTATCGACCACGCCGATGACCGGGATGCCGAGCTTTTCAGCTTCGGTAATGGCGATCTTGTGGTAGCCGACGTCGACAACGAAGATGGCGTCCGGCAGGCCGCCCATTTCCTTGATGCCGCCGATGGACTTCTGGAGCTTTTCCAGTTCGCGACGGAAGGTCAGCGCTTCCTTCTTCGGCATCTTTTCCAGTTCGCCGGCCTCAACAGCAACTTCCATGTCCTTCAGACGCTTGATCGAAGTCTTGACGGTCTTGAAGTTGGTCAGCATGCCGCCCAGCCAGCGCTGGTCGACAAACGGGGAATTGGCGCGCAGCGCTTCTTCACCGATGATTTCACGAGCCTGACGCTTGGTGCCAACGAAGAGCACGGAACCACGGTTAGCGGCCAGCTTCTTCACGAATGCCATGGCTTCGTTGTACTTGGCCAGGGTCTTTTCGAGGTTGACGATGTGAATCTTGTTGCGGGCGCCGAAGATATACGGGGCCATCTTGGGGGACCAGAAACGGGTTTGGTGACCGAAGTGGACACCGGCTTCCAGCATTTCGCGCATGGTAACGGACATTGTAAAACTCCTTAAGGGTTGTACCTCCACCCGCCTGAAACGCCCGCCATTATTGAATTCTGGCAGACACCCTTAATCGGCGGATGTGTGGATTTTGGTTGCCTGCACCGTGCAGACCACCGTTTTTTCAGCCATAACGGCTGAGAAAAACCTGCGGATTATAGCAGCTGAACAGGCTTTCCGGAAGCTCAATAACCGTTCTGTTTGAGCGCCAACAGCTGCAGCATGCGCTCCAGATACGGTTGCCAGTCGGGCATCTGCAAGCTGAAGTCGGTTTCCAGGCGAGTGCAGTCGAGACGCGAATTGGCCGGGCGCCGGGCCGGTGTCGGATATTCCGCTGTCGTGATGGGATGAATCGCCTCCGGCTTCAGGCGCAGGTTGAAGCCCGGCATCTGCCCGGCCAGCCCGACGATGGTCCGGGCAAACTCGCACCAGCTGACCGGCCGCGCCGCGGCCAGATGATAGATTTCATTTTTGGCCATTTTTTCCGGTTGACCGTGGCGAACCATGGCCAGCACGACGCCGGTCACCGTCGCTATCAGGGCTGCCGGCGTCGGCGAACCGATCTGGTCATCGACGACATTGAGGCTGTCATTTTCCCGCGCCAGGCGCAGGATGGTCTTGACGAAATTGTCTCCGCGCGCGCCGAAGACCCAGCTGGTGCGGAAAATCAGCGACCGGCCACCGACGGCGCGAATCGCCTCCTCGCCGGCCAGCTTGGTCCGTCCGTAAACACTTTGCGGCCCGGTTGGATCGCTTTCGACATAGGGCGATGATTTGCTGCCGTCGTAGACGTAGTCGGTCGAATAATGGACCAGCAAGGCGCCGAGCACGACAGCCTCCTCGGCCAGAATACCCGGCGCCACGGCATTGATACGATGCGCCAGTTCCGGTTCGGACTCGGCCTTGTCCACAGCGGTGTAAGCCGTTGCGTTGACAATGACCGAAGGCCGCACTTGACGAACAACGGAACGAAACTGCTCCGCATCGGCCAAATCGCACTGAACGCGCCCACAAGCGACCACAGTCCCGTGCGGCGCCAGCGAACGCTGGAGTTGCCAGCCAACCTGGCCATCCTTGCCGAGCAGAAGAATCGTCATCGAAAAATTCGCAAGTCGAAGAGCGCAAGTATGCCACTTTGGCCGCTCCCGGCTTTGCGAAACCCGCCCCATCATTTATCCTTCCCCTTTGCCAACGCCCCACAGAACAGCCGCCATGAGCATCAGCATCAAGACCCCGGACGAAATCGAAAAAATGAGAATTGCCGGGCGTCTGGCCGGAGAAGTCCTCGACTACATCGCGCCCTTCGTCAAGGTCGGCGTCACCACCGAAGAACTCGACAAGCTCTGCCACGACTACATGGTCGATGTGCAGGGCTGCATTCCCGCCCCCCTCAACTACGCGCCGTCGGGCTACAACCCCTACCCCAAATCGATCTGCACCTCGGTCAATCAGCAGGTCTGCCACGGCGTCCCCGGCGAACGCGTGCTGAAGAACGGCGACATCATCAATCTCGACATCACGACGATCAAGGATGGCTACCACGGCGATACCAGCCGGATGTTCATCGTCGGCGAAGGTTCGATCCAGGCCAAGCGCCTGTGCGAAATCACCTTCGAATGCATGTGGCTGGGCATTTCGGTCATCAAGCCAGGCGCACACCTCGGCGATATCGGCGCGATCATCCAGAAATACGCCGAAAAGAACGGCTGTTCCGTCGTCCGCGAGTTTTGCGGCCATGGCATCGGCGCCAAATTCCATGAAGATCCGCAAGTCCTGCACTATGGCAAGGGCGGCACCGGACCGAAGCTCGAGCCGGGAATGATTTTCACCGTCGAGCCGATGATCAATGCCGGCAAGGCGGCCATCCGCGAAATGGCTGACGGCTGGACCATCGTCACCAAGGACCGCAGCCTGTCGGCGCAGTGGGAACATACCGTACTGGTCACCGAGACCGGCTACGAAATCATGACGCTTTCTGCCGGCGGCCGCGCCAAACCTGACTGGATCAACTGATGGCCTGCGATGTCGCCGCCCTGCGGGCTGAAGTCAAGGCGGCCCAGATCCGTCTTCAGGAAAATTACGAACGGTCCGGCGATGCCGAAGCCCTGCTCGCCGAGCGCTGCCGGCAGGTCGACAGCGTCCTCGAAAGACTCTGGGCCTCGTTCGATTTCCCGGCCACCCTCGCCCTGGCCGCAGTCGGTGGCTACGGTCGCGGCGAACTTTACCCGGCCTCCGATATCGACCTGCTCATCCTGCTGCCCAAGGAGGCGAGCGGCGCACTCCAGGAAAAACTGGAACGGCTGATCGGTTCCTTCTGGGACATCGGCCTGGAGATCGGGCACAGCGTCCGCACCATCCAGGACTGCCTGAACGAAGCCGAAAACGACATCACGGTGCAAACCGCTTTGCTTGAGGCTCGCCTGCTGACCGGCAATGCCAAGCTCTTCGCGACTTTCCAGAAACGCCTGCGCGGTCATCTCGACCCCCTCGTTTTCTGTGAAGCCAAGCAGATCGAGCAACAGGAGCGCTACCTCCGTTTCAACGAAACACCCTACAGCCTGGAGCCGAACTGCAAGGACTCCCCGGGCGGCCTGCGCGATTTTCAGGTCATTTTCTGGATTGCCAAGGCGGCCGGTTTCGGATCAACCTGGGAGGAGCTGCACAAAAACGGCATCATCACGCTCGAGGGCATGATCCAGGCCCGGGAGTGTCAGGAATACCTGTCACACCTGCGCATACGCCTGCATTTCATGCTCGGGCGCCGTGAAGATCGCCTGCTGTTCGACTACCAGAGCAACCTGGCCGCCAAGTACGGATTTGTCTCGAACGAAGCCAAGCGCGCCTCCGAACAGCTCATGCAGGTCTATTACCGCAATGCCAAAACGGTCAGCCTGCTCAACACCATCCTGCTCCAGAACATGGCGTCGGCGCTGACTCCGGAAAACGAACAGACGCCGCAGCCGCTTGACGACAACTTCCAGATGGTCGGCAACCTGCTCGACATCCGGGACGAATCGCTGTTCGAAAAAGACCCGTCAGCCATCTTCGACAGCTTCCTGGTCATGCAGGAAACCCATGAACTGTCCGGCATGACGACGCGCACGCTACGCGCCCTGTGGCGGGCCCGCGAGCAGATCACGCCGGAATTCCGGGCCGATCCGGCCAACCGGTCGATGTTCCTCAAATTGCTGCAAGGCGAGCGCGGCATCATTCATGAATTCCGGCGCATGAACCAGCTCGACATTCTCGGCGCCTACCTGCCGAATTTCGGACGCATCGTCGGCCAGATGCAGCACGACCTGTTTCACGTCTACACCGTCGACCAGCACATCCTGCAAGTCCTGCGCAACATCCGCCGCTTCACAATGAGCGAATTCGCTCACGAATACCCGTTGTGTTCCCGCATCGTCAGCGAGCTTGACCGTCCGTGGCTGCTCTACATCGCCGCCCTCTTCCACGACATCGCCAAAGGCCGCGGCGGCGATCACTCCGAGCTCGGCACCGTCGATGCTTTGGAATTTTGCCAAAATCACCGGTTGACCGTGGAAGACACCGAACTGGTCGTCTGGCTGGTCCGGAATCACCTGGTCATGTCGCAGGTTGCGCAGAAAGAAGACCTCAGCGATCCGGACGTGATCGACAAATTCCTCAAGCTGGTCGGCGACATCCGCCACCTCCAGTCGCTCTATCTGCTGACCCATGCCGACATCAGGGGGACCAGCCCGAAAGTCTGGAACCACTGGAAGGGCAAGCTGCTGGCCGACCTCTATTACCAGGCGCTGCATCACCTCTCGAGTGGCAACGCCCCGGCCGGGCACGGCCTGATTGCCGAACGCCAGGCCGAAGCAATGCGCCTGCTGCGCTTCTTCGCCCTTTCCGACACCGTTCACGAACGTCTGTGGAAACAACTCGATACCGTCTATTTCCTGCGCCATTCGGCCGAAGAAATCGCCTGGCACACGCGCTCGCTGCATTACCGCATCTACAACAACCAGCCCGTCGTCCGCGCTCGCCCCTACCAGGAAGGCGAAGGCCTGCAAGTCATGGTCTACACCCAGGACCAGCCCGACCTTTTCGCCCGCATCGTCGGCTTCTTCGCCCGCGCTGGCTACAGCATTGTTGACGCCAAGATTCACACGACAGCCCACGGCTACGCGCTCGACAGCTTCGTCGTACTGGATGTCGAAAATCGTGATAGCGACCGCGAAATGGTCGCCTACATCGAGCACGAACTGGAACAGCGCCTGCTGCACCAGATGCCACCGGACGTCCCGTCCGCCGGGCGCCTGTCACGGCAGGTCAAGCATTTCCCGATCAAGCCGGAAGTCGGCATCCGCGGCGACGAAAAGGGATCGCATTTCATTCTCTCACTGGTTGCGGCCGACCGGCCCGGTCTGCTTTACACCGTCGCCAATACGCTGGCCGAGCACGGCGCCTTCCTGCATACCGCCAAGATCACGACGCTCGGCGAACGGGCCGAAGACGTTTTCCTGATCAGCGGCGGCGACCTGCGCGACACCGGCAAACGCATCCGCCTCGAAACCGAGCTGATGGAACGTCTGAAGATCGGTTAGTAGTTAGCGGTTAGCTAACTACTAACCGCTAATACCTAGCAGCTAAACGGACATCCCCATCGGCTGGCAACTGTCGGTACTGCCGACCAGCTTCTCGACAATCGCCTTGACCCGCCCCATCGCCTCGTGCAGCACGTGCTCCAGGCTTTCGAAGTGGATGCCGTTGACGCTGCTGCCACGGCCCGCGGCATGGTTAGCGACGACGTTGATCGCGGCATAGGGCAAACCCAGTTCGCGGGCCAGGATGGCTTCCGGCATGCCGGTCATGCCGACCACGTCAGCCCCGTCGCGCTCCAGGCGATTGATTTCGGCTGCCGTTTCGAGACGCGGCCCCTGCGTCGCGGCATAGACCGCGTCGACCTTGATGTCGATGCTCAGTTGCTGGCCAGCCGCCAGAATGCGGCGGCGCAGATCGGCGTCGTAGGGTTCGGTAAAGTCGACGTGGGTCACCGGCGTACCGTTGCCGTCGAACATCGTCGATTTGCGGCCCCAGGTGTAGTCGATGATCTGGTCTGGCAGGACGATGTCGCCCGGCTGCAGGTCGGGGCGAATGCTGCCGACCGAGGCCACAGAAATGATGCCGGTCACCTTGTGGTGGTGCAAGGCCCACATATTGGCCCGGTAATTGACCATGTGCGGCGGAATGGTGTGGCCGTAGCCGTGGCGCGGCAGGAAAACCGCCGGCTGGCCGGATATCTGCCCGAAAACAAGGGCGCCGGATGCTTCGCCATAGGGCGTACGAACCACTTCACGATGCGAAACGTCGAGGTTGGACAGCGTGGTCAGGCCGCTACCGCCGATGATTGCCAGCATGTTATTTTTTCCTTTCCGCCAGCAACGAAGCCAGCGTCGGCACCACGCCCTTGAGCGACGGGTGCATTTTGCGGTTTGGAGCGTTGTTCACCGTATCGTCGCCCAGCTTGCGATACAGCGCATGCTTGCGTTCAGCAACGAAGGGCAGATCAAGCAAAGTCTTGCCAGCATGGTAGCTGACCAGCGTATCGCGGCCAATGTCCTTGGCCTGCCACGGAATCGCCGTGCGATCGACGTAGTGCAGCGCCTGTACGGTCGGCAGGCTGGCGGCCAGCTCGGCAACCAGACGATGCAGCTTTTCGCGGTAGGCAATGACCGCGCGGCCGGCATCGGTAGCCACCGCGCCGGTCGTTTCGGCTGGCGCGCCCATGAGCCAGCAGACCACGCTATCGGGCGAGAAGGCTTCGATGGTGGCGCGCTGCTCATCGGTCAATGCCGTCAAATCGGCCAGCATCAGCGTTACGTCGCTGCCGTCAACGCGTTGCCGTGTGAGGTCCAGGCATTCGCCCAGCGAGTCGATGGAGAGCACCGTCAAACCCCGCTTGGCCAGCGCCTGCGTGGCGAAGCCGACGCCGCAGCCGATTTCCAGCACCCGCTGGCCGGGCACCAGCGCTGCCATCCAGTCGTAATCGCCGCGCCTGACGTAAGCCTGTCCTTCAGTTTCCCAGTAGCCGATGAACTCGGCGACCGTCGCACCGCTCACGCGTCGTCCTTCATGGCATAGACGGCCGGCAGGTTGCGCCAGACGCCGCCGGCATCCATGCCGAAACCGAAGACAAAGCGGTCGGGTACGGTCAGGCCGACAAAATCGGCGGCAATCGGTTTGATCTTGCCGTTGAGCTTGTCGGCAAAGACGGCGGTCAGGACCTCTTCGGCGCCCATGCGGCGCAGGCTTTCCTTGACGGCAGCGAGTGTCACGCCTTCATCGAGAATGTCGTCGACGACCAGCACCGAGCGGCCCTTGACCGAGGTCCATGGCGCTGAACGCCAGGAAATCTTGCCGCCTTGCGTTTCCGGGCCGTAGCGCGTGGCGTGCAGGTAGTCGAAGTCGAGCGGAAAATCGAGCTTGGTGAGCAGTTGACCGCAGAAAACCACCCCACCGGTCATCACGCAAAGTACCAGCGGATATTTGTCGGCCAGCCGTTCGCGAATGGCGGCGGCGACTTCGGCCACCGCACCCTGCACAGCCGCCTCGCTGTGAATCAGTTCGGCATTGGCCAGCATGGCCTGTGCTTTTTTCAAATCCATTCAGCCTCCAAGGCTCTTCAGGTAAGCGTCGAATTCAGCCCCGACTTCCGGGTGGCGCTGGCCGAAAACGACCGTCGCCTGCAGGTAGCCCAGCTTCGAACCGCAATCGTAGCGCGTTCCGTCGTAACGATAGGCCAGAACCTGCTCTTCGCTGAGCAGCGAGGCGATGCCGTCGGTCAGCTGGATTTCGCCGCCGGCCCCCGGCTTGACGTTTTCGAGGTGATGGAAAATGCGCGGCGTCAGGATATAGCGCCCGACGACAGCCAACGTCGACGGGGCATCCTCGGGCTTCGGCTTCTCGACGATGGCATTGATCTGTTCGACCCGATCCGCCACGGCGCGGGCATCGACGATGCCGTAGCTGCGCGTGTCGGCGCGCGGCACGTCCTGCACGCCGAGCACCGAGCAGCGGTAGTAATCATAGGTATCGGTCATCTGCTTCATGACCGCTGGTTTGCCGTCGAGCAAGTCGTCGGCGAGGATCACGGCAAAGGGTTCGTCACCGATTACCGGCTTGGCGCACAGCACGGCATGACCAAGGCCGAGCGCTTCGGCCTGACGGATGTAGATGCAGTTGATGTTCTTGGGGATCATGTTGCGCACGAAGTCGAGCAATTGGCTCTTGCCGCGCGCTTCAAGTTCGCTTTCCAGCTCGTAGGCCTTGTCGAAGTGATCTTCGATCGAGCGCTTCGAACGACCGGTCACGAAGACCATGTCGGTGATGCCGGCGGCAACCGCTTCTTCGACGGCGAACTGGATCAACGGCTTATCGACAATGGGCAGCATTTCCTTCGGGCTGGCCTTGGTCGCCGGTAAAAAACGGGTACCCATGCCGGCAACCGGAAACACTGCTTTGCGAACTTTTTTCATTATTGGACTCCCTTTTCGAGCAATTTCAACAATTCAGCTTCATCGATCACCGCGACGCCTAGCTCCAATGCCTTTTCCAGCTTGGAGCCGGCTTCCTCGCCGGCAACCACGAAATCAGTTTTTTTCGATACCGAGCCAGCCACCTTGCCACCCGCCGCTTCGATCATCGCTTTCGCGTCGTCGCGCTTGAGCGTCGGCAGCGTGCCAGTCAGGACCAGGGTCTTGCCGGCCAGCAACTTCGGCCCGGCATCCGCCGGTTCACCTTCTGTCCAGTGCAGGCCGGCGGCGAGCAGCTGGGCGATGATTTCACGGTTATGTGACTCGCTGAAGAAAGCGACGATGCTGGCCGCGACAATCGGTCCGACATCGGGCACCTGCTGCAACGCTTCGATATCGGCCGCGATTATGCCATCGAGATTTCCAAAATGCCTGGCCAGATCACGCGCTGTCGCCTCGCCGACATTGCGGATGCCGAGCGCGAAGATGAAGCGGGCCAGCGTCGTCTGCCGGCTGTGGTCGATGGCGGCAACGAGGTTCTGCGCCGACTTTTCGCCCATGCGCTCGAGCCCGGCCAAGGTTTCGACGGTAAGACCATAAAGATCGGCCGGTGTGTGAACAAGGCCGGCATCGACCAGTTGATCGACGATCTTGTCGCCGAGGCCCTCGATGTCCATGGCCCGGCGCGCTGCGTAGTGCCACAACGCCTGCTTGCGCTGGGCCGGGCAATAGAGGCCGCCGGTACAGCGGGCGATGGCTTCGTCGACGCCGCGCGTTACGGCCGAACCGCATTCCGGGCATAGCTTGGGCAGTTCGAAGGGTGGATGCAGAGGCTCGCCGCCGAACAAGTCACGCGTCGGCCGTTTTTCCGGAACGATGGCGACTACTTCGGGAATCACGTCACCGGCCCGCCGGACGATGACCGTATCGCCAACCCGGACGTCCTTGCGACGGACCTCGTCCTCGTTGTGCAGCGTCGCGTTGGTCACCGTGACACCGCCGACGAAGACTGGCTTGAGGCGGGCCACCGGGGTAATGGCGCCGGTGCGGCCAACCTGGACGTCGATGCCGAGCACTTCGGTCAGCGCCTCTTCGGCCGGGAATTTGTGGGCGATGGCGAAACGCGGGGCGCGCGAGACGAAACCGAGGCGCGCCTGCCAGTCGAGGCGATTGACCTTGTACACCACGCCGTCGATGTCGTAGGGCAGGCTCGGCCGCAACATTCCGATTTTGGCGAAAAATTCCAGTTGACCGTGGGAACCGGTCACGACGGCACGTTCGGCTGCCACGGGGAAGCCCCAGGCGGCCAGTTTGTCCATCAATTCGCCGTGCGTTTTGACGGACAGCGCCTCCGCCCCAGCCCCGACGCCGTAGGCGAAGAAGGACAGCGGCCGGGCGGCGGTGATTTTCGAATCGAGCTGGCGCAGGCTGCCGGCCGCGGCGTTGCGCGGGTTGGCGAATTCCTTGTCGCCGCGTTCGCGCTGGCGGACGTTGAGTTCGGCGAAATCAGCCTTGAACATGAGCACTTCGCCGCGGATCTCGATCAGCGCCGGCCAGCCCTCGCCTTGCAGGCGCAACGGAATGCAGCGCAGGGTGCGCAGGTTGGGCGTCACCTCCTCGCCGGTCACCCCGTCGCCGCGCGTGGCGCCACAGGTGAAAACGCCGTTTTCGTAGGTCAGGCTGATGGCCAGCCCGTCGAATTTCGGTTCGACGGCGTAATCGACCGCAGCAATCGTTTCCAAGCCGTCACGCACGCGCTTGTCGAAGGCTTCTACCTCTTCCGGCGAAAACGCGTTGTTCAGCGAGAGCATCGGCACGCCGTGCTGGCGTGACGGGAATTCCTTGAGCGGCGTGCCGCCGACGCGCTGGGTCGGCGAATCGGCAGTCAGCAGTTCCGGATATTCACTTTCCAGCCCCTGCAGTTCGCGGAAAAGCTTGTCGTACTCTGCATCCGGAATGGTCGGCGTATCGAGGACGTAGTAGGCGTGGTTGTGGCGCTCCAGTTCGGCGCGCAGCTCGGCCGCGCGCGCAACCGCCACAGCGGGTGCCACCATCAGGAGAACAGCCGCAGCGCCTGGGGCGAACCGGCGATCAGGCCGTAACTGGCCATCGTTGCCTGCGGCTTGCCGATGAATTCGCGGCGGATGTGGTCAAGCTGCGAATCGCTGAGCGGCTGGCGATTGTCGTCGACCAGCGCGCCATTGAGCGTGTCGGCGAAGCGCTTGGCGATTTCCGTCATCTGCATGAAAGTGCGTTCGCCGTGATCGACGCGCGGCACGTCGAGCAGGAAAGTCAGGCCATGCGTCGTCAGGGTGCGCAGCGTGTCAGCCGAGAACTGCGTGCTTTCGTAGTTTTGCAGGCTGAACAGGACACGGCCGCTGTCGTCGTAACGGGTGAAGACACCGC
This sequence comes from Ferribacterium limneticum, assembly GCA_049304775.1. Taxonomy (GTDB): domain Bacteria; phylum Pseudomonadota; class Gammaproteobacteria; order Burkholderiales; family Rhodocyclaceae; genus Azonexus; species Azonexus limneticus_C. The sequence continues at coordinate 31,974 of JBAQOL010000038.1, forward strand.
CCAGGCCAAGGACCATGCCGGCCGCTTCGGCCAGGGCGCGAATCTTGGTGCCGGTGAAGGCACTGCCACGACTGACCAGATTGAGACCGATTTCGAGGTCGACCGCGGCGCAGAACTGATCGATCTCGGCGGCCTGATCGAGAACGCGCGACGAGGGCATGTCGGCCACAGCCATCAGCTCGTCGGCCAGGGCGTTCATGGCATTGGTGAAAATGCCCATGTCGGCTTCGGAAAGCGGGCCCTGACGATTGACCAGTTGCAGGCCGACACGCAGGCGGCGCAGTTTGAGTTCGCTGTCGGGCGCCAGGCGCACCCACTCGCGGCTACGTTCGTTGTAGCCGACCCAATGCACGGGCTTGTTGAGGCGGAGCAGCGCCGAACGCTGCGAATGCAGGATGTCCATGGCAGAAACCGGTTCGACCAGTTCCATGGCGACGATGAATTCGAGACCCGGGTCGAGCAGTTCAGCCGGCAAATCGGTGGCGGGAATTTCCGGGGCATCGTCCGCAAGGTCCGCCTGAACCGGGGCAGACATCGACGCCGGGATGGGTTGCGGCACGGGCGTGGACTCGACAGGCGCAGCCAGGGTGGCGAAAACAGGCACTTCCGGCAGCGGCGCGTCGTCCGGCGCGGCAACCATGTCTTCCGACGGCAGGGTCGGATGGAGATCGACGAAAACCGGCTCGACGCGCTCGCCACTCGGCGCCGGCGTGTCGACACGGAATTCCGGTTCGCTGCGTTCGGCGACGGCTGGTTGCGCTGCAGTTTTCGGCCCATCGCCCAGCAAAATATCGGCGTGATGCGGCTTGAGCACCGCTTCGGCGAGCTTGCGCTGCCGGTATTCCTGCCACTTGTTGTAGCCAAACACGCCGACCACCGCCGTCGCGCCCAGCCCGATCAAACCTAGTTGAAGCTCGGTCATTTAAGCCGCATCCCTCATTTTCAAAGCTTCCTGAATATCCACTTCCACCACGCGCGACACGCCGGATTCCTGCATGGTGACGCCGACCAGCTGTTCGGCCATTTCCATGGCGATTTTATTATGGGAAATGAACAGGAATTGCGTTGCACCTGACATTTTCTTGACCATCTTGCAGAAACGTTCGGTATTGCTGTCGTCAAGCGGCGCATCGACCTCGTCGAGCAGGCAGAACGGCGCCGGATTGAGCTGGAACATCGAGAAGACCAGCGCGATAGCGGTCAGCGCCTTTTCGCCACCGGATAGCAGGTGGATGGTCGAGTTTTTCTTGCCTGGCGGCTGAGCGATGACCTGGACGCCGGCATCGAGAATTTCGTCGCCGGTCATGACCAGCTCGGCGCGACCGCCGCCGAAAAGCTCGGGGAAAAGCTGGCCGAAATGGCCGTTGACCGTATCGAACGTGCTTTGCAGCAAATCACGCGTTTCGCGGTCGATCCGGCGGATGGCGTTTTCCAGCGTTTCCATGGCCTCGTTGAGGTCGGCCGCCTGCATGTCGAGGTAACCCTTGCGCTCGGTCGCCGTCTCGAGTTCCTGCAAGGCAGCCATGTTGACGGCGCCGAGTTCGGCGATAGCGTTGGTCAGGCGGGTGATTTCACCTTGCAGCGCCGGCGGCCTTGCCGTGCCCAGCTCGGCCTGCAAAGCCTCCTCGTTGGCGCCGGCTTCGAGCAGTTGCATGGCGAACTGCTCGGCATTGAGTGCCGCCGCCTGCTCTTTCAATTTGAGGTCGCCGATCCGCACACGCAGCGGCTCCAGCCCCTGCTCGATGCGCAGACGCTGCTCTTCGAAACCGCGCAGGGCGTTGGTCGCCGCTTCGAGCGCGTCGCGCTTCTCGGCCAGCACTTTCTCGGCTGCCTGCCGTGCTTCGAGCGCCGTCTGAAGGGCGCCCTCCATGACATCCGGCGGCGCCGCCTCGACCTGCTCGGCGCACTGGGCGCGGTCCTTCTCGATGCGGTTCAGTTCGCGCTGGGCCATGGCCTGCTGGGCGAAAACGTCCTGCAGCTTGCCGTCGCATTCGCGCAGCGAGAACTGGGCTTCGCGCAGGGCGCGGTCGAAATCGGCATTGCGCTCGCGCTCGGCACGCACGGCGCGTTCGCACTCGTCGAGCCGCGTTTGCGCACCGTGGACCAGGACGCGGATGCGGCCCAGACCGTCGCGGATTTCGGCGATGCGCTCGTCGGCCGCCATTTCCCGCTCGCGTTCGCTCTCCTCTTCCTCGGCCAGCTCAGCCAGCTGTTCCTGCAGGCGCTCCTTCTGCTCCTTGTGGCGCTCGATGGCCTGCGACAACTTGAGCACTTCCACCTGCACGGCGTGCACGCGTTGCTGGCGGTCGGTGACGTATTGGCGGATTTCGCCCATTTCGGCCTGCTTGTCCTCGACCTGTTCATCGAGCATGACCAGCTGTTCGCGGATCGCGTCGGCCTTCTCTTCGGCCATGGCGATGCCTTCGCCGAGCGCTTCGATTTCGCGCTGACGTTCAAGCAGGCCGTGTTCGCCCTGATCCGGCGCAAAGAAGGTGACGCTGGCGGCGCTGATCAAATCGCCGCCGCGCGTCACGATGACCGCCCCGGGCGGCAGATCGGCGCGCCCGGCCAGCGCGTCAGCCAGCGTTTCCGCCGTGCGCACCTGACCGAGCCAGTCGTCGAGCACGGCCTGGATGGCCGGCGAATCGCTGCGCACCCGCGAAGAGAGCACTTCCACGGTCAACCGGAAATTTTGGCCAAAATTGAAATCGCCCGGCAGCACGACGCTAAGCCGCGCTTCTGGCCGGTCGTGCAGCCATGCATCGAGCTTGGCCGGATCGTCGCAGGCAATGGCGCTCAGGCGCTCGCGCAAAACCGCTTCAACCGCCTCTTCCCAGCCGGCGTCGACGTGAATCTTCTGCCACAGCGGCGGCGCGTTTTCGAGATCGTGGCGACGCAACCATTCCGGCAACTTGCCGCTCTGCTGCGTCCGCGCCTGCATCTGCTCCAGCGCCGCCCGACGAGCCTGGCCGGCGGCCAGTTCGCGCTCGATGCGCTGCACTTCGGCCTGCGCTTCCTTGCGCCGTGCTTCGAGTTGCGGCATTTCCTGTTGCAATTGCTGGAGCTGATCCTGATCGCCAGCCAGTTCCTCGCGCAGCAGGTTGAGTTCTTCTTCCTTCTCGGCGAGGTCCATTTCATCCGGCGCATCGTTGCCACCGGTTTCCTCGCGCAGACGCTCGCGGCGCAGGGTGATGGCCTGCAGCGCGCGCTGGGCGTGCGACTTGTTGGTCAGCTCGACTTCGAGCTTCTGCTCGCCGTTGGTCGAGCGCGCCTTGAGGCGCTGCAGTTCTTCCTGCGCCTGCGTATGGTCTTCCTCGACCTGCGGCGCGATGTTCATGTGCTCGTGCAGCTTGGCTTCGGCCTCTTCGACGCGCAGCTTGGTGACTTCCTGCGTTTCTTCCCACTTCAGGCGGTCTTCGGTCAGTTTCTCGGCCGTCTCACCCCAGTGCTTGAGCTCGTCTTCGAGTTGCGTCAGGCGCGCTTCCAGCTGACTGCGCGATTCACGGCGGTGGCGGATTTCGGCCTCGAGCCGGGCGACCTCGGCATTGGCCGTGTACATGTCGCTCTGCGCGTTGTGCAAGGCGTCGCCGGCGGCGAAATGGGCTTCACGGGTTTCCTCAGCACGCGCCTCGGTTTCGCGCAGCGCAGCGCTCTGCGCTTCGAGTTCGGTCACGGCGCGTTCGACATCGAGCGACAGTTTTTGCCGTTCCGCCTCGGCCTCACGCTTCTTGAGCAGCCACAGCACTTGCTGGCGCAGCACCAGCTGTTCGTTCAGGCCCTGATAGCGGCGCGCCACTTCGGCCTGCGCTTCGAGGCGTTCCATCTGGTTGCCGAGTTCCTGGCGGATGTCCTCGACGCGCAGAAGGTTCTCCCGCGTGTCTTCCAGCCGGCCATTCGTTTCCTTGCGCCGCTCTTTATAACGTGTGACGCCGGCCGCTTCTTCGAGGAAAACCCGCAGGTCATCCGGCCGCGCCTCGATGATGCGCGAGATCATGCCCTGGCCGATGATGGCGTAGGCGCGCGGGCCGAGGCCGGTACCGAGGAAGAGATCGGTAATGTCCTTGCGACGGACCTTCAGGTTATTAATGAAGTAGTCCGACTGCCCCTGCCGCGTCAGCGTCCGCTTGACCGACAGTTCAGTGTATTGCGACCACTGGCCGAGCGCCCGGCCGAGCAGGTTCTCGAAAATCAGCTCGACCGAAGCGCGCGACACCGGCTTGCGGTTCGATGAGCCGTTGAAGATGACGTCCATCATCGACTCGCCGCGCAGCTCCGAAGCCTTCGATTCGCCCAGCACCCAGCGCACGGCATCCATGATGTTGGATTTGCCGCAGCCATTGGGGCCAACGACGCCGACGAGCTGGCCGGGAACGGCCACCGAGGTCGGATCGACGAAGGACTTGAAGCCGGAGAGTTTGAGCTTGGTTAAACGCATGCCTGATTGCGGCGGGGCACATGCCCCCGCCATGATGGGGGCCGTATAATAACATCGACTATTTGATCGCCCGGCCCTCAGGAAGGATCGTTCCGATGAACCTCGACGACCAGTTTCTCGCCCGCGCCATCGAACTGGCCCGGCACGGCAGCGAAAGCGGCGAAGGCGGGCCGTTCGGCGCCGTCATCGTGCGCGACGGCAAGATCATCGCCGAAGGCTGGAACCGCGTCGTCGCCAGCCACGACCCGACGGCCCACGCCGAAATCAGCGCCATCCGCACCGCCTGCGCCGGTGCTGGTAGCTTCCACTTGCACGGCTGCACCCTCTACGCCTCGAGCGAACCCTGCCCGATGTGCCTGTCCGCCGCCTACTGGGCGCACATCGATCGCATCGTCTTCGCCAACAGCCGGGCCGAAGCGGCCGCCATCGGCTTCTGCGACGACGAGCTATACAGCGAACTGAACCGCCATTTTTCGTCGCGCAGCATCGTCATGGAACACCATCCCATACCCGGCGCACTCGAACCGCTGGAACGCTGGGCGGCCAATCCGGGTCGAATCCCCTATTGATTCGGTGGTCAGGACCATGCATTCCAACACCATCCCGCAGCGCGCCGAAACCCTGCAGGTACTTCGCCTGATGGGTCCGTTCGAGCCCATCCTGATGCTCACCGGCGACGACGATGGCTATGGCTCGCGCTGGACTCTCTCCGGCCAGCAGGTCCAACCAGCCATCGCCCAATTTCTGATGGATTCGGGCTTCATTGCCGACAGTGGCAAAACCGAGTTCGGCGCTATCAAGCTGGCGCTGACTGAAAAGGGCTGCGAGTTCCGGGAAAAAGGTCTGGCCTGGTGGGCCGAGCTGAATTTTCTGGAAAAGCTGAAGATAACGCTGCTCGGCTAATCGGCCCCGACGAGGCGAAGGCCGCATCCAGCAACCACGGGAGCTAATGCTCCCGGCGACCGCCCTATTTCACCAGATTCGAAATGCCGTCTGGGTAGTCCGAATAGACTACTTTTTTCTATCTATTCCCCATAATCATTGAAACGTTAGAACATCATGATAAAGGTCCATCTTGGGTCTTCGCGTACGCGGGCGAAGCTTTTCACTTTATCTGGAGTCAAATCTTATGAACATCACGAAATCTGTAGTCGCTCTTGCATTGGGCCTGGGCGTTGTTGCCGGCGCGAATGCCACGGCATACACCGCGACATACGACATAGGCACGGTCACTGCGCCGTCGACCTATTCCCAGGTTGTTGCGGTCGCCGTCGGCGGCTTTTCCGACCAATGGATATTTGACATCCCCACCACCTTGTTCTCCGGTGGTTCGGTCAGCAACCTGAACATTTCCATTCAAAACATCGGCGATCTGTACAACATCAACGGTCTTTCCGTGCAGTTGTATGACAACGCTGATACCTTGCTCGCCAATCTTGATAGCAATGCAGGCAGCTCCGCCAACTACAAAGTCGGCTCCGGCTTATTTACCCCGGCCAACGACTATTACTTCACCGTTTCGGGCACGGGAACCGGTAGCCTCGGTGGGCAATACGTTTTCGCCGTATCAACTTTGCCGGTTCCCGAACCGGAATCCTACGCCATGCTGCTCGCCGGCCTGGGCATCGTTGGCGCCGTCACCCGTCGCCGGGCTGCTCGCTAATCCATAGCGACTGCACCGAACTGCGCTACAAAAAGCCTGCCCATCGGCAGGCTTCTTCATTTTCGGGTGCCTGCGGCAAATCGAAAGCGGGCTGCCATGGTCAACCGGTTTTATGACGTGAAATGTGAAGATGGCCAAACTTGTGGGCGAACCTGGCGTTCATGCTGATGGTCGGCACAAGGTGCTCCCGAGTCTGGGGACCACAGCCAACGGCACCTGCTATACTCGGCGACCTATCAACACCGAAACCGCACGCACGATGATTGCGTAGGGCGGTTTCAACCATGGATATATTACTTCTAGTCGTTCTCATCCTCGTCAATGGCGTTTTCGCCATGTCCGAAATAGCAGTCGTCTCCTCGCGCAAGGCGAGACTCCAGAATCTGGCAGATGACGGCAGCCTGGGAGCAGAAGCCGCGTTATCCCTGCATCAGGAACCCTCCGGTTTCTTGTCCACAATTCAGGTTGGCATCACCTCGGTCGGTATCATGAGCGGCGCCATCGGTGAAGCGGCGATTGCCGACCCGTTAGCAGCCTGGATGGCTGCCTTTCCCCTGCTTGAGCCTTACGCCAAGAGCGTTGCGCTCACCATCACGATTATTGCGCTGACCTATTTTTCTGTCGTGGTTGGCGAGTTGGTGCCGAAACGCCTGGCCATACTGGCGCCTGAAGGCATCGCCTCGCTGATTGCCCGACCGATGATGTTCCTGGCCAAGGTGACGCATCCTTTGGTGGTTATATTGTCCAGTTCCTCGACCGCGATTCTGGGTATTCTCGGGGCCCGCCGCAAGGAAGAACCGCCTGTCACCAACGACGAAATCAAGGTGCTGATGGAGCAAGGCGCGGAAGCTGGCGTCTTTCACGAGAGCGAACAGGAAATCGTCTCCAACGTCCTGCGTCTCGATGAGCAAAAAATTGCAGCCATCATGACGCCGCGTCGCGAGATGTTCGTCATCGACCTTGACGAAGGCGATGAGGCTGCTCGCCAAAGGATCATCGAAACCGAGTTTTCGCGGGTTGTGGTTTGTCGGGATGGCATTGAGCATGTGCTCGGCATCCTGCAAACCGGGGATCTTCTCAAGAAAGCCTTGCCGGGCGGTCACTGCATCACCGCTGTTGACATCGAGGCCGTTCTCCACCCGCCCTTGTATGTACCGGAAACAGTCACCACAACCCAGTTGCTCGAAAGCTTCCGTCGCGCGCGTCTGCAGTTCGCCCTCATCGTCGATGAATATGGTGATGTCCAGGGCGTGGTGACCCTGACTGACGTCATGTCGGCCATTGTCGGGGAACTCTCCGAGCCGGAAAAACCGGAAGAGCGCGACATGATTCAGCGCGAGGACGGCTCCTGGCTGGTCGATGGCGACGTCGGTGTCGAACGCATGAAATCGGTGCTCGACATTGAGGAAGAACTGCCCGGCGAGGAGGAAAATGGCTTCCATACGCTGGGTGGTTTCATCATGCACGCCCTCGGACGCATTCCAGCACCGACCGACCATTTCACCGCAGGCGGCTGGCGGTTCGAGGTGATGGACATGGACAAGAACCGTGTAGACAAGGTTCTGCTCTCCGTAGTCGTCGTTGCCGACCAGCCCAAAGGGGGCGGATCGACTTGACGGTCAGGGCCGGCCCAAGGTCTTGACCTGATTTGAATTTCGGCCGTTTATTCCGGTTGACCGTGGGAATCCCGGTTTTACATCGCCCAAGGCCGCAGCGCGGCGGCAGCCACCATTCGCCCTTGTTGCCGCTTGCCCCATCAGGCTCATCGGTTCAACAAGGGCTGGAGCACGGCCGCTTACTCAGCGCTTCCCCGGCTTCCTTTTGAAAACACGAGTTCGACGCGACGCATTTTCCGACGGCATTCTGCCGACCCGCAATTACCTGGCGGTTTTTCGCTACCGATTACGGTCTTCCTGATCTGCCGGGCTTTTACCCCAAGCTTTTTCAAACTGGCAGAAACTGCCTCAACCCGCGCATCGGCTACCGCCAGATTAACTGAACGGCTGCCGTTGTCACTGGCGTGCCCGATCAAGGTGACTGACAAGCCGTTGTCTTCTTTCAACAGGCTTGCTGCGCTGCGCAGTTTGTACATCTCACCATGGCGGACAGCGCTTGAGCCGAAAACAAAGAAGACGCTCATCTTCTCATCGACTTCGGCCTCTGCTTTTTTCGCGGACTCACTTGGTGCGTTGATGGGCGGTGACGCGGTCTTCGCTTCAGAGGGCGCCGGCGAATTGAGCGCTTGCTGAACCGGCCGCTCCGGTTGAGACGTCGTGCCACATCCCGACAAAAGAGCGATCGAGAACGACAGCCCAACCATGGCGGCGCGAAAACAGTGGGGGCTAAGCACCTTAGTCACGCACCATTTCCGCCAACGGCGTCGAGGCGAACTCTTCGTCCTTGACCGGCAGATGATCAATCAATTCAGCTAGATTGATATTCAATGTTTTTAGAGCGACATCGGGAATGCTCGCCAGAGCCTCGGGGAGAATGCCTTCAGCCGGCCCGGGAAGCGAGGCAATGGCCTTTCGTCCCTCCTCCGCCAGGAAGAGCCCGACACGTCGCTGATCGACACTATGCCGCTTTTTGACAAGGCAGTCCCTGGCTACCAGCTTGTCGACCAATTGACTGCATGTCGACTGATGGATTCCCAACCTGCCAGCGAGTTCGGTGATGCCGATTTCCGGCGTCCGCTCAACTTCCTGAAGAACCCACATCTGTGACCCGGGCAGCCCGCAACACTCTTCAAGCTCACGAAAATACTTGCGCATGGTTCCATAAATGACCCGGAACTGTTGCAGAACTTCAAGGGCCAATGGCGGCGTAGGTTGATTCATGTAAATGATAGGTTGCACTAATTTGGGGCTCAAATTATATTGCTAACCAATGCAGTTTTGGCTGCTTTTACAACAATCCTTATCGACAAGGGTTTTCGGGGGGCTTGCCCCCCATTTTTTTATGTTCAACTCGATCCAACTCTTCGGTCTGGTGCTGTTAGGTGGTTTGGCCGCCGGCGAAGTGTCGAGAAGAGTTCTTGCCTTGCCACGAACGACCGGCTACGTGCTGTTCGGCCTGCTGGTCGGTCAAAGCGGCCTTAACTGGGTAACGCTTTTGGATATCGAGTCGGCACAGCTTTTCATCGATCTGGCGCTGGGGCTGATTCTCTTCGAACTGGGTTACCTCGTTCCGCGCAGCACCCCGGAGGCCGGACGCAGCCGCTTGCTGGCAGGCTGTGCCATTTCGCTGATGGCAGGCTTGCTGGTATTGCTGTTGTTTCTCTACTGGGGTTTTTCTACAGGCTCCGCCCTGTTTGCGGCAGCGCTCTGTGTCGCCACTTCGCCGGCCATCACCATCGCCACCTGTAGCGACGTCGGGGCCAAAGGCGAGCGCACCGGCCTGCTGTACACCATGGTGGCGATCAATGGCGCCGTTGCATTTGCCGCGGTGGTCCTGCTTGTCCCGTTCCTGATCGACAGCGAGCCGCTGAGTGGTTTCGCCCGCATCAGCGATGCGCTGGGCAGCATCATCGGCTCCATCGTTCTCGGTGGCGCCTGCGCCGGATTGGTCCTGCTCGGCGCCGATCGGCTGGAGAAGCAGGCCGAACACCAGCATCTGCTGATTCTCGGCACCATCGTGCTCGGCGTGGGTACGGCCATTTATCTGGATGTCTCCGTCTTTCTCCCCATGCTGATCTTTGGCATTCTGGTCAGCACCATTGACCGTGACCACAAGGTCATTGCCATCCGCATCGCCAGTGACGCCCGGGTTTTTCTGGTCATCACTTTTGTGCTCGCCGGCGCCGCGCTCGACATTGCCTATCTGCGTGACTATTGGCTGGAGGCCATTCTGATTGCCCTGGCACGACTGGCCGGGCAGGTGCTGGCCATCCTGATTTCGCGCAAAAGCATTGGCCTGACGGTGCGTGAGAGTGTTTTTCTGGGCATCGGACTGCAACCGATGTCGAGCATCGCCCTGGTGCTTCTGGTTAACACCCAGATGCTCTATAGCGGCATGGATGGAAAGCTGGTGGGCATGCTCATGGCAACGATCCTGCTGATGCAATTATTTGGTCCGCTGGCGACTCAAACGGCCATCAAGGGATTCGGCGAAGCGACTCGACTTCGCCCATCAGCAAAAAACGAAGTACCGGCACAAAACATTGGAGGCACATCATGAGCAGACGCCCTTTGCGTATCGGGCTTTCGGCCCGGATCTACCATCCCCTGCCCGGGGCCACCGGGCTGCAGTCCAAGTCGCTGCAATACCTTGAACAGTCGGTGGCGCATTGGGTGATGTCGCGCGAGGTGATGGTTTTCATGATTCCCTCGGTGAGCGGTGACGGCATGGTGCATCGCAGCAGCATTCGCCTCTCGGACTATCCACAATACCTCGACGGGCTGGTCCTGCAGGGCGGCGCCGACATCAGCCCGCAATGCTACGGCGAACAACCGCTGCAAGCCGAGTGGGCGGGCGACCGCCTGCGCGATGCCTATGAAATGGAATTGCTGCACGAATTCATGGAAGCCCGCCGGCCGGTGCTGGGCATTTGCCGGGGTGCCCAACTGATCAACGTCGCACTCGGCGGCACCTTGTACCAGGACATCGCGACGCAGTACGAAGAGCCGCAAATCCATGTGCACGAGGATTACGACAAGCACGCCCATGACATCACCTGGGAACCCGGTAGCGGCCTGGCCAAGCTGTATCCCGAACCGGGCAACAGCAAGGTGATTTCGATTCATCACCAGGCCATCAAGGCCCTCGGCAAGGGGCTGCGCGTCGAAGCGCGCAGCGCCGAAGATGGCTTGATCGAAGCGATCCGTCTTGAGGGCAAACCCTATGTTCTCGGCCTGCAGTGGCACCCCGAGTTTCACCCGCCGGGCGCCCCGGATTTGCTGAACTGCAATCCGATTCTTGATGAATTCCTGAGCGCGGCGCGAGGTCGGCGTTGGTGATTTTTGACGGCTTTTTGCCGTTGACCGTAGCAAAGGGCAAAGCATGATCGAGACGATCATTTCGCCGTTGCGCACCATCTGGGAAAGCCTGCTCGAACGCCTGTTTTTCCTGCCCCCCTTCCCGGAGAGCATCGACTCGCTGGCCTTGTTCAGCCTGCTCCTCGTCGTCGGCCTGCTCATCGGCGAATGGTTGCACGCCCACGTCCGGTGGCCCAAGGTCACCGGCTACGTGCTGGCCGGCATCCTGTTCGGCCCCTCTGCGCTGGCCTGGATAAACATCGAGGCGCTGGCCCAGGCACGACCGATTGCCGACGCGGCGCTCGGTTTGCTGATGATGGAGGTCGGCCGGCGTCTCGACCTGAGTTGGCTGCGCCGCAATCCCGAACTGTTGCGCAGCACCCTGGCCGACATCACGCTCTCGTTTGCCCTGATCTTCAGTTTTGCCCTCTGGCTGGTCGGCCTGACGCCCGCCTGGGCTGCCGCCACGGCGGCCGTGACCATGGCTTCAGCCCCGGCTGTCGTTTTGCTGACCATCGAGGAAGCCAAAGCCCAGGGCCAGGTCACCGAACGCATCATCCTGCACACGGCGATTGGCTCCGCTGCTTCCTTTGTTGCCTTCGCCTTCGTGCTCGGCATCGTTCACGCCGAACTGAGCGAAGACTGGCTGAATGCCATTGCGCATCCGCTGTGGGTAGTCGCCGGCGCCTTGCTGGTCGGCGGCATTGGCACCTGGCTAGCGCTGCGCATTGCCAAAACCTTGCCGAAAGGCTCGCTGGCCCAGGTTTTTGTGCTGATCGCCTGCGCCCTGCTGGCGGTTGGCATCGCCCGCATGCTCGCCGTCCCGGTCTTTTTGACGCTCTTCCTGATGGGCGTTCTGCTCGCCTCGCGTGACCGGCAACAAACCCTGCGTTACACCGAGTTGCCCGAGGGACATTGGCTCCTCGCCATCGTGCTCTTTGTCATCGTCGGCGCCTCCTTGCCCTGGCAGGAATTTACCTGGCTGGCCGGCCTGCAGGCGCTCGGCCTGCTGCTGGTGCGCGCCGCGGCCAAGGCAGCGGCGATGGCCTGGTCGGGCGGCAGCCTGCCCTTGCCCAAACGCCTGCTGGTCGGCATGGGTATCCAGCCGCTGTCGGCCACGGCGGTATTCATGGCTTACGAACTCGCCAGCCTGTATCCGGAAGTCGGCCGTTCGGCCCTGACCTTGCCGCTGTTCGCCGCCGCCATGATGGAACTGGTCGGCCCTGCCCTGTGCCGACTGGCCCTGCACAAATCGGGCGAGTGCGAGAGCGGTGAGCGCAGTCAAGGAGGTATTGCATGACAACCAAAGCATTGGGCGACTTCAAGGACAGCACCGCTTTTTCCCTGGGTGTCGAGCTTGAACTGCAACTCGTCTCGAAGCGCGATTTCAACCTGACACGGGGCGCCACCGACCTGCTCGGCAGCCTCGATTACGACGAACGTTTCGGCGAGATCAAGCTGGAAATCACCGAAAGCATGATCGAAATCAGCACCCAGCCACAGGCCACCGTGGATGGCATTGCCGCCGACCTCGGCGGCCTGCGCGACACCCTGCGCCAGCATTGCGAGCGCAACAACATCGGCATCTGCGGTGGCGGCACGCACCCGTTCCACCATTGGCCGGAACGACGCATCTGCCCGGGCGACCGCTTCAATGACATTTACCAGCGCTACGGTTATCTCGCCAAGCAATTCACCGTCTTCGGCCAGCACGTCCATGTCGGCTGCACTTCGGCCGATGAGGCCATCTGGCTGACCCAGGCGCTCGGCGTCTATGTGCCGGCCTTCATCGCCCTCTCCGCCTCCTCCCCCTTTGTCGATGGCGTGGACAGTTTCTACCAGTCGGCCCGGCTCAACGCCGTTTCAGCCTTTCCGCTGAGCGGACAGTGCCCACCGCTGGGCAGCTGGCAGGAATTCACCGAACACTTTGCCTTCCTGCAGGCCTGCGGCATCGCCCAGGGCATCAAGGATCTGTACTGGGACGTCCGCCCGAAACCGGAATTTGGCACCGTTGAAATACGCGTCTGCGATACGCCGCTGACCATCGAACAGGCGACCTCGCTGGCTGCCCTGGCCCAATCCCTTTCCCGCTGGCTGCTGCGCACCCGTCCGCCGCTGCATACCGCCAAACAGGCCCACGTTGCCCGCTACAACAAATTCCAGGCCTGCCGCTATGGCCTCGAGGCGATGATTTCCGATCCGGAGAACTTATGCCAGACGCCACTGAAGCAAACCCTGGCCGACTTGCTGGAAGCCGTTTCGGAGGACGCCAAGGAACTGGACTGCGCTCACTGGCTGAGCCCGCTCAAGCAGGCGGTCGCCGAGAATGCGGGCGATGCTGCCTGGCTGCGGGCCAGAGAAGCGCAACATGGCAATTTGAACGATGTGGTACGCGAAGCCAGCGAACGGCTGATGGGCACAAACAATTAAATTCAGGAGAAAACAAAATGATCCGCCGGTTGCCTGCAGCCTTTTTGTCACTGTTCATCGCCACGGACACATGGGCGGCCAACGCGACCTGCCAATTTGAGCAGGTGCCGGTCGGCCCCCAAAAACTGGGCGCCTGGATCGACAAGAGCAACTGGCTGGCCATTGAAAACCAGCGCCTGACCTTACAGGCCGGCGAGGTATTCATGCCCGCCTGGCGGCTGGCCCCGGCTGGCGATGCTCAACCCGCGGCGGCGAAGCAACGCCCGATCGATGATTTTCCGGTTGTCGATCCGCTCGATGGCAGCCGGCGCGACCTCGGATTTTTGCTCGACAGTCGCCTCTACGCCGACGGCCTCGTCGCTCTGCGCAATGGCCGGGTCGTCGCCGAACGCTATCGCAATGGACTGACGCCTGACAAACCCAGGCTATTGCTCGAAGCAACCCGTCCGTTGCTCAACCTGCTTGGCGCCATGAGCGTCAGCCAGGGCAAACTGGCCGCCGACAAGTCGGTCAGCCGTTTTCTTCCCAACGTGCCGCCGTCAGCCGGGCTGCGCAAGCTGTCGATCCGGCGCCTGCTCGAAAGCGAGGAGCGCCATGCCTGGACCGCGGAGGACCTTGAATCCTGGCAGCAGGCCGGCGGCTGGACAACGAATCAGGCCGGCAACGGCATCCGTGCCTGGCTTTCCCAGGCTGGGCGTTGGGAAAAGCCGCTGGACGAACCGGCTGAAACCTCCTTTTCCGCCGCCCCGGATGACGACCTGTTGGCCTGGATATTGGCCGAGAGCAACGCCATGCCGCTTTCGCAACTGTTTTGCGAAAGACTGCTGAGCCGCAACGCACCGGAACACCCCATCGTCTGGCTGAGCGACTCGCGTGGCGTCGAATTGGCCAACGGGCTGGGTCTCTCCCTGCGCGATTTTGCCAAACTGGGCCAGGTTCTGGTCGACGCCCGGAGCAGCCGAAATCGCGGCAAAATCCCCTCGTGGTTCATCGAAACGCTGACCGCCTCATCGGGCATGCGCTCGGGCGAAATCAAGGGCCTCACCAAAGGCAGCGAGCAGCGCTACGGCTTCGTCCATCTCGGCGGCTCACCGAATCGGGTGGCCCTGATCGGGGCGCATGGCAGCAGCCTCTATATCGATTTCGATGAACGCCTGGTCATTGCGCTTTATGCCACCCGTCCGGGCGAAAGCGCGCCCGGCACGCTGGCATTGCTGGAACACGCCTGGAAGGCCATAGACCTGGCAATTGCCCGGCCGGAAAAGCTCAAAAAGCCGTGATTTCCTGACTTCCACGGTCAACCGGAAATAACGGCCAAATTTGAAATAACAAACGGCGGCTTGCTATGCTTAAATCATCGCAACGTCCCAAATAATCCAACCGCCATGCTAGACAGCGACCACGCCGCCTTCATCCAGACCGGAGTCAGCATCAGCCTGGCCTCCTGCGCCGTTGATCGCCTGCCCTGCATGAGCCGGGGTCTGGGTTGCAAGCTGATCGACGGCGGGCGTCAAGTCGCGATATTCATCAAACGCTCGCAGTCGGCCGAACTCCTCGACAACATCCGCAACACTGGCCGGGTCGCCAGTGTTTTCAACCTGCCGAGCAGCAACCGCACCGTGCAGCTAAAGGGTGTCGATGCGCACATCCAGCCCTTCGATCCAGCCGATCTGCCGGTGATCGCATCGCACGTTTCCCTGTTCCTCGACGAAGTCATCCCCTTCGGCATGCAGGAAAACATGATTCGGGCCATGTTCACCTGCACGGTCGACGACCTCGTGACAGTGGTTTACTCGCCGAGCGCCGCCTTCACCCAAACGCCGGGGCCGAAAGCCGGCGACCCGCTGGGCACTGCGTCATGAGCCTGCGCCTCGAGACCATCCGCGAATGCCTGGAAGGCATCATCCCGGGCCACATCGCCACCTGCGACCGGGCCGGAATGCCCAACCTGGCCTACCTCTCCCAGGTCGAATTCATCGACAACGAGCACGTCGCGCTGTCCTACCAGTTCTTCAACCGAACCCGGCAGAACATCCTGGCCGACTCGCCGGTGCGCCTGCTGCTGACCAGCCACCTGACCGGCGCCCAGTACCGGCTGACCCTGCACTACCTGCGCACCGAGGCGGCCGGTCCGCTCTTTGAGCGGATGCGGGCCAAACTGGCCGGAATCGCCTCGCACACTGGCATGGCCGGCATCTTTCAATTGCTCGGCGCCGACATCTACCGCGTGCTGAACATCGAACAGGTGCCCGGCGAAACCGTGCCGCCGCCTCCGCCGCCGGTCAATTGCCTGAACGCCCTGCGCCGGACGGTCGACCGTCTGGCCACCTGCAACACGCTGGAATGCCTGCTCGAAAAGGCCGTCGACTGCCTGGAAAAAGAGTTCGGCATCGCTCATCTCATGCTGCTCATGCACGACGAGGCACGTGGCCGGCTGTACACCCTGGCCAGCCGCGGCTACCCCGAATCCGGCATTGGCTCCGAAATTCCGGTCGGCGCCGGCGTCATCGGCATCTGCGCCCGCGAGCGCACGCCGATCCGGATCGGCTTCACCAACAGCGAGTACGCCTACGGCCGCACCGTGCGCGACGGCATCGCCGCCGATGGCCAGGCCGACACTCTGGAAACGGCCATTCCCCTGCCCGGCCTGCCCGATGCAGCGAGCCAGATGGCCGTGCCGATCAGCGTCGCCGGCCGCCTGCTCGGCGTGCTCTACGTCGAGAGCGTGTCCGACCTGCATTTCGGCTACGACGAAGAAGACGCCCTCGTCGCTTTCGCCGCCCAACTGGGTCTTGCCATCGTCCACCACCAACAGGCCGACGATCTGCCCGACGAGCCGGCCGGCAACGAAGAAGCGGCTCCGGCCGTCGCCGGCACACCGCTGACCATTCGCCATTTCGCCGCCACCGACAGCGTTTTCATCGACGACGACTACCTGATCAAGGGCGTCGCCGGGGCCATACTTTGGGTGCTGCTCAGCGATTTCGCCGAACGGCGGCGCACCAGTTTTACCAACAAGGGCTTGCGGGTCGATCCCCGCATCCGCCTGCCGGGCGTCAGTGACAACCTCGAAGCGCGCTTGGTACTGTTGCAGCGCCGACTGGATGAACGCGACGCCGGCATCCGGCTGACCA
The DNA here is from genome assembly GCA_049304775.1 of Ferribacterium limneticum. Classification (GTDB taxonomy): domain Bacteria; phylum Pseudomonadota; class Gammaproteobacteria; order Burkholderiales; family Rhodocyclaceae; genus Azonexus; species Azonexus limneticus_C. The sequence goes on from JBAQOL010000038.1 coordinate 48,609, forward strand.
AGACCGGGCGCGGCCGTTTTTCTCTGGCCGTAGACCACCCGCTGCAGCTCCTCGAAAGCTGATTTTCGCGGGCTCGGCGCGCCTTTTCTTAAATGTTCATTCAGCGTTTCTTAAAAGAATCGTAAGCGGCCTCTGACCGTCTTGTCAGGGTTTTCGGGCGGCCTAGACTTCCTCCATCGCATAACGAATGGAGCGGTCATGACCCCGAAACCCCCGGCAAACAACCCGCAGCAACTGCTCGAACAGATGCTGCTCATCCGCGCCTACGAAGAGGCCATCGTCAACGGCAGCGCCGCCGGCAAGATGCCCGGCACCTGCACCTCGGTCGGCCAGGAAGCGGCCGCCGTCGGCGTGGTCAACGCGCTCGCCGCGGACGACCTGATCCTCACCAACCATCGCAGCGCCGGCCACCTGCTCGCTCGCGGTGCCGACCCCGGCCGCCTGCTGGCCGAAGTCATGGGCCGCCGCGACGGCTACTGCAAGGGCAAGAGCGGTTCGCTGCACATTTCGGCCAAAGAGTTGGGTGTCGTTCTGACCTCGACCATCGTCGGCGCCGAACTGTCGATGGCGCCCGGCGTCGCCCTGGCGCAGAGCATGCTCGGCCGTGCCGGTATCGTCGTCTGCTTCTTTGGCGACGGCGCGGCCTGCGAGGGCAGCTTTCACGAATCGCTCAATCTTGCTGCGCTGTGGAACCTGCCCATTCTCTACGTCTGTGAGAACAATCACTGGCAAGCCTTCGTCCATCGGCGCGAAGCGATGAGCCGCGAACATGTTGCGGAGTGGGCCGCCGGCTACGGCATCCCGGCCCGGACGGTTGATGGCAACGATGTCTTCGCCGTGCTCGAAGCCGCCCAGAGTGCCGCCGCCCAGGTCCGCGAAAGCCAGCGGCCCTACCTGCTCGAAACCCTGACCTACCGCACCCGCGGCCATCTCGAACCGGACGACCAGGGTTACGTCGATAAGGCCGAACTGGTCGCCTGGCTGGCCCGCGACCCAATTGCCAACTGCCGCGACCGCCTGCTCGCCGAGGGGCTGCTGAGTCCGGCCCAGGCTGCCACCATGGCCGACAAGGTGGCCAGCAGCATCGCCGTCGCCCAGGCCTTTGCCGAAGCCTCGCCCTTCCCTGCCGCGGATGAACTGACCCGCGACGTCTACGCCTGAGGATTCCCATGCCTACCCTGACCCTTTACGATGCTGTCGGCGCCGCGCTGACCGAGGAAATGCGCCGCGACCACAACGTCATCGCCTTCGGCGAAGGCATCGCCACCAAACGCCACGAGCTGGTCGACGAATTCGGCGCCCTGCGCATCCGCAACACGCCGCTCGCCGAGGGCATCATCGCCGGCACCGCCGTCGGTGCCGCCGCCATGGGCCTGCGCCCGGTCGTCGACCTGCTCTTCGCGCCTTTTCTCTGCTACGCCATGGACGAGCTGGTCAACAGCGCCGGCAAGCTGCGCTACCTGTCCGGCGGCCAGTTCTCCTTCCCCCTTGTCACGCTGGCGATGACCGGCGCCGGCTGGGGCGTCGGCGCCCAGCACAACCACAATGTCGAAGCCTGGTTCGTGCACAGCCCCGGCCTCAAGGTCGTCATGCCGAGCACACCGGCCGACACCAAGGCCCTGCTCAAGGCGGCCATTCGCGACGACAACCCGGTGCTCTTCTTCCTCGACATCGGGCTGCTCTACCAGCCGGGCGAAGTGCCGGCCGGCGAACATCTGCTGGCGCTGGGCCAGGCCGCCATCGTCCGCGAAGGACGGGACGTCACGCTGGTTTCCTACGGCAAGACGGTCCATCACTGCCAACAGGCGGCCGAGCAACTGGCCGGCCACGGCATCGCCGCCGAGGTCATCGACCTGCGCAGCCTGAAGCCGCTCGACGAGGCGGCCATCCTCGCCTCCGTGCGGAAAACCGGTCGCCTGGTCGTCGTGCACGAAGCCAACCGCCTGTGCGGCATCGGTGCCGAGATCGCCGCGCTGGTCGCCGAACACGCCTTCGCCGACCTCAAGGCACCGATCGTCCGCCTGGGTGGCCCCGATGCCCCGGCCGCCGCCAGTTACCCGCTCGAACAGGCCTCGGTCCCGTCAGCCGAGGCAATCGCCGACGCGGCCCAACGCCTCTGTTCCACCTGAAACCCAGCTTCAACATCAATTTCCAACAAGGAGAAAAACCATGCACCCCAACCCCAAAACCCTCATCGCCGCCACCCTCGCCTGCGCCCTGTTCAACACCAGCGCCCTGGCCGCCGACAGCGACTCGGTACTGATCAAACGCGGCGAAAAACTGATCGCCTTCGGTGGCTGCGTCGATTGCCACACGCCTTTCAAAATGGGCGCCAACGGCCCCGAGAAGGACATGACGCGCGGCCTTTCCGGCCATCCCGAAGCGCTTCGCCTGCCGCCTTCGCCCAAGCTCGACAACGCCTGGAACTGGGCCGGGTCGGCGAGCATGACGGCCTTCGCCGGCCCGTGGGGCACGACCTACGCCTCCAACCTGACGCCCGACCGCGAGACCGGCATCGGCGCCTGGCGCGAGCAGGATTTCATCCAGGCCATGCGCACCGGCAAGCATGTCGGCGTGGCCCGCCCGATCCTGCCGCCCATGCCCTGGCAGGCGGTCGCCTCGCTGTCCGAAAATGATTTGCGGGCCATTTTTACCTACCTCAAGGCGCAGCCGGCCGTGAAGAACAAGGTGCCCGACTATCTGCCGCCCGCCACCAGCATCAGCAAAGCCGGCGGCTGAGCGCTCGTTCGGCATCATCAGGAGCCAGCCAGGCGCATTGCACGCTGGCTCCTGACTTTCCGGAAAATCGCCGCCGAAAGTCGACTTCCACGGTCAACCGGAAAAATTGGCGAAATTTGAAATGGCCAGCGCAGAAGCAAGCCGGCTGTGATCCACGGCGATGCGGCTAAAATGGCGCTGCCTCCACCTCAACGCGCCCGATGACCCGTCCCTCGCTCAACACCCAGATTCTGATCGGCTGCCTGCTCGGCATTGCCGGCGGTCTATGGCTGGCCACGCAGCCGGCTGCGGATGCCGTCGTCGGCAACACGCTGTACGGCGCCAAGATGCTCGGCAACCTGTTTCTCGATCTGTTGCGCATGGTGCTCGTGCCGCTGGTCTTTTCGTCGATTGTCGTCGGCGTCGCCAACCTGCGCGCCCATCAGCAGATGCACCGGGTGTGGACGACGACGCTCGCCTTCTTTGCCCTGTCGATGGCGCTGGCCATTGTCCTCGGCCTCGGCGCCGCCAACCTTTTCCGCCCCGGCGAAGGCCAGCATCTGGCCATGTTCGCCGACGCCACGCGCGATTTCCAGGCGCGCCAGATGCCGCTGCCCGACTACATTGCCCAGTTCATGCGCGGGCTGTTCCAGAATCCCTTCAAGGCGCTGGCCCAAGGCGACATCCTGGCCGTCGTCATCATTGCCCTGTTTCTCGGCATTGCCCTGGTCATCGGCGGCGAGCGCTACAAGAATCTGCGCGTCCTGATTCAGGAATTGCAGGAGCTCTGCCTGCTCATCGTCGGCTGGATCATGCGTCTCGCCCCGTTCGGCCTCGCCGCACTGCTACTGCAACTAGTCGCTACGCAAAACGCCGATCTGCTCGCCAGCCTGGCCCATTTCATCAGTGTCGTCGTCGGCACCACGCTGTTCCACGGCATCGTCGTCCTGCCGCTGCTGCTCTGGCTGGTCACCCGCATGTCGCCGCTGCGTTTCTGGAGAGGCGCCAAGGAGGCGCTGATCACCGCCTTCGCCACGAGTTCGAGCGCCGCCACACTACCCATCACGCTGCGCTGCACCGAGCAGCATTTGCACGTCAAAAAGGACATCGCCAACTTCGTCGTGCCGCTCGGCGCCACCGCCAACATGGACGGCACGGCGCTCTACGAAGCCGCCGCCGCGCTGTTCGTCGCCCGCCTGGCCGGCATCGAGCTCGACCTCGCCCACCAGCTCATCATCTTCTTCGTCGCCATGCTTGCCGCCATCGGCGCCCCGGGCATTCCCAGCGTCGGCATGCTGAGCATGGTGCTCGTGCTTGAGTCGGTCGGCCTGCCCACTGCCGCCATCGCCATCCTGCTGCCCATCGACCGCATCCTCGACACCGTGCGCACGGCGGTCAATGTCGAAGGCGACATGGTCGGCAGCCTGATCGTGCAGAAGCTGACCGAATCAGGCGGCGAAAAACACGCCTGACCGGTCAGGAACCATCATTTCCCGGCTTCCCGCCGGGCTACGAATTCAACCGGCGGGTGGGCGCTAAAGCCACCACCGCTTTCCAGCACAAAATGCAGTTCGCCGGCCTTGAGCGTTGCCCGGTAACGATGCGTCACCTCGCGGCCTGAACCGTCGCCCACCACCTCCTGGCTGTGGGTGATGAAATTGAGTTGTTCGCCCTTCAGGGCGCCCTGTTCAACGGTCCGCGCCACCCGCAGATAGCTGGCCGTGCCATGTACCTCGCCATTTTCCAGACGCAGGTCGAAACGCTCCGCGTGCTCGGCGCCCCAGTCGTATTTCACCGTCGCCAACCAGCGCCCGGAGAGGTTTTGCGCCAGTTCAGAGGAAACCGGCGTCGGCGCCTCGGATGACCGCCCCAGCCAGTTGCCTTTCAAGCCAACCGCCAACAGCACGATTACGGCCGCGGCCGCCAGCCCCCAAAGCAACCCGGAACGCCGGGCAGGACGACGAAGGCTGACCGGAAAGTACGGTTTGATGACCTCGACCAGCCGCGCCACGTCCGACGTCCACCCGATATCCGACAGAATGAAGGACTGGCGCCGGGCCAGCGCCGCGATACCCGGCGGCAAATCCTTTTCGGCCGGCATCGCCGCCCCGCCGACGAGCACCGGTAGCACCGCCTTTCCCGATTTCATGCCGGCCTCGATCTCCCGCCGGACGAAGTCCTCCGGCTCGTCGAGGCGACGAACGCCATTCCGGCTCACCGTCAGCCACGCCGGACCAATCACCACCAGCATCACATCGACGGCAGCCAGTTGTTTCTCGATGGCGACGACAAAATCCTCCCCCGGGTGGATATCCTCGATGTCGCGAAACACGTTGTCCGCCCCGAAGGTCGAGACCAGGGCATCGGCCAGACGCCCGGCAAAGCCGGCCTGATCGTCGCGACGATAACTGATGAATATTCCAGACATGGGACAAGTCTCCTTGATGGAACAGGCGCGCGTGGATCGACACGGTCAACCGGAAAAATCGACCAAATCCGGAATACCCCGACACTACCGCAAGGAGGGGAACCCTGGCCACCTGCTGCCGTCAACGCATATGAATATTTGAACTACGATAGGTTCATGATTCCGATCCGGAAGGAGGCAGCCATGGTGGTCATCGTATTCCGCACCCGACTCAAGGATGGCATCGACGAACAAGCCCTGACCGCGCTGGGCGAACGGATGTTCGAAATCGCCTCGGCCATGCCCGGCTTCATTTCCTACAAGGATTTCGCCGCCGCCGATGGCGAAAATGTCTCCATCGTCGAATTCGACAGTCTGGAAACCCTCATCGCCTGGCGCGACAATCCGGAGCATCTGGCGGCTCAGGAGCATGGCCGGCAGAAATACTTTGCGTCCTACCAGGTCCAAATCTGCGCCCCGCTCCGCAGTTACCGGTTCGATGCCAGTGGCCGGCACGTCGTGGACTAGCACGCCGTGACAGCGAGTGTGCCGCTTCATCTGAGAATTTTCATTTCCTCGCCCGGCGATGTCGGCGACGAGCGGCGTCTGGCCCGCGAAATCATCGAATCCCTGCCGCGCGACCCGGCCTATCGCGGCAAGATCACCAGCGAAGCGATTGCCTACGACGACCCCGATGCACCCTCGCCCATGCCGGCCGGGATCACCCCGCAGCTCGGCGTCAATCTCTACAAGGGACCGGCCAGCGCCTGCGACCTGACCATCGTCATCCTGTGGAGCCGGCTCGGCACCCCGGTATCGGCCGATTGCGTGCGCAGCGACGGTAGCCGCTACGAGTCCGGCACCGTGTCGGAATACGAAAACGCCCTGGCCGCCGGCAAGGAGGTCTGGATATTCCGGCGCAGCGAAAAGCCCCGGGTCGAGCTCGATGACCCTGACTTCGACGCCAAGCTCAAGCAATACCGGGCCGTCGGCGGCTTTCTCGAGCGCCTCCAGAATGCCGACGGCTCGGCCGCCGGTGGCCGCCACGACTACGCCGACCCGGCGGAATTCGCCGCCTTGTTCCGCAAGCTCCTGAGCGCCTGTTTCACGGCGCATCTGGATCGCCAGCCGGGGGCCGTGCCGGTTGCGGCGCCACCACCTTCACCCGATATCGAACCGCCCTTCCTGGCCCCCGAGGTCGACCGCGACCACGCCATCGTCGGCCGTGATGAACTGGTTCGCCAGGTTTGGGAACGGGCCATTGCCGGCAAAAGCCAGAGCCTGTTGTTTCTGCCCGGCGTCGGTAAAACGACAGTCGCCCAGGCCTTGCTGGCCGATCGCCAGCGCCTGCTCGACCACTTCGACGGCGTACTGTGGGCCGACCTCGGGCGCCAGCCCATGGTCGGCGAACAACTACGCCGCTGGGCCACGGCCTTGCAGGTTCCCGACGAACGCAAGGCCAGCCTGGCCAGCATCGACGACTGGAAAGCAACGGTCAAGGCAGCGATCGGCAATCGGCGGATTCTGGTCATTCTCGACGACGTCTGGCAGAACAAGGCGGCCCGGGAATTCATGCACCTCGTCCCGCGCGGCATCTTCATCATCACCACGCGCTGCAAGGACGTCGCCGCCATGCTCGGCGACCCCGAACTGGTACCGGAACTCGACGCCGCGACCGGCCTCGCGCTGCTCAGCGAAATCGCCCCGAAGGCTGTCGCCTACGACCCTGATGGGGCGAGCAATCTGGTCAGCGCCGTCTATGGACTGCCGCTGGCCCTGGTCCTGATCGGCAAATACCTGCGCCGCGAATCGTCGGACGGCGACCCCGACCGCACCGCAACCGCCTTCCAGACCATGGCCGAAGCCGGCCACCGCCTCGAAATCAACCCCGACGAGGAGGCCGGCGCGCATTCGCTGGCCGAAATCATCGAAGTCAGCTTCGCCGCCCTGCGCTCCGACGATGCGCGACGGGCCATCATCAACCTCGCCATCTTCCGTCCCAAGCCCAACACCTTTTCCAAGGACATCGCCCGGCAAGTTGCCGGCACCGAAGCGGCCGTGCTTTATGACCTGAGCGACATCGGCCTGATCGAGCATTACGGCGACGGTGAATACACCATGCACCGGGTGATCGCCGAATATGCCCGGACCAGGCTGCCGCTGACCGAATCCCAGGCGCTGCACCACCAGGCCGTGAATTACTACGCCCGGCAATTGCAGCAGGACATCGACGACAACCCGGTCGCCTACCTCGGCTGGTACCGCTACGAACAGACCGACTGGCAGGCAACCAAGGACGCCTGGCTCTACCATCTGGCCCATGCCGGCAACGCGGTGAGCAGCGTGCAGGCCTTCCTGCGTGTCTATTTCGACGCCTTCTGGTGGTGGGGCTATTACCAGCGCTTCCCCTTCTGCGAACGCCTCCTGCTCGAATGGCAGCAACGGCGCAGCGTCGATCCCAAGGTGCGCCAGGGACTCGATCAACTCGCCACATTTCAGAGCGCCTACCCGGAAGGCTACGAAAAGGCCACCCGCGGCAACTGGAACGAGGTCGAACGCTCGCTCACCCGCCTGCGGCAAGGCCTCGGGCTGGAAGGCGAAATTTCCGCCATCCGCGATGAAGACGCCTGCCGGGTGCGCGGGTTCACCGACTTCCTGTTGGCCGAGGCCTACGCCTACGGCCGCCACGACCACGAGGGCGCCCTCAAACGCTATGCTGCCGCCCACGACATTTTCCATCGCGATGGCGACCTCTGGGTGGCTGCCTGGCTGTGCTTTTACGTTGCCCAATATCTCCTCGAGCAAGGCAGTTTCGACGGTTCGGCAGAATATGCCCGACGCTCGCTGGCCGAAGCCGGCTGCGCCGCCGGGGGCGAGGATGCGCCGTTGGCCGAACGCGACTCCGAACTGCTCGCCAACAATTACCGACTGCTCGGCGACCTGGCCATCGCCGGCCAACAGCATGCGCTGGCCGCCCAGCACTACCTGCGGGCGACTTCCTATGCCTACGCCTTCCAGGCCATTCCGGAACCGGCCGACACCTACACCATGGCCTTCTACCAGGAAATCACCAGCCGCATCGCCGGGCAGGCCGCCAGCCTTGCCGGCACTGACCAGGCCGCTGGCGCAACGCTCTGCGAGACGATGCTCAACTATTGGCAGATTTACTGGCAACGCCATCCGGAACAAACAACCGCCAGCGGCTTGGCTGACGCGCTAAGCAATGCCGACCCCGTCGCCATCGCGACCGCCCTCTTCCCGCCGCCCATTGCCGGCGACATCCTGAGCGGGGCTGCCGACTACGCCAGGGAGGTCGAGGCGATCATCCCCTCGCTGGCCGCCGCGCTCGACAAAATGAATCAGGTCGACAAATAAGGGCAAGATGCCCGTTACAAAGCAACCGTACCGACCGGCGGTTGAATCCACCTCCTGCGGTCAACACGGAAAATCGACAGTTTTCAAGGAGCATTTTTTATCCGCCGCCAGCTCTCGACGATCACTGGATTTCATGGCCTTGGCCGAGGCGACAGCGGATTCCGACGTGCGGACTGCCGCCACAAAGTAGTTCGATGATTTTCTGAACGCTTTCGACCACGAGCTTTCATCGAGCGCCACCGGCACCATAAGCAGGCTCCTGGCAACATCCTTTGGGCGAAAGCCGGAGGCCTCAAGCAGCTTGAAGGCGATGGCATCGGCCTCCATCGCCTGCACATCGCGATTGCTATTCGCAGCAAGCCTCGCCCCGCCCATCGACATCAGGCTCTTGAACAGCCCGCTGACCGGCATGAAAATATTCAAGAGGACGGTAGTGGCAATGCTGACTGACGAGTTTTCTTCGTGGTGACGGGCGATCACATGGCCCATTTCACGCGCAATCACGAAGGCCAGCACGCCGTCGTAAGCCTGCCATCGGCCGAGCGCCGCATGCAGGGCGATGCGGCCGTTGGCGCTGGATGAACTACCCGGCTCGTCACCCTCGACGACATAAACATCGAAACATCCACCGGCCAATTTTGGGGTACACCACGCCAGATCGGGATACTGCTTCAAGGCCCCTTTTTCCAGGAGGCCGGAAATCCGTTCGACGTCCCGGACAATAAACCTTGCGCCCCCCTGCCCAGACTCTGTGGTGCAAGCTGAATTTACCGCGCAGGATATATCGGCTAGTGAGGTGCTGGTAATGCTGAACTCGATGTCAGACTGGACACCGGCAAGCGGAACATCAACGATTCGAGGCCGATCCACAACGGGTGTCATTGAGCAAGCAGCCAGGCAAAGTTGCATGACCACAGCCCCATAACCTGAAATTCTCGCCAGCCACATAATCCGCGGCATCGAACAAAACTCAGCCGCACCCGCCTTCTTCAATCAATTGACGTTAACGATTCGACCCTGGAAGGCATTCCAAGTTGCGAGCAGTGGCCTAATTCCTACGGTCAACCCGAAAAATCAGCCGATTTCCAAATCTGTCCTCGCCGCTACCCTCGAATGAGCGGCAGGTGGTCGCCGTCCACCGCACCGCGACTTCCCGGCCATCGTTACAGCGGACGACGCCTTTCCCGGCTTCGCCCGCACAACTGCCGGGGTTAGGCGAAATATCCGGCGGCGACAGTTGTCCGTCGCACTGCAGGCGACCGTCGCTGTCAGCCAGAATGAACCGCCCGCCACCGCTCGCATTGCCGGGAAAGCCCTTGCCGCGCAGTTCGCCCGGCACATCGCTGAGGCTGCCGCGGGCCTGATAGCCGATGGCGCACGCGGCCAGCAGCAAGGACATGAAAATCAACAGGGGAATTCCGCGTTTGTTCACAAGGCAGCGTTGAGGTTTTCGAGGATAATTGACATTTTTACACCCATTCGACGCCCGACGTGAATTCGCATCTCGCCCAACTCCAGCCCTACCCCTTCGAAAAGCTGCGCGCCCTGTTCGCCGGCGTCACGCCCAACCCGCAGCTCAAGGAGATCAAGCTCTCCATCGGCGAGCCGCAGCATCCAACGCCGGCCTTCATCATCGAAGCGCTGGCCAACGGCCTGAAAGGCCTGGCCAACTACCCGACGACGCAGGGCGTTCCGGCATTGCGTCAAGCCATCGCCGCCTGGTGCCAGCGTCGCTACGACCTGGCGCTCAATCCCGAAACCGAAATCCTGCCGGTCAACGGCTCACGCGAAGCGCTGTTCTCCTTCGCGCAAACTGTCGTCGATACCAGCCGAGGCCATACGCCGCTCGTCGTCAGCCCGAACCCGTTCTATCAAATTTACGAAGGCGCCGCCTACCTGTCCGGCGCCGAGCCGCGTTTCCTCAACAACCTGCCGGACAACGATTTCGCCTTCGACTACGCCAGCCTGAGCGAAGACGAATGGTCGCGCGTTCAGCTTTTCTACGTCTGCTCGCCGGGCAACCCGACCGGCAAGGTGCTGTCGCTCGACGACTGGAAAACACTGTTCGCCCTCTCCGACAAGTACGGTTTTGTCATCGCTTCCGACGAGTGCTATTCGGAAATCTACTTCGACGAAGCCAATCCGCCGATCGGTGGCCTGCAGGCAGCCAAGCTGCTCGGCCGCTCGAACGAACGACTGGTCATGTTCTCCAGCCTGTCCAAGCGCTCCAACGTGCCGGGGATGCGCTCCGGCTTCGTCGCCGGCGACGCGGCCATCCTCAAGAAATACCTGCTGTTCCGCACCTACCAGGGCTGCGCCATGTCGCCGCCGGTGCAGACCGCCTCCATCGCTGCCTGGAACGACGAGGCGCATGTCCTCGACAACCGCAACCAGTATCGCGAGAAGTTCGCCGCCTGCACGCCGCTGATCGCCGAAGTGCTCGGCACCGGCATGCCGGACGCCAGCTTCTATCTGTGGGCGAAGACGCCGATCGCCGACACCGAGTTCGCCCGCGGCCTGCTCGAACACTATAATGTCGTGGTCCTGCCCGGCAGCTTCCTGGCGCGCGAAGTCCGCGGCGTCAATCCGGGGGCCAATTTCATTCGTATCGCGCTGGTCGCCTCACTCGACGAGTGTCTGGAAGCGACCCGCCGCATCCGTCAATTCGCACAACAACTGTAAACAGAGAGAACATCCATGAGCCATCCCCTGCAAGCCATCATCGAAGAACTCTGGGAACGCCGCACCGAGCTGTCCCCGCAATCCCCGGTCGACACCGTCGCCGCCATCAACCAGGTGGTCGGCATGCTCGACTCCGGCGCCCTGCGTGTCGCCGAGAAGATCGATGGCGACTGGGTCACCCATCAGTGGATCAAGAAGGCCGTGCTGCTTTCCTTCCGCGTGCGCGACAACCGCGTCCAGGAATCCGGCGACGTTCGCTTCTACGACAAGGTCGACACCAAGTTCGAAGGCTGGACTGAAGAACAGTTCCGTCAGGGCGGCTTCCGCGTCGTCCCGGGCACCATCGTCCGCAAGGGTTCCTTCGTCGCCAAGAACGCCGTGCTCATGCCGTCCTTCGTCAACATCGGCGCCTACGTCGATGAAGCGACGATGGTCGACACCTGGGTCACCGTCGGTTCCTGCGCCCAGATCGGCAAGAACGTGCACCTCTCCGGCGGCGTCGGCATCGGCGGCGTCCTTGAGCCGCTGCAGGCCAACCCGACCATCATCGAAGACAACTGCTTCATCGGCGCCCGTTCGGAAGTCGTCGAAGGCGTCATCATCGGCGAGAACTCGGTGCTGTCCATGGGCGTCTATATCGGCCAGAGCACGCCGATCTACGACCGCGAAACCGGCGAAGTCACCTACGGCCGCGTGCCGCCCGGATCGGTCGTGATCAGCGGCACCTTGCCGAAGGCCAACGGCGCGTATAGCCTGTATGCCGCGATCATCGTCAAGAAGGTCGACGCACAAACCCGCTCGAAGACCAGCATCAACGAGCTGCTGCGCCCGTAAGTCAAACCACCAAGAAGGTCTTGTCATGATTCTCGACAAACTGTTCCAGTTGATGGCTGAAAAGCAGGCCTCGGATATCTTCATATCCGCAGGCGCGCCGATCCACATCAAGATCCAGGGCAACACGCTCCCGGTCAACCAGCAGGTCATGCTGCCGGACATGATCGAGAAGATCGCCTACGAACTGATGTCGCCGGACCAGATCAAGACCTTCGAGGCGAGCTGGGAGATGAACCTCTCCTTCGGTGTGCCCAACGTCGGCAACTTCCGCGTCAATATCTTCCGCCAGCGCGGCTCGACGAGCATCGTCATCCGCTTCATTCTCGGCAATATCCCGCCGCTCGATGAACTCGGCCTGCCCATGATCCTCGGCGAGCTGATCATGGAAAAGCGCGGCCTGATCCTGATCGTCGGCGCCACCGGCTCAGGCAAGTCGACGACCATCGCCTCGATGCTCGACCACCGCAACGCCAACCGTTCCGGCCACATCCTGACCGTCGAAGATCCGATCGAATTCCTCTTCAAGCACAAGAAATCCATCGTCAACCAGCGCGAAATCGGCATGGACACGATGGACTGGCAATCTGCCCTCAAGAACGCCATGCGCCAGGCCCCAGACTGCATCCTGATCGGCGAAATTCGCGACAAGGAAACCATGCAGGCCGCCATCGCCTACGCCCAGACCGGTCACCTTTGCCTGGCTACGCTGCATGCCAACAACAGTTACCACGCACTGAACCGCATCATCAGCTTCTTCCCGCTCGAAAACCGGCCGGCGCTTTTCCTCGACCTCTCGGTCGCCCTGCGCGCCATCGCCTCCCAGCGTCTGGTCAAGAAACCGGACGGCAAGCGCATTCCAACCTGCGAAATCATGCTCAACACCCGCCACATCAGCGAACTGATCGAGCGCGGCGAAGTTCAGGGCATCAAGGACGCCATGGAACAAACGCTGGCCCCGGGATCGCAGACTTTCGAACAAGACCTGTTCAACTTGTACAGCGGCGGCACCATCACCATCGACGAAGCCCTGGCCAATGCCGATTCGCCGACCAACCTGTCGTGGCTGATCAACAATTCCGAATTCGGCAGCACCAACGGCAAGGACGATCGCAAGACCGACGTCGCCCTCGAATTCGACAGCACCAGCGAAGGTGGCACTTCCTTCAAAGAATTCACGCTGAGCCTGGCCGACCACGACGAAGAAACCCACTGATGTCGGACCCCACGTTTGAACTGGCCCGGCAGATCATTTCCTGCCACTCGGTCACGCCCGAAGACGGCGGCTGCATGGAAATCATCACCGAACGCCTCAAGCCGCTCGGCTTCACCATCGAATTCATCAACCGCAACGGCGTCACCAACCTCTGGGCCCGGCGCGGCACGACCGCTCCGTTGTTCGTCTTCGCCGGCCACACCGATGTCGTACCGACCGGCCCCCTCGACAAATGGACCTCGCCGCCCTTCGCCCCGGAAGTCCGCGACGGCATGCTCTACGGTCGTGGCACGGCCGACATGAAGTCCTCGGTCGCAGCCTCGGTAACCGCTGTCGAAGCCTTCATCGCGGCCAACCCGAACCATCCCGGCTCGCTCGCCTTCCTGCTGACCTCGGATGAAGAAGGCGATGCGGTCGACGGCACCACCATCGTCGTCGAAGCGCTCAAGGAACGCGGCGAAACGCTCGATTTCTGCATCATCGGTGAACCGACCTCGGTCAACACCCTCGGCGACATGATCAAGAACGGCCGGCGCGGTTCGCTGTCCGGCACGCTTACCGTCAAGGGCATCCAGTGTCACATCGCCTACCCGGAAAAGGGGCGCAATCCGATCCACGAAGCCGCCCCGGCGCTGGCCGAACTAGCCGCGACGCGTTGGGATGAAGGCAACGAATATTTCCCGCCGACCACCTGGCAGGTTTCCAATATCCACGGCGGCACCGGCGCGACCAACGTCGTCCCGGGCAGCCTCGAGATCAAGTTCAATTTCCGCTTTTCCACAGCCAGCACGCCGGAAGGCCTGCAGCAGCGCCTGCGCACCATCCTCGAAAAGCACAATCTGGATTACGACATCCAGTGGACGCTGGGCGCCCGCCCTTTCCTGACCGGCCGCGGCCCGCTGGCCGATGCGGCAGCGACGGCGATCAGCGAAATCTGCGGCATCGCCACCGAGCTTTCAACCACCGGCGGCACCTCTGACGGTCGCTTCATCGCCGAAATATGCCAGCAGATGCTCGAAATCGGCCCGGTCAATGCGACCAGCCACAAGATCGACGAGTGCATCGCCGTCGATTCCCTGCCCAAGCTCTCGGCCACTTACCACCGCATCCTCGAACAACTTCTGACCGCATGACCACTGCCGCCAAAACCGAACTATTCACCGTTCGCGACTACATCCGTTATGCCGTCAGCCGCTTCAACGCCGCCCAACTCTTCTTCGGCCACGGCAGCGACAACGCCTGGGACGAAGCTGTCTATCTGACGCTGCACACGCTCAACCTGCCGCTCGACCGCCTCGAACCCTTTCTCGACGCCCGCCTGCTGCCGCACGAGCGCGAACTGCTGCTCGACATCTACGCCCGCCGCTGCCAGGACCGCCTGCCGGCTGCCTACCTGACCCACGAAGCCTGGCTCGGCGAACATCGTTTCTATGTTGACGACCGTGTCATCGTGCCGCGCTCCTTCATCGCCGAACTGCTCGACGAACAGCTCACACCGTGGATCGATGATCCATGGGCCATCGAGTCCGCCCTCGACCTGTGCACCGGTTCCGGCTGCCTGGCCATCCTGACTGCCCTCGCCTTCCCGAATGCCGAGGTTGCTGCGGTCGACCTGTCCGAAGATGCCCTTTCCGTCGCCGAGCGCAACGTCGCCGACTACCACCTGAGCGACCGCATCAAACTGATCCAGTCCGACGCCTTCACCAAACTGGCCGGCCGCAAGTTCGACCTGATCATCTCGAACCCGCCCTACGTCAACGCCGAATCGGTCGCCACTCTGCCCCCCGAATACCTGCACGAGCCCGAACTGGCGCTCGGCTCCGGCGAAGACGGCCTCGATTTCACGCGCATCATCCTGCGTGAAGCGAAGAAGCACCTGAGCGAAAACGGCATCCTGATCGTCGAAATCGGCCACAACCGGGACGACCTCGAAGCCGCCTACCCGACCTTGCCCTTCACCTGGCTCGACACCGCGGCCGGCGACGAATTCGTCTTCCTGCTTCACGCCGCCGATCTACCGGATTGAACCAGTTGTTTGAAATGCCCAGCCCGTTCGAAGTCGAAACGGGCACCGTGCTCATGCACGAACCGTCGTGGGCGCGGGAAGGCGAACTGCGCGCCCAGTTGCTCGACGAAAGCTACCCCAAGCCCTTCGTCATCGACGACGGCAAATCGCGTTTCCTCTATTTCAACGTCCGCCTCATGCAGAGCGAAATGTCGCTCAAAGCGCCGCACGATCTGGCCATCCGTTACACGCAGAAAATGATGGCCTTCCTGCTCTTCCAGCCGCGGCCGAAACGTATCGTGCTGATCGGCCTCGGCGGCGGCTCGCTGATCAAGTTCTGCTACCAGCGCATGCCCGGCACCCAGCTAACAGCCGTTGAACTAGACCCCAACGTCATCGCCTTCCGCGATACTTTTCTCCTGCCACCCGACGATGACCGCCTGCAGGTTCTGGAGGCCGACGGCGCCGAATTCCTCGAACACACCGAAAAAGGCATCGACGCCCTGCTCGTCGACGCCTTTGACAAAACCGGCTTTGCGCCCAGCCTGGCCAACCGCGAATTCTTCGACAACGCCTACGCCAAGCTATCCGGCAACGGCGTGCTAGTCATCAATCTGGCGGGCGAAAAGGAAACCTACGCCGGACTGATCGGCGAAGCCATGCACGTTTTTGACGATCAGGTCATCGTGATTTCAGTCCCGGACGACGGCAACCACGTCCTCTACGCCTTCAAGGAGCGCCATTTCGAGCCGCGCTGGCGCTGGCTGCACAACTACGCCAAGGAGTTGCGCGCCAAGTTCGGCCTCGACTTCCCGGCCTTCGTGCAAAAGATGGAACGCTCGACCAAGCTCGGTCTGGCCCGCCGCGAGGCCATTCGGCGCCGATAGGCCACTTCCACGGTCAACCGGAAAAAAGGGCCAAAATTGAAATAGTTTTGGCCCGCCTCCCGACGAGAGAGCTACCGAATTTCTGTCAAAATCGCCCGCAGCAAACGCCAGCACCGCTCGACCGAAGCAATCTCCACCCGCTCGCCCGGCGCATGCGCCCCGCGGATGGTCGGGCCGAAGGAGACGATATCCATGCCCGGATACTTGTCGCCGATGATGCCGCACTCCAGCCCGGCATGAATGACCTGAACCTTCGAATCCGCCGCAAAGTCGCGCCGATATACCGACTGGCACAACTTGAGCAAAGCCGACTCAGGATTCGGCGCCCAGCCCGGATAAAAACCGGATTTCTCGGCGTGCGTTCCACTCAAAGCCCACAAACTGACAATTTCATCGGCCAGCGCCAGACTGCCGCTCCCGATCAGCGAACGCACCATAAAGTTGCACGATCCCCCATTCGGGTGCAAATCGACCATGCCCAGATTGTCCGAAGTCTCGACCACACCCGGCACCTGCCGGCTCATCCGGCGCACGCCATGCGGTGCCGCATGCAACGAACCGAGCCAGACTTCCTGCTCGGCCGCCGCCATGACCTGCGTCGCCTCGGCCACCGTAACAGTGAGGTTCAAGCCCTCGTCGATCCCGCGCAACTCGGCCCGCAAGGTCGCCTCCATCCCGGCCAGCCAGCTCACCAATGCTCCGCCCCGACCACCGGGCACAGCCACCATCGCTACCGCCTCCCGCGGCAAGGCGTTGCGCGCCGAGCCGCCGACCAGATCGACCAGCCGCAGCGGTGTCACACCCTCCAGTTCGCGCAGAACACGAACCAGCAGCTTGATCGCATTGCCGCGCTCCTCGTGGATATCGACGCCGGAATGCCCACCGCGCAAGCCGCGCAACGCGATCCGGACCACCTCGAAGCCGGCCGGAACAGGCTCAGCCACACCAGCGCGCTCGACATTCACATCCAGCCCGCCGGCGCAGCCCAGATAAAACTCGCCCCATTCTTCGGTATCGAGATTGAGCATCAGCCGGCCCTGCAGGACACCCGCCTCCAGACCCCGCGCCCCGCCCATGCCGGCCTCTTCATCGACCGTCAGCAAGGCTTCGAGCGGCCCATGAACAAGGTTTTCGTCCTCAAGCGCCGCCAGAATCAGCGCCACACCGATCCCGTTGTCTGCACCCAGCGTCGTCTTTTCAGCCACCAGCCAACCATCGCGCAACGCCGGAACAATCGGATCACGGAAAAAATCGTGACTGCTATCGGCGTTCTTCTGACACACCATGTCGAGATGCGCCTGCAGCACGACACCCGGCCGCCCCTCGCCACCGGCGCTCGCCGGCTTGCGGATAATCAGATTGCCCGCTGCATCGACCACAACCCCCAGACCTCGCGCCAACGCCCACTGCCGCGATGAATCGCGCAGCGTCGCCTCCTCCTTTGAAGGGCGTGGGATCGCGCACAAATTCGAAAAATGAGACCAGACAAGCGCTGGCTGCAGGGCGGCAATATCCAAGTTCATCACGTTGAGCGGGCTCCAAAGTGAAAACCCCCGCAGACCTTGCGGTGTGCGGGGGTTAAATTCTGGGGCGACTGATGGGGCTCGAACCCACGACAACCGGAATCACAATCCGGGACTCTACCAACTGAGCTACAGCCGCCGCTGAAGAAGGCGCGCATTGTACGAAGTTCCAAAGCGTCTGTCTACAGGCAATGGCGCCTATTCTCGCTGTTCGGCAGAAGCATCCGGCAGTCGACCTGCCGTGATATTATTGTCCGCTTTATTTTTCGGCTCCGAAGTCACAAGGAACTCTCATGGAAGCAACTACTGCACAAGCTAACGAACTTGAACGCCGCATCGACCTCGCCATCGCCATCGCCGATGTCGAGAAAGTCATGGAACAGCGCCTGAAGCGCATGGGCAAGAACATGAAGGTACCTGGCTTCCGCCCGGGCAAGGTTCCGTTCAGCATCGTCAAGCAGCAGCATGGCGACCAAGCTCGCCACGAAGTGCTGTCCGAGGAACTCGACCGCGTTTTCGGCGAAACCGTCACCGAAAAGAAGATGCGTGTCGCCGGTTACCCACGCATTGAGCCGAAGGCCACCGAAAGCACGACGCATATCGAATTCTCGGCCATTTTCGAGGTTTATCCGGAATTCACCCCGGGCGACCTGGCGACCGCCGAAGTCGAACGTCCGATCCTCGAAGTCAGCCCCGCTGAAGTCGACAAGACCCTCGACATCCTGCGCAAGCAACGCGTCTCCTATGAAGATACCGACCGCGCCGCCGCCAAGGAAGACCGCGTCGTTATCGACTTCCTCGGCAAGAAGGACGGCGTGCCGTTCGCCGGTGGCGAAGCCAAGGATTACCCGTTCGTCCTCGGCCAGGGCATGATGCTGCCCGATTTCGAAAACGCCGTCGAAGGTGCCAAGGCTGGCGACTCCAAGACGTTCGACCTGGCCTTCCCGGCCGATTACCACGCCAAGGACCTGGCTGGCCAGACAGTCCAGTTTGACGTCACCGTCAAACAGGTGCAGGCCCCGGTCCTGCCCGAACTCAACGCCGAATTCGCCACCAGCATGGGCATCGCCGACGGCGACGTGGCCAAGATGCGTGCCGAGATCGAAACCAACCTCAAGCGTGAAGTGAAGCGCCGCATCGAAGGCAAGCTCAAGGACCAGGTCATGGAAGCCCTGATCAAGGCCAACCCGATCTCCGTGCCGACCTCGCTGGTCGATATGGAAATCCAGCGCCTGATGCAGGCGGCCCGCCAGGACATGGAACAGCGCGGCATGAAGGTCAAGGACATGCCGATCCAGCCAGAGTGGTTTGCCGACCAGGCAAAGCGTCGCGTCACACTTGGCCTGATCCTTGCTGAGGTTGTAAAAACGGAGAAGCTTCAGGCAACACCGGAACAAGTTCGTGCGATGGTCGAAGAAAACGCCCAAAGCTACGAGCATCCGGAAGAGGTCATCCGCTGGTATTACGCTCAACCGCAGCGTCTTCAGGAAGTTGAAGGCGTCGCCATTGAAAACAACGTGGTTGCCTGGGTCCTGGGCAAAGCCAAGGTCACCGACAAGGCTGCAGTTTTTGATGAACTGATGGGTCAAAAGCAGTAATCCGGACTTGTCGCGAAAACGACAATAGTCTTGAATGTAACGAAACGGCAACACAAAAGGGCTGACATGAATATCGACAACGCAAGCAACTGGGACCCACAGGCACTCGGCATGGTCCCGATGGTGGTTGAGCAGAGCGGCCGCGGCGAACGCGCGTACGACATCTATTCGCGCCTCCTCAAGGAGCGGGTGATCTTTCTTGTCGGCCCTGTCAACGACGTCACGGCCAATCTGGTCGTCGCCCAATTGCTGTTCCTCGAAGCGGAAAATCCGGACAAGGACATCTACTTCTACATCAACTCGCCGGGCGGCTCGGTAACGGCCGGCATGTCGATCTACGACACCATGCAGTTCATCAAGCCCGACGTGTCGACGCTGTGTATCGGCCAGGCCGCCTCGATGGGCGCCTTCCTGCTCAACGCCGGCGCCAAGGGCAAGCGTTTCGCCCTGCCTAATTCCCGCGTCATGATTCACCAACCGCTGGGCGGCTTCCAGGGTCAGGCCTCGGATATCGCCATCCACGCCAAGGAAATCCTGTCCATTCGTGACCGCCTCAACCGGATCATGGCCGAACACAGCGGCCAGCCGCTGGAGCGCATCGAAAAAGACACCGACCGCGATAATTTCCTTTCGGCTACTGAAGCAGCTGAATACGGTTTGATTGACAAGGTATTGACCCGCCGCGACGCGGCTTGAACGGAGAGCTACAGATGACCAAAGGGACCTCGGAAAAACTGCTCTACTGCTCCTTCTGCGGCAAGAGCCAGCACGAAGTCAAAAAGCTTATCGCCGGCCCGTCGGTGTTCATCTGTGACGAGTGCATCGCACTCTGCAACGACATCATCCGCGACGAATTGCCCGAAGAAGCGGCCAAGGCCGGTCGTTCCGACCTGCCGACGCCGCGCGAGATCAGTTCCATCCTCGACCAGTATGTGATCGGCCAGGAAGTTGCCAAGCGCATTCTTGCCGTGGCGGTGTACAACCATTACAAGCGTTTGCGCCATAGCGCCAAGAACGCCGGTGAGGTTGAACTCTCCAAGAGCAACATCCTGCTCATCGGCCCGACCGGCTCGGGCAAGACCCTGCTCGCCCAGACGCTGGCCCGCCTGCTCAATGTTCCCTTCGTCATGGCCGATGCGACGACGCTGACCGAGGCCGGCTACGTCGGCGAGGACGTCGAGAACATCATCCAGAAATTGCTGCAAAAGTGTGACTACGACGTCGAGAAGGCGCAGCAGGGTATTGTTTATATCGACGAAATCGACAAGATTTCCCGCAAGTCGGACAACCCCTCGATTACTCGCGACGTTTCCGGTGAGGGCGTTCAGCAGGCCCTGCTCAAGCTCATCGAAGGCACGACAGCCTCGATCCCGCCGCAGGGTGGCCGGAAGCATCCAAATCAGGACTTCGTCCAGGTCGATACCACCAACATTCTCTTTATCTGCGGTGGCGCCTTTGCCGGCCTGGAAAAGGTCATCCAGAAGCGCTCCGAAAAGGGTGGCATCGGCTTCGGTGCCGAGGTCAAGAGCAAGGACGACGGCAAGGCTGTCGGCAAAATTCTGCTCGAAACCGAACCCGAAGATCTCATCAAGTTCGGTCTTATCCCCGAACTGATCGGCCGCCTGCCGGTAGTCGCCACGCTGCAGGAACTGGAAGAGGATGCCCTCGTCCAGATTCTGACCGAACCGAAGAACGCGCTGGTCAAGCAATACCAGAAGCTGTTCAACATGGAAGACGTCGAACTGGAAATTCGTCCGGGCGCTCTTTCCGCCATCGCCAAAAAGGCACTGGAACGTAAAACCGGGGCACGCGGCCTGCGTTCGATCATGGAGCACGCGCTACTTGATACGATGTACGAACTCCCGGGCATGGAAAATGTCGAAAAGGTGGTGATCGATGAAAACATGATCACCGGCGACACCCCGCCCCTGCTCATTTACGCCGATCAGCCAAAGGTTTCCGGCTCCAACTGAGCCGGGTCTTGAATTGCGGTTCCCCGCCCCCACGTAGGGGGCACATACCTATTTCAAAGGCATCGTAATGTCGAACCCCAACACGCTCCCGGAAACCGTCGAACTGCCGCTGCTGCCGCTGCGCGATGTCGTCGTCTTCCCACACATGGTCATCCCGCTCTTCGTCGGCCGCCCGAAATCCATCAAGGCGCTCGAAATGGCCATGGAAGCCGGTAAGAACATCCTGCTGGTCGCCCAGAAATCAGCTGCCAAGGACGAACCGGAACCGGAAGATCTCTATCGCATCGGCTGCATGGCCAACATCCTGCAGATGCTCAAGCTGCCTGACGGCACCGTCAAGGTGCTGGTCGAAGGTACCCAGCGCGCCCGCGTTGAGGCCATTGAGGTCCAGTCCTCGGTCTTCATGGCCACCGCCCTGCCCCTGGCCCAACCCGGTGTCGAAGACCACGAAATCGAGGCGATGCGCCGCGCCGTGGTCGCCCAGTTCGACCAGTTCGTCAAACTGAACAAGAAGATTCCGCCGGAGGTGCTTTCCTCCATCGCTGGCATCGAGGATGCCGGTCGCCTGGCCGACACCATCGCCGCCCACCTGCCGCTCAAGCTCGAGCAGAAGCAGGAAGTGCTGGAAATGGAAAGCATCCGCGACCGCATCGACCGTTTGCTTTCCCAGCTCGAAGCCGAAATCGACATCCTGCAGGTCGAAAAGCGCATCCGTGGCCGCGTCAAGCGCCAGATGGAGAAGAGCCAGCGCGAGTATTACCTCAACGAACAAGTCAAGGCCATCCAGAAGGAACTCGGCGAAGGTGAAGAAGGTGCTGACCTCGAGGAGCTCGACAAGAAGATCAACGCTGCCGGCATGAGCAAGGAAGGTCTGGCCAAGGCGCAGGGTGAGCTCAAGAAGCTGCGCCTGATGTCCCCGATGTCGGCCGAAGCTACCGTTGTTCGCAATTTCATCGAAACGCTGATCGGCCTGCCGTGGCGCAAGAAAACGCGGATCAGCAAGGATCTGCGTGAAGCTGAAAAAATTCTCGACAGCGATCACTATGGGCTGGAGAAGGTCAAGGAACGTATCGTCGAATATCTCGCCGTGCAGCAACGGGTAGACAAGGTCAAGGCGCCGATCCTGTGCCTGGTTGGCCCTCCCGGTGTTGGCAAGACCTCGCTTGGTCAATCCATCGCCAAGGCCACGAACCGCAAGTTCGTGCGCATGGCGCTGGGCGGCGTGCGTGACGAAGCCGAAATCCGCGGCCATCGCCGTACCTACATCGGCTCGATGCCGGGCAAGATTCTTAGCAGCCTGACCAAGGTTGGCGTGCGCAATCCGCTGTTCCTGCTCGACGAAGTCGACAAGCTTGGCCAGGATTTCCGTGGCGACCCCTCGTCCGCCCTGCTCGAAGTGCTTGATCCGGAACAGAATTACACCTTCCAAGATCACTACGTCGAGGTCGATTTCGACCTATCCGACGTCATGTTCGTGGCCACTGCCAATACGCTGAACATCCCGGCTGCCCTGCTCGACCGGATGGAAGTCATCCGTCTGGCAGGCTACACGGAAGACGAAAAGGTCAATATCGCCATGCGCTATCTGCTGCCAAAGCAGATCAAGAACAATGGCCTGAAGAAGACCGAAATTGCCGTCGCTGACAGCGCAATTCGCGACATCGTCCGTTATTACACTCGCGAAGCCGGCGTGCGTGCCCTCGAACGTGAAATCTCGAAAATCTGCCGCAAGGTCGTCAAAACGCTGGTTTTGAAGAAGCGCGATACGAAGCTTGCGGTCAACGCCCGAAATCTGGATAAATTCCTTGGCGTCCGTCGCTACAGCTTCGGCATGGCCGAAAAGGAAAACCAGGTCGGCCAAGTGACCGGTCTAGCCTGGACGGAAGTCGGTGGCGAATTGCTGACTATCGAATGCGCCATCATGCCGGGCAAGGGGAACATTATCCGCACAGGCTCGCTCGGTGATGTCATGAAGGAATCGGTTGAAGCTGCCCGCTCAGTCGTGCGCGCCCGCGCCCGTCGCCTCGGTATCAAGGACGAGGCTTTTGAGAAGACAGACATCCACATCCACGTTCCGGAAGGCGCCACGCCCAAGGATGGACCCTCTGCCGGCGGCGCCATGACGACAGCGCTGGTATCGTCCTACACCGGCATTCCGGTTCGTTGCGATGTCTGCATGACCGGAGAGATCACCCTGCGCGGCGAAGTACTCGCTATCGGCGGCCTCAAGGAAAAATTGCTGGCTGCCGTGCGCGGCGGACTGAAGACCGCACTGATCCCGGAAGAGAACGTTAAGGACCTCACCGAGATCCCGGACAACATCAAGAACAAGATTGAAATCGTCCCGGTCAAATGGATTGACCAGGTTCTTGAACGAGCCCTCGAACGCATGCCGGAAGCCCTTCCCGAGCCTGCGGTTGCTGATTCTGCAGTTCAGGCATCGACCGAGGCGGCAGCAGCCGCAACTGTGCTTACTCATTGATTTGCAAGGAAAGGATGCCGGCGTCTTATCGCCGGCATCCTTTCCTCTGCTCAGCCATCTGGAAATTCCCCGAAAATCCGCTTGACACAAGGATTTCGCCAGATATATAAATCCGTCCTCGCAAAGTTTTCACCACTCCAAATCCATCCATTAGGGGACGTAAATGAACAAGACTGAACTGATCGACGCCATCGCTACTCAAGCCGATATTTCCAAGGCTGCCGCCGGCCGCGCGCTGGATGTCGCCGTTGAAACCATCAAGGGTGCCCTCAAGGCCGGCGATACAGTCAACCTGATCGGCTTCGGCACTTTCTACGTCGGCGAGCGCGCCGCCCGCACCGGCCGCAACCCGCGCACCGGCAAGACGCTGGAAATCAAGGCCGCCAAGTCGCCGAAATTCCGCGCTGGCAAGGGTCTGAAAGACGCCTGCAACTAATGAGCTTATCGGCGTAAGGCACGAAGGCAGGTTGCGGGAATTGCAAAAATGCACGCCCAAGCTGAATTCACGAAGTGCTACGCCGAAAAACCGGGTACTTGGTCAGGTGAGTTTCGGGGTGTCTTAGAGCCCTGCGTTGCCCACCAGAAGCCCGAAGCGAAACATGAACCCCGCCCACAAGGCGGGGTTTTTGTTGAATAATACGGCCATGACAATTGCCAGTTCAGAATACGATCAGGACAAGAAAGGCGAAGCGCTAAAATCGCAACGCTTTCAGATGCTTGCCGATATTGCCCAGGAGCTTTCCGGCGAAGTTGTTTTCCCGACCTATTTCGACGCAGTTTTGCGTCTGCGCAAAGTACTGCACGACCCGGAACAAAGCATTGCGAACATCGCTCGC
Organism: Ferribacterium limneticum; assembly: GCA_049304775.1. GTDB lineage: Bacteria > Pseudomonadota > Gammaproteobacteria > Burkholderiales > Rhodocyclaceae > Azonexus > Azonexus limneticus_C. The sequence continues at coordinate 73,142 of JBAQOL010000038.1, forward strand.
GCAGTCGCCGTCGAGCCACTGATTTCCGCCAAACTCCTCCATCTGGCGAATTCCGTTGCCTTCAATCCTGACGGGCGTGTACTTGTTGATCTGAAATCGGCCATCACCAGACTCGGGCTCAACGCAGTGCGAACGGCAGCCTTGTCAATTGTCATGACCCAGTTGATGCGTGCCAAGGGCATGGCCGAATTCTCTGAGATAACCCACTCGCTGTGGGAGCATTCGATCAATAGCGCAGCCGCAGCCAATATTGTGGCTCGCCGGATGACCCGCCAGAACCCGGATGAAGCCATGCTGGCTGGTCTTATCCATGATCTCGGCGCCTTCTACATGCTCTATCGCGCCACTCAGTACGAAGAACTGCGCCATCGGCCGGATAGCGTCAGATACCTGATCATCCAGTGGCACGAAAGTATCGGTGTCTCCCTGCTCAATGCGCTGGGCTTACCCGAGGAAATCGTCGAAGCCACGATCGACCACGATCACGTACGACCGACACCGACAAGCATCCGCAATCTGACCGACATCATTTACGTCGCCAACATGCTCAGTGGCGGGCATTTCGAGTGGCTGATGCAGGACCAACCGGAGATCCCCGCCGAAATGAGTCTTCTTGAAGAAAAATATGGCCACTTGCGGCCGGAAATCGAAGCGCTCGCAACGGAGATGCGTAGCAGCTTCGCCTGACTTTGATCAGCTCTTGCGGCCGTGCCCGGTCTTGACCTGGGTGGAGGCCAGAACGCCGCGCAGAATATTGATTTCGTCCTTTTCCAGGCGAACCCGGCCAAACAGGCGGCGCAGTTTCGGTAGCAAGCGTCCTGGCTGCTCCGGATTGAAAAAGCCGGTATCGGTCATTACCGCTTCCAGATGGGTATATAACCCTTCCACCTCATCATGGGTTGCGGCCGGAGAAGCGAATGGGGTCACCCCCTGTTCGATAATCGGTGGCCGCTCGGCATAGGCTGCCATCCGGCACTCGTAGCTCAGCACCTGAACAGCCGACCCAAGGTTCAAGGAACTGAACTCGGGATTGGTCGGAATCGTCACAGCAGCATGACAATGCAGGATTTCTTCGTTGCTCAGACCGACCGTTTCATTGCCAAAGACCAGCGCCACCTCGCCCTGCCCTGCCTCGGCGATCAGACGAGCCACAGTTTCGCGCGGCGCCCCGATCACCGGCCCGATATCGCGCTGGCGCGCAGACAGCGCAACAACAAATGATGTTCCGACCAGCGCCTCTTTCAGCGAAGACGTAATTTTTGCCCGTTGCAGAATATCGACCGCTGACGTCGCCCGCGCATCAGCCTCCGGATCCGGGAATTGCTTGGGTTCAACCAGATAGAGATTCGACAAGCCCATTGTCTTCATCGCGCGCGCTGCGGCGCCAATATTGCCTGGGTGACTGGTTCGGCACAGCACCACTCTGATACGTGAAAGCAGGACTTCGGGGTTCATGGTGTAAAATTCGGTCTTTCAAATATAGATTGGGCGGCTTCGGCCACCCGTCAGCTCTTTAAGCTCATGCATCCAACTCTGAATATCGCCATCAAGGCAGCGCGCCGTGCTGGCCAGATCATCAATCGCGCTTCCAACGACCTGGATTTGCTCAAGGTCACCGCCAAGCAGCCCAACGACTTCGTTACCGAGGTCGACAAGGCCGCCGAGGCCGCGATCATCGAAGTCCTGATGGAAGCCTATCCCAGCTACGGCATTCTAGCAGAGGAGTCCGGCCAGACCGCCGGCAAGGGAAGCAACGATGCAGAGTACCAGTGGATCATCGATCCACTAGATGGCACGACAAACTTCATCCACGGCATGCCGCAGTATGCCGTCTCAATCGCCTTGTCCAAAGGCGGCATGATCGAGCAAGCCGTCGTTTTCGACCCCAATCGCAACGAACTTTTTACTGCCAGCAAAGGCGCCGGTGCCTTCCTCAACGAGCGCCGCATCCGCGTCTCGAAACGCACCAAGCTGCAGGACTCGCTGATCGGCACCGGTTTCCCGTACCGGATGTTCGATCACATCGATACCTACATCGCAATTTTCAAGGAACTGGCCCAGAAGACAGCCGGTCAACGTCGCCCCGGTGCGGCCTCGCTTGACCTGGCCTACGTTGCCTGCGGCCGTTACGACGGTTTTTGGGAATTCGGACTTTCGCCGTGGGATATGGCAGCGGGAGCCCTTCTGATTTCGGAAGCTGGCGGCCTTGTCAGCGACCTGCGCGGCGACGCGAACTATCTGGAAACCGGCAATCTGATCGCCGGCACACCCAAAGTTTTCGCTCCGCTGCTCAAGCTTGTGCAGGACAAACTGCCTGACTCGATCCGCGGCTGAGCAAGTCGCCCAAGGAAACCTCCGCGTTTACTACGCCATCGCCAACCTGCAGCCACGCGAGAATCATCAGCATGCTGCAGGGAATCTACTGCAACTGAGCGTACAGCCCGTTAATTGGGCAAACGATACAAACCGTTTTTACTACAGTACCTTAGCGCATCAACCCCGCACCTGCCCCCAAGCTTATCCACAGAAAATGGGGATAAGCACGGGGATCTCCCCCTACCGGATATCGCGGACACACCGCGTGCCGCATAAACCAGCAGGACGTACTCGTAGCAGGCAGCCTTCCCGTCGCTGACATTGCCCACAGCAGATTTTCCCGGTGGTTTTGACAGCCAGCCAAAGTTAGTCTTGCTTCGAACACGAAAAGCCCTAAAATTGCGCCCCTTCCGGCGCACTGGTGTTGCGTGCCCATTGCCCCCTCTGACTAAACCAAGGAATGAACATGAACAAATCCGAACTGATCGACACCATCGCTGAAGAAGCCGGCCTGACCAAGGCTGACGCAGCCAAAGCCCTTGACGCGGTGACCGGTGCCATTGTCGATGCCGTGGCCAATGGGGACTCCGTTTCCCTTATCGGTTTCGGTACCTTCAAGGCATCGGCACGTGCCGCCCGTGAAGGCAAAAATCCCAAGACCGGCGAAAAACTCTCGATCGCTGCGACCACCGTACCGAAGTTCTCCGCGGGCACCAACTTCAAGGCGGCCGTCGCCCAGAAGTAATCACCACGCTTCGGAAAAAGCCCCAGAGTTCGATTGCTGGGGCTTTTTGCTTTTTATCCCTGTATTTCAAAGAAAATGGCCATGGCGTTCAAAGACAGTTCATCCGATTTTCAAATCGTCGATATCGCATTGATCGAAGCCGATCCACAGCACGCCCGACAGAATATCGATGAAGGCAATCTCAAGGGGCTGGCCAATTCAATTCAGAAAATGGGGGTAATCCACCCGCTGCTGGTCAGGCCGGCCAATGCGAATGGCCGCTATACGGTCGTCGTCGGTGAGCGGCGCCGCCAGGCTGCGCTCCTGGCTGGCGAGAAGACGGTGCCCGTTATCGTTCGCGCCTGCGCGCCCAATGAAACACTTGAAGTTCAGGTTTTTGAAAACATCGGCCTTGGCGTGCGTTCTGCGCTGGAGCCGCGCGATATGGCCAACGCAATCCAGGCCATCGCCGAGCGTTTCGAGTCGCCGGAAGAGGCGGCTCAGCATTTTGGGCGCGCCCCGACCTGGCTGGCCCAGGCAACAGCCGCCGCTAATCTGTCCGGGAAGGTCACTGCCCTCCTCGACGCCGGCAAGATTTCCAGCACGGGCGCTGCCGTTCAGCTCGAAAAGCTATCCAAAAAAGACGAGGCCAAGGCAGAAGTCTTGATCGGCCAGATAGAGCAATTACCTGAGGGTGAAAAGGTCTCGAAGAAAATAGTCGATACCGCCCTTTCGGAAGTTTCCGCTGGTCGAAAAAAGAAGGTAGGCGTTGTATCTGACGCCGGCGCTGAGGAGTCTGCGATTGAGCCAGTCACATCGGATCGAGCGTCGGCAGCCGGTATCCCGCCGAGGGAAGAGCTTCCCGAACCAGATCAAATCACATCGGCTCGGCGTCGAGTGAGTCAGGACAAGGTCAGGCTTGTCGCTGAACTACTTGGCTTAGATGACGGGGATGAGGAAGAAGTGCTCATTCGACTGATTGATGAATTTCTCGCGCAGAAAAATTCCTGATCCAGTACACGCTTGCCGACAATGTTCACCAGGACAAAGCCATACTTTTCATATTCGGTGACCAGGAAATACAAGGTCTAGCGGCATGGCCAGCGCATCTATCGACCATTCTTGGCGGACTATCGAAATCCAGTGCGCACTCAATCGTCCAGCAAAAAAGACTTGCCTGCCTCTACCGCCTCACTGCCCGCAGATTCCAGCACATTCGACGCCTCCGTGACTTGCCACCGGGCGGTGGAAGGCTGCACCGACAGGGCGCTGACCGCCTTTCCCTTCTCCGTTGCCAAGCCCGCTTGCGCTACTGGGCCACGGGGCAAGTTCGAGAATATCTCGACCCCGTCAGGCCCCGTGGTGACGTAGATTTCCATCTCTGCGCCATAGCCTGCGGGCAGGACAGTCAGGGTGGCGGCAAAAAACAGGATAGTCTGCCGCCGCTTCAGATCAATGCGTATGACTGTGACCATCCTGGCGCATGACGCGGGCGACAAAAGGATCACTTTCCATGTCGCCGAAATCGGCGGCATCGATCAGCCCGTAATCTGCGATCCTCTCTTCGGTGGCGCGTGGCCAGGCGGCGGGCGCCTTGCTGTGCAGTTCTTTCAGGGCAAGGGTCATGCGCTGACCGGTTCGGATCATTTGCAGGCTGGCCGGGAGCTGTGACCTTTCCAGCCACCACAGATCAATGCTCTGGCCGCCGACCTTGCCGGTATAGCGCACGGCCTTCTCGCCGAACAGGGTCTTGCTGGTGCCGCGCTTGAGTTCTTGCAGCAGTTGCGGCGAGATCACCGAGGCGAGTTTCGACCAGTCAGGTTCGGCGTGGCGGGTCTTGATTTCACCGGCGGTGTAGTCGACGACGCGCTGGTCCTTGTGGAAAACGCGGCGGTAGTTGTATTCGTTACCTCTGACGCGGTGCCAGATATCGTTCTGGCCGACGGCGGCATTGGCCGTTTCGATACTGTCAGCTTCACGCCAGAGATACCAGTCGGTTTGGGTCTGGTTCACCTTGAGGTCGAAGCGGGCGGCAACGGGAAGCAGGACAACTTGTTGGGCCGCAGTCATTTTGGCGACCGGTGCGGCATGATCGTGGTGCGCTTCATTAGCCACAACATGGCCGGAAAGCAAAAGAGCCAGCAACAGGCTGGCGAAAATCGGGCTATTTTTGGCGTTCACCGCAGGATTCCTCATCAAACGAGTAGAGCGCCCGCAGGCGCTCCGGTATTTCATCACGTCAGTTTGGGTGGCGACCAAGCCGCCACCCAGATCCAGCATCAGAAGCCGAAGGCTTCCTTCATGACGTGGTAGATCCAGTTTTGTTCCATCGAACCATGAACCAGATGGGCCTTCGGGCCAGTGGCGTAGATGGCGACATCTTCACCGGCGTGCGTTTCCGAACCCATCGGCACAACGGCTTGCTGTAGGTAGCCGAGGGCGGTGGTATCGACGCTGGTCAGGTCGGCACGGGCGCCGCTGACCGCACCCGGGCCATTCTGGTAACCCAGCGTGGTGTAGGGCAGGCCATCGCCCGCCTTGCTCGGGGCAGTCGGGTTGCCATCGACAGCCGGCACTTCCTTGGTCAGGCCAAGGATGTCGTTGCCGCGATGCGGGTAACCGGCGATGGTGAACACGTGGCTGTGGTCGGCCGTGACGATGATCAGCGTCTCTTCCGGATCGGTCATCTCGTAGGCCTTCTTGACGGCCTTGGCCAGTTCGATGGTGTCGAGCAGGGCGCGATTGGCGTTGCCAGCGTGGTGAGCGTGGTCGATGCGGCCGCCTTCAACGTGCAGGAAGAAACCCTTGCGGCTCTTCTCCAGCATCTTGATCGACTTCTCGGTCATCTCGGTCAGCGAAGGCTCGCCGGCCGGGTCGTTGGCGCGATCGGCTTCGTACTGGACGTGCGACGGCTCGAAGAGGCCGAGCAGATAGTCAGTCGTTGCCGGGTTGGCAGCGTCGAACTGAACCTTGTTCCAGGCGTAGGCAGCCTTGGCGCCACGCGTGCTGACCCATTCGGCGGTCAGGTCGCGACCGTCGTTACGGCGACCCTTGGTCGTCGTGTATTCCGGGTCGAAGGCGGTTTTCGGCATGAAGTAGGTGCGACCGCCACCGAGAGCAACCTTGAGGCTGTGCTTGACGACCGGCGAAACTTCAATCAGCTGACGGGCGATATCCTTGACCACGCCGGTCGTGCCGCAGGAGGCCGGGATATTGGAATCGGCTTCCCAGTCGCGCACGGCGGTGTGCGAATAGGTAGCGGCAGGGGTAGCGTGGGTGATGCGGGCGGTGGACACGACGCCGGTCGCCTTGCCAGCGGCGGCAGCCTGTTCGAGCATGGTCGGCAGCGAATTGGCGGCGATCACAGCGGCGGAGCACTCACCGCGCGGCGTCAGGTGATTGACCGACAGCTGGCCTTCACGGGCCTTGTAGCCGGTGATCATGGCGGTCATCGTCGGCGCGGAATCAGAGGTTTGCTGATCCCAGGAGTAGGTCTTGGAGAGCGCGACGTACGGGAATTTTTCGAAGGAAAGGCGGTTTTCCTCGCCCGGCTTGGCATTGAGCTGACCTTCGAGGATACGCGCGGCGGTCAGCGTCGAGATGCCCATGCCGTCACCGACGAACAGGATGACGTTCTTGGCATGGCGATGTTCGGCGTGCAGATGCTTGCTGTGATGGATGAAGCGCTGGCCGTTGTTGTACCAGTCCTGGACGGACTCCGGACCTTGCACAACCGGTTCGGCGGCCTGGGCCGACAGGGCGCCGCCAAGGGCAAAGATAGCGGTGAGCGCGCTGGCGATCACCGTGCGTTGAATATTGTTCGACATTATTGATGAGCTCCGTTAGCTGGGGTTGAGGTGAGCATCGGACAGGACTCGGCGTGGCGCTGGCCCATGGCACCGAGTCTAGGGACTGATTATTTCGAGAGCATTTCAGTTTTCCGATCAAACCGCCATCAATCGGCGATTGGCCGCACCGGGCAAGGTACGCAGGGATTTGCCAGCCAGCGTCGTGTACTCCTCTGCCTTGACAGTGCTGACATAGCGCCAGTCGCAACGGCACTCACCCGGCGTGGCGGTGACCACCATGTAACCGCGGTCGCCGGTGTTGGCGTACTTGAGTGGGCCGATGATGGCTTCCAGGCCAGCGGCCACGGCGAGCGGATTTTCGCTCGGGAAATACTCTTCCAGACCAGGTGACGAAACGGATGCAACGGCGAATTCGACGCCGACCGCGTTGCCCTGGTAGTCCTCAAGATCGCTCGCCCAGGCGTTGTGGGTGTCGCCGGCCAGCACGACGAGGTTCTTGTTCAGCCCCCTGGCCATGGCCAGAACCGTTTCGCGGGCCATCGCGTAGCCGTCCCAGGCGTCGAGGTTGTAGGGGATGGCCGGCTGGGCGAGGATGAACTGCTCCTGCGGCGTCAGCGTGGCGGGTGCCGTCTGGGCCTTGTAGACCAGCGCCGAGTAGGCGGAAAAGCTGATCTGGCCGAGGACCAGCGGCGCCGGGATGTTCATGCGGCCCATCAGCACCTGCTGGCCGAGCATCTGCCAGGTGGCGCCGGAAGCGGCGAGTTGATCCTGCAGCCAGAGCAGTTGTTCGGCACCAAGCAACTGGCGGTCGGTATCGGCCAGATCAGCGGCAAAGCGTTGAACGTCGAAGCTGCCGTCGCTACCGAAGTAATTGGCGTATTCCATTTGCTGGTCGCGGGCGATGACGCGGGTGTCGAGCATGTGCAAAGCCAGCAGGTTGCCGAAAGCGAAGCTGCGGTTGATCTGCTGCGGTCGACGCGGGTCCGGGGTGCGAATCGGCAGCCATTCGTGGAAAGCCTGCAACGCGGCGGCACGGCGGACGGTGAATTCGCCTTCGGTCGCCGAATCATGGTTCTCGGCGCCGTCCTTCCAGGTGTCGTTGGCGATCTCGTGGTCGTCCCAGACGTTGATGAAGGGCATGGCGGCATGCACGGCCTGGAGGTCGGCATCGGTGTGGTACTGAGCGTAGCGCTGGCGATAGTCGTCCAGCGTCAGCAGTTCACCGGCCGGCAGCACTTCACGGCCGAGCGCGGCGGCATCGGTCGAAGCGTAGCCATCGCGGCCGTATTCGTAGATGTAGTCGCCGAGATGGACGGCGGCATGGATGCCTTCGAGCTTCGCTGCTTCACGGTAGGCATGGAAATAACCGGCCGGGAAGTTGGAGCAGGTGAACACGGCGAGCTTGACCTGGGCGACGCTGCCCACCGGCAGGGTGCGCGTGCGACCGGCCGGCGAAACCGTATGGCCGACGGCGAAGCGATAGTGATAGACGGTGTCCGGCTTGAGGCCGCTGACATCGACCTTGACGGTGTGATCCTTGCGGCCATCGGTGAGCGCGATACCGGCGCGGACGACGCGACGGAATGCCGCGTCGAGGGCCATTTCCCACTTGACCGGAACGATGCCACCACGCTCGCTGGTGACGCGCGTCCAGAGGATGACCTTGCGGGCGAGCGGGTCGCCACTGGCCACGCCGTGTTCGAAACTGATCTTGTGGCGATGCGGGAAGTGGGCCAGCGTGCGCAGTTCGTCGGACTGCAGGTCGTCTGCTTCGAAACCATGGGCCATGGCGCGCAAGGGCAGCAGGCTGCCAGCCGAGGCGGCGACGCCGCCCATGGCGAAATTACGGAGGAAACGACGACGTTGGGTCGGAGTGCGAGTGGTCATGGGCGCCAGCCTGGAAGAGATGAAGGTAGCTCAGCCTAGCACCGAAGAATTACAACAGCATTGCGTAAAAATGTCAGGGTAATGCGCGAGGAGCGCCGCCGGGTTTCGCGGGCATCGCCGCGTGGCGGGGCAAGTAGCGGCTTACTGCGAGAAGTCGGCCGACTGCTTCAAAATGAACACGTGGCCAACCGACAGGCTGGAGTCGAACAGGTTGTCGTCGGCAAAAGCGTCGAGGTCATCATCCAGGCCATCCGCAGTATCGAATCGACGGTCCAGCCCGAGCGCCTGAATCTCAGCCGACAGCTCGTGATCCGACAGCTTTTTGAAGCCACGGAAACCGTTTTCGAGCACCCCCTGAAGGTGCAGGTAGCGCGCCTGATCATCGCGGTATTCAAGGCGGTCAAGCACCAGCAATCGGATCATTTCATCACGCGTCATGGGGTTCTCCTTCACTCAAGCAACTGAAATATAGTGCTTCCCCGTTACCCCTCGGTGAAATAAATATGACGATAGATTGCAAAACGGCCCATTCTTCCAATGGAAGAATGGGCCGCTGAGCTTGCCGCCAGGAAAGGCGGCGTCAGATCAGGGGGCCAGCAGTTCGGCGCAATGACCTGGCTGGACCGGCGCATCGGCGATGGCGGTGCCACGTGCTATGCACTGGTCAGGCGGCAGCGCCTTGCCGTGCTCGACGTGGCTGACCAGCAGATCGAAAGCGCGCTGGGCATGCGGCTGGATGAACTCCAGTTGCGGCAGGGTCAGCTTGTAGGTTTCGATATGGTTGCCGTTCTGCACTTCGTAGAGCCGGTAGGCCGGGTTGCGATCATGGTGATGGTGATGGCGCCGATGATGGTCGTCGTCATCGATCCGCTCGCTACCGCTGGCCGCCACCTTGCGGGCGTAGGCGCGGGCATGGTGATCGATCGGCAGCAGCGCGTCCATGGTGCCGGCGACGGTGATCAGCGGACGCTGGATGCGGCCGGTGGTGGCGAAATCGGCAACGTTGTCGTCGGCATTGGAAACCGGCAGACGAGCGAAGTAGTTGTAGTTCTGCGGTCCGCTGCCGTAGGTGTCGTAGGTCGGATCGAGGCGCTTCTGCCACTGGCACAGCGTGACTTCCCAGAACGAAGCGGAATTCATCGACCACAGCGAGGTGGCGCCAGTGCCCAGATCGGGCGGATAGCCGGCGCCGCGGATGTTTTTGGCGGCGGTGCTGGTCGAACTCATGCCGCCGGCGACGTAATCGGGGAAGTTGAGGACGGCCGCCGGCAGATCGGTCAGCAGGTTGGGGGCGTTTTCGTCGACGAAAGTGCCTTCCCAATCGACGCCGCCATCGAACCATTCCGGCGCTGACTCAACCGCACGTCGGACCTGGTAGGCGCCGTTCGAGGTGCCGACCGCGTAGGTGTAGCGCGGCGCTTTTCCGTAATTGGCTGCCGCGCCTTTGTGGGCGAGCTTGGAGGCGAGCACCATGTAGTCGCGCCAGCGGGTGAATTCCTGGCCCGGGCCGTTGTCGTAAAACTGGACCCACAGCGGCGAAGTGGGGTTGAGGCGGCAGGCCAGCGGGTCGCTGGCGTCGCTGAACTTCAGGTTGAGCACGCCCTTGTTCTGCGAGGCGTAGGCGTAACCTTTCTGGACGACGTAATCGCTCCAGGCGAAGTCGCCGTTGAACTCGCTGCGGGTGCCGGAGGCACCGGCGACAACAAGGCGACCGTTCCATTTCGCCGGCAGCCGCAACAGGAAGCGGGCCTGGCCGGTCGGGTCGCTGGCGATCCGCGCGTTGAGCTGGACGCCGGGGACTACGGCGGTGATCGGCGGGCGATTGGCGGCATCGGGCGAAATCGTCGCGCGGTCGGTCTGCGGGGTGAAGGCGAACGGCGGCAAGCCGGGCAGCGAGTTGTTGGCCGGGGTTGTCGCCGGGTTGGCCGTGGTCAGGTCGGCGCTGTCGACGCAGCTGACATCGGCCAACTGGCTGCCGAAAGCCTGGATCAGACTGGCGCACCGGTCAGCCTGGGCAGCACCGGCGCCAAGCAGCATGATCAGTGCGCTGAGGCAGCGAACGGCCGGCAACGACGGCGCAACATTTGGTCTTTTCATGTTTTGTCTCCTTTTGATTTTGGGGGAAATTTCCGGTTGACCGTGGCAGTCATCCGCATGACATCCTAATACACCCGCAAGCCGCCAACCAATGAAAAATGGGTATGGAAAACCCTTATAAGCCTGGCCAAAAAATGACCAGCTCATTCACCATGACGCCTTTTGTCATATGCCAGAAACAAAACAGACATAGAGTCAGGCGCGTGGGAATGCCGGCGCAAAAACGAGGCAAGGCGCCACCATCTGGTAGCGCCCATTCAATTTCCGGCGATCCAACTTTCGACAACACCCAACCTCACGAAGAGATCATGAAACTCAAACCAACAATCGCATTACTGAGCATTTTGTTCGCCGGCGCCGCCCAGGCCGCCCCAACTTTCGTCAACGGCCTGACGCTCGATGGCGGCATGCTCGACCTGTCCGGCGGCACGACGGTCAACAACGGCCGCGTCGGCTATTTCTCCGACATTTACTACGACACCAACCGCAACGAGTGGTGGGGACTGTCCGACCGCGGCCCGGGCGGCGGCACGCTGAGCTACGACACCCGCGTCCAGCGCTTCTCGCTTGATGTCGATTACAACACCGGCGCCATCTCCAATTTCCAGATCAAGCAAACCATCGTTTTCAACAATGCCGGCAGCTCGCTCAACGGTATTGCCCCGAGCCCGACCAGCACGCTCGGCCTGTCGATGGACCCCGAAGGTTTCGTCGTCAATCCGAAGACCGGCAACTTCCTGGTTTCCGACGAGTACGGCCCGTCGGTGCGTGAATTCGACCGCAACGGCAATCTGCTCCGCACCTTCGCCACACCGGCCAATCTGGTGCCGCGCAATACGGTCAGCGGCATTCCAAACTACGCCAGCGATGCCGGCAACACGGCCGGCAAGCGGACCAATCGCGGCTTCGAAGGCCTGGCCATCACCCCGGACGGCAAGTACGCCTATGCCATGTTGCAAAGCGCCATGCTCGACGAAGGCGGCGGCAATGGCAGCGTCAATCGCATCGTCAAGTTCGACATCGAAACCGGCAACGCCGTCGGCCAATACGCTTACGACATGAAGCGCTCCGGCCAAGGGCAAGGCATCTCGTCGCTGGTCGCCATCAATGACCACGAGTTCTACGTACTCGAACGCAACAACCGCGGCATCGGCGTCGGCGCCGCCCTGGCGACGGCCGACAAGGAGGTTTACAAGATCGACCTGACCGGCGCGACCGATGTCAGCAACATCGATCTCGACTCTGGCGCGGCATATACAAAAGTCATCAAGTCTGGCCAGATCCTCGACCTCGACGCCGACACCCTGTCTGCCCTCGGCAACAAGTCGCCGGAAAAATGGGAAGGACTGACCATCGGACCGAAACTGGCTGACGGCAGCTTCCTGATGCTGGCTGGTACCGACAACGATTACAGCGTCACGCAGAATGGTTCAGGCACGCAGTTCGACGTCTATTTCCGCTTCAACGATGCTGATCCGTACGCCACTTCGATCCAGTGCCCGCTCGGCCAGACCACCGGCTGCGTCAACACCGCCGACGCAACTGGTGCCACGCTTAATAGCGACTACAAGCTGCTGCCCGGCGTCCTGCACGCCTACAAGGTCAGCGCCACCGACCTCGCCGGCTACACGGCGCCGGTGCCGGAACCGGAGTCGTGGGCCATGCTCATGGCAGGTCTTGGCCTGATCGGCTTTACCGCCCGTAGGCGCCAGGCGAAGTAAGCTTCCAAACCCCTCCCCAGCCCTCCCCTTATCAGGGGAGGGAGCTTGATCGCGCGCGGTTTGGGTGTGCTCCTCCCCTGATAAGGGGAGGCCGGGAGGGGTTTGATGGACGCACAAAAAGCAGCGAAACAACCAGTTTCAGCACGGCGCCGCCTTACTTGTCGGAGCCGATCCCCAGCATCTGCTTTTCATTCAGCGGCTGGTAGAGAAAAGTCATCTGCCCGCCGGAAATTTCCTCGACGCTGTACGTGCCATTGATGACATCGCCAACCTTGGCAATGATGTGCTTGCCCTGATGGTTGAGGAAGACCCGCGTTTCGCCCGCCTCGTTGAGCTTGCCTAGATACTGGAAAGGCAGCGGCGGGGCCGTTGGCTTGGGCGGTTTGGGTGGCGGCGGTGCGACGTACCAGCTCTTGTTGCGGAAGGGGTCGATGAGCTTGGTGCCCTCCTCCGCCTTGCCCTCATCGAGCGGCGCCGGCTCGGGAAAACTGAGCGGGGCGGCAGTCAGTTCGGCCACTCGTTCCTTCGCCCCGACCCGCCGACCTTCCGCCGACGACGAAGCCGCTGATTTGCTGGCGACGCTGCCCTTGCGCTTGCTCTTTTCCGGCACCGGTTCGTCGTCAATCATGTAGCCGGCGACGAGGGTGGCCGAGAGCAGGCCGCCGAGAATGATCCACCGTTGTTTCGGCGTCATGCCGCCTTCCTCCGGCCGAAGAGGATGAACCGCAATTGCGCCTCGACGTCAGCGCTGCCAATGTTTTCGCGGCGCAGGCTGATGTCCTCGACGGCCAGATCGGGGAATTCCTGGCGCACCGCCGCCACGTAGCGGCGTATGGTCTGGTAGCTGCCCTTGACCGGCAGGTTCAGCACGTAGCGGTCAAAAAGGCCATCCTTGCCCGGCACCAGGCGATAGTCGCCGGTCGGAATTTGGAGGCCTTCCTTGCTCGCCAGTTCAAGCAGGCTGCCAAGCTCAGCATTGAGCTGATCCTCGCTCGGGAAACGGTCGAGCAGACGCTGCCGCGTGTCTTCCGGCGTCACGCGCTCGGTCTGGCTTTCCATCGCAGCGCGGCGGGCGCTGCGTTCGAGGCTGGCCAGACGACGCTCGCCTTCCTCGATGGCCGCTTCACGGCCGGGCAACACGACAATGTGGGTCAGCGCTGCGGCAACGACCAGCAAAAAGGCGATCAGCGGCAGCACCGGCAAATTGGCCGCGGCAAAGCGCAGGCGGGCAAGCAGGAGGTTCAGGAACCGGTCAGCCATGTAGCGGCAATCTCGAAGAGGATGGGTTGTTGCGGGTCGCTTGCCTTGATCTGGTGCGAGAGCAGCACGGCCTTGTCCAGCGGTTCGCGGCGCAGGGCTTCGACAAAGGCCAGCGCTGCTGCCATGTTGCGGGCCTCGCCGGAAATCTGCACCGCCTTGCCGGCCGCGCTGGGGCGGATGGCGAGCAAGGCGACGTCCTCACCGGTTGCCGCGTCGATGCTGCGGTAGAGCTTTTCCCAGTCGATGCGGATGAGGCCGATGGTCTGGCGCAGGGTTTTGCCTTCTTCGGCCGAAAAGACGTTTTCCGGACGGCTGTCGCGGCGGCCGGCATCGACCCGGTCGGCCCGGCGCTTGGCCTGGGCCAGTCTGGCTTCGACTTCTTCCTGCTGGCTGAGCAGCGTGCGGTCCTCGAGCCAGGCGTCGGCGCAAAGCAGCACGCCGGCGAGGAGCAGAACAACTGTCAGCAGGCCGGGACGGCGCGGCTGAAAATCAAGGCCGAGATCACGCATGGGCGCCTCCGGCGACAGGGGTGACCAGCGTAGTTTCCCAGCCCCCGGCGAGCTTGGGGGCAGTAACGGCAGAGGTTGAAATCAGCACTTTTTTCCCGTTGACCGTGGCAGACTCGGCGGCCAGCAAGCCGCCCAGCTCACCCGCCAGAATGGCCGGCTCCGTCGTACTGGCGCGGTGATTGTGCAGGCTGGCAAGCTCGCCGTCGCGCACGCCGGCCAGGGTCAGCCAGCCGAGGTCGAGGCAGGCCAGCCAGCCATCGTTGAGTTGTTTTTGCTGGGCCGCCAGTTCGGCGATCAAGCGCGGCTGCAGGCTGATCAGGCGCAACCGCTGCGCCCTGGCGGCAGCGCGCAGGCCAACCAGCAATTGGCGATCGATACCGGCGGCAATGCCGTTCTTGCCGAAGGCCGGACGGTCGAGCGTAATGTCCAGCGCCGCCGCCCGCTCGCCCAGTGCGTTGCGGAACAGGGCGCGGGCCATGTCCAGTCGGGCCGCCTTGCCGGTCAGCATCTCGCTCCACGGCAGCAAGGTGTAGCGGACCAGATGGTCGGCGACGATGATGCGCAAGGCAGCACCCTGGCCGGCGGTCTTGAGCGAGGCCTCGGCAGCGGCCAGCACCGGCTGCCAGTCGGCTTCGCCGGTGGCCGGCGGCACCACCTCGGCCGATTGTCGGGACAGCGCACCGCGCCACGGTTGCCGTTCGAGAACGACGCGCTGCGGGTGAACGAAGAGGGTCAGGCGGTCAAGCCACGAAAGTGACACGGTTGGCTTCTTCCAGGCTGGTTATCCCGTCGCGAACGAGGTCGAGGGCGCTTTCGCGCAGTGAGCGGGTGCCGTTACGGCGGGCCGCTTCCTTGAGTTGGCGGATCGGGGCGCGGCTGATGATCAGTTCGCGGATTTCATCGTTGAGGACGAGCAGTTCGGCGATGGCCTTGCGACCGCGATAGCCGGTGCCACGGCAGGTACCGCAGCCGACTGCGCGGCGGAATTTCCAGTCGGTACCGGCCACCGTGCCGATATCGGCGTCGGTCAGTTCTTCGCCGGTCTGTGTCGTCGGCTGCATGCAGGCCGGGCACAGGGTGCGGATCAAGCGTTGGGCGACAACACCGTTGAGCGCCGAAACGAGGTTGTACGGGTCGACTTCCATATGCAAAAAGCGGCCGATGACGTCGAAAACATTGTTGGCGTGCACCGTGGTGAACACCAGGTGGCCAGTCAGCGCGGCCTGGACGGCAATCTGCGCCGTTTCGGAGTCGCGGATTTCGCCGACCATGATCTTGTCCGGGTCGTGACGCAGGATGGAGCGCAGGCCGCGGGCGAAAGTCAGGCCCTTTTTCTCGTTGACCGGGATCTGCAAGACGCCGGAAAGCTGGTACTCGACCGGATCTTCGATGGTGATGATCTTGTCTTTGCCGTCATTGATTTCAGTCAGTGCTGCGTAGAGCGTGGTCGTCTTGCCGGAACCGGTCGGGCCGGTCACCAGCACCATGCCGTAGGGTTCGCTGGACAACCGGCGGATGCGCGCCATGATGTCGGCGTCGAAGCCCATGGCGTCAAGGCGCAGGCCCTGCAGATGATCGGTCAGCGCCTGCTTGTCGAGCACGCGCAACACGGCATCCTCGCCCCAGATGCTCGGCATGATGGAGACGCGGATATCGATCTCGCGGTCCTGCCAGCTGACCTTGAAGCGGCCGTCCTGCGGTACGCGGCGTTCGGAGATATCCAGCTCGGAAAGCACCTTGACGCGGGAAATCATCTGTTCGGCGGTATCGGTTCCGTCAATCGACCCGGCGTAATTGAGCACGCCGTCGATGCGGTACTTGATGGCCAGGCCGCGATTGTTGGCCTCGACGTGGATATCGCTGGCCCCGGCTTTCAGGCCATCATGCAGGGTCGACCGCAGGAGACGGACAACAGCGCTGCCATCTTCCGAAATGCGTTGCAGCGAGAGGTCTTCGGCCACCGAACCGATGGCGATCTGGCCGCCCTCGCCGCTCAGGCTGCCGTCGAGCGCCCGGACCCGGGTTTCTTCGCGGGCCAGGAAGGCAGTTAAAACCGACGGCGGCGCCAGGCGCCAGTGCAGCTGCTTGCCGAGCGGCACCAGGCCTTCCAGCCAGTCGCGCACGGTGACGTCGAAGGGATTGGGCGTGGCGATCAGGTAGGCATCGCCAGCTTCGAGGACCAGCGCCTGACGCCGGATGAATTCGGCAAACGGCGCCAGCGACAGGGCCAGCGAGTGTTCGGAAAGCTCGGCCAGACTGATCGCATTGAGGCCGAAGGCCAGGGCCGTCAATTCGCCGGCCGCCTCTTCGCTCTGGGCAAAATCGGCTTGCAGGGCCGCCATCACGGCCGGCAGGCCACGACCGGCCGCTGCCAGCTGGCATGCCTCGCCGAGCAGGACATCGTGTTCCTGGCGTTCCATCGACAAGTGCGCCTCCCTGGGTGAGTTCATCGCCTATCCTACTGAAAATTGCCGGCCAGTTCGAAGATCGGCATGTACAGCAGCAGCACGATGCCGCCGATGACGCCGCCGATGACCGCCATCAGCAAGGGCTCGAAGAGTCGGGTGAACATGTCGACAAGGCGGTTGATTTCCTCGTCGTAAAAGGTGGCGACAGCTTCCATCATGTCGCCGAGCTGGCCGCTGCGCTCGCCGACGGCGATCATGCGCAGCGCCACCGGCGTGGTCAGGCCACCCCGTTCGGCGGCCTGCGAAAATGGCCGCCCCTGTTCGATGTCGGCCACCGCCTGTAGCAAGCCGGGGCGCAGCGCCACGGGCAAAATATCGGCGACCATACCGAGCGTCGTTTTGAGCGGAATGCCGGCGCGCAGCAGCATGCCGGTGGTCCGGTAAAAACGGGCCAGGAAGATCAAGCGGATGCGCTCGCCGAGGGCCGGTACGCTCCAGGCGGCGCGGGCGACGGCAGCACGCACCGGCGGCAGCGAAAAGAGGCCGACCAGACCGGCAATGCCCAGCGCCACACCGATCGCCAGCCCGGCAGCGTGGTTGTTGATGAAGCCGCCCCAGGCGAAAAGCAGGCTCGACAGCCCTTCCGGGTCACGCCCGCTATCGGCAAAAACCAGGGCAAAGCGCGGCACGACGTAGCCAAGCAGAAAGAGCGTGACAATCGCCCCGACCGACATCAGCAAGACCGGGTAGATGGCCGCGCTGACGATCTTCTTCTTGAGGTCGGCCACTTTTTCGTGGAAGACGATGTAGCGCTGCAAGGCTTCGGGCATGTCGCCGGTGCGTTCGCTGGCCCTGACCGTCGCCACATAAAGATCGGGAAAAGCCTCGGGATGGTGCTGCATGGCCGTCGACAGCGACTGCCCTTCACGCAGGTGGCCGAGCAAACGGCTCAGGACATCGGAGGTCGCCGAACCCTGGTCCTGCTCGGACAGGGTCTCCAGGCCTTCGACCACGGTCAGGCCAGCCTTGAGCAGCGAGAGCATCTGCCGGGTGAATAGCGGCAGCGGGAACTTGCCGCCGCGCGCCCGCCCGCTGCGCTGGCCAAGCGGCCGCGACGAGACGATGACGCCGCCCTGCAAGGCTGGCGCTGCGGCAAGCAGTTCAGGTGATTCGGCCGCGACCGTCAGTCGGCAAACACCCCGACCGGGAAAGACGGCCATCACGTCGTAATCCATTGTCAGCCGCGACTCACCAGTTGGTGATATCGGCGTTTTCGTCCTCGCCGCCGGCCTTGCCATCCTTGCCGAAGGAGAAGAGATCGAAGTCGCCGTGTTCTCCAGGCTGGGCGTACTGGTAGGCAGCACCCCACGGATCAGCCGGCACCTCCTTCTTGAGGTAGGGGCCCTGCCAGCGGCTCTCGCCAGCCGGACGCTTGGTCAGCGCGGCCAGTCCCTGCTCGGTATTGGGGTAGCGACCGACATCGAGACGATACTGGTCGAGGGCCTTTTCAAGGCCGTCGATCTGGGCTCGCGTCGCCTTGATTTCCGATTTGCCGATCTGCGAAAAATACTTCGGCCCGACATAGCCGGCGAGCAGGCCGATGATGACCATGACAACAAGCAATTCAAGCAGCGTAAATCCGCGCTGGCGCATCCGGGAAACGGCACCGGGTGCAAAAAGGCGGCCAAGGACTCGGGAAATTAGTTTGTGCAACACGGGTTCGCCAAAGGAGATTAAGTATCCGGACAATAATACTATGCAAGCTGCGTTACACGACCATGACGCAGCGCTAGCTGAGCCTGGTCATCGGGCTGGTCAATTTCCGGTAACACATGCGGTTTAAGCTGGGCGGACAACTGGACTATCATTCGACCATGCGCTTCAACTCAGCCCTCTTCTGCCTTGCCCTTACCGCACTTGCTCCGCTGCCGGCGCAGGCGGTCGGCGGCATTTTCGGCTTTGTTGACGACGATGGTGTCGAGCACCTGAGCAACATCCCCGACGACAAGCGCTACCGACTGGTGCTGGCCGACCGCTTCGAACCGGCCCGCACCGCCTTGCGCGCACCGCGCGGCGTCCTCGCCCTGCCCTACGGCCAGCGGCCGTTTCACGATTCGGTCTTGCGCGCCAGCAGTGACACAGGCGTCGACGCCAAGCTGCTGCATGCGGTGATTACCGTCGAATCAGGCTACAACCAGGGTGCCGTTTCACCGAAGGGGGCGACCGGCCTGATGCAACTTTTGCCCGGCACAGCCAAACGCTACGGCACGGTCAACCTGCTCGACCCCGGCGAAAACATCCGCGCCGGCGCCCGCTACCTGCGCGATCTGCTCGCCATGTTCGACAACAATCTGGAACTGGCGCTGGCCGCCTACAACGCCGGCGAAAACGCTGTCATCCGCCATGGTCGCCGCCTGCCGCCCTACGCCGAAACACGGCGCTACGTGCCGCTGGTCGTCGCGCATTACCGTCGGATGCAGGGAAGCTGAGCGGCTTTCCAGACCAATCCCACGGTCAACCGGAATTTCGGGCCAAAATCAAAAAGTCTGTTCAGTTGCCATCCGGCGTAATCGAGAAGCGATAGCCCATGCCGCGCACGGTCTGCACCATGCCGTCCAGCGCGTGGTTTTCGAGAACGCTGCGCAGGCGACGGATATGCACGTCAACCGTCCGCTCCTCGATGTGCGAACGCCCGCCCCAGACGTAATCGAGCAACTGGCCACGGCTATGGACGCGCTCGGCGTGGGTCATCAGGAAATGCAGCAAACGGAACTCGGTCGGTCCCAGACCGATCGGCTCCTCACCGGCCAGCGCCTTGCGCGAATTGGGCACCAGGCGCAAACCGCCGATTTCGACCGAGCCTTCAAGCATTTTCGGATCGCGCCGACGGATCACCGCCTTGACGCGAGCGACCAGTTCGCGCGGTGAAAAAGGCTTGGTCACGTAGTCATCGGCGCCGATTTCCAGCGCCGAAATCTTGTCGACCTCTTCGCTGCGGGCGGTCAGCATGATCACGGGAATTTCACGCCAGCGCGAATCGGCGCGGACATGGCGGATCAGCTGAAAACCGGACATGCCGGGCAGCATCCAGTCCACCAGCAACACATCGGGCGCGTTCGACGAAAGAACCTGCCAGGCGGCCTCGGCACTATCGACGGAATGCACCTCAAAACCAGCGTATTTGAGGTTAATCGTGATCAACTCGTTGACGTACGGCTCGTCTTCAACGACAAGAACTCTTGCAGACATCTCTCGCCCATTTGCTTGCATTTACAGCCGGTCAGGATATTCCACCAACATTACCGGATGATGATATTTAGATTTCCGCCACGCTTCTCACCAGAAATACCAGGCACCAGTCGCCAGCACCCAAATCCCCAGGCCGGCGTTGGTCACGGCATGTGCCGCGATGGCCACCCACAGATTGCCGCTGCGCACATACAGCCAGCCATAGACCAGGCCAGCCAGCATGCCTGCCGCCCACTGACTGTGCTCAAGCCCGAAAACAAGGCTGGACAAGAGCACGGCGCGCAGGCCGATGCGAGCCGGGTCAATCGCCGAAAAATCGGCCTCTTCCAGCCAGCGCATGACCAGCGAGCGCCAGAACAACTCTTCCATGAGCGGCACCACCAGCGCCGAGCCGGCCAGTCGCATCAAGGCCAGCGACCAGTCAATGCTGCCATCGGCAGCGCGCGGCTCGAATCCGGAGCCTGACTGGCCAAGCACGAAAATCCCGGAATCCAGGGACAACCAGATGGCCAGGACAATCAGACCAGCCGCCAGGGCCAGTCCGAATTCCCGAATGGCCGGACGGCGCGCCGCGGTCAGTTCCGTGAAGCTCGGCCAAAAGACGAAGAGCAGACCAGCCACCAGCGCAGCGCGGATGCCGTACAACCAGCGGGAATCGATCACGCTCCCCAACTGCTCCGCCAGCCACGGCTCGGCCGCCATCAGGCCGATGAAAACGGCGAACGGCAAAGCCCGGGCCACGGCCGGAGCCGGGAAAGACAAGCCCCGCGCCAGAACGCCGACGCTCATGAGCCGGCGCGCTGGCTATCCAGCTTCTCGCGCATGTCCTCGACCGCATTCTCGATCTCGACCCGCTTCAGGCCGGTGAACGGCTCGCGCTGCAAGCTGCTGTCGAGACAGCTTTTCTTTTCATAGAGATCGAGCACCTGGTTGCTCACCTTGCGCAACTCCTGGCCGCCCTCGGTGCATACCTGCAGTTGCTGCTTCTCGGCCGCCAGAGCAGCTTGCAGGCGCTTGCCTTCGGCCTCCGCGGCACGTTGCGCCTCCTGGGTCTTGCGCAACTCGGCCTCGGTTTCGGCCAGCTTGGCGGCAGTGGCATCGCGGGCCGCACGCAGGGCGGCAGCATCGCGACTCAGCGCCGCAGCCCGACGGGACTCGCCATCCACCTTCTTGCGAACCTCACCCAACTCGCTTTCCGCCGCTGCCTTCTGCTCGGCCAGTTGGGTCTTCTCCCGCTCCAGCTGGCGCTGCATCTGCTGCAAGCGACGGACTTCACCCTTGTTCGGATCGGCTTTTTTTTCTGCGGCAAGGGCCGGCGTTGCAGCAAACATGGCCGCCAGAAACAGGGCTGACAGCGTTGTTTTAGAAGCGCACATTGACGTCAGCCTGCAGAAGATCAACCCCGAAACGATGGGCCGGATCGAGCGAGAAGGATTCGATGGACTCGGCCGACATCCAGCGCAAGGAGAGCCAGGCGTTCTGGTCAACACCGTAGTTCATCCCCAGCTGGTAGCCCTTGAGGTTGGTGCCGCCAAGGCCGAAATCAGAGTCGGTAAAGGCGTCCACCGTGGCATCCGAACCGAGATAGCGGTAAGCGAAGCTGGTCTGCCAATCATGCCGTTTTTCAAGTTTCGGCATGCCGACGGCAAGCTTGAACAGATAGCCGTAATCCTTGCCATCGGTCAGCACAACACCTGTCCGACGCTGGATTTCGCTGCGGTCGAAAGCAGTATTCTTGACGTAATCGGCTGTCAGCACGACATGGACCGGGTCGAAGTGGGCCAGATCGAGCGAGGCGGTCAGGTTGACCGGGCGGAATTTGGAGGCAAGGCCCCAGATGCTGTTCGTATCAGACTGGTAAGCCGTATCGAACAGCGTGTTGCCTTTCTGACGCAAGCCGGAGCCATATTCATACTGGCCGTAGGTGGCCGAACCACCCAACTGGTAGCTTTGGTAATTTGCCTGCGTTTCCGCCCGGCCCTCAAGATTCTCGTAATCGTATAGCGCTACTCCGAAACTCAAGCGGCTATTCGGCATCAACTGCCACTTTGCGCCGAGCTGCGCGCCACGCAACCATCGACTGCTCTTCGACGGTGGGCCATCCTCACGTAACGGGAAGGCACCGATGGTCAGGAAGGGACGAAAATCGCCATTGGCAAAACTGGGCTTGAACGTCGCGGCAACACCTTCGAAATTCAAGTCTTCGTCCCAGACCAGATCTGTCGACAACCAAGGATTCGGGACACGACCGCCAGTCACCGAAAACCATTCAGCCGGGTCGTATTTCACGTATGCACGATCCACCAGGAACTGATACTTGTTGAAATCCTGACCCATGGTTTGATTCGTCGACACCCGATCGCTCGTCGTGCCCGTCGCCAGGCGGACCCCAGCACTCCAGTCATCCGAAACCCTGGCCAGCATACCCAGCCTGGCGCGCACGCGGAAACGATCGCGGTCTGTCTGGGTATTGGCCGACACCGGGATGAAACCGGCAGCACGGGTTGTTTCAGGCGAAGAGGTCAATGCCAGGAAATAATCGTCGGGCGACGCATTGCTCCGCGCAAATTCCTCCATCTGATAGCGCACCCGAATATCGCCCTCCCACTTGATCCGATCTAGCCACGACGGCACGGCGTTCGGCTCGGCCCAGCGCTCGGCCTTGGCCTGGGCCAGCACCTCCTGGCGCAACTGGTCGCGAATCTCGTTCTTGACCGTTTCCGGCACGTACTGGACGCGGACCGGCGCGGCCGATTTTGACTTCTCGCGGGTCACTGTTTTCGCTGCCTTGGACTGGGCAGCCTTGACCATGGCATCGGCCTTTTCGCGGCTGAAAATACCCTGTTCGACCAGCGCATCGATCAAATTGAGCGTCGTTTCGCGCAGGGTTTCGAGTGATTCCCGGTCGTCGGCCAGCGCCGGCTGACCAGCCGCCAGCAAGCCGACGAAGACGCCGACCATGGCTTTGTGCAAAGGTTTTTGAGTAAATTTCATGGATTGCTCTCTGGGTTTCTTCAATTCAATTCGTGACTAGGGCGCGCCGCGGGCAGTGATGCGTATGCGGATCGGCTGCGGCATGTTCTCGGGCGGCGCTTCGCGCATGGCGGCGACTTGCAGCAAGGCTTCGCGCAGCAGTTCGTCCAGCCCGCTATTACCGGTGCTTTGCGCCAGATCGGCCTTCTCGACGGAGCCGTCGCGACGCAGCCAGACGCGCACGGTGACGCGATAGTCGGATTCCTTGAGTTTGCGATTGCGGCTCAGCTGTTCCTGCAAATGGCGCTGCAGGCGGCCGGCGTACATGCCCTGCATGCCGGCGCCACCAATCGCCCCGCCGGCGTACTCGCGGCCGACCGTGCCGGCGCCGAAGGCACTGTCGCCGTCGCCGGCCGCGCCTTCCATCTTGAGCGGCTCGTTCTGCGCCGGCTGCGGCGCTTCCTTGGGCGGCTCGATCTTGACGTCCTTGTTTTCCTTGGGCGGCTCGGGCTTCTTTTCTTCCTTGGGCGGCGGCGGAGGCGGTGGTGGTTTATCCGGCAGCAAGGTGACGACCGGCGGCTTGCGCGGCTTGCCGGACTTGCCGCCCATCAGGCTCATGATGCCCCAGGTGACAATGGCAATGATCGCGGCACCAAGCACGGCGATCACGACAATACTCACCCAGCGCCGCGACGGCTTGATCTTTGTTTCCATGGCCGTCAGTTACCAATTCTCGCCGTGACGAGTCCCACGGCGCCGATGCCCATGGCACCGGTGAGATCGAGCACTTCGACGACGCGCGCGTAGTTGACCGCCGGGTCTCCCTTGAGCACGACCGAGGCCTTCGGGTCGCGGGCCATGGTCGACTTGAGCTGGACCTCCAGTTCGCGAACCGTAACGCCGACACCATTCAGGTGCAGCGATCCGTCCGGCTTGATCTGGATGATCTTGATCTCGTGCTTTTCGGTGCTCGGCTTGTTCGACGGCTTGGGCAAATTGATCGACATGCCGGATACCGAGGCGGTGGTCATCAGAATGAAAATGACCAGCAGCACATAGGCAAGGTCGAGCATCGGCGTCACGTTGATGCTGTCGTAGGGTTTGGTTTCTGCTTGAACGTGCATGGCCTACCTCTGCGCCCGCGTTGTCGCCAGGCCGAGATCGGTGATGCCGTTGCGTTTGAGCAACTCCATGACCTCCATGACCTTGGCGTACTGGGCCTGACCGTCACCCTTGATGACGATCGACAGCGCCGGATTGGCGGCCAGATACTGCGCCAGACGCAGGTCTAGCTGCTCCATGGTGACCGGGTAGGCGTCGATGAAGACGTCGCCGTTGCGCGCCACCGTCACTGCCTTGGTGCCCGGCTTGGCCAGGCTGGAGCTGGCCACCGTTTTCGGCAATTCGACCTTGACGCCCTGCACCGAGGCCGTCGTCATGATGATGAAGATGACCAGCAGCACATAGGCGAGGTCGAGCATCGGCGTGACATTGATCTCGTCGTAGGGCTGATTGTCTTCCTGAACGTGCATCGTCCTCGTTCCCGCTTAGACGGCGTACTGCTCGGCGGACTTGGTCAGGAACTCGTCGGCGAACACCTGGGTGTCGGCCGAGACGTTCTTGATCTTGATGGCCAGCCAGTTGTAGCCGAACAGGGCGGGAATCGCCACGGCCAGACCAGCGACGGTGGCGACCAGCGCCGCGGCGATACCCGGCGCAATCGAGTTCACATTGACGTCGCCAGCCGCGGCAATCGCCGCGAAAGTGATCATGACGCCGACCACGGTACCAAGCAGGCCAAGGAAAGGGCCACCGGAAATGGCGATGGTGAGCAGCACGATCTGGCTGTTCAGGCGCTGGTTCTCGCGAACCAGCCCGGCATCCATGGCGGCGCGGATCGAATTGAGGGCTGCATCGGATAGCTTGTTTTGGACACCGCTCTTGGTCTGGGTGTCGAAGCGATGATGCATTTCCTGGATACCGATCTTGTACAGACGGAAGATCGTTGAATGGCGCATCGCCTCGTCTTCGCTCAACGCCTTGGTATCCATCGAGTCCGGTTGCAACAGCTTGCGCGGGTTGTCACGGAAGCGGTTGAGGAAGGCATCGTTGGCCTTTTCCGCCTTCCCCAGGAACAGGGTCTTGCCAACCATGACGGCACAGCTGATGACGGCCATGACGGCAAGAATGCCGATGACGATCCACCCGTCCACCGTCAGCGCACCGAGCAGAATGCCGACGTAGGAAGCGGCTTCACCCGCCTCTTCTTCCTCGGCGCCATACATCAGGCTGTCCGGTTGCTGGCTGCCATGCAGAGCCTTGATGTAATCGGCCGAACGCGAGGTCGCGGCCAGTGTCACTTCGTCCAGCTCACCCTGGAAACCGGCACCGATCTGGATATCGCCAGCCGTGTCGTCGAGCGCAATATCGGCCGTACCGGCCTCGGCACCTTCCATGTAGAAAGTCAGCTTGCCGCCGATCAGCGTCATCGCCACGTGCTGCCAGGTATCGGCCAGCACCGTCGCCTTCGACGGGAATTCCTTGCCATTGACCAAGGCCACCAGCTTGCCGCCCTTGAGCGCCAGGGCCAGGCTCTTGCCGCCTTCGCTTTGCTGGAACAGCGTGCCGGAAGCATTGGCCATTGGCTTGATCCACGCCGTAAACGTCAGGCCATTGGCGGTCACCAGCTTCAGCGAGGGGGATGCAGGAACCGTCAGCGTCGTGCTGCCATCCAGGCTGGCCGCGTCGCCGAGCGGGCCGGCGACGGGTTTGATTGTCAAATTTTGCGGATTATTCCGGTTGACCGTGGAATCCTGTACCGGACCGTTGTCGGAGAAATGCAGCACCAGATTCTGGGCCGCATCGTAGCTGCCCTTGGCATCGCTGGCGGCTGCCGCTTTTTCATTACCCCAGAGCAGCGTGACCGCGTCCGTTTTGGCCAACGGCGCCAGCTTGGGCTGTTGCACCCAGATCACCGCCAGCTCGTTGGTCGAATCATATTTTTCGATGTGGAAACGCAGCGGCGTCTTGCCGTCGGCAGCCGTCACGCGCAGATCGCTGCCGTCCGGCTTGGCTTCGGCAAAGGCAAAATTCCCGGTGTGCAGGCGCAGGGCCAGCGGCAACTGGGCAGCCCCCAGCTTCAACTCGACGCCTTCGGCCGTCGTGTCGATCACGGTTTTCTGCTTGTGCGCCCAGTCGTCGGCATTGAAGCCGTCGTCGGCGGCGTGAGCGTTCAGGGCAAAAAGGCTCGCGGCCGCCATCATCCAGTGTGCAAGGTTTCTCATCGTCTTCAAAGTTGTTGGGTTGATCTATCGATTATGAAAGTTGTTCTTTACAGCCGTGCTACCCCGCCGCACGTGCCCGTGCCTTGCGCTTGCGTTCTTCTTCATCGAGCAGGGCGGGGTCGGCTGCCGGTTCGCTGTCGAGCACCTCAACCGTCAACATGCCGCCCGCCCCATCCCGCTTGCCGGCGGAGGGTGCGGCATCTTCGAGGGCCTTGTTTTCGTTGTTGGTGGGTGTGGTAACTGCAGCAACCGGAGCAACTGCAGCAACCGGGGCCGGAGCTCCACTAACCCCACCGGCCGCCTGGATATTGGTCGCGTTCAGTACCACCCGCGCGCCAAGCGTGATGTTCCCGGTACTGCGCAAGCCAGCATCGCCGGCATCGATCGCCCCTTCCGGTGCGAACAAGTCCATGTCGCTGGCCGGCGTATCGTCGCGCGACGCCAGAACGCCGATCCCCGAACCCGATACCGAGTTGGCTGTATCAAGGACGATCTGACCGTTACGTACGACCAGGACCGGCGGCGGTGTCGAGTTCACCGTCTTCGCACCGCTACCGGCATCGATGTTGCCCCGATTTGCCCAAATCATGATGTTGCCGCCATCGAGCGTGAACACCCGCGACTGATTGACTAGGAAATCGTCGGCAACATAGGCCAGGATATCGCCGCCGTTGATGGTGAAGATGCCCTGATCCGAAGCCGCTTTCGACAAAGAAGGCGCTGCCACGCCAACAACGGTACTGCCACCCGGTACGAGCATCTCGATATTGCCGCCCTGCTCGGTCTTGATCTGGCTCATCGAAAGCAGGATGTCGCCCTTTCCGATATTCTCTTCGGGGAACAGGGCTGCTGCCAGCGTCCGCCCCTTGTCATACTGCGACTGGTCACCGGTGTTCTGGGCAACCCTGCCAAACTCGGTGAGCTTGGCGTAGAAGACGTCGAGCACTTCGGCATCGCTGACCGCTTCGCCATTGATGATTTTCTGGTGAATCGCCTGCAGGCCAGCATTCCTGGCCAGTTCGGCTGCTGAATAGGATTTACCCGAGGCAATCAGGTTGACCAGTTCCGTTCTATCCGAGGCCAGTTCCCCGTACAACCCTTGATAATCGGGTGTCCCGCCGGCAATAGCCAGAATATTGGCGCCCCCCTCCGGCAGATAGGGATTGTCAAGGTTGCCGCGCGTCACGATGCCCTGGGTATCGGCCAGATCGATCGTTCCCTTGGCCTGAACCAGGACAGAACCACTGCCACCAACCTGTATTCCCTTGAGTGGCTCGGTCACTGGCGTGGGCAGATTCCTCGGATCGGTCACCGTCTTGTAGTCGTACTGGATGTCGCCCCCTGCCTTGATGACGCTAACGTCATCGGCATGGTTATGCTGAATATCGAGACTCATGTTCTTGATGTCGCCGCCCGCGTCAATCACGACAGCCTCATTGAACAGGTGCACCTTGTCGTCGATCGCGTTGGTTGCGCGTTGATCAGCAATATCTCCGGTCAGCGCGACGATACGGCTCGGCTCGTTATCGTTGGTGTGCCAGTTCGCTGCCGAATGCTTCTCGAGGGCGCTTCCTGAATTCAGCACACCTAGCAGGACAAAGCCGGTCTCACCGAGCAAACCGTTGCCAAGTACCGGATTGCGGACACTCGGCAAATACTTTTCGGACAGATCCAGTTGCTGGACCGGTGCATCAAACGCTATCGAACCCTCGGCCAGCAATTCGAGTTGCCCCGACAAACCCGGCACCTGGACAACCGATCCGCTAATGTCGCCGCTCAGGGCCGCCACCTTGACCTGCGCCGGCATGAGCCGATGGGTCTCGCTGTCCGTCACCCCGTAAACCGTATCCTGCGCTTTCAGGCCGACATCGCCGGCCAGGGAGACGACATCGAGAGCTGAACGCTCGCCAAAGGTACCCAAGCGAACGTTATAGTCACCGGTCACCGTGACCAACCCTGAAGTTGCCTTGGCACCCGTCGTATAAGTGCTGTTGTAGAGCCAGTTCGTGTTGGCCCACAAGGGGTTGTACACATTACCCAGTTCGACATCCTGCCGGCCAACAACATCAACGGTACTGTTACCGATGGCAACGGTGGTGTAGAAATTGTTGTCAATCAGATCGCCATTGCTGTTCTTGGTAACGATGACATAGGGCTTGATCGTATCTGCTGTCAGCGTCACCTTGCCGGTCTCGGCATAGAGCATCCCGCCGATGATCGAGCCTTGCGCCTGCACACTCAGGTCACCACCGCCCATGATCAACGCCCGGTCGGGTTGCGCCTCGCCATCCACGGTCGGCACACGGCCGCTGGTCGGAATAGCAACGATGGCATTGCTGACATCGCCCCCCGCCGTCAGGCTGATGTCGCCACCGCCGAACGCAGCGATACCTGACTGGAACGAAGCCACTCGCGACCACCATTGCAGGTTCTTGTTGCCGCCAACCCGCATCAGCCATTCGTTGGGGTTGCCCTGATAGACCGACGCAAGGGCAGGCTTTTCAACCTCGATCGAACCACCGGCCTTCAGCGAAATATCGCCACCGCCAGTCAGGAATGCTGAGTACACACCCTTGGCTGTGTAGTTGTTATTGACGAAAGCCGGGTTAAAGCCATCAAGGGCCGTCGTATCGGTCACACCTGCCGTATAAATCGCGGCCCTGTCACCAAGCTCAATATCTTTCGCGGCTGCAATATCGATGCTGCCCGTGCCGGTACGGATCAGTTTGTTATCCGCCAGCACGACACTGCCAGTGGTGGCCGAAGCATCCGTTCCCAGCGGCGAAGCCTGATCGACATCCGCCCCGGCAACGAGCCGGAACGACCAGCTATCGACGCCACTACCGACGCGTGCATCGCGATAGATATCAGGCACCACATTGGTTCCAGAACCGTTCGCAACAAAGCCGTCGGTCAGGGTACCGCTGACCAGCAAATCGCCCTCAGCGCGCAGCGTCAGAGCGCCAACTGCACCGGCCGCACTGGTCTTGGCAAAGCTCCAGTCGTTGCCAACCAGCAAGTTGCCGGTCGCCCGGATTTCCTCGCCCACCCGGAAGACCGTACCCAGGCGCTTGTCGGGGTCGGCGGCCTTGGCAAAGGCAGCACCCTTGAGCGCGGACACTTCACTCGCGGTCTTGAGCAAGGCAGCCTGCTCGGCCGTACCGAGCACGAAATCGCCGGTCTTGCGCGTCACCCGTACCGCCTCCAGCGCAACAGTAGCCGCTCCCTGAACGTTGCCATCCAATTTCACCTTGGCCATGCTCGACCCGACGACCGGTGCCGAAGCCAGTGGCACGTCATTGACTAGCCTGAACTCGCCCTTGCTCTGTCCATCGACATTGACCACCGTATAGACCGCCGTCACCAACCTGTCCGTCTTAAGATCACCGGACTTCAGCACGCTACCGTCAGCATTCTTCAATTCGACCGACGTCTTTTTGGTATCGGCCGACACGATTTCCAGCGTAGATGCGGCGGTATTGTTGCTCTTTGGACGGAATGTCACCGTGTATCCAGGGTTCTGGAAATCAGCAGCCGTCAGCGGCTTAACGGCCGGTGTCAGGCTGTACTTGTTGGCCAATCCGGTATCCACTTCGGCCGCAGTCGATATTTTGAAAACGCCATTGTCGTAGATGGCGACAACGCCCTGGCCTGCCTTGATCGCACCTGCAGCCAGTGCAGAGCCATCGGCATTGACCAGTGCCACCTTGCTGTTACCGCCCACGGTTACCGTGGCGCCCACCTTCGATGCGGCATAGGCGTTGAATGAAATCACCGTCCCGTTTGCCAACGAATTGGGGTTGGTGACCCCTACCAACAAGTAATCGGTACTGGCTGCCCCCTGCCTGGTTGTCACCAGCGCTGCCATGGCATCGTTATCGACAATCTCGGCTCCAGTGCCACTGACCAGCTTGCCCAAACTGTCCTGGCGCGGCGCGCGGAACGTCACGCGGCCACCGCTTGCCTTGCTGCCTGTAGCCGTCGAGACATCAATGCTGGCAGCTGCAACCTCGCCATCCTTGGCCAAGAAATTGATCTCAGTATCCAATTCGTCCTCGGCCTTCGTCGCGCCGACGCCGATGGTCACCGAACCGCCCTCGCCTGCCGTGCCATCGCCACTACCGACCACTTCGGTGGCATTGGCCTTGAGGGCGCTGCCGGCATGCAGTTCAACCTTGCCGCCGACGGCATTCAAGCCATCGGCATCGCTCACCCGGTTGGCATAGAGACCGATACTGCCGCCCTTGCTACCGGAAGCATCGACGGTGCCGAAAATGCCGACATTGCCGGCATCAGCCGACAACTGGAATTGATGCGCCTTGATCTGTTCATTCAGCACAAGGTCGCCAACCCGACGACGGACGTCCCAGCTTTCGCTGAGATGGCGGTTGCCGGATGAATCGACGACCGCATTGGCCAGGCGATCAAGCGCTACCGACGCAGCGTCGACCACCAAGCTGCCCTGTGTCTTGCCGCTGGCCGCGTTGCCGCGCAGGGTTTTCGCAGCAGCATCAACGGTGCCTTTTTCGGCCAGCAGGCGGATCGTGCCTGCATTGCCACCGCCGGCATCAGCGGAAACCGTGGCAACAGCCCCTTCGTTGATCTGGACATTGCCTTCCGTCGATTTCAGCGTGATGCGACCACCCGATGCGTAAGCGGTGGTATCGGCAAACTTCACGGCGGCACCGGCCGCACTGACCAACGCGCCGTTGTCCAGCGTCACACCCTGAGTGCCGGCCAAAGTCAGATCGCCGGCCGCCAGATCGATGTGGCCGGACACCGTAACCTTCTTGCCGGCCAGTTCCAGTTTGCTGCCGAGGCCGGCGGCCGTTGTCGGCGTCGTGGCGTTCTCATGGCGCTGGACAGACAAGTCGCCCGTAGCCGTCAGGACATGATCCGCCCCACTCGTACTGGTCACGCGTCCCGCGATGATGTCGAGTTTGGCTTCGACGGGTTGTTTTTTGGCATCGACCCGGCCACTCTCGACACGAGTCACACCGCGACCGGCAAACGCAAGGTCACCGGTTGCCTTGAGCTCGACAGCATCGAAGCCTGCGATCTTGAAGCCGCTGGTGCCCGCCTTGCGCATCGCTTCGGTCGCGTTGTCGCCGAAAGTTATCTGCTTGGCATCGACCTTCAAATCACCGCTGCCGAAGGCCCCGCCAGCGACGAACTTCGCGCCCTCGGGATTGTCATTTTCGAACACCACCTGTTTGGCGGAAATATTGGCCACACTGGCGTCACCGCCATGTCCGGCAATGCCGGCAGCCGAAATAACCAGTTCATTGAGCGTGGCCGACCCCAGCGTCGCATCGCCGTAGAGGTCAAGCGTCGAATAGCTCACCAGGCGCATCTGATCGACATTGGCGAACCGCTCCAGATCAGCCTTCTTCAGCGTAACGCCGTCAGCCGGCACCGAACTGTCGGCCACCACGTTGATCCGGCCGGCACCGATGCTGATCGCCCCGCCGCCATCGCGGGAACCGTCGGCCAGACGCTTGCCCGGGGAAACCATACCGGCCAGCTCATTGCCGAGCGTCGCATCGAATATCAGCGACTCGCCAGCCACAGCGGCAGTGCTTTCAACCGTCAGATCGCCTTGCAGCCGATCGACGCCGCTCCGGCTGACCTTGACCTGGCTGCCTTCGGCAACGCGCAGGAAAGCGCCGTCGCCGGTCAGGGCAATGTCACGCCCCGTCGCCTCGCCAGCCGAATCGATCTTGCTCTCGCCGGCCACGGTCAGCGTCTCGCTGGCTGTCGCCAGAATTTCGCCAGCCGTGAGCGCCGTTCCGCCCGCGCTGTTCCCGTCGTTGTTGATCACGACCGAACTGGCGATGGTGTCGATCTGGGTTCCGGTCGCCGTTTCGGTGCGCACCCCGCCGAGCAGCAGGCTGGCGATGGTCACACCTTCGAGCTTGGCGGGATCAACCACGGAATAGCCGCTCGGCGCCGCTCCCCCTGGCGTATTGCCCAGATTGCTGACATACAGCTTGGGGGCTGCCAGATCCAGCGCCAGCCCTTGCGCGGCGCGATTGCGCCCGTCAGCAGCGCTGATTTCAGCCACGGTTTTGGCCACGACGCTGGGGTTGAATTCCAGGCTGCTGCGACCGACCACCGAGAGATGACCGGCATCACCGGCCAGACGAACGCCGGCCTGGTCGTAGAAGAACGACGAAGCAGTCGTCAGCGTGTATTTGGCCCGGTTAGCCACCACCTCGCTGCTCGCCAGCTCAAGGGTCAGGTGCGACTGCGAGTAAGCCGTCGTCGAGCCATCGGCGTTGAGTGCCGTACTCGCGCCGGCCACCAGCCAGGAACCATCGGCCTGGCGTTCCGCAGCGGCGAGCACCTTGTCGTTGCCGCCCTTCACCGTCACCAGGTAAGCGCCGGGCAACACCGCATAGCGGGCCGGCAGCAGCACATAGCTGCCACCGAGGCCGAGCGTGTTGGCGCCCAGCGAGACGGCGTCGCCCACCTTGAGCAGCGGCAACGAACCATCGTCGGTCGTGGCATAAGCGGCCAGCAGTTCGGCATCGCTCGCGCTGATCCCGTTCCAGCCCGGCACGATGGCAAAGGTCGTCGCCGAACCCTTGAGCACATCGTTCTTGCCGCCCGGACCGGCGGTAAATTCCCAAGCCAGTGCCTCGCCACCACCCGAGAGATCGAGTTCGGCGCCGCTCTGCACTTTCGACACGGCGGCATCGATCACAATGCCCTTGGACGGCAGAGCCTCAATTTCGCTGCCCAGGTAGTTCCAGCTGCTTCCCGATTCGCCGGTGGCGCCGAAGAGCAGACTGCGATCTGCTGCCACCGAGGTCTTGCTCCCCGCGGCCAGCGTCACCGTGCCGCCCGGGGCATTGAAGACAACCTCGCCGAGGGGGGCGGAAATCGTCCCCTCGTGGTTTATCGTTTTGGCCGAAAATTCCAGTCGACCGTAGGGCGACAGCGATACGTCGGCCGCGGCGTCGGCCGGCCGGGTGATGGCAATGCTGCCCTTCGCATCGGCCAGCAGGTCAATGCGGAAATCGCCAAAGGTCGACGGGCTGAGGCGGGCGGCCGAGAAGGTCAGCGCGCCGGAAGCCGTCATCTGGCCATTGAACAGACGGCCGTCGGTGCGGTTCTTCACCGTGTTCTGGACGCTGTCGAAATGGATGGCGCCGGTGCTGGTGAAGGTGCTGGCATCGAAGCCGCTCCAGCTGAAGGTGCCGACCAGCCCGATGTCGCGGGCAGTGACCGACGCATCGGCCAGGCCGGTCCCGGCCACCACGGCAGCGCCGGCCCCCTCGCGGAAATTGCCGATGCGCGCCGTGGCCGCCGTCAGCTTCAGATCGGTCGTATCGTCGGCGGCCCTGAAGTTCGCCGCATTCATGCTGAGATGGTTATTGACCGTCGCCTCAACCGTGCCGGCAAACACGATGTCGCTCTGGCTGGTCAGATACCAGGAACCGAAAACCGCGTCGTTAACCGAACCGAAATCCTGCAACAGTGCGACATCAAGCGCCGCCTTGCCGTTGTAGGTTTTTGCATTGAGCACGGCGGTACCTGCCAGGTACTTGGCAGTGTCAATGTCGGCCGGCCACAAAGCCTCATGGTTTTCCCGGCCGCTCTTGTCGTCGGTGGAAGCCGTTTGTTTAACTGTCAGCACGCGCCCCTGCGTCAGCGCGTCAATCACTTCCTGAGTCTGTCCGACGCCGGCCCCCCACGGGTTGACCTCAGTCTTCACTGGATCGGCCGTAAAGCGCAGGGCAAAGACGCCACCGAGCGCATCCTTGCCGCCCCTGGCCTTGAAGTTGCCGTCGAGGAACATGCCGCTGTGCGCCGCCAGGCTGACCGTACCACCGGCACTGCCCAGCGCCCGCGCTGCATAGGTATAACCGGTTGCCGTAGCCGTCGCTGCATTCAGCGTACCGGTCGCGCCCGAAACATCGATCAGCGCGCCTTCGCGCATGATCAGGTAGCCGAGGCCGGAATCAATGCTCACCGTCCCCCCGGCCAGCACCTCGCCCCGATAGGCTTGCCTGGCCAGCAGTTGCCCGGCCGAAATTCCGGCATCCAGGGCTTGCTGCGTATCGGCATCGAGCACCGTCGTGCCGCCGGCCAGCAACTTGCTGTTTTCGCCGAGGTAGATCGATTCGGACTGTTTCTTGCCGGCATCGATCAGGGCGTTCTGGACCGCCGCATTCAGATCACTGGTCATTTCCGCGCGACCCAGCTTGATCGTGCCGCCAGCCGCTTCCAGCGTACCCAGCACCGTCATCTGACCGGCCGCTTCCAGTGTCACGCTACCCTTGGCAGAAGCGCCGACATAGGCGTTTTCGGCCACGGTCAGGCGACCGCTGTAGATATCGGTCGTCGTCAGGCTGATGCTCGTCGTCCCCGAGCGTAGTGCCTCGGGCAGGACCTGCGTTGCGGCAAAAGAGGCGATGGCGCTACCGGTCGGCCGTTTGAAATAGTCGCCCACGGCGAGCAGCGACCAGTTGAGCGGATCGGCCTTGACGACCTGTTTCGCTTCCACGGTCAACCCGGAATTTCCGGTAAAAATGAAATGGTAGAAACCGCCACGGTCGACCACATCGGCCTTCGCCGCGAAGCCCTGGCGCCCATCGGCGGTCCGCAGGGCGTCAGTCCACGTCCGGGTATCGACACTCTCGGCATGGCCCAGCGTGACCTGCGACGAGGTAATTGACAGCGTACCGCCCTTGCCAAGCGCCATCCCCGACAGGGTGCCATCAAGGAACAGGCTATTGCCCAGCCCGAATTCACCGAAACCGCTGCCGCTGGTCAGCGTGATCGACCCGGCATTGCCCTTTTTGAGGGAACGTTTGGTGTTGACCTGGCCGCCGCCGTCGACGGCAATACTGCTGCCATGCCGGATATCGAGGTCATGCGCTGAATCCAGAACGATACTGCCACCGTTCAAGGCCAGCGGAACGGTGCTCAGTTCGCCATCGAGAAAATCGTTAACCCAGACGCCGGACGTGGACAGGCTGGCACCATCGGCAACGACCAGGTTCGAGTACGCGCCGTCCTGCATGTTTGGCGCATCGGGTACCGAAGCACTCCGATCAATGGTCTTCAACTCGATGCTACCGGCCGGCGCGCTGATGTCGCCGGCCAGATAAATCTGTCGTCCGGCCGCGGCAAATTTGCCACCAGCCGGCAGATTCAGCGAAACGTCCGCCGGAATGTCGATCCGCCCATCGCTGGTGACCGAGAAACGGGAGAACCCGGCATTGACCAGGGTTTCCGACAATTCCACCCGATCCGGGCCCGCGCTATCCTGCCCCAGACCGCTGGCGGCATTGGCTGCCCCTTTGACGAACACCATCTGTGCCTGAAGGAACGCACTATCCTTCTCGGTCTGGCTGGCCGTATCGCGATTGGCGACGGTGTAATGCTGACCGCCATCCTGAACGATCAATTGCCCGCCCAGCGGAATCGCGCTGCGATTGCTCGCCGGATCGCCAACCTCGCGCTGACGCGTACCCACCGTGGTATTCGCCTGCAACTGCCCGTCGACAGCCAGGCGATTGCCGCGAATCTCCACGGTACCGGCGCTCTTGCCCTCGACATAAGCCACTTCGTCGCGCGTTGCCGTGGTCAGTGACAAATACTCAGCCCAGACCGGCGCATCGTTCAGACGATAGGATTTGCGTCCGGCCAGCACCCGCGACTCCTCGACGCTTCCTGCTGCGAAATTGACCACGCCACCGGAGACATCCAGCGTAGCCCCATTCTTGACAATGACATTGCCGGTAGATACCAACGAGATCTTGCCGCCGGTGCCTGCCAGTTCGTTGGCCGTCAGGCCGACATTGTTGAAATAGCTGCTGACATCGGCAATCTCGACCGCATCGCGAATGTCGACCCAGGCTTTCTGGCCGCGCAGCACGCCATTGCGCTGGACCGTGTTGTCGGCAAAGTTGTCGCCACGCAGCTCGACTTCAACAAATAGGTCGCGAACCGACTTCTGCGCGCTGGTCCCGGAAACATCGATCTTCGCGCCCTCGGCCACATAAATTCCGACCTCGGTTTGAGCCGCTCCTTCAACGCCCGGTGTCAGCGTGTCGTTCACGAAAGCGTTGCTTTCGTTGAACGTCGCGGCCGAGCGGAACTCGACATTCCCCCCTTTGGCCTCGATGTCGGCATCACCAACAACAATTTTTTTACCCTGCACCGCCACCGACGAAGTGACGAAATGCTGGCTACCGGTCAAGGTCTTGCCGTTGCTGCCATCAATGGCGATCTCGGTACGGCTGCCATCGGCGAAGGTGACGGTGCCGCCATCCTTGCCGAAAATGAACCCGGTCGCTTTCGGTGATTTGACATGCTTTGGGTCCGGGTTATAGGCCAGCACACCATCAACGTTGAAATCGCGGGCAATCTGGAAATAACTGCTGTCAGCAATATCCTTGGTTTCGGCGTCGATCGTGTAGTTGATC
This sequence comes from Ferribacterium limneticum, assembly GCA_049304775.1. GTDB lineage: Bacteria > Pseudomonadota > Gammaproteobacteria > Burkholderiales > Rhodocyclaceae > Azonexus > Azonexus limneticus_C. The sequence goes on from JBAQOL010000038.1 coordinate 109,818, forward strand.
AGCACCATGTCACGCGCCTTCAGATTGATTGATCCGTTGGCCAATGCTGACGTCGAGGCATAGAGCGAACCAGCCTGGACGATCTGATGCCCGACCATGGAGATGTCGCCGAAACTGGCCGAGATCGAGCCGGTGTTGGTCACGGCATTCGCATCTGCGCCTCGGGAAAGCGCCACCAGGGAATCGATGCCACTCTTGTTGGCATCCTTGACCAATAACGGATTAACTTCTGCCGTGAAACCGCGTAATGCAGACGAATAACCCGGCTTCAGGTAAACGTCAGCACCCGCGGCGAGCAGGGCCTGGCCATTCGGGGTGCTAATGCTGCCAGCCTGGTTGACGCTGCCGCCGGCGAGGACGACATAGCCCCCGCTGGCACTTTCGATTTTTGCCCCATTTTCGACGTTGACCGTAGCACGGCGATATTCGCTCAGCGCCCGCGCCTTGTCGGCTGCTGCCGTGCTTTCATCGCTGCTGTCGAAGGTCGCGTAATTCCGGTTCAAATAAAAGGCGCGCGAACGGACGTTGGTCTGCCCGAGCAGTCCGGATGAAACGATGCCCGGATTCATGCCCAGCGCCGAGGCAACGAAATTGTTCGCCGATACCCGGGCATTCGCCCCGAAAGTGATGCCCAGCTCGTTGACCAGCACGAACTGGCCACTGGCCTTGAGCACGCCGTCGATCTGCGAACGACCGGCCGCCAGATTGTCCAGTTTGTTGCCGGAGCCATCGACCAGGCTCTTGTCCGGGTCGAACACGTAGTTGTAGACGACGTCACCCGTGGCCTGCACGAATTCGACCGTCTTGCCCTGCCCGACGTTAAAGCCAGAATACCAGTCGATCTCCGCCACGCTGCCGCGCTGGTTGATGGTCAGGCGGTCGGTTTCAGTCGTCCCCGAAACGAGCATGGTTGAGCCATTGAGATTGACTGCCTTGGTCGCATTGACGACGCCCTGCTGATTGACGATCAGGCCGGCCAGCGTCACCACACCGTCGGTGCCCATGTTGACGCGCCCCGTGGCCGCGTTGGTCACCTTGCCGTCCAGCGTGGTGCTGATGCCAAGATCGTCCTTGCCGGTAAAAGAATCGGTTTCGACCAGGATGCCGCGCAGGTTGGGATCGCTTGGCACCGTCAGGATGACCTTGCCGCCGGCTGCCAGGATCGTTTCGGCACTGCCGCCACCATCGACGCCGATGCTGCCCTCGTTGGTCACCGAGCGGGGCGCAATCAGCACCACCTTGCCGCCGTCGCGGGTATTGATCGTGGCGCCGGTCTCGACGACCACAGTCGACTTGAAATCGCCGACTTTCCCCTCGTAGTTAAAGGTCAGGCTGTCGCCCGAGGCGCTGGGCAGGCCGGTGGTCAGCAGCCGGTTCATCATGGCGTCCGACATGCCGAGCGCCGAAGCGACCAGGCCGCCAACGTTCACCTGCGAGCCGGAGCCGAACAGGATGCCGTTATGGTTGATCAGGTAAAGCTGGCCGTTGGCCGTTACCTTGCCGTAAATCTGGCTGGGGTTGCTGTCCCAGATGTGGAACAGGGCACGCGACAGCGCATCCGGCTGCTTGAGCACGAAGGCCGCATCGCTGCCGACGTCGAAGCTGTCGAAATTGAGGCCGAGCATGCGGCTCTGCGTCGTCACCGTCATCGTGTTGATGCCGTTCATCATCGCCGTCGTTGGCTGGCCGCCATCGACCGAACCGGCAAAGACGAAAGGCCGGGACGCCGACGGCACCGGCAACTGCGCCGCCACCGGCCGCGCCGCCCAGGCGCCCTCCAGCGCCGCGAACGAAACCGCCACCCCGAGAAACACAGCCGCTACCCGCTTGCGCGCGCTCTTCTTGCCGCGTCCGCGCACACACTCCGCCACCGCCACCCAGGCGTTGCGCTCGACGTTAAAGACCAGCCGATAGATACCGTGGTTCATGTTTGATTCCTGTTCTTTCTGTGCGGCGCCTAGAACTCGTAACCCAGGCGCGCATGCACGCGCTGCGTTCCGGACGTGGTTCGCGGACCATCCTTGAGTGCCTGGCCAATATCGACAACGACGAGCGGCCCGCCCTTGCTACCTTTCAAACGCAGGCCGATGCCGGCGCTGGCCAGCGTGAATTCATCGGTTTGCCCGGGCAGCGGGCTGTTCAGCCAGACCTGCGCGCCCTCGACAAAACCAAGCAGACGCAAGCCTGCCCCACCAATTTCAAACAAGGTCGGCGTCTTGACCTCGGTGCGCAAACGCCAGCCGACATCACCGGCGGCTTCACCCTCGTAATATCCGCGCACGGTATCCATGCCACCGGCCAGAATCTGCTCCGGCGACACTAGCGGCTGGCCAGCCATCTGGAAATCGAGCTTGGCCAGCCCTTCCCAGCCGAGCAGGCGCTTCGAATAACTCAGGTCGCCGCGAAACACCGCAAAACCGGGGCGGGCATAGGCCCGGCGGCAGGCAAACTGCTCCATCTGTACGCCCTGGCAGTCCACATCTCGCGAGTTGTAGCCGGTATTGACGACCAGCCCGAGATTGCCGGCGAACTCGCCGGACTCGCCGAAACGGCTGAAGGTGTATTGCGCCACCAGCGGCATGTAGCGCAGCGGCGTTTCCTTCCGGTCGGCGCCCAGCGCATTCTGGGTTTCGGCCAGATCCTTGAAATCGAGACCAAGCGACAGCGAATGGAAGAAGTTGGCGATTCCGGCCGGCTGCGGCAGCGTGAACGACATCCGACCGCCGAGCGTCGTACCCTTGCCCACCACATTGCTACCCACTGCCGAGGCGATATTGCTGTTCGAATGCTGAATGAAGGCCGACAGCGAGCGCGTCGCACTCAAAGGGGCGCTATAAAAACCGGCCAGCACACTGACCTCGTCCGGCTTTTCCGGCGAAACCACGTAATTGAGCCCGGCACTATGCTGCTTCTGGAACAGGTTGGTGTAACGCACCCCGGCCTCCAGGCGCGTCAGCGAGGTATCCGGACTCTGCCGGTTGTTGAGCTCGACGTTGCCGTGCAGCGGCAATTCGTCCTCGACGGCCAGTTCGACCTCCATCGTGCCCGGGCGCGCACCGGGACGCAGCAGCGGCGTCACCCGGCGGTCGGCCGACCGGCCCGCCTGCGCCAGTTCGGCCTGCATGGTCGGGAAATGCGGCACCTTGCCCGGCGCCACTTCCGGCACCTCGGCGCGCAGGTCACTGCGCGAAGTGTATTGATTGCCGCTGACCTTCAGGCGCTCGACCTGCCCCTCGATGACCTGCAGGCGGATAACGCCGCTCGCCACCGACTGCTCGGGAACGACGACGGAAACCGACAAATAGCCCTGTTGCTGATAAGCCGCTTCGAGCGCAGCACGGGCTTTTTCGACATCGCCGACCAACTTGCCGGGGCCGAGGGAAGGATAGACGGCGCGCTCGATCTCGACTTCGTCGAGCACCGTATTGCCCTCAACCGAAAACTCAAGCAGATCAAAAGCGCCCGGAGCCGGTGCAGCCAGGACGACGGAGGCCACGCCCAACAGGCCGGCAGAAAGGAGAATTTTGTAGACATGCATAGCCCGAGGATTATCGACAGACGACGTTACCTCCCTGTGAAACCAGGGGCATAAAACATGAGCCGATCGGACTAGGCCACGGCAGCAGCGCAAGAAAAAACGGCCCACGGAAAACCGTGGGCCGTTGGCAGAAGCCTTCCCGCCCCAAGGGGCGGAAAATATCCGTCAGGCGCTTAGAAGTTGCGATTCAGCGGGGCGCACTGGTTGTTGTTGAGGTACTGGGCACGCAGGACCTGGGCACCGGAGTACGTACCACCCGGGATGGCGGCGGCAACGTTCTTCAGGTCGGTAATGGACGCCAGGATGGCCGGGTTCTGGGCTTGCAGCAGGAACGCCTCGGCCAGTGCCTTCTTGGCGCCGACAGTGCGGGTCGGAATCTGGAAGGAGATCCAGCCCTGCAGGTCCCAGGTGCCGTCCATCAGGCTGGCCAGGGTCGGGAACTTGCCGGTGCCGGAGGTAACCGGAGCATTGGCGGTGTTGTCCCAGGTGATGGTGCCAGCGCCGTCGAGCGAACGGAACTGCCAGTTGCCGGTGGACTTGGACTTCGCCAGGCTGTCCATGGACAGCACGCCGATAGCCTTGTGGCCGCCAGCACCGAAGTCGACAGCCACGGCATGGCCATCGCGATCCTTGCCGGCGAAGGTACCGCCGGTCACAGCCTTGTCCAGACAATTGACGACGTCGCCGGAAGTCGAGTTCTCGACGACCACCAGGCCACCCGTGCCACCGGTGACGGTGAACTTGCGGGTAGCGTCATCCCAGGCGCCAGAAGCGTAGCGGTCGGCCGGTTCGTTGGCTTCGGTACTGCAGGGGAAATTGCCGAAATAGAGGTTATCAACAGCCTGGGTGCCGGAACCCGGGACGCGGCGGCAAATGACGATGTCGTCAGCCGGCAGCGAGGCATCGACCTGGTCCCAGGTGCCGACGTTGCCGGTCATGATGGCGGCAACGGCCGCCTTGTTGAGGTTAACCAAAGGCACGTTCTTGGTGACCGGCACGCCAAAGGCCAAGGCGTAGATCGGGTTGGCGACCAGCTCGGCCAGTTCGGCTTCGCTCAGAGAGTCGGCAGCGGTTTCGCCTTCGGTGTTGATTGGCCCCTTGAACAGGGCCGGGGCGACGTCGGAGACGCCGGCATCCGGCACCATGTAGCCGGCCAGCGGGGTGGCCGAGCAGACGTACGGCGAAGCGGAGGTACCGGCACCGGCCGAGCCGCAGGTGGCCGAGGTCACATCGAGCGATTCGATGGCGGTGGCGCGGGCAACCGGATCGACGCCCCAGACCGAGCCGCCCTTGACGCGGTCGATGATGATGACGTTCTGGTTGGACCAGGCGCCAGCACCGGCGGCCAGCTTGCCGGCGACGGCTTCGAAGTCCTTGGAGGAAGCGGTGGTGTTGGCGAAGCGGATGGTGGTGCCGGTGAACATCGAGTTGATGATGCCGGTGAAGCCCTTCTGGGTGGCCGAAGCGCCGGAGATGAAGAGGATGCGGCCATTGCTGACAGCGTCATTGACGATGAGCTGCTCGGCGGCGCTCAGGGCGGCATGTGCCTGGCCAGCAGCCATGGCGGTGAAAGCAACGGCGCACAGGGAAACGATTTTCTTGACTTGCATGGGATTCTCCAAAAGACGAAAGAACCGACGCCGGAACAGCGTCGGTTTGCATCAGGGGTGTTTAGGCGCGCTCGTTGCGGCGACGAGCCACAAAACCGATCATGCCGAGGCCGGCCAACAGCATGGCGTAGGACTCTGGCTCCGGAACCGGCATGGCAGCGATATGCAGGGTGTTGTCGCTACCAACCCAGGCACGAACAGCGACGGTTTCATCGACATAGGCGGCGTTGATGCCAGCGGCAGTTCCGGTGGAATTGACGGCGGTCTTCTGGAAAACCACACCGTTATCGTAGTCATTTGCGGCCAGATTGCCGGTGGTATCGAAGTTAAATTTGTCGTAAACCTTGGCGCCCATCTTGCCGGCATAGGAAGCAGCAGAGGTACCCTCAGTCACGGCGGAATCACCAACGATGATGCCATTGACAGCGGTCGCATAATCACGAACGTTGCCGGCAGCGGTACGCAGGGTAGCGCCGTCTTTATTGGTGGCCGGCAGTACGTTAACGTTACTTACTGTCGACAGAATACGGCGTGCACCAACGGCATCAGTCGCCATGATGTTCCAACTTAGGGTCGCGGCAGTGGCAGTGCTTGCCCAGCTGGCAAAGCTGGAGCTGAAGTCGCTTCCCCAGACCAAGTTGAGGTAGCCGTCGGCATTCTTGGCTGCCTCGAACGCATCGATCGTCATGTTCATGTCGTAGTTATAGGACGATGAGCCATCCCAGGCACTGAAAAACAGTTCGCCGTTACCGCCAGCGCCGCTATCGATGGCAGCGAAAGAAGAAGAAGCAGCGGCAGCCATGACGACGGCAGCAGCGAGAGTCTTGAGAGAAAACTTCATTGAAAACCCCTTTGAAAAATTGACTGTGCTCCAGAGCGAAGCAGAAGATGGCAAAGAACGACCAGCTCGATCACCGCCAACCGGGAGCCCACGCTCACGAACCGTGGGAAGCAGTTTTTCACCCGGGGCAGAACCTTGCTGATACAGCCACTTTAGGAGGGCAAGATGACTCCAGATACGGCGCCGGCAGGGCTTTTTGACCCGCCAATCGGACTAGGGAACTAGTCCGATTGGCTCAGTCCTGGCAGCACTCGTTGTCATAATCTGAAACATTGGCGGCATTCGGGGCTGGCAGGGGGTTTCCGTCCATTCGGCAGGACGCCGCAGAGCACAGCCCCCCAGCCCTCGCAGTGGCGGGCTGCGCGCCTATTTTCCCTGGGCGAACTTGCGCTGCAGGGTGCTCCACACCGCCTTTTGCGTGTTGCGAAAAGCGGTCATGTAAATCTCGTTGCCGGTATGCAGAAAGGCGAGCTTGCTGGCATCCATGGCCACCAGGTTGTCGAAGTAAGGCAGCCAGCTTTCTTCGCTGAGCGGCATTTCGAACGGGGGGTAGTTGATGACCCTGATGCCCGGCGTCGTGGCCAGCAGAGTGGACACCACCCGTTCCATCAGGAATATCTTCATCTGTACCGGCGTACGGTAGCGGGTAATGGCGCAAAGCCTTTCGTGCAGGGGCGATGCGGGGTTTTCGGCATGGCGGTGGCAGCTTTCGAAGATGGCATACCAGCGCCGCCAAAAACTGCCGCGGGCGACGAAGTAGTTGGCATAAACGCTGGTGCGCACATCCATAACGACGCGGCGTAAATCAACGCCAAGCTGGATATCGTCGAAAAAGGCTTGCGCCACCTCGACCAGGCCGGGATGAGCACTCTGCCCCTGTTCGAAGACGTTGGCGTAGAAGCAGGCTTCATCAGGCGTCGGCGAGAAGGTGTAAACATCCGCCCCCGGCTGCGCCGCAATGAAGGCGCGCACCTTGGCGCCGGTCAGCCAGGTCTTGTCGCGGAACTTGGGGGAGAAAAAGCCGTAGTAGCTGTCGTCGTCCAGCGGCTGACGTTGCAGCTGGTTGTGGATCGGCCAGTATTCGAACCAGTCGGGGCGCTCGTTGCGCGAATTGTCGAGCGGCTGAAAGTCGGGATCAAGCGCCGCCCGGGTCGCATCGTCGTAGAAGATCTGGAAGAGGTGGAGTGCTGGCGTCATGGTGAATTTCAATTTTGGCCAAAATTTCCGGTTGACCGTGGGATTTCCGTTAAAAGCCTGTTAGCGATTTATTGCTTGTCATGCAAACCCCTCCCCAGCCCTCCCCTTGTCAAGGGAGGGAGCCTGACCTCGCGCGATTTGGGGTGCTCCTCCCCTGACAAGGGGAGGCCGGGATAAGCAGAGACTTGGCCGCCGTTGTTTGGCGGCTTAGTCGGTTGCTTAGTCGTTTCTTCAGGGGTTTCGGTCTTTTCAATTGAAATGGCTTCTCGGTTTTCAAAAGATCGTGGACAGACTCTAAGTCCCCGGCTGATCGCTGATTAGCCGGGCCTTGACGGCCTTGGCGACGGCCTGGGCGCGGTTCGAAACTTCGAGCTTGCGCAGGATGTTCTGGATGTGATTCTTGATGGTCAGCGGACTGAGTTCGAGCGTGCCGGCGATCTGCTGGTTGGTCATGCCGTCGCGCACCAGCGAGATGACCTGGGCTTCGCGGCCACTGAGCCGGGTGTTGAAGCGAACCGGCAGTTCGGGCGCACTTCTTTCCTGCGTCAGCATGCGGTGCAGCGTGGTGTGCAGGTAGGGCATGAGCATTTGCGCGAAGTACACATGGCGCCGGCCGGGCGCTTCCGGCATGTTGAGAAAGATGAAGAAACCCGAGCTGTCGCCGGTGAACTCGCGGGTACCGTGCGCCATGGCGTGGCCGATGGAGAAGCGCCTGAGCAGCTGGCCGACCGGGCAAATGCCGCTACCGTTGCCATCGCCGCCAAAGGCTTTCGGGACGTAGCCGCCGTGCTGCCAACCATCCAGCGCCAGCCCGACCAGTTTGTCGAAATCGCTGCCCGGCATCCGGTCGCCGGCCAGCTGGGTACGCCCCAGCACTTCGTAGCGAAAGGACGGCGTGCCGTATTCGCCATGGCCAATGATCAGCGCCTCGTGCGGCAGAAAGCTTTGCAGCACGCCTTGCGACCAAAGGAAGTACTGGTGGCGCAAATGCACCTGCTGCGAAGATTCAATGGTAATCAGCAAACGCTCAAGATCGACCGCCGTGAGGGTAACCAGCGCGTCCATGAGCGGGTAATCAGTCAAGGTTGAGTGGCCAGGCTTCGCGGCTGGCGCCGTGCTCGACGAGCAGGCTTTCGGCCAGTGCCTGGTCGTAACGCCGCGCCCAGTAAAGCGCGGTGAGGCCCTTGCGGTCGGGCTGATCGGGCGCCACCTGGCTGTCGAGCACGGCCAGCAGGCAGTTGAGCCGGCCGAGCGCCGCGGCCAGGGCCAGCGGATGCAGGCCCTCGCGGTCGTAACGCTCGGGGTCGGGGCCGGCCGTCAGCAACAGACGGACAATTTCCGGGTGGTCGAAGCGGATGGCTTCATGCAGGGCCGTGGCGCGGTTGTCGCTGCGCGCGTTGATGTCGGCACCGGCCTGCAGCAGGATACGCACGAGGCCGGGGTTACCAGCAGCCGAGGCCATGGCCAGAGGTGTCCGTCCTTCCGGACCCTTGACGTTGGGGCTGGCCCCGCGCTGAATGAGCAGGCGGGCGATTTCGACATGTTCGCCAGCGACAGCGGCGAGCAATGGCCGCTCGCCGAGTTCGTCGGCACCATTGGCCAACGCACCGTCGTTAAGCAGCGTCTTGACGGCATCGAACTGGCCGGCCTTGACGGCAGCAAGCAGGTCGCGCGTCGATGGCGCCACCACCGGCCGGCTGTCTTCCCAGGCTGCCTTGGCGACCGCGGAAAAATCTTCGGGCAAAGCCCGCTGGCGAACCTTGACCGAGGCCGGCGCCAGCAGCTCGGGCACCGCCGGCCCCTCCTCGAAAGCCTGCGCCGAGGCAACAACCGCGAAAAAAACAATGGGAACGACGGACTGGGCAAGGCGCATGAGAGCTCGCTGGCATATTTTTGCTAAGCGCCTGAATTTAGTCTCTCTTGGTTACCCTGTTGTTGCAGAACGGTGACAACAGCTGAGACGCTGAGACGACAAATATCGTCGAGCGCCTGACTCTTGTTTTGGCAACCTCTTCTTATCGTTAAAATTGCAACGATAGACAAAGGCAACTGGTCACGATCACCATTATAGTAAGAAACCTTTCGATTAGTTCAAATTAAGCCATTTGTGCTGTACAATCGGCAGAAATTGATCGATAAGGAGCACGCCGATGCTAACCCTCAAGTCACCCGGTGCGCTTGGTGCCGTTTTACGCGAGACGCGAACAGCCCTTCGGATTCCAGCTGAAGACCTGGCGGCGATGGTCGGCACGTCACCGGTTACATTGCGGCGCCTCGAGCAAGGCAATCCGACCGCCGCCATCAAAATGCTCTTTACCCTGATGGATGAACTGGGATTGGATCTGCAGGTCTCCCTTCCGCCTGGTGTCGGCCCGATCATCTTGCCGGATGAGCAATCCAGACCACGGCGCACGCGAGTCCGTCCATGAGTCGGGAACTTGACGTTTATATCGAAGCCGAGCGCATCGGTCGTCTCTTCGAAAACACCGGCATTTGGTCGTTTCAATACGACACCACCTGGCAGGCAAGCGGATATCCCATCGCCCCTCGTTTGCCGCTGCAAGCAGCGGAGATGGTGGATACAGGAACCGAGCGTCCGGTTCAGTGGTTTTTTGACAATCTTCTTCCGGAAGAGATGGCGCGCACCAGGCTGGTTGCATCGCTGGAAAAGGGCGAATGGGATGCCTGGCGTCTGCTCGAACGGTTTGGCAGCGAGTCCGCCGGTGCCTTGACGCTGCTCAAACCCGGTGACGCCTTGGCAGAACCCGGCCTCAATCGGCTGGCCGATGAGCAATTGCAGGCTCGAATCCTGGCCATGCCCCATGTGCCGCTGGGATCGGATGCACCCAAGAAAATGTCGCTGGCCGGCGCCCAGGAAAAGCTGCCAGTCGTCGTCAACGAGGCCGGTGAGATTTTCGACCCGGTCGGCTCGCAAATTTCAACGCACATCCTGAAACCTGATGCGCTGAGCGAGCACTACCCGGCCAGCGCGGTGAATGAATGGTTCTGCGCCCGGGTGGCGCAAGAACTCAAGCTCAATGTCCCGCCTGTCGAATTGCGCTACCTGCCTTCATGCGTCTATCTGATTGAGCGGTTTGATCGAGCCTGGGTTAACGGCACCCTGGTCCGCCGTCATGCCCTGGATGCGGCCCAGCTCCTCTCGCTGTCGGCTGGCTCGAAATACACAATGTCCGGCGCCAGCGCACTCAATGATGTCGTCAATATCTGCCGCGCCAAGGCACCAACCCGGATCGCGCTATTCCGATGGGCGCTGTTCAATGTCCTCATCGGCAACCACGATGCTCATCTCAAGAATATATCCCTGTATGCTGGGCACGAAGGCTACTCCCTGGCGCCGCACTATGACCTCCTGAGCACGGCATCCTGGGCGCGGCCGGAACTGGTCAATCAAGGGCCAACCTGGCCAGATATCGAGCTATCTTTTCCCATCGGTGATGTGACAAGCTTCCGGAATATCCGGCGAGAGCATCTATTTCAATTTGCCGAAGCACTAAAAATCCCCGAGATAACCGCCAATCGTCAAATATCCCGACTGGTAGACGGCATCATCGCCGCCGCTGACAAAGTCATGGCCGAGTTTGAACATCGAGATGACGTACCCGCCAACATGCGTGCCGGGCAATTACGCATGCTGCGCTCCATTCGTCATTTGCCGGTAGCCGGCATGCAAGCTCAACTGTCAGGCTGAAAACGAGTTCACCGGCGGCACGGCCTGTCCACGGAAATCGGATCAGGCATCAGGCTGCCGACGGCTCGGCAGCGATAACCAGATGATCCGGTGGCAGCCCGGCATCGACGCGTTGCTGCATGGCGAAGTAGGCCTGTTCGAGGTGGCGCGTAAAGCGCCTGGTGTCGAACAGCGGATGGGTCGTCCGGTTGCTGGCCTGGCGTGCCCGGAGTTCGCTCAGGGCGGCCGGATTCGCTGCGAGTTCGAGCGCCCGCGCCTCATAGGCGGCAAGGCTGCCGGTGATCAGCTCGGGCAGGCCGAGGGCACGCAGCAGGCTGCCGGCCATGCGCGCCGAGAAGGCGCGGCCGGCGCAGGTGAGGACCGGGACGCCGGCCCACAGGGCGTCGCTGGCCGTGGTGCCGGCGTTGAAGGGCAAGGTGTCGAGAAAGAGGTCGGCCAGTTGCAGGCGGGCGAGGTGCTCGGCATAGCGGATGCGCGGCGAGAAGACCAGGCGTTCGGGCGCAACGCCCCGCCGTTCGGCCTCAGCCCGCAGATTGCGCTGCACGCTGGCGTCGGCGCTGGGCAACCAGAGCACGCTGTCCGGCACGGCGGCGAGCAGGCGCATCCAGAGATCGAAGAATTCCGGTGTCAGTTTGTAGGTGTTGTTGAAGGCACAAAAAACGAAGGCTTTTTCCGGTAGACCGTGGGCTGCGCGCGTTTGTGGCTGAGGATCGATGACGCGCCGGTCGTCGTTGCCCTGGAAGCACTCGGGCAGATGGACGACCTGCTCGGCGTAGTGCGGGCGCGCCGCTTCGGGGATGACGAAGTCGTCGGCGATGATGTAGTCGATGTAATCCGCCCCCATGCTGCCGGGGTAGCCGAGGTAATTGACCTGCACTGGCGCCGGCCGGGCCGCGAAGATGGCGGTGCGGGCATCCTGGGTGTGGCCGGTGAGGTCGACGGCGATGTCGATTTCGAGGTCGCGCAGTTGGCGGGCGACTTCGTTGTCGCTCAGGGCCGAGGCGTCGATGAAATGCTCGAAGGCGGTAGCCACGCGACCGGCCATGGCGCCGCCGTCGCCGGGTTTCAGCGAAATGCCCCAGACTTCAAAAAGGGCCCGGTCGTGCGTCTCGAAGACGCCGGCCAGCAGGTAGCTCAGGGCATGCTCGCAAAAATCGGCCGAGATGTAGGCGAGACGAATGCGCTGGTGAGCGTAGGGCTGGCCGCTGGATAACGGGGTGGCAACCGGAGGATACTTGGCGGCCGTGTAGGCTTGGGCGCAGCGCAGTTGCAGCGCCGGGTCGTCGCTCACGGCGAGGAAAGGGAAAGGCATGTCGCGGACGACGCCGTCGGCGCTGGCCACCAGGGCACTGCGCTGTTCGGCGTGGCGCCGCCAGTTGGCGACGAACTGCCGGCAGTGGAAAAGCCTGCCGAGGGCGTAACGATGGTCCGGCACCAAGGTCAGCAGGTGCTCGTAGGTGGCCGCTGCTTCGTCGTAGCGCCCGAGGTCCTGCTCGGCGCCGCCGCGGTTGTAGAGCGCCTCGGGGAAGGCGGGCCGGCGGGCCAGCGCCTGGTCGAAGGCGGCGATGCCATCCTCCACCCGACCCTGATCGAGCAGCACGTTGCCAATGTTGTAGTGCACTTCCGGAATGTCGGGGCGAATCTGCGCCGCGTTGCCATAGGCCTGCAGCGCATCGTCGGGGCGCCCCAGCGCGAGCAGTGCGTTGCCGCGCCAGTAGTGCGCCTCGGCATCGTTGGCGGTGTGCGAAAGAATGCGCTCGAAGCAGTTCAGGGCATCGGCATGTTTGTTCAACGCCATGAGGGCGACGCCATACTGGCCCCAGGCGCCGAGATGCCCCGGTGCCAGCCGCAGGCAGCGCGCCAGCGGAGTCAAGGCCTGGTCGGGCTGGCCTTGGGCGATCTGGGTAATGCCAAGGTTGAACAGCGCTTCGATGAAATCGGGCCGCGAGGTCAGGGCGCGCCGGTAGCTGGCGGCGGATTCGGCGAGCCGCCCCAGTTCGCGCAGGACATTGCCCCGATTGTTGAGCGCTTCGACGAATTTCGGCATCAGGGCCAGCGCCCGGTCGTAGCTGGCCAGCGCCTGTTCGGGGTGGCCGAGTTCCTGCTGCGCCAGGCCCAGGTTGCAGTGCAAACCCGGGGCGTCTGGCGCCAGATCGATAGCCCGTTGCAGCAGTTCAGCCGCGGCCGCGAAGCGCCCTTTCTGGTATTCGATGACGCCGAGAAACTGCAGCGCATCGAGATGTTGCGGCACGGCCGTCAACACCTGCCGGAAATACACCTCGGCCTGGGCCGGTTGCCCTTGTTGCAGCAGGGAAATGCCCTGATCGAGAATGAATTGCAGATTGCCCGGCATTGCCGTGCGCCCGGCCGCGGCAGCGGATTGGCGGGTTATTCCCTTGCTCATGAATCGACCTTGGTCTGCGATGACCGCAGCATCAGAATGAAATGCCGGCTACTTTAGCGAAGCAATGTTGCATTCCGGAGACGGGACCGCGGGGGGCTAACGTTCCGGTGTGGACTGAGCGCCGCCGGCTTGTGCGCCGGAATTGGCGTTCGCCTGCAGCCCCCCGCCGCTGCTGATGAATCGCCATTCGGTATAGCTCCCGGCCCCTTCGAAATCACCCTGATCGGCGGCAAATCCCGCCACCTTGATCGGCTTGTCCGATGAGCGGCTGGCGACGCCCATGATGCGGCCTTCCTGCCTGATCAGTTCCCACTCGCCATCGGCCGTCATCGGGTCGCGATAGAGGCGGCGCAGGTGGTGGGTCGGGTTGGGGTAGCGCTTGTCCTGCAGCAGGTCTTCGAGCTTGCTGGGGAACTGTTTTACACCGCCGGGCGATTTGTCGTAATAGCTGCCGATGGCACGACGATATTCCTCGCCGATGAACAGCAGCTCCTTTTCCTTCTCGCGCCGGCTTTCCATTTGCCACAGGGCACCGGTGCCGGCCAGCGCAATACCGGCGATGGCGACGGCGAACATCAAGCCAAGGAAGGTAAAGCCGGCCTGACGGCGCATTTCATTTTTGGCCAAAATTTCCGGTTGACCGTGGCAGATCACCATGTCGAATAATCGCTGCCGTTCAGGCCCTGCCCTTCGGCCCCGCTGCGGATATCCCAGACCTTGCGCTGGCCCGGCTCGTCCGGCGGCGGGACGATGACCCAGGTTTCCGTGCTTTCGGTGATCGGGTCGGGCGGCACCTTGCGCAGGTAGCGCTTGGTGACCAGTTCTTCAATCGTTTCCGGGTAGCGCCCAGTGTCGCCGCGATATTTGTCGACGGCGTCGCGCATCACAGCCAGCGATTCGCGCAGCGAGGCTTCGCGGGCCCGGTCGAGATGCTGGAAATAGCGCGGCACGGCGATGGTCAGCAGCGTAGCGATCACCGACATGACGACCAGCAGTTCAATCAGCGTGAAGCCTTTTTTACGCGCGCTCATGCCTCACCACTCCCGGTACGGCGTGCCATTGAGGCCGACGCCCTTGGCCAGCGAATAGACGTCAAAAACATCGGCGCCTTCAACCGGCGCATCGGGCGGGCTGGCATAGCTGCGCTTGCCCCAGGTCAATTCCGCCGGCAGCGCCGGGTCATCGGCAAACGGATCACGCGGCAAGCGGCGCAGAAAATAGAGCTTGGCCTTGTTCGGGTCCTGCACGTTTTCGACCCCTTTGGCGAGGTCTTCGAGACGACGCGGATAGCCGCTTTCGTCGACTTTTTTCTCGAGCTTGCCCTCGTCGACCGCCCGTCGATAGGCGTCGAGACCACCGCGAATTTCCCGCAAGGCGGCCCGCAACTCGACTTCCTTCTGCCGCTTGGCCGTCATCTCGATCATCGGCATCGCCGTCATCGCCAGAATGCCGACGATGGCGACGGTGATGATCAATTCGATCAGGGTGAAACCCCGGCCCGGCTTGCCGATCATCGCTAGTTCAGCTTGATCGCATGCGAAACGGTCGCCCCGGAGTAAGGCTCGCCACTTTCCAGCGTCGCTCCGGTGACGTCGATCCGGGTATCGCCCTTGGCCCCGGGCAGGACGCGCAGACGAAGGCTGCCGCTGCCCTGCTCGATGCGCAGCGTAATGCGCCCCGGGGCAACCGCCGCCGGCTGAATCACCTCGAGCCGCGTCGGGTCGTAGGCCACATCGACCATCAGGGTACTGGTTTGCCCCGGCGCCATGACACTGATATCGACCTCGCCGCCAGCGATGGCCTCAGCTGGCCCGCCAAGTTGGAGCCCCTCGAAAACGGGCGGCGGCACCGGCTGTTCCTGCTCAATAGCCGGCGCGCCGAACCGTGGCGCGCCACCACCGGCCGCTGCGACACCGCCACGCGGCGCCACGGCCAGCGATTTCGGGCCCTGTGACTTGATGGTCATCGGCGCCGCACCGACCGCCGACTCAGTGCCCGACGGCAAGGCCGGCTGCCCGAAGTCGGGACGATGAATATTGCGCAGGACGCGCGGCGTGATGAGCAGGATGATTTCCGTCTTGACCGAGGTATCGCGCTGGCTGCCGAAGGCGCGGCCAATGATGGGGATCTCGCCGAGACCCGGAATATGGCTGGTGGACTTGCGCTCCTCGTCGTTGATCAGACCGGCCAGCACCTGGGTTTCGCCATTTTTCAGACGCAGCGTGGTGCTCGCGCTACGCGTACCAACCTGATAGGCCAGCGAACTGGAGGGGCCGGACACTTCCTTGACGATGCTACTCACTTCCAGCCCGACCTTCATCGACACCTCGTCGTCGAGCGTGACATTCGATTCGACGTCAAGTTTGAGACCGACATCGAGATAGGTCACTGACGCCGAAACGCCGACATTGGCCGTCGAGGTGGTGGTGAATATCGGCAGCTTGTCGCCGATGTGAATCTTTGCTTTCTCGCGGTTCTTGACGCGAATGCGCGGATTGGCCAGGACGTTGGTATCGCCGATCTGGCCCTTGAGATTAAGGGTCAGGCCGGGGTTGGCGACGAAGCTGGTCAGACCGGAGCCACTTTTCAGACTGATATTACCTGCGGCCAGTGCGCCACCAGGGGTGGTCACGGCTTGTGTCCCTGTTGTAGCAAAAGTCGTTGTCGTCACTGCCTGTTGCAACAAGCCATAACCAACGGAATCCGGCCAATCCACCCCAATCTCATGCAACCGGCTACGCGTCACTTCCAGAATCTCGACCTCCAGCATCACCTCCGGCTCGGCCAGATCGAGCGATTCGATCAGCCGCTCGACCAGACGCATGGCATCCGGCGTGTCCTTGACGATCAGCAGGTTGAGCTTTTCGTCGGCAAAGACATCCTTGCTCTTGGCCACTGTCTTGATCAGGATCTGCGCCTGCTTGACGTCGGCATTGGCCAGATAGAAGCTGCGCACCACCAGCTCCTGATATTCCTTGGCTTTGGCCGGCGTGTTCGGGTAGATCAGGAAGCTGTTGTCGTTGAGCTGGCGCTTTTCCAGCTGATTGGTCTTCATGATCAGATTGAGGATATCTTCGAGCGGGCTGTTGCGAACGAAGAAAGTCACCTTGGTGTCGCCCTTGACGTCCTTGTCGAACACGAAATTGAGGCCGGACGAGCGCGAAAGCACTTCGAAGACCGATTTCAGTGTCGCATCGCGGAATTCCAGCACAACCGGCTTGGCCAGCGCTGCCTTGACCGCCGGGTTGGCCGACGGATTCATTTCCTTCTCGCGCAACACGTCGATCTGTTGCTGCAGCTTGCGCGCCACCGGATTGAGCGTGTCCTGGGCTCGCACGGTCCGCACCACGCGCTCGGCACCGAGCAGGTCACCCTTCTTCAACAACTGTTCGGCCTGGGCCAAATTGGCGGCATTTTTCCGGTCGACCGCGAGTTGCTCCAGGCCTTGCGTGGCCCGGGTATTCCGTCCATCGATACCGAGCGCACGCCGGTAGGCGGCTTCGGCTGCATCGAGCTTGCCGGCAGTGCGCTGGCGATCGGCATCATCGAGGTAGGTATCGACCGACTCGCCCTTGTGGCGAATCATGGCCGCCTTGATCTCGGCATCACGGGGCCGGTCACGGGCAGCTTTTTCCAGAGAGGCGACGCCCTCCTCCTTCTTGCCGGCCGCCATGTAATCAAGGCCGTCCCGGTAGGCCGGATGGGAGCACCCGCCCAGTACAACAGCCATGAACAGCAAAATCGAGCCTTGCTTCAAAGCACTATCGAATCGGATTTGCATCGAGTTGAACCGTGACAAAATCTTATTATCCTAGGAAGACAGCATTACAGCCTTGTTAAAGACAAGGAAATATACCATTCGAATCCCGCGCCATGCTTCATACGGCTGAAACCTGGGACCGCAATACTCTCCTGACATCTGGCCAGTGCTGGCCACGACAAAGGGAGATACCGATGAAGCGCCCAGTTTCCGCCACCCACTATCCGCCCGAAGACATGCAGGCCCTGCGCCAGCTGATCGCCCAACTAGCCCCGCAATGCGGCGTCGACCTGGGCAATCGCACGTCAATTCGCCAGTTTCTGGATAGCGATCCGGGCACCGGCCGTAGCGAAAGCATCGATCCGCAGATCTGTCAGGAACTGCGCATCATGATGATCCTGCTTTATCGACTCGAAGCCAGTAGCAGCGAAGACCTCGGCGTTGAAGGCCTGCGCAGACTGTGGCGCCAGCACGATGAAATCATGACCCGTTTTCAGGCCTGAAACAGCGGGGGCAACACATGAACAAAACGGGGAAGCCAAGCTTCCCCGTTTTGTTTCAGGCAACACCAGAATCTAGTCCATTCGGCTCAGATTAATCCTCCCCGGCAAGGCAATTGCTGTCACGCCAGGTGCATATGCTGATGTTCATCCGAAGATCGTTATCGGAATCGACTTAAACCATACGCCCCGGGGAAAACCATGATTCGCAAGACTGTTCTCGCTCTTCTGCTGGCTGCGGCCGGCGTCAACGCTCACGCTGCTCTGTCGGCCGGCGACATCGCCTTCACGTCTTTCAATGCTGACGAAGATAGCTGGGCCATCGTTGCCCTCAAAGACATCTCCGCCAACACATCCGTCTACTTTAGCGATAACGAGTGGAATGGTTCCGCCTGGAACGACACCAATGAGCACTCTCTGGTGTGGAATTCTGGTGCCCAAACCATCGCCGCCGGCACTGTCGTGAGCTTCCTCGAAATCGACGCCTCGCCTGACGTCATCTCGGCATCCATCGGCACCCTGAGCGTGGCCGCCGGCACCGGCACCAACCTCGGTCTGTCGAAGAGCGACGAAACTTTCTACGCCTTCCTCGGCAACAGCGCCGCTGCGCCGACCACCTTTCTTACGGCGATCACCACCGAAGCCAATAGCGCTCTGGCCAACACTACCAACGCCGGCCTGACGATTGGTCTCAATGCCACCGCCCTGAGCAACGATGCCGACTTTGGCGAATACACCGCTACCCGTGCCGGCCTGACCACTTTTGGCGCCTACGCACCGCTGGTTTTCAACAACGCCAACTGGACGATGGCTGGCAGCGGTGAATTCACCGGTCAAGCCTTGAACACAACGGCCTTCAGCGTCACCGCTGTCCCCGAGCCGAAGAACTACGCCATGTTCCTCGCCGGTCTTGGCTTGATGGGCCTGATCGCCCGTCGCCAAAGCAACCGCTAAGCCCCACGACAACCGACCGGGGGTTTCCGCTCCGGTCGGGCCACATTCGAAACAGCCGGCCGAATCGATGATTGGCCGCTGCTCCAAGGAGATTTTCATGTTCGAGCTTTCCACCCTGGCCCTTGTTCTGGCCAGCGCCTTCGCCGCCCCGGCCTTCGCCGCCTGCCCCGACGCTTCGACCAGCGTTACCTTCGGCACCTACAACTCCGGTGTGAGCAATCGCGCCGTGGCCGGTACCTGCACCATCGACGACCAGATCCTCGATGATGAGCAACAGTGGGGCAGTCAGGCCACCTTTCTGGCGCACGTCTCCAAGGTCAGCTTCGACCTTCTGAAGGCCGGCAAGATCAGCGCCATCGAGCGCAACAAGTTGATGGCCGCAGCCCAGGCTTCCGGCATCGGCAACTCGATCAAGGTCAAGCTGATCGGCTTTAACGATTTCCACGGTTATATCAAGGCTGGTGAAGGCTCGTCGAGCAACCCGGGCGTTGCCCGCTTCTCGACCAGGATCAAGGCCCTGCGCGCCCAGAACAGCCTGAATGCCGTCGTTTCCGCCGGCGACATGATCGGCGCCAGCCCGCTGACCTCGGCCCTGTTCAAGGACGAGCCGACCATCGAAGCGATGAACCGCATCGGCATCGACTTCAACTCGGTGGGCAACCACGAGTTCGACGAAGGCAAGACTGAACTGCTGCGCATGAAGCAGGGTGGCAACCACCCGACCGATCCGTTCTCCGGTAGCGGCTTGCCGCAAGACTTGAAGGACGGCGAATTCGCCGGCGCCAAGTTCGATTTCCTGGCCGCCAACGTTGTTGAAACCGAATCCGGCAATACCGTCTTCCCGGCCTACGGCGTCAAGAGTTTCCTCGGCAACAAGGTCGCCTTCATCGGCATGACCCTCGAAGCCACGCCGACCATCGTCTCGCCTTCCGGCGTTGCCGGTCTTGAATTCCGCGACGAAGCCAACACTGTCAATGCGCTGATCCCGACCCTGCAGGCCCAGGGCATCAAGAGCGTTGTCGTGCTGATCCACGAAGGTGGCTTCGACACCACGTCCAACATCAACGACTGCACCGGCATCTCCGGTCCGATCGTCGATATCGTCAATCGCCTGCATCCGGAAGTCGACCTGGTCATCTCCGGCCACACCCACGCTGCCTACAACTGCCTGATCAACAACAGCGCCGGTCAGCCGGTTCGCGTCACGTCGGCCGGCCAGTACGGTCGCAACCTGACCGACATCGACATGGTCATCGATACGAAGACGAAGAACGTCCTCAGCATCGCTGCCACCAATCTCGTCACCGGCACCGGTGCGGCGACCGCCGAAGATCCGGCCCTGACCGACCTCGTCGCCCACTACGATGCATCCGCCGCCGTGCCGGCCAGCCGCGTCATCGGCAAGATCACTGCCGGCATCACCAAGACCAATAACGCTGCCGGCGAATCCGCCCTCGGCGACGTCATCGCCGATGCCCAACTGGCCGCCACGTCCAGCGCCGCGACCGGAAGTGCCGTGATTGCCATGATGAACCCGGGCGGCATCCGCGCCGACCTGCCGTACAACCTGGCTTCCGCCGGGTTTGCCTACGATGGCGCCGTGACCTACGGCAATGCCTTCACCGTCCAGCCCTTCGGCAACTCCCTGGTGACCCTGACCCTGACCGGCGAGCAGATCAAGACGGCGCTGGAAACCCAGTTCGTCGGTTGCAACGGCCAGACCCAGGAACGCATCCTGCAGATCTCCAACGGCTTCAGCTACGCCTACACCGCCGCCAACGCCTGTAACGCCCGCGTTACTTCGCTGACCCTGAACAGTGTGCCGGTCGATCCGCTGGCCAGCTACCGCGTCACGGTCAACAGCTTCCTGGCCGACGGCGGCGACGGCTTCGCGGTCCTCAAGAACGGCACCGACCGTCTTGGCGGCGAAGTCGATACCGATGCCTTCGAGAAGTACCTGCAGGCCAACCCGAGCGGCGTCGCCCCCGGCCCGCAGAACCGCATCGTCAAGAACTGATCAACTGACCCTATTTTGAGAGCCTCATCATGAAAACCAAACTGCTCAAACCCCTGCTTACCTCCCTGCTGCTGATCGGCTGCGCATCCGCGCAAGCTGCCCACTTCGAAGTGCTTCACTACAACGCTACCAGCCGCTATTCCGGCACCGTCGATTTCACTGACTTCAACTTCAACGGCGACTACACTTCCGGTGCAAACGATTTTGGAACGGCGGTAAGCGCGATCGAAACCACCGCCGACTATGAGCATAGCGGCAATGCCTCTGGCAGCTTTCTCGGTGGTAGCTTCCTCGACCTGACGACTTCAGTCAGCTTCAGCTCCGCCAATCCAATCGAGTATTACGGTATCGCCACTGCTGTCGAGAAGACGGTTCAGTTGCAAGTGGTAGCCGATGCCGGTGATATCGGCCCGCAGGTCAACGTCAGCTTCGCCGGGCTGTCCTCCACCTTCAGCGGACTGGTTGGCTCTTCCGAAGGCACGTTTCAGACCAGTGTTCGCGTCTCTCAGGGCAGCAACATTCTGGCCAACTTCACGACCAAACAGTTTGCTGACCAGAACGTCAATTTCGCTTTCGCGGCTCAAGCCGGCGACATCATTGTCTTGTCGGCCTCCCAAGGCGTTCATATGAACGCCAGCGGCCCGATCGATGCCAGCCTGACCGGCATACTGAGCGGCAACTTCACGGTCACCGCCGTTCCCGAACCGGAACAGTACGCCATGTTGCTGGCCGGTCTTGGCCTGATCGCCGGCGTCGCCCGTCGCCGTAGCAGCCGCTGATCCATACCGGTGAAACCGCACGGGCTACCCGGCCCGTGCGGTTTTTTTACACCGCCCCGCCACTCTTCCACGGTCAACCGGAAATTTTGGCCAATTTTCAAAGGTCGCCCCTCCGATCTACTCCCAGGAGATTCTTGTGTCCAAGTTACTTCGCTCCACCGCCCTTGCCACCATGCTGTTCGCTGCCTTGCCGGCTGCGCAGGCCACCACCCAAAGCTATTCATTCCTGGGCACGCTGAATTCCATCCAGTTCTCCGGCAGCTTCAGCTTCGACAACTCGCTACTGGCGATCTTCAATGCAGTCGAGCCGCTACTCACGGTTGCCCCGGTTTCGAGCCTCTCGATGACCTACAACGATGTCAGCTACTCGCTGCTTGATGCCTGGGGCCCGCCGGATGTCTCCTACTACAACGGTGCCTTCCTTGGCCTGTCGTATTCAAATGACGCCATGACCTTCGTTCCCGGCCTGCTTAACACCAGCGATGCCTACGTCACCGATGGCCTGAACTCCGCCGACGTAATCTACGCCGCGGTTCCCGAACCCGAGACCTACGCCATGCTGCTCGCCGGTCTTGGCCTGATGGGTGTGGTCGCCCGCCGCCGTTCCCAGGCCGCCTGATCAGCACTGCATTCAGAGAATGGCTCCTGCGGGAGCCATTTTTTGGCCCCTGCCCTGATCAAAAAAGCCTCTCCAACCTTTTCGCCATGAGTGAGACACCATGAAAATCCGTCCCGATTCCCGCCACCGCTTCGCCCGCAACATCATTGCGGCCAGCTTGATGGCCTCCACCCTGCCGGCCTTTGCCGCTGGCGTCGTCATTTCACAAGTGTACGGTGGAGGCGGCAATAGCGGCGCGACGCTGAAAAACGATTTCGTCGAACTCTTCAACGCTGGCGCCAGCCCGGTCAGCCTGGCCGGCTGGTCGGTACAGTACGGCTCGGCGACCGGCACTACCTGGCAGGTCTCTGCTCTTGCCAATGTAATGCTGCAACCCGGCCAATACTACCTGGTGCAGGAAGCTGTCGGCGCAGGCGGCACTGCCAGCCTGCCGACGCCTGATGCGATTGGCACAATCCCGATGTCAGCGACCAACGGCAAGGTCGCGCTGGTCAACTCGACCACGGCGCTGAGTGGCGCCAATCCCGACGGCAGCGCCAGCGTCGTCGATCTGGTCGGTTTCGGCACAACGCCGAACGGCTACGAAACAGCCAATACCGGTGTTGCCCTGAGCAACACCACAGCCGCCCTGCGCGCTGCAAACGGCTGTACCGACAGCAATAAC
This sequence comes from Ferribacterium limneticum, assembly GCA_049304775.1. Taxonomy (GTDB): domain Bacteria; phylum Pseudomonadota; class Gammaproteobacteria; order Burkholderiales; family Rhodocyclaceae; genus Azonexus; species Azonexus limneticus_C. The sequence goes on from JBAQOL010000038.1 coordinate 132,410, forward strand.
AACAGCACCGACTTCACCACCGGCAGCCCGGCACCGCGCAACACCGCCACGAGCTTCAACGTCTGTGGCGGTGCCCCAGCCAATGCCCCGATCATCACCGCCTGTCCGGCCAGCAGCCTGGCCGCCGGTGAAGCTGGCAGCGTCCTGCTCAGCGCCAGCGATACCGACAGCCGCGTCAATGCCGCCAGCCTGGCCGTCAACGCCCCGGCCGGCTTCACGCTCGGGACGCTGACCGCGGCCAACGCCGACGGCGAAGCAGCGACGGTCGCTTTGAATGTCGCCAGCAGCGTCGCCGCCGGCAATTACGCCGTCGTCGTCAATTTTGCCAACGACGAAGCGCAGTCCGCCAGTTGCACGGTGAACGTCTCGATCAGCGGCACGACGCCGATCCATTCCATCCAGGGCAGCGGCGCAACCAGCCCGCTGGTTGGCCAGCAGGTCACGACGCAAGGCGTAGTCACCAAGGTGATGAACAGCGGTTTCTTCATGCAGGACGAAACGCCGGACAGCGACCCGACCACCTCCGAAGGCATCTACGTCTATACCGGTAGCGCCCCTACCGTACAACTTGGCCAGCGTGTCCGCGTCGCCGCGACGGTGGCCGAATACGCCGTCGGCACCGGCGCCGAAGCCGTCGCCAACCCGCTCACCGAGCTGACCAGCCCGGCGGTCAGCGTGCTCGCTTCGGGCATCAGCATCGCGCCGACCACCATCGCCTTCCCGGAAGCCGTCGAAGGCGATCTTGAACACTACGAAGGCATGCTGGTCCATATCGAAGGCCCGCTCACCGTCGGCCAGAACTATTTCCTCGGGCGCTACGGCCAACTCACGGTTTCAGCCGATGGCCGCCTGGAAAAGCCGACCAACCGTTACCCGGCGGGTAGCGCCGAAGCCCTGGCGATGGCCGACGACAATGCCCGCCGCCGTCTCCTGCTCGACGATGGCTCCAGCCTGCAGAACGTCAACCCGACGCCATATCTGGCAGCCGACAATACCGTTCGCGCCGGCGACAGCATCAACGGCCTGACCGGCGTCATCGACTACGGCCTGGCCACCAGCACCACCTCCGGCCTCAGCGACTACCGTCTCCAGCCAACGGAAGCACCGGCCATCAGCCGGACCAATCCGCGGACGATCGCCCCGGCTGCCGTCGGCGGCAACATCAAGGTGGCCAGCTTCAACGTCCTCAACTATTTCACCACCTTCACCAACGGCCAGACGGCCGATGGTCAGAGCGGCCAAGGCTGTACGCTGGGCGGCGCCACCGCTGCCGCCAACTGCCGGGGGGCCAACAATGCCGCCGAGTTCACCCGCCAGCAGGCCAAAATCGTCAATGCCATCAAGGCGCTCAATGCCGACGTGGTCGGCCTGATGGAAATCCAGAACAACGCTGCGGTCGCTGTCCAGAACCTGGTCGCCGCCCTCAATGCAGCCTACGGCAGCCAGGTGTACACCGCCGTGACCAACATCAACGGCAGCATCGGCGACGATGCGATCCGCGTTGCGCTGATCTACAAGAGTGCTGCGGTCACCCCGGTTGGACAGGCCATTTCGGACACCGACCCGATCCACAATCGGCCGCCTTTGCTGCAAACCTTCGCCGCCGCCAATGGTGAGAAGTTCAGCGTCGTGGTCAATCACTTCAAGTCGAAGGGCAGCTGCCCGACATCCGGCAATGATGCTGATCAGGGCGATGGCCAGGGCTGCTGGAACGATGTACGTACCCAGCAAGCACAAGCCTTGCGCAACACCGTGCAAAACCTTCAGGCGAGCAGCGGTGACAACGACGTCATCGTCATCGGCGACCTCAATGCCTACGGCAAGGAAGATCCCATCCTCAACTTCACCAATGCCGGATACGTTGATCAGGTGGCCCGCTTCGACAGCTTCGGCTACTCCTACGTCTTCGATGGCGAAGCCGGTTACCTCGACCACGCTCTGGCCACCCCCAGCCTGAGCGCCCAGATCGCCGGTGCCAAACACTGGCGCATCAACGCCGACGAGCCGGCCATCATCGACTACAACACCGAGTTCAAGCAGCCGGCCTGCGCCACCTGCGGCCCGGACTACTACAGCAACACGGTCTATCGCTCGTCCGACCATGATCCGGTGATCATCGGCCTCAATCTGTTCAAGCAGATTGGCGGCACGGCAGGACGCGACTCCCTGATCGGCACGCCCGGCGACGACGTGATCACCGGCGGCATCGGCGCCGACATGCTGACCGGCGGCGCTGGCGCCGACCAGTTCGTGTTCACGAGCCTGCGCGACGGCGTCGATACGATCACCGACTTCCAGCCGGGCGTCGACCGTGTCGTGCTGACTGAGCTTCTGCAATCCGTCGGCATCACCAGCCCGAATCCGATTGCCGGGGGCTACGTCACCTGCAAAACGGTTGGCGCCGACGCCATGATCGGCATTGATCCCGATGCCGCCGGCAGCGCTGCCAGCCGTAACCTCGTGCTGTTGAAGAACCAGAGTTGCGCCGTTGCCATCCCCGGCAACTTCGGGTTTTGAGCATCGAAGAGCGCCTGTTTCCTTTTTGGGAAATGCTCGATTGATCGGCTAGGCATGCGCTAGCCATGTCAGCTCCGGGCATATCAAGGAGCTGACCACTCAGGCCCTGTCTGCCCGCCCCTCGATAAAACAAAATTTTGTCGAGGGGCCGGGCACAGCTCTGCTTTCTCTCGGGCATGCCCGATGAATCGACACCTCGGCTTGGGAGCATGGCCGCCCGGGTACCGTTCGCTGGCGCACATCGACGACGCGTGCTTGGGCTACACTAAGGCTGGCTGCCGGATGTTCCGGCACAAGCGTGTGCCTGCACACGTGAAACCGGCCGTAAAGTGGCTATGTCTTGAATCTCCAACCGAGCGCCCAGACCCATGATCGAACCGCTATTACTCGCCGCTGCCCGTATCTCGACTTTCAATGAAAAAACCTTGCTGACCAACGCCAGCGGGTTTTTCTTCGAGCGCGACGGGCGTCTGTTTCTGGTGACCAGCCACCACGTGGTGTTCGACAAGAAAAGCAAGCATTTCCCGACCCGGATCGAGATCGAGTTGCACACCAATTCGGCCAATATTGCCGAATCGACCGGCTTTTCGATTCCGCTCTACCGCGATGGCAAGAGCCTCTGGCGCCAGGGACTGGACGCCGCCGGGGAAATCGACGTGGCAGTCATCGAGATCAACCGCAAGGCCCTGCCCAAGACGGCGGTCTATCGTGCCTTCAGCCCGCAGCACCTGTTAACCAGTCTCGATCATGTCGAAGTCGGCTCATCATTGCTCATCGTCGGCTTCCCGCTCGGCTTTCATGACGCCCTGCACCATACGCCGGTAGTCCGCCATGCCATCATCGCCTCGTCATTCGGCCTGCGCTTTCAGGGGGAAGGTTTCTTTCTGACCGATGCGCGCACCCATCGCGGCAGCAGTGGCGCACCTGTCGTCATGCGCATTGCCAAAACCAAGCCGGCCCACGGCGATCTGCCATGGATGCTGCTCGGCATTCATTCTTCCCGCTTCGATGTCGGCAATCGCGACCTGATCGAGGACGAGGCGCTGGGCCTGAACGGGGCCTGGTACGCCGACATCCTGCTCAAACTGACCGAGCGCTAATCAGGGTTTCAGATCTTCGGACCGGCCATGACTTTCTTCCTGCCAGCGCAGACTACAAGATCAACGTGACGGTCACCGGGAGGCCTTCCACGGTCAACCGGAAAAAAGCCTCGATTCCGGAATCCGTGGCCAAGATCGCCCAACATGAATGCCCGGTATCAAAACTATTGAACGCTCCGATCACCCTGTCCGTCAAACTCGAAACCGCCTCAAGGAGAAATAACATGAGCGAGCTGAAAATTCTGGGCATCGTGGGCAGTCTGCGCAAAGACTCGTACAACGCTTTCGCCCTGAAAGCCGCGCAGGAACTGCTGCCCGAAGGCGTATCACTGGAAACAGTGAGCCTCCTGGGCATTCCGGTGTTCAATCAGGATGACGAAACGGCACCGCCGGCCGCCGTGCTTGAATTCAAGCAAAAGATCATGGCGGCGGATGCAATCCTGTTTGCCACGCCGGAATACAACTACTCGCTACCGGGCGGTTTGAAAAATGCCATCGACTGGGGATCCAGACCCTACGGTCAAAGCGCCTGGCAGGGCAAGGCAGCGGCCATCATGGGCGTTTCGATCGGCAACTTCGGCACCGCCCGCGCCCAATACGATCTCCGGAAAATCCTGGTCGCCCTCGACATGCCGGTCGTCGTTCAACCCGAAGTCATGATCGGCAACGCGGCTGAACGATTCGACCAGAACGGCGTCCTGACTGACGAACGAAGCCGCAATCTCATCAAGAAACTGTTGAACGCGCTGGTGCAACTGGAAAAATCGGTTCGCCGGGAAAATGGGTGACGGCAGGCTAATCCGACAAGCCGCGACCGTCGGACACCGGGCGCAGCAAGTCTCGATGTTTCCCACGGTGAACCGGGTTTACTGCGTGAAACGCAAAAAACGGCCAAAACTGAAATACGGGGGTCGAGCCTTGACGTCTGGCGCCAGCCAAAACAGCTACAGAAGTCACTCAAATCGATAGCCCTCGGCCATACCGCTTCCAACCGCCACCTACCCACACATAAATCCAAGACCTGGCAGGTGGTGTCTCCATAAAGAGTCCCTGACTTGGGTTAGCAGTTGCGTTAATACTCGAGTTAAATGCAAAAAGCCCAACTTCGCAATCTATAGATCAGATTTGGAAATTGGGCCTTGCTGAATACTGGCGGAGGAGGCGGGATTCGAACCCGCGGTAGGGGATTACCCTACACACGCTTTCCAGGCGTGCGATTTTTATAAAAAATACACTGCATTTTCAATGCTGTAACACAATACACCATGTGCTAAAATTGCTAACGGTCACAACTTGGTCACACTCGGCAAAACTTCGATGGCAACGATCAGACAAAAAGACAGCGGATCCTGGCAAGCTATAGTTAGGCGTAGAGGCTGGCCACAACAATCCAAAACCTTCCGAACAAAAACAGAAGCTCTTCAATGGTCAAAAGGAATCGAAACTGAAATTAACCGAGGGAGCTTCCAGTCATACAATCAGGCCGAGCGAACCGTATTCAAAGACTTGCTCACTCGTTTCAAAAATGACTTTGCTCCGTTTCACTATCGCGAGCGCTCCGACAAAAAAGAAGCTTGGAGATTTCAATCCGACCGTTTGGAAGACTTTTTTAGTGACTATTCAATTTCAGCGATAGATCCTCCTCTGATTGCTCGTTATCGTGATGAGCGCCTTCGTCCGCCAGCTGGTAGCAATCGCCCTGCAGTTCAGGGAAGTACAGTTCGCAAAGAAATATACCTACTTTCGCGAATATTCGAGTTCGCAATATCTGAATGCCATATTCCGCTTCCACACGGAAATCCTGTTGAAGGCGTCCGAAAACCCGTTGAAAACGAATCTAGAGATCGACGGCTTTCAAGAGAAGAATGGACGGTATTGGATGCCGAATGCAAGCGCAGTCGAAACCCTCTTCTCCACATGGCGTTTATCTTTGCAACCGAGACGGCGATGCGTCAGGAGGAATTACTGACCCTAACCAGGGAAAACATTGATGAGCATCGAAAAATCGCTTTTTTGCCTCATACCAAGAATGGAGAAGCAAGATACGTCCCGCTCACAAATCTCGCCCTGAAAATAGTTAAGGAACTTCCTCACTCCGGAAATTCACGCATATTCGCGATGGAGCGTCTTACCCTCTACCATGCATTCAACGCAGCAGTTAAAAGAGCCAGCATAACAGACTATACGTGGCACGACTTGCGCCACGAAGCCCTGTCTCGACTCGCGGAGAGGGGCGATCTTTCGCTGTTGGAGATTGCAAGTATTGGCGGACATAAGACATTGCAGATGGTAAAACGATATACACACCTCGAAGCATCAAAGATAGCTGACAAGCTGAACCCAACGAACGAAACTAAAGAACCTTCGCCTCCTGAAACGCAGGAACTGATGGCACTAATAAAAGAGAGAGGAATGTCAGTAGAAGAACTCAAAACCTTTCTAGCCAGTAAATAATTGCGAGCGGAAAGCTGACCATCGTCGATGATTTCAGCAAGGAGGCCATCGATCTCGCAGTCGACTTCGGCATTTCGGGACATTACGTGACGCGTGTTCTCGATCAGGCGGCTCGGTTCCGGGGCTACCCCAAGGCCATTCGAACCGACCAGGGGCCAGAATTTACCGGCAAGGCGCTGGATCAGTGGGCCTGCCAGCATGGCGTCCAGCTCAAGCTGATCCAGGCCGGGAAACCCACGCAGAACGCGTTCATCGAGAGCTTTAACGGGCGCTTCCGGGATGAGTGCCTAAATGACCATTGGTTTACGAGCTTGCCGCAGGCTCGTATCCTGATCGCGGCTTGGCGCCGAGACTACAACCAGCATCGGCCACATAGCGCACAGAACTACCAAACCCCGGCAGAATTCGCGGCCGAGCATCGGGCAACCACTTCCGCCCAACCTGCCGCCGAAGAATGTCTTTAACGGTGCAACCCAAGGACTTTTACTAAAACACCCTTGGTACTAAAACCAAGGGCACCTCACTGGCCGCCTACGCAACCGTCGGGGCAATGATGAACTTATCGGTGATCACTGGCGTAGTGACATTAAGACTCCACCTAGGCCACTGCTGGCCATACGTCCTCGTTCAGACCAATGTGCAACCCGATTTGCCGTAGCTGGATTTAACACGGTTACGCGTGTCGACCTTGGACGGGCTACTCTGTTCCGCTTTGGGAATCTTCCCAGACCGGGTGCTGAAGAACATGTCATTTTATACAGGGCATCAACTATTTTGCTGATGCACCTTTCGTCATTGGTGTTTAGCGGCCTCTACCCCCCCATCTCACGACTGGGCCCCATGCCCTGACGCATGCCGGCACCTTGTGTAGGTGGCGTATCTGGCAAGGTAACGCCACGCTCCTTCGCACGCAGTTGCATCTGTTCATGATGTTCTAATCGAACTTGCTCGCGCTCCTGAGCAGTTTTTGCAGCATTCATTTTCGTGCGATGTTCCATCCGCTCTTGATTAGTCATCATCTGACTGCCGTAAATGGGTTCATCGGCGGCAATAGCACCAGAAGTCATCAAGCCTAGTGCGATTGCAGACAAAATGATTTTTACGGTGTTCTTGGTCATTTATTTCTCTCCCTATCAAACAAAAGTAACTCGAAACAACATCTGAGTTTGAAGCGTCACAACATACCTACTTCAAACCTTCACTTCTGTTATAGCCCCGATTTTCAGAAAAACAGACGCAGCAACAATTGCTTGCAATTGGAACAATAAATATTAGATAAATCTGAAATAGCTCTTATACTTGTAAGTAACTTATTACTTACAAGTGCCAATGTCTATCTACCCGCGTCAATCTACCGAGTCTCGTCAGGCAGAAATCATCGCCACCATGGTTCGGCTCTCTGCCGAGCGCAGTCCCGCAGACATCACGACTACGGATATCGCCAAGGCCATGAAGGTGAGTCAAGGCGCACTGTTTAGGCACTTCGCTACCAAGGAAGCTATCCGACTAGCCGTTGTCGAATGGATAGAAGAGTTTTTGATGAGCGAACTCCTGGCAGCCAAAGACAACGCTCAAGATGCATTAAGTGCGCTCAAGGCCATGTTCATGGCGCATGTTAGTTTTGCCAAAGCTCACCCCGGCGCCCCTCGCCTCATCTTCAGCGAGCTTCAGCAACCCGCCGAATCGCCTGTCAAGCAACGGGTTCAGCAAATCATGCAGCACTATCGACAGACCGTGGCGCAAACCCTGGCTGCGGCTATTGAGACAAAGCTGATTCGCGCCGGTGTCGATTGCCCATCAGCAGCTGCACTGTTTCTTGGGGCCATTCAGGGCTTGGTCATTCAGTCCATGCTGAGCGGAAGCACTGAACAGATGGAGCAACAGGCAGTCGGCATTCTGGACCTTTATCTTGCTGCCCTCGGGGTCAAATTATGACGCTCAATAGTTTTTTCAGTCGCAAGTTTGGCTTGGCGGCTTTTGCAGTGCTTCTTCTGGTTGGATTTGGCTTTGTCGTGGCCCGCTCAGGCCCATTGGCGCCAACCAGGGTCACTATCACTCGGGTTGAAACCGGCAGTCTGTCGTCATCACTGTTCGGCATTGGCACCGTCGAAGCGCGCCGCAGCTATTTTATTGGCCCGACGGCAGCCGGTCGGGTGAAATCAGTGCGGGTTGATGTCGGTGAGCAGGTCAAGCCCGGGCAACTGCTGGCGGAAATTGACCCTGTTGACCTGGATGAACGACTCCGCTCCCTTGAAGCCTCTTATGCTCGGGCATCCAGTGCGGTCTTGGCGGCTGAGGCGCAGCGCAAGGATGCTCTGGCACGCCAATCGGTGGCCAACTTGAATGCCAAACGCTATAGCGACCTTGGCGACAAGCATTTCGTCAGCCCGAGCGCTGTCGAGAGCAAACAGCAGGAACTGGCCTCGGCTCAAGCAGCCGTTGATGCGAGTGATGCCAACCTGCAAAGCGCCCGGCAGGAGGCCATCCGCCTGAAGGCCGACCAGGAAGCATTGCGGCAACAACGGAATAACCTGCGCCTGATTGCCCCCATTAACGGCATGGTAACCAGTCGTGATGCAGAGACAGGCTCAACGGTCATTGCCGGGCAATCAATACTCAAGTTGGTGGAGCCCAACAGTCTATGGGTCAAAGTTCGACTGGACCAGGGACGTTCCCGTGGGCTGGCAGTTGGACAAGTATCGAGCATTGCCCTGCGCAGTAGTCCTGGAACACTTTTAACCGGCCGAGTCGTTCGGATTGAACCGCTCAGTGACAGCGTGACCGAGGAGCGCATCACCCTGGTTGCCTTAGACCAGATTCCGGTTGGTCTCAGCATTGGTGAAATGGCTGAGGTAACTGTACAAACAGCAACCAATCAAACGGGCCTGACACTGCCCAATGCAGCCATCAAACAGACTCCTCAAGGAGCTGGCGTATGGAAACTGCACGATGGCAAGCCCGCACTTGTTGCCATCAAGCTTGGCAGCAGTAGCCTGGATGGTTTGGTGCAGGTTCTGGACGGTATTGGTGCTGGCGATGAAATCGTTGTCCACAGCGAACGCGAATTGTCGGAAGGCGCTCGCGTCAAAGTCGTTGAACTACTGGTGGGACAGCGCAAGTGATAAGCCTGGCCGGTCGAGATATTCTGAATTCTTGGTCGAAGTTCGTGCTGACCGGCATCGGCCTTGGCTTGCTGATTGGCGTGACCCTGACCATGGCCGGGGTGTATCGCGGCATGGTCGATGATGCCAAGGCGCTGCTCAACAACAGTGGCGCTGACTTGTGGGTCGTACAGCAGGACACCCAAGGTCCATATGCCGAATCGTCGAGTATCCATGATGACGTGTACCGCTCGTTACTCAGCCTGCCTGGCGTGGCTCGCGCCGCCAACGTGACCTACCTGACCATGCAGGTTCGTTTGAACAATACCGATGTTCGGGCCATGGTCGTGGGCTTCGAGCCGGGGCAGCCAGGAGAACCTGGATACCTGGTTGCCGGCCGACACATTACTCGTAACCATTACGAAGCCATTGCTGACGTTAAAACGAGATTCCTGTTGGGTGACACCATTCGAATTCGCCGGCATAACTTTCGGGTCGTCGGTTTAACCCAGCGCATGGTTTCGTCCGGAGGCGACCCTATGGTCTTCATTCCGCTGAAAGATGCTCAGGAGGCACAGTTTCTTAAGGACAACGATGCCATCCTGAATGAGCGAGCAAGAACTGCAGCCAATCCCTCGTTGAATCGCCCGGGCGTACCGGGACTGCTTGAGGCCGTTCAGGCATCGCAGAACGCCAACCGGAATGTGAATGCTGTGCTGGTTCAAGTGTCATCCGACAGCCAGCCCGAGATGGTCGCAAACGAAGTCAGACGCTGGAAACACCTGCAGGCCTACACCCGCTTACAGATGGAGGACATCCTGGTCGCCAAGCTGATTTCCACATCAGCCAAGCAAATTGGGATGTTTCTGGTCATTCTGGCAGTGGTCAGTGCAGCCATCGTCGCTTTCATCATTTACACGATGACCTTGGGCAAAATTCGTGAGATTGCCGTGTTGAAGTTAATAGGCACGCGCAACCGGACCATTGCCGGAATGATTCTTCAGCAGGCAATGGGCCTCGGTCTTATTGGGTTTCTGGTCGGCAAGACTTCGGCAACTGCATGGGCACCCTTCTTTCCGAAATATGTTCTTCTCGAACCAGGCGATGCAGTGCGCGGCTTTGTCGTGGTGATGGTCATTTGTACGTTGGCCAGCACCCTGGCGATTCGGACTGCTCTGCGCGTTGACCCGGCTACGGCCATTGGAGGCTGAGATGAAGGGCTTCGGGATTCATATCGAAGGCTTGAGCAAGCGTTATGGCGATGGCGATACCGCAGTCGACGCCCTCAAAGACGTCAATATGACCGTAGCCCCAGGGGAGGTGGTTGGGCTGATTGGGCCCTCTGGCTCTGGGAAGAGTACCTTGCTCAAATGCCTGGGCGCAGTCATTGAGCCGACGGCGGGCAAGATGACGGTAGGCGATGAGGTCATCTACGACAATGGCTGGCAAATTCCAGACCTTAGGGCTTTGCGCCGCGACCGGATAGGGTTCGTATTTCAGGCGCCATATTTGATTCCTTTCCTTGATGTCACCGACAACGTCGCCTTGTTACCCATGCTGGCGGGAAGGCCAAATGGTGAATCGCGAAAACGTGCACTCGAACTGCTTGAGGCGCTGGATGTCGGGCACCGAGCCAAAGCTCAGCCATCGCAACTGTCGGGCGGGGAGCAACAGCGTGTGGCGATTGCCCGGGCCTTGGCAAATCAGCCGCCTGTTATCCTCGCCGATGAGCCGACTGCACCGTTGGACAGCGAACGCGCCTTGAGCGTTGTGCGCATCCTCAACCAGATGGCGCAACAGTTCAATACGGCCATTATTGTGGTCACCCACGATGAGAAAATCATCCCCACATTCAAACGGATTTATCACATACGAGATGGGAAAACCTTTGAAGAGAAGGGCCTCGGAGGAGTTGCATAGATCGCCAAAAGAGCTTGCGGTTTTAGTTGAATCTTTTCCGACATGACCTGAAGACCTCAAACGCATGTAAGCGCCCGGCGAACCCAGGTTGATTTCTGACTCAGGCAGCGGATTCTGGCAGCCAGCGATGCGGCAGTAGCTCGCCGATCCGGCTGTTGGGCTGAGTTGGCAGGCGAGACAGGACGTCCTTCAGATAGAGGAAGGGATCATGGCCGTTGAGCTTGGCGGACTGGATCAGACTCATGATGGCGGCCGCCCGTTTGCCGGCGCGCAGGCTGCCGGCAAATAGCCAGTTCTTCCGGCCCGTGGCGATGGGCCGGATGCGGTTTTCGATCCAGTTGTTGTCGATCGGCACCTGACCATCGTCGAGGTAATGGACGAGCGCCGTCCAGCGTTTGAGGCTGTAATCAATCGCCTTGGCCGTCGATGATCCATTGGGCACCTGCACTCGATGCCGGGTCAGCCAGTCATGGAATTCATCGAGAATCGGTTTGGCCTGCATCTGGCGTATTCGTTGCCGTTCGTCAGGGCTCAGTTCGGTAACTTCCCGCTCCACCTAGTAGAGGTTCTGAATGTAGGCTAGCGCCTGCTGGGCAATCTGGCTCTGGTTGTTGGCATGCAGATCGAAGAATTTCCGGCGTGCATGGGCCATGCAGCCGGCTTCGGTCACGCCATCGGCAATCAGCGCCTTGTAGCCTGCATAATCGTCGCAGACGAGCGTGCCGCGCCAGGCGCCGAGAAACTCCTGGGCATGCTTGCCGGCTCGGCTGTCGGCGAAATCGTAGATGACGGCCTTGATCGGCTCGAAGGCACCGATGCTGTACGACCAGAGATAGGCACGATGCGTCTTTCCCTTGCCGGGGTCGAGCATCGCCACCGGTGTTTCGTCGGCATGCAGCACCGGGTAGCTCAGCATTTCGGTCTTCAGGGCATCGACCAGAGGTTGCAGGGTGACGCCCATCTGGCCAACCCACTCGGCCAGGGTCGATTGCGGAATCGGCAGACCAGCCCGGCCAAAGATGCCTTCCTGACGATACAGCGGCAGGTGATCCAGATATTTGGCGATCAGCACATGCGCGAGCAGGCCGGTGGTCGGGATGCCCTTGTCGATCACATGGGCGGGCACTGGGGCCTGGACCAGTGTTTCGCAGTGAGCACAGGCCCATTTGCCACGGATGTGGCGTTCGACCGTAAAGGTGCCGGGCGTGTAGTCCAGCTTCTCGGCGACATCTTCGCCGATGCGTTTCATTTGGCAGCCGCAGGTGCAGGTGGTCGAGTCCGGTTCGTGGTGAATCTCGGTACGCGGCAGTTCCGGCGGCAGGAGTTTGCGCTTGGCTTGCCCCTTGGGCTTCGTTTCCGTTTCCGAAAGCTGCGCCAGTTCTTCGGTGATCGCCGCCATGTCGGCAGCGAGGGTTTCTTCAAACAGTTGCCCTTGTTCAACCGGCAGGCGTTCGGCCTTGATGCCGAAGTAGTGGCGCTTGTAGTACGCCACTTCATGCGTCAGCTTGTCGATCTTGATCTTGCGCCAGTTCAGTTCCCGATCATTGCGGGTAATGACCTCGGCTTGCTGACGAACCACTTCGCGCAGTTCGTCGGCGCTGAGTTGATCGAGGTTGGCGGGCAAGGTCATGGCCGACATCATGCCGCCAGCAAGGCGAACTGACTATCGTGGACTTCCCCAATAGTGGACGGTCAAAGAACCCGAATCACACCGCCATCAGCCAGCCGCTCCCAGGGTAGGCCAAGAATCAGCGCATCAAACTGCCCCCGGGTGAGTCCGGTACTGCCATCGCCCGGTCGAAGCTGAAACCGCCCCTGGTTCAGTCGCCGGTTGGCCAGCCAGACGCCGTAGCCATCATGCACCAGCACCTTCAACCGGGTGCCGCGTCGGTTGGCAAAGAGATAGGCATGATACGGCTGCGCCTCGCCAAATATCCGCACCACCTGAGCCAGGATCGTTTCCGTTCCTGCCCGCATGTCCCGCGGCCGGGTCGACAGCCACAAGGCATCGACTCGGATCATCGCAGCCAGTCGCTCAACCAGGCGGCGCAATCGCCGGACGCTTGGACCGGCCATTCGACCTTGATCGCAGTGTTGCCCCGGCGGACTTCGATCCGGATATCTCCCAATGTCGGCATGGCCGGGGCAATCGGCAATTGCACGAAGGCCGGTGCCGGCGTCGCTTCGAGCACAGGCATCGCTACGCGTCGCGTCGGCGGCTCAATACCGCGCTCACGCATCCAGCGCCGGACCTGATTGGCATTAACACCATTGGCCATCGCAATGCCAGCAACCGAGGCGCCCGGCTCGCAACACGCCTCAATCACCGCCAGTTTGAATTCCTCTGGGTGATGCCGTCTGCGCCGACTTGGCTTCTGGATTTCCATCGAAAGTGTCCACCATCGTTTTTTAAGGGGACACGATCTTCGCGGTCTAACGCGTCAATTTACAGATGGGTTTGCCGGGCGCTTACAAACGCATTGCATTCTTGGATCATGGAAACGACATTAGGCAACTTTCGGCAAGAAAGCAGACGTGGCTAACGGTCGCCTTGAATAGCAGAAACGGGCACGGAGTACTCGTTCGTCAGAATGGATTTGATGCAATATACGTCTCAATAGCAACAGGTATGATATCTCTCATTTATTCGATAAAAACAACAAATAAAAACAATACCATATTTAAATAAATATTTACCCGTAAGAAGATGCCATTCTCGTGGCTCCGACGCATCTGGCTCCTCACATGCTGATTCTAATAATCAGTTGAGACTCCAACAGCGCTCAATGTAATGCCCGGCTCGGGCATACATCGCCGGGTCCAGTACCTCGCAAATTCCGTACTTGGGATCATTGGCGTCCCTGAAGACAGGTTCACCATATGGCCTGCCCTGCGCATCAGTCAGTGAAGCGACAACCGGACGGTCAAGGATACCGGGAGTATTTCTGACAGCCACGGCCATTTCCCGATTTAACAGTCGCAAAACACTCCCTGGCGGCTGAAAGCCGAAGTCCCAAATCAGCGACTCAAGTAGGGGACCATCATATCGATCGAGCTGATTTGCATAGAGATCCTCCAATGCATGACTCGCCAATACACGGTCCCTATAAGGACGAGGACGCAGCATCGCGCTATACGAGTCAGCAAGTGCCATGATCCGTGATTCAACTGACAAGTCATCACCGGCCTTCCCGGTGTATCCGCTGCCATCCAGAAACTCGTGATGATCCCGAACTGCCCTGAGCCATAAGGGATCGTCGATACCATACCGAATCAATATCTGAATACTGTTTTCGACATGCTGCTTAACAATTTCCCGCTGTTCCAAGTCAAGACTCTCTGAGCCACTGACAATATCCTCAATCCTGAGAAGACCCAGGTCATGGGTTAGTGCAGCGCAAATCAGCGCTATACGCTCTTTCAAACTGAAGCCACTGGCCAACGCCAATCTGTACGCAACCACGCCAGCCATCATCGAGTGCAGAACAATGTAGCCGTGATGAAGATTGAGGTGAATGCTGGCAAATGCTGCATCCGGATCCCTATCAACTAGGTCGATAAGATCCTCCGCTAAAAATCCAACACGACGACTCAAGATGCCATTGACACTTTCACACCGAACATCGTCAAAGATTGTTCTCAACCTTGTGACCAGGCGCGTCATTCCCTCAAAAACAGATACGCGACTTGTATCACTCTCCCTTGCCCGTCCGTTTTGAACCAACTCCTCGACCATGACGCTGTCCGTGATCAAGCCCCCCCGGAGAAGTAAGAGCCTTCCCTTCCGATCAAAAACGTCAAAAGGCAATCGCTGCCCTTCTTTGAATTTCATTCTCATTAGCCGACCGGTCAACAGACTGTTTAAATTTGAAACAGTCATTTTTATACCAAAATATGCCTAAGGAATTCGACCAGTTCGTTTGGGCTAACCGGTTTCTCAAAATAGCCATCCGCACCAAAATCATTAGCCATCGATCGATCAAATTCCTGATTTGAGCCGGTAACAATAACAATTTTTGTTTGGCGAAAACTAGCGTTATCCTTGATGTGCCGACATAAATCCAGCCCGCTCATTCTCCCCGGCATTCGTATATCAAGCAGCACGCAGCATGGCCTATCTACGATTATTTTCTCAAGCGCCATAATTGCATTGGACGCCTCATCCACCTCGAAGTCATATCGCAGGATAATGTCGTAAAGCTGTCGGAGTTCACTTTGATCATCAACAACGAGAACTTTCTTTCTGAGACCGGGGACTGAAATTTCTCTTTTTGATTTAGTAAAGTAGATATTAGCAGGTGATTTCACAATGCCTCCTGAGAAGAATACAGTGACAGATTTTTCTCACCCAGAAATTGTCTGATAATCTGCTGTAAATTTTCAATGGAAAATGGCTTGACAATATACGCATCTGCGCCTGCCAAAAAAGCATCTTCCCTATCTGATGCCTGCCCCATTGTCGTCATAATTACAATCGGGATAATCGCCCAATCAATATTCCCTTTGATCCTTCGACAAACAGCCAACCCATCCATCTTTTCCGGCATGACAATATCAAGAAATATAAGATCAGGGAGCGTCACCTCCAGAATAGTTAAAGCGTCCTCGCCGCAAGAAGCCTCAATCACATCAAACGGCGAATGTCGCAAAGCAGTTGAGATTAAAAACCTCACCTCCCTCCGATCATCAATAACAAGAATTTTCTTATTTTTTGTCATCAGTTTTGTTATCAAACCACTAGTGGAAATGCAGCAGTTCCGTCATCAAAAATTTTTTTTGGTAGCCAAACTGAAACTGTGGAGCCAATGCCAAGAGAACTAACTATGCTGATAGCCCCACCATGAAGTTCCAAAATTTCCTTCACGATGCTCATACCGAGCCCGGTACCTGGAACATTTCCGGAGCTATCTGCCCGGAAGAATCGCTCACAGACCCTTGCTATCGTTTCATCGCTCATTCCAAGTCCGTGATCGCAAATATCGATTGAATACCCATCATGATCACCGTGGAATCTTTTACTCAGAGTGATAGCAACTTCCCCGTCCTGGGGCGAGTATTTGAATGCATTCGATAGAATGTTGGTGACGGCTTGGGAAATTTTCCGACGATCTCCAAGAACCTTTGTCTGCTGACCAAATGCTTTAAAAACCGGGACACGACCATCAGCCTGAGACTTGAATCCATCTATAACTTCATAAATCAAAACATTCAAATCAAGCGGCTCTATCACGAAGTCTAGGCCACGCCTTGCTTCAATTCTTGCCAGATCAAGCAATTCATTAATTATCGAAGTCATTTGAATTGATTGTCGATGAATCGTGTTTATTAATTCACGGATTGTTTCCGCATCGAAGTCCGCACTATTCAGCAATAACTCTGAGAACCCATAAATGCTGACCATGGGTGTCCGAAGCTCGTGAGCTGCCGTTGAAAGGAACTCACTTTTCAATCGGTCCATCTCGGTTTCCCTAGTGGCATCGCGAAGAAAATAAATTTTTGAAACCACAGACCCGGTGCTATAGCGGCGCCCAACTTCAACTACCTGGAACCGTGGATGCGATACCTCAAGGAGCAGCTTCTTAGGCTCCTCTAAATCATTATTCAAGGTATCGCTTGAGCGCAGCAAAGCTAAAGTACGCTGATTCTCCTTATTATCGACCATGCAGTTCCGTGCCAAAACATCAATAAACTGGCTCTCTGATTTACCTAGAACATCTTTACTTGACAAGCCAACTAGTTCACTGAAAGCGTCACTTGTGTATTCAATTGTTTCTTCTTCACCGAAAGCGACAAATCCATCTGGACTCAAGGAAAAAATGGAATTGAGTTGTGTGGTCCGGAGGCGTAATTTCTGCTCAGCCGTAATGCGCTCATGAATATCGGAATGTGACCCGACAAAACGGGTCGGCTTTCCATCCTTATTTCGAACAGCGTTACCACGAGCCAAAACCCAACTATATTCACCGTTTTTACAACGAATACGATAGTCAACTTGATAGACCTCTGTAATCCGTTCTAGATGATTTCGAACAGCCTCTTTAACCTTGTCCAAATCTTTGGCATGTATTCGCGATTCCCATTCATGGTATCGGTTCTGAATCTCTTCAGGTTGGTAGCCCAGCATCGACTTCCAGCGATCAGAAAAATAAACGGAGTTGGTCTCCAGATTCCAGTCCCAGATTCCATCGTTCGCCCCGGAAATAGCGAGTTCCCAGCGCTCCTCATTTTCTGCTAGTTGGCGTTCCAACTGCTTCCGTGAAGTAATATCACGGGCATAGCCAACTGTACCCAGCACTTTTCCATCAGGAGAAATCACTGGTTTCTTGAACGTTTCAATCCAACCAAGCCCCTGACCAAGCACATAAGGCTCTTCGACATTCTTTTCTACCTTGCCAGCAATTACCTGACGATCATCCTCACGGTACCGTTCCGCCAACTCGGCAGGCCAAACATCCAAGTCTGTCAAACCGCTAACTTCATTTGGAGAAACAGCCCCGCACGCGTTGGCGAATACTGCGTTTACCGCAAGAAACCTGCTCTCCTCATCCTTGAGCCAAATAAGGAAGGGGAAATTATCGAGGATGGCTCTCAGATACAGTTCTCGCATCCGTAGATTCGCTTCCGATTCCGCACGCCGCGTAACGTCGGTAATTATTCCATCCAATCTGGTAACGTTTCCTGCCACATCGACAACAGGGTGGGCCCGAGCGCAAAAATAGCGAAGTCCAAGGGAGGGATGGTAAAAGCGAAACTCGACATCGACGTTTTTCCCAGATTCCACCAGAGAAGCAAATGCGGACTTGACCAGCCCCAGATCTTCTAGATGGACAGCGGCAAAAAATGGGGCCAGCGTTTCACTCAAGCTCTCTGGTGGAATACCGGTCACACTCGAGACTGACGGACTGACATATATGAGCCGCCTGCCGTCAGGACTAAGAGACCAAACCAAGTCAAGCATTGCAGCCAGAATGCTGGAAAATCTTTGCTCTGATGCCTGGAGCGCAAGAGTTCGCTCCTGAACCTTCTGTTCGAGCAACGAATAGGACTCTGAGAGGCGACTTAGCATCCCCTGAAAACTTCGGGCCAATATCCCAAACTCGTCCTGTCGCTGAATACCGAATATCGGCCCTGAACGTCCTGGATCTACTACGCTAGATACAGCCAAGGTCAGTTCGGTCAGGGGCCGGCTCAGAAACCTTGCCGCCAGCCGAGAAATCACGACGATTCCCATCAACAGGAAAGTACCAGCCACAAGAAAGACTAGGACCAGCGTGTCGAGATCACGTAGAGCAACACCTCGGTCCTGAGCGATCACAACATGAATATCCAGTTTCTGCATCGGATCGGGTAGCTCCAATGCATCGGACGTTTGAAGCAGGCCCACTCCACCGATTGCACCTGCAAGCAATTGATGATCACCGCTGAGCAGGCCTAACTGATGCGGCGAAGCCCTTCGGCCCTCCACAAGGCTTGCTAACGGAATCCTTAGAAATAGAACCCCTTCAGTTTGTCCAGTTAACCGATAAACCACCGGAAACGTGACCAGAACCATTGGGATTTCTTCATTTTCCTGATAAACAAGTTGGGCCACAGAGTGCCCTTGATCGATTGTCTGGTGGGTCAGCGAGACATATTGTGATTGAGTGCCATTTTCACCAGCGGCACCGCTGGAAACGACAATGTGCCCTTGGAAATCTGTCAAAAATATTTCGGCTTTGGCAAAGGGCAATTTTTGCCCTGCAAATAATGGCTCCAGATAATTTGACCGGCTATGGCTATCCCCCAGTGCATTCGCGGTAACGGTGTTGTTAGCTAATGACCTGGCCAATGCCACCGCTGACTCGACCCGAAGTTCGATATCACGCGCTTCTTGATGGGCAAGCAGTTTCTGGATTGACTTAACGTTGGCAAGGATAAGTTGCTGACTCCATGAATACGCGATACCCGCCATGAGAATGGTTACGAGCCCCCCACCAAGCGCCATCACAAGCATGATCTTGCGACTGAGGGAGGTATTCTCGTAAGACCAAAACCGTGAACGGGTGCTTGCATTCATCTCAACGGGAGCCCTCGCGAAACAGGCTTCCATCGCTCGCAAATCTGGCGACAAACACCTGTTCGCGACTCAAGCCTTCGTGATTAACTTCGGAAAATGGACGTTGATAGTTCCGGACAAGTCCCTGATATGCCCCCAGCCTCTCCAAGGCCTGACGAATTCGATTCCGATCCGTGCTGCCAGCTTGTTCGACCGCCTGAATCAACAGGTAGGTCAAATCATAGGCATGGGCAAATCCGACCAGCGCAGGTAGTCGACGCACATCTTCGTTCAAGATTCGATTGGCAGATTCCAGTATGCTGGCGCGGCGTCCATTCTTTTTATCAACAAAGGAAAACGTCTGCACAGTCACCAGATCGAGCTGATGAGCGAGCCCATCTGTCATCTGATTAAAATCAGCTGCAGTAATCCCCCAATGGGCAATTATTGGCGGTCGATCTGCCGGATGCATCGCGGCAACTGCAGAGAGGATATGCTGCCCCTCTGATTCGTTGGCAACCATGAGCAATCCATCGCTTTGATGCTCACGAACACGCAGTGAAAGCGCGGAGAAATCGGTATCTCCCCAGTTATGCCAAACAATTTCGAATGTAATTCCAGGCGATCTCTTGACTTGAGCCTCGATTGCCGCCAAGTTACTTCGGCCCCAAGCTGTATTTGGCAGCAATACGGTCAACCGTTGCATGCGTCGCTGGCGAGCATGGCCAAGCATCGCATCAACTGCCCAGCTATCCTTCATGGAAAGGCGAAAGACAAAATTCGGCTGATGCCCGTTGTTGGCAATGGGGTCCGCCGCCGCCCAGGGAACGAGATAAACCATCCCCAGTTCGTTGACTACAGGTATCGAATCCAGGGCAACTGGCGAGTATCGACCACACAAGACGGCCAAAATATCAGGATCAGCCGCCAACTCTCTAATATTACTAACCGCTCTGGCAGGAAGGCCTCGATCATCACGTCGCAATACCTGAAGTGGTCGCCCCAGTACGCCGCCCTTTTCATTGATCTCGGCCACGGCAACCGAAACCCCTTTTTCGATACTTTGAGCCGCCCGACTCTTTGGCTGCCCAAATTCCGCATTCACGGCAATAAAAAGTGGCTTTGGCTGGGTCACGGATGCAAGCCCATAGGCAGGCTGAGCAAGAAATGCTGCCCCAAACCAACCAAGCACTCTTCTTCGACTACGGATCATCACTGCGCCTCGCCCCCCTCTTCGTGGAACCAGGTATTCAGCACTTCCGGTGTCATTGGGCGTCCGAACAAATATCCCTGGATCAAGTCACAGCCTTGGTGAAGCAACTGTTCCAATTGGCCATGTGTTTCAACGCCTTCCGCGACTACTTCGAGGTTCATCGCCTTGGCTAGCGTCACAATGCATAAACTGATCGCCTTGGCATTGGGGTCGGCTTCAATATCCAGTACAAATGACCGATCAACCTTGATTCGGTCAATTGGCAAAGCGCGCAATCTGGCCAGATTTGAATAGCCGGTGCCGAAATCATCGACGGCTATTGAGATTCCATGCGAACGTAGCTCGGCTAGTTTATTAAGTGTTGTCTCTGGATAGAGCATGAGTTCGCTTTCAGTAATCTCAAGCTCAAGTGCCGATCCCGGCAGACCGGAAGCAAGCAGTTCATCAATCACGATTTTCGGAAAATTTTGGGCTCGCAGCTGCCGAGGAGAGATGTTTACAGCAACCCGACGAATTGGGATGCCGGCATCACGCCATTCAGCCATCTGCCTGCAGGCGGTGCGAATCACCCAGTGTCCGATTTCCGTGATCGCGCCGGTCCATTCCGCAATCGGAATAAAGACATTTGGCGAAACCTCTCCAAATTCAGGATGTCGCCAGCGCATCAAGGCTTCAACGCCGACGATTTCTGTACAATCTGCGGCCATCTGAGGCTGATAGACCAGATAGAGTTCATCACGCTTCAGGGCGGCACGAAATGCTGTTTCGAGCGTCAGGCTATCTGCATCGCCCTCGTCACCTTTTTCAACAAATCGGTAAGTATTTCCCCCCTCGGCCTTCGCTCTGTACATCGCCAAATCAGCTCGCCGCAACAGGCTTGATTCGTCGTCGCCATTCTCCGGAAACATGGCTATCCCGATTGATGGCGACGAGAGCAACTGATGAAGTCCGACATGAATCGCTGGCTGGCAGGCCTCCAATATTTTACTGGCCACCATTGCGGCATCCTGCCAGTCCGTCAAATTGGGGAGAATCACGGAAAACTCATCCCCCCCAAGGCGGGCGACTGTATCGACCTCCCGAATCACGCTCTTGATTCGTTGGGCGACTGAAATTAGAAGCTCATCCCCTACATCATGCCCAAGGCTATCGTTAATCTGTTTGAAACGGTCGAGGTCGATGAAGAAGAGACCCATCCGCTTTCCGCTTCGCCGCACATTGCTTAGAGCCATGCGCAAACGATCATTAAACAAATGCCGGTTGGGCAAACCTGTCAGCACATCGTAATAAGCCATTCGGGAAAGGCATTGCTCCGACTCTTGCAAGCCCGATAGATCGTGAAACATCCCAAAATAACCAAGCACATTTCCGTCATTGCCACGTACTACATTTATTGAGAGCCACTCCGGAAAAACCTCTCCATTTTTCCGGCGGCCCACAACCTCGCCTTGCCACCCTCCTGTCGCTGGAAGCTGCGCCCAAACGCCCTCTAAAACACCATCTCCCTGCACGGTGGAATTCATCTCGAGCATATGTAGCCCGAGAACATCGGATGGTTCATAACCAGTAATTCGGCGGAAAGTCGCATTCACAGTGACGACCTTGCCAGCCAAGTCTGTCACGAACAATCCTTCGCTGAGCGGTTCAGCGTACTCACTTTCCAGGCTTGAGGCCTGGATGCTGTCATCAACCAACGGTCGAACGATCCAATGAATAAGCTTCTGGGGTTGCTCTGTTGCGACGGAGACAAGCCTCACTCTGGCAGCGATATGGCGACCATCAGCATGTACCAGGCGCACTGTGCTCACAGGCGCATTTCCACCCGTCATGATGGCAAGAACCTCCGGACGAGACTCCTCTGCAATCAGACGGGAAAGATCGATACCAATGAGATTCCCCCTCCCGAATATCAGATTCGCCGAGTGGGTACAACCCACCACTTTTCCTGAAAAATCGGTAGAAAGGTAGCCCTCAGCCGTCGTCCGCATTAACGTCGCCAACAGATGCCGATATTCGCTAACAGATCGATACGTGCGATCCAGTGAGACATATTTGCTCTGCAGATCATCGTTCTCAGCAACCAATGCCTGAATGTCTTCCGCGTAGCGAAATAACTGTGCCTGTGTATTGTTATTAGGCGCGGCGGCACACTGGCTAAAATCACCCGTCCACATTTCAGCCTCCAATATGCTCTTGCAATAGCCGTGTCAGTTGCAAAGGGCTAAACGGCTTGATGAGATAGGCATCAGCACCTTTACTGATTGCCCTATCAATGTCTGCTGCCTGCCCTTTTGCCGTGAGCATCACGACGCAGATTGAGCGGGTTGCCTTATTACTTTTGATTTTTGCCAGCACGCCAAAGCCATCCAGCTCCCCCGGCATCATGACATCGAGAATTACCGCATCGGGACTACTCGTTTCTACTATCGAGATCGCCGTAGCACCATCGCCAGCCTCCAGAAGGCTGTACTGCCTTCCCAACGTCAGAGAGATCAAACGTCTGATGTCCGCCTGATCATCAACAATCAGGATCTTTTTCATATCCCCCCCTTCAATTTTCTGACATCACTCAATTTGCAATCGCCTTTTTTTGTGATGCAAGCAACTCGGCAATGGATTCCAGCTCGTTAAACGGAATTGGTTTTGTGAACACCCGAACGGTAGAAGGAAGTGCTGACGAAGCAATATCCTGAATAGACAATCCTGTCACTGCAACAATCTGCATAGCAGAACAATCGGCGATCTGAGCCAGTGAATTGATCATCTGAAAGCCGTCCATATGCGGCATCTGCAAGTCGGTAATCAGCAAATCCGGCCGCTGTAAGCCAACCTTGACCAAGCCTTCGAATCCATCACTCGCGGTCTCCACAACCGTAGGGAATTTCCAGGCACCAAGACGTGCCTTATAGAGCTTGAGCAGAAGAGGATCGTCTTCAACAACCAATATCTGCAGTACCTGCAGACCGCTTACAGCAGCCTGATCCAAGGGTTTATGCATCCCGTTAACGATCGGATCAGCAATAAGCTTTTGTACCGACTCGCGAGATATTCGCCGATGTCCCCCCTCTGTTTTCCAGGACTCAAGCAGACCAGACTCGGCCCAATTCTGAGCCGTGCTCAGAGAGACTCCCAATAGAGCAGCTGCCTCACGAGTAGTGCAGAAGACCTTAGTTACCGCCATGGCACCTCACATTTGGATTCACAAAACTTGCCGTAACACTGAGCAAAGCTTAATATATTTTACCAATTTTGAGTATTTTTTATCACATCGCAACTCACTGACTGCCCAATGCCGGGATCAGCTAAGCGATACCAACGGAATGAACATCCCACAATGGCCGAAACCTCGACTGGAAAAGCGTCCAACACCGATCAACCAGAGTCCGCTAGCGTCGATAGCTTGAATGCATTTCAAAACACCATTCCTGATGCACTCATATCAGTCGATGCCGCAGGTGTAGTGCTTGAATGGAGTCTGTCTGCACAGGAATTATTTGGGTGGAAGACCGATCAAATTGTTGGACACAACCAGACAGCGCTACAACTTCCTGAAGGCTATGGTAGAGCCTCATCCGGCGGCCTCCCCGTATTCATCCGCAGTTGTCGCAAACAAGGAGCTCCTGGAACAGCCAATTACTTCGCCATCAACTCGAATGGAGAGGAATTCCCTGTTGAGATAAGTGCAAGCAGGAGAGGCTCTACAGAACATCCCGAATGCAAGCAGCTTCTAATCAGAGATATTCGGCCCCGATTAGTTGTTGAAGAACGGATGATGCAAGCGGCAAAGATGGAAGCCATCGGCGAACTGGTGAGCGGTCTGGCTCATGACTTCAACAATATCCTTGGGATCATTCACGGTAGCCTGGAAACGCTAGAGTTGAGAATAAAAGATTCGACTCAACGAGAACTTGTTCAACTTGCAACCCTTGCCGCCGAGAGAGGCAGGGATATAACCCGGACACTACAGGCCGTCGCTCGCAGGCGACCCCAAAAAGCGGAGCAGGTATCGTTAAACCAGGCGCTGATGGCGCTGCAACCGCTTCTCAAACAATCAGCAATGCGATCAATCGATGTCGCTGTCGTGGCCGAGGCAGCCGAGAGCAGTGTCATGATCGATCCAGGCGGTTTCAATAACGCCATTTTGAACTTCGTTATCAACGCCCGAGATGCAACACCCAACGGCGGCCTGATTCTGGTGTACACCCAAAATATCTCCATCAAGGCAAACGACCCGGTCGAGTCAGTTGATCTTGCTCCTGGAAATTACATCGTTGTTGGCGTGGATGACAACGGAACGGGCATGCCTCCCGAAGTTGCAGCGCGGGCGATGGAACCGTTTTTTACAACGAAATCCAAGAACGAAGGTACTGGCCTTGGGCTATCCATGGCCTATGCTTTTGCCCGCCAGTCAAATGGTGCATTGCGCATACGAAGTACCCCTGGCAAAGGTACCTCCATCCACTTGTTTCTCCCACTGCAACCGGAGCAGCCGATGGCTGACGTGGAACAGCCATGAAAAATGAGTTTCAACTGGACTCCGGGGCCGTCATCCTTGTTGTCGACGACGACGAGCTATACCGGCGAAATATCAGTCACATGCTTTCAGCCGACAATGTTGTTGTTCTTGAAGCAGGGTGCATTGAGGATGCCTGGAAAATAACAACAGAAAACTCCGCAGTAAGAATTGACACCATTCTTCTCGATCGAAAACTACCCGACGGTGATGGCCTTGAACTATTGCAACGGCTAAGGCAGGTTTCAGACTTAAAGCTGATTCCTGCAATTATCCAAAGCGGGATGATCGATCAGGCTGACATTTCGCGAGGCATGCTTGCCGGTGCATATCATTATCTAGAAAAGCCGTACCGACGACAGACCCTGCGCATGTTGATCCATATCGCGACTCGTGAAGGCCGCGAAAGGCGCTATCTGGTTTCAAAAATCGCCAAGGCAGACGATATCTTGGCGCTTATGAAGACCAGCGAATTTGAGATTCGCACCTTCGCCGATATTGATTGCATCACACCCTATCTTGCTCAAATGTTCCCCAGCCCGGAATGTGCTGCCATCGGCATTTCGGAACTGCTCGCAAACGCGATCGAACACGGAAACCTGGAGATTGGCTACCAAACGAAATCCGAGCTACTCGACACCAACACATGGACATCTGAAGTCGCCCACCGCCTAGCAGACCCAAGATACAACCAACGCAAGGTAACAATTCATCTGCGGCAACTCCTCGACCGCACCGAATTAACCATATCAGACGAAGGCAATGGGTTCGACTGGGAAAAGTATGAGGAAATTTCCGAAGATCGGATGTTCGATTTCCACGGACGCGGAATTCCTTTGGCGCGAAACCTGTGCTTTGATCAATGCCAGTACCATGGCAAGGGAAATTCGGTGACATGCATTGGTATCCACTCCCATCGCTCCATTTAACCTGGCGATTAAATTCGTCATTCACGCGAAGAAGGGAGGGCGGTCTCAAACATCAAGTGCAACACCGGTTGGGATATTGGCATTTTGCTTGACGCAATCTTCGAAGAAGACGGCAGCCGGTGTTCTAAAGCCCAGGGTTGCACGAGGTCTGGTGTTCAGGCGATCTGGTCAAGTTGGCGCTGCGTATAGACGCTCAGGTCTGTACCCTTCGGCAAATACTGCCGGATCAGTCCATTGATGTTTTCATTGCGCCCGCGCTGCCATGGGCTATGCGGGTCGGCAAAATAGATCTTCAGTCCTGTACTCTCGGCCAGCTTCTTGTGCAGGGCCATTTCCTTGCCCTGGTCGTACGTCAGGGTTTGGCACAAGGTTTCATCGAGAGGACCAAACGCCGCTTCAAAGCCCCTGAATACATCCAGTGCCGTGGCGCCATCGACTTTAACGATCATCACGAAGAGCGTTTTTCGACAGACCAGCGTCCCCACCGAGGAGCGGTTGCCCGCCCCCTTGATCAGGTCACCTTCCCAGTGCCCGGGCACCAGACGATCCTCGATCTCGGGTGGGCGCACATGAATGCTAACCATGTCCTGCAAGGCGCCCCGGCGTTTCTCGCTACGGCTTTGTGCCTTGCGCGCCCCACGACTCTGGCGCAACAAGGACGTCAATTCCTTGCGCAACTCGCCTTTGGGCCGGGCATAGATGGCGGTGTAAATCGTTTCGTGCGAGGCTCGCAAGGCAGCTTGTCCAGGATGTTCCTGCTTGAGGATAGCCGCGATTTGCTGAGGCGACCAAAAATCGTCAAGCAGGCGGCGCACGCGGCACCACAACGCACTACCGTGGCACAGCTTGCGCGTCCGGCGGGCGGCACGTCGCACACGGCGAGCCCGTTTGCCAGCACGTATTGCGTCATACCCGCCAGCAATGCGCGGGCGACCCATGCCCACGCCTTCCGCTTTGTCTTGGTAGCCGTTGCGCAAAAGCTCTCGAGTAATCGTGCTCGGCGCTCGCGCCAGCGCCTGGCCTATCGACCTGGCGCTCATACCCACCAGCTTCATCGCCATGATCGCCCCGCGTTCTTCAGCTCCCAGGTGATTGTAGGTAATCGTCATTGCTCACTCTCGGTAATCAAGGAGTGTTGCACTTCACTCTTGAGACCGCCGAGTCTAGAAGCGATCGACTTCACCCCATTGAGGAAATAACTATTTGCTCGTGAAATTGATTACCGGTTCACTAAAACGCATGAATAGCGCCCTCGCCCTGAAAGCACCTCACCGCAACCCGAACTCCTAAACCGGCTTTGTCACTTAAGCAGGCAATTTAAAACTGAACACACTTCCCTTACCTGGCTGACTTGTCACCGACAACAAGCCCTTCATCGCATTCGCAAGATGGTAGGCAACCGCCAAACCCAAACCCATACCAGGGTGTTTACGAGCCATAGACTCGTCAATTTGTTTAAAGGGTTGGAATATCAGCGCTTGCTGTGCCTGAGGTATACCTATTCCGCTGTCCCGTACCCAAATCCGGGGACCTGGACCGACACCGATAGCAACCTCACCGGCATGTGTAAATTTCACAGCATTACTGAGCAGGATTTCCATCAACCGGCGGAAGCGATGGGGGGCCACTCTAAGTAGGAGAGGTGCCCCTGGAAGCGTCTGAACAACAAACTTGAGACCTTTTGCTTCAGCGCGAACCTGCCAGGAATCAGTTAACTCCCGAAGAAACTGTGGGAGCTGAATACTCCGGATATTTAGCGCTAACTGGCCTTCCACCAAGCTCGTGTACTCCATGATCAACAGCAATTGCTCTACAAGAGCCCGGGCCGAATCTTTCGCATGTTTAAGGGAAAGCTTTCCCGAAGGATCAAGCAATCCTTTGTTGTCCACCAAGTCGAGCATGCCGACAACACCGCTGAGCGGCGTTAGCAACTCGTGTCGAACAACACGTACAAAGATCTGGTCACGAGACTCATGACCCTGCGTATATTTTGGCAACTCTCCATCCGGATCAATTTCCCCGGGAGCAACACCTCGCGGAGCCCCCCTCCCCCCAAAGAGATGCCCTCTTCCCGGCACAGAATGGAACGCGCTGCTTACATGGCTAAAACCACTCCGCCCCCCTGCTGGCGCCCCGCTTCGCGCGCCAAACCGCTTCCTCTGCCGCAGCTTCCGGAGCATCGCAAGGGCACAGGCTGGATTGCCCCCCATCAAAGCGGCCCCGACTCGTCGCTCACCAGAAAGAGCGTCAGAAGCAACCTTTCCGGATCGGAACTTGTTTCGGGGTAGCGCGCCTCTTCCCACTCCTAACACTTGGCGCGACAGAAAATTAGGTGTTTTACGTGAGCTGTGGAGTGATCGAGCCAACAGCAGTCGCCATCGGTACAGTGCGCGCCCCTCCACCAGCGAAGATCGCTGGGAGTTTCTTTTCAATGCGTGCTTATTCTTTGTTGCTTCCATTCGCCTTTTCGAAGGCGAACACGGTTATCGCCTTTTCGTATGTGTCCGGGACGAGAGGCCAGCACTGCAGGCAGTTTCCGCCCAAGACGAGACATGTATAGCGATTATATTTTTCTGCAACTAAATTGCAATAAATTTCATTTTAATAAAGCGCAGCACAAACGAGAAACGCCTTAGTTTGCTGCCAAGCAAAATTCTCAGACACTTTTTAACGGGACGAGCAAGACCACTATGCACATGAGGAAACGATCCGACGCAAAGCTTCAGAAGCGGAAACGAAATTTTGCTACAACAGGTCCGTCACTCCGCCTGCGACGAAGAGCCAATACACCTTAGACAAGTCGAATCTAAGCGACTGTAGTAGCGCTATCGCCAGGTACGGCGTCAGCGATGACTCCACATTTTTCAGCGATCCTGGAAGCCAAGGCCTCCAGCGCAAAAAAATCGATCGGCTTGGAAAAATAATGAATGCGTGCAGGCAAACCGCCGCGCTGATCAATTTCTGACATGGAGAGACCTGTTACCGCTGCAATTTCCATATCAGCCAGGGACTCCACACGACATATTGCTCTCAGCATGTCGAAACCATCCAACCCAGGCAAGCGAAGATCCGATATCAGCAAGTGAGGGCGATCCGACCCAATTTCGACCAACGCCTCGTAGCAATTGTTCAAACACGTCAACTGAGTCCGAAAGGGCCAAGTCGCAATTCTTGCGCGATACAGCCGGATCATCGCCACGTCGTCCTCAACCACCAATAAACGAAGAACTGACGGCTCAACTGTTTTTTGAGACATCGGGCCCGAATCTCGCGCACCTTGGCGCTGGTCCATTAGGCGCCTCACCGAATCGGCCGATATACGCCGATGCCCGCCCTCCGTCTTCCAAGCCTCAAGCAAGTTTTGCTCGCACCAGACCTGAGCCGTTCTCAGGGAGACGCCAAGCAAACGCGCAGCTTCCCGGGTTGTGTAAAACCCCAAATTTTCGGAGGCACTTTTTCCAACAGAATCAGAAGATTGGTTCATTCCAAACATTCAGTGGCTAGCTCGGGTGGATATTCTGACCGATCCACCGAAATTATGAAACAAGCGATAGCTCAAACTGCATTTTCTTTTGCCGCCAGATGCCATGACGTTCATATGGCATGACATTTAGTCACCTCCCTGCTCAGCCTGCAACATATCTGCCAGACATTTGCACCAATGAATTTTTGATGAACACACCATCGGCGCAGCAAATCTACCAAGCCACAACAAATGAACCTGATCTTCATTAAGTGATACGTAAATCGCTATTTTCTAGTAGACTGTCCAAAATTTTGAAAGCACATCACCTCTAGACAGCAGTTAGAGCAGTGTAGTTGTGCTTCACATAAAGGTGTGCGGGCGCCCCCCAATCACCAACAGAGTCGTCCGATATTTTTAACCTTGAAGTATGGACACCTATTGAGGACAGCAGCAGTGACCAAGATATTGATTGTTGACGATCACCCGGAAATTCGACGGCTACTGAGCATCACCTTTGGGAAAGGCTTCGAGTTACTCGAAGCCGAAGATGGCCCTACGGCCCTCGCCTTGGCGCAAAACCACCATCCAGATATCGTCATTCTGGACATCATGATGCCGGGCGATCTGGATGGTCTTCAGGTTCTAGACCTAATCAAAGCCGACTCAAATCTCACTCAAACACGAGTCATCATGGTTACCGCACGCGGCCAAGTCAGTGACTACGAAGAGGGTATGCGTTGCGGAGCCGACGACTATTTCATCAAGCCCTTCAGTCCGCTGAAACTGGTGAATCGCATCAAAGAACTTACTCAATGAGCCATCGGCATGGAAAGCCTTGCTTCCAGCAACAATCCAATTAACGCGAATCGCGACCTTCGTGGTGAGGGGAATATTTCCCTACCTTCATCGGAGTTGCATCTGCAGCTGTGCCAATACGCAAACGACCTGCGGTATCTGCTCAACTCACACGAGCACCTCAATGGTCGGCTGAGCGCCCTGTATCGCCTTTACGCCCAGCTTGACGACACCCACGATGCATTCGAACGCCTGTTCGGAGATGACTGCGATATTCACATCATTACAGACATCGATGGATACATCATGCTCAGTAACCCTGCAGCGAAAGCCATTGCCCCCCGAACCAATCTTTCCGGCTCAGCGTTAAGAAATTGGGTTAACGAAAGCGACAGAAGCAGGTTCGACGCATTGCTCAACTCGGTTGTCGAACAAGCAGTTCGTTGCACCGGCGACGAAGAAATCGCACTTCGATGTCTGGCAAGAGAAACAAAGCCAGTCCTGGTTTCAATGCACGTATTCGGTATCGCGGCTCATGATGCGTTCAACGCGCTGCATTGGGTGATGCGACATCCGCTCAAACAAAAAAAACACATCGCCGAGAAAACCGATTTACTACCTTCCTCTTCGCCAGTAAAAAGCCACCCGCCCCGGGCAGAAGAGAATTTCTTCAATCAACTTGGCGAAGACCCTGTCACCGGCCTCCCCGGTCGCCAAGCATTCGAACAGAAGGTCACGCAAGTACTATCCCAGGCCCAGCAATTGGGTAGCACTTTTACAGTGATGACTGTAGCCATACTGGACCTGGAAAAAATCAGTCAAAAATTTGGCGCTCCAGGCAAAACACTTGTGTTGCAACGGACGGCCGAACAGCTTCGTTACATTCTTAGAGATACGGACGCGATAGCACGAATTGCCGATGATCAGTTCGCAATTCTGTTGAGAGGGGTATCTGGTGACTGGAACATGTCTCGACTTTGCAAGAAGGTTTTGCTGGGCCTAAATCAACAAATAGTGATCCAAGGCAACGAGGTCTATGTTGAGGGGCGAGTGGGTTGCAGCGAATTTCCACGACATGGCTCAACCGAACCACTGCTAATCAAGAATTCAGGAATAGCACTGGAGCGTGCGATTTCATCTCAAGGCCTTGAATACGAAATATTCGAAAGGCTGAATCTTGATCAATATCGATGACAAGCTTTTCAGAACCGAGCTCTTCAGAAAACTTTAGGTTGCCAGCAAATAGAAATGAACTCACTCGCCGATAACCTGCTTGTTGACCTTTCGGACTTGAACAGCGCCATGGATGAGTTGATTGAGAACGCCGGTGTATTCCGAACGATTCTAGACAACGCCCCAGTTGGAGTGATCGCCTTCGATCAGAATCATTTTGTCAAATGGTTCAATCCTGCATTACTGCTCATTACAGGACACCAGGAAGCATCGTTCAGCGGCCTTGATGAGCCCCGGTTTCTAGCACTCCTGTCGTCCTTATCGGATCAGAGCGACTTATCGTTGTCCGCTCGGCCAGCAAAACTGGATTTGAATAGTTTTCTTCAGGATGGAAACACTTTCGATTATTTACCGACGAACGTAACGATTGCGTTGGCAGGTAGAACATCTCGAAGCATTAACCTGAGTCGCCGAGAGACCAACGCCAGCAAATTACCAGTTATTTACTTCATTCGTGACGTAACCGAGGAGATCGCGAGCGAAAGATTGAAGAGCGAGTTTTTGGCTATCGCCGCGCATGAATTGCGTGGCCCGATGTCCAGCATATTGGGGTTCTCCGAGATATTGCTGAACCTGTCGCCCTCCAAAGAAGAAGAAACCGAGTATTTGGGCTTTATCCATGAGCAGACACTTTTATTGACACAAATCATCAATGAACTTCTTGACCTCGCAAGGATTGAAGCGAAACAGGGCATGGATTTTGTGATGACAGATGTATTTTTATTTGATCTGATTTCTGAGACTGCGAAAGCCTTTCAACCACCAAAAGGCAGGGAAGCGGTACACATCAAGGGCGATAAGAGCGACCTGGTGATTCGTGGAGACTACGCCAAACTCACCCAGGTACTAAACAACATCATCTCCAATGCTTATAAATACTCGCCAGACAACAGCTCTGTCGACATTGAAATACTCTCTGGCACCAAGACAAACAACTCTCATAAGTTCGGTTTCCGCGTAACTGACCAAGGAATCGGAATGAACGTCGAGCAAACGAGACGGATTTTCGAAAAATTCTACCGGGCCAATCCTGCATCTGAGACGCCAGGAACTGGGCTTGGAATGAGCATTGTGAAAGAAATCATCGATCTCCATAAAGGAGAAATCGAGATCGACAGCAATGTTGGCAGCGGAACCTCCATTACTGTTTTATTCCCACAATAAATATTACTGCCCCCTTCAAACATAAACTGAAATGGCTGCAGCCCCCTCCCCAACCACTCCGTTTGATCAGTTCTCCATTGGCGAACTACGCCCACTCGGGGTGGTCGTCTTTGACAACCAGGGATCAATTGTTTTTGTCAACGACCTGTTTCAGGAACTGACGGGGCTCTCAGCGGATCATTTGATTGGCAAAAGCGAACATAAGCTCAACCAAGCCTTTTCCCAAATAAGCGCCCCTTCTACAGGCCACTCTTATTTTTCCTGCAATGAGACGACTGGCTCAGTCATAACCTTCAAGGCGAAGCCATCAAACAAATCACTGTTTGAAGGGCACTGTTCATTTCGCTCAAGCGCAAGCCCTTGCGGGTGCATTTTTGCGATTCATGCACCAGAAATCCGATACCTCCGCCGAACAATGCGGTCAAAATCAACGCCAGAAACAGGTATTACACGCATCCTGTATTTCGAGCATATCCCTGATTTTCAGAAGCTGGAGAATCTGAAGAAGGAATTCATCGTTAACGCCAGTCACGAGTTCCGTACCCCATTGTCCCTGATCATCGGCTACGCCGAAATTCTCCAGTCCTACGAAGCCGACGAGGGAAGTAAGGAGTGGATGCTGGCAAGTATTCTCAACAACAGTCGAACACTCTCCGAGCAGATCGACCAAATGCTTGATCTGGCTGCGATCGATGCCCGTATTCACTCCCATACGTTGCTCGACACAATCGACATATTGCAGGTGCTGATGGGCCTATGTGCTCGCTTCCAGTACCCCAACGATACGCGTCGCCCGACCCTGACAACCGCGCTGACCAAGCACCTAGTCAAGGGCAATACCCAACTGCTCACAAAATGCTTTAACGAATTGCTCAGCAACGCTTTCCAATATTCGTTTGGTCAGGGTGCCATACAGTTAACTGCAAGTACCGACAATGCAGGCTGTTGCCAGATCAGGATTGAAGACAGCGGAATTGGCATGTCTGCTGAAGAGGCAAAGCTATCGATCTCACGATTCTGGCGTGCCAACAAAGATGGTAGCAATCCAGGCATTGGGCTTGGGCTTTCGATCGCCAAGGAAGTTATCAACTTGCATGGAGGAGAGCTCGATATCCGCAGCGCCCCCGGCAAGGGAACCTGTATCACCGTTCTACTCCCCCCGCTCCTATGAATCCGTTGATCGAAAACCTGTTCGACCATCTGGGAGATGGGGTCATCGTTATTGCCGAGGACCAACGAGTCAAATTTTCCAATCGCGCAGCCCAGGATCTGATGAATGCGCTACCTGGCGCTAGACTCGACAATCAGATTATTGCCTCAACCTTGCATGAGGTTACAGGTGGTCGGCTTCGGCTTCCGATTGAATTGCCAGCAAACTTTGATTCATTAAATCGATCGGACAAACTGCGAACCTGGCTGATGCACAGCCCAGCCAAAAACGAATTTGTCATTATCGTTCGAGATTTCAGCCAACAGGAACAAGCCAGCAAGGCTCTGGGTAATTTGCGGCTACTCTTGAATAACGCTTGTCGGGACAAGCTGGACCATTTCCTGGTCACCATGCAGGCTATTCTGGCTGAAACCCGCTCTGCCGGCTACGCCATGCCAGAACTTGAAACCTTGGCGGGCGAATCAGTCAAGCATGGAAAAAGTTTGCTGGATGCCCTGCAACTTTTATTTGACTGGGCCCACATAGAAAAAAATGCGGATGTAATTGGCAGTGACCGAGTTCACCCGAATGAGTTACTTGAAATCGTTCTGGATGACCTTCGCCCGTTAGCCCGAGAAAACCATATCGCACTTTCTGTCGACACGAATAATTGCGCCCAAACTGTCTTGTACGGCAGCCGAGTTTGGTTCATTCGGTCCATCAGCGAGTTTGTTCGATTCGCGATCCTGAACAGTCGGGAATTCAGTCATCTGGAAATCACGCTTCAGAAGAACAAAAGCTCTTTCCAGATCGTTATTCGCAACCCCGAGCTCAGTATCCAGGCATCCCACCGGGGCTTGCTGGCACAACACGGCTACAGCACCGACGACACTGATTTTTCAACCTTAAGCCTGCTGCTGAGCAAGCTTATCGTTGAAGCTTATGGTGGATCTGCAGGTCTGATTTTTGTCTCTGGTGCCGAACAACTATTTCTTCAATTTCCCCTTTCAGCCCCCGGGGCGCGACTTCGCAATGCTACCCAAGAACAGTGCGAACTACTTGCGCAGGACATCGCAAACCTGATGAAACGTGGCGCTCACCCTTCGTTCAATCCTAATTATTAGAGGCAAGACATGATGAATGAAAAACTGCTCATCGTAGACGACAACGGCGATCTTCGACGCATGCTACGGATTTCGCTTGGCTACGGAAAATACAAGATGTATGAGGCGGCGACAGGTGCTGAAGCAATGCAGATTGCCCGAGAACAACATCCTAATGTGATGCTTCTCGACGTCATGATGCCTGGCGAACTGGACGGCTTTCAGGTCTGCGAGATGATCAAGAATGATCCCGACCTCAAGGATATATTTGTCATCATTCTAACGGCCCTTTCCAGTGTTGGAGATCGTTCTGAGGGCAATCGCGTAAAGGCAGACTTCTACATGCCAAAGCCGTTTAGCCCCTTGCAACTCATTGAAGTAATCGAGACCCGTCACAAGGCCGCTTCACGTCCGATCGGAGCCTGAGCATGACCACCGATAACAACTGGCAAGATGACTGGGCCGGGTCATCAAAAAAACGCGAACAAATCAAGGTGCTTGGAAACGTGCATCTTCTCGACATGTCTGAGTATCAGGCCAAGGATTTGCTGGGGCAACTTGAGCAAATCACCCAGGACTTCCTGAGGGTCTACAAACTACTCGCAGCCCATCGAACCGCCCAAACAGAGGGCGTGATGCGGCTACTCCAGTATTTCCCACTAAATGAATATTCACACATAGATCAACGCCGCGCCAACACGCTTGGCCAAATGGCGGAGAAGATTGCCCGTGAATGCGGTGCAGATGACGCAGTGTGCACCATGTTGCGCTACGCGATCCCAATGTGCGATCTTGACAAAGCGGATATTGATACTGACATCGAAAAGCTGCTTCGTACCGCTCAGGAAATACTGCGGCACGTGAATGAAAACTACGATGGCACCGGATTCCCTAATCAACTGAAGCGGGAAAAAATACCCCTGAGTGCGCGAATTGCCAGCGTCGTTCAAGGCTTCTATACCTACATTTCGCCCAAGCCGTTCGGCTTTGAAATGAGCCAAGAAGAAGCGCTTGGCGCCATGCGTAAAAATGAAGGTTTACGCTACGACCCAGAAATACTTAACAACTTGGAGCGAGTCATTCGCACGAGTGACGAGGCTCAAACTGCCTAGCCCCATTCCTAAGGAAGGGGCCGATCAGTTCGTCATTCACTCCCATGCTGGAATCCCAACCAAACAATAAATCGGAATCTAGCCAACGCGGGGATGAAATTCTCAAATAAATCAGCGTTTCCTTAACTAACCGTAAAAGACATTCCTAGCATTTGTAAATTTCATCGTGACCCGCTCAAAGCTCATCGACCTGCTGACCCAACGATTCCCGCAATACTCCCGCCAAGATGTCGACGTTTCCGTCAAGGAAATAATCAATGGGCTTTCAGATGCAATGAAAGAAGGAAGACGGATTGAAATACGCTGGTTTGGCAGTTTCTATTTTAAATACCGAAAAGAAAGAACTGGGAGAAACCCAAGAACCGGAGAAAGCGTTCAGATACCCGGAAAAAACGTTCTAAATTTCAAGGCATCCAAAGAACTTCGGCTACGCGTGAAAGAAATAGGCGACGTCCCTTGTCGATGAGATAGCGCACCAAATCACGACGTGACGGTGCGCTCACCACTTTTTTCGCAGGGCCTCTTTCGCAATCTCGTTCTCCAGCAGAGATTCCGCAAGTAAGCGCTTGAGCCGGGAATTCTCCAGCTCCAGTTCCTTCAGGCGCTTGGCATCTGAGACGCTCATCCCGCCAAACTTGCTGCACCAGAGGTAGTAGCTGGCTTCCGAGAAGGCGTATTTGCGGCAAAGCTCCGCAATAGGCATTCCTGCCTCTGCTTCACGCAGAAAACCAATGATCTGTTCTTCAGTGAATCGCTTCTTCATGTCCAATCTCCTTGATGGTGGGATTGGACTCTAAACTAACGCGCTACTCAATTCCGGGGGACATCGAGTTAGGCACAAGCCCTCCCCTGCTATCCCCCCATCACCACTGCTCGAATTTCTCCCGCATCCCAGCAACCAGCAAAATGGCGATAACAGTCCTTCTGTCGTCGATCAATCCTGCCGCGATGAATTCCAGATTAAGGCGATCCGGACTCCAATTCTCATCCCGTGACCTCTTGATGAGTATGCCGGATTTTCGAAATCTCTCACCGAATCTGGCAAGCTCCTCCGGCGACAAGGTGGTTTCTTCATTGTATCGCTCCCACCATATGCTTTCAGGATCGCGCTCTAGCTCAGGCAGCTTTGGCCACTCAGCCAAGTCGTCATCAGGAATCTTTTCCAGTGATTTCAATTCAAGGGGAGGACTTACACGCTGGGAGCATTTTCTGATGCAGTACCCTGCAAGTACCAACAGCACTAATGACGAGGAAAGCAGTTCAACAGCCCAATATCTGGACCATCGCAAAAGTATCGCAAGCCGATCTTCCCTTGCTGCAAATTCATCCAATAGGACATTACCGATCTGGCCAGAATACGGTTTATCACTCAGTTCAACCGTAGGTTTTCCTCCGGCGAACACGACGGAATAGTTCGACGACTGATAAAGCGTCCGCACAGCTTGGCACATTTCGCTCTCATCACGACAGGACGCAAACCCATCGGCAATCTCCTGGCGTCGTTCACGTAACAAGGTACAAGGGATAGCCACGCGCTCACAGCGTTTCAACGCGAGATCATAAGCTCCTGAGAAATCTGAACCGATCAACAATGGTGAATTGGCCAATTCATTTGCCTCACGGGCAATTTTTGCGGACTCGGCAAGAGGGAGAAAGTTTCCTAATTTTGGCAGGTTGATAACGGCAGCCAATATCACGAACATCGCAAAGACCAAATTCACCTTAGAGCCCCTTCAGCAGCTTGTCGGTGCAAAGAAAACGGATACAGGACTTGACGTGATCCGGGACCACAAAGGTTTCACCGGTCCGCAACCATTTCCCACACCCATCTTTCCGCCATCGATCGATGAAATACTCCATGGCCTCCTGATAATTTTCGGCAATGTATTGCTGGTCCGTTACATAGATGACGCACAGGTACTTGCCTTGCTCCAGTGCCTGGAAATTCCGCCAGATTGCCTGGTCCAGGTCGCGACCCCGCTTCTCGGTCAACTCGATTTCCAGCGCCACGTACTGTCCAGGATAAGCATCAAGTTCGACCAGCGCGTCGGGGCGCTTGCCATCGAGGGTATCCAGCTCACCCATCGCCGACTCAAGGATGTAGCTCCGCACCCCAGGAACAGTCAGAATTGACTGCTGCACCGCCAGATTGTGCCGAATGAGACGGTGCGAAACTGAAGCGTGATCAAGATCGTAGTCACGCATGTTTCTTCGCCTCCTCCAGCCCCTGTTCCGTCAACATAAAGATTTGCTTGCAGCTGAGCCCGGGCACTTCGATGAACTGCAAGTAGCCCTTTCTTACCAAGTTGAGAAGGTATCCATTCTCGGTAATCCCCAGCCGCCTTTTGATAATTCCACGGCTGGTGTAGTGATGCCTAAAAATCCATTTCAACGTCTCCCTGAGTTTTTCCTTGGAACGGGCGTGCGGGGACATACCGCCGGTGAGATTGGCGCGGGGGTTTTTCTTAGTAACCGTCATAGCAACTCCTGTATAAACACACAGTTACTATGATCGATACGAAGATACCCCTCAAGTCGCCAATCGAAATAACTATGAGAAATTTTCGGTTTTTTGTATAAATACAACATAATTTTAGTTTTTGCATAACTACAACTGTTTATATTCATGTGCTTACTTGACTTTATTATAAATTTTATATACCATTTATGTGTTCCCTGGACACCACCCCACCAGACACCAAGTAAACAAGCCCACGCCAATGTGCGTGGGCTTTTTCATGGAAAGGAGATTTGTTTTGCC
Organism: Ferribacterium limneticum; assembly: GCA_049304775.1. Lineage (GTDB taxonomy): Bacteria > Pseudomonadota > Gammaproteobacteria > Burkholderiales > Rhodocyclaceae > Azonexus > Azonexus limneticus_C. Next base: position 170,976 of record JBAQOL010000038.1, read on the forward strand.
ACAACAACAAGAACATCATATTTACCGTCATTTTTCATATTTTTTGCCAACCTACCGTGAATTGTTCAAGTCACCATATATCCGGCTGTTCATCGCCAGGCTGATCAGGTTGCATATTTCCTCGGAAAACCAATGCCTTGGAGGCAATTCAGCGGATTACTGGGACACCATTCGTTGGGGAAACAGCTTCTTTGGCTTCAACATCTACTACGACGAATTGGGTTCGCTGATGGTAGACATCTACCCGATGCTCGGAGAGGCGATTCAGGCAGATACGCCATTGGCGAGCTCCATACCTTTGCAGGTCACAAATCATGTGGTCGCTGAATGAGCGGGGAAAGTGGCAACAGCGCTGCGATTGCTGCGGTAGCCAGAAAGATGAAGGCCGATTTGGCAGTTTGCTTTTTCCTGCCTTGTCTGCTGATACCGACTCAGGTCCCGGCAAGGTTGCATTAGATCTTTGCCAGCGGTGCATTGACCGGGCACTTTGTGCCTTAACTAGCAAAACGGACTCTCAGGTCGCTACGCAAAAGCAATCTGGTCCCGGCCAGATAATTTTCTAGGAGATCTGATGATTCCAATCGTATTGCTGTTGCTAGTGCTGGCGTTCGCGGTTGCAGGCCTTACGTTCTATTTGCGCTCTGCCAAACGAAAGAAGGCCGACAAGGCCGAGCAAAAACAGCGACCGAAATAGCGCGGGCTTACGCGTTCACTGAATTCTGTGGGGGTATCGCTCTGAATGTGGCATTGCCAGAGACAGCCCCCCTTCCGCCCTTCCAATCTTTGAGGATGAAGCATGTTCAAGTTTTTTTCTATCACCGTTTTTTTTCCAGACCTGAAGGGTTTTACCAGCAACTTCCTGGGAGAGGATCCGGAACTTATGTCGACCCACGCTTTGCCGGGCAATGACGATTGCTGCCCCAGCATCAACCCTGCCAGCGGGCTCCCGATGATCAACGGTGATTGCGGGGTCGATATCGGTGGAAACAGCTACGGTTTCAACGATAGCCTGTTTGACTAATCAGGCGGTCCGACCATGCAGGTTCAACAACAAATCGATGAACTTCCGGAAATCATTTTGAACCCGGAGGATGGTGCTGCGCTGAACAACCTTTTTGAGCAACAAGGAAGCAAGTATGTCGTTTGTTTGGCAAACTATCCGGCGCTGATGGACAGCCTGGCGAATGCCTTGGCCAGTCAATTGGGTATTTTCCTGAACGAAGAGGCTCCACTTGAATCGCAGCTCAGAGGAACGATGGAATGACGCTCACCGAAGCGTTGCTCGATCTTCTCCAAGATATTGATATTCAATTGACGGACAGCGCACCGGACGACCTGCAGGCAATCAAGATGGGCATTTCTGCGCGACTTGATCTGCTGGGTAAAGAATTGGCCAACGCGGTTGCGTATTCTTCGCCAGGAGGCTGCGCATTGAGTGTCAGTATCATCCGCGGACACCTGCTTGGTGATTACCTGGGGATACTGAACCTCGCGCCAGGTATCCATGTCGACAAGGCAGGAGGAATGTCAGCTGACCTTCGACGGCTATTGGTCTACGCCGTGCCCTTCAGCTTCCAGCTTGCATTCGTTGGCACGGTTGGAACGGAGACGACCTGTGAAATTCGCCTGGTTGCCAATGCCCACCCAGATGCTGAACGGTTAACACAGTGCATCATCGAACATGCCGACCTGCTGGAGCGGGTGCTGAATAAATCTCTAAAGGCATTCGTGCGAACGAATCGCGACGTTAAAGATCTCCGCAAATTTTGCTGGACGAAAGAAATGCGTGATTTCGAGGTTGTGGCAGTGGTTATAGCTTCAACCGAAAAGGTTGCTTTTGGTACTTACCTTGCAGCAATGATCGAGATCATTTCGACGGCTGCGGGGGATTTGTTGTTGGTATAGGGGGCATCATTAATCAATGGCCAATGGGATACTCTTTGTCCTCACTGAATGCTTGATTGAATGAGTACAAAAGCGACCAAAGGTAGTCCATATAAATGGTAAAAAACAACCAAAACATCAATCCGCACAAGAACCAAAACATGTTGATTACTTTAATCTTAACATGTAAATTTACATCATCAAAACATGGTGATTAATTCAACTCAAACATGGCAACAAAATGGCACGCCCCCGTCTAAGCGCACGACAGAAATTAGCCCGAGCCCTTGAGGAGTTGCATGGCGTCCTTGGCTCGGAGCGCGGTGTTGTCCGCGGGCCGCAAATCAGCAACGCCAATCGCCTGCTCCTGCTCGAAGCCGGCTATCTACGAGAAATTTTGCGGGGATGGTATTTCGTCTCCGACCCCACGGCTGAGCAGGCCGATACCACGCCATTTTTTGCGAATTTCTGGGAGTACCTCACGCGCTATCTGAGTGAGCGTTTCGACGCAGGCTACTGCCTGACGGCAGAACATTCGCTACTCCGGCATGCGCAACATACGGTGATTCCGAAAACCGTCAACGTCATGCTCGCCGTCAATCAGAGTCAGGTTCAGGAACTGGCCTTCGGCCACACCGTTGCGCTTTTCCCGGGGCGCTCGACTTTCCCGACGCCGGAGCAAACGCTGTCCATCCACGGCTTACGGTGCATGTCGGCCCCCTATTGCCTGGTCAACTTGCCACCCCGGCATTTTGCGGTGTACGGCCGCGAAGTACAGATCGTCATGGCACAATTGCAGGATCCCGCCGAGCTAGCTGCCTTGGCGGATGTCAATCGGACCGGGCTTCAGCGCGTACTGTCGGCTTACCGCCAGGTGGGTCGCGGTAACTTTTCAGATGCTGTTCTCGCCCAACTCGCCGGTTTGGGCATCCAGCTCAAGACGGATGAACGCCCCTTCGACGAGACACCGGTCTTTGCGCTCGGCACGCTGGGAAAATCAGCCTTGTATGCCCGCGTGCAGGCGCTTTGGGCGCAGCACCGCAATACCGTCATCGCGAGCAAACCCGTTGGCGGCTCGCTCAACGTGACAGCCGCTGAATACCTGGCGAGAGTCCAGGCAATCCGCGTTGAAGATGCCTACCACTCGCTTTCAATTGAGCGATACCGCGTTACACCTGAGTTGATTCGTCGAATTGCCGACGAAGGCTGGAACCCACTGACCGATGCCGCCGATCAGCAGCAAGCCGCTGCCATGGCAGCCCGCGGCTATCTGGACGCCTTTGAGCTTGTGCGCGACGCGGCAGCGCAGGTTTATGAGTTCCGGGAAAGCAAGCCTGAGCTGGCAGGACTGCTATTCGCAGAAAAGCACCAGTCCTGGTACCAGAAACTCTTCGGCCCGTCCGTGACCGCCGGTATTTTGAAGATTGCCGACTTGGTGGGTTACCGTCGGGACTCTGTATTCCTGCGCGGCTCCCTGCACTCCCCGCCCCACAAGGATGATGTACGCGATGGCATGGAGGCGCTGCGCGAGTGTATCCAGGCCGAGGCCGACCCGTTTGTCCGCGCCGTACTCGGACACTGGCTTTTTGGTTTCGTGCATCCCTATCAGGACGGTAATGGTCGCACTGCGCGCTTTGCGATGAACGTCCTGCTCGCCGCCGGTGGCTACCCCTGGACCGTCATCCATGTCGAGGACCGTGCCATCTACATGCAGGCACAGGAGACCGCCAGCGTCGATGAAAACCTGCGACCCTTCGCGGAATTCATTGCACGCAGCATCCTACGTGCAGCTGAAGCCTAGATGATGGATAGCGCAATATCACGCAGTGCTAGAAACGCCCCCACATCTCCTTGATTTGAAGGGGCATGTCCAGTTTCGACACCGCAGCTAAAAGGCCCCACAAACAGAGCAGAACGGAACCTTTCTCCATGCCATCAGCTACTGTCAGCAGCTGTTCAAGAGCTACACCGGCGAGATTAGACGATACCTACTTGCCTTAACCCCCGAACCTTTGCTGACTTCATCCAGAACACCGTCCAGCCTGAACGCCTTAAGCATCTTCGAGGCTATCAAAAAGTTCGTACCGATCAATTCCCCCGCCTGACGACACGAAAGAAAGAAGGGATCACGCCCAGCCTGTTGTTGCAAACGTTCGCAGATTCGAAAAAGATGAAACTCTTTTTCTCCATAGCCGAGTTTCTCAATACGGGATGGTGCTGCTGCGGTCATGTCGATATCACCAAGGATCTGCTTAAAATTTGTACCGTGCGGATATTTGACACTTTCAAATGCACGGAGGAAATCGCACCAGGATATGGTGAATTCTTTTGTGGTGATTTTTGGCAATGCAGCCTTGTGCCATCGAAGAACGACTGAGCGCAGTTCCTCTATTGTCGCGTTCGGGCATATCGACTTAACCATTCTCGCAAACTCAAACAAACAATGGTTTCGCTCCCCATCCGCTGACGGAAGGGTTTGAATAATTGCATGATCTACAGAGAGAACAGAGGATACAGAGATATGACTAACGTCATCTCTGTATTTCTCTGTAGTACCACCACGAATTGAGTCAACCAGATCAGCAAATCCACCAAGCTCCATAAGTGGGCCCGATTTTAAGGCGTGACCAGTTACTGATAAATAGCGACCTGTTGTATAAAGTTCGACACAAATTCCGTCGACTTTTCCTCGCACCCCTTTTACCGAGGGACCGTATCCGAAAGCACGCAACCCGCTTCCACTGGGAGATAGTTCGACATAGGCGCATCCAAGACGACTATCCAGGATAGACATGGCAACAGGGTCCGGCACTCCATTGACGACACAATTGTCCAGATCCACACCAACAATTCCAGTGCCATCCAATACAAAACCCACCCCCGCAAAACCACCTTCTTCGAAAGTAGTTCGCGCCTGCTCGAAAAACGACCATGTAGCCGGATCAATCGAACTGGCAGGCATTCTGGGTACGGTTGCACAAAATGGCACTTTCTTTTCGGAAAAGACCACCCAATTTGGGCGCAGCGTCAGTTCCAGAGGAATATTCGAAAACACGGGGCTCAGCATGACAAAAGCCCTCCACTGCCTTCGATGACTGACCGAATCTGAAAGCTATTACAGGAAATTATCGGCCTGTGATGAACACTTGGAGAACAGATTACTTCCTGTCCGAAATCGAGCGTCTGCGTCTGCTTCATTCTCAACCCCCGATTTTGCTGGAAAGGTTGGATAACGCTGATTTCGGTCGACCAGGTTTTCGATTTTCACCTGTTGCCGATTTTACGTTTCGATCTTCCTGGCTATTTATCAGAAAGGTTCTCTGACTTGCAATCCAGTCGAGGATATCCTGGGTCACCCAAAGCAATTTCCGACCGCGGTGACACGGCGCTGGAAATCCCTCAAGCAGCGACGAAGGGCGCTGCCCATAGATGTGTTTCTTAAAAGCAGAGGTCGACACCCCTGCCAATTCAGCCGCATCACCCAATTCGATACGGTTTAGTTGTTGCTGCAAATACATTTTCTGGTGCCTCTTAACAAAGAGATGCACCCCCTGAATTCAACCAGAGGCACCCAGCAGCGGAGAGAGGGGGAAAAGTCTCTGCGCTAGGCGCGAGGCAATGGCGGAACCGGAATAAAACGGCTGCACAAGGCAATGTGCACTATCCGTGGTTTTGCAGGCATGCAACAAGGAAGTAGATGACAGCTACGCTTGGCTACGCTGTCATTAACCATCATTACAAAACGGTAATTACGATGCAAAGTCTTGTTCAACAACGACTGCAATGCCTGAAGCACATAAAGCAAAAACCCGAATGAAGCTTTCGCGATATCCGAAGGGAAGAATAACAACTTACGGACGCGGTTACGGGCGCCGAATGTTCTTTTTGCCTTTCCTTTAGCAAACGCGGACTGAACCTTGTTTGCAAAAAAATAGGAGCGGGTTGTGCTATACATAGCTTCAGCCTATCACAACCCGATACGAAAATCAATAGTATCTCATTGATATTAAATGGGTTAACTATTTACTCCCTTAGCCATTTTGCACAATTCGGTCACAAAACATCAGGTGCTCAAGAGGGTACGAACCGGGCACAATTTGGTCACACTTGAAAGTAACAACCCATAAAATTAAGAAAATTCTAATATTATTCGTCATATTCATCGCCAGGCATAAAAAAACCCGCAAAGCCTTGAGCTATGCGGGTTTTCAAGCCAATTCTGGCGGAGGAGGCGGGATTCGAACCCGCGGTAGGGGATTACCCTACACACGCTTTCCAGGCGTGCGACTTAAACCACTCATCCACCCCTCCGGAAGCCGCGCATTGTAGCAGAAGAGGCTGCTTGGTCAAACAAACTTTCGGACAAAAGCGAGTCCCAGCCAGAGTATCAGGACAATGGCAAAGGTTGAGCCACCGATGAGAAGACCACTTGCCGAACGTGGCAGAGCGGCTGCCACAATCCGGCGAGGTGCACGGGTAATCAGGGAAAAAAGTTGGTAGACGCGGTTGCCCGCTCTCTTCCGCCCCGCAATCAAGTACAGCATCCCTTGGCCGAGAAGGCACAGGCCCAGCATTTCGATAATCGCCCGCAGAGCGCTGATCAGGAAAAGACTCACCGCTACGGCTCACTCGTTCTCGACACCGAATTCCACATCGATTTTTTTCATCTGCCGGTTGTACCACCAGATGATCAACAGATAGAGGACCAGGGCGCCTTGAGCGGCCATGTAAAAACCAAGCGGAAAGCCGAGGATGACAACCTCGTTGATGCCTCGGGCAAACCAGGTCAAGCCAAAGGTTATGAATAACCAGAAGCAAATGAGGGCAAAGGTCAGGCGCCGCGTTTTACGCCAGTGAAGTTCGGCTTTCAGGGTCACGGCCCATCTCCGTTCCGGAAACGGATGGTGTTCAGGAAACTGGCGGCCCGAGGATCCTGCTTGGTGACCAGACTGACCAGGATGATCGTCATGAAACCGGCCGCGACACCAAACAGGCCACTGGAAGTCGATTGAATATGAAACCACGGCTCCATGCCAAAACCACTGATCCCAAGGATGGGGATGCTGTCGAATTCGACGCGAATGATGTAATAGATCGACAGCAGAATGCCAACGACCATGCCGGCCAGCGCGCCGGCCCGGGTCGCCCTTTCCCAGAAGATGCCAAGAACGAGTGCCGGGAAGAAGGCCGAACCAGCAATGGAGAAGGCCCAGGAAACCATGGACAGAATTGTTCCTGGTTTTTGGGCGGCGACCGTGGCGGCAAGAATGGCGACGACCAGCAGCATCGATTTCGAGATGACCAGCCGGAATTGTGTCGACGCATCGGGACGGAAAATCCGGTAATAAACGTCGTGCGACAGTGAGCTGGTAATGGTCAGCAGCAGGCCGTCAGCGGTGGACAGGGCAGCGGCCAGACCGCCGGCCGCGACCAGGCCGGAAACCACGTAGGGCATGCCGGCGATTTCCGGGGTGGCGAGCACGATGACGTCTGGATTGAGCGATAGTTCGGCCAGTTGCAGGATACCGTCGGCGTTGATGTCCTCGATGCTGACCAGCCCGATCTTGGCCCAGGCGGCCACCCAGCCGGGCAATTTGGTGATGGGGATTTCGGCCAGGTGGGAGAGCACCTCGTATTTTGCGAAGACGGCGTAAGCCGGTGCGGTGATGTAGAGCAGCAGGATGAACAACAGCGACCAGAATACCGATTCGCGCGCCTGGCGGACGGTGGGCGTCGTGTAGTAGCGGGTCAGCACGTGCGGCAAGGCGGCTGTTCCGACAGTCAGGCAGAAGATCAGCGCGAGAAAATTGACGCGCATGATGTTCTGCTCCTCGACCGTCTCGCCGGGAAAGGCCTCGGCGTGATGAATGGGCGTTTTGCTACGGTCAACCGCCGCAAACATGGCATTTTCCCAACGCACCCTCGCCTGTTCAGGATCGTGGGGCAGATCCCGGTACTGCCTTTCCAGCGCCACAATATCCCGCATCTGGGCATCGCTGGCCTTGAGCTGGTTGATCTGCGTCGATAGCTGTTCGCGTTCGAAATTCAGTGACTGCGGCAACTGCATGATCTTCTGTGCATAGAGGTCGGCGCGTTCGCGATAAAGCTCACGGACTTCCACCTCTACCGGGCTCTGGAACAGGCGATTTTCCAGTTTGGTGACTTGCTGAAGTACCTGGCCGTAGACCAGTTGCGGCACCGGATTGCCAGTGACGTTGTAGGACAGGATGGCGACCGGCGTCACGTAGGCGATGATCAGGATCAGGTACTGAGCTACCTGCGTCCAGGTTACCGCCCGCATGCCACCCAGAAACGAACAAACGAGGATGCCGGCCAGACCGACAAATACGCCAATCTCGAATTGCAGGCTGACGAAGCGGCTGGTAATGACGCCGACGCCATAAATCTGCGCTACGACGTACACGAAGGAGGCCAGGATGGCGGCCGCGACGGCGACCAGACGAATCGCGTTGCCGCCATAGCGTGCGCCGAGAAAATCGGGAATGGTGTATTGACCGAAGCGTCGGAGATACGGCGCGAGCAGCAGCGCGACCAGGACGAAGCCGCCGGTCCAGCCGATGACATAGGCCAGCCCCTGAAAGCCGGACAGGTAAAGAGTTCCGGCCAGGCCGATGAACGAGGCTGCGCTCATCCAGTCGGCGCCGGTCGCCATGCCGTTGAAGAAGGCCGGCACGCGCCGCCCGGCGACGTAGTACTCGGAGACATCCGAAGTCCGGCAGGCTATGCCGATCAGCGCGTACATCGAAATAGTGAAACACAGGAAGGCATAGCCGATCCAGCGCGGCGGCATGCCGTGTTGCTCAAGAACCGCCAGCGCCCCAATGAACGACAGGAAGCCGCCGGTGTAATACAGGTAATAGCGCTGCAGTCTGGTCAGTGAAGCAAACATCCGGGATTCTAGTGAGTGCGTCGCAGGAAGCTGCTCGCCCGCGATTCGTCGATGAGGTGAGTCGCCGTATCGATCTGCTTGCCAACAGCGCGCACCGTCATCATCTGGAAAATCCGCGCCAGCAGCAGGGTGTTGGCCATCGCATCGCGCCGGCCAGTCCCTGCATCGAGACCGAAGACATCGATCCAGTGGTCAAGCGGCATGACCGAATCGCCCTTGTCCTCGAACATCGACGGCAACAGCCAGGCCAGATCGACCCACTGCGGCTGAAAGTCGACGCCCAGCCGCTCCTTGAAGGCGCGTTGCAGGAAGCCGCCGACATAGGGAATGTGATAAGTGACCAGCGGCGCCTTGGCGGCAAACAGCAAAAATGCCGTTAATTCCCGGTCGACCGTGGAACCCTCACCATCCAGCGTCGAAAAATCCAGGTAGAAGGTGTCATCCGGCTGGATCGCTCCCTTCCACACCGAACTCGCCGCGATGCTTAGCAACTGGTCGCTTTCGGGATTCGAACCGCTGCTGACGATGTCGACCACGACGTAGCGGGTGTGGAAGTGCAGATCGTCGAGCGGCGGCGCCTTGCTGGCGCGCCAGACTTCAAGCGAAGCCCGCACATCATCCGGCAGATTGGCCGGCGCGCCGCCCCGGAACAGGAATTTCTTGAGGCTGAGCATGGTCATTGCACCTGGTAATCGAGCTTGAGGCGCGTCTGGATCTTGCGAGCCTGACGGAAGGACTCTTTCAGGATGCGACGGTCCAGTTCATTGAGCGTGTCCGGATCGATCAGGTTGTCGCCCTGCGTGCCTGGTTCGCCTTCAAGATACTGGTGCTGCAGACGCAGCAACTGGATGAAATTGAGGCCCTCGAGCACAGCGTTGATCTCGTCGCTGCGGATCGACAGGCGTTGGGCCGCCAGCCGCAGGCGCTGGATCGAATTGGTGTTGTGCACGCCGCTGGCCATGGCGTAGATGCGGGCGACGTCGACAAAGATGCGCGAGCCGTATTTCTTGAGGTCGATCTTGCCCGGATGGCCGGGTTCGAGATCGGTCAGGAAATCGCGGATCTTGCCGAGCGGCGGCTCGACGTCGAGCGCATTCTTGGCCATGGCACGCAGGAACATCGGATTCGATGCCGTCTGCGCCAGCAGGTGGCGGCGCATCGCGTCGGCCAGTTCGGACTTGCCGTAGAGCGCGCGGAAATCAAAAAAGATGGTGGCGTTGAGCAGCGCATCAGGCTGCGGCATGCGTATCCAGTTGCCGAACTGGTCTTTCCACTCCTCAAGCGTCAAACACCATTGCGGGTTGCTCGCCATGATGTTGCCCTTGCACAGCGGGAAGCCGACGCGGTCGAGGTCGTTGTTGACGTCGAGCGCGTAGGCCAGAAAACGCTGCTTCAAGGCGTCGACCGCAGCACCTTCCGGCGGCGCGAAAACGATGCCGTTATCCTGGTCGGTGCTGAAGGTCTGCTCGTCGCGCCCTTCCGAACCGAACGCCAGCCAGGCCCATTCGATGCCATCGAAATTGTGGTTTTCGAGGTTGAGCTGGATGACGCGGCGGGTCAGCGCGTCGTTGAGGGCCGAAATGAACTGAGTCAGTTGCTCGGCACCGACCCCCTGGGCCAACATGTTGAACGACAGTTGGCGAACATCGGCAGCCGCCTGCTGCAAGGCCTCGACATTGCGGGCACCATCGATCGACTGGCGAATCTGGCGCAAACCGACGCGCTGCAGCGAGAACAGGTCGCGCTCGGAAACGACGCCAGTCAGTTTGCCCTCGGCATCGGTAACCAGCACGTGGCGAATGCCATGCGTCGCCATGGCAAACATCGCGTCGTAGGCCGTGGCATGCTCTTCGATCATGAACGGATTGGGCGACATCGCCTGGCCGACTGGCGTGGTCAGCGGCAGTTCAGCCAGCACGACGCGATCGAGCAGGTCGGTCCGCGTAAAGACGCCAACGGCCTTGCGGTCGTCACCGGCAACGACCAGCGAACCGACACCGGCTTTCGACATGGTTTCCAGCGCGGCGCGCAGCGGGGTTTCCGGCGACACGGTGATCGGCGAACGCGAACCGATGCCGGCCAGCGGTGAATTGAGTGTCTGCTGCTCGCTGGCGCGCTGGGAAAACTGCAGTTGCAACTGGCGACGCGACTGGTCGAGCAGGCTGGCGATGTAGCGCGTGCAGAACAGGTTGAATTCCGGGCTGGAGGTCAGCAAAGCCAGAAAATCGTCGGCCGGTAACTGGTAGCAGAAGGTGTCTTCAACGGCCGTGTACAGGTTGGTCGATGGCCGGCCGGCCGTCACGGCACCGATCGGAAAACTCTCGCCGGCGCCGAGGCTGAGAATGGAGTATTCGGTGACCGTCACTTCGCCGGCCTGGCGCGCCTGCACCTTGCCCGATTCGATGAGGTAGAAGAAACGGACCTTGCCGGAATCCGGCCCGACAATCTCGCTGCCGGCGGCATAAAAGACGATCTGCGCCTTCTCCGCGAAATGTTGCAGGGCGTCCGGCTGCATCTTGTTGAACGGTGCATGGTTGCGCAGGAAAGCCTGCGTGTTGCCAGCCATTCGGCTGCGCCCATCGTGACGCAGCGACATTTCCACCTGGCCAACGACCTGTTCTTGTTCTTTTTCCTGCCCTGTTTGCTGTTGCGTAGTCACGACAACCTCATTTTCTAGAGTGCATAGTTTAACTTGAGACGCTGTTGCAGACGTTTGGCCTGTTTCAATGCCTCGCGCAAGATGGCCCGATCTATGTCATGCAGCGCGGCGGGTTTCAGGCCATACCCCCCGTGCTCCCCTCGGCTTGCAGCGTCGATCTGTTGGGCCAGACGCAAGCGCAAAATTTGCGAAAAAGCAGCGTCGACCGCAGCGATTTCCACCTCCGGCATACCAACCGATAAGCCGGCCTGGCGCAGGCGTTCCGACGTATTGACCGCCTTTGTTCCGGAAGAAAGCGCGAAGATGCGCGCTGCATCGACAAATATCCGGCTGCCGTACTTTTTCAGATCGACGCTGTCGCCCTCGCCCACCGCAATGTCGCCACGAAAATTGAGTGGCACATCGGCCTGCAGCGCATTGGCTGCCATGAGATGCTGGAAGGATGGCGTGGCCTCCGTCATCGACAGCAGCAGAGTACGCAATTTTTCGCCCAGAGCGAGTTCGCCGAACAGCGGACGCAGATCGAAAAAGATGCTGGCGTTGAGCAGCGCTTCAGGCTCAGGGCGACGGACCCAGTCGATGAACTTCTCGCGCCACTCTTCAAGCGACAGGCACCAGGCCGGGTTGCCGGCCATGATCTGGCCGGTGCACAAGGCAAAACCGCAGTCGGCCAGATGCTGGTTAACCTCCTGTGCGAAGGGCAGGAAGATTTGGCGCAAGGCAGCCGACTCCTGCTCGCTGGTCGCGTTGAAGATCAGGCCGTTGTCCTGATCGGTGACGAAAGTCTGTTCATGCCGTCCTTCCGAACCCAGCGCCAGCCAGCACCAGGCTACCGGCGGCAGACGATGGCGGCGGGAGGTCAATTCGATGACTTTGCTCGTCAGGCGATCATTGAAGACCGAAATCAGGCGCGTCGCGGCCAGGCCGTCGAAACCGTTTCCCGCCGCGGACAGCAGGTATTCGCGCAGGCGCCCGGCGAGTGCCGGTGCGGCATCAAGGCTGGACAGCGACTGCAGCGCCGTCACCAGTTCGAGTTGCTGCCGGCAGGGCAGCGTAAAGTCGGTATTCACGCCGGCCTCAATATTTCACTCGGGCGAAATAGGTTTTCTCGGCCGCTGCCAGCGCCTGGCGAACGGTCACGATACCCATGTCTTCGAGCAGCTTGACCAGTTTCAGGAAGACTTCGCCGGTCGCCAGCGCATCTTCGAGCGCGTTGTGCCGGGTGCCGATGCTGACGCCGAGGCGCTCGAGAATGACGTCGAGCTTGTGCGATTCCTGGTTGGGATGAACGACGGCCGAGAGCAGCAGCGTGTCGAGTACCGGCTGGGTGAAACGGATGCCGGTGCGCTCTTCCTTGAGTTGCAGGAAACGCATGTCGAAAGCCGCGTTGTGGGCGATCAGCACGGTGTCTTCGCAGAATTCGTGGAAGGCGGGCAGGATGACATCGATGTTCGGCTTGCCGCGCACCATGTCTTCGGTGATGCCGTGGATGGGGATGGACTCGGGTTTGAGCGGACACTCCGGGTCGACAATCTGGTTGAACACTTCCTGGCGGAGCAGCCGGTTATTGACGATGCGGACGGCACCGATCTGGATGATTTCGTCGCCTTTGGACGGTTCCAGCCCGGTCGTTTCGGTATCGAACACGGTGTAGGTCAGGTCGGACAGTTTGCGGTCGAGGTCGATGCTCTTGTCCTCGAACTTGAAGAGGTCGAAATCGTAGTATTCCGGCCGCCCCTTGCCGCGACTGCGCTCTTCCGGTTCGCTCTCGAGTTCGGGCACGGCCACTGGCAGCACGAAACGGAAGAAGGCGCGGTGCGCGGCCTTTTCGCGCTCGTACCAGATTTCGCCGCCATGCCGGTCGATGACATCGCGCAGGCTGAGCGGCGAGCTTTCGCTGCCAATCTGCATCGATTCCATTTCCCAGGTGTAGAAGGTTTCCGACGACATTGCCGGGCCGGCCCAGATCAGGTCGAGATAGGCCAGCTTGCCGGCTGAGGTCAGGCGGAAGCGCAGCTCACGCGGTTCGTAGTGGTCCTGCAGCTTGGAGGCCAGACTGACCAGCGCGAAGACCAGCGAGAAACTGTCGGCCTTGATCCACAGGGCATCGTCAATTTCTTCCATCTTGCTCGGCAACTTGAGTTTGTCTTCGATACGGCGCTGGGCGGCGGCGATGATGTCGATACCGAGAATGTCCTCGAGCGGCCAGCGCGTCTTCATGGCGTCGGAGAACTGGCTCATGGTCTGGTCGATGACCTGGCTGCGCTTGGCCACTTCGTCGTCGATGACCCTGAGGAAACGCTCGCGCAGTTCGGGCTCCATGTCGGGGTAATCGAGCAGGTTGGCGACGGCGGCGCGGATATTGGCAATCGATGAACGGCTGCCCTGGGTCAGCGAATGCAGTGCCTGGTCGCGGCGCTCTTCTTCCTCGATGCTGCGCGTGATGTTCTCGACGGTGAGCACGTAGCCCGACATTGCCGCCTCGCCCTCGTCGCCCGAGGCGGCGAGCACCGGGACCATCTGGGCGCGCAGCAGCTGACCGCCGCGCGTCGTCGTGATGAAGTTGGAAATCGCCGTCTTGCCAGCGGACAGGCGCTGGCGAATGACCTCTTCGGCGTGATCGACCTGGCTCTTTTCGAGAATGGAAAAGATCGAGCGCCCGAGGCCGATCAGGGCGCCGCCGGCGACCGAGGTCGGCCCTTGCGACAGGGCCTTGAACTGCAGGCGGGCGCGGTTGTTGTAGAGCAGGATGCGACCGTCGAGGTTGCACACGACGACGGCCTGGGCCAGTTCGGACATCAAGGCTGCCAGCCGGTTCTTTTCTTCCTCGACCGAGGCCTTGGCCGTGGCGATCTGCGAATCGACGTCATCCATCAGGGCGTCGCGTTGCTGGGCCAGGTCGTTGGCGGCCTGGGCCAGTTGCTGGACTTCCGGCGGACCTTCGATGGTCACGCGGAAATTGCGGTTGGCGCCGAGCATCAGGCGCAGCGTTTCGGCCATCCGCAGCAAGCCTTCGACGTACTGCTTGAACAGCTTGTGCAGGACGCCAACGCCAAGGGCAAAGCCGAACAGGGTCATCATCGTCCCGACCGGCAGCCGGGAAACCAGCAGATTGGTCAGCAGGGTGCGCTCGGCCTCTTTCATGTCGAGCCAGACGAGCAGCGAGGTGACGACGAACGGACCGGTCATGAGCAGACCGAGAACGATCACCGCGACGATCAAACGTTGTTTAGCCTTCATGGCGTGCATTCCAACAAATTTGGCTTTCGATTTTGGCCGTTATTTCCGGTTGACCGTGGGAGTCCGCCCTCAGACGATGCCGAGCATGGTTTTCACCCGGGCCACCAGATCCTTGGTCGAAAACGGCTTGGTGACGTAGGCATCGGCGCCCATGGCCAAGCCCTTGGCCACCTCGGTGTCGCGTCCCTTGGCGGTCAGCATGACGATCAGCATGCCGGCATTCTTCTGGTCGGCACGCAGGGCTTCACAGACTTCGAAGCCGGACTTCTTCGGCATCATGACGTCGAGCAGGATCAAATCCGGGGCAAAACTCGCCACCTTGGCCAGCGCCTCTTCGCCATCGCAGGCGACGGCGACGGCAAAGCCTTCTTTTTTCATGAGGAATTCAAGGGAGATGACGATGTTGGGTTCGTCATCAACGATCAGGATTTTCTTGGTCATGCGGTTTGTCTCCCACTGTTATCGTCCGGTGCCGGCAAGGGCACCGTGAAAATGAAGTTTGCTCCGGCTCCGGGCGCGCTTTCAACCCAGAGATTACCACCAAAATATTCCACGATCTGGCGGCTGATTGGCAGGCCCAGACCGGTTCCCTGCGGTTTGTCCGTCATTGTGTTGCCACCCTGACGGAATTTTTCAAAAATGACACTGCATTCTTCAGCCGTCAGACCCGGGCCGTTGTCGCGCACTTCGACGCGAACCAGGCCGGAGCCGCTGGAAAGCCTGACCTGAACCCGGCCGCTGCCACCCGGCACGAACTTCACGGCGTTCGACAGCAGGTTGATCATGACCTGGGTCAGCCGGTCGCGGTCGGCCTGCACGACCGGCCCGGAGGTCGGAATATCGCCTTCGAGCGCCACATCTTTATCCCGGAACAACTGTTCGAGCGAGGCCATCGATTCGCGCACCACTTCCCCCATGTCGACTTCGCCGGTCGTCCATTCAGCCCGCCCGGATTCCATCTTGGCCATGTCGAGAATCTGGTTGATGAGTCGGGTCAGGCGCTCGGCTTCATTGACGATGATGCCGAGGAAACGCTTGCGGTCGGTCAGTTCGAGACGCGGGTCTTCGTGCAGCATTTCGGAAAGGGCACGGATCGAGGTCAGCGGCGTGCGCAACTCGTGCGTCACCGTCGAAATGAAGTCGTCCTTCATGCGGTCGAGTTCGCGCAGGCGCTCGTTGGCTTCGCGCAGTTCGGTGGTCGCCGCCTCCAACTCCCGCTGCTTGCCTTCGAGTTCGTGGCTGTAGGCGCGGACCTGCGTCGCCTCGTCGAGAATATCGAGCACCTCTTCGAGGCCAAGATCCTCTTCCTGGGCGACCGAAGCGACCATGACCCGGGCACTGGCCGAGCCGATGGCACCAGCCAGTTCGGACTCGGCAAACTGGACGAAATCGGCATCGGCCGGCAGTTCGCGCCAATGCCCGGCGCGCCGCGAACCGGCATAGGCGGCCAGTTGCTGACGCGCCCGCGCCGCCCCGAGAAAGCGCTCGAGCAACTGGACCAGCGCATCAGGCGAGGCCTTGCCACGCCATAACAGCGCCTCGGTATTGCGCGAATCGAAGCGGAAGACATCGACGAAACGTTCGGCCTGGCTGGCCTCGACCGCATCCGGTTTTGAATTGAGCGACACGGCGACATAGGCGCCGATATTGGCCAGCATGCTCCACCACAGGCAATGCGAAATCTCGTCCAGCCCGGCCAGCCCGAACAGCGCCTGGGCCTTGAGCCAGCCGAGGCCGAACAAACCGTGTTCGACAAAACCGCTCGGCATCCAGCCTGATTTGGCAAAGGACGGCAGCAGCAAGGTATACAACCAGACGACAAAGCCGGCCAGCAAGCCGGCCACCGCCCCGGCCCGCGTGCCCTGCTTCCAGTACATGCCGCCGAACATGGCCGGCGCAAACTGGGCGACCGCGGCAAAGGAAATCAGGCCGATACCGACCAGGGCGTAAGCTTCGCCGGCGGCACGGAAATAGATGTAGCCAAGAAGCAGGATCAGGGCGATGGCGGCGCGCCGGATGCCGATCAACAGACCGGAAAGGTCTTTTCGTTTTTCGACGAATTTTCCGGTTGACCGTAGCAATATCGGCATGACGAGGTCGTTGCAGACCATGGTCGACAAGGCAATGGTTTCGACGATGACCATGCCGGTCGCTGCCGACAGACCGCCGATGAAAGCCAGCAGCGCCAGCGCCTCGGCGCCGCGGGCGAGCGGCAGGGTCAGCACGAAGGTGTCGGGATTGACGCCCTGCCCGTCAAAATGCAACAGGCCGCCGAGGGCCAGTGGCAGGACAAAAATATTGATGAGCAGCAGATAGAGCGGAAAGAGCCAGACGGCGCGCTTGAGATGCGATTCATCGACATTCTCGACAACGATGATCTGGAACTGACGCGGCAGAAAAATGATGGCCAGCCCGGAAAGAATGATCAACGCGGTCCACGTTCCCGCCCGCCCGGAATCGAGTTGCAGCAAGCGCCCGAGATCGGCACTCGCCGCCGCCCGCTGGAACAGATCGCCAAGCCCGCCGAACATGCCGTAAGTGACGAAGAGGCCGACCGCCATGAAAGCGATGAGCTTGACCACCGACTCGAAAGCCACGGCGGCGACCATGCCCTCGTGGCGCTCGGTGGCATCAAGATGGCGCGTCCCGAAGAGGATCGAAAAGAAGGCCAGCACGACGGCAATCAGGAAGGTCGAGTCGAGCCCCCAGACCTCTACACCACTTACCGAATGCTCGAGCAGCACATCGACACTGGCCGCCATCGCCTTGAGTTGCAGGGCGATGTACGGCACGACGCCAATCACCGCAATAACCGTCACCATACCGGCCAGCAACTGGCTCTTGCCGTAGCGCGAGGCGATGAAGTCGGCAATCGAGGTGATGCGCTGGGCCTTGCTGATGCGGATCATCTTGATGATGACGCCGACGCAGAGCAGCATCAGCGTCGGGCCAAGATAAATGGTCAAGAAGGACAGCCCGCCGGAGGTGGCCCGGCCAACGCTGCCGTAGAAAGTCCACGAGGTGCAATAAACGGCCAGCGACAGGGCATAAACATTGGCCGAAATGATCGACTTGCCGGCATCGGCCCGCGCATCGCCAAAACGCGCGACGGCGAACAACAGCCCGAGATAGGCCGTGGCGAGGAGCGCGACGAACCAGCCGGAAAGCATCTACGAACCCCGCTTCTCGGCCACCCAGGCCGCCAGCGCGATCAGTCCGGCCCAGACGCCGAACAGATACAGATAGGTCGCAGGGATACCTCCCACTTCGCCACCCGGCAGGTTGAGCAGCGGATAGGTCAGCAGCGGTACGCCGAGCAGACCAAGTGCTGCCAGTCGCTGGCGGGTTGGATTGGCTCTTTTCACGACCCCATCCCAGAAAAGGGAACGGCTGGCACGCCAAGCGTGCCAGCCGTTGTTGGCATATAGTCTGATGCGACTACACGGGAGGCCACCTTTTGGGCGACCATTGTCTCCTCCTTGCCTTATAGTCTTTGGAGGCAGCGTGGCAAGTTCGCCGCCTCCTGGCTCATGCTGGAACGAGGCTTTTTTAGCCCTTCAGTTGTTCCAGAATAGCCGGGTTCTCAAGCGTCGAGGTGTCTTGCGTCAGTTCCTCGCCCTTGGCCAGACCGCGCAGCAGACGACGCATGATCTTGCCCGAACGGGTCTTCGGCAGGTTGTCACCGAAACGGATGTCCTTCGGCTTGGCGATCGGACCGATTTCCTTGCCCACCCAATCGGACAATTCCTTGATCAGCTTCTTGGCGGTTTCCGGATCGGTCGGACGGGAGCCCTTGAGCACCACGAAGGCGACGATGGCTTCACCGGTCAGGTCATCCGGACGGCCGACAACGGCAGCTTCGGCAACCAGCGGGTTGGCAACCAGAGCGGATTCGATTTCCATCGTACCCATGCGGTGACCGGAAACGTTCAGCACGTCGTCGATACGGCCGGTAATGGTGAAGTAACCGGTGTCCTTGTCGCGAATCGCGCCATCGCCAGCCAAGTAGTACTTGCCCTGGAAGTCTTGCGGATAGTAGGACTTGACGTAACGCTCATCGTCGTTCCAGATCGTGCGGATCATCGACGGCCACGGCTTCTTGCAGACCAGGATACCGCCCTGGCCCCACGGCAGATCGGCGCCGGTCTCATCGACCACGGCGAACTGGATGCCCGGGAACGGCAGGGTGCAGGAACCCGGAACCAGCGGGGTTGCGCCCGGCAGCGGGGTGATCATGTGACCACCGGTTTCGGTTTGCCAGAAGGTATCGACGATCGGGCAACGGCCGCCGCCAACGTTTTCGTAGTACCACGTCCAGGCTGCCGGGTTGATCGGCTCGCCGACCGAACCAAGGATGCGCAGCGAAGACAGGTCGTAGCTCTTCGGATGCACAGCCGCGTTGTTGTCGGAGGACTTGATCAACGAACGGATGGCGGTCGGTGCGGTGTAGAAAATCGAAACCTTGTGATCCTGGATCATCTTCCAGAAACGGCCGGCATCCGGGTAGGTCGGGACGCCTTCGAAAACGACTTCGGTAGCGCCGCAGGCCAGCGGGCCGTAGGTGATGTAGGTGTGGCCGGTGACCCAGCCGATGTCGGCCGTGCACCAGAAGACATCGTTCGGCTTGATGTCGAAGGTCCACTTCATGGTCATGATGGCGTGCAGCAGGTAGCCGCCGGTCGAGTGCTGAACACCCTTCGGCTTGCCGGTCGAACCGGACGTGTAGAGCAGGAACAGCGGGTGTTCGGCTTCAACCCATTCCGGTTCGCAGACGTCGGACTGGCCGGCAACAGCGTCGTGCAACCAGGTGTCACGACCGGCAACCATATTGACTTCGGCGCCGGTGCGCTTGAAGACGATGACGTTCTTGACCGACTCGCAACCGCCCATGGCGAAGGCTTCATCAGCGATCGGCTTGAGCGGGATGGCCTTGCCACCGCGGAACTGGCCATCGGAGGTGATCAGGGCAACAGCGCCGGCGTCGTTGATACGATCGCGCAGAGACTGGGCAGAGAAGCCGCCGAAAACGATGGAGTGGATGGCGCCGATACGGGCACAAGCCTGCATGGCGCAGATGCCTTCGACGGTCATCGGCATGTAGATGACGACGCGATCACCCTTCTTGACACCCATGCCGCGCAGGGCATTGGCGAACTTGGCAACCTTGGAGAGCAGTTCCTTGTAAGTAACCTTGGTTACTTCGCCGTTGTCGGCTTCAAAGATGATGGCGACTTTTTCGCCCAGGCCAGCTTCAACCTGACGGTCAAGACAGTTGTAAGAAACGTTCAGCTTGCCATCGGCAAACCACTTGAAAAACGGAGCGTTGGATTCATCAAGCGACTGGGTGAACGGCTGCTTCCACGTGATCATTTCACGGGCGCGCTTGGCCCAGAACTCGGGGTAGTCGGCTTCCGCTTCCGCGCACAGCGCCCTGTAGGCATCCATCCCCGAAACCGCCGCATTCTTGACCATTTCGTCAGACGGATAAATTAGCTGCACGGACTCATTCGACATATTCTTCTCCTCTGCGGTACTTCGCAATTTATGTTGAAACAACCGATTGGATCCCAGGCTTGACCCCGGAACTGTTTAAAGCCGCGCAAGCCGGAGAACACTTCACTCCCCCGCCAGCGTTGATGCGGCATTAGACTTCGATATTCTTACAAAGGCCTTACGAAATCACGCTGCGCCGCAGCATTTCAAGGGATTCCGGAAGCCGGCGGGTCGCGTGATAAACTTCGGCTCCCCAATTTACGATTCCCAAAATGAGCTCGCCAATCAAATCCCTTGAGACCTTCATCTTTGCCAGTCGCTGGATTCAGGCCCCGCTCTACCTTGGCCTGATCATTGCCCAAGTGGTCTATTGCTGGCTGTTCATGGTCGAGTTAAGCCATCTGGTGCACAACGCCATCGACGCCGCCCATATCAGCGAAGCCGATGTCATGCTGGCCGTTCTCGGCCTGATCGACGTCGTGATGATCGCCAACCTGCTGGTCATGGTGATTGTCGGCGGCTATGAAACCTTCGTCTCCCGACTTGATCTCGAAGACCACCCGGACCAGCCAGAATGGCTCTCCCACGTCAATGCCGGCGTTCTCAAGATCAAGCTTTCGACCGCCATCATCGGCATCTCGTCGATTCACCTGCTGAAGAGCTTCATCAATGCCAACAACCTGTCCGAGCACACACTGATGTGGCAGGTAGTCATTCACGTCGTATTCCTTTTCTCCGCCCTGGCCATGGCGATGGTAGACAAGACCATGACCCAGACCCTCGCTCTTCAACACCAGAAAAACCACTGACCCGGAGTTGCGCATGACCGCCATCAAACAAGAAGACCTGATCCAGTCCGTTGCCGATGCTTTCCAGTACATCAGCTACTACCACCCGCTCGATTACATCAAGGCCCTCGGTGAAGCCTACGAGCGCGAGGAAAGCCCCGCCGCCAAGGACGCCATCGCCCAGATCCTGACCAATTCGCGCATGTCCGCCGAAGGTCACCGCCCGATCTGTCAGGACACCGGCATCGGCATGGTTTTCATCAAGGTCGGCATGCAGGTCACCTGGCCGGACGCAACGATGAGCATCCAGCAAATGATCGATGAAGGCGTCCGTCGCGCCTACGGCAATCCGGACAATCCGCTGCGCGCCTCGGTGCTGGCCGACCCGGCCGGTGCCCGCAAGAACACCAAGGACAACACCCCGGCCGTTGTCCATTTCGAAATCGTTCCCGGCCATCACGTCGAAGTGATCTGTGCTGCCAAGGGCGGCGGCTCGGAAGCCAAGTCCAAGTTCGCCATGCTCAACCCGTCCGACGACCTCGTCGACTGGGTGCTGCACAAGATCCCGGAAATGGGCGCCGGCTGGTGTCCGCCCGGCATCATCGGCATCGGCATTGGCGGCACGCCGGAAAAGGCCATGCTGCTGGCCAAGGAATCGATCATGGCGCCGGTCAATATTCACGAGCTGAAAGCCAAGGCCGCTAGCGGCGCCAAGCTGACCCGTCCGGAAGAACTGCGCCTCGAACTGTTCGAGAAGATCAACGCACTCGGCGTTGGCGCCCAGGGCCTCGGCGGCTTGACCACCGTGCTCGACGTCAAAGTGCTCGACTACCCCTGCCACGCTGCCAACCTACCGGTTGCTCTGGTCCCGAACTGCGCGGCGACCCGCCACTGCCACTTTCATCTCGATGGCTCCGGCCCAGCCAAGCTCGAAGTACCGAAGCTGGAAGACTGGCCGGCCGTCACCTGGACCCCCGACCTCAAGTCGGCAACCCAGGTCAATCTGAACACCCTGACCAAGGAAGAAGTCGCTGCCTGGAAACCGGGCCAGAAACTGCTGCTGAACGGCAAGATGCTGACCGGCCGCGATGCCGCGCACAAGCGCATTTCCGACATGCTGGCCAAGGGCGAAAAGCTGCCGGTCGACTTCACCAACCGCGTCATTTACTACGTCGGCCCGGTCGATCCGGTCCGTGACGAAGTCGTCGGCCCGGCCGGCCCGACCACCGGAACCCGGATGGACAAGTTCACGCGCATGATGCTCGAACAAACCGGCCTGATCTCAATGATCGGCAAGTCCGAACGCGGCCCGGTCGCCATCGAGGCGATCAAGGACAACAAGTCGGCCTACCTGATGGCCGTCGGCGGCGCTGCTTATCTGGTCGCCAAGGCGATCAAGTCGGCCAAGGTCGTCGGCTTCGCCGATCTGGGCATGGAAGCCATCTACGAGTTCGATGTCGAGAACATGCCGGTGACGGTCGCCGTCGACTCCTCCGGTGTCAGCGTGCACGAAACCGGACCGAAGGAATGGCAGATCAAGATCGGCAAGATTCCAGTTTCGGCATAAGTTTTTTCCGGACAACAAAAACCCGACCGCGGCCGGGTTTTTTGCGCCTGAAAAAACCAACGCTCAGCAGTTTTCTTCGAGATCCCCGACCGGACAGAGCGGCGCCTCGCCAGCCGCGCGCAACTTGCGGCATTTCTTGCAGACAGCGGTGAGCCAGCCCTTGCACGACATCAAGGTAGTCGGCGACTCATCGGCCAACATTTCCTTGAGGCGTTCAAAGAACACTTCCTGATTGATGCTGGTTCCACCGCAACCCGTCATGCTGATTACCCGGTTACCGCCGGAGAGGTGGGCGGCATCGTGGCGGCTGATGGCCAGATGCAACAGCTCGTCGGTTGTCGTTGCCGCACTGTCATCGGGCAAGGCGGCGATACCGACACTGACGGTGACGGCGACGCGCGTACCCTGAATCGAGATATTGGCCGCGGAAATGGCATTGCAAACGCCACGGGCGAATTTTTCGCTCTGCTCGCGCCCGGCCATCAATGAAATGATGGCGATACGCCCACCGACCAGCGGCAGCATGCTTTCATCCGCGTGGATCTTGCTCGCCAGCAAGCCGAGTATTTTCTGGACGATTTTGTCGGCCAGATCCCAGCCGTAACGAATTCTGAAGCCTTCGTAGCCATCCAGCCCGAAGACCAGAACGCCACGCGGCTGAACGTTCGCTGCCGAGGCAAGCGAGTCCTCCAGGCACTGTCCGTCTGCCTTTTCGAGTTGCCGGGGGATAGGCGAGATCTGATTCGTGGGCAGTTCGCCGCTCAGATCTGGCAGGCTTTCGACACGCTGTTTGAAATCATTGAGGCCGACATCGCTCTGGTCGCCAAATTCCGCAACGCTGGTCATCGCGTCCGGTTCGGAAACCAGCTCTGGCTTGATCAGACGCAGCAGCAGATTCTGGAACTCCTGGCCGGCAGTTCTTTTCGGAATGAACTCGGAAACACCGAGTTGCCTTGCCTGCTCCCGCCCATCATCGGAGAAGCTGTCCGAGACTAGCTGAAAATAGGGAAGCCGATTGAGGCGAGCCAATTTGCTGGCCCGCAGGCGCTCGACCAATTCGGCGCCTTCGAGCGTGGCAATATCCAGCCCGGAAAAAGCAGCAATGATCGACGAGTCAAGGACCAGCGTTTGCCACGCCGACTCTGCGTCGCGCTCCTCGCATACGTCAAAATGCCCGCGCAAAAGCTTGCTCAGCGATGCTCGAACCAGCCGCGAAGCGTCCACGATCAGGACTTTCTGCAACTTTGTCATATCTCTTCCGTGCTATATCGCCTTGACTACGCGATTATTAACAATGTTACGACTAACGGGATAGTTTAATTCATTCAGCGAGATGGCGCTTACATTACTGACTCTTCGTTCATTTCCCCCTGATTGCAACAATGTCATATTTTCTGCCCCTCGATTTGCCTCGGCCTACCCCATGTTCCGCAAATTCCGCATCCTGATCCTGCTCATTGTCCTCGCCACCGTCGGCCTCGGCGCGTGGCGCTCCAATTCCCGGCTGACGGCCTGGGAGCACACCATTCACGTCGCGGTTTATCCGATTGCCGGCGACAACTCGCCGGCCACTGCCAGCTACATTAGCGGCCTGAACAACAAAAGCTTTACAGACATTGCGCAATGGATGCAGCAGCAGACCGAAAAGCAGGGGCTCGCCATCCTGCAACCGGTCGCGCTGCGCGTGGCGCCGCCACTCCCCGAGATGCCGCCGCCGCGACCCCACCAGCCAAGCGCGCTCGATGCCATGCTGTGGAGCCTGAAACTGCGCTGGTGGGCGTCGCAGCACGACAAGATCGACGGCCCGAAACCGCACATCCGGCTTTTCGTGCTCTTTCACGATCCGGCACGCAACCCGTCGGTGCCGCACTCAACCGGCTTGAGCAAGGGGCAGATCGGCGTCATCCACGCCTACGCCTCGCGCCAGCAACGCCGGCAGAACGCCGTGGTCATTACCCACGAAATGCTGCACACCTTCGGCGCCACCGACAAATACGATCTGGCGACACTGCAACCAATCTATCCGCAAGGCTATGCCGAGCCGGGACGCGACCCGCGCCTGCCGCAGGAAATGGCCGAGATCATGGGCGGGCGTATCCCGCAGGACGAGCAGACTGCCGAAATCCCGATCAGCCTGGCCGATACGCTGATCGGGCCGGAAACTGCCGTGGAAATCGGGTTCCTACGGTCAACCGGGTTTACTACGCAAAGCGTAAAAAACGGCCAAAAATGAAATCGCCTTCCGGCCGTTGAATCAGCGCTCGGTCTTGCCGACCACGCCCCACAGGGCGCGGAACTTGCCGCGCAACGTCAGTCTTTCGTCCGACAGCGCTTCGAGGAAATCGGACATGCGCTTCGACTTGGCCACGGCAAACAGCACCAACCCGATGAATACCGATGTCGCGATCAGCCCGTGCAAGCCGCGTTCGAGCATCGAGCCCTCGCCGAAGGCAATGATGTTCATGCCGAAATAGCCGGTCGTCACCGTCGCGATCAGGCCAAGAATGGTGATCACGGTCAGCCGGACGACAGTATTCGATTGCCGGCGCTGCGAGTCGCTGTCGAGGTAGTGGCTCATCTCGCGGATTTCGTCGCGGACGTCGTCGTACAGCGCGTCATTGTGCAGATGGTTGGAACACAGCCGGTACATCGCCTGCACGTGCGGCCGTTCGGAAAGCTCGTGGAACCAGTAGCGGTGGGTGAAGCGCAGAAAGGTTTCGAAATTGGCGCGAATCCGCCGCTTGAAACGACGCACGGAATTGTCGTTGCGGATATCGAGATCGTTGACCGCATCGACCAGCACCTCGGAAAACGCCAGCAACGAGGCCCGATGCAAATGCGCGATCAGGAAGACGAGGAAATACTGATGGCGGAACTGGGCCAATACGCCGCGCTCGCCATCGACAAAAAACGGGAATGCCGCATCACCGACCACCGTAAAGGCGTTGCCGGTGCACATGAAGCGCGTGTTCGGCCCGGCCTCGCTGTCGGTCCAGAAACGGTCGTGACAGAACCGGCTCTCGAATTCGATGACGCCCGGTTCGTTGATCGGCAGCGTTTCGTTCGGGTGCAGCATGGTCGCCAGACCGATCCGCACCCACTCCTCGCGGCTTAGCGTGCGCGGCTGGTCGACGGCGAGAAAGGCCATGACC
Source organism: Ferribacterium limneticum (assembly GCA_049304775.1). Lineage (GTDB taxonomy): Bacteria > Pseudomonadota > Gammaproteobacteria > Burkholderiales > Rhodocyclaceae > Azonexus > Azonexus limneticus_C. The sequence continues at coordinate 196,669 of JBAQOL010000038.1, forward strand.
GGCATGCGCTGATATTCGATCAGGCGGTAACGCAAGTCGCCCTCTTCGTCGGAATGGGCCAGCACCATCGGCCGCAACAGGCTGGCCCAATGTTCGGAAATGCAGGGGCTGCGATGCTGGCAGACGTAGCTCAGGTATTTCTCGCGCTTTTCGGCATCGGAACGCGCCACGACCTGACCATCGATCCCGATCCACTCGGCCAGGTAGACATTGTGCAAACCCTCGCCGCCCTCTTCCCAGCCAGACGGATAGGCCCGACCGAAGCGGAACATGAAATCGCGCACGGTATCGAGCGGCAGGTCATTGGCCCGCACTTCGAGGTTGAGCTGCACGACCTCGAGATCGTGGAAGAAATAGAGATCGAGGTGCACGATGTCCAGCTCGATCGGCGCCTGCCCCTTGCGCAGCGTCACGCGCAGCCGGTCAATATCCTTGCGCCGGAAAACGTGCATCGGTGAACCGCCCGGTGGGTCATCCGCCGCCGAATTGCGCGAGCGCCCTTCGCCATAAAGAAATCGCTGCACATAGGGCAAAAACGAAACGAATTCGCGGTAGTGGCGCTCCTTGAATTGACCGGCATCCTCCATGAACTCATCGTCAATCCGGCGCCACGGATGCGTCTCGGTCCGCGACTCGAACACCTCCCAGTGCCGCCCCTCGCTACCGGTAATTGCCATCGGCTCCAGTTGCAACGGCCAGACCAGGCTGGCGTGAAAGAGCCGAACGCGACCGTTCTGCGCATCGCCCTGCGTGTCGGTCATCTGATTTCCCCCATGTGCGCTGCTCATGCCGATTCTATCGATCAGGAAACCATTCGTTCGGCCCGGGCCCGATCCCACAGGCGCTTGTTCATATCCTCGATCGGCAAGCCGAAATGGAAGTTCTTGTCGAGCTCCCTGAGGATAGGCATCAATTGCATCCCGACCGACCCCAGGCAAGGCCCCAAATCCGAGGGATCAATCGTTGCCAGCAATTCCTTGAGCTGTGGCACGAATGAATCGCAGCTGGCAAGACCGGAAGCCTGCAGGTTAGAGGCAGCGACGACACGGTTGCCACCGGCCCGGGCGGCAGCCTCAAGGCGCTCATAAGCCAGTTGCAGCAGAGCCTGCTCCGACAACTCGACACCATCATCGGGGACGACAGCAACGCCAACGCTGACCGTCAGATGGATGCGCTGGCCCTCGACCGATATCTGCGCGCTCGCCATCGCCTTGCAGATCCGGTTGGCAAATCCGGCACAAATCGAGGCGGTCGACGATCGCGTCACAATGACCACCCGACCATCAGCGAGTTGGCCGATAAAGTCCTCAGGCCGGATTTTTCGCGACAACAAAAAACAGAATCTTTGGGCCGAACCGAAGGCCAGCTCAGCCCCGTAGCGGACGACCAGATCGTCATAGCCATCGAGGCCAAAGGCGAGAACGCCGACACCATGGCCCTCCAGCGCCTCGGGCAGGGTTTTCGCCAGGTACTCTTCAAGCATCTCCTCGGCGAGCACCGTATCGTCGTTGCCGTACTCGTCGTCACCCGGCTCGTCGCTCGCCGACGGCTCCAGCCCGGCAATCTGCCCCATAATATTGCTGATACCGATGTCGGACTGGTCACCAAACTGTTCGAACGGTTCTTCGGGAAGCGGGGCGAGCGTATGAGCACGCCCCTCCACGCCGTCCTCTCGCCATTCCATCTGGGCCGAAACAATGCTTTCGATCGACGGACTGGTCGAACCTTTCACAATAAATTCGGTGACCCCCAAATCCCAGGCTTCCTGTCGTTCGCTCTCAGAAAAGCTGTTCGACACCATGAGCAAAAAAGGAACGTTTTTCAAACGCGACAACTTGCTGTCGCGCAGGCGTTCAAGCAGGCCACGGCCATCGTCTCTGACCAAAGTCGTTCCCGATATGACGGCCACAATGGCACTGTCGAGGACCATGGTCTGCCATGCCGACTCGTCATTATCCTCATCACGCACATCAAAACGCTCAGACAGTTGCTTGGCCAGCGACGCCCGTACGACTCGCGATGCATCGACAATCAGAACCTTGCGTTTATTTGTCATCTATATTCCAAATTCACCAATTATTTCAAATACTTGAATATCGCATTCACTTGATCAGAAGTTTAAGCGACGTAAGACCATTTGAGTCAAGAATTGCATCTCACCAACAAATGCCGGTCATGCCCATGTGCGAGCAAATGCCGCTCCTCGTTACCGGCAATTGTCAGCGCCGCGCGTTGACATAGTCATATCGGATCAGTGGCGCACACCGATATTTTCACATTCAGAACTTAGGCTTGAGAACACGTTGTCGCCCCGTTGTTTGTCCGATTAACTGACTGTAGCGCGTACGCTCCTGAACCGTTTGATCGGTCCGGACAGAGGTCATGGCTACTGTAAATCGGCAACATCCGTGACTCCGGACGGCAACTACGTGCCCCCACCTGATAGAGGAGAAGAGATGAAAACTGCAATCAAGCCCCTGATCGTCGCCGTCGTTGCCGCCATGGCCGCCCCGGCCTTCGCTGCTTCCAACACCCTGATCGGCTGGGCCATGCTGCCTGCAGCCACTTTTGCCGATGGCCCGACCTCCGGTCAGTTTACTGGCGCCAACCCCTACGCCACCAATCTGCCGCCCTATGCCGACATGCAGCCAGTCCAAGGCTTCTCCGGTGTGCTGGCTGGCCCCGAAAAGGGCACTTTCCTGGTCATGACCGACAACGGTTTTGGCGCCCAGGCCAACTCGGCTGACACGCTGCTCCGCGTCTATGCCATCCAGCCGGAATTCAAGACCCCCTCAGGTGGTAGCGGCACGCTTTCCGCCGTCAATTTCACGCTTGGTTCGGTGCTATCGAACTTCTCGAATCCGAGCCGTATCACGCTCAACGATGCCAACCACAAGCTCGACATGACGATCCAGGCCGATCTGGACAACTATTACAACGACCCGGCAAAGCCGGCGGTCGATCCGGGCATCAAGTTTGGGCGACTGCTGACAGGCGCCGACCTCGACATCGAATCCATGCGCCGCGACAAAAACTGCAAGCTTTGGTTCGGCGATGAATTCGGCCCCTACCTGATCAAGACCGATGCTTCCGGCACCGTGCTGCGTAGCGAAATCTCGCTACCCGGCGTCTATGCGCCGCAGCACAAGGATGTCGTCGCCGGCAAGGCCGTCGCCAACCTTGGTGGCTCGGGCGGCTTTGAAGGCATGGCCATCAACAAACGGGGCGACAAACTTTACACGCTGCTCGAAAAAACCGTCGCCGGCGATGCAGCCAAGACCTTGCGCATCAACGAGTTCGACATCGACGACGAGGCCTACACTGGCGTCAGCTTCGTCTATCCGCTGGACGCAAACGGCACCGCCATCGGTGACATGACAGCCATCGACAATTCCCGTTTCCTGGTCATCGAGCGCAATGGCAACACCGCGACGACCACAGGGGCTCCGTTCAAGAAAATTTTCATTGCCGATATCAAGGGCGTTGCCAACGGCGGCACGGTCAAGAAGACCGAACTGGTCGACCTGATGAATCTGGCCGATCCGGACGACCTTAATGGCGACGGCAAGACGACCTTCACTTTCCCGTATGTGACGATCGAAGATGTGTTGATCCTTGATGCCCAGACGCTGCTGGTCATCAACGACAATAATTTTCCGTATGGCGGCGGTCGCGAACTCGCTTCGGACAATACCGAGTTCCTGAAAATTCGTCTGGCCAAACCGATTCCCGGTCTCGACCATCATGACCACGGGCATGACGAAGAAACGTTCAGCCGCTGCGAAGCAAGCGAAAACCATCGCGGTCATCACTAAGGCAGCTTCGCAATTTCAGTTTGTCGGGCCACAGCCCGACAAACTGAAATGAATGCGGCATCTTGAATAACCCTGTTCGCCATACGCTTGATTTTCTGCGCCGCCTCAGCGATAGTTGCCGCTCGTCTGATTTTCACGAAACCCAAACCGCATGAACGCTCGCCCGACCTTCCGCTCTGCCACTGCCTTTGCAGTTGAACCGGTCGTCGTACGCGTAGTCGTCGTAGGCGTCGTTATGCACGCGCCGTCGCGGATCGGGTAAGCAGAAGCAGCACAGAACCCCAAACCCCGCCGGCGCAAACCGGCGGGGTTTTGTTTTTGGAGCCCGCCGGTTGCGCCACCAACCGAAAGGAAACCTCCATGACAGAAACTCTCACCGGCGCCCAGATCACCGTGCGCCTGCTCGAACGCCAGGGCATCCGCACCGTCGCCGGCATCCCCGGCGGCGCCATCCTGCCGATTTATGACGCGCTCGGCCAGTCGACCGCCATTCACCACGTTCTCGCCCGCCATGAGCAGGGCGCCGGCTTCATGGCCCAGGGCATGGCCCGCGCCACAGGTCAGCCGGCCGTCTGCCTCGCTTCCTCCGGCCCCGGCGCGACCAACCTGCTGACTGCCATCGCCGACGCCAAGCTCGATTCGATCCCGCTCGTCGCCATCACCGGCCAGGTGCCGAAGGCGATGATCGGCACCGATGCCTTCCAGGAAGTCGACACCTACGGCCTGAGCATTCCGATCACCAAGCACAACTTCCTCGTCTCGTCGGCCGAGGAACTGCTCGAAGTCATCCCGCGCGCCTTCCGGATCGCCGCCTCCTGTCGCCCTGGCCCGGTGCTCGTCGATATCCCGAAGGACGTGCAGACGCAGGCTATCGAGATCAGCACGTGGCCGGAACCTGGCCGCGCCCAGCCCGCCCCGGCCGCCGATTCGGCGCTCATCGAACAGGCAGCAGCGATGATCAACGCGGCCGAACGACCCATCCTTTACCTGGGCGGCGGCGTCATTCATTCCGGTGCATCAGCGGCCGCCATCGAACTCGCCGAAAAAGCCAGTCTGCCAACCGTCATGACGCTCATGGCGCTCGGCGCCATGCCGGTCGATCACCCGCTGGCACTCGGCATGCTCGGCATGCACGCCGCCCGCTATACCAACCTGGCACTCGACGAATGCGACCTGCTGATCGCCGTCGGCGCCCGCTTCGACGACCGGGCGACCGGCAAGGTGGCCGCCTTCTGCCCGCAGGCGAAGATCATCCACATCGACATCGACCCGGCCGAACTCGACAAGATCAAGACGGCACACATCGGCATCACGGCCGACATCGGCGAAGCGCTCGGCCAGTTGCTGCCGGCCGTATTTGAAAATTCGCGAAAATTTTGGGTTGACCGTAGCAATGCCCTGAAAGCCGAGTTCCCGTTCGATCTGCACAGTACCGACAACCCGCGTTCGCATTTCGGCCTGATCCAGAGCGTCGCCGCCTGCCTCGACGACGATGCCATCATCGCCACCGACGTCGGCCAGCACCAGATGTGGGTCGCTCAGGCCTACCCGCTGCGCCGCCCGCGCCAGTGGCTAACCTCCGGCGGGCTGGGCACCATGGGATTCGGCGTCCCTGCCGCCATCGGCGCCGCGCTGGCCGAACGCCAGCGCACCGTCGTCTGCTTCACTGGCGACGGCTCGATCATGATGAACATCCAGGAGCTGGTCACCGCCGCCGAAGAAAACGTGAACATCAAGATCGTGCTGATGGACAACGCCACGCTCGGTCTCGTCCATCAGCAGCAGACGCTGTTTTACGGTGAGCGGCTGTTCGCCTCGCAGTTCCGCTCATCGCCCAATTTCGTCAAGATTGCCCAGGGTTTCGGTATCGCCGCGGTCGACCTCGACACCTCGGCCAATCCCTGTGCGACGCTCATGGAAGCCATCGCCCGCCCCGGCCCCTGCCTGATCCACGCCAGCATCGATGCCGAGCAAAAGGTCTATCCCATGGTGCCGCCGGGCGCCGCCAACCGCGACATGATTGGAGCCTGAGATGAACGCGATCAACCGTAACGAACAAAACGCCATCGCCCGCGCCGTGCTGGAAATCGACGTGAACAACCACGCCGGCGTCATGTCGCATGTCGTCGGCCTGTTTTCACGGCGCGCCTACAACGTCGAAGGCATTCTCTGTCTACCGGTCGGCGACGGCCGGCAAAGCCGCATCTGGCTGCTGGTCAATGAAGACCAGCGGCTGGCGCAGATGATGAAGCAGGTGGAAAAGCTCGAGGATGTCATCGCGATTCGCCGGCACAACGCCGACCACGCGGTGTTTCAGGATCTGGAAACCTTCTTCCGGCCCTGAGCAAAAACAATCAGGAAGCTGCCGGGGTTTCCCGGCACTTCCGCTTGTATTCGCGGATCAGTTCAAGTTCGTCGTCGCTGATCGACTCGAAGCGTAAACCGACCAGCCGGCGCTCACCAAGCCGGCGGATGCGCATGATGCTGACGTAGGCTTCGACCTTTCCGCCAAGATCGGGCGAATCGATCCGGCAGACACCGACTTCACCACTCGGCTTGGCGCCGAGAACGGCTGCGTCAATCAGCACGCCGATGCCGGACACCGAAATGTCGGCCGCCGGCAAATCCAGGTGCATGCCACCCAGACTCAGGGAGACATGACCATTCAGGAAAACACGGGGGGAGCGGCGACGTTCTTTCACAATGGATTTCCAGCACAATACTAGACAGACATTTTTGCACGCGACGCGTTCAAACGCACGACAAAACATCTACTCACCATAGCCCCTATGCGCGGCAAAAACCAGCGCCCCGCTATACTCTCCCCTCCAAGCAACCGCCCCGCCCGACCATGACCGAACCCATCAGCTGGCAAAGCGCCCACGCCTACACCGACATCCTCTACGAAACGGCTGAAGGCATCGCCAAGATCACCATCAACCGCCCGGAACGCCGCAACGCTTTCCGTCCGGAAACGGTCAATGAACTGATCGACGCCTTCCACCGCGCCCACCGCGACAACAGCATCGGCGCCATCATCCTGACCGGTGCCGGCAATGAGGCTTTCTGTTCCGGCGGCGACCAGAAGGTACGCGGCGCGGAAGGCTACATCGACGAAGGCGGCACGCCGCACCTTAATGTGCTCGACCTGCAGATGCAGATCCGTCGGCTGCCCAAACCGGTCGTCGCCATGGTCGCCGGCTTTGCCATCGGCGGCGGCCACGTCCTGCATCTCGTCTGCGACCTGAGCATTGCCGCCGACAACGCCCGCTTCGGCCAGACCGGGCCGCGCGTCGGCAGCTTCGATGCAGGCCTTGGCGCCGGGCTTATGGCGCGGACCATCGGCCTCAAGCGGGCCAAGGAAATCTGGCTGCTCTGCCGCCAGTACGATGCCGCCACAGCACTCGACTGGGGGCTGGTCAATGCCGTTGTGCCGGTGGACAAGCTCGAAGAAGAAACAGTGAACTGGTGCCGCGACATGCTCCAGCTGTCGCCCATGGCGCTGCGCATGATCAAGGCCGGCTTCAACGCCGACACCGACGGGCTGGCCGGCATCCAGGAACTCGCCGGCAACGCCACCGGCCTGTTCTACATGAGCGAAGAAGGCCAGGAAGGCCGCAACGCCTGGCTCGAGCGCCGCCCACCGAACTTCGGCAAGTATCGCAAACGGCCGTGAAAATCGTTGCCGCCGACTGGCTGCCTTACGCCCTGCCGCTCAAGCGCCCGTGGCAAACCAGTCGTGGCGAGTTTATTCAGCGCCAAGGCCGCCTGCTCCGCCTGCAATCGGCCGACGGTTTGACCGGCTGGGGCGACTGCGCGCCGCTGCCCGAATTCGGCATCAGCGAAGATGCTGCAACGGCTTTTGCCGAAGAATGCGCCCACCTCGATCTGATCGCCCAGCGAGCCGGTCTGCCCCTCAACGCCTGGCTCAGCGGCGAGCCGCCGGTAATCAATCTCACGGTCAACCGGAATTTTGGGCCAATTTTGAAATGGTCTTCCGAGGCGCTGCTTGAGGCTGGCGACGCCGGTTTTAGCGTCCTCAAGCTCAAAGTCGGCATCGCTCCGGTCTGCGACGAAATCGCCGCCCTGCGCCAGCTCGCCGGAGCCATGCCGGCCGGGCTGCGCCTGCGCCTCGACGCCAACCGCGCCTGGAATTTTGCCGACGCCGAAAGCTTCGTCGCTGCCTGCGCCGGACTGCCCATCGAAGGTCTCGAAGAACCGCTGGCTGAGCCGACGCCGGTTTTACTGCAAAAATTGCAGTCGACCGCAGCATTTCCGATCGCCATCGACGAATCGATCCATCTGCTCGACGCCCACTTTTTCCGCCATCCACCGGTCGGCCGCATCGTCATCAAGCCGGCTCGCCACGGCGGCCTGCTGGCCAGCGTCGAACTCGCCTTGCGCGCCCGCGCCTCGGGCCTTGATGTGGTCGTGACCTCCAGCCTGGAAAGCGCCTGCGGCCTGCTCGCCTGCGCCCAGCTGGCTGCCGCCGTGGCGCCGGACGCCGTCCACGGGCTGGCCACAAGCGAGTGGTTTTCTGAAGATACCGGCACTGCGCCGGCCATCATTGGCGGTCGAATGGCCATTCCGAGCGTTCCCGGCCTCGGATTTCAGTCCCGCGAATCAACCAAGGTCGGACAGCCCAGCCATGAGACCATGGCTCATACGGTTGCCGGGAATACCACGGTCAACCGGAAATATCGGTGAAATTTGAAATACTGCCGAAGCAGATTGAACCGGGCAGAGCACTGCCCGGAGCGACGCTTACTCGGGCTTGTCGCCCGGGTTGTACTGAAAACCCGTGAACATCGTGCGCGTCTGGTTTTGCATCTGGTCCTGCATCGACTGAAACATTTTTTTTGACTGATCCATATAGGCAGTCATCATGTTCTGCATGGCCGGCTGCTGGAAGTTCAGGAACTGGTTCCAGAAATCTGCCTGCATGTGGGTATTGTCGCCGCCATTCGGGCCGTACATGGTCTTCGACTGTTCCTGCAACTTGCCCTGGAAATCGACGAAGGTCTTCATGTTGTTCTCGAGGTACTTGCCGAGCATGCCCTGCATCGTGCTGCCGTAGAAGCGAATGAAGCCGGAAAGCAGTTCGCTCGAGAACAGCGGCATGCCGCCCGACTCTTCTTCGAGGATGATCTGGAGCAGGATGCTGCGCGTCAGGTCTTCATCGGTCTTGGCGTCGAGCACCTTGAACACTTCGAACTTGAGGACCAGTTCCTTCACATCGCCCAGCGTGATGTACGCACTCGTCTTGGTATCGTAAAGACGACGATTGGGGTATTTCTTGATCAGGCGTACCGGTTCCGACATGCTTTGATCCTTCAGGACGAGTTTGTGTGCAGCGCAACATTATAGCAAAAAAAACGGGCGCTTTAGGGCGCCCGTTCTTGTTGCATTGCAGAAATTCAGCAATATTTCATGCCGAAAGCCGCAACATTGTTCGATATAAATTACTGGTAGTACAGACCGCCGTTGATGTTCATCGTAGCGCCGGTCATGAAGGCAGCCAGATCGGAAGCCAGGTAGGCGCAGGCGCCACCGATTTCTTCCGGCTTGGCCAGACGCTTCATCGGCACGGTGTCGATGATGGATTGCAGCACTTCCGGCTTGATCGCCATGACCATCTTGGTGGCAACGTAGCCCGGGCAGATGGCGTTAACGGTCACGCCCTTGGCGGCCAGTTCGGCAGCCAGTGCCTTGGAGAAGCCGATCACACCAGCCTTGGCAGCGGAGTAGTTGGTCTGGCCAGCTTGACCCTTGACGCCGTTGACGGAGGAGATGTTGATGATGCGACCCCAGCCACGCTCGGCCATCTTGGCGGAGACTTGCTTGGTCATGTTGAACAGCGAGGTCAGGTTGGTGGCGATAACTGCATCCCAGCCGTCCTTTTCCATCTTGGCGAACATGCGGTCACGGGTGATACCGGCATTGTTCACGAGGATGTCGACCTGGCCGCAAGCGGCTTCAGCTTCGGCAACCATCTTCTGGCAGTCTTCCAGCGACGAAACGTCGCCGGCAACGCAGACGAAATCCTTGAAGCCGGCTTCAGCCATTTCAGCCAGCCAGGCATCCTTGTTGTCGAATTGCGGGTGGTAAGAAGCGACCACCTTGTGGCCAGCCTTGGCCAGTTCCTGACAAATTGCGGTTCCAAGACCACCCATAGCGCCGGTAACGAGAGCAACACGTTGAGTCATAGTTATTCCTTCCTGTTGTTAAATTAGAGCGGGGTAAAAAACTTACGACGGTCAGTACATGTGCTGACCGCCGTTGATGGAAATATTGGCCCCAGTCACGAACGCCGCTTCGTCAGAAGCAAGGTAGGCGACAAGGCCGGCGATTTCTTCCGGCTTGCCCAGTCGATTGACCGGAATCTGCGGCAGAATTTTTGAATCGAGAATTTCCTGCGGGATCGCCGTCACCATCTTGGTGCCAATGTAACCCGGCGAAATCGTGTTGACCGTCACGCCCTGCTTGGCGACTTCCAGGGCCAGCGCCTTGGTGAAACCGTGCATGCCGGCCTTGGCCGCCGAATAGTTGGTCTGCCCGAAGGCGCCCTTCTGGCCATTGACCGAACCGACATTGATGACCCGCCCCCACTTGCGCTCGACCATGCCCTCCATGACCTGCTTGGTCATATTGAAAACGGAGTCGAGGTTGGTGTGGATGACGGCATCCCAATCAGCCTTGGTCATTTTCTTGAAAGTCATGTCGCGGGTAATGCCGGCATTATTGACCAGCACATCAACCGGGCCGACTTCCTTGCTCACCGTTTCGACACACTCGCGAGCCGAGTCGAAATCGGTCACATCGCACGGATAGGCCTTGAAGCCGTAACCCATGTTGTTCATGCCCTTGAGCCAATCCTGAACCTTGGCATTGCCCGGCGAATAGGTTGTGACGACCTTGAAACCCAATGCTGCCAGCTTGATGCAGACGGCCTCGCCGAGACCCCCCATTCCTCCAGTAACCAGTGCAACTCGCGACATTGTCATACCCTCTCGAGAAGTTTTTATACCGCGCGTTCCTTGACGTATCTGCCCGGTGCCGGTTCAATCGGCTTGTATTTGGCATTCCCCGGTTTGCGCGGCGCCCGCTGTTCTCCCGACAACGGTTTGAGCCAGCCAGCCCAGTCGGCCCACCAGCTCCCCTTCCTCTCTTCGGCCGCGGTCAACCAGCCCTCGGCATCGTTTTTCACATCTTCATTGACCCAATAGCTGCGCTTGTTCTTGCTGACCGGGTTGATGACCCCGGCAATATGACCGGAAGCGCCCAGCACGAAGCGGCTCTTGCCGCCCAGCAGACGCGTGCTCTGGTAGGCCGACTGCCACGGCACGATGTGGTCTTCGCGCGTCGCCAGCAGATAGACCGGCATGTCCAGCTGGCCGAGATCGACCTTGCTCCCGCACATATCGAGCTTGCCCGGAACACGCAGGTTGTTCTCGAGATACATATTGCGCATGTACCAACAGGCGAACGGCCCCGGCAGATTGGTCGAATCGGAATTCCAGTACAGCAGGTCGAAGGCCTTCGGCTTTTCGCCCTTCAGGTAGTTGCCGGTAACGTAGTTCCAGACCAGATCGTTGGCGCGCAGGAAGGAGAAGGTATTGGCCAGATCACGGGCGGGCAGCAGGCCGCCCTTGCCGATCGTGCCTTCACGGGCAGCAACACCTTTCTCGTCAATGAACAGGCCGATTTCGCCCGTATCGGAGAAATCGAGCAGCGTCGTCAGTAGCGTCAGCGAGGCAACGGGGCTTTCGCCACGCGCCTTGAGCACGGCCAGCGCCGAAGTCAGGATGGTTCCGCCGACGCAGAAACCGAGCGCATTGACCTGCTTGACCTTGGTGATTTCCTGAACGACACGCAGCGCAGTGATCGGACCTTGTTCAAGATAGTCATCCCAACCCGCCTGGCCTTGCGCTTCCTTCGGATTGCGCCAGGAAACCAGAAACACCGTATTTCCCTGCTCGACCATGAAACGGATCAGCGAATTGTCCGGCTGCAGATCCATGATGTAGAACTTGTTGATGCACGGCGGCACGACCAGTAGCGGCCGGGTGCCGACCTTGGGCGTCAGCGGCGCATACTGGATCAACTGCATTAGCTCGTTTTCGTAGACGACAGCGCCTTCGGTCGTCGCGATGTTCTGGCCGACCTCGAACACCGACTCGTCGGTCATCGAAATACGGCCCTTCTCGAAATCCTTGATCAGATTGTTGATGCCATCGGTAATGCTCTGGCCTTTGGTTTCGAGCGCCAGCTTGATGAATTCCGGATTGGTCGCGGCAAAATTGGAGGGTGCCATGGCATCGGCCATCTGGCGGGCCAGGAAGCGCATGCGCTCCTTGGACTTTGCATCTTCGGCCGGAATCACTTCGACCATTTGCTTCAGATACTGGGTATTGAGCAGGTAGGCCTGATGCAGATAATCGTAGATCGGGCTTTCTTTCCACTCGGGCGCCGAAAAACGACGGTCGCCGGGCTCGGGCGCCACCTTGAAGGCGGGATCCTGCCCTGGTTGTTTGTTCAACATCGCCTGCCACAGCGACATCTGCTGATCCATAAACTGCTTTTGCAACGCCGTCAGCGCCTGCGGATCGACTGCCGGCGGCGGCAATGCACCAGCCTGCCCACCGGCCTTGCCGAGATAGTCCATGAATTGCTGCATCATGTTCTGCCCGGTTTGCATGAACTGTGCGGCAGAACCCGCGAATACGTCGTTATTGTTCGATCCCTGCGCCATGGGAAGACTCGTCTCTATTGTTGTCGGGTTTGAGCCTTTGGATTCTCCATACCCGATTCAGCGCTGTCAATGAATTTGCATGCATAATTAGGCCCCCTTCGAGGCTCCCAATATGTACATTGTTGCAATCGGCTGGCTGTACGTAACATTGCTGATTGCCGTCAACGAACCCAGCATCGTCGCCGGCATCATTTCGTTCCTGTTTTACGGGCTTATGCCCTGCTCTCTGCTGCTCTGGCTGGGCGGCAGCAAGGCCCGGCGCCAGCGCCGGGCGCATCGGGAATCACTCGCCAACCAGCGCCTGGACGATGGCGATCGAGGCGATGCCCGAGCCGATCAATAAGACCTGCAGGATCGACTCCTTGAGCTCGGAACGCTTGTGCAGACCGGGAATCAGGTCGGCGACCGCAACATAGATCATGCTCGCAGCGCCGAGAGCGAGCAGCGAAGGAATCCACTCAGTCATGTCGGCCAGGGCGAAATAGGCCAGCATGGCACCGACCATCGTTGCCAGGCTGGACAGCAGATTGAAGGCCAGCGCCCTAACCTTACTGTAGCCGGAATGGAGCAGGATCAGGTAATCGCCGACTTCCTGCGGAATTTCATGGGCGATGATGGCCATCGCGGTGACGATGCCAAGCTCGGTGCTTTGCAGGAATGCTGCGGCGATCAGGATGCCGTCGACAAAATTGTGGAAGGTATCGCCAACCAGGATGAGCAGTCCCGAGCGCCCGTGATCGTGAGCCGGTGCATGGGCATCATGCGCCTCGCAATGGTCGTGGTGGCAATGGCGCCAAAGGACCAGTTTTTCCAGCACGAAAAACGCCATGATGCCGAACAGGACGGTTGCCGTCGTCCGATGGACATCACCATGTTCGAGTGCATGCGGCAGGATTTCCAGAAAGGCCGCGCCAAGCAGTGCACCGATCGCATAAGAGATCAGCATGCTGATGCGATGCGCGCCGAGGGCGAGACTCACCGCGGCTGCGGCGAAGACGCTCAAGGCGCCGCCAGCCAGCGAAACGGCAATGATCCAGGAAAGAGTGCTCACGGGAATCTGCTACTTGGGAAAGGCGCGGATTATACGCCCGCCGGCCAGTTTGGCTGAACCGCCAGGGCTTCGTCCAAAAGCCAGCGGCGGAATGCGGCGACCGAATCGCGCTGGGCGACGGCCTTGCGCATCACCAGAAAATAACCGAAGGGCGACGGCACGGCGATCTCGAAAGGCACGATCAAACGTCCGGCCGCCACATCAGCTTCGACCAGTGGTTTCAGCGCCAGGGCGACACCCTGCCCATCAAGCACCGCTTCAACAGCGAGGACGGCGTTTGAAAACCGTGGCCCGCGCTCGGCATCGACATTGCTCACCCCGGCACAGGAAAGCCACTCCTGCCAACCGGGCTGGCCTTCCTCGTCACCGATGGTTTCATCGTGGATCAAGACGTGACGCGCCAGATCCTGGGGAACGGCTAGCGGGCGCTCTGCACTGAGCAGCCGCGGGCTGCATACCGGCACCCAGTCCGGCGCGAAGATTTGCTCCACCTGCAGACCAGGATAATTACCGGTGCCATAGCGAATAGCGAGCAGGCTGCCGGCCTCGCGCAGATCGAAGCGATCATTGTCGAGCAACAGTGTTTCGCCCCGCCGGTCGACGCTGTCGCCGCGACTCGACAGGCGCAATTCGACTTCCGGATGGGCCAGTGAAAAACGGGGCAAACGCGGCACCAGCCAGCGTGTTGCAAAAGACGGCGGCGCCGTCACGGTGAGGACACCGTCGGCTTCGCTCCGGGTGCTGTCGATGGCGGCGGCAAAACAATCGAAACCTTCGCGAATCTTGGGCAGCATGGCTCGCCCCTGCGGCGTGATTTCGAGCGCCCGGGTCAGGCGGCGAAAAAGCGAGATGCCGAGATAGGTTTCAAGCGTCTTGATCTGCTGGCTGACGGCCGCAGGCGTGACGTGCATTTCCTCGGCAGCCTTCTTGAAACTCAGGTGACGGGCCGCGGACTCGAAGGCGCGCATGGCGGAAAGCGGGGGCAGACGATAGGTCACGGCTGACGATTAAGTTTTTCTAAAGCATTGCATCATAAATAGTCGTTTGCCGCCCGGCAAGGCGCTGACTAATGTTTCGTCTCGGCCGATATCAGGTCGCGCCGTCAAACCTCCCTGAAAGAAAGGTATCGCCATGAACAAGTCACTGCTCGTTGCCACACTGCTTACCGTCGCACTCACCGCCTGCGGTAAAAAGGACGAGTCCGTCGCAGCACTGCCGCCAGCAGTTGTCGCCCCCTCGCTGCCGGCGCCGGCCACACCGCCGTCGTTGCCGAACGTCGGGCAGGAAGAAGCTGCCAAGCCAGCCGACAGCAATGCCTCGAGCGTCCCGGCCGGCGAAAACGCACCGGCCCGTTGAGTCAAAGGCGCCACGGTTAAGAATTACTAATTTATCAAACAAAAATAACTCGTTCGTTGCCTTACGGCGACTTTGATAAATTGCGCCCCGTCTCCTCCAGACCTTCATGCGCTTAGGTTCTGGATTGAGCCCGCTTTATGCGGGCTCTTTTTTTATTCGTTTTTTGTCCGTCATCTGTTGATAACCCAATACTGGAGCATCGAGAAACATGGTTGGAGGTTCACGTATCCTTAACGCCGCCATGCGCGGCAAGATCATGTCGGCCGACGAGGCCGCCAATCTCATCCAATCCGGCGTCAATGTCGGGATGAGCGGTTTTACCGGGGCCGGCTATCCGAAACAGGTTCCCACGGCGTTGGCCAAGCGCATCATGGACGCCAACCTGCACGGACAAAAATTCAAGATTGGCGTGTGGACCGGCGCCTCGACCGCGCCTGAACTCGACGGCGCGCTGGCCATGGTCGACGGCATCGAGATGCGCCTGCCCTACCAGTCCGACCCGACCTGCCGCAAACGCATCAATGCCGGTGAGATGGAGTACATCGACATCCACCTGTCGCACGTCGCCCAGTTCGTCTGGGGTGGCTTCCTTGGCAAACTCGATATCGCCGTCGTCGAAGTCGCCGGCATTCTTGAGGATGGCCGGCTGATTCCGTCGTCCTCGGTCGGCAACAACAAGACCTGGCTCGATCAGGCCGACAAGATCATCCTGGAAGTCAATTCCTGGCAAAACCCTGCCCTTGAGGGCATGCACGACATTTACTACGGCACCGCCCTGCCACCGCACCGCAAGCCGATTCCGCTGCTCAAGACGGATGATCGCATCGGCGAGCCGTATTACAAGATCGACCCGAACAAGGTCATTGCCGTCATTGAGACCAACAAGGCTGACCGTAACTCGGCCTTCTCACCGCCGGACACCAATTCGCAACTGATCGCCGGCCACATCCTCGAATTCCTCCAGCATGAAGTGAAGAAAGGCCGCCTGCCGGCCAACCTGCTGCCGCTGCAATCGGGTGTCGGCAATGTCGCCAATGCCGTGATGGCCGGCTTGCAGGATGGCCCCTTCGAAAACCTGACGGCCTACACCGAGGTGTTGCAGGACGGCATGCTCGAACTGATCAAGTCGGGCAAACTGACCTGCGCCTCGGCCACCTCCTTCTCGCTGAGCCCGAATGCGCTGGTCGAACTGAATGCCGATCTGCCGCGCTTCAAGGATTCCATCATCCTGCGTCCGCAGGAAATCTCGAACCATCCGGAAGTAATCCGCCGCCTTGGTGTCATTGCCATGAACGGGCTGATCGAGGCCGACATCTACGGCAACGTCAATTCGACCCACATCATGGGCACCTCGATCATGAACGGCATCGGCGGTTCCGGCGATTTCGCCCGCAACGCCTTTGTCTCCATTTTCATGACCCCGTCGAGCGCCAAGGGCGGCAGCATTTCGTGCATCGTGCCGATGGTGTCGCACGTCGACCACACCGAGCACGATGTCCAGGTCGTCGTCACCGAGCAAGGCCTGGCCGATTTGCGTGGTCTGTCGCCGAAACAACGGGCCAAGGTGATCATCGACAATTGCGCGCATCCGAATTTCAAGCCGGCTTTGCGCCAGTACTATGAGCGCTCGACGCGCTACTCGCCGGGCCGTCACACGCCTCACCTGCTCGATGAGGCCTTTACCTTCCTGCCCAACTGGGTGGCCAATCAGGCCGCACGGGAAGCCTGGCGTGAGGATTCGCTGGTGCAGGCAGACGCCTGGAAAAAGTAGTCGGCAAAATCGGGGGGCGAATCCGGAACAATCCGACCGCCCCCTAAATACTCGCTTAAGACTCCAGCCAGATCAGGCTGGCCATGCGGCCGGTCACGCCGTCGCGGCGGTAGGAAAAGAAATCGTCGGCTTGGCTGAAAGTGCAGCGCTCGCCACCGCTGATCGAACTGACGCCGGCCGCGTTCAGGCGCTGGCGGGCGAGCTGGTAGATGTCGGCCAGCCATTTTCCCGGCCCATGGACGACGAAAGCTTGCGCTGCCCGCGCATCGTGCGCAACGAATACGGCGCGAACCTCGTCACCGACTTCGAAAGCCGACGGGCCGATGGCCGGCCCCAGCCAAGCGAGCAATTCGCCGGCCGGCACGGCCATCTGGGCCATGGTTTCTTCAAGCACACCGGCTGCCAACCCGCGCCAGCCGGCATGCGCAGCGGCGACAACGGTCCCGGCTCGGTCGCAAAAAAGAACGGGCAGACAGTCGGCGGTCATCACGGCACAAACCACGCCGGAATCTCGCGTGAAAGCCGCATCGGCCTCTTTCATTTTTGGGCTTTTTTTCGGGTTGACCGTGGCAATGCCGTGAACCTGCTTGAGCCACGCCGGTTCAGCCGGCAGATGATCGCGCAATGCCGCCCGATTGGCTGCGACATGGGCTGGATCATCACCAACATGGTCGCCAAGATTGAAACTGTCCCACGGTGCCAGGCTGCAACCGGCACCGCGCAACGTTTGCAAGCTGCGGACCCGGGCTGGCGCAGGCCAGTCCGGAACCAGCAGATTAGCCATAGCGCAGGGAATCGAGAAGGTCACGCATATCCTCCGGCATCGGTACTTCCCACTGCATTTTCAGGCCGGTCAGCGGATGCACCAGGCCGAGGCGCGTTGCGTGCAAGGCTTGCCGCGGGAATTCCGGCAGCTTCGGATTGTGCTTGCCATAGACCTGATCGCCGACCAGCGGATGATGAATGGCCGCCATGTGCACGCGGATTTGGTGCGTCCGTCCAGTTTCCAGCGAACACTCGACGAAGGTCGTGTAAGGAAAGAGTTCAAGGATGCGGATATTGGTTATCGCCGGCTTGCCGCCGCGGTTTTCCGGCACGATGGCCATCTTGATGCGCTGCGACGGATGCCGGCCGATCGGCTCGTTGACGGTGCCCTCGTGCTTCATGGCGCCAGCCGCCAGGGCCAGATAGATGCGCCGCACAGTCCGCGCCTGCAACTGGCGAACCAGATCGGTCTGCGCTTCCAGCGTCTTGGCGACGACGAGCAGACCGCTCGTATCCTTGTCCAGCCGGTGCACGATGCCGGCACGCGGCACCGCCTCAATGCCCGGTACATGATGGAGCAACGCATTCATCAAGGTGCCGCTCCAGTTGCCGCTACCCGGATGGACAACCAGCCCGGCCGGCTTGTTGATGACGAGCAGCGTTTCGTCCTCGTAGACGACGTCGAGCGGAATGTCTTCAGGCAGTTCAGGCTGGTTGCGGATATCGGTCGGCTCGCTGACCAGCAGCCTCTCGCCGCCCATCATCTTGCGCTTGGGCTCGGTCTCGGCCTTGCCATCGACCAGCACGCAGGCATCACGCACCCAGCCCTGCAGTCGGTTGCGGGAATGCTGGGGCAGCAACTCGGCCAGCACTTGGTCGAGACGGCGACCATAACTGGCGTCAGGAACGGTCAGGCGGAGCGGTTCAGTTCGGCTATAATCGCCGGAGTTTTCAACAGGATCATCATTCATGGTGCGAAGTTTACCTGCATTCCAGTCATTCCCCGCTCTCTTCCGCGTGCTGATGGCTGTTTTCATTGCCGCTTTCATCGCTGGCTGCGGCATGATGCCGGCGCAAATCGACGAAACCGCCGGCTGGTCGGCAGGCAAGCTCTATGGCGAAGCCAAGGATGCGCAAGCCGACAACAACTGGGACAAGGCTGCCAAAATGCTGGAGAAGCTGGAGGCCCGCTTCCCCTATGGCCGCTACGCCCAGCAAGCCCAGCTTGAAATGGGTTATGTCTACTGGAAGAACAACGAACCCGGTTCGGCGCTGGCCGCCTGTGACCGCTTCATCAAGCTGCACCCGAGCCACCCGGCCGTCGATTACGTTTATTACCTCAAGGGCTTGGTCAACTTCAACGAAGACCTCGGCCTGACCGCCCTGGTCAGCTCCCAGGACCCGACCGAACGCGACCCCAAAGCCGCCCGTGAAGCCTTCGACGCCTTCAAGGAACTGGTCACCCGCTTCCCGAACAGCAAGTACACGCCCGACGCCTCGTTGCGCATGAACTACCTGATCAATGCGCTGGCCTCGCTGGAAGTCCACGTCGCCCGCTACTACGTCAAACGCGGCGCCTATATTGCCGCGGCCAATCGCGCCCAGTACGCGATCAAGACCTATCCGCAGGCCCCGGCCATCGAAGAAGCGATGTTCATCATGGTCACCGCTTACGACAAGATGGGCATGAACGATCTGCGCGATGACGCTGATCGCGTTATGAAGAAGAATTTCCCGACCAGCCGTTTTTACAAGGATGGGTTGAAGAGCAAGACGGCTTGGTGGCAGCTCTGGTAAGAGTGCCCGCGTAAAGCGAGTATGTTGACTGCGTGATCGCGGGCCTGCGCTATTTTCCGTTGTACTTGACTTGGGGTTCCGCCCTTGCGGGGCGTCTCACTTTTTCTTGCTTCGCCAAGAAAAAGTAAGCAAAAAGAAGGCGACCCTGGGTCGGTGCCGGCTACGCCGGTTCCCTGCGCTACTCGGGACTGGCGGGGGCTGCGGAACTCGGGCTTCGCCCTCAGACAGTCCTCGCCCTTTATCCGCCAGCCCCTGCGTTG
>JBAQOL010000039.1:0-53524 GCA_049304775.1 Ferribacterium limneticum
CGCTAGATCAACCCAAGTTCGGCAAACGAAACGACTTTGTCACCGGCCACGATGAAATGGTCGATGATCCGCACGTCCACCAGGCTCAGTGCCGACTTCAGGGTTTGCGTCAGCAGTTCATCGGCCCGCGAGGGCTCGGCTTCGCCCGAGGGATGATTGTGGGCCAGGGCCAGCGCTGCAGCATTTCGGGTCAGCGCTCCCTTGACCACTTCCCGGGGATAGACGGAGGTCTGGGTCAGGGTTCCCCGGAACAGTTCTTCAGCCTCGATCAGGCGATGGTGGGCATCCAGATAAATCACCAGGAACACCTCATGCTGCAGGCCAGCGCAGTGCAGACGTAACCAGTCGCGCAGAACTTGCGGTGAGGCCATCACCGGGCTGTCGCACATCTGCTCGCGCAAGTCGCGCAACAGCAGTTCGCGCGCCACGTCCAGGCGGTGGGCCAACTCAGTTTCGGGCAGGTTGCCCATGCCCATGTTGGCAACGGCATCGCTGACATGCAAGGGTAGGGCACTCGATGCGCAAACTGTGGGCGCGAGTAATTCGCGGACGAGGTCGGCGCGGGATAGGATAGACATATTCATGGCGTTCTCCTCTACAAATGGGAAAAGCGGGAACGCCGATCCCGACGGGGACGAGGTCCCCGCGTGGGATGATGGTGTGGACTAATGTACAAATGACAGTCGGCAAGACGAATGAGGCAGGTATCGACTGCGACGCCGGCCAAAAACCGGGTGGCATTCCACAATGGAATGTATTTAGGCTTGGCTAGTTTCTCGCATCGGGTTCTGGGCTTCAATGGGCTGGTAGGGACGCCATGCGCAAGCCGGTCGGATTCCGGTCGATTATGTATAGCGTTATCGATGAGGGTGTCGTGCGAAAACTATGCCCCATAGCCTTGCTTTGGCGACGTCAGCGGAAGACGCGCGGCTCGATCGTCGCGCCGCACATGAAGGCGAGGTAGGCGCCGGCCTGGCCGATATCCCGGAAACTGGCGACGACTTCTTCGCGCCGGAGTACGTCCCAGGGACGTTCGGCATTGGCTGATGGCTTGATGCTCAACTCGGCTTCCCGATAAGCGTCATGGCGGTACAGGAAGTTGCCGGATGCCCAGTCAACGATAGCCAGGATGCAAGCACACAGAATGGCGCTGCCGCCCTGTTCGCCAGGCTCAATCAGAAGTGGGACTTTCAGGGGTCCGATCGAGCGGCCAATCCGGCCGACGACATCGTGCTCTTCCAGCCAGGGTTCGCCGGTAAGCGTGTCGCCCAGAATCAGACGGATCTTTCGTTCGTGAGTCCGACAGGACTCGATAACCTTGGCGGCCCGGGCATCGGTGCCTGGATCGAAGTAGGTTGTGCGCGTCAGCGGCGATTCGCTCCAGGCCTGGACGGCATGGCAATACCTCTCGTAGCCAGCGAGGGTGGCATAGTCCTCGTCCGTGAAGGCCAGGTCTGATCGGTTCAGTTTTCTGGCGATCTGATCGGCATGATCGCGGGCGTTGGCAAAGCCAAAGCAGGAGTAGCCCTCGCCGCAATCGATCACATAGAGTTGTTGTTCGGCATTAATGCTGACCTTGTTCATCTCGGGTTCCTTTCAAAAACCCGTGGCGCCCGTTCCCCACAGGGTGTGAGCCCCACGGGGTACTGGGTAGTCGGCTGTCTGTTGAATTGGCAGCCGATACGTCAGCCGCGTCTCAGGCTGCTTGGGCGGCCGGTTGGAAGCGTTCTTCCTGGGCTGCGTCATCGGAAATGACGACCATCTGTTCAGATACCAGACGATCCAACTTCAACAGCAGGGCGTTGGCGTGCTCCTGATCATCAGGGCACAGGGAAGGACGCAGTTGCCGGACTTCTTTTTTCATGCGGAGAAGTTCTTGGGCGATGGCGCATTCGGCATGTGCTTCGATGGCATTCAGGATTTCAGTAATGGTTCTCATCAATGGATTCCTTGCTTAAAAAGGCCGGCATGCAGGGCAAGACGGCGGGCGGGGGGGTGAAAGCGTGGCGAGCAGATTTCGCGGCAGGTGCGTTCGTCTTGCCGGTGCTTACGGGCATTTAATGGATAGGGTCGGATCGGGACGAGCGCTGCACGCGCCGCTCGATGAAGCGGGCGTGGGCGTTCGGCGATCAAGATGCGACTGCAACTGCTATCGCGTTGCAGGCCGGGACGATATGGGTCCAGTGCTTCTCGGGTCAGGCAGCCGTGCGCGTTGTTTTTGCGCTGGGCGCAGCCTGAGTTTCAGTGGATGCGGGTACTTGTTCGGCCGCTGATGCAGCCGTCCGTTGGTTGAAGGCTGTGCGCGCCGTTTGGAACTCGGCTTCCCGAGCCAGGCGGCGAACTTGGGCGATGGCCGGTTCTTTGGCTACCCCGGTCAGGCATTCGACGGCGATGTCGCTACCGTGACACCACAACTTCTGCAGACCGCGCAGTGGCTGGATGAACAGCCCGACGCACAGCCAGCGGACGAACTGACCGATCCGTTTGTGGCGCGTTTGGCGGGCCTTGTGCTGGCGCAGGGATTCCCGGCAGCACAGGTAGAGCGCCAGATGGCTGCGCTTCATTTCAGGATCGGACTCCAACTGGGCCAGAACTTCGCTAGCGATGGCCGGATCCCGGCCGACGCGCTGGTAGAAACCAACCCAAGCACGTTCTTCCTCGGATTCGAGGCTGGCGCGCCGCGGACGAGGACGGGACTTCTCGATTGACATGGTGTTATCTCCAAAGGTGAACAGAGGGAACACCTGTCCCCGGTCGGGGAAGCGGTAGACTCCCCGGGGTTGCACGGACATGTGGCGCTGTTAAGCTGAATGCCCACACGAGACAAGAGGTGCCAACACCATGCTGCGTGCAGGCGACGTACTACGGTTCACGCCCGACGAAATCGAGGATTTCCGAAAACTCGGACTCGACTTCGATGGGGCGCGAACACCGGACGACATCGAACAGGCATTGACCCGGTGGGCCGACACGCTGAACGACGAACGTCCGAATCTGCTGGAAAAAATCGCTGCGGAACTGGCTAAGGCCAAAGGCATCCAGTTACCCGCACGCTTGACGCGGGTACGCTGATACAGCCTTGCTGTTCTCCTCGGCAATCTTGATCCAGCGGTCGGCAATCCGGTCCAGATAGACCAGATCGTCGGCTTCGATCTCGCCCGACTCTCGCAAGCGGGCGATGACCTCCTTGACCAGGGATGGATCGTCCTTGGCCAGTTGAATCACGGTGGCGGCAATGCGTCGGCGGTAGAGGCTGATCGGCATGATCAGGCTCCCATCGCATGAGGCTCGGAAGCGCCGCCGGACCGTCCGGGGATGATCGGCAGCGGCTTCAACAACGCCGGGATGGCCGGTGTGCGTATGGCAGGCCGGGCATGCCCGGAACCACCTAACAGCACAGCAACTGGGCGCGACGTTTGGGTCACAGGGGTTGCGAACATGGTGTTCTCCTTCGGGAATGAAAGGGAACACCTGTCCCTGGCGGGGAACTTGGGGTTCCCCGTTCGGGATGCTCCGCCCGGATCGGCAGAGCGGCTCAGGACATGCCTGGTGGCATGTGCAGGATGACGGCCTACGGCTCTTGCGAACAGTGCCTTGGGTCAATGCAGATCAACCCGAAGGTCGAACGGCGGCGAAACACAACATTCGGCCCGAAGGCTGAACATGACTCTCGGCCAAGTAAACGGCCGGTCCCGACGGTAGTCGGGTATTCAGAAGGCAGGTGACGACTGCGACGCCAGCGAGGCCGGACTTCAGGGCAAGCAGAGTTGCCGATGAAGGCTGTGCAGACACGATGTCCGCAGAAAGCCCTTACAGTATTGCGCTGTTTTCGTCCTTGGCTCAAGCCTGCCTAGCCTTTTGCCACCTGCAAGCGCCCGGCGCTGAGATCGCTTTTACTCGGGATTATCGTTTCCGAACCGTCCAGCCATAGGGGAACAGGATGCGTTCATGAGCCTGTTTGTCGAACGAAAGGTAATTGATGGTCAGTAAATGGGAAGGAACCACCATTTGTTCGGCCAGTCGCGCCTCAAACTTGGCGATGGTCATCTTTTCGGCATTCGGGATTTCCCCCGGTTCGACTGCGTAGTCCTCATCCTCCAACCACATGATGCTAGTACCGCCGCAATGGATTGACTTAAGTCGATACGTATTGGCAGCACTATCGGGAGTCGTCGCGACATCGACCACCACAGGGTGTTTTCTGCCAGGGGTCGAGTAGAAACGGCCGGCCTCGGGAAGCAGACATTCGGTGATAAAGTCAAAGCTGGACGAGAGGTTTTTATGCTGCTGGAGGGCGAATAGATCCTCGAGCCTGCGGGTCTTGAAGTCTTTTCGGAGTTTTGCCTTGGGGTCGAAGAAGACCTCGAACAGCATGCCGTCCAGTAGCGCTTTTCGTTTCTCGGGTTTCGCCGCCTGGGTCCGGGCGGCGAAGTCGCTCAGGTAGGCAATGGCACTGTTCGATCCGCCGCATGCCGCCTGATAGATGTTCCGCCCGAGAACGAAGAGAGAGTCCAGCGACGCCTTGTTGGCGATATCGGACAAGAACCCGTCAATAGCCGGATTCTGCACTGGCCAAGTCAGGCTTTTCAGAGCCTTGATAATCCGATGAGATGCTTTGGCTTCGTCGGGCACGAACAGGCCGTCGCTGAGCGCGCTGTCGGAGTAGTCGTCAATGCGAGCCCCAAGGCTCAGGTTGAAGTAGAACTCGCCGGATAGCGAGGTATGCTCCCAAGAAATCTGTTTTCCATGTGTGGCGGCACTGAGCGTGTTGCGGACCCGCTTGAACATGTTCTCGATCGAACAGTCGGGAGTGGCAATATGTTGAAGTAATGCAGCGGTATACGCCCCATTGCGTCCGTGCCCATCGCTGGCGGTTTGGCCTGGCGAAGTGGCATAGGCGATCAAGGTCCCTTTGGGGGCATACACGGGGGCCAGGCCGCGGGTTGCCGCCGAACGATGCCAGGCCCGTTCGAACGGATTGTCGCGACAGGCATCCAGGATGGTGATGCTGGTCGACGTTGCCGCCTTTTCCATGGTTTCGATGACCCGGTTCAAGGGCAGCGAAGAGTATTTGGCCTCAACTTCCCCGGCGGTATCGGTGTCCACCGCCGCCAGATAGTTCTCGCCTTCGATCTGCATGCCATGCCCGGCAAAGAAGAAAAGGCCGACATCGTTGTCTGGCAGTTCTCCCTTGAATCGCTTGAGGGCTCGGTCCATTGCCGCGGCTGTGCAGTCGATTTCTTTGATCACCGAGAAGCCACAAGCCTCGAGCTTTGCGGCAACATCCTCGGCGTCGTTGACGGGGTTTTCGAGTTCGCTGGCATCCTCGTAGGCGCCGTTGCCGATGACGAGGGCGGTTAGCCGCCGACTCATGAGTTCGCAGTCCGAATTTCCGCCAGATCCAGCAATTCACCGACCGAGATGCTTTGGCTGTAAGCGCAGGGGATCACCCAGGTCCCGGCGAGTGGCAGTTCTTGTACCGTGATCTCGTCCGGCGCATGGAAAGCCTGGTTGAGTAACTGCTTGTGAACGTAGTGGTCCCCGTAGTGGCCGCCACATTCACAAACCGTCATGAAATACGAGTCGCCGGCAGTCATGCTGTGACGAATGACAAAATTCGGATGATGCTTGAGGATTTCACCAAGCAATCCCGCTGGCAGTTCCTCCACGTAGCTCAACAGGAACCCATCTTCCTCCTGCTCTTCCTTGGCGGAAAGATTATTGGTGGCCAAGGCGGCGACCATGTTCTCCTTGCCGCAGAGGTTGCATAGCTGCATGGCGCTGATGAGGAAGAGGGGGGCGCTGACTGAGATTCCGTCGATGGTGTCCATGATTCTGGTCGAGCATGAAAGCGCAGAACTATAGCCCAGCGACATCGGTGAGAGCCAGTCCGATTAAGGGAAATCCGGATTTTGTTACTTCAGTTATTTCATTGAGGTAGGGCGACGAATGCACTGAGGTGACTGGGGCTACCGATATGGCCTGAAGATGTCAACGAGAACCTCATTGGTTACGTTAACGTCATTGGCTCAACGGTCATGCAAATTGAGTTATCAACTTTCTTTTCAAGCCTTGTGGCGCCGGTAAGAGAAAGAAATTGGTCAACAACATATAGGACTTCGGTTTCACCAAATGACGATCAAACAATTGATGCAGCTTTGCTATGCACAGGGATTGGATGGTAAGCAAACGGATATTTGTGTGAAAGGTATTGCAGTAAATCTGCTGTCACCAAAGATGCCTGTGACGGCCATCGACATGGACTCCCCGGAAGATTTGCTGCGGATGATGAAAGGCGCAGACTCAGCGCATATGTTTGTTGAAGGCGGTACTTGTCATTTCAATGCGCTTTATTCGGTCGCCGAGAATTTTCCGACGCCCAGAATTTACTTCATGAAATCGCACCTTCTCGATGAAATTGGTCGGTTGGGCCTCTTCCTTGAGCGCCATGGATTCAAACTACCTGTTGTCAATACAGCAAAATTCTCGGAACTTATCGAAGATAGGGAGTACGCGAGCCGCTACCACCGTTGGCACGAAAGCTGGGAGGCCAAGAGCAAAGCGTTTCGGGGTCTTGTCGCCGGACGGGTCGAAAATACGGGGGTTGAAAAGGGCATGTGGCTTGCTACGGATGGTTGCCTGATATGCGGAGAGGAAACCGACTACATGTCGACGGGGACGCTTATCGGTAAAAGTGGTTTGATAATCGGACTCCGCTTGTGCAAGCAGCACGAGGATGAAGCCCGAGATCACGCATCGCTCATCGAATACATCGCAAAGAGAATGGGCGTTCCCGCCCCGTTCTTCTCTAACATGAAACTCGTCAAACATACGAACGAGACATTGGCCATGTCTTGCCTTGCGGTTCAAAACGAGCTTGAGTGTGACATCGAGAAGGTCGACGAGAAGACAATTACTGCGGTTCGACGAACCGGGTTTCGCATCATTCTCAGACAGGATGCACTGGATGATTATGCCTACATGATTCAAGATCCAAATGGAAAGCCAATCTCGCGGATTGACTCAGCCAATCACCATGCGGTCGAATATGGTCCCGACCATGTTCATCGGAACCTCAGCAAATCGAAAAAGAATCAGGTCGATTCAAGTTTCACTTATGGGTTTGTATTGGCTGACCTCAAAGCGATCAAGACGTTGGTTGAAGAAGCGGAGTCGCACTCGAAGCCGCATTGATACCCAAAGAAAATCCCCACAGTCTTTCGACCGTGGGGGTAAGGTTAATCAAGCAGTTTGCCGCAGATCTTCGGTGTCGATTTTCCCGATGCCCGCCTCATCTTTGTCCAGGTCGAGTTGCCTGAGCAGTTCGCGCTGCCGAATCAATAGATCGGTCAGGCGGCCTTCATACTCGAAGGGGCGGGTCAGTTCCAACCGAAGATCCTCCAGCCTCTTTTGCCGG
The DNA here is from genome assembly GCA_049304775.1 of Ferribacterium limneticum. Taxonomy (GTDB): domain Bacteria; phylum Pseudomonadota; class Gammaproteobacteria; order Burkholderiales; family Rhodocyclaceae; genus Azonexus; species Azonexus limneticus_C. The sequence continues at coordinate 7,418 of JBAQOL010000039.1, forward strand.
GTTGCCAACAGTGTCCCGGCATCGGTGTGGTGCTTGGCTATCGATTCCAAAGCACCAAGCAGGGCGGCGACGAGAGCCGGACCCGTTTGATAGGGATCGGCCTGGTACAGGCAGTGCCCGGACAAGTAGAGATTGGGCACTTCACCGCTCCGGGTGGCTCGCACACCGAGATCGAAGCCGCCGAAGCGGCCGACGACGCGTTCGATCGGGCGGTTTGCCGTCTGCACTTCGTCCTTCGCGGACTTCACCAGGCCGCGCAGCGCCTCGCCCACGGCATCGGCGCCGACAATCCGCCGGCGGCCGAGTTCCAGGGCGAGGCCCTGGAAGGTTGGGGTTTCAACTCGTTCCAAATCCTGTGCATAGAGCGCGATCTTGTTTTCCAGCGCCTCGATCATAATCGGCAACCGGCTCACCTCGCCCTCATTGGCAAAGCGCTGGTTGCGCCACACCGAGAACAGCGTCGAGAACTTGGCTACCTCCGCGTCTACACCGGCTTTCTCGATCACCAATGGATTGCCCGAGGCCAAGGCTTTCACCTCGGCGTAGGACAGGGCCGCCAGTTCTACATCTTCCAGCGAACGGATTCCCTTGTCGCCGGCCATGACTTGAGCGATGAAGCGTGCCTTGGTTTCCAGCGTCTGCCATGAGTAGCTGTCGAAGCTTTGCTGGGTGACGTAGCGGAAGATTTCCACTTCCTCGCTCAGGTTGCCCTGGCGCAGGATGCGGCCCTCGCGTTGCTCAACATCGCAGGGACGCCACGGGGCATCCAGGTGATGCAGGGCCACGAGGCGCGTCTGCACGTTGGTGCCCACCCCCATCTTGGCGGTGGAGCCCAACAGCACCCGCACCCGGCCTTCCCGGACCGCCTTGAACAGCGCAGCCTTCTGAGCATCGCTCTCGGCGTCATGGACGAAGGCGATTTCCTTCTCGGGAATGCCCGCTGCCATGAGCCGCGCCCGCAAGTCGTCGTAGACGCTGAACGTCTTGCCGCCCTTGGGGGACGACAAGTCGCAGAATACCAACTGCGCACCGCGGAAATCCATCGTGCGCTGCCAGATGGCATGGACTTCCCGCACGCAGGCGGCGACCTTGCCGTTCTCGTCGAAGCGCGCCGTCGGTGCCACCAGCCGGAAATCCAGCGCGGCCTTGCGGCCATCGGTGGTCACCGCCAGCATGTTGTCGTCCTTCGGATCGACCTCGCCGTTGCGGATCGCCTCGGCGCGCAACACCAGGGTCTGCACGAAGGCCTTCAACGACGGGCTGGCCGGGCAGGCGACGACTCGCGGCTTGCCGCCACGCAACTTTGGCACCGGCAGGTCCAGCATTTCCGCCGTGCGGATGTCGGCCACTTCGCCGAACACCGCCATCAGTTCGGGCACGTTGATAAAACGTGCGAAGCGCGTGTGCATGCGGTAACCGCTACCGTCCGGCGCGATTTCCAGCGCCGTCACGCTCTCCCCGAAGGTCGCCGCCCAGGCATCGAACTGTTGTAGCCCAAGTTCCTCCAGCCGCTTGGGCTGCAGGTAGCGCATCATCGTGTGGACTTCGGCCATGGTGTTGGCCACCGGTGTTGCCGTCGCGAACACCACGCCGCGCTGCGCATTGCCGTGGCGCTGCATGGTGTAGCGCGTCTTCAGGAAGAGGTCGAAGGCGCGCTCCGAACTGGTCAGCGGCAGGCCTGCCACCCGGGTCATCTTGGTGAACCGGTAGAGGTTCTTGTGCAAGTGGGCTTCATCGACGAACAGCCAGTCGATGCCCAGTTGCTCCCAGGTCAGCAGATCGTCCTTCTTGCTGTCGGCGGACAGCTTTTCCAGCCGGACCTGCCAGCTTTTCTTCATCGCCTCGAGTTGCTTGACGATCCGGTTCGACCGGTCGTTGCTCTTCTCGGCGCGTACCGCCATTTCTATTTCATGGATGATCTCCTTGATGTAGCCCTCGGTGAATTGCGGCGACAACTTGATGCGCTCGAAGCTCGAGTGGGTTATGGCCACCGCATCCCAATCGCCCGTGGCGATGCGTGACACCAACTCGCGCCGGCGATCGCCCTCCAGGTCTTCCTTGCTTGCCATCAACACCGAGGCGTTCGGGTAGAGCCGGACGAACTCCGCGGTGTATTGGGCCAGCATGTGATTAGGCACCACATGGCAAGGCTTGTTGGCGAACCCCAGACGGCGCAGTTCCATGCTGGCAATGACGCAGACCGCCGTCTTGCCGGCACCGACCACGTGAAAGAGGCCGGTATTTCCGGACTGCACGATGCGCCAAACGGCATCCGGTTGGTGCGGATGCAGATCGAAGCAGCGGGAGAAACCCGGCAACTTCAGGTGCGAACCTTCGAAGTGGCGCGGCCGCGTCGCATTGAACAGATCGTTGTAGATGCGGCACAAGCGCTCGCGGCGTTCAGTCTCCGAAAAGGCCCAGGTTGCAAAACGTTCTTTGACCAGGCCCAGTTTTTCCCGGGCGGCCAAGGTTTCGTCGGCATTGACGTAGTACTTGTCGGTCTCCGGGTCGCGGTCGCGCACCGTAGGCACCTGGACGTTCAGCGCGCACTGCACCAGTTCGATGGCGTTCATGCGCGAGGTGCCGAATTCCTGGGTTACCTTGACGTTCTGCCGGGCTTCCCACTCGCCGTACTTCACCGACCAGGCACCAGCCTCGGCCGAGTAGCCCACTTGGCAGTCCTTCAGTTCCAGCACTTCCTGGACGAAAGTCTCGACGTCATGGGCCGGAACCCACACCGCGCCCAGGCGCGGCTCGATGGCCGCCGGCGGCAGATCCTCGGGCTGTACCCGTTCCAGCGCCTCGACATTGCGCCGATACGCCGGTCCCGACAGCGCCGCCTGTTTGAGCTTCGTTTTCACGTTGCCCGACAGGTAGTCGTCGGCGGTCTTCCAGTCCCCATCCATCGGGTCCAGGAAAATGTGGCCGGCGCTGGCAAGCATAGCCATGACTTCGGCTTCCGGTGCTTCCAGCAGCCCGGCCATGTAGGCCGGATCGACCCGGCCTCGCCACTGCACCGAGGCGGCCAGTGCCTCGCTCGGTTCGCCTGCACGATCGGGTTCGACTACGCGGCTCAATGTGCGCTGGGAGAACAGCGCCGCCTTGCGCGCCGTGCCCGATTCCTCATCGTAGTGCTCCAGGGACAGCAGCAGCGGATAGTCCGGGTCGCGCCGAAATGCCAGCGCGTTGGCCCGGGCCGTCAGGCAGCCGTACTTGGCGACGAAGCGGTCGTAGGTGCCGTTGAGCATGGCCCGCTGGTGACCCAGACGACCATTGTTCTCGTCCTCCAGTTGCGCATCGAGCAGGGTCCGGGCATGGTCGCGGATCGCGCACATGCCGGTGATCCGGCCCCGCTGCGTGGCATTGAGTTGGTCATGGACATCGACCAGTTCGCCGCCTTCGACCCGATGCACCCGCCCTTGATGCAGACGGAAGCTACCGGGACGGGCACCGGCTTCGGCCGGCACCACGACACGTAGCGGTGCCGTTGCGTGCTTAACCGGCTCGAAGACGCCGGTGGGCAGCAAGGCGATGCGCTCGCGCAGGGCCGCTTCCAGGTCGCCCTCGAAAACTGCCATCGGGACTTCCTCGTAGCCGTTGCTCTCGCTACGGATGCGACCGATGCAGAACTCGGGGTGCCGCATGTACCATTCGTTGATCGGCAGGTAGCGATTCGGCGGTGCCAAAGGGTGCCTCAATTCGTTCGGCACCGCGGTGATGTCCAGCCACTCGGCTTCGACCGTCTCCGAGCGTTGCCGCTTGCGCAGGAACAGGATGTCGGTCTGCACCTCGGTGGCGGCGATGCCGGCGAAGGCACCTTTCGGTAACCGGATGGCCCCCAGCAGATGGGCCTGGCTGGCGAGATACTGGCGTACCGTCTCTTGCCGGGACTCCATCGTGTGGCTGCTGGTGATTAGGCAGACCAGCCCACCGGGGCGTACCAGGTCGATAGCGCGCCCGAGAAAATAGTTGTGGATGTTGTAGTGGGCATAGGCCCGGTTGCTCTGGTCGGCGACCTGGTACTTGCCGAAAGGAACGTTGCCGATCACCAGATCAAACCAGTTCTCGGGCAGCGGCGTTTTCTCGAAGGGAGCGATCCGCACGTCCGCGCCGCCGGAGGCATAGAGCGCCTGGAGGATGCGACCCGAAAGGCGGTCGATCTCGATGGCGGTGACGGTGCTGCACCCGGCCAAATCCTCCGGCATGGTGCCGATGAAATGGCCGATGCCGGCAGCGGGTTCGAGCACGCGGCCGCCGCTGAAGCCGAATCGATGTATTGCCTGCCACATGGCCTCGATCACGTGAATCTCGGTGTAGTGGCTGTTGTTCACGGAGGCCCGCCCAGAGGCGTAATCCTCGGCTGGCAGCAGGTCCTGCAACCGTCGGGCGCGTTCGGCCCAAGCGGGCTCGTCCGTATCCAGGTTGAAACTCGCCGGCAGACCGCCCCAGCCGGTGTAGCGCAGGAGGGCCTGGCGCTCTTCCGCACTGGGTATGCGGTTCTCGTTCTCCATCCGTTGCAGGGTGTCGATGGCCACCAGATTGGCCTCGAACTTGGCGACGGCGCCGACCGGATAGAGCCGGCCGGCACTGGTGAGGCGCGGCCACAGGATGCGTGGTGCGGCCTCGACGACCTGGCTGGTCGTGCGCCAACTGGCGCGGGCAACTATGGCAGGTTCGGGCGTCTCGATCTGAGTCGCTTCGATGCATTCCGCCAAGGCCGCGTCCACCGTCGGAATGACGATGGGGATTGCCAGTTTCGGCAGGGTAGGGGGCTCGGGCTCGTCCGGATCGAATCCGGGCAGCCACATGGAAGGCGCAGTGGAACGACGGGCCATGGGTGTTCTCCAAAGAAAAATGAGGAACACACCGCTCCCAGGGGAGGTGTGCTCCCCGGCGGGATGGCAAAGGCATGGCGTTGACCGATGGTTTGGTCACGGACAGGCGCGAGGAAACTGCATCGGACTTCAAGGTGAAGTCGACGGCGTGGGCAAATTGGATGTGCCTGGGTTCAGGGAACCGGTCGACGGGCGTCGGCAGGCATGGGTCTCAGTTCGGGATGAAGTGCGGACCCCGGACAGGGCGGCGGTGAATCGTCAAGGCAGGCAGGTAACGACTGCGGCGCCAGCGAGGCTGGCTTCAGGGCGATGGGTTTCGCCGTGAAGGCTGTGCGGACACCATGCCCGCGGATAGCACTTGCAGTTTGGCGGCGAGTAAGTAAGGGCTCAAGAGTGCGGTGAAAGTTGCCAAACTCAAGCGCCTCTAATTGGAGGGGCTTTTCCGTCATAATTCCCGACAAGACAATCCAACAGGGAAATCGGGAGCAACGATGACGATCGTCAGGGAGCACAATTTCACGCTAGCCACTGCGCGCCACGTCTTTTTGCATCCATCTCGTGGCGTAATTTTTACCGCCGATGGTTTACCGCTGGCCGAGGCCGAAAAAGTAGGATTCTCGCCGTTGATTATGTACGGCGTTTCCTTACCAGGATTGCCGGATATTGCCGTCCGATTTGTGCGCCTCGACGCCCCGCGCCCGATCATCGATGTTCTGACCGAGTTCTGGGATTGCCTGCCGGAACTGCGAGGTAAGCCCGAGCGTTTGCGAATCAGCCGCAACTGCGCGGCCGCCGACCAGGGCTTTATCGAGGTGCTTCAGGGCGCGGGCATCGCGATCGATGTCGCCGCGTCAAACGATAAGTCTCATGCTGCGGTACTGCGAAACGCACAGAAGGACGCCAGGCAACTTCAGTTCTACTTGCCGAAATCGCTAGATGAACTCCACCAAACCGCAGACAAGGCTTTCCGTTTTCGTTGCCAGCATTTCAGCAAGGTCGCCCAGCGCGAACTCGCCAACCAGTGGAAAGTACTTCCGTTCGTTGAGCCAAAGGTCGACGTACCCGACAACATGGACTGGATACCGGGGGATTGGCTCTCTGCTTGGCAAATGAACGTCCCGGCAAACCTCCCGCGCTACTGGGACGCATCGAACGATCCAAAACTGAGAAACTGGCTCTTCTCAGGCGATGCGGATGATGCGATGGCCGATCCGAACAGCGGGGATATCCCTGCTAAGGAGCCTACGGAGTATTTCGATAGCACGGCAAGCAAGGAGGTCAGCAGCATGATCCAATGCTGGCCAGGTGGCAAAAAGGCAATCGCCGATTCGATCGAGGTCACCGTCAAGGAGATCAGTTGGATGATCGCCGGGCAGCAGGCTCTGCCGCCGGAAAAATTCGACCGCTTGCTGGATATCCTGGGTTTCCAAGCCAAGCATGAATATTACGAGCCAAGCAAGCCGTGCATTCTGATTGCCGAGATGGGAAAGCACGCACGAGAAGCCTACCTTGCCTTGACACACGGCGGAGACCTGGCGCTTTCCATCGACGCCGTGCCGGATCGAGGCGTACCGGACCCAAGTTGGCAGTACCTGACTTTTGCTGCCCATGGAAACCAGCCGAGCGTCATCATGGTCCCGCGAGGGAGCAGGGTCAGTACACAGATGCCTGACTACTTCATGAACTATACCGGGACACAAACAATTCCCGAGAAGGTCTACCGGGACATCGTGGCAACATGCGCGGCCATTGGGCGGAAGCCAGCCCAGAACGTCGCGTTGACGAAAGGCCTTTACCAGCGGCATAGCGAAACCTTCGATGGACTTATGCGATCTTCCCGCTACTACTAATCGGGCTCCGTGATTTTCCGATTGATGCGGTCCTCCTGTCACGTACGCCGGGAAAGCCTATCGTTTCTGATTTTTTCCATATCCGATGAGTTGTTCTGATTCAGACTGGGTCTTGTAAATAAACGATCGGATGAGACGCTGGGGGCATGGATACCTCTGCGACTCGTTTGATCGGCCCGCTCTACCACGGCACCCGCGATACTGCCGCCCGCACCATCTTGCGCGAAGGCTTCCGGCGTTCGCGCTCCCGCAGTTACACCGGCACTGGCATCTGCCTGAGCGAGTCACTTTCCATCGCCTACGAATTCGGGATGTATGAGACGGGCGGTTGCGTACTGGAGGTGCGACTGGCGCCGAATGCCCGCTGGACGGATCAACTGGACAGCAAGGCCACAAGCCGGGATGTGTGGGACGAGTTTTTTTCCGAGTCAGGCATGGATGCGGTGCGCAACTTCGGCGGCAATGTCTGGGTGGTGTGGAACCCGACCGTGCTGGTGTCCATCACCCGCTTGAGCTACCGCGAAGCGATCCGGTGCCTGTGCGCCGAGTTCGATGAGGATGGGCCGCAGTGTGGCTACAACGGCGTCGTCTCCGACTACGCGAACCTCTGGTGGAAGCAGGATGCCACCGACCCGAACCTCACGCGGTTTCCCGATCATCGCCAGCAGTTGATGGGGCGCCTGAAACGCTTTGTTGGCCGCACCCACTCGACGAGCGCCTGATATGCCTCTGGAAAAAAACCTGCGCGATCGGATTACCTTGGAGGAGCGCATGGCGCTGATCGAGGTCCGTCACCTGCTCGACAAGGCACAGCAGGCGTGGAATCGGATTGAGAGCGGCAAGCAGTGCGAATTGAACGCCGTGCACCACGATGAAAACTCGCTGGCCCACTGCCTGCAGTGGGGCACGCAGGCGGTGGAAGAAATGATGGAACTGACCAAGGGCGCAGGCAAGCTAGCCAATACTTGACGGGTGCCCCGAGGGGGCGGGGGGCGTTTTTCGGTCCGGGCATGCCCTTGAAGGCCGCCCATCCCGCGAGAGCATGAAGGTATCCCACCGCAGGAGACCCTCATGGAAACACCCGCCACGCCCACTTTGCCGCTGCGCCTCATTGTTCAGGGCAAGAACCCCCGCGAATACTTCGATCCCATCGAAATGGACGACCTCGAAGCTGGCCTACGCGCCGCCGGTCGCGTCGTCCAGCCCATCATCGTCCGTCCCATTCCCGGCACCGATCTGTTCGAAATCGTGGCCGGCGAGCGCCGCTGGCGGGCCGCAAAGAACGTCTTCGGCGACGACTACGACATGCCGGTGGTGATCGAAGCCCTCAACGACGAAGAGGCCGAGGCCATCGCCGTCATCGAGAACCACCACCGCGCCCCGATGTCCCATGCCGAGGAAGCGCACGCTGCCAAGCGCCAGTTGATGCGCCACAAGGGCGACAAGGAAGAGGCGGCGGCGAGCCTGGGCTGGAAGCCCGAACTGCTGGAACGTCGGCTGGCGCTGCTGACCTGCACGCCAGCCGTGCTCTCTGCGCTCACCTGCCGCCAGATTCAACTCGGCCACGCCGAACTGCTGGCTGGCGTCCCACCTGACAAGCAGGATGCGGTGCTGACCGGCGTCCTTGCGCACAAGGTACCGGTGGGCGTGCTGAAAGAGCAGTTGGGCCGCTTCGCCCGCCAGTTGTCGGCCGCCATCTTCGACACTGCCCCATGTTCGGCCTGTCCGCACAATTCCGCCCGGCAGGCGGGGCTGTTCGATGAATCCCTCGGCGAAGGCTACTGCCAGCACCCCACCCACTATGACGAACTGACCCTGCTAGCCGTCGAGGCCAAGGTCCAAGGCCTGCGCGACCAGTATCCACTGGTCCACATCGTGAAGGCGACCGATGGCAGCGCCTATCTGCCGGTCGCGGTGGACGGCGAATTGGGTGTCGGCGCTGCGCAGTACACCGCCTGCCAAGGCTGCGCCTCGTTCGGTTGCGCGGTGTCGGCGCTGCCTGGCAGTTACGGCGACGTGACCCACGCGCAATGCTTCTACGCGGCCTGCCACACGACGAAAGTGGCGGCTTGGCGTAAGGCGCAACGCGAGAGCGGGCAAGAAGCCCCTTCAGGAACCGGCAAGACGCCGGCCAAGGGCAAGCCATCCGGCGCGGTGCATCCTGCTGCCACTGTTGCGCAGCCTTCGAACCAGACCCCGCAACGGGTGAAGGACTACCGCGTTGCCCAATGGCGCAAATGGGCGGCGAGAGAACTGATGGCACAACCTGTGCGCAACCGGCGCGTGATGATCGCGCTGGCCCGCGCCGGCCATGCCGGCGATGTCCGCACCGCCGAGTTCGGACAGGTCGCCCAGCGGATCGCCGGGCCGTGGGTAGTCGACCGCCTCGACTTCGCCACCATCCTGCCCGAGGCCGAGGCCATCGACCCGCAGCATCTGGAGCAGTTGATGCTGGCGGTCACCGCCTCGGCGGCGTTCGGCGTCGGTTTGCGCGATCTGGAAGCCTTGCTCAACTACCTGGAGGTCGACGAGGGGCGCCACTTCAAATGGAACACCGAATTCCTCGAACTGTTCACCCTGAGCGAACTGGAGTCCCTGGCCGGCGAGGTCGGCCTGAAAGCCAAGATGGGTGCGGTTTTCAAGCTGGCGCGGGCGAAGAAGAAAGGCGACTTCATCAAATCGCTACTGGCCGTGCCGGGATTCGCCTACGAGGGTACCTTGCCCGTCGTCATGCAGTACCCGCGCCGCGCCGTTTCAGCAGCGTCCATCGTTCAGGCAAACGACGACCTCGCGGTTTCAGCGGTCGAGTCTGCCGAAGAAGCCCTTGCTGCCTGAGCGGCTCAGCCACTGGCAAACCCCCAATGCCTTCGTAGCATGGTCTCGAAGGCATTTCTTTTTTGAAGGAGCGTGACATGACGATGTTCAAAGAGCTTTACGAATTGGCGACCAGCGCTGCGCTGACGATGGTCATCAGCGCCGACGAGAAGAGCGGGCGGATGACGATCAACGTGGTCCCGAAGCCCAAGATGGACGTGGACGAGCCGGCCCTGACCAAGGCATTGAGCCTGACGGCCACGCCGGACGAATTCGATGCGGAGTTCGTCGGGGTGTTGAAGGGCTACCGCGAGGTTCGCCAGAGCCTTGTCGAACAGGCCGAAGCGACACAGGAAGTGCTGCAAGCGGCCAAGGCGGCATCGGCTAAGAAGGCGGGCGAGGCAATGACCAAGGCGGTCAAGCCTGCCCCCCAAGCCGCCGCGCCGAAGGCCCCGGTCAAGGCGCAGACCGACACCGCCGATGACTTGGGCGATGACGACGCCGGGGCCGCTGGCCGCGCACCGCAACCGAGCGCTGCAACTACTGCCGACAGTGCTTCTTACGATCTGTTCGGCTGAGGTCCGGCCTTGAAAACGGGCAGGGCGGCGAGAGACTGATCGCAAGGGCCTCCCGGTGGGAGGCGCCAGACGACAGGAGCCAAACCATGACGATTGCAGTCAATGAAATCCGGCGGGTCTTCCGCTACAACGGTGTGCAGTTGCCCGATGTTCCGGGCATGGAGCCAAAGGAGGTCCGCGACCTCTACAGCGCCCAATACCCCGAACTCATCAGCGCCGAAATCGAGGCGGGAGATGTCGTGAATGGGGTGCAGGAATACACCTTCCGCAAAGCGGTCGGGACCAAGGGCCGGACCGGTGGCGAAGGCGAACGGCTTGCCGCCCTCAAGGCCGCTGTCGCGGTCGAGATTGAGGGCCGCACGGACGCCACCGGCAAGCTCGCCCAAGCCCTGACCCGGCGCGGCACGCAGGAGCGCGGTAGCGCTTGGGGCGCCTTCGTTTTGCGCACCCGGCGCGATGGGAACGAACGCCAGACGGCCCGCATCCTGCCGCCCAGCGACATGCTGGCACCGCTGCCATGATGGCTCTCGTTTTGCCGCGCATCGGCCCGCAGGTGCCGCGCAGCATCGCGCCGGGGCCGCTCTTGGCGGCCAACGCCATGGTATCGCGCTTCCTGATCGAGGCCGAGGCCTTCGACGAGGCCGACATTCCGGTGACCTGGAGCGACTCTCTCGACGCCTGCCGGCAGGCGCTCGATGGCTGGCTCAAATGCCAGATCGGCGCGCTGCATTGCCTCACGCCGCGCTTTGCACTGCATATGGTGTCCCGCGATGGCGAGTCCTACCGCTACTACGGCAGCCAGCCGCCCAAGGACTTCGACTTCAATGCGGTGGAAGCATCGTGGTGCGAATACCACGAGCAGGAATGGCCGGTGGGGGCGGGGCTGGAAGCCTTGAGCGCCCGCCTGCACGGCTTGGGCACGGTCGTTCTGCATGTGTTGTGCCGCCAGAGTGCTTTCGTCTATCCGCTGTTTACGCCCGACATCGCCTGTGACGTGGCGACCTATCTCTACTGGTGCGGCGAGGATGATGAGGAAGCCGCCCTCGATATGAACTGCGGTGAGGACGAAGAAGAACGCGAGGCGATGCGGGCCGAGATGGTCACCAAGTCCATGCTGGAGGCGTCTTTTCCCGCATGGACACGGCGCTGGCCGCGTGGGCTGGAACTGGCGCAGTGCGCCCGCTTCCTGCGCCGGGCGACCAAGCGTCTGTCCGATCCGGGCGCCAAGGCCACTGCCGAGGATGCGCTGGCGCTGGCTACCTTGGAAATCGACGACAGCTTCCGTCCCGACATGGAGGGTGAGTTCGTTGGTTTCGGCGCGGTGCTGTCATGGCGCGACGGGGACGTGACCACCCGTATCTACGACGATCTTCTCGAACTCGCCCATCAAGGCGAATACTGCGAGCACATGGGCGAGGTCCAAGTGCCGTTGGACGACCCCGCTGCCTTCGGTGCGTGGCAGCAGGCGATGGCCAGCCGCTTCGCGGCCATTCGGCTGATCGACCGCTTGATTCATCACCTTTCGGCAGGAAACTGATCGTGGAGGTAACGACCATGAACCAAGCCGAGTTTTTCATACAGGCCCCGAGTGCCGGCACCGTGCATCTGCGTCGGGCGGTCCTGATCTACGACGGCCAGCAGGGCAGTGCGCTGGCCACCGTGCATGACATTGAAGAGGTCGATGGCGAACCCGTTATCGGTGCCGGGCAGGCAATGACACCGCGTGCGGCGATGGACCTCGCCAAGGCGCTGCTCAAGCGCGCCGCCCACGGTGGTTTCCTGCCGGAGACGGTGCTCTACATGGATGGCGACCTGATCGTCTGGTGGATGCCGCCGGCCCGCCGCCACATCGCCTTTCGCGTCGACGCGGAACAGGCAGAGGCCTTCGGCGGGCAGGAACGCGGGGAGAGCGTGCCACATCCGGGACTAGTCTTTGCAGCATCCAGTCGTGTCTGGCGGGTCTGGGCGGTGAAGGGGGCAGGGCGCCCGACCCCGGCCACGGCCTTGTTCCAAGTGCCGTACTTCAACGTCAACGTGCAGGGCAACATCTGCCACGGCAACGCGCCGGTGCCCGAGGGCACCACGGTCGAGAAGATCGCCGCGTGGAACGATGCCTTCCTGCGCAGCTATTTCACCCACCCCAACGGCCCCGGCAAGCTGATTCGCTATCGCGGTGGCGCTTACACCTTCTGGCGGGACATGCTCGACGGGCGATTCCAGCGCTTTCCCGAGCGGGTGCTGGTCGATGTCAAAACCACGCTGGGCGGGCTACTCGGCCTCACGGAGGAGGCATGATGGATGTGCGCGACCTCGCCTTGCAAGCGGTCTGCCCCGTCATTGCCGCACCGCGCTTCGGCCCGTTGCCCGACATGGCGAACGGCCAGCGCATCATCCTCGCCGCCAACGGTGTCTTCGTGCAGGTCAAGCTCGACTGGCTGGACTGCATCCAGCGGCTCTCGCCCGCGCTGCCGATCACGCTGCCCTACGGCGGCATCGAGGAGCGGCTTGCTTTCACTTTCGGCGTATTGCCCATCCGGGTGATCGAGGCCTTCATCGAAGCCGCTCGCCGGGGCCTGCCCAACGAAGTGGCGGGAGCGCTGATCTACTCCCGGCGCAACCAAAGTCTGCGGCTCGCGCTGTGCGAACCCATCGAGGTATCGCCTCACCAGATCGATTACCGGGTGCCGACGATGGATGCCGACGAAACGCTGGCCGTGGACCTGCATACCCATGGCTACGGCAGCGCGTTCTGGTCGGCCAAGGACGATGGCGACGATCAGGGCATCAAGGTGGCCGGCGTGTTCGGCTGTCTGCACCAGCCCAAGCCGCAAGCCCTGTTTCGGCTGGTGGTCAACGGCAGGTTCCGCCCTTTGCCCCATCCGTGGCAGGCCGACACCGACACGGCGTGTGACGTGGCGCCTGACCTTGAGTCCGGCCTGCTGCGCCGGATACTGAATTTCTACCAAGGAAGGAGGTTCGGACCGTGGAACACCTGATCGATCCCGCATTGCTCGACCGTCGCGTCAGTATCCATCTGGTCGGCGTCGGCGGCAACGGTGCCCAGATGGCGGCCTGCCTCGCTCGCCTCGACATCGCCATGAAGGCGCTCGGCCATCCCTACGGCCTGCACGTCACCGCTTTCGACGCCGACCGGGTGAGCGAGGCCAATGTGGGCCGGCAACTCTACAGCCCCGCCGACATCGGTAGGCACAAGGCCATCGTAACCATCCACCGCCTGAATCAGTTCTACGGGCTCGACTGGATCGCCCATCCGACGCGCTACGAAGCCTTCGAGACGAACCGCTATTCGCCGCTGAGCGCCGACATTCTGGTGAGTTGCGTGGACAGCCGCTCGGCGCGGCGGATTCTGCATGAGGCTGTATTCGATGGCGGCGGGCGCTATCGCTATTGGCTAGACCTCGGCAACACCGAGGCGAGCGCTCAGGTGGTGTTGGGGCAGGGGCCGCGCCGGGCAAAGGGCGAGGTAAACCTGCGCCTACCCTGTGTCACCGAACTGTTCCCCGAACTGTTGGACGCCTCGGTTCCGGATGACAACCGGCCATCGTGCTCGGTTCGTGTGTCGCTGGTTTCCCAAGGGCTGTTCATCAACGATGTGGCGGTGCGCTTCGCGGCGCAGTTGCTCTATGAACTCTTCTCCAAGGGGCGGCTCGACCAGCATGGCGTGGTGGTCAATCTCGACTCGAAACGGACCGGCCCCATCGAGGTCGATCCGAAGACCTGGGCACGCTTCGGGTGTGTCATGGCGGACGAGCGTCAGGACGAGGAAGAAGCGGTCTGAGTGCAAAGGGTCAGGCATTCAACGATGAATGGACGGGGTGAGGAATTGGTTATAAACTAGTCAGGTGACTAGTTTATTTGGAGGTCGTCATGAATACATGGCCAGTTCAGGATGCAAAAGCGAGATTCAGTGAGTTTCTGGCAGCTTGTTTGTCGGAAGGGCCGCAAATGGTGACCAAACGCGGGACGGAAGCTGCGGTGCTCGTACCGGTTCAGGAATGGAAGCGCCTGCAAGCGGCGGCGCGGCCTAGTTTGAAAGCGCTTTTGCTGTCCGTTCAGGCTCGCGGCGAAATCGGAATACCGCCACGGGGACGAGCCAGGCGTCGCAGCGTTGCCGAGATCGGGTGAGCGGTGTTTCTTCTCGATACCAATGTCGTCTCGGAACTGCGCAAGCCGAAGCCACATGGGGCCGTCGTGGCGTGGCTGGAATCGGTCGACGATGCGCACTTGTTTCTCTCTGCCGTTACCTTGGGTGAAATTCAGGCGGGCATCGAACTGACCCGTGAGCAAGACGCGGCAAAAGCATCGGAAATCGAGGCTTGGCTGGCGCAGGTCGCATCGGCCTACAATATCCTGCCGATGGATGCGGCAGCTTTCCGGTGCTGGGCAAAGCTCATGCACCGCAAATCGGATACGTTGTACGAGGATGCCATGATTGCAGCGACCGCGTTGGTTCATGGCCTTACCGTGGTGACCAGAAATACTGCCGATTACAAGGCGATAGGTATTGAGACCTTCAACCCATTCCAATGTTGGGGGGCTTAGGGTGGCGCGCTGTTTCCTCGATCACATCGCCGTTACCGCCTTCTCCCTTGACGCAGGCGCTGCCTTCGTTCTTGAGACCCTTGGTGTTTCCCCGCAGGTCGGCGGCGAGCACCCGCGCATGGCAACCCACAACCTGTTGCTGCGCCTCGGCGACTCCACGTTCCTTGAGGTTATCGCGCCAAATCCTGCGGTCCCTGCGGCTTCGCGGCCTCGCTGGTTTGCCCTTGATAGCATCGGCTCTCAGTCGCCGCCGTCCCTCTCCACGTGGGTGGTTCGCACTTCAGATATCCGTGCCACTGTTGCCGCCTCCTCCGAACCACTTGGAAATGTCGAGCCCATGAGTCGTGGTGCGCTCAACTGGTTCATTACCATTCCCGCTGACGGTTCAGTTCCGCTGGACGGTATTGCGCCGGCGCTAATCGAGTGGCACACCGATGTTCATCCCGCCGCCAAGCTTGAAGATAAGGGGCTCTCTCTTGTCAAACTTGAGATCATGCACCCAAACCCCGACCGTGTCTCTCGGTTGCTTTCATCGCTGGAGCTTGATGCTCCGGTATCCGTGCTGTCGGCGCCGTCTGGTGAATCGGCGCGTTTGGTCGCGCACATCAACACACCCCAGGGGCTTCGTCTCCTGTCTGCCCACCAACCCCTCGTTCCAGGGGACCGCCGGCAAGCTGCGCTTGCCGGTTCGCTCCGGGCTGCGCCCTCCGCCGGCCCCTGAACTCAAACGATGGATGTGCCTTGGGGCAGTTGGGCCTGAATTAAGCAAGCGAGAGGTGATCTGTGATTGACCATCCCATCATCAAGCAGTTTGAAGCGCATGCTGAATTGCTGGACATTAGCGGCAGCGCCGAAGCCATCGACGATGCCGTCGTCCAGTTGGCCATCTGGATGGATACCCTGGAACTTGCCGAGGACGATGAGGCGCTGCTTTGTCGCATCGGGGGAATCCTCTACCGGGAGGGATTGCGGCGCCGCATGGAAAGCTGAAGGAACTCCAAAGGCAGGAAAAGCGGGGGCGGGGAAGTTTCCCAGTTCCCCGTTTCGTTTTGAACGGGCCGCATGGCCCCAGTTCAATGCCCTCCGGGTGATTTTTCCGCATCGGATGTGCAGGGCAGGCTGTCTTTTGCCTGGTCCTTCAACGCCGCTTGTCGTGGCAGTAGCCCACCTAAATAAGCGCCTGCCGCCCTAGCGCGATTGTGTCCGGCCAGCCGGGCGGCCGAGAGTCTTGCCGCCGCGTCCTCCTCGGGAGGCACATCACCGCCGCCTCGGACCGGTGGCGTCCCGCCAGCCTTGGTCGTGTAGTGGTCGATCATCGCTTCATGGCGCAGCCCGTGCGCCGTGGCACCCAGGCCGTCCGCCGTGATGCCGAACTTCGCCATCACATAGTCGAAGCGCCGCAGGTTGTGCTTCAGACTGTGGCGAGGATCGCCCAGATGCGCCTCCTCTCCCGGAACGACTGCCTGGGCGAATTCTAAAGCTGCGATGCGTTGCTCTGAATCCAGTGGCACAAAGCGCCGCCTTCCACCCTTCGCGCCTTCCTTGATTCGCACGTAGTTGTCGGCCTGCCTTTCCCCGGGTGGCAGGCCTGTGGCTTCGAAAGGCACCACGCACAGATGCGGGCGGATCATCACTGATTCCTTGCGGCGCAGGCCGAACGTCCGGATCAATCCCAATGAAGCGCCGACGTAGCGGTCGAACGCAATGACCTGTTCAACCACGGCGTCGATATCGATGCTTGCCGCCGTCCAGCTCTTGTCGCGCTGAGCGTTTTCGTCGCGCTGATATTCATTGGGCGAGAGGCCGTAGTAGGCCGGCGACCGGATGAAGCCAGGTTTGCTCAGCCACAGCGCCAGTCCACGTAGGAAGCTCAGATAAGTCTGGATTGTCGCCGGAGCGAGTCTCTCTTCGCGCCAGACGGCGACGATGGCCCGGATGTGCCGGTCACCGAGATTACGGGGATCGGGTACGGTGGCGAAATTGGCCTTCACCTTGAGGTCTCGGAAGAAACGGCGCAGGAAGTCGGCCCGTTCCTGTCGTGTCTTGTGCGAGACCGTCTTGTCGAGCGCGGTGTGCTGCGTGTTGAACAGTTCCAGCAGCACATCGAGCACCTGTAGCGGATCGGCCTTGCCCGGCCGGTAGCGGCTCAGAATCTCGGTGGGCATGAGTGAAGCCCACTCCTGACGGCGTGCTGGTTGGTGTTGGGCAGCACGGCCCGAGCCAATGGAACCTTGAGCCCGGCGGCGGGAATGGGAAGCGTTAAAAGTAGACATGGCAAATCTCCGAAGCGAGCCGTGCGCTGTCCCGTCAACCCACAGCAGATGTATTGGGTGGAATCCATCGGTTCGTTGCGGGCGCTGATTCCGTCGCGTCCGCAAAACGTGGTCGAGTGCTTCGGCACGGTGTGCGACCACGAGCACGCCACACCTACCCAGGGATTGCCGGTGTCGCGCCTTATGCACGGCCTCCGGCTCGGTCAGTCTTAAAAATGAAACGGTGATCCGTCCGCTTCCGCATTTCTGCGTTCGACGGGATTGGTGATGCAGCCTCGCCTCGAAGGTGGGGACAACATCGGCGCGAAGGTCTGGCCTTGCGCTACAGGGGGATCAGTCCTCGATTCGTAGCGTCATCCATCTGCATGGGTCCGCCCCTGACCGAAAGTCCAGGGCAGTACAGGCGTACGAGCGGCTTCACACGCGGAGCCCAAGAAGGCTTACACGACGTGTGCTGCGCAATGCGCGTGCTCGAACGATGACGGGGAACAGGGGCGTGGCATCGGGTGCCGGCCGTTTGAACCGAACGCAAGACACGCCCTCAAGGAGCATTCGACAGGGAACTGCCGGCAAGGTCTAGCGTTGCACTACGTTTGGAACAGCTTCGGGCAGGGTCTCAGGGACCGTGCCAACCCGACTCAAGGTCGGGGCTGAAGAGGCGGGTAACGACCGCAACGCCTTTTGCTCCGCGATGGAGCAGGCCAGGAGGCCTCGGGAGAATGTAGTTCACACCCGGAGCGAGAGATGGTCAACGGGCAGACCTGCCGACGACCGCAAAAACGCAGGGGCTTGCGGGTGGCACTTGAAATTGAAACTCAGGGTGCGTTTATTTTTCGGGAGACGACCGGACCGAGGCGACACAAGGGCTTGACGGGCGCCAACTCGGCCTCTGGTTACCACCGTGAGCGTTTCGATCGGATGCTGCTGTTTTCGATTGGACACCCGCTGGAAATGTGCCCTTGACGCACCCCGATCCAGTGAGACCGTAAATCGACGCGAGAGCCGCTTTGGCGCCCGACGCAGGAACTCGACTTTCATCCCAAGCCAGTTCGACTGGACTTCGAATGCGGTCGAGGCTGATTGCGATAGCCGGGGCAACCGGAGCGGATTTCGCGTGGACGGGCCGCATTGGGGTATTGATGCTGGACGCTCGCAAACCTATACAGGAGCCTCACATGGACTATGTGGTCAGAGCGGTGGATGTCGGTTTCGGCAACACCAAATTCGTCAGCAACGTGGCCGGCAGCGACATCCGCTGCGCCAGTTTTCCTTCGGTCGCCTATCCGACCATGCGGGAGCCGTCGGGGCAACCCGGCTATGAGCGCCGCAAGACGGTCGCGATCCCGATCAATGGCCTTTTCTATGAGGTTGGCCCCGAAGTTGAACTGGCCGCGGACACGTTCCGCGCCACCCAGATGCACGACCGCTACACCGAGACGCCTGAGTACATGGCACTGCTGCGCGGCGCCTTGGCCCTGATGAAGCAACCGACGATCGATCTGCTGGTTGTGGGGCTGCCGGTTGCCGCACTCACGACCAAGAAGGCTGCCCTCGAGAAGGCGGTGACAGGCACGCACGACATCGGAAATGGCAAGACTGTAGTTGTCCGCAAGGCCTTGGCGATCGCACAGCCCCAAGGTGCTTTGGTCGACTTTGCCGTGCAACATGGAAAGATGGCCAGCATCGAACGGGAACAAAGCCTGATTCTCGATCCGGGGTCACGGACCTTCGACTGGCTGGTGGCGCGGGGCATGCGCCTGGTGCAGAACAAGAGTCACTCGGTTAACCGAGGCGTTTTCGACATCCTGCAAGCCATTGCGGCAGAGATCGGGCACGACATCGGTACGCCCTACAACGATATCGAGGCTATCGACCTGGCCTTGCGCACCGGCAAGAACCCAGTGATCTACCAGAAGCCTTATGACATTTCGCGGGCAATGCCCATGGCGCACTCAATCGCCCAGCAGGCCGTGGCCTCGATGATGCGCTGGATCGATGCGAGCTACAGCTTCCAGAACATCATCCTGGTGGGCGGCGGTGCCTATCTCTTCAAGAAGGCGGTGAAAGAGGCATTTCCGAAGCACCGCATCCTGGAAGTGAAGGATCCGTTGCACGCCAACGTCCGTGGCTTCCAGATTGCCGGCATGAATCACGTGGACAAACTTTTCAACGGTACAGCCACTGCAACCCAGGGAGGTGCGTGATGAACGAGAAAAATACGCCAGAGCACGAGACGATCCGCTTGCTGTTCGAGTTGGACAGAGTGGATGACCCGCAGTTGTACGACGACCTGATCCGCTTCAAGAAGGGGACGAAACGGATCAACCGGTTGCGGTTGCTGGCGCGCGAAGGGGTGATTGGTCAGTTGAGCCTCGCCTGCGGTGGCATGGTGCCGCGCTTGGTTCAGGTGGCCGGTGTAAGTGGTCCCGCCGCAGAGTTGCCGGCAGTGCCAGCGATCGCCATGCCGTTCGCCTCGGAGGTGTTCGGCGAACCGATCGCCGATCGTTGAGCGAGCCGTGCGAATAAGGAGATATCTATGGATCAGAAAGACTTCCTGGCTATCCATGGCTGGGTGGACGACATATTGCGCGATCACGCGGGCAGCGGCTATCGGCTGCGAGTCAGACAGGGTGAGGGGCAAGTGGCCGATCTCGCGTTGGATCAGCCGCTTGGTTCAATGAAGCTTGAGGACGAGTTGAGCGTGGTGGTCGTAGGCTCGCGACCGAGCCGCGTGTTGGCTCTCATCGACCACACGACGGGCGAGGGGGCGAATTTCGTTGGCAAAGGGAGACGCCGGTGGCCTGGCGCAGGGGACCTGCTGCTGATCTCGGCGACCGTCGGGTCCTTCGCGATTGCCTTGGGATGGGTGGCCCTGCCAGCCTCGCTGTGCTTCGTGCTGCTTTACTGGCTGGTGACGCACCGAATTCCCGAGGCGAGCCGACGTTGCACTGCGGCACGGATTGATTACCTGATCGACCGGGAGTATTGCCTCTGGCACGCAATGCGGACCCGACAGGGGAGCATGTCGTGAGCGCCAATAGCTGGCCACGATCCGGCCGATGCCAGCGTGTCTGCGCATCTGAGCTTGCCCAGATGGGGGTCTGCGAGCGCCTGATGCTATTCGAGCATCGCTATGGTCGGCGGTGCTCAGTCCAACAACGAAAGGACATGGCTCGAGGGGGCCGAGAGCACCGGCGCTTCTATCTGGAACGGCAGACGCAGCCGGGAGGCAAGGGGCCGTGCTTCATTGCCCCTCCGGTCTATGACGAAGGGTATGGGGTCTCGGTGCTGCGAGCATTTCGTGACCTGGCGCTGCCTCCCTCGATGCTTGGCCGAGGCATGATCCTTACCTACTACCGCGCGGCACCGGCCGTTTGCCGGATGCTCGCGGCGCATCCCTGGCTGATTCGGCTGATGCGCGCTTTGCTCCGTCCCGTGGTCAGGATAGCGGCAAGGCTATACCGGCGGAGGGCAGGCGATGATTGAACAGATGGTTGCTGGCGGCATGTTGATCCTCTTGCTCATCTGGGTGCTTCATTGCTTGAAACGCCAAAGGGATCAAGCTTGGTTACCGCGTGAGTTGCGACGAGCAACGCTTGTCTATGCAGAGCAGCTATTCCGGGCACGTGGTCCAATAACCCTGACGGCGAAGGTCGACCGTGGATACAGTGATCCTGCTGGGATCATTATCCTTATCGAGCTGAAAAATCGGCAGCGTGACAGCGTATTTCTCGCCGACGTGATCGAGCTTTCGGCGCAGCGGGTGGCTGTTATGGTGGAGACAGGAGGGCAGGTGGCTTTGCATGCCTATGTGATCGTGCAAGGACCGTCGGGCCGCCGCGTTGCTCACCGAGTCGGATTGCTCGATGTTGTCGAGGTGAAAGCATTGATCCAACGGAGGGAAGCGATTCTGATCGGAAAAGCAACCCCCCGATGTTCGCGCTCAGTTCATTTGTGCAGTGGGTGCGGTTTCCGGCGACGGTGCGTGGAGTTGCCGTTGTTTACCGGGATCTGAGGCGGCTTTCTTGCGAACTGCCGGTGCTTTCTTGGGAGGTGTGTTCTTGGCGTCTGAGGATGCAGCATTGGTTATATTGAGTGCCGCCAGTCGAGTCAAATGCTTACCAAGGATCTTCCAGGCAGCCTGCATTTCACGATCATAAGTATGCCGTTGATAAACGCGCTTCGTACGATTCTCTTCGATATGATTCAGACAATGCTCGACGACATCGGGTAGCACATGTAGCTGAGTCATGATTGTGGCGCCAGTTCTCCTCAAGTCATGAGGTCCCCATTTTCCCCCTGGTAGTGTCAAGGCAGAGGTAGACTTGCTGCGCCGTTTCATTGGCTCGCTACTGCGTTGCCTATCCCCTAGCTGCTTGGTAATCGACTTGCTGGAGAGTGCCTTCTTCTTATCTCGGCCCGGGTAGACCCACGCAATATCGGGGTCGCTGAGTGCTTTTACTTTGCGAAAGTGTTCTACTGCGAAATCTGACAGGCATACTTCGTGAGGTTTGCCATTCTTGGTTTCAGGGATTCGCCAGTGTCTGTTGTCGAGGTCAATGTCAGACCATTTCGCGCTCGATAACTCCCCGATTCGGCAGAGCGTTGCAAGGACGATCCAAACTGCAGCCTCTGTTTGCGGCATCAGTCTTGCGGTGGGCAATTGGTGGAACAGCGTTTGAATTTCGGCTCGGCTCAGAACGCGCTCGCGTTCAATATCCGGGCCGCCGATCTTGACCTTTCGGATACTGGCGGTTGGGTCGGCTTCGATGTAGTCTCGATCAACGGCAAACCGGAACATCTGCCGAACTAAAGAAAATATAAGTTTGGCCATCCGGTTCACGCCTCTTGCTAACAGAGGATCCGTGACCAGCGTAATGTGCCCTTTCTTGACATCCGCGACGAGGAGGGTGCCCAGCTTCGGTAGCACATCTTTCTCGAACATCCGCCGGACTTCTTTACCCCCATCTTTGCGACGTATCAGATCGACCTCGGCCCAATGCTCGAATAGCCCTTGGACGGTGAGCCTAGCCTGCTGGGCGACAATTTCGTCAAGCCTCTTCTGTTGTTTTTCTACTTCTTCCAACTGGTCGACTTTGACCTTGAGTCGTTCCGCTTTGCGGCGTTCTGTTGGATCGTATCCACCGTCAACCTCTACTTTTAGCCGGTCTCGTTCGGAGCGGATAGATGCGAGAGACAATTTGGGCCAAGCACCGACAGAGATTTGCTTCACTTTGCCATCGAAGCGATAGCGCCAATCGAAGTAAACCGACGCCCCGTTAGAACCGCAGCGTACCGACCCAATAAGGCCACCATCTTCGCGAAGTTTCTTGCCATGGTCCTTGTTGCCAAGTGCCTCAAGTTCCTTGACGGTCAGCTTACCCATGCTTGCCTCCTTGTCGGGGAGGGGTTAGTGGGGTAGAATTCCCCCCACATTTCCCCCCACAGATTTGCCGGATGTGGTTGGATTGTATGGGACGATGCTGGAATGGTAAAGGTGTTTTTCTACATACAAAACAATGTGTTGAGATGGTTTCTGGGATGTCGTTGGATGCTCTGGGATGCGCTTTTACCCTGATGGGGTGCAAGGGGTCGCGAGTTCGAATCCCGCCGCCCCGACCAAGAGAATCAACGAGTCAGGCCAATCTTCGGATTGGCCTTTTTCGTTCATGGGGGGCGCACTTGATTTATTTGGCGGAGCTTGGTCTGCTCGGAGCGTTTTATTGCGCGGTCGGTTCTACCTATTAAAAGTTGACTTATGTCAGTTTTGTTTATGGATGGCATTGATAAATAATTTCAAACAAATTAAATTGTCGCCACTCATTTAAATAAGGAGATAACCATGGATCTTTCCACGCTTTCCGTCGCTCAGTTGCGCGACCTGCAACAGCAAATTCCAACTGAAATTAAACGTCGTGAAGCTCAGGAAAAGGTTAATGTCCTGAATGAATTGCGCGCTTTTGCCAAAACCCGTGGTTATGCCATTGAGGATTTGCTGGGCAAGGAGGTCAAGGTAAAGACGGCGACCGGTAATAAGGTCAAGGTTAAATACCGTCATCCGCAAAATCTCGAACTCGAATGGACCGGTCGCGGTCGCAAGCCGAAATGGGTCGAAGCCTGGGTGGCCAATGGTGGCACCCTGGATAATCTGCTGGTCTGATCATGCGTATTCTGCTGAGTAACGACGACGGTTATTTTGCGCCGGGGCTTGCCGCCCTGGCTGAGGCGCTGCATGACCTGGGTGAGGTCGTCGTCGTTGCTCCCGAGCAGAATCGCAGCGGCGCCAGTAATTCGCTGACGCTTGATCGGCCGTTGTTTCTGAAAAAGGCGGCCAATGGCTTTCATTTTGTAAATGGCACGCCAACCGATTGTGTCCATTTGGCCGTTACCGGCATGCTCGATGAATTGCCGGATATTATCGTTTCGGGAATAAATAACGGCGCCAATATGGGCGACGACACGATTTATTCAGGTACCGTTGCGGCAGCGACGGAAGGTTATTTGCTCGGCATTCCCTCTATCGCCATTTCCCTGACCAACTTTGAGGGAAATAATTATGCGACAGCCGGCCGTGTGGCCCGCGAATTGGTTGAGCGCTTTATTCGCGATCCTATTCGCGAACCTGTTTTATTGAATGTGAATGTCCCCGATATTCCCTACGCTGAATTGAATGGCATGGAGGTGACCCATCTTGGTCGACGCCATAAAGCCGAGCCGGTGGTGAAAATGACCTCGCCGCGCAATGAAACAGTTTATTGGGTCGGCGCGGCCGGCGCGGCTGCCGATGCCGGGCCGGGTACCGATTTCAATGCCATCGAGCGCGGCGTTGTGTCGATTACCCCGTTGCAGATCGATCTGACGCACGCCGCCCAGCTCCCTTCGATTCGTCAGTGGATGAAGTGAGTCATGGTGTGTTGAACGGTATCGGCATGACGTCGCAGCGCACCCGGACTCGGATGATCGAGCGCCTGCGCGAAAAGGGAATCCGCAACGAAACCGTCCTCAAGGCGATGGCTGCCGTTCCGCGCCACGTCTTCGTCGAGGAGGCGCTGGCCTCGCGGGCCTACGAAGACACTGCGCTGCCGCTTGGCATGGGGCAGACCATTTCGCAGCCCTATGTCGTGGCACGCATGATCGAACTGCTCCTCAACGGCCGCAAGACCTTGGGCAAGACACTCGAGATCGGTGCTGGCTGCGGTTACCAGGCTGCGGTGTTGGCCCAGCTGACCAACGAAGTCTATGCCGTCGAGCGACTGGCGCCCTTGCTCGAAAAGGCCAAGGCCAACATGCGCACCCTGCAACAATTCAATGTTCGCCTCAAACACGCCGATGGC
Source organism: Ferribacterium limneticum (assembly GCA_049304775.1). GTDB lineage: Bacteria > Pseudomonadota > Gammaproteobacteria > Burkholderiales > Rhodocyclaceae > Azonexus > Azonexus limneticus_C. Next base: position 31,665 of record JBAQOL010000039.1, read on the forward strand.
CAGTTCGGTTTGCCCGAGGCCGGGCCGTTTGACAGTATCATCGTGGCAGCAGCCGGGGCCAGTGTGCCTCCCGCGTTACTCCAGCAACTTGCGCCTGATGGGCGCCTGGTCTTGCCAGTGGGGGCTGCAGAGCAGTATCTTAGCTTCATAGAACACACGCCTCAGGGATATGTCGAAACCCGGCTTGATGCCGTGCGTTTCGTCCCGCTACTTTCAGGAACGCAATGATTCGAATCGTCGCCGTAGTTTTCCCCGTACTGTTTTTGGCTGGCTGTATTTCCCAGCAGCCGGTACCGGCGGTCGATCGCTCGACCTCCAAGGCCACCATCCAGCCCGCCGGTCCGGGCTATTACACGGTCAAGCGCGGTGACACCCTGTACCGAATCGCGCTGGAGCACGGTCAGGATCATCGCGATGTCGCCAATTGGAACAATATCGCCAACCCCTCATCCATCAAGGAAGGCCAGATTCTGCGCGTTGCGCCGCCGGGCGCCGCTGCCGAGCCTGTCGCTGATGGTGCCGTCACCAAACCGATTGAAGTTGGCTCCGCAGTCGAGTCTCGCTCGCTCGATCAGCCGGCAGGCAGTGTCGCAGTTGCCCAGCAAAATGGCGCACTGAAGCGTGAGCCGCGTGTCGGCAAGGAGCCTTATTCGGATGAAGCCTACGCCCGCCTGAACAAGGCCGGTAGCGAAACCGCCAAGCCGGCCGAGATCAAGCCGGAAGTGAAGCCCGAGGCAGCCCCGGCCGTTGCCACCAGCCCCGACGATGTGCCCTGGATGTGGCCGACATCGGCCAGACTCTCGGCACCGTATAGCGATGGCGGCAACAAGGGCCTGGACTTCGCCGGCAAGGCCGGTGATCCCGTCCTGGCCGCCGGCGACGGCAAGGTCGTCTATGCCGGCAGCGGTCTGCGCGGCTTTGGCGAACTGGTCATCGTCAAGCACAACACCACCTATCTGTCGGCCTACGCCCACAACCGCAAGATCCTCGTCAAGGAAGGCCAGCAGGTCAGCCGCGGCCAGAAGATTGCCGAGATGGGCAATACCGATGCCGACTCGGTCAAGCTGCATTTTGAAATCCGCAAACAGGGCAAGCCGGTCGACCCGGCGCTGTATCTGCCGAAAAGATGAGCAATATCGGCGAGGGCTTGGATGATGAATTCGAGGAGCAGCCGGATGACTCGGTCCTGCTGCCTGAGCCCGAGCTACCCGAGCCTGAAGTCACCATCCCGGAAATCGAGCTGCTCGAGGATGTCACCCAGCTTTACCTGAGCGAGATCGGCGCCAAGCCGCTGCTCACCCCGGAACAGGAACTGGCCACGACGCGGCTCGTCCGCGCCGGTGATTTCGCCGCCCGCCAGCGCATGATCGAGCACAACCTGCGGCTCGTTGTGAATATCGCCAAGCACTACCTGAACCGGGGCATTCCGCTGCTCGACCTGATCGAGGAGGGTAATCTCGGTCTGATCCACGCCCTGGAAAAATTCGATCCGGAGCGCGGTTTCCGCTTTTCAACCTACGCCACCTGGTGGATACGGCAGAACATCGAGCGCGGCATCATGAACCAGTCGCGCACCATTCGCTTGCCGGTGCATATCATCAAGGAAATCAATGTCGTCCTGCGCGCCATGCGTCATCTGGAGTCGGCCGACAAGCGGGATTCGACGGTCGAGCGCATCGCCGCGCTGATCGACTGGCCGGTCGAGGACGTGCGGCGCACGCTGTCGCTCAACGAACATATCGCCTCGCTCGATGCGCCGCTCGACATCGATCCCAGCCACACCATCGCCGAAGTCATAGCCGATGATGGCGGTGGCGATCCCGAGTCATTGCTGCAATTGAGCGAAGTCGGTTCATTGGTCGGCGACTGGCTGGATCAACTGACCGAGCGCCAGCGTTCGGTCATCGAGCGTCGCTACGGCCTGAACGGGGCCGATGTGGCGACGCTGGATGTCATTGCCCACGATCTGGCGCTGACCCGTGAGCGGGTCCGGCAGATTCAGATGGAAGGTCTGGATCGCCTGCGCAAGATCATCAAGCGCGGCAATATCTCTCGCGATTCTCTGTTGTAGCCGCGCACATCCGGCCGCGGATTTCTTCGGCCAGCTGGAAAACCGACATGGCGTAGAAGCTCGATCGGTTGTAGCGCGTGATGACGTAGAAATTCTCGAATCCCAGCCAGTATTCCGTCTCGCTCCCCGGTGAGACGAGGTCGATCAGCGCCGCCGTCGTCTGCGGGTCGATGTTGGCGCGGATGCCTTGGTCGACCAGATCGGCGACCTTGAGGCTGGGGCGGATGCCGGCCTGAATCAGCCCGGCATCCGGAGTAACACTCGTCATGGCTGGCACGGCGATGGGCTGCCCGGCTTGCCAGCCATGTTGCTCAAGAAAGCGGGCGACGCTGCCGATGGCATCGTCGACGCTGTTGCCGAGATCGACGCGCTGATCGCCGTCGAAATCGACGGCATAGCGCCGCTGGCTGCCCGGCATGAATTGCGGGATGCCGATGGCGCCGGCAAACGAGCCCTTGACGGCCATCGGGTCGAGATTGTTCTCGCGTGCCAGGAGCAGGAACTGCTCGAGTTCGGTGCGGAAAAACTCGGCCCGCCGCGGGTAATTGAAAGCCAGCGTCGACAGCGCCTCGAAGACGCGGAAGCCGCCCGTGTTGCGGCCGTATTCGGTTTCGACGCCGATGATGGCGACAATGATTTCCTCGGGTACGCCGTAGAGCGCCGAAGCCTTGGCCAGTTGGCCAGCATTTTCCTGCCAGAAGCTGACACCGCCATCGATGCGCCGCTCATTCAGAAAGCGTGGCCGGTAGCGTTCCCACGAGCGCTGCAACGGCGAGGCGGGTGGCTGGATGAGCTTGAGGACAGTGGCGTTCGGGCGGGTCTGGGCGAACTGGCTGATCAGCTCGTCGGCCTTGAAGCCATGGCGGCTTTCGAGGTCGCGGGCGAACGCGATGACGTCCGGATCGTCGGCGAAGGTCGGGGTGTTCGGCTTGGCATGTTGCCCGGCATGGGCCAGTGTGGTCAGGGTGGCGAGGAGCAGGGGGGCAAGCGTCAGTTTCAGGTTCATCATCGCAATTGCGCGATGGCGTCGCGCAGTATTTTCAGGTGTTGGTCGGTGTTGCCGTAGCGCGCTACCAGGTAGGCGTCGACCACGCGCTGGAAAGCTTCGGCCAGTTCCGGGCGCTGTTCGCGAACGCGTCGGGCCAGTTCCAATGGCGTTTCCCACGGCGCGCAGTCTACCTTTCTTCGCGCCAGATGTCGCAGCGCCTTGTGCCACAGGCGCACGACCGGGTCGCGTTCCGGCTGCTTGTAGAGCGCCCAGGCCATGAGGCCGGCAACGAGCAGGCCGCAGGTGCTGCCCAGCGCGATGGCCAGGCTGCGCCAGTCGGTGTCGGACAAACCTAGGCGGGCCAGCAGTTCCCGCTGGCGTTGTGGGTCGTAGCCGAGCACGCCCTGGTTCCAGGCATTGTTGATGGCTTCCCAGCGGTAACGCAGCGTCCTGATCCAGTCGGCGCGCAGCTGGATGAGCATGGGCAACGGCTCGCCGAAACCCAGCGCACCGGCGATGCCGGTTTCGATACGGTTGGGCGACACGGCGGCGGTTGGGTCAATGCGAACCCAGCCCTTGCCGGCCAGCCAGACTTCAGCCCAGGCATGGGCGTCGGACTGGCGGACGACGAGGTATTGATCGAGCGGATTGAATTCGCCGCCCTGATAGCCGCCGACGACGCGGGCCGGAATTCCGGCGGCGCGCATCAGCGTCACGAAGGCGGCGGCGTAGTGTTCGCAGAAACCGCGTTTGCTCCGGAAGAGGAAATCGTCGATGCCGTGAAGTCCGAGGAGTGGCGGCTGAAGTGTGTAGGTGAATTCGGCATTGAACAGGGCGAGGGCCTTGGTGATGACGGCCTCGGGCGGATTGCCAGCGCGCCACTGAGTGGCCAGGGCGCGGGTTTGCGGATTGCCGCTGGCCGGCAGGGTCAGGTTGCGGCGCAGTACAGCCGGGTCTTCACTCGTATTGAGGCGGTAGTCGAGGCTGGCCGACAGGCGGAGGCGTATTCGCTCATTGATCGCGTTCTGCCTGGTGGCGGTCATCGTTCCGTTCAGGAAGGTTTCGGCTGGCAGCGCGACGGGCGCGTCGAGGGCCAGCAGCCAGCGCTGGTTGTGGGCTTCCAGCGTAGTTTCGTAGCCGATGGGCGGCGACAGGCTTTCGAGCTGGGCATTTGGCTGGCGGCCTTTGTACACGTGCCAGGTTGTGCCGTCGAATTGCTCCATGACCGGGCCGCGCCAGTAGAGTTTTTGCCTGGGGGGTAGCGGCCCGCCGAAGCGGACACGAAAGGCGATGTCCCCGTTTTGGACCAGTTGCGCGATGCTGCCCGGTGTCATCGTGTCGGACAGCCCGGTCTTGCCGGTAAAGGCATCGGAGGGCAAGCCCCAGAGCGGCCCCGAAATGCGCGGGAAAAGCAGAAAAAGCACGAGCATGAAAGGGATGGCCTGCAGGCAGAGCACGCCGGCGTAGCGCAGGGTTTCGCGTGGGCGGCTCGACGGGCCGCCGTGCAGGCGGATCAGCGTCGCGGTGACGAGCCACATCGCGGCGAGCAGCCAGATCCCGGTCGGGATGCTTTGCGAGTACAGATAGTGGGTGAGGAGCAGGAAGTAGCCGAGGGTGACGACGACCATCGCGTCGCGCCGCGATTTCAGTTCGAGCAGCTTCATGGTCATGAACATGACCAGCATGGCGACCCCGGCGTCGCGCCCGAACAGGGTGTGGAATTCGAGCAGGATGCCGGCACTGCCGGCGCCGACCAGCGGAATCAATATCCAGCGGCCGGGCAGGCGCTGGTCTTTCCACCACAGCCAGACGGCCCACAGCAGCAGGGCGCCGGCCACCGAACTGAGCCAGAGCGGCTGGTGCATGAAGTGCGGCGCCGTGGTGGCCAGTGCGGTGGCGAACAGCCAGGGCGTGGCATGGCGGTCGAGGGCTTGGTGGGCCGGTGTGCTCATGGCTGGCAGAGGGCGAGGGCTTCGAGGCAAAGCTGGCGATGCCGCTCGCCGCTGCCGGTCGGGATGTCGACGCCGGGCAGGCGCAGGCCGTAATGGGCGTCCGCCGCATCGGCGGCGAGCACCCAGCCCGTCAGGATGCCGATCCGGGTTTCGTCGGCCAGCGCGGCGTCGGTGAGTTGCCAGTCGAGCATGAGTTCAACTTGGGCGCCGCCGGCGAATTGTTTGATCAGCAAGGGGCCGTTGGCGTTGCGGGCGCTGGCTTTCCAGGCGACGTGGCGCGGCGAGTCGGCCGGTTGGCGTGCGCGGAATCCGGCGAAGTCCTCCTGCCCGCCGTCGCCAGTGCGCTCACCGCCGACCGGTGTTGGCGAGGCAAGAGGCAGCGGGGCGGCTATCGGCTGCGGATAGACCAGGCAGCGCATGGCCGGTTGCAGGTAGGCCCAAGCGGTAAACAGGCCGAGCGGATAGCGCGTCGACAGGCGGATGCGCGGCAGGTCCAGCCAGCCCCGTTTTTGGGTGCTGACCGGGATTTTCAATTTCGCGCCTTTTTTCCGGTTGACCGTGGCATTGACCGGATTGCCGCTTTCGGCTTCCAGTTCGAGCCCGAGGCGGGGCGTGGGGCGGTCGTTGTCGAGCGTGATCTGAAAATGCGCCGTTTCCCCGGCGAAAACCGGCGTGCTGCGCCCCGGCGTGATGACCAGCCCATGAAGATTGCGAAAGGTGTGGATCATGCCGACGATGCCCAGCCCGGCGAGCAGGAAAACCAGCGCATGGCCGAGCGCAAGGTTGTAATTGATGGCGCCGATCAGCATGACGATGAGCGCCAGGGCGTAGAGCAGGCCGCCGCGCGAGGGGATGATGAAGACGCGCCGCTGGCCGAGGCGCAAGGGCGCCGTGCCGTCGCTCTGCCAGCGAAACAGTTTTTGCTGCAGGGTGGCGATGATGCCCACGGCAATCAGGGAATGGCGACGCTGCGGATCAGGGCGGCAATGTCCTCGGCCAGCGCGTAGCCGCCACCCTGCGCCGAGCGCAGGCGGTGCCGGGCGACGGCGGGGAGAACGGCCTGCACATCGTCGGGCAGCACCATTTCGCGCCCGGCCAGCCAGGCCCAGGCGCGGGCGGCAGCGAGCAGGGCCAGCCCGGCGCGCGGCGACAGGCCGTGCTGGAAGGCCGGGTTCTGGCGGGTCGCTTCGATCAGCGCCTGGACGTAATCGATCAGCGGACCGGCCGCGTGGATCGCCGATGCTTCCTGCTGCAAGGCCGGGAGGTCATCGGGCGTGAGCAATGGTGTCAATTCCTCGACGCGGCGCCGCTGGCCGCCGGCGGCGAGCAGGGCGCGTTCGGCCGCGCGGTCCGGGTAGCCGAGCTCGAGGCGCATCAGGAAGCGGTCAAGCTGCGATTCGGGCAGCGGAAAGGTGCCGATCTGGTGCGCCGGGTTTTGCGTCGCGATGACGAAGAAGGGTTTCGGCAGCATCCGCGTCTGGCCTTCAGCCGTGACCTGGCCTTCCTCCATCGCTTCGAGCAGGGCGCTCTGCGTTTTCGGCGTGGCGCGGTTGATTTCGTCGGCCAGTACGAGCTGGGCAAAGACCGGGCCGGGCAGGAAACGGAACTCACTCCGGTCGCGCTCGAAGACCGAAACGCCCGTGATGTCGGCTGGCAGCAGGTCGCTCGTGAACTGGATGCGCGAGAACTGCAGCCCAAGCAGGCGGGCCAGTGTGTGGGCCAGCGTCGTCTTGCCCATGCCGGGCAGGTCTTCGATGAGCAAATGACCGTTGGCCAGCAGGCAGGCGATGGCCAGCCGGATCTCATGATCCTTGCCGAGAATGATCCGCCCAGCCTGCTCGAGAACGCCGTCGAATGCCCGTGGTCGACCGGCGAGGCCGGAAAGTGTGCTTTTGAACATCATATGATTCCACTGTGTCTGTCCAAACCATTCTAATGCTTGAAGCGGCGCAATGAATGGGACGATAATGACTATTCGACGTGCGCCGTTTTGTGCGCCGCTTCGCAGAGAGAGAACAAGTGACGACCACTGCCATCATCACCCATCGTGACTGCCAGTTGCACGACATGGGTTCGCATCACCCGGAATGCCCGCAGCGTTTGACCGCCATCAACGACCACCTGATCGCCCAGGGGATCGACGCCTACTTTGTGTATTACGACGCGCCGCTCGCCACTTTCGAACAACTGATGCGCGTCCACCCTGCTTCGCATCTCGAGCGCCTCAAGCGCGCCTCGCCGGAACTGGGCGTCGTGCACCTCGACCCCGATACCGCGATGAATCCGCACACCTGGCAGGCCGCGCTGCGTGCCGCAGGCTCCGGCTGTCTGGCCGTCGACCTCGTCATGAAGGGCGAAATCGAAAACGGCTTCTGTGCCGTGCGACCGCCCGGTCATCACTGCGAAAAAGCCAACCCGATGGGTTTTTGCTTCTTCAACAACGTCGGCGTTGCCGCCAAGCATGCCCTCGTCGCCCACGGCCTGGAGCGCGTGGCAATCATCGACTTCGACGTCCATCACGGTAACGGCACCGAAGACTGCTTTGCCGGTGACGAGCAGGTGCTCATGTGCTCCATCTTCCAGCACCCGTTCTACCCGTACAGCGGTACCGACAAGCCGGCTGCCAACATGTGCAACGTGCCGCTGGCTTCCGGTTGCGGCGGCGAAGAGTTCCGCGATGCCGTCAGCCAGGTCTGGATGCCGCGCCTGCGCGAATTCAAGCCGCAGATGATTCTGATCTCGGCCGGTTTCGATGCCCACTTCGAGGACGACATGGGCAACCTGCGCTTCCTCGAAAAGGACTATGCCTGGGTCACCGATCAGCTCAAGCAGCTGGCCGCCGAAATGTGCAACAAGCGCATCGTCTCGATGCTCGAAGGCGGCTACGTGATGACCTCGCTGGCCCGTAGTGTTGGCGCCCATCTGCGCTCGCTGGCCGATCTCTAGCCACTGTTTTCTTTCGGAAAAAGAACCGGCTGGGGTAAAATTCCGCCCTCTTTTTCATGTTTCCAACGTTTAACCGGACAAATCCATGGCGTTGATTGTTCAAAAATACGGCGGTACGTCGGTCGGTAATCCCGAGCGCATCAAGAATGTCGCCAAACGCGTTGCCAAGTTCCAGGCACAGGGCCATCAAGTGGTCGTCGTCGTCTCTGCAATGAGCGGTGAAACCAACAAGCTGATCGCGCTGGCCAAGGAAGTTCAGGCCACTCCCGATCCGCGCGAGCTGGATGCCATCATGTCCACCGGCGAACAGGTCACCACCGGCCTGCTCTCCATGGCGCTGATGGACATCGGCTGCAAGGCCAAGAGCTACACCGGCGGCCAGGTCAAGGTGCTGACTGACAGCACGCACACCAAGGCGCGCATCCTGTCGATCGACGAAGCCAACATGCGCCGCGATCTCGATGCTGGCAATGTGGTCGTCGTCGCCGGCTTTCAGGGTGTCGACGAGCACGGCAATATCACCACACTCGGTCGTGGCGGTTCTGACACCTCGGGCGTTGCGCTTGCTGCCGCGCTCAAGGCCGACGAGTGCCAGATCTACACCGACGTCGATGGCGTCTACACCACCGACCCGCGCGTCGTGCCCGAAGCCAAGAAGCTCGACACCATCACCTTCGAAGAGATGCTGGAAATGGCCAGCCTCGGCTCCAAGGTGCTGCAGATCCGCTCGGTCGAATTCGCCGGCAAGTACAAGGTCAAACTGCGCGTTCTTTCCAGCTTCCAGGACGAAGGGGAAGGCACGCTGATCACTGTTGAGGAAGACAAGAACATGGAACAACCGATCATTTCCGGTATCGCTTTCAACCGCGACGAAGCCAAGCTCACCATGCTCGGCGTTCCCGACACCCCGGGCATCGCCTACCAGATCCTGGGCTCCATCGCCGACGCCAACATTGACGTCGACATGATCATCCAGAACGTCGGCCACGATGGCACCACCGATTTCTCCTTCACCGTCAACCGTGGCGATTACGCCAAGGCCCAGGGCATCCTCGAAGGCGTCAAGGCCAAGCTCGGCGCCCGCGAAATCACCGGTGACAACAAGATCTGCAAGGTCTCGGCCGTCGGCGTCGGCATGCGCTCGCACCCGGGCGTTGCCTCCAAGATGTTCAAGGCCCTGGCTGACGAAGGCATCAACATCCAGATGATCTCGACCTCCGAGATCAAGATCTCCGTCGTCCTCGACGAGAAGTATCTGGAACTGGCTGTCCGCGTCCTGCACCGCACTTTCGGTCTCGATCAGTAAGTTTGACCAAAAGGCGCGGAGCCTATATCATCCGCGCCTCGTTGTAGCAGGCAAGGACACGTGGCCGAGTGGTCGAAGGCACACCCCTGCTAAGGGTGCATCCGGGCAAAACCTGGATCCAGGGTTCGAATCCCTGCGTGTCCGCCAAGTATGAGTATCAGATAGTAGCAAGAAGCGCCAAAAGCCCCATTCCATCACGGTATGGGGCTTTTTGTTTGTGTCAGGTTGTATCAGTTTGTGCCTTGACAGCGCAGCAATCGGCGGGGCAACATCCGGGGCTATTCCCGAAACCGCCCAAAGTTGCCCCACGATGCCGCTCACTGAACTTGCTATCAAGGCTGCACGGCCTGCCGAGAAGATCACACGCCTCTACGACGAAAAGGGGCTGTATCTCGAAATATCCCCGTCAGGGGGTAAGTGGTGGCGATTCAAATATTCGTTTGCTGGCAAAGAAAAGCGGCTTTCGCTTGGCGTCTATCCAGAAGTAAGCCTCAAGGATGCTCGAGCAAAGCGCGACGAATACCGGCAGATTGTGGCCGCTGGCAATGACCCGGGTGAAAAAAAGAAGGAAGCCAAGCGAACGATAGCCGGCGCTCAGTCATTCGAGCAGATCGCCCGGCTATGGTGGGGCCATTGGAAGATAGGCAAGAATGAACGCTATGCCAAGTACGCTATCACCCGGCTAGAAACGGATGTATTACCAGAACTTGGGGCAACTCCGATAAATAGTGTCACGACGCGGAATATCATTGACTGTGTGCGCAAGATAGAAAAGCGCGGCGTCAGTGATCTGGCCTATAAGCAGTTGGACAAGATCAGCCAGGTATTCCGCTATGCGATAGCCAATGAACTAGCCGAACGCAACCCGGCGAAGGATGTTTCGCCTAGCGACGTATTGAAGCCGGTCAAGGCAAAGAATCTCGCCCGCATTCCATCCAGCGAATTGCCGGAAATGCTCAAGAAAATTGACGAGTACGACGGCAAGCCGGTGACAGTGTTTGCGCTAAAGCTCATGGCGATGACGTTTGTACGGACCAGCGAGCTAATCGGCGGGCGATGGGAAGAAATAGACGGCGCGTTCTGGCGCATTCCCAAGGAGCGCATGAAGATGAAATCTCCCCACATCGTGCCGCTATCGACGCAGGCTGTTACTTTGCTGTCCGACTTGAGGAAAGTTACCGGGGAAGGCGAATTGATGTTCCCAGGCGAGCGCACCGGGGCTATGTCGAATAACACGATCCTCTATGCGCTCTACCGGATGGGCTATCGGTCACGGATGACCGGGCACGGTTTCAGGGGATTGGCTTCCACCATCCTGCATGAACAGGGCTGGCCGCACGAACACATTGAATTGCAGTTGGCCCATTCGGCTCGGGATGAAGTGTCTGCGGCGTACAACCATGCGCTGTATTTGGAGCCTCGGGCGAAGATGATGCAGGCCTGGTCGGACTATCTGGATGCGCGGCGGGATGAGATTTAGATTTGTCCGTTGGCAATCATGTTTCCATACTCTTGCACACCAGAAACCAGCGTTGCATTGGCGTCGAGTTTTTTCATGTAGCTAACAACCCTCTCCACCAGCTTCGCGCCATATTCACGAAGCGCCGAGTCGTCGGATGGGGTGGCTAGGGCAGCTTCGGTTATGCGACACAACGGGCCATGCTTGTACGAAGAGACGCGCAACTGAGAAAGCGAGTTCGACATATCTAGTCCGCGTCCATTGTTGATGTCGTGGTGATGTTGCAAAGCCTCCCGCAACTGCGCTTCACGTGCCAGACTGGCGGCGATCTTATTGCCAAGCATGACCCGCGTATGACCGGCTTCATCCGCCTGATAACGCCAATGATTCACATCTTCTTTCAGACGCTCAATCTCCTTCGCCTGCTCTGCTACGGTTGCGGCTAGGTCGGCTCGGGCTGCTTGGCACAGCAGTTCTAGCTCTGAAATGTTGCACACAGCATAGTTACCGTTTCCACCTGTTCTTAGGTACGCGGCTTTCGCCCACTGCACTACCCGCTCTCTGGTTGGTGTGGTCACAGGTATTCCCTCCATTTGCCTGAACGGATCATTTCGGACACTACTGACGTTGTTTCAGGCGGGTGGTCACGCTCCGCTAACTTCGCGCAAGCCTCCGCCGTCCTCTGCTCAATGTCTGCGGTGTTGGGTGGGCTGGTGAATAGCGGGAAGTGCGCGTCAAACGTGGCTGAGTCACCCGCTTGCCTGAGCAATCCATGATCGTAGTAAAAATACCCGACCGGCTTCTGCTCACTCGCAATGACGGGAGCGGGGTTGGGAAATAGCTCTACCAATATTCTTGGCGTATCTGGATACAGTCTGTTCCGGCGGTCAAACTCCGAGACACAAGCATCTTTGTTTATGTACGCGTCGCACATTTCACCTTCAACAGATATTCCCCAAGCAACCGACCTTGCATCCTTGCTCAGTTCTGCGAGTAGGGCGTGGGTGAAGTCTATTACCTCAGATTCAATAATCCCGGATTCGTGATCGCACCCTTCTGACCATAAGAATCCATTCGGCATTTCCTTCGCAACCCGCAGCGCGATTTCGTCTATCTTGTTCATGCCCGGTTTCCTTTGTTCAACTATTGAGCAACGCCCATAGATCGCTGCGCTGCAATGGTTTCCGCTGTCTCCTAGTCTGGAATATTGGACATTTCACGGATTAGGCGACAGTTTTGTCGTCTACTACTAGTTAGGCCGCTAGGCGCAGCATCATTGCCGCCCGTAGCTGCCATCCTAAAAACTCGGTGTAGGCTGGAGGTATTGCCTCGCTCAGTTCGCCGAGCGTCATCCAGTCAATCCCGAGCGCCTTTGAGGCGGCGGCTTTGTGCCCTCCGTCCCAAACATCCTTTGTCCCGCGCCCGCCGTGCTTTGAGCTTCGGTTTCTGGCGTGCCCGCCATACACCCCGATCACGGGCCTATCTGTGTGCCGGCATTGCGGCGGCGCAACCGGGAAACTCGTTTCAAACAGCCGGTGCCTTTGCAGGTCGTGGCCTTGCGCGCCAAGGTCAAACATGGTGCCGCACAACAGAACGGGGTTTCGCATCTCGCCCGCTGCCGCCTCCACATTCTCAATCACCCACGGCAGGCCAACCGCTTGCAGCAATTCCCGCGTCTGCCCAATCAGGCGCGGCGCACCTTTCGCGCCCGGTGCGTGCCGCATGGTTGTGTAGCCCTGGCACGGCGGCGAGGCATGCACCGCGTCAAAGTTCTCCGCTATCCATGCCGGGTCAAGCGTCAGAGCGTCAGCCACAATCACCGCGTGCGGGTTGTTCTGGTGGCGCACGACATCAACGCCTGTAATCTCAAACCCTGCGCGTGCGTAGCCCATCCCGGCGCCGCCAGCGCAGCAAAACAAATCCAGTAGTCTCGGCTTTTTCATCTTCTCTCCCTTGGCAATCGCTGCCTAACCCAGCAGTCCAGCGGACGCCGTGCCGGCGCCGCTGACTTTTGCGTTAGGCCGCTCATTCAGCTTGCGCCCCTCGGCCTCCCAATCAACCATGTGCCACCACGCGATCTCGAAGCAATGTTGAGGCGTCGAGAACGGAAAAGCCTTGAGGTTTTCCATGTGCGGCTTCTTTCCGCATCGTGGCCACGGCGGGCCGTACTCTGGGCCGTCCGAGTCGTCATAAATGTGGTCGCAGTTCTCGCAGCACGTCACAACCGGCTTTCCGTCACAGTCATTCGCCGTGTCCGGTGGCGCTGGCCTAACATTACGGTCAACGCGACCGTTCGCGGCAATAGCAGCCGTGCCTTCGTTTTTCTTTCGTGCGCCGCTCACGTCGCGTTACCTCCAGCGTTAGAAGGCACAGGCCAAATAGCCATGTATCCGCGCAAACGGAACCATTTGCGCCTTCGAGTATTCGAGCCGGTTATCATTCAGCGGCCCACCGATTCCGTAAATTTCCATGTGAATCTTCTTCTCCGCTTCATTCCGCAGAGCAAGTTCTTCCTCAAGTTCAGCAATGCGCCGAGCTTGTTGTGCAATCAGTTGTTCGTCCGTCACTTTCATCTCCTTCTCAACCAGCCTTCTAACTCCACGGTGCAGCGGACCTTCGCTGCGCGAAGTCCGCTAACCTTTGGCGTTAGCCGTCACCAGCCTGAACCGATGACGGCGCCCTTGTTTATGCCCGGTGAGCCAACGCGTGCACCACGCCACGGAACAGGTAGTCCTTCGCCTGTTGCTCGACCGGCAGCGCATCAAACGGCACGATGCACGGGTGGCGCTTCGCTTCTGGGTCTTTCGTCGGGCCGTACTCCCAGCCTTCGGCCAGCTTCTGTGCCATCCAGCTTTCGTGGCTCGCCTGCGCTCCGGCATTCGGGTTCTCGGTGTGCAACTTCACGCCGAGCATTGCGCTGTCCTTCTGCCACTGTGGGGCGTCATCCCATGCCGGCTGACTGTCGTCGCCGAGCGCCTGGCAATAGGCGCGGTTCGCTTCGTGGGCCACTCGTGCAATTTGTTCCGGTGTCATCAGTGTTTCCTCGTTCAAAACCGTGGCTTCATCGGGCGCCACGGCTAACCCGTCAATCAACGCGGACGGCTTTCAGCCGCCGGTTATTTTTGCGTTAGCCGTCACCAGCCTGAACCGATGACGGCGCCAGCATCAGGCCGCTTCCTTGCCCTCAACGCCGCGAGTAATGCGCCGCGCCGTGCGTGCCTCCAACGACATCAGGGCCTTCTTCATCCAGCCGATCGCCCACTTGTTTTCGTCGCAACCGAACTTGCTGTCGAGAAATTCCGTCCGGTGAATCAAGATCGCAAGCAACGCCTCGTTGGTCACGCCGTTCACGCCGTTGGTGGCAACGCCGCCGCGCTGGAAATCGACGGTCATCGCCATCGGGCCGGCAAGCACTTGGTACTGGTGGCCTTCAACGTCGGTACCATCAGCCAGCCGGGAAATCGCATTGACGGCAACGCCGTTGTGGTCGGTATGAATTCGCATCTTCTGTTCTCCAAAAACCGTAGCTTAATCGGGCGCCACGGCTAACCCGTCGCTCAAGCGGGACGCGCGAAAAGCCGCGCGCCCCTTAGCTATGCGTTATGCCGCCTCCTTCTGCCCATCGTTCGCCGGCTTAATCCCAGCCGCTTCACGTACCTGCCCAGCTTTCCAGCGCGTGCAGCGCACAGACAGCTTTACCGGCTCGGCCAACTTTCCAGCGCGAACCATGCGCCACACGGTAGAAGGTGATACTCCGAGAATCGTGCAAACGACCTTGATCGTTATGTGCGCGGTGTCGGGTAGGGTGTCGAAGTTCATGCTGCCTCCTTGATGCCAAGTCTTTCCAGTTCGATGTTTATCATCTCTACGTTTGCCGCCTCGACCAGTTCAAGGCGCCTGAACTTGATCAGCCGGTCTTCGCAGCGCTTGAGCAGCGCCAGTGCGTCGTGGACTTCGCTGGCTTCGAGCAGGATTCCGGCTTCCAGCTTCTTGCTGATCTTGCGGATAGCCGAAATATCGAAGTCAGGCATCAGGCGATCAAGAAGAGCCAAAAATCCATTGATAGCGTGATCGATGCGGGCGAAATCATTGTCCGCGTAGTGAATCCGCGTGATGGCGTATCCTCGATGCGCGTCGACTTCGCCTGATAGCATCTCGACGAAGGCCTTGCGGATCGGAGCCAGCCATGCCTTGGCCTGGGCGCGTGTCGGTGGCTTCTGCTTCTCTGCCTTGAATCGGTCACAGGCGGCCAGGTATTGGGCCCGGGCCTTGGGCGGCATGTTGATGCGCTTACTCATGATTGCCAACCATCTGATACGTCCGCGGCCTTTGTGATTTATCCACGCGTGCCTCTTTGCTATAGACCATTTCTGCAAGGCGCAGGCAAATTGTCGCCTGACTGATTTTGGTCGCAAGGTGGATGCCCATTTGCGTATTCACTCCGTTTCGAAGGCAGTCCTCTATGGCGAGTTGATTGGCCACCTTCTTGTTCAGCATATGGTCAAAGCACTTGGGGACGAAAGCAGGGCGGGCAGGCTTAAGTCGTGCGGCTTCCGCTTCAAATCTCGGCTTGTCGCGGTACTGCTCGACGCGATAGATGGTTGCGATACCGGGAACGCTCGGCTTTGATCCGGAGAGGATTGAGGCGATTAGGCTCATGCTGTCACCAATTCATTTGGCAAATAGATAGCCCGTGCCTTTGCACCTATCGGCGTTGGCTTTTCGGTCTTTGTGTCGGTGTTTAAACGCCATGCAAGCAATGTTCTCCACGCATCCTTGCTATTCGGAACAACCACAAGTTCGCCGCCGTCGTAAAGACGGGCAAGTTCACCATTCGAACGCCGGTAGTATGGAGTGCCGCGAGAAATATCAATTGCAACTTGCTTTGTGACGGCAATGCACAGTCCGCTTCGGCATATATCTCGCGCCTCTGCTTCATCGTAGAGCCCAGCCTTATTGATGCAATACGTGTAGCCTTTGCTATCCGGATTCCACCAGCAAACATGTTCTACCCATTTTGTTGAATGCCCGATATGGGCGATTAGATACATGCTCATCACTCAACCCCCTCAAGCGTCCGCGCATCAACCCCGAAACCTTCGGCCACGACATCGACAGCATCGAAGGTCGAAGCGGGCTTGACCATGAACGAAACGAAATCGCAAGCCGATGAGCCGGCTTCGCGCTCATGGCCTAACGTGCAGTCGCCGGCCGGGTCCGGTTCGAAGTGCCAGCAGTTCGACGCTGACGGGCATGGCGTTGATTTCTCCAACAGGCTGAATTTGATCATTGCTCTTTTCCTTCTCCGTCCTTCTCGTACTTTTCGCCACAGAAAGGGCAGTAGGTGAAAATCATGTTGCTGCGCTCCGTTTTGGCCTTGTATCCGCCCTTCTTCAAAGGGTGTGCGGCGGTCAGTTCAATGGTCATGCAGCCTTTTTGTTTGATGCCGTTGGCGCCAATAATCAGCGCGTAGCCAACGAGATTTGCGCTATGCCCTGTGGCATCAGGCGCTTTGGAGACAAACCGATCCAGCAACTTTGTCTCAATGTCTTTCTTGCAATCGCACATCACAAATATCCTTCCGGGAAAATGTGGCACTGCCACGCCTGCGTCAAATTGCCGGTGTGCGGCGACAGGAATATCGAACCAGCGCGGACCCAGCCCGCCCGCTCCAAAACCCGCGCCATCCGGTAGTTGTCCGCCCGGGTGCTGCACACCGCGAAGCGAATGCCGTCCTCTGCCAGCGTCCGCATCTGGTGTTTCTTGAGCGCGTGACCGTGGCCCTGCCCCTGGTATTTCTGGAATACCTTGAAGCGGTAGCACATGGCCACGGCGCGGTTGGTCGGCATCGTGGAATAGCTGTATTCGCCGTGTTCGGTGTGGATGGTCGCGGCGGGCATGGTTAGACGGCTTCTTTCACTTCGCCGCCAAGCGACTCGATCAGCGACGGAATGAACCGCTGCAGTTCGCCGGTCATCAGCGCGAAGTCGGCATCGAATTGCTCGTCGGCATGTTCGGCTGATTTCTCGGCTTCTTCCTTGAGCAGATCAAGGAACGCCAGGCGCTTTATTTCCATGCGCTCGGTCAGCACGAAGCTGATTAGGTCATCCCAAGTCAAGGCCAGCTTGGTCGGAAGTTTTCCAGCCGCCAAGTGGGCTTTGATTTCGGCCTCAATCTCGCTGCCGTCGAGGGGATGATGCTTGTATGCCACGGCTGATTTCTCTTCGCCGCACGCCTTGACCTCGCAATCACGGTCAATCGTGAAGCCTTCCGGCGCTTCGCCACCGGCCAGCCAGTCGGCCATTGCCGATGTCGGCGAAACCTGGGTGTGCAGCATGGTCAGCGGGAAATCGTCGAGGCAATGGCGCAGATGTTCGATGACTTCCTCGGCCTTGGCAGGGCTGGCAGCATCGACGGCGAACCAGCCATTGACCGGATCAATCCAGACGTATGTGGTGCGGCGGCGGGTGAAGGCGCGTGGCATCAATTCCTCGGTGACGCGCTCGCGCAATTCCTTGAGCTGCTTGCGGCCTGGTGCGTAACCTTGTTGTTCTTCGATCAGGGCAGAGCGTTCCTTGACTTCATCATTGACCACCGACGACGGCAGCAGGCGCTGCTCGACGCTCAGGGCAATCATCCACTGCTGGCCAAGTGAATAGATGAGGAATTCATCTTTGCGCGGCGATACCCATCCACGGCTTTGCGGCTGGTTGCTCGGGCACTTCACGAATGGGCCTCGGGCCAGTTGTTCTTCGAGCGCGGAAAGGTCGATATTCCACGGCGTCGGCAGGCGGTAAAGCTGAATATTTCGGAACCACATAGTTACACCTCAAGATTTAGATTCGTTGCAACAAGGTTGAAAACAACCTTCTTCTTTGCAGTCATTGGGCCGGCGCTTACTCGGCGTTGAATAAGGCGGCCGCACTTCTTCATTTCACGAATTGCGGCGGTTAATTCCTTGCCTTTCACGCCAAGTTGCTCGGCCAGGTCCGTTCTTTGCAGGGGGGGGGAAATCATTGCAATTGACTCCATTTCAAATAACCTCAATCCCAAGCTCAGACGCCGCATAAACCTCAATGCGCGTCATGTACTCGGTGAATTCAGCAACATCCAGCGTCGTGGTCGATATGCCGATACGGCGGCCATCTGGCGTTTCTTCAAAGCCGATGAATTTGCCCTTGAAGAACTCGGCCCATGCCTCGGAGCTGAACTGTTGACCGTTGATCCATGCGTTACCGGCTATCTCGTTCAAGATCGCCCAATAACGCTTGTTCTGGTCGCTGCTCCGCTTCGTCTTGTGCGGCGTGACCGTGACGGCGAGAGGCTTGCCATCGGTAGCCATGGGCTTCCAGTTGTTCTTGAGGAAGGACCAAAGGGCGGCGGCGTTCATGTCGTCGCGCAAGATGAAGGTGCGGAGCATCTCGGCCATGGGTCAGGCGGCTTTTTTGAAGGCCAGCGCCATCACATGCTCAGAAATCAGCCGGCAGATCGTCGGGAACTTGCTGGCCGGGTAGAGCTTGGCGTTTTTGTCGGTGGCGCTTGGTTGAATGCCAAGGCTGGCGATGAATTCGGCGTTGACCGTGAAGCCAAGGCGCTGGCAGATTTCGCCAAGCTTGATGGTTGCTTGCGTATCTCCGATTGATGACAAAGCCGGTTGTGTCTCAGATTTCGGCAATTCTTCAACACAAGACGCGGCCATTGATGCTTTGCGCTCGGCATCCAGCCTGCGGATTTCCTCGGCGGCGACGCGGTTGCGCTCTGCTTGTTCGGTATCGGCGCGGGCTTGTGCTTCGCGCTGGGCTTTTGCCTGTTCCTCTGCGCGGATACGTTCGCGCTCTGCTTCAAGGCGCCTGGCTTCGGCTTCCTTGCGGGCATTGGCGCGCATTGCCAGCAATGCAGCGAAGTCGTCAGGCGCTTTCGTGCAGACCTGTGCGAAGTCGGGAAACAGACTCATGTCCTCGACCGTCTTGCGGTTAGCGTCGATACGATCGGCAATGGCGTTGGCTTCGATCTTGGCGTTCGCCAGTGCAACGGATACCTTGTCGCGCATGCTGTCGAGTGACTTCAAGCCTTTGACTGCTTCTGAGAAGCTGACAACCGGTTCAATCCGAACGCCAACTCGGGCAGTCAGAGCGACGCAGTGATCAACATAAGCGCCGCGGGCCTCGCCGATAATGTGACTCTTGCGATTTTCCTTTTCTGCCTTCACGACTTTTTCAAGAGACAGGCGAGCGGAGCGGATTTTCTCGCCGATGCTGTCAATGGCGCGGAATGCTTCGTCAATGCTGACGGCCTGCGATTGTGCTTGAGACTTGACGATTTGTAGCTTATCCTCGGCGTCCTTGCAATCCTTCGCTGCCTGGTCGGCATTTGCGAAGTCCTGATCTGTTTGCAGTTGTTCAGCCTTAGGAAGGCGCGACAAGAAAAGTTCTGCGGCACCCTTGAATGCGGCCATGTTTGAGGCGACAACTTTACCTTCAACCTGCATGAACAGCGCCGGCAAACCTTCGATCTTTTCGGCGACGGCGGCCGGCTTCGATTCGGTGTGCTGGTAGTTGGCAAGGTCAGTGGCGAACTGCTCCCATCCGGCCTTGAGTGCAGCGATGCGCTCGGGCTGTGGGTAGTACCAGCAATGCACCATCTTTTCGGCGGTGCCGTCAGAGCAGACAAAAATGATCTTGTCGAAGCCGAACACAAGGAACTGATGGTCAAGCTGGGCGCGGTGCGACTCCGGAACATTGCCCTCGACAACCTGCGCGGCAATGTCGGCGTTCCACAACTTGTGTTCGAACCCGATATTGCAGAGCATCGTGGCACCGTCAGAGCTTGCCAGATACTTGCCAGAATCATCCGTGGCGACGATTTGGTAAAGTTCTTCGTCGATCATTGCCTCGACTAGCGGGCGGGCCAATGCTTCGACCATGTGCCCCGCGTCGAAACGGGCCTGCGTTGCCGCGTCGACTTCCGGAACGATTCCGGTTGCTTTCTCGGCGAGCAGCGCAGAGCGCGTCTTGTACGGGCTGACGCCCTGCATTGCCGGCGCTTCGCTGGCGTTGAAACACTTGGCGCGGGCTTGGTGCCATGCTTCGCTGCCCTGGGTGACTTGTAGTTCGATCATTCTCCCGCTCCTTCAAATTCGCGCACGAAGTCTGCGTCGATGGGTTGGCTCTGCTCTGGTTCAAACGGGGCGCGAAGCGATGCCTTCTGCTGCTCGGTGACGACGTACTTCGTGGATGACCGGGCGATGATCTGTTCCGCCGTGGCCTTGCCTGCCTTGATCGCATCGCGCCATGCCGGCAGGTTTTCGCCGAACTTGTCGTCCGGGTATTGCTGCAACTCGACCGGCTCTTGCTTGGCCGGCGTAATGTCGCGCTCTACGACACCCTCCATTTCCTTGCCTTCCATTTCGTCCGCAGTGGCGGCAGAACCAAACTCAGGGAATGCCTTGCGCAGTGCCTGGGCCTCGGCGCACTTGGCAAGCTGGCCATATGGGCGCTTCGTCCACATGGCGTTTGGTGCAATGCTCTTTTCCTGCCCGCCCTTGACCGCGTAGTTTTCCTTCCATCGTTCAGTTGCGGAAAACTCGGCAACCTGGCCATTCGGCAGGAGGCGCTTCACCGAAACCTTGCACCACGCCGGATAGGTGATTTCCACGCCGCCCAGCTTCTCAGTGGTGTCCGGTCCGTACTCAGCATCGGACACGCCGGCATAGTTGCCGCTGCGTGCTGCCTGGGTGCGATACAAGCCAATGCCAGGCATGACGACATCGCGCATCTGCTTGGCCTTGGCATCCCATATCGGCACGATATGAACCGGCTTCTGCATGGGATCAAGGCCGGCTGCCGCGCAGTAGTTGAGAATCATCTGCACAGAGCCAATGGCTGCGCCTGGGTAAAGGCTGGATTGCAGGACGGCGATCAGCTCCTGCTCGTTCTGTTTCGTCGTGGTCAGTGCTGCGCTCATGATTCCTCCGTAATTGAGTTGATTTGTTCTTCTCGGATGGCCGCCCATTCCTCTGGCGTCCGCATCGCAAAACCTTTTCCGAGGCGATCTGCCGGCATGGTCAGCATTGCCACCTGACCTAGCATTTCGTCCCACGACAGGCCGTTGCATTTCTTGCCGTTCTCGTGGACGTCGTAGCCGCAGCAAGAGCCCTCGATGGTGATCGTGATGACTCTCATGCCGCACCTCGCTGCGCACGCATTGCGCGCCGATGCTCGAACCCCATGGCCATGCAAAGCATTGCTACGGAAGCACCGCGGCGCGACGCATATACCGTTGCGGCATACGGACCCCAGCGGTCGTAATTCTTGGCCGCGATAATTGCGGCGTGGGCTTGTGCGGTGGCGCTCATGCTGCTCTCCGCATATCTCCGGCCATCTCGGCGCGGTACTCGTCAAACCAGCGAGCGGCGTTGCGCTCGACCGTCGAGCGGATCGCGTCCTTGGTGATGTCCGAAATCACTTCGGTTACCTCGACGGCGCCGATGTAAAGCGCATCGACTTCGCCGGATTCGTCGAACTCGACTTCGAAGTCGACCGTGTGCATGGTGATGGTGCGTTGCATGATCAAATGCCCCGATACAAGCAATGCGATTGCGAAACAGCGATGGCGTCCTGATAGTCCATCTCGCTGACGGTCGCCCAGGCGGCAAGCAACGTGATGACGATCAAGGCCGTCTTGACGCGCTCGGCTACCGGGCGCTTGCCGGTGATCAGCCTCCGGCGATTGGTGAATGCGTGGTCCATGATTAATTGACCTCGACAAATTCGCCGCTTTTGTCCAGCGAGTACCAGACCATCGGCTTGATTCCGTTGTCGCCAACCTTGCTGGCGCGGATATGGATCAGATGGCCTTTGTTATTTCGGTAGCAGAGGACAATGGCGCTTCCTTCCGGGGCGCGGGCGCGACTTTCGACACCAAATGCAGCGGCGACCGCATGAAGCTGTTTGTATTCTGGAGATGGCGTGATTTCGCTAGTGGATGACCATCCGTTAGCCATGCTGGCAGACCTGTCGCCGGTGGCGCTGCTGGCCGAACCGTAGCCGGTGGCGCTGCTGGCCGAACTGTCGCCGGTGGCGCTGCTGGCCGAACCGTCGCCGGTGGCGCTGCTGGCCGACCTGTCGCCGGTGGCGCTG
>JBAQOL010000040.1:0-39915 GCA_049304775.1 Ferribacterium limneticum
GTACCCTCGCTAGTCTTCGCTCTCAGCGGTCATTTGGTGCGCGCCGTTTGAGCGACTGCTACACATGACGTTGCTGCCATTCGAGCTCGCCCGACGAAAATTTCTGGTGCGGAGTGCCTTGAACTAAACCCCCTGAAATTGATCCGGATTACTCACGACAGCACATATTTCATGTCACAAAACCGTGCTTGAATCATTTCCATGCTTCAATTAATATTGAAACATGATAATCAAAGAAGCAGTTGCTGCCCTTGGCGCGCTGGCGCAAGAAACCCGCCTCCAGATCTTTCGATTGCTCGTCCAGGCGGGCACCGAGGGCCTTTCTGTGGGGGCCATTGCTGAATGCCTTGGAACTGAGGCAAACGGTCGCCTTTCGTTTCATTTGAAAGAATTGGCCATTGCCGGCTTGGTCAGCGCTAATCAGTCTGGTCGCTTTGTCTATTACTCGGCCAACTATCCAACGATGAATGACTTGCTGGCCTACCTGACCGAGCACTGCTGCAGTGGCACTTCCTGCGGGATCGAAGTTGTTCCCTGTGATCCTGACAAGACTTCCTAAAATCAGCTATTGACCAACGCCATGTCCAAAACCATCAATATTCTTGTCCTTTGTACCGGAAACTCCGCTCGCTCCATCCTTGGTGAAGCGATATTCAACTACTTAGGTCAAGGTCGGATTCGTGCTTACTCAGCGGGTAGCCAGCCGTCAGGAAAAGTGAATCCGGTTGCATTGGAGACGCTTGAAAAGCATGGCATTCCCTTGCCAGAAGCTCGTAGCAAGTCATGGGATGAGTTTGCCGTGCCAGGTGCTCCTGAAATCGACTACATCTTTACGGTTTGTGCGAGCGCAGCGGGAGAAACCTGTCCTGTGTGGATTGGGCATCCGACAACGGCGCATTGGGGGATTTTTGACCCCGCACACGTCGAGCCGATGGCGGCCCGTGTCGAAGCATTCGAAGTGGCGTATCAGCAGTTGGAGCGGCGGGTACGGGCGTTTGTCGCCTTGCCGCTTGAAACCATGAGCGCTGCTGACGTCAAGGCTGCAGCCAAGAAAATCCACGAGCAAGCCGCAGCTTAGTTCGTCCCCTTATTTCGAATTCACGTTCAAATTTTCAAAGGAACACGCTATGTCCAATATCCAAATTTTTGACCCGGCCTTGTGCTGCAGCACCGGTGTGTGTGGCGTTGATGTCGACCAACAATTAGTCAGCTTTTCTGCCGATGTCGATTGGGCAAAGCAGCAGGGCGCACAAATCGAACGCTTCAATCTCGCTCAGCAACCGATGGCCTTCGCTGAGAGTGCCGTCGTCAAAGGCTTTCTTGAGCGCTCGGGTCAAGAGGCATTGCCGCTAATTCTGGTTGATGGTGAGTTTGCCTTGGCGGGTCGTTATCCGAACCGTACCGAGTTGGCGCGCTGGGCAAAAATCGATGTCGCTGCGGTCGCCCCGGAAAAGCCGGCAACAAACTGTTGCAGCGGTTCCAAGTGCTGCTAACCATTTAAGGCTCACCATGAAATTCCTCGAACAGCCGCCGCGCTATCTGTTTTTTACCGGCAAGGGTGGCGTGGGTAAAACCTCGATTGCTTGCGCCACGGCGATCCAATTGGCCGCAGCAGGACGTCGCGTGCTGCTGGTCAGCACCGATCCCGCCTCGAACGTCGGCCAGGTATTTGGCGTCGAAATCGGCAACCGCATTGTCGGGATTGACGCTGTTCCGGGATTGTTTGCGCTGGAAATCGATCCACATGCAGCCGCCCAAGCCTACCGCGACCGGATCGTCGGTCCGGTGCGCGGTGTGTTGCCTGACGCCGTGGTCAAAGGAATCGAAGAGCAGTTGTCCGGAGCCTGCACCACGGAAATTGCCGCCTTCGACGAGTTCACCGCGCTGCTGACAGATTCCGCCCTTGTTGCCGGCTACGATCACATCATCTTCGATACCGCGCCGACCGGACACACCATCCGCCTGCTGCAATTACCTGGGGCATGGACGGGCTTTCTCGATGAGGGTAAAGGCGATGCATCCTGCCTGGGTCCTCTGGCCGGGTTGGAGAAGCAACGCACCCAATACAAATCTGCGGTAGATGCGTTGGCCGATCCCGTGCGGACCCGGCTGATCTTGGTCGCACGTGCCCAGACGGCAACGCTGCGGGAGGTTGCTCGGACACATGACGAGTTGGCGGGGATTGGCCTCAAGAAGCAATACCTGGTGATCAATGGTGTCTTGCCCGAGGCCGCCGTGGGCGGCGATCTTCTGGCGAAAGCCATCTACAAGCGGGAGCAAGTTGCCTTGCTCGAAATTCCGGAAGCTTTGAAAGCCCTGCCAATCGATCAGGTCGGCTTGAAGCCGTTTAATCTAGTCGGTCTGGAAGCGCTCAAGAAGTTGTTCGTTATCAATGCCGAAGTTGCCGCTTCTGATGTCCCGGCCGCAACAGTGCTCCCCGAAGTTCCAAGCTTGGCAGTTCTGGTAGATGGAATTGCAGCTGATGGTCATGGTCTGGTGATGTTGATGGGTAAGGGAGGTGTTGGAAAGACAACATTGGCTGCTGCCGTCGCTGTCGAACTGGCAAGCCGCGGGCTGCCGGTTCATCTATCGACTTCAGACCCTGCCGCGCACTTATCGGAAACCTTGGTCGGTAGTCTTGAACATCTGACCGTCAGCCGTATCGATCCGCATGCGGAAACCGAGCGTTATCGCCAGCAGATACTGGAAACCAAAGGGGTGTCGCTGGATGCCCAGGGCCGGGCACTTCTGGAAGAAGACCTGCGCTCGCCCTGTACTGAGGAAATTGCAGTATTTCAGGCTTTCTCGAGAGTCATCCGTGAGGCAGGAAAGAAATTCGTCGTGATGGATACGGCTCCAACTGGCCACACCTTGTTGCTGCTGGATGCCACTGGTGCTTATCACCGCGAGATCGCCCGTCAGATGAGCGACAAACACATGCACTAGGGGTCTGAGGCGCAGTGGAACGGAAAATACCGTTAAGCGCTTAGCATGACGCGTCAATGCATTGCCGTCCGCTGCTGCGCTGCTGTCAAGGCATCCGTCGTCATTGACCCATCCACGTCCTCAATCTATTCGCCGTCCGCAGGATTGCGCAGGGGCCGCAATTCACCCTTGGCCACCGCCTCCGGTACTGAAAACGAATAACGCCCCAGCATATTGATGTGTTCGTGTTGCAGCGGCGACAGCCGTGCCACGTCTTCGTCCCGCACCGGGAAACCGCTCACGCGTAGTTGGTTTAGGGCTTCCTCCATGTAGATCGTGTTCCACAACACGATCATGTTGAGCACCAGGCCGAGCGCACCCAACTGATCTTCCTGACCTTCGCGGTAGTGTTGGCGCAACTCGCCGCGTTTGCCGTGGAAGACGGCCCGGGCAACGCTATGCCGGCCTTCGCCACGATTGAGTTGGGTCAGCGTGGCCCGGCGCTTGGCTTCGTCGTCGATATAGGTCAGCGTGTGTAGCGTCTTGTCGATCCGGCCAAACTCGGCGATGGCTTGCGCCAACCGGGTCGGCCGATCACCGACCTGGAGCGTACGCATGATGCCTGTCGCCGGCACCCGGCCAAGCTTAAGCGAGCCAACCAGGCGCAGCATGTCATCCCAGTGCGGCTCAATCTTGTGCAAGCTGAGATGATGTGCCGAGATCGAATTAAGCAGACCGTAATCGGCCTGCTGGTCGATCCGCCAGAAGCGCGTCCCGCCAACGTCGGCTAGGCGCGGACTAAAACGATAGCCAAGCAGGCGAAACAGGCCGAAGACCACATCGCTGTAGGCGCCGGTGTCGGTCATGATCTGCGTTGGTTGGAGGTCGGTCTGCTGTTCAAGCACTACGGCCAGCAGGATCAAACTGTCGCGCAGCGTGCCGGGAACGGTGATGTCGTTCAGGCCGGAAAACTGATCGGAGATCAGGTTGTACCAGGTGACGCCCCGACCGATGCCGAAGTATTTCGGGTTGGGGCCGGCGTGCACCGTGCGCACCGGCACAACGAAGCGCATGCCATCGGCGGAGGCCACCTCGCCGCCACCCCACAAACTGGCGAGCGCCAGATGGCTTTGTGCCGCGACCAGTAACGCGTTAGCGTCCACCTGCGTGTCGTCGCGGAGGTAGTTCTGGTCCACCCAAGACAGCCGGTCGCGCTTCAGTGCCGGCACGTCGCCACGGATCAGCGGCTCCAAGCCGGTATTACAGGCTTCGGCCATCAGCACTGCGCACAGGCTGACGTGCAGGTCGGTGGCGCGAGCCGTGCGTTCTGAAATGTGAGTGAAGGCGTCCGTGAAGCGGGTACGTGCTGCGACTTCCAGAATCAGTTCAGGTAGGTCTACACGCGGCAGCATGCCGGCCACAGTCTCCCGTAGGGCAAGCAGCGAGGCCGGTTCTTCCATCTTGTCGAGTGGACTGAGCACCAGATCGTGCTTGTCGCCGGTCTTATCGAACCGCACCGCCGGGTTGTCGGGCAGTCTGGCCGCGACGGCGCGGTAGGTGCGGTCAAGCTCTGCGGCCAGGGCCGTCAACGTCGGGTCGGGGCTGGCCGACAGCCCCAGGGTCCGACAGATAATCGGCCGGGTGGCTTCCCACTCACTGCCATCGAGCAGGCCGGCCCGAGGATCGGCGTAGCGCCAGCTCGGCGTTACGAACACGTCGCGCCGACGTAGCGCGATGTGCAGCTCGTCCAGGACGCAAAAGGTATAGGCGTGGAAATCGACAGTGCCGTCCTCGCGCAGCACATGACGCCGCCACGATTTGCCAATCACATCGCGCGGCGCGTCATTGCCTGGCTTCTTGCGCACCATGTTGGCCCGTAGCCAGTCGAAGGCGGCAACGACCGGACCACCAGCGGTATTGGCGCCAAAGCTGACGTGCTCGACCAGCGTTGGCAGGAAGCGCCGTACCGTCTTGTACTTGGCGTCCAGCTCCTGATAGAACACGTTGTCTGCAGGGCGGACCAGGGCGTTGACGCCATCGAGCGCCTTCGTGAGCATGTCGCGCGGAATTTTTTCAAACAATTTGGTGCGCAGTTCTGTATCGGGCAGATTCCCGTCGAGCACCATTTGGCAGGCGCTGGCCAAGGTTGCCGCCGCCTGGTCGAGATCCTTCAGCGTGCGCAGGCGCGCCTTCTTGTCCGCCTTGACCGCATCACCGAACATCTCACGCAATAGCGCTTCCAGCACTTCCAGGGCGTCGTCCTGCGCGGCGGCTTCCAGGCAGTGGACGAAGGCGACCAGCGTGGCCAGCCGACGGCAATTCGGCAAGCGAAGGATGGCGCTGGCCTTGGCCGCGCCAGCGAACCGGGCCAAAGCTGCTACTCGGGTTGCCGGGATATGTGCTGTCTCCGGCAGCTTGATGCCCAATTCGCGTACCGAGTGTAGCCGCAGCAGGGCCACCACCAACGATGAGCTACTGATCAATACCGGCCCGGTGCGCAAGCGGTCAAGCTGCGAGTTACGACTGCCGGCCGGAACGGCCAGCAGGCTTTCCAGCCTTGCCTGCTGCTCGCTACTGATGCCCCGGCCCAACGTGCGCCACAATCGATCCTCCACCCGGCTACGCAGGCGGGCGATATAGCGCTCCAGGGTGCTACAGCCGGGCAGCAAGACCTTGTGCGTCACCAGCCAGGTGGTGGATCGATCGAACAATACGCTCGGCCGGTCTGTGCCGGTCCAGCATAGCGCATACAGCCAACGCGTCAGGCGAAAGCCAATCTGGCGCTCGGTAATCTCGACATAGCCGTAACGGACGCGAATTTCTTCGGCGTGCTGCCAGCGTTGTTTTCCGGCGCGATAGGCGCCCGCGTCGTCCCTTGCATCGATGTCCAATTGTTTGGCCAAGGTGTGCAGCACCGATACCGGTACGTCCAGAGGGTTATCCAGGAAGGTGCCAAGGTAGCGCACCGTCCCGAGCTGCAAGGCGTAGCCGAGCCGGTTATGCTCGCCGCGCTTTTGTGCGATTAAGGCGCGGTCGGTGTCGTCCAGGTGGAAGTAACGGGCCAGATCCTCGGCGGAGGGCGATCCGGTGTAGCGGCCATAGTTCTCGCGCTGTTCATTGGAGAGGAAACTGACGGGCACCGGGCTTTCCTTGGCGGACACATTGACTGGGTCGAGGGGCGGAGGAAAACGCTCGAACTAGCATTAGCATATTAAGTCGTAGCCAGATGAAGCGCCCATACCCGCTTGACCTGACTGATGCTGCACCCGGCAAGCTCAGCGGTGCGTGCGATGGTCTGGCCGGCGCGACGCAGGGCCAAGATGCGCTGATGGGTGGCGGCGTTGGCCTTCCGCCCTGAGTATTTGCCGGCAGTTTTGGCGAGCTGCACGCCTTGGCGCTGCCGCTCGCGCCGCGTCTCATAATCATCACGAGCCATCTGGAGCGCGAGTTTCAGTAGGAGTTCCTGCACCGATTCCAGCACGATCTTCGCTACGCCGTCGGCTTCCGCCGTCAGGTCAGACAGATCGACCAGACCAGGCACGGCTAGTCGCGCGCCTTTTGCGCGGATCGAGGCCACCAGCTGCTCGGCTTCGGCGAGCGGCAACCGGCTGATGCGGTCGATTTTTTCGGCGACAACCACCTCCCCGGGTTGCAGGTCAGCGATCATCCGCAGCAACTCGGGCCGGTCGGGGCGGGCGCCAGACGCCTTCTCGCGGTAGATGCCAGCGACGTAGTAGCCGGCCGCCCTAGTGCTGTGCTCGATGTTGGTCTGGCGGGTGAGATCCTGTTCGTCGGTGCTGACGCGGAGATAGATGCGGGCAATTTGCATATTGATTAGCCAAGATGGGTATACAGAAGTTGGCTAACTATAGAGGGCCTGGCCAATAATGACAAACACCGATGTTATTGTCATTTTCAGAAGACGACAGCACGGAATATCAGAAGTCAGCCGCACGACCTTCTCCGATGCCAATTAGGCAGGCCGCTCACGAGCCCAAAATCGCAGGCCAATGTCGGCGTGCGAGACACTTCATGCTATGCGTTGCATCCCGGATGATCGCAATCTGATAAACCTTGCAAGATGCCACATGCCTCTATTCGTCGAGCGCCCGAGCATTTTTCACGCAGCGAGAGCAAGTGCCGCTTCAATTGCAACAGCGCTTCCACGCGCTCTTCGGTCTGACGAATATGGACATCCAGTAGTGCATTGACGTCGCCGCAGTCCTGAGCAGGGTTATCTCGTAGGCCCAGCAGTATCCTGATTTCGCTCAGCGTCATGTCAAGCGAACGGCAATGACGAATGAACTGCAAACGCTCGATGTGCACATCGCTGTACAACCGAAAGTTGCCACCACTTCGCGCTGGCTTCGGCAGCAGCCCTTCCTTTTCGTAGTAGCGGATGGTCACGACCTCGCACCCAGAGCGCTTGGCGAGGTCGCCAATTCTGATTTCCATGCCTCAATCTCCATTTTTCACTTGACTCTATAGCGACTATAGAGTTTTTAATGGAGGCTGAATAGACGATTTGAAGGAGTTATCCATGAGCGAATGCGCTTCAAAGGGGTGTGGCTGCTCGACTGGGCCAATCATCCAACCCACGGCACAAGCCCCGCTGGCAACCGGATCGGCTCAAGCGGTGTACCGCATCGAGAACATGGATTGCCCCACGGAAGAGGCGCTGATCCGAGGCAAGCTGGCTGGGCTGGCGGGTGTGGTTGGTCTTGAGTTCAACCTGATGCAGCGTACCTTGGCCGTGCGGCACGAATTGCCTTCGCTGTCTCCCGTTGAGCAGGCACTGAAGGCCATCGGCATGCAAGCTGTGCGCATGGATGAGGCGTCGGCCGGGCAGACGACCAAGCTGTCCATTGCCAAGATGGATTGCCCGACCGAAGAGGCGTTGATCCGCAACAAGCTCGGCACCGTGGCCGGGGTTGCCAATCTCGATTTCAACCTGATGCAGCGCACGTTGTCGGTACGCCATGCTGACGGGGTTCTGCCGGATGTGCTTGTGGCACTACAAGCACTCGGATTCGAGGCGCAGGTCGAGGACAAGGCCGTGGCCGCGTCGCCATCCGCGTCCCCTGTGACAACGCCGACCAACTGGTGGCCGCTCGGCATTTCCCTCATCGCTGCATCGGCGGCCGAAGCGGTCTACTGGTTCCACGACGGCAATCATTGGTCAGTCGTCATTCTGGCGCTTGTCGCGGTCTTGACGGGGGGGCTGTCCACCTACAAGAAGGGCTGGATCGCGCTCAAGAACCGTAACCTCAACATGAACGCCCTGATGTCGATTGCCGTCACGGGTGCTATGTTCATCGGCCACTGGCCCGAAGCTGCGATGGTAATGGTGCTCTTCGCGCTGGCCGAGGTGATCGAGGCCAAGTCATTGGATCGCGCCCGTAACGCCATCCGTGGACTGCTCGACCTGACCCCGGAGCAGGCCACGGTGCAGCAGCCTGACGGCACTTGGCGAGAGGTAAGTGCCAAGCAAATCGCCATTGGCAGCCGAGTCCGGGTCAAACCGGGTGAGCGCATCGCGCTCGATGGCGAGGTGCTAGACGGACGCTCCACGGTCAACCAAGCCCCGATCACGGGCGAAAGCCTCCCGGTCGAGAAGTCCCCCGGCGATCCGGTGTTTGCGGGCACGATCAACGAATCTGGTTCCTTCGAGTACCGCGTCTCTGCCTTGGCCAGCAACTCCACTTTGGCCCGCATCATTCACGCAGTAGAGGCTGCACAAGGTAGCCGTGCACCGACCCAGCGTTTTGTCGATCAGTTCGCCCGTTGGTACACGCCTCTCGTGTTCGCCCTAGCCATTGCCGTCGCACTGCTACCCCCGCTTCTCATGGGCGCGGCATGGATGGACTGGATTTACCGTGCACTGGTTCTGCTGGTGGTTGCCTGCCCATGCGCTCTGGTGATTTCCACGCCGGTCAGCATCGTCAGCGGCTTGGCCGCCGCTGCCCGCCACGGCATTCTTGTCAAGGGCGGTGTCTATCTGGAAGAAGGCCGCAAGCTGCGCTGGCTGGCTCTGGACAAGACCGGCACGGTCACTCACGGCAAGCCCGCACAAACCGATTTTGTCGCATGGGGCAACGCACTCGCCTCCGATAGCCGCTGTATCGCTGCCAGTTTGGCGGCCCGCTCCGATCATCCTGTATCCAAGGCGGTGGCACAGGCTGCGCAGCGGGATGGAGTTGCCTTGCTCGACGTGGCCGAGTTCAGCGCGCTGCCCGGTCGGGGTGTGCAAGGCCAAATCGACGGGGAGACCTACTATCTGGGCAACCACCGAATGCTTGAAGAGCTGGGGCAGTGCACACCAGAGCTGGAGCAGCGCATCGCGGCGCTGGAAACCGTAGGCAAGACCGTCGTGATGTTGGTAGGCGCAAAAGGGGTACATGCCTTATTCGCCGTTGCGGACACCATCAAGGACAGCAGCAGGAGAGCCATCGCCGAGCTGCATGCTCTGGGCATCAACACCGTGATGCTGACCGGCGATAACCCCCACACGGCACAGGCCATTGCCGCACAAGCTGGCATTGACCGTGCGCAAGGCAACCAACTGCCTGACGACAAACTGCGCGAAGTGGAGCAATTGTCCAGAAATGGCAAGGTTGGCATGGTCGGTGATGGCATCAACGACGCACCGGCCTTGGCGCGTGCGGACATTGGCTTTGCAATGGGAGCGGCAGGCACAGATACCGCCATTGAAACCGCCGACGTGGCCCTGATGGACGATGACCTGCGCAAGATTCCGACCTTCGTGCGTCTGTCGCGTGCGACAGCACAGGTGCTGATGCAAAACATTGTGCTGGCCCTTGGCATCAAGGCGGTATTTCTGGTGCTCACTTTCACGGGTCACGCGACCATGTGGATGGCTGTGTTCGCCGATATGGGTGCCAGCTTGCTTGTTGTCGGCAACGGCTTGAGGCTGTTGCGTCGATGAGCTGGAAACTCTTTCTCTATGACTGGGGTGGCCTGAACATCGCGTTGTTTCAAGTCATTAACACAGGCACGCCCGCCACGCTGGAACCACTGGCATGGTTCTTTAGCCTCGTGGGAAGTTACTGGACAGCGCCGCTAATGCTGTTGGGTCTGTGGTGGTGGTCGAAATCGGCTACTAACGCGGCGCGTGGCACGGCCGTTCGGCATCGCCTTATTGGTTTTAGCGCGGCCTTCTTGCTGGCGTTATTGGTCGCCACCGTCTTGAAGCTATGGTTCGACTTTCCACGCCCGCCTGCCGTCCTTGGCGAGCTGGTGCGCGTCATCGGGGACAAAGAGCTTCACTACAGCCTGCCCAGCGGGCATGCCACCTATGCCGCGCTGGTGGTCGGTGCACTCTGGCCGTTGATGGGCCGCCATGGTCGCGTCGGCTTGGTGCTATATGCCACGTTGGTCGGCTGGTCGCGCATCGCTGCGGGAATGCACTTCCCGGCGGATGTGTTGGCGGGGTGGGCGCTGGGATGGAGCTGCACGGCACTCGCCCGGTGGCTGCTTCCGCTGGCCGCCTCTGTATGGCAATCGGCTCGTCGCACGTCGGCCTGGATCTGGTTCACCGTGGCCGCCACTATTGTCATGACAGATCAGCTCACCAAGTTCGCCATCATTCGCACGTTTGCCTACGGTGAGCAAGTCGAAATCACTCCGTTTTTCAACCTCGTTCACGTCCTGAATCCGGGTGCGGCGTTCAGCTTTTTGGCGAACGCTGGCGGCTGGCAACGTTACTTTTTCATCACGTTGGGTCTGGTTGTTTCTGCTTGGCTGGGTCGCATGCTGTGCCAGCAACGGCCACGTCTCGAAGCGATGGGCTACAGCCTGATCCTTGGTGGTGCGCTCGGCAATGTGGCGGATCGCATGTTGCGTGGACAGGTGGTTGATTTCCTCGACTTCCATTGGCGGCTCGCGCACTGGCCCGCCTTCAACCTCGCTGACGTGGCGATCACGTCGGGCGCTGCTTTGCTCATCATGCAGATGCAGACCCGGGAAAAGAGGATGGACACAGGATCAATTGCGAATTATAATCATTCTCAATGATTTAACCAGAGAATTCCCATGCCCTGCCGATTACCCTATCGCTGGCTGATGGCTTTGCTGTTGGCGATTTGCTCGTTAATCGGCGGGCCAAGCTACGCAGCCAACACCACCGAACTCAAAGCCAAACAGATTTGGCAACTTCTGGACTACGTCGCCGTCGATTACGGCGGCGCGGTAGCCAACGGTGTGGTCCTGAAATCGTCGGAGTACGCTGAAATGCAGGAATTTTCAGCGACAGCCGAACGTCAACTGGGAGAATTACCTGACCAGACCGACAAGGGTCGCTTGTTGCAACAAGCGACCGCTTTGCGTGCTGCGGTAGCTGCCAAAGCCGATCCGGCCAGCGTAGCAAAACTGGCGCACGCGCTGTCCAGTGCGGTGCAAAAGGCGTACCCGTTTCCAGTCGCACCGACTGCCATGCCGGTCTTAGCGAAGGGAGGGCAGTTGTTTCAGGCCCAGTGTGCGGCCTGTCACGGTCAGCAAGGGCGCGGTGATGGCCCCCTAGCGGCATCCCTCAACCCCAAGCCGACCGCGCTGGCCGATCACATGCGGGCGCGCGAGCGCAGCTTATTCGCGCTACACCAAATTATCAGCAACGGTGTCCAGGGCACCGCTATGCAGGGCTTTGGCGCGTTGTCGGATGAAGACCGATGGGCATTGGCGTTCTTTGTTGGCACGCTACCTTATACGCAAAGCGACAAGGACGAAGGAGCCAAGCTCTGGCAAGCCAACGCGCAGGTTCGCCAGACGCTCGTCAGTCTGGATGTGCTGACGCAAACATCTGAGCATGTCTTGGCGGACAGGCTGGATGGGGTCGTCTCAGAAAACGGAAAATAAAGCACGCTAAGGCATAGTCGGCCCTGCCAGGCTTGCTCCGCCCTGTAGCGACGCAATCAGCGGGCACGAAACTTTCCCTTTTCGTGCATGGCAGGCGCACACCAGATCAGACAAGACGGCCTCCATGCGTGCCAGGTCCGCCATCTTTTCGCGCACGTCCTTGAGCTTGTGCTCGGCCAGGCTGCTGGCTTCCTCGCAGTGGGTGCCATCGTCGAGCCGCAACAGCTCGGCAATCTCATCAAGACTGAAGCCCAGTCGCTGGGCCGACTTCACAAAGCGCACCCGCGTTACATCCGCCTCGCCATAACGGCGGATGCTGCCGTAAGGCTTGTCCGGTTCCGGCAACAAGCCCTTGCGCTGGTAGAACCGGATGGTCTCTACGTTGACCCCGGCCGCCTTGGCAAAAACACCAATGGTCAGGTTCTCCAAATTATTTTCCATATCGCTTGACTCCGTACATGACTACGGAAGTAAGCTTACGCTATCCAATTCAAATTCGAAAGGACAAGCGCATGTCTGAACCACAAAACGGGCGCGGCGCGCTCTTCGCTGGCGGGCTAGCTGCCATCCTCGCCTCGACCTGCTGCCTCGGGCCGCTGGTTCTGGTTGCCTTGGGCTTCAGCGGGGCATGGATCGGCAACCTGACCGTGCTGGAGCCGTATCGCCCGATTTTCATCGGCGCAGCATTGGTCGCGTTGTTCTTTGCCTGGCGGCGCATCTACCGCCCTGTGCAAGCCTGCAAACCGGGCGAGGTCTGCGCGATTCCCGAAGTGCGAGCGACTTACAAGCTCATTTTCTGGGTCGTGGCCGTGCTGGTCCTGGTCGCACTCGGATTTCCCTACGTCATGCCATTTTTCTATTGATCACAGGAGTTCACCATGAAAAAACTGTTAGCCTCCCTCGCCCTCGCCGCCATTGTTGCCCCGGTGTGGGCCGCCACTCAGACCGTCACGCTGTCTGTCCCGGGCATGACCTGCTCCGCCTGCCCGATCACCGTCAAGAAGGCGATTTCCAAGGTCGAAGGCGTCAGCAAGGTTGACGTGACCTTCGAGACCCGCGAAGCGGTTGTCACTTTCGATGATGCCAAGACCAGCGTCCAGAAGCTCACCAAAGCAACCACCGATGCGGGCTATCCCTCCAGCATCAAGCAGTGAACCACTGAACCCGAACCTGGGGCGATCATGGGACTGATCACACGCATTGCCGACAAGGCTGGGGCACTCGGCAGCGTTGTTTCCGCGATGGGCTGCGCCGCGTGCTTCCCGGCCATCGCCAGCTTGGGCGCGGCCATCGGCCTGGGCTTTCTACAGGAATACGAAGGATTGTTCATCTCCAAGCTGCTGCCACTGTTCGCTGTCGTGGCTTTGCTGGCGAACGCATTGGGGTGGCTCAGTCATCGCCAATGGCACCGCAGTCTGCTCGGCATGATCGGGCCAGCCATCGTGTTCGCCGGAACTGTCTGGCTGCTTGGCAACTGGTGGACAGCACACCTCGTATACACCGGCCTGGCGCTGATGATCGGCGTGTCGATCTGGGACTTGGTTTCGCCGGCAAATCGCCGTTGCGGCCCGGACGGTTGCGAACTTCCCACGAAACAAGGCTGACGGCGGGGGCCGGCAGCCAACACAGAAAAGGAATGATGAATGACCACCATCAAAATTACCGGCATGACCTGCGACTCCTGCGCGGTTCACGTCAAGGAGGCTCTGGAGAAAGTGCCCGGCGTGCAATCGGCGGAGGTTTCCTATGCCAAGGGCAGCGCCAGGCTCGCCATCGAGGCCGGCACATCGCCGGATACGCTGACCGCTGCCGTGGCCGGACTCGGCTATCGGGCTACGCTCACCGATGCGCCCGTGGCTCC
This sequence comes from Ferribacterium limneticum, assembly GCA_049304775.1. GTDB lineage: Bacteria > Pseudomonadota > Gammaproteobacteria > Burkholderiales > Rhodocyclaceae > Azonexus > Azonexus limneticus_C. The sequence goes on from JBAQOL010000040.1 coordinate 13,658, forward strand.
GGCGGGCAGCGGATTGCTCGGCAAGGTGAGCGAATGGCTGGGCAGTGATGACAAGGCTGGCGGGGATGGTGGCAAGCTCCATATCGCCGTGATCGGCAGCGGCGGGGCCGCAATGGCGGCGGCACTGAAGGCCGTCGAGCAGGGCGCACGCGTCACGCTGATCGAGCGCGGCACGATTGGCGGCACCTGCGTCAATGTCGGCTGCGTGCCGTCCAAGATCATGATCCGTGCCGCCCACATTGCCCACCTGCGCCGGGAGAGCCCGTTCGACGCTGGCATTGCCGCGCTGGCCCCGACCATCCAGCGCTCGGCGCTGCTGGCCCAGCAACAGGCCCGCGTCGATGAGCTGCGCCACGCCAAATACGAGGGCATTCTGGATGGCAACCCGGCCATTACCGTGCTGTCTGGCTCCGCCCGCTTCAAGGACAGCCACGGCTTGGTCGTGCAACTGAACGAGGGCTGCGAGCACGTGGTGGCGTTCGACCGCTGCCTGATCGCCACCGGTGCCAATCCCGCGATTCCGCCGATTCTTGGCCTGAAGGACACGCCGTACTGGACTTCCACCGAGGCGCTGGCCAGCGACACCCTTCCCGAACGCCTGGCGGTGATCGGCTCGTCGGTGGTAGCGGTCGAACTGGCGCAGGCGTTCGCCCGGCTGGGCAGCAAGGTGACGATCCTGGCGCGCAGCACGCTGTTCTTCCGCGAAGACCCGGCCATCGGCGAAGCCGTCACGGCGGCGTTCAGCATGGAAGGCATTGAGGTGCTGGACCATACCCAGGCCAGCCAGGTCGCCTATGAAAATGGCGAGTTCGTGCTGACGACGGAGCAGGGCAACATACGCGCCGACCAGTTGCTGGTCGCCACCGGACGCGCGCCCAACACGCGCAGCCTGGCACTGGACGCGGCAGGCGTGACGGTGAACAAGCAAGGCGCGATCGTCGTCGACCCCGGCATGCGGTCCAGCGTGGAACACATCTACGCGGCCGGCGACTGCACCGATCAGCCGCAGTTCGTCTATGTGGCGGCGGCGGCCGGCACCCGCGCCGCGATCAACATGACGGGCGGCGACGCAACCCTGAACCTGACCGCGATGCCGGCCGTGGTGTTCACCGATCCGCAAGTGGCGACCGTGGGCTACAGCGAGGCGGAAGCGCACCATGACGGCATCGAGACCGACAGCCGCACGCTGACGCTGGACAACGTGCCGCGCGCGCTCGCCAACTTCGATACGCGCGGCTTCATCAAGCTGGTCGCCGAGGCCGGCAGCGGGCGGCTGATCGGGGTTCAGGCGGTCGCGCCGGAAGCGGGCGAGTTGATCCAGACCGCCGCGCTGGCCATTCGCAACCGGATGACGGTGCAGGAACTGGCCGACCAGTTATTTCCCTACCTGACGATGGTCGAAGGCTTGAAGCTCGCGGCGCAGACCTTCAACAAGGATGTGAAGCAGCTTTCCTGCTGCGCCGGGTGAGGCAAAGGAGGTGTTTGATGAACGCCTACACGGTGTCCCGGCTGGCCCTTGATGCCGGGGTGAGCGTGCATATCGTGCGCGACTACCGGCTGCGCGGACTGCTGCGGCCGGTGGCGTGCACCCCAGGCGGCTACGGTCTGTTCGACGAGGCGGCCTTGCAACGGCTGTGCTTCGTGCGGGCTGCCTTTGAGGCGGGTATCGGCCTCGATGCGCTGGCGCGGCTGTGCCGGGCGCTGGATGCAGCGGACGGCGGCGAAGCGGCCACGCAGCTTGCCGTGCTGCGCCAGTTCGTCGAACACCGGCGCGAAGCGTTGGCCGATCTGGAAGCGCAGTTGGCCACCCTGCCGACCGAGCCGGCACAGCACGCGGAGAGTCTGCCATGAACGGCCCGGAACGCCTGCCGACCAAGACACGCAAGCCGTTCACCGGCTACCTGTGGGGCGCGCTGGCCGTGCTCACCTGTCCCTGTCATTTGCCGATTCTCGCCGTTGTGCTGGCCGGAACGACAGCCGGCGCATTCATCGGGGAGCATTGGGGTATTGCAGCCCTCACGCTGACCGGCTTGTTTGCTCTGTCCGTGACGCGGCTACTGCGGGCCTTCAGGGGCGGATCATGACGACCTCGCAGCCCGCCGGATGGACGGCGACCGAGTTGGCGCAGGCGGTTGTGCGCGGGCAGCTTGAGTTGCACTACCAGCCGATAGTCGATCTGCGCAGTGACCAGATTGTCGGTGCGGAAGCCCTGTTGCGCTGGCGGCACCCAAGGCTCGGCTTGTTGCTGCCGGGCCAGTTTCTCCCCTTGGTCGAATCGTCCGGCTTGATGCCTGAAATCGGTGCTTGGGTGCTGGGCGCAGCCTGCCGCCAGATGCGCGAGTGGCGGATGCTGGCATGGCAACCGTTCCGGCTGGCCGTCAATGTTTCGGCGAGCCAAGTGAGACCGGATTTCGACGGATGGGTAAAGGGCGTGCTGGCTGATGCCGAGTTGCCCGCCGAGTATCTTGAAATCGAGCTGACCGAATCGGTCGCGTTCGGCGATCCGACGATCTTCCCCGCCCTGGAAGCCTTGCGACAGATCGGTGTACGCTTCGCCGCCGATGACTTCGGGACGGGTTATTCCTGCCTGCAACACCTGAAGTGCTGCCCGATCGGCACGCTGAAGATCGACCAATCCTTCGTCGCCGGACTCGCCGCCGATCACCGCGACCGGATCATCGTGCACTCCGTCATTCAGCTTGCGCACGGGCTGGGCATGGACGTGGTGGCCGAGGGCGTGGAGACGCCGACCAGTCTCGCACTGTTGCGGCAAGCGGAGTGCGATATGGGACAAGGCTTCCTGTTCGCCAAGGCAATGCCGGCGGTGGCATTCGCCGCCTTTGTCAGTCAATGGAGGGGTGCCACCATGAATGCAAATGATCCGACTGCCACCAGTTGCTGCGTGTGCTGCAAGGAAATCCCGCTCGATGCCGCCTTTACCCCGGAAGGCTTGGAGTACGTCGAGCACTTCTGCGGGTTGGAGTGCTATCAGCACTTCCAGGCGCGGGCCAAGGCCGCGACCGAAACCAGCGCCGAACAGAACACTTGCGATTCGCCGCCGTCAGGTTGATGCCGACCGCTCAGATACGGTTGAGTAGTTTCGTCCCATCTGGGCGCAATTCGCCTTTCGGTGAGATATGTCGATACAGGGTCTGCCGCGTGATGCCGAGTTCCTGACATAGATCGCCGACCTTGGTTTCGGGCTGCCCCATCGCGGCCATGGCCAGCCGCAGCTTGGCTGCCGTCATCTTGAACGGCCGACCGCCTTTCCTGCCGCGTGCCCGCGCCGAGGCCAAGCCCGCAATCGTGCGCTCGGCGATCAGCTCGCGCTCGAACTCGGCCAGCGCCGCGAAGATGCCGAAGACCAGCTTGCCGGCGGCGGTCGTGGTGTCGATGGCGGCACCATGCCCGGTCAGCACCTTCAAGCCGATGCCACGTCCGGTCAGGTCGTGCACAGTGTTGATGAGATGCCGCAGGTCGCGGCCCAACCGATCCAGTTTCCACACGACCAGCGTGTCTCCCGGCCGCAATGCCTTCAAGCAGGCTACCAGGCCGGGGCGGTCTTCGCGCTTGCCGGATGCCTGATCTTCATAGAGATGTGCTGGATCGACATCGGCGGCGATCAGCGCGTCGCGCTGCAAATCGGTGGCCTGGGAGCCGTCCGCCTTCGATACCCGCATGTAGCCGATCAGCATGTCGCACCTGTCACATATACGTTCGATTATGTGACAGTGTGCGCCGGAAAGCTCAGGCCGTCAAAAGTTGTCACTTAACCCGTCATTCTGTCTAAGACATGCAAAGGGTCCATCAGGCTCGTAATGTGACAGAAATTCCGGCGGGATGCCTTCCTTCACGAAGGTGGCTCGCAACCGTTCCAGGGAAGCTGGGTCGCGCCGACCATAGGAAGCCAACGCGAACAGCGAGCGTGCCGTCTCGGGGTTGTGCCGCGCTTCAATGATGGCTTCATCGATGGCCTGGACTGCACGTTGCCAGTGATTGACGGGTTCGGGCTTCGGCGCTTTCGCCGGCAGGCCACTGGTGAACTCGGTTTGGGGCTCGGACCAGAATAGCTTTGCATGCTCGCCAGGCGGGCTTATATCCCTCACCTCGATCAAGCTGATTGCCGTTGCCGCAGCCTCCAGCATCTGCAACCCTACTGCTAGGTTCAGGGTTTCATACGGTCGCCACAGACTTTGCCCAGCACGCAGCGGATACCCACAGCGTTCCCAGATCAGGCGGAGATACCCCGCGTAGGTTCCGCACGCCGAAAGCGGGGTGTTCAGCTCATCAAGCAGCGTGCGTAGCAGCCGAAACCACAATCCGGCGTGGATGCGTCGGCGCGGCAGCTCAACATGGCCGGTCGTCAGTGCCTGCCAGGTACGCCGGTCCATCGTCGCAATCGCGTCGCTGGCCGTGCGTGGGTCGGCGTCGGCGTTTTCCCAGCCGAGAAACCGCCCAGGCACGCCCCAATACGATTCCAGCCAGCACCCATGCAGCGGGCAGCTCAGCATCAGGGGCAGCTTCCACGCAAGCAATACGGCTTGGTTTGCCGGATTGTTCAGGCAGAGTGGACAGGCGCGATGTAATGGCTGGCTGGGCAGCCAGGCGCGCCAGCTCGTGATAGATCGCGTCCTACGGCGGAGTTTCGGCAGCAACACCGAGAGCTGGAACGTATAGGTTTCTAAAGCGTCAGGAATCTGATCATCAAGGCTGTCCAGTAACCAAGGCACCCAGCCGGCGAAACTCATGCAACGCAGCCGATCCAGCTCGATGCCGCTCCGCCGGGAGAGCATTGTCAGCAGCGACTGTGGTGGCGCGGTATCCATGTCATCAGCCTGGCCGTGACCAAGATCGTGCTCCAGCAGCTCGGACACTTCCATGTGATAGCAAAGGGCCACGCGGTTGAGCCACGAAGACAAGGCTTCGCCTTCTCTGGGAGCCGGATGCAGCGGCCAGCGCGGCGCTGGCTTCACATCAGTTCCCGCTCGAACTGTCGTCGCCGCTCGCTTGGGCCGGTGTAGTCGGCCATGCTGAGCGTGCGGTGGTTGATTGCTTCCTCACCGCTTTCCACGGCAGCGACAGCCGCCGCCATCAACAGGTGCGCCAGTTCGCCGATGGTGCCCTCGCAGCGTGTGAGCAGGTAGCGAGCCATGTCTAGCGTGGCAATCGACGAGGGGCGGCGCAGCGGGAGCGAAGCCGTGAAGCTGGCCAGCAGCGAGCAGCAATCATCGTTGGCCTCCCACACCGGCAGCATCATCGGCTCGAACCGATTTTCCAATTGGTCATCCGAGCGGATGGCCAGGTAGGCGTCGCGCGTGCCGACTCCGACCAGGGGGATGCGTAGCTCGTTGCCGAGGAAGCGCAGTAGATTGAGGAATTCCCGGCGGTTGACGCTGTTACCGGCCAAGACGTTGTGTAGTTCGTCGATCACCAACATACGCACACCGACCTTACGTAACAAGGCCAATGCCAATTGCTCCATTTCCGGCAACCGTGGGCGTGGGCGCAAGGGCGCGCCCATCGCAGCGAGCAGCGCGACGTAGAAGCGGATCACCGACGGCTCGGATGGCATCTGCACGACCAGCACCGGGATGTGCTCCTGGTCGGCGTCGGCACTGGCCGGATGCGTGCGCCGGAATTTCTCGACGATCATCGACTTGCCGTTGTTGGTCGGGCCAACCAGCAGCAGGTTGGGCATGCGTTGTTTGTTCGGCCACGCATACAAGGTTTCCAGCCGGTTCAGAGCCTCGACCGCACGGGGATAGCCGATCCAGCGGTCGGCGCGAAGGCGTTGGATGCGCTCGTCCGCCGGCAGCCGGGCCAATCCCTGCGCCGCCTGTAAGAGGTGCGACAGGTCGATGATGGGATATTCGTCCACGGCTACCACTCCTCAATCTGGTCGAAAGGTTTTGCCGGAGGCTGCTTGTCTGCCTGCGGGTCGGAAACATCAGTTTCCGGCGGCGTCGGCTTGTTCGGCGGAACCGACGCCTTGAGATGCTGGCGTCGATCCGTGTCGCGCCGCGCCTTGCGCGTGGCCTTCTGCGCGGCAGTCACGATCTCGCGCATCTGGCCGATCATGCGGAACAGCGCCGATTCATCCACTTGCTCGCGCCCTTGCTGACGCAATTTCGCCAGAGCTTGTCGTTGTTCCCACAGCGTGACCGCCGGGTGCGACAAGGTGCGGTAGGGGATTTCCAGGTAGTGCTGCCCTTCCGGTTCCAACACCCAGATACGGCTGATGTCGCGCGGGTCGCGCCGGATCAGGAACGCAGGCAGGCGGTCGCGCCGAGCTATCCACGGCTTGAGCGCATCGGCGTAGTAGTGGATGTGGTCGATGACGAAGCCGGTGCGGGTCAGCGTACGACGGAGGATGGGCAGGAAATCAACCAGGAACGCCGTGGCGCGGGTGACGACGGCCGGCACGCCGACACGCGCCACGGCCTCGGCCCACCGCGCCGCCGGTGGTTGAAGCAGGCCGTTGTGCACCGAACCGTGGTAGGTGCCTACCGCCAATGTGAGCCAGCGCTCCAGCTCGCGCAGCGTCAGGGCAGCCTTGTTTTCGGAATCGTAGTCGCCGCGCTGGTCCGGGTTGGAGAAGGTTGTTCCCGGTAGATCGTCGTGGATCATCTGCATCGCCGTGCCGATGATCCGTTCCACGATGCCGCCATAGTGCGGCTGTCCCAGCGGACGATAGTCCAGCCGGATGCCATGCTGCTCGCAACCCCGGCGCAGGGCCTCGCTCTTGAACTCGGCCGCGTTGTCCAGGTAGAGCAGCAAGGGCTTGCCGCTCATCGGCCAATCCATTTCCACCTTCAGCCCTTCCAGCCAAGGACGCTTGTCGCAGGCGACATGCACGAGGCACAGGCCAACCGAAACGGCAGACGGTGCTTCCAGCGTGACGACCATGCCGAGCACGCAGCGGGTGAACACGTCGATGGCGAGGGTCAGGTACGGGCGGCCAATCGGTTGCCGATCGCGCTCATCGACCACGATCAGGTCGATGACCGTATGGTCGATCTGTACCTGCTCCAGCGGCGCGGTCACGGCAGGAGGCTCGCCGCCAACACCTTGTAGGTCACGAGCGGCATCCTGGCCTTCCCGCCGGCGAATGACCTTGCGCGGGTCAAGGCTAGCGATCCGTAAGGCCACGGTATTGCGCGCCGGCACTCGCAGTTTTTGAGCCTTGCACACCTGAGTGACTTCGCGGTGAAAGGCCGCCAGGCTGCGCTTCTGCTTGGTCAGGAACCGCCTTTGCAGTAGCTCGCGGATGATGCGCTCGACCGGTTCCGGCAAGCGCCCCTTGCCTTTCCCGCCACCGGACTGGCCGGGCACCAGATCCGTCACGAGGCCGCTGCCTTGCCGGGCACGCCGGATCAGAACGTACACCTGCCGCCGAGATAAGCCCAGCGCCTGAGCCGCCGTATCGGCCGCTTCGTGCCCGACCGTCTCCGACTGCGCCAACGGGCCGATGATCTCCGCACGACGGCGCGCACGCTCCCAAGCCTCATCAGGCAGAGTGGCCACGCCTTGCTCGGGAATCCGTGGGGTGTCGGTCGCCATGCTCACCTCGCTTTGGTGCACACGAGTATTGAGCATAGTCGAGATTGGTGCAGATCACTTCTGATATTGGACTGTCAGGAGCTGGCCGCACAACAGCCGCCACACCTAATTAACTGGTGCATTCGTCTTCTGAAAATGACAGTTATTTGGCCGACCATGAATTGACTATTTAAATTGGCCGTTCGCAGGGAATATTGAGATCGATTGACCGTAGGTATATACTGACGTATATATTATCCACTTGGACGGGAGTCGACGATGATTGAGACGCGCGTTGCAAAGCTATTCAAGAACGGAGCCAGCCAGGCGGTTCGTCTTCCTGCGGAATTTCGCTTTGAAGGTGAAGAGGTTTTTGTCACCCGCGATGACGCAACCGGCGATGTTGTGCTCTCGAACCGGCCCGGCGCCAAGACTTGGGGCGTATTTTTCGAGTTGCTGCACACCGTCGATGTACCCACCGAGTTCATGGCAGAACGCCCGATGAATGTCGTGCCGCAAGCGCGTGGTGTCTTCGATGATGAGGTGGACGCTTAACCATGCTGCACATGCTGGATACCGACACGGCGAGCTACCTCATTAAGGGAAAGTCACCCGCGATCGAGAGTCGCTTGGCAGCCATCGTACCGTCAATGGTTTGCATCTCGGTGATGACGCGGGCCGAATTGCTATACGGACTGAAACGCTTGCCGGCCGATCATCGTCTGCATCTGGCGGTGCGCCAGTTTCTGAAGATTGTTCGCGTCTTGCCATGGGATGCCGAGGCGGCGGATTGGTACGCTGACATCCGCCACCAGTTGGTCAGCTCGGGGCAACCAATCGGCGAATTGGATATGATGATCGCCGCCCACTCATTGTCTGCCGGCGCCGTCTTGGTTACCAACAACAGTCGCCACTACGAGCGGATCGCCGCGCCGATCATGTTGGAAAACTGGGTATAGCCAGAAGCCCGCAATGGCTTTGTGTTGGTTGCCACCTTTGCTGACAGACAGCACCCGGCCATGACCTGCCGGTCGCGGTTACATCTCAATTTCTTCAGGTAGGGCGCCTGATGATCGAGGTGAGTGTCTGGTATTCGGCGATCAAATTGACACCCTCACTGCCCCGAGCCGGCCAACTGCGGTCATACGGCTTTTCCTGATAGCCGCCTGAACGACCGCTGTACTCGGAGACCTGCCGGACGGCCTACGCGAACTAATCGGCCAGTGCGGACCTTGGACGCCCGGCTAAACTCGGTCGGCAATCCATCGGTTACCTATCGCTCAGATCAGCAGCAAATTGCACTCACTTGAAGCTTCTTTGGGTGACACCGATACCGTTGCAACATTTCGAGATGCAGACAACGATCCGTGGGTCACACTCCGCGCACCAAATTCATTACCTGCCCCAAGTCCAGTGATTGCGCCTTCTGTTCGATCTGCGGTAGATATTGTTGCTGCAACTCCTTGGCTGGGGTCAGCAGGCTCTGGAATGTATCCTGCAACAACGCGGTACTCATAGTCCGGCCACCGGCGTAATAACGCTTCGCCACCTGACCGAGCGCATAGGTCGTGGCGAACGAGAACGCCATGCCGGTGGCAGCGCGACCGATCTTCCCGAAGGTCTTTCCTGCCGCCTTGCCCAGCAAGCCGCCCAGCAGCTTTCGGCCGAACTGCTCTAGATACTGCGAGGTCAGCCCGACTCCAGCGGCGGCGATGAACTCCTTGATGTGCCCTTGATCCAGTTCGACCCCGTGAGCCTTACCTATGCCATACACCATGCGGATTTGGAGCGGAATAATCGCCATCGATGCCCAGGACGGGGGTAACAGTTCGAGTGCTCCGTTAAGCAGGGCGCTGTTGAGGATTGTCTTGTCCAGTTCAGCATCCAGGGGGCCGACTTGTTCCAACGGCTTCACAGGCAAGTCGGCGGCGGAAACAATCGGATCTATCGCCTGTTCGATTGCACTGGATTGGCCAGCGTCGAGATTCAGGGAACGCTTGAGTTCGTCAAGGAAGGCGCGTTCGGCCGGACTCATGCGCCCGTCAGCCTCGCAGACGCAAACTGCCATTTCGTAGGCGAACTGGCGCTGCCCGATATCGGAAAGTGTGCCTGCCGCCGTGTCCAGCGGCAGGCGTTTGAGCAGGACGTCTTGATACAGGCGGGCCATATCTAGGCCAGGGGTGCCTTCGGATAGTGATTCCGCAATGCGTTTTACCTCTTCGCGTTCACGATCGTCCTTTACGCCATCGGCAAAGGCTGCGTGCAGGCATAGGGCGAGAATGGCACGTTGTTCGTTGAGTGTCATGTGATTATCCTGGGGAAGTTCAGAAGCGGAGGCGGTCGCCAGCGAGGGCAGGCTTACCTGACCCGATCAAGTGCCTGATCATCCATTGAACATGGATCATCTATCGGCTCCAGATGGGAAGTGATATGGCAGTTGGGGATCGCTGTCCTCAGGTCACGCTCAATTCGCTCAATCCAGTCATGGGCCTCCTGAACTGACCATTTTCCTGGCACTAGCGCATGGAAACTGATGAACGACCGTCGTCCAGCCTGTCGTGTCCGCAAGGCGTGATAGGCGATGCCCTGTTCGATGTAGCGATCGAAGACTTCGGTAATGAGGCGCTTTTGCTCTGGCGGCAAAGCAGCGTCCATAAGCCCGGAAGCTGAGCGATGCATCAACTGCCATCCCGTCCAGACAATGTTCGCGGCAACAAGCAAGGCAATCGTCGGATCCAGCCAGTTCCAGCCTGACATCGCCACAAGCCCCACCCCGAGGATGACACCGACGGAGGTCCAGACATCGGTCATCAGATGGTGGGCATCGGCTTCCAATGTGATGGACTGGTGCTCGCGGCCGGCCTTCAATAACAAGCGTGCCACGAGCAGGTTTACGACAGAGGCCACCACTGAAACAAACAATCCAATACCGACAGCGTCGAGTGACTGGGGATTTAAGAATCGCCCGATTGCCGTATAGCCTATGCTGACGGCTGCCAGGACAATCAGGAAACCCTCGAAGGCACTGGAGAAATACTCGGCCTTACCGTGTCCGTACGGGTGATCCTCGTCGGCAGGTTGTTCCGCCAGCCAGAGCATCCACAGCGCCATGATTGCGCCCGCGAGATTGACAAAGGACTCGATGGCATCCGAAAGCAGGCCGACCGAGCCCGTGAGTTTCCATGCCACCCCCTTGAGCAGGATGGTCGCAATTGCAGCGCCAATGGAAATCCACGCATAGCGTTGCAGACTGGGTACGCCAGAGTCAGTCATCATCATTTTTTCTGCCGTGCTTTCTTTTTCCCTCACGCTCCCTTCCTGGCATTCGGATATCGTGTTCGTCGGCATTCTTGTGGCACTCTACGCAGTTATCGAAGTCGCGGATGCCCTCCTTGATGTGCTTGCGGCGAATGTTGTCTTGGGTATGTTCATGGCAACCGTAGCAGGTATATCGGCTGTAGTCGTTGCGGACATGGCAGGTCGCGCACTTAACGTTGTGGTCGCGATCCAGTTCGAAATACTTCGTGTGATCGAAGGTGGCAGGCGTCCATTTGTCCAGGCTATGGCATTGACTGCAATTGCCTGTGATCTGCTGGTGGAGACTGTCCTTGGGTGACTTGTGGCAACCCTGGCATTCGTCGCGGGTCGCCTTCTCCAGCAAGCGGTGGTTGAACTGCCCGGTCGGCCGGAAACGTTTCACCCCGGCATGATCGCTATGGCAGGCGATACAGTCCGAACTGATGAGTTTCTGATGGAACGGTGTCGAAGTCAGGGGTTTCTGGACGGGCAACCCTGCAGAGGTGAGTTTCCCTATCTCATCGGGCTTGTGACAGATGACGCAGCGTTCTGATTCGGCACCGGTGAAGGCGGCGTGACAGGCAAAGCAGTCCGACTCCAGTTTTGCATGGCCGGGAATCAACTTGCCGGGACCCACCATCAGGTGTGGATAGGCGAAAGCCAGAATGGACAACACAATCAGGTTGGTGGCCAGGATCCACTTCAGTGTGCGGCTCATACCCAGCCCCAGAACAGGAAGATGCTGATGATGTGACCCAGTGCCAGAACGGCGAAGACGATGAAGATCGGGATGTGGACCTTGCGCCACTTGGTCATGGCATCCAGGGTGACCGCATCCCAGAACACTGCCCGCTCGATGTCCTCTTTTGACAACCCCCGCAGTTGGTAGTGGTCACGCTTTCCCAGGACATGCTCACGCGAACGGCCGAGAAGTAATTTGCCCACCATGCCGCTGATGACATTCACACCCATCGCCACCGTGGCCAGCCAGGGCAGGATGGCGTTGAAATGAATGCCGGCATGCAGCAAGACCATCAGAGAACCCAGCCAGGTACCGACTTCGTGCATGCTGAGCCAGGATTTCATGTTGCCCGACGTGATCATCTTGCGCTTGCGCAACGAATAGATCAGGGAACCGATGATGAGCAATGTGCCCGGAATGCCCAGGTAGCGCCCGATCCAGACCAGATTGAAGCGATGCAGCAGATAGTCGCCCACCAAGGTCGCCACACCGAGCAGGCCAACCAGCAAAGTAAAGGGAAGGATATGATTGCGCCAGAGGTTGTTGGTCATCTAGGCCTCCAGAGTCACGCTGGTCTTCGGGGTGCAACTGCAGAGCAGGCAGCTACCTGGTTCGGGATCAAAGTCTGGCGCATGGCCGTAAGCCACTTCGCCTGTTTTGATCGTGGTTTGGCAACATCCGCAACTTCCGGCCCGGCAACTGGACTCGACCTTTACCCCATTGGCCTCGGCAAAATCCAGCAAACTCCCCATGCCCAGCTGCCAAGGAATCTGTTTGTCCGACTTGGCAAAGGTGACGACGATATCGCTTTGTATTGCCGCCACAGGTAAAACGGCTGTCAGGTTTGCCGAACGCTTGATCGATGCCGGGCCAAAGGCTTCGTAGTGGATGCGACTCTCCGGCACGCCCCAGCCTTCCAGGCCCAGGACGAGACTTTCCATCATCGGCGTGGGACCGCAGATGTAGAAGTGGTAGGGTTTGAGGGGGAGCTCCGTCCTGAATAGCGCGACATCCACGCGCCCATGGTGGTGGTAGTTACGCCCAAGTTGATCATCCGGCAAGGGATCACTGAAGCATAGCCGCAGATGGAAGTTCGGGTAAGTCGCGGCAAGCGCTTCGAGATGGGACCGCTTGATGGGTTCGCTGCTGTTACGCAAGCCGTAATAGAGCCAGACTTCCCGGCCAGGTTGCTCGGCCACACACCAGTTGAGCATGGACAGCACGGGGGTAATCCCGATGCCGCCACCGATCAAGACGACTGGTGCATCACCGCGGTCGATATGGAAGTGGCCGCCAGGCGCGCGGACTTGCAGTTGGTCACCCACCTGAACGTGGTCATGAAAGTAGTTCGACGAGCGGCCCGGGGGGTAAGCACCACCGGCAGGTGCGGGTACGCGCTTGATGGAGACGCGGTAATACCCCGCGCGGGGTGCTTCGGACAAGGAGTAGCAGCGAGTGATCTGCTCTGTCTTGCCATCGGGCGCGGGTACGTCGAGACGGAATGTCAGGAACTGGCCGGGTTTGAATGATGGAAGCGGTTGCTTGTCTTCCGGTACCAGGTAAAACGAGCAGATGGATTGGGCACCGTCTTCAATTTCCTTGCGATCGACCCGGAAACCCCTGAAACCACTCCACGCCGCGACAGATGCCGGCTCGGATGCCGAAGGCATAGGTTCTTTACCGGGAACGGCCATTCCCCCATCAGCCCCCATGCCCGTGCGCAGCGCCTGATACTCGCCCCAATGCCGCCAGAAGCTGATACCGAGCCACAAAGCGATTTGCAGCGTGATACCCAATACGATCCAGAGCAGCAGGGAGGCAGAGGTCATTTCAGGTGGCGTCATTATTCTGGCAGTCTTTCACGTTCAGCTTAAGGAACCCTTAATCAACGTCCGCTTCAATCATCTTCGTGCTCGCGCCCCTTGGAGCGACGATCACGTCGATCGTCCTTGGGCAAGGGCTTGTCACCCCACGCCGCTCGATACGCCTCGGCAGAAGTGAAACGGCATTTCTTGTTTGCTCCAACTTTGCTCAGCAACAAGGTATTCGGTTTGGCTGGAATGCCAATATGCGCCTGAATCTGTTCCCTGATTTGATCGCAGGATTCCGCTTGGTCCTCAGGGGTGGCGGCATGTACGGTCGTCATGGACAAGGCAAGCAGGATGATCGAGATGGTTTTCATGATTTCATTTCCTTTGGTTAGATCGGCAAGGGTTTCACCGCATTTCAAAAGCTTCTTGGTGGAATCTGAACCGGCCTCGCCCGATACGCCCGAGTTCATGCTTGAGCTTTTCTGCCAAGCCTTGTGGCCCGCAGAACCAGATTTCGGACCGGCGTGAGCCGGTCTGCGCAGCAGCCACATCGGCAGCGCTCAATGTTTCGCCCTGTTGGGCGCCATGAATGTGCAGACGTACGCCAGGCAACGCGACGCAGCTTGCCTCGAGGCGAGCGACAAAGGGATCATTGGTTCGATCACGGGTGCAGTAATGGAAATCCGCAGAAACCTGGTTCGGCGTCTGCTGTAATGAATCTAGCCAGGCCAGGAAAGGCGTCACTCCGATCCCGCCGGCAATCCAGATTTGTTGGGCGCTCGAATCCTGCCGGGCCACGTCGAAGCGACCATAAGGCCCCTCAACCTTGACGGCATGACCGACCTCCAGTCGCTTACCCAAGGTGCGGGTGTAATCACCGAGCGCCTTGATCTGAAAACTGATGCTTCGATCACCCCGATCAGCACTGGCGATCGTGAATGGGTGAGCCCCCTCCTTTTCGTCGAAGGTAATGAATGCGAACTGACCAGGGCGATGACCTCGCCAGTTATTGTCGAGTTGGCACTTGACGGTAAGCACATCCGGGGAAGGTTGCTCGATGGCCGTCACTGTCCCGCTGGCGCGGCGTGCTCTCCCGATGCGACCCACCAGCGAGTACAGCGCGCCATAAATTCCGGCAGCGCCAAGCAACGCGATGAGAATGCCGACTGGTTGAGTCCAGTAATCTGTCGGAGCGAGCATAGCTGCATGCAGCGCCAGCATCAGATAAAGCACAGGCATTGCCTGATGCACTACCCGCCAGGTTTTATAGGGAAACCGCTTCCATAAGGTGATGACCAGCATCGCCAGCACAAGATAAAACGCCCACTCCCCCATGTCCTTCGCTAGGTCGCGCATCACTTCCAGGAAGCCGGTGAATTGCTCCTTTGGTATGCGGCCTTCGCGTCCGACCATCGCTTTCAGAATGTCTCCGACGATTTCCTCTACCAGCCAATGCACTACGGCGAAGCTCACCGCGAAAATGCCGGCCCATTTATGGGTCCGATAGACTCGATCCATACCGCCCAGCGGGGTTTCGAGCCAAGCGGGACGTGTGGACAAAAACATCGCCAGCGACATCAAAGCGATCGATAGCAGGCCACTCAGATAGAGCGCTTCCTGCCGGATTACCCATGGCAGAGTGCCGCCATTGCTTCCACCTGTGGCAAGCACATCCATTCCCCAGGCGACGGTAACGATGGCGAGAAGCAAGCCGAGCAAGATTTTCATGTCAGAACTCCTGATGGATCATTTTCCAGCGGCGGGTTGAGGGTTTCCCGGTTGGGGCAAGTCATCACGGCAGCGTCGTTCGTTGCAGTCAGCCGAATTGCGCTGATTGTTTTTTGCATAGCCACCGTCGTATTTGTCACGCTTGATGTCACGCTGCCGCTGATCGATGACCTCGCCCGTTTGGGCATGCACATACAGCTTGATCCGCCGGCCCGCCTGGTCGGTGGCCTTGACCTCATAGCTGCCGCTTTCACGTTCGATCTTCTCGATATTTCGATAGCCGGCGGATTCCAATCTGGCGTGCACTTCGGGAATCGATAGCCATCTCGCTTTGTCGGTATTGGCAGAGCGAACATCCTGGGCATGACTCGAAATGGAGAAGAAAACAGTGGCAAACAATGCCGTGATGGTTAATGGTCGCATGGTGAAATCCTCCTGCTCAGGAAAGTGTCTGAAATGGTCATTCTTCGTAATAGCCTTGCTCTGCTGCGGTATGGCAGGCGACACAGTTCGCTTTGGTGCGCACCTCCTTGTGACACCACTCCCAATCAGGCACTTTGCGATGTTCGCTCACCCATTTGGGCAGTTCAGTGATGCGCTGTGGGGCGGCACCTGGCGTAACGCCTTTGAGCAATTTGCTGCTGTAGCGCTGGCCACCTGCATCACCGGCATTGGCAACGAGATAGCTCGTAATCTTCTCGGCGGTGGCCGGATCGAGGCTGGCGTTGTCGCCGAAATGCTTGTCCAGTTCGCCCATCATGCGTTGCCAGGATCGCGCCGGGAGCATCGAGGGGGCAAAGGCCAGGTGGCAACTACCGCATTCCTCCTTGACGATCGGATCGGCCACCGGGGCAAAGAAATGGCGGTCACCGGCCTGGGCACGGGCTAATACAAGGGCAGAAAAAGCCAAGGTCACGAGGCCGATGGCAAGCGGACGATAGGGAATGCGCACGGGAGTCTCCTTTGAATGGGATTACTGACCGATCACGAAGGTGAGCCAGTCACCTTTCTCTTGCGGGGTACATTCGCGCCCCAATACTTCGGTGCAATTGCGCTTGAACCACTTTTCGACCTTGGCCGGATCGGTATAACGCGTTGGCGTCACGGACACGGCGACCGGTTCGATGGTCTTGCCGGTCAGGGCCCGTCCGGCACTCCGGGTGTCCTTGCCGTGACAGGTGGTGCAGGAAGGTGTGTCAGGCTTTCCGCCGGAAGAACTCTGCGTATGCAAGGCCTGGCCGCGTGCCGCTGAAAAGCTTGTTACCTTGGCGGCTGCCGCATACTGGGCCAGCAGGTCTTCGCGAGGACTGGCAATGGTGGAGGTACTGAGTATCATGGCAACAATTCCTGAGGTGACGACCAACATATTCTTCATGCGTTTCTCCTGGCGGTTATCGGACTGTGGATCGCACTTTGCGCCACCCCGTCTGAATGAATGCTGAATCGCTTGTTCATCCTACGTTCAGGTTCAAAGGGCTAAAAGATCCGGCTGGAAGACTGCGGAGTTGAAGATGTTGTCGAGAATCACCACCCAATGGCGTCGTACCCTGGCTAGTCTTGTTATGCTGATGACGCTGGCGTTGCCGGGGTCGGGAGTCAGCTTCGCAGCGGACAAGCCCGACCATGACCGTGCCCGTCAAGCCGTTGAGGCTGGAGATGTTCTGCCTTTACGCACGATTCTTGATCGACTCGAACACGAGTATCCCGGCCAGGTCATGGAGGTTGAACTTGACCGCGAAAAAGGTGAGTGGGTTTATGAAATCAAGTTATTGCGCAAGGGAGGCATCTTGATGAAGTTGAAGGTCCTGGCTCGAGACGGCACCATCCTCGGCATCAAGGAAAAGCATGACAAGCCGCATCGCCAAGGGGAATCTCGCTGATGCGCATTCTGGTTGTCGAAGACGAACCGACTCTGGCAGCACAACTTGCTGAAGGCATCAAGTCGGTCGGCTATGTCGTGGATGTCGCACACAACGGGGTTGATGGTCACTTTATGGGGGAGACTCAACCTTACGACGCTATCGTTCTCGACATCGGTCTGCCGCAGATGGATGGCATCACGGTTCTGAAGAAATGGCGTGCGTCAGGGCGCACCTTGCCGGTACTGATCCTGACGGCACGCGACACCTGGCGAGAGAAAGTGGCTGGCATCGATGCCGGTGCGGATGACTATCTGACCAAGCCCTTTCATATGGAAGAACTGCTGGCCAGACTTCGTGCCTTGATCCGCCGTGCCGGCGGCCATGCCAGTACCGAGTTTGTTTGCGGTCCGCTAACGCTGGATACCCGCAGCAGCCGTGCCAGCGTGGATGGAACTGCCCTGACGCTGACGAGCCATGAATACCGGGTTCTCGCTTACCTGATGCACCATCCAGGTGAAATCGTCTCCCGTGCGGAGTTGACCGAACATATTTACGCGCAGGATTTCGATCGTGATTCGAATACGGTCGAGGTATTCATCGCGCGCTTGCGCAAGAAGTTACCGCCGGGCCTGATCGAAACCGTGCGGGGGCTGGGCTACCGACTCAACAAAGCGCAATGAAAATTGCATTCCTGCGTAACTCCCTACGCATACGCCTTTTGGCGGGGACACTTGTCTGGATCGTCATTTCGATTCTGGTTGCGGGCTGGGGGCTTGGCCAACTCTTTCATCAGCATGTCGAAGCCCAGTTCGATGTGGAGCTAAAGAATCATCTGGATCAGCTAACAGCCCAACTAATTCTCGATGAGCAGAACCAGGCCCAAGTTCGATTGCTTCCGAGCGACCCGCGCCTCAACAAACCCCTGTCCGGTCTGTATTGGCAGATCGATCGCATCACCGCTGCGGTTGAGCGACCCGTTAAGGCTGTGTTGCGTTCCCGCTCACTATGGGATGAGACGCTGGTTGTGCCGGCCGATGCTCCGGCGGACGGGGAAATTTATCAGCATCGGATTGAAGGCCCCCATGGCGTTGCTCTAAGAGTGGTGGAACGTACTGTCACCATTGACACACATTCCCTGATGTTGATGGTTGCGGCCAATGAAAGTCTGATGACAGCACCTATCGCAGACTTCAAAGGCCATCTTTGGTTGGCATTGGGCATACTGGGAATGGGATTGACGTTCGCTGCCTCAATGCAAGTATTTGTCGGGCTTGCCCCTCTGCGCAGCATGCAGGATGCCCTTGGGCGTGTCAGGCACGGAGATGCCCGAAATATGGAAGGCACCTTCCCAAGCGAGATTATGCCGCTGGTGAATGAGTTCAACACGGTGCTGGCGCAAAACGCCGAGGTGGTCGAGCGTGCTCGAACGCAAGCCGGCAACCTTGCCCATGCGCTTAAAACACCGCTGAGTGTCCTCAGCAATGCCGCCAATGCTCCCGAGAAGCGAGATGACGACTTGGCACGTCTGGTCACATCGCAAGTCGATACCGTGCGTAAGCAGGTCGATTACCACCTGAGCAGGGCTCAAGCTGCCGCATCGGTACAAGTTCCGGGCATGCGCACCTCCGTTGAACCTGTGATCCAGGGACTGGTGCGGGTGATGCAACGTGTGCATGCAGAACGCCATCTCGTATTTGTTGTAATTCCTGATGAAGCCAGTCTGTCATTCCGTGGTGAAGAACAGGATTTGCAGGAAATGCTGGGAAATCTGATCGATAACGCATCGAAGTGGGCCAGATCTCGGATCGAGATTCAAGTCTCGGACGAGTCTGGCAAACTCCGGGTGAGCATCGATGATGACGGCAAGGGCATCGCCGAGACCGAACGCGATCATGTACTCAAACGAGGGGTTCGCGCAGACGAGCAGGTTCCCGGTACGGGGCTGGGGCTTGCAATAACCGCCGACCTGGCGCAAATGTACGGTGGTGATTTGGTGTTAGCCAAATCCTCATTGGGCGGGCTTCAAGCATCGTTGATATTGCCGGCAGTTTGATTCCTTCACTATGGCACTTGCCGGACCGAGGATGCGGTTAGTTGCCTGTAAAGCATGTCAACCGCAAAGGGAGACACAGTTCGAAGTTCGCGTTAGTCAGCGGAGAACCAACGGTCAACGTGACCTTAGGCTGACCGGCAGGTGACCGATTCTTTGCCGACCGAGTAGAAGCGCAGGTTCAAGGTCGGCGCAGGCCGAGCAGCACTCGGTCGCCAAGTCATTCGAACGGCTGCACCAATCTAAAACCTGCCGTTGGAGTTCTGGAGTATCGAAGGTCCGGATTGGGCACCTTGCACTCAGTGACGACCGGCCGCTTTCGGGAATCGGAATTTCACTGACCGCTTTCCGGCGGTGAATCCAAAGAGAGGACAGTCGCTTCGGTGCCCTGAGCCGCCGGTGGCCAAAAACCAAAGCTGCCATTCGCGGAAAACTTTGGATAACGAAAAGTAGTCATTCATTATCCAACGTGAGATTTTTGTCGCTCAGGCAGCGTTGTGCAGCGCTAACGGCCAGTTAGCATGTCTCTCCCAAAAACCTTAAAGCGCAACATGTAATTTGTGACTACACGATTTCGGCCCCCACCGACAGAATATGCATTATATGGAGTCCAATTGACTAATTGCCGGGAACTTTTCCCGCCACCATTCGTTGCAATCGAAAGTACCATGACCATGGATATGTCAGCCACGACCACGCGAAACGGATGAACTGAAGGATGGACGAAGATGAAAACGGGCTTGCTTCCCGGGCTCAGGCCGGGGACCGGCAGGCGTTCGCCCTGCTGGTCCGCCGTTATCAGGATCGTGTGTTCCGCTTCATCCTGCGAATGAACAATGCTCGTGATGAGGCCATGGATCTGACGCAGGAGACCTTCATGAAGGCTTATCAGGCTTTGCCCACGTGGCGGCCAGACGCACGCTTTGGTACTTGGCTGTTCCAAATAGCGCGCAACGCAGCGCTTGATGTCTTGCGCCGCCGGCAGCTTGTCGAGTTCGTGCCGCTCGACCCAGGTCTTTCGGGGGTAGAAGCGTTCGACCCGCAGGATGGCGCGCCGCTCCCCGAGGAACAATTGTCGGGGCGGCAGCGCATCGCACTGCTAGATCGGTCGTTGCACGAATTACCCATTGAGCAGCGCGAAATCCTGCTGCTACGCGAACTGGAGAATATGAGTTACGCCGACATCGCGGCGACGCTGAACATCGAGGCAGGCACCGTGAAATCACGCTTGGCTCGCGCGCGCGCCGCCGTCCTTGCCAACTTTCGACACCATGCCGGGGAGAACGCCCATGATTAAACCGCTGACCAAACACGTACCGGACATGCTGCTGCTGTCAACCTATCTGGATGGCGAACTCGAGAGTGCCGCCCATCAAGAACTGGCTAACCACCTCACCAAGTGCCCCCTGTGCGCATCGCAACTGGCCGCCCTGCAGTCGCTGGCGGCAGACTTTGGTAATCTGCCGCAGGAAACCCTAGGCTTCGACCTGGCCGGGGTAATCGAAGGACGGCTCGCCGCTGTACGGAGCCCACAGGAGAAGAAAGGTCCCGCGCGCTGGTGGCGGCTGCTGCCGGTGTCCATCGGAGCGGCGGCCTCTCTCGCTTTCGGTATCGGCATGGGTTCGGTACTGTTAGGCGGCGCTGCCACTATGCCACGCGTGACGGCCATGAGCGTGTTCGATACACTGCCGCCGGGCGGCCTATGCATCGGCCCGGATTCCTGCTATCGCAACGGAGCCAGAAAATGAAACCCACCCTGCTGCGGGCCATATTGGCCGTTTCACTGCTCATTAACATCGGCGTACTCGGCGCCATCGTCTATCGCACAGTGGGCAACGACAGGTTTCCGGGCCTGCCACGCCATCTGCAACTGACCGAGGAGCAAACGCGCCACTGGCATGCATCGGAGGGAATCTTCCTTGCCCAGCTTAGTGCCAGCGCCACGACAATCCGCATTCATCGCGACAGGTTGATCCACGCGATTTTTGCGGAGACTCCTGACCTGGCGCTGATCGATGCCGAACGCGCTGCTATCGCGGGTCTGCAGGACGATCAACAGAAGCGAATAATCCAGCAATTGTTACAAGAACGCGAGCTACTCTCCCCCGAGCAACGGACGCGCCTAGCTCAATTGCTGCTTAACCAGCCAGCCGGGGCTTCGGCGATAGAGCAATTGCACCGTGATTGAGGGTCCCCACGGAACATTTTCACCGCAGGTTCGTTGAAGCACCAAGGCCGGTATCAGCCGGCTCCCATCGAAAACCTGCTTGGAGAACATTGATAATGAAACACAAAATCCTGATAGTCCTCACCGCCATTTCCCTTGCCACCGCCGGCCATGCCTTTGCTACGAGCGAAGCGGCACACGATCATGGCGATACCCACGCCCACGCTCATGACGGCGCGGCAGCCGTCTTGCAACTGAACGCCGGGAAAAAATGGGAAACCGACGCGCCTCTGCGTAAGGCCATCAGCGACATTCGCCAGTCAATGGCGGCATCGCTCGAAGCCATTCACAAAAACCGTTTGCCGAGCAAGGCTTACAGCGGCCTTGCACACAAGGTCGAAGGAGCGGTAGGCGAGATTGTTGCCAACTGCAAGCTGGAGCCAAAAGCGGATGCTCAGTTACACATAATCGTCGCCGACCTGCTTGCCGGCGCGGAACAAATGGCCGGCAAATCGAAAAAGGCCAAGCCCGCAGATGGCGCCGTCAGGGTGATTGCCGCGCTGGACAATTACGGCAAGTATTTCAACGACCCGGGATTCAAGTCGATCACACACTGATAGTGAGGGATTGCGGCCAGCGCATTGCTCGGCAGCAATCCTTCGCGCTCCTGCAAAAGCGAACCTAACAATCCTGCCTTCAAGTGCAATTGTACTGCCGACCTTCTATCCGCGAACTTGTGCGATGTTCATCTAATGGCCGCAATGGTGAAGAACTCCGAATGACGCTTCCTGGCCGATTGGGTGAGGTCGCCAACGGCCGCTTTGGAGCACTCCAGTTCGCAATATCTGGATTTGGCTGACTGACCGGTTTGGAGAAACGCGACTGGCCGGAATGGGCATATTCCTGCCAGTCGCCAGGTTATGACGTTGCCTTAACTGCTTTTTCCGTTCCACTGCGCCTCAGACCCCATGATCTGGATTGCTGCATCCCGGTCCTGGGTGTTGGTGTTGGTTTGCGATTGGTCTTCGATCTGCATGGTGCTTCCTCCTGTTTGTTGATCCGTCTTGCTTGCAGTACCCGTGCTGTCGAGGAACACAGGGGTTTAAGCGGGGCGCAAGGGTGAAACCACAGGCCGCATGCGGACCGGAGCCGAAGGCGAGGACCGAACGGGCGCGGATTTCAGGCGCGCCAGCGCCGGCCCTTGCGAACTGCGGCCCCTGTGTTTGAGTCAGCGGGGTAGGGTGCTGCATGCGTTTAAGACGGGTCGGCAAACAGGCGTGGCACGGTCGAAACCGGCCTGTAGCAAACCAATAGGCCAACTCGTTGGCCGTCTGAATGCCGGCCTTGGCCGGCGGCGCTTTCGTCGAGGGGTTGCCTTTGACCTGGCCGTTGACGTGGCCGTGGGGCCGGGCGAAGCCGGGCCGGGGTCGGGGATAGGCCCAGCGGCTAAGGGGGTCCGGACGGCAGCGCCGGCCGGTGCCCCTTGTGAGCGATCAGCAGCCCGATTTCCGCCTCTTATCCACGGTGCGGACCTGTCGGGAAACTCGGCAGCGCGGCGAGTGTACGCCGGGCGTCAGCCGACGTTTTCCACGGGCGCCGGCATCGGCCGGCGGCGCGGTGGGGAAGGGCGCCAGCATCGAGCATCGCCAGTTCGGGCGATGCGGTACCCGGCCCGCCCTGCGGGTCCGGAGCGCCCGCCAGCGGGCGAACCCCAGCCGGCAGCAGACGGCTTCGCCTGGTTGCGTGCCCTGCACGCCTCGAACCCGATCCAGCATCGCCAGAATTGGCGGTGTAGCTTACGAACCAGGAGCGGCCTATAATGTCAACTGTCAATCGCGCCTCGATAGATTTCAGGAGCAAAAGCCATGAGCACGACCAACCGCAGATTTGCAGCGCCCGAAGCACTCACGGACGAAACGAAAGTTTTAGGCGTGCCGGTGAAGGAGTGGAACAAGGCATTTGTCGGGAATTTTGAAAAGTCCCTCGGCGTAGTAAAGGCCCGGGCAGAACGCGTCAAACAGGTTGCCCAGGTGGGCCAGGTTATGACGAAAAGCCGGCATATTGCGGCGAACTCGAACCAGGAAGCCGCACCCGAGGAACGCACCCAAAAGCGCGCAGCCGGCATAAGCCGATAGACCCCTCACACTCCAATAAAACGCGGCCTAGCCGCGTTTTTTATATGAATGACAACCAATAAAAATAGTGATGATCTTCCCTTGCACGCGGTTGTTTTCGCGGGGCCGAACGGTAGCGGTAAATCGTCCTTAATCAAGGAACTTGAGGAAAGCGGGCTAACCACTATCGGCGGGCTATATCCGGTGCCGGCCTACGTTATCAATCCCGACCAGGTTGCAAAAGACCTTCCGGGCACATTCCCCGATCAGGCGTCGCGAGATCGAGCCGCCTTCGATGCGGCGATTAAGTTGCGGGATGAGGCAATCCAAAGCGGAAAGCCCTTCGCCTATGAAACCGTGATGTCGCACCCGTCGCGCATCAATGAAATGCTCCGGTTGAAAGAACAAGGGTATTCGGTGCTGGTCACGTTCATAACGACCGACAATCCAGATACGAACGTGGCGCGGGTCAAACAGCGGGTCGAAACCGGCACCACAACCGGGCACGGCGTGCCCGAGAAAAACATCCGGGAACGGTACGAGCGCACATTGTCATTGCTTCCCAAAGCGGCCGAGGTTGCCGATGCGGTCTTTGTCTACGACAACTCGATAGACTGGCAAGCCCCGACGACCCAGGCGGTTATCGAGCGCGATGGACGATTTGCCGTCAAGGTCGATGCGAAAGATTGGGTTAAACAGCGACTGGTCGAGCCGCTACGGTCACGCGAAAGCGACCTTGAAACCATTCAAAAGGTGCTTACCGACAAAGGCCAAAGCTTCGCTATGGCGGATGAGCTGCGCGGCAACTACAGCGGCCCGGTTATGCTCTCAACGAAGAATTTCGTTGTTCAATTCGACGACAAATCGCAGCAATCCGTGATTCATGATCGGCTCATGCTCGATGTTGCGCCCGAGTCGAACAAGGGGCTTGCCCCGACGTACGCGCAGCACGAAAAAATGACCATCCGTTATACGGAAGCAAACGCACCGTCGATTGATCGTCATGAGAAAGCGCGTCAAGCACCGGCACCGGAGCACAAAACGACCGTCAGCGAGAAAAAGCGCACGGACGACAAAGGGCGATAACTCCAGCCCAGCATCGCCAAAATTGGCGAGGCTGCAGGTCGGAAGTGATACACGATCGCAGCTGATCCCCGTATCACTTTCGCCATCGCCAAAACCGGCGATACGGTACCGAAAAGGCCGGTGAAAGCCGGCCCGGTGCGGATAAGCTGCGCGGCGCAAGGGCGCAGCCCTTGATTGAGCGCCGGCCGTTGCTAGTCGCGCGTTTTGCGCACAGCCCCTTCCTCGGCATCCTCGACGATAGTCGCAAAATAGGCGAGAGCGGATTCCTTGCCGTGCTCCTTGATGTACCGCTTCACCTCGGCCAAGCGATCCTCAACAGCAAAGCGGGTAGCAACGCCGGCATAGTAAGGATCGGGATTGTTCGCCAGGTCGAGCACGTGGCGAGCATCGGCATAGCGCTTCATCAGCCCGGCCAGCTTCTCGCCGGCCAGGTGCGCGGCTTGGTTGGCGATGTGGTCGGCGTTGATTCGGTCAATAACGGACGGCATAAGAACTCCTTGGGTTTGCGTGTGGTTATGACTGGCATCGTCAAAAATGGTGGTGCCAGATCCGGGAAGTCTGAAATTAGGGTTTGCGAAGCCGGGCGCGATAGTCGGCCGGCACGGCAAACCGGCCCTCCTGGTCGCCGCGATCCGCGCGGGCCTGCTTGATGGCCTCGGCGTGGGTGGTAGCGATCACGGGCACGGTATAGGCGCCATTCGTTCCATGCGAGCCGTAGGTAAGCATGCGCGGGGTAACGGTCACGTCGAAATCACGGGGCGCCGGCTTTGCGCTGGGCGTAGCCGAAAGGCGAAGCCCTAGCGCCAGCTCGACAGCCGACAAGTTGCCCTCGATGGGCGGCTTGTCGTGGCCGTTGGCGAAGGCGTAATAGACGGGCTGGCCGTCGCGCATCAACATTCCGATTCGAGAATCCATCGCGATCAACTCCGGGACTGGTCAATAGTCAACGTGGGTGCCGTGCCACAGCTTCACCACCTCGGCGAAATTCGCGGCGCCATCGCGCAGCTTGTCGACGTTCATATGGAAGCGGTTAGCGTGCGGATCAATCCAGTATTCAAGCCAGGTACATTCAACGCCCCGGGCGTCGAAAATCTTCCAGCCGACCAGATCAACATGAGCAAATAAAAACCCTTGCTGCGTCAAAAGGCGTTCGACATTGCGAATGCCGGGATGAGTTGGCGCAATCGTGAAAAAGGCACAGGTGCGGGGCCGATGGATATTCACCCATACGCATTGCGCCTTGCAGTAGCTCATGACTACGCCAGCGCCTTCATCCTCGGCGCTCTCTCTCCATTCGGTTTTTTCAAACCGGCAGTTCACGCACTGGTGCGCCGGTTCAGCTTGAGGCCTGTTCAGGTTTTGAGTCATGGCGTTAATCCTCGTTCGGCAGAAGAAGAGTAACGACGGGTTCGCCCTGGTCGCCCGGGCCGACGTTCAGCTTGAAGTCGTGATAGCGGGAACGGCCGGCGCCGGCGATGATGACCCGGAAAAGCACGGTCGAGGCATCCAGCCTGCGGCCCATAGCCTTGGACATGAAAAGCATGTCATGGAGAATTCCGGCGTAGTCGTTGCAGTAGCGCGGATTCTCGACGGCCTTTTGCATGATGGCGAAAACGGCCGACGTGCAGGCTATCGGGTGTTTGAAGTGCTGGCGGCAAACGGAAAGCATATCGTCTTGCATCAGATCGACGAGAACGCCATCGGCGATTGCCTCGGCGCGGGTGTAGGTGTGGATGGGGACGTTTGACGAAAGGGAAATTAAAGTACGTTAAGCCTTTGGAATTGGCTGTAACGGGGAAGTAAGCCGAAACGGACGTAATGGGCGCGTCACATTCACATGCGTGCAGCGGACTTCTGACCGG